>NZ_JNFG01000053.1 GCF_000729995.1 Caballeronia sordidicola | reverse complement strand
ACGGACTCGTGGTTCCGGGACGCCGCTCTCTACGCGAACGAGTCGCTGGCGGGCCGGGTCGCTGGAGCGCTCGTTTCGGGAAGCCGACAGAAGATGGCCTCGAGTGTCCGAGGCTTCGAATTCCTGTTGAGTCAGTTGGCCTACGATCACGTCAGTCCGGTAATTCTCGCTCGCAGCGAGGAACTGCAAGGCCGGATGCAACTGATACTGCCCATCACCGCGGCGCTCGCAGACGTGCTCGCGGCCGCGCAGAAATCGGGCCCCGACATTCCTGCGGGCTTAGGCGAATTGCTGCGCGATATCGGGCGCTGGATGGACGCGCCGCTCAGCGAGGACCCCGAGCGCGAGGCGCCGCTATTCAGAAAGCGTATTGCACAACTGGATCCCGCGCGCAACGAACCGACGACATGGCAGGCGGCATTGTTATCCAGCGCGCTCTGGCGCTTGCGGCAAGTGGTCGATCTGTGGGTCGATTGCCGGACTTTACGCCTTAACATCGTTCACGGAAGAGGGTACTGGCGGCCGCGGTTTCGTCATTGGCGGCTCGGCGCGCAGCACGCTTTTTTCGACCGGGGTCTTGCCTTGTTCTCCGCCAACTCGGCGGCGCTGGTCATCTTCGTTTCGTCGTGCCTGTGGATCGCTTCGGGATGGCAGGAAGGTGCGGCAGCGGTGTCGTTGGGCGCTATCGGCGTCTGCTTTTTCGCCGCGCTGGACGAACCCGTGCCCATGATGATTACTTTCCTGAAGTGCGCAACGATGGGCGTCGTCATTTCGGCGTTCTATCTGTTTGTCGTGTTGCCGAGTGGTCAGGACTTTCCTTTGCTGGTCATTTTCTTCTCGTTCCTGTTTGTTCCGCTTGGACTGTTGATGCCACGTCCGAAATGGGCGTTGATATCGACGCTCGTAGCGTTGACGACCGCGACCTTTCTCGGTATCGACAACGCCTATGACGCCAACATCCTGAACTTCCTGAATGCCAATCTCGCGGGGCTGGCCGGCGTGATTTTCGCTTCGGTGATGACGGGGGTCATCCGCCCGTTCGGAACGGATGCGGCGACGGCACGACTGACCCGGTCCAGCTGGAGGGATGTCGTTTTAAGCGGGACCGCTCTATCGATGGATCAGCAACGCGATCTGAACGCACGCATGCTCGACCGGCTCGTGCAGCTCATTCCGCGCGTGGCGCCGAGCGACGATTACAAGCACCCGTCCACTGAAAGCCTGCGCGACATGCGCATTGCGCTCAATACACTCGACCTGCGCAGACTCTCGGGCAAGTTTTCTGGAGAGTTGCCGGTCGTATTGAATCGTGTGCTCGACGAAGTGCGATCGCACTATGAACGATGCCTCGAATCCGGCGAGCGCCAAAGCGTACCGTCGACTCTTGCGGCCGACGTCGATGCCGCTATAGCGCAGATCATTGCTGACTTTGCGGCCGACCCTGATGCGCCTGGCTACAGGCGGCGCAAAGGTGCGCTGCATGCGCTCATCGGACTCCGGCTGTCGCTGTTCCCAGGCGCGGCGCCTGACGACGCGTCCTGATCGGTGAGCGCTCGCGAGGACGAGCAATCCGCCCATCCTCCGCAAAACAAAAAACGCTCTAAAGAATACGGTCCAGCGCCTTCGCGAGCCTGGCCACTGCACCTTCGACGTCATGCAGTTTGTCCAAGCCGAATAATCCGATGCGGAAGGTCTTGAAATCTGCAGGCTCATCGCATTGAAGGGGAACGCCGGGCGCGATTTGCAAGCCGGCATCAGCGAACTTCTTGCCGGATCGTATTCCGTCATCGTCCGTGTAGCTGACCACAACCCCCGGAGCCTCAAAACCTTCGGCCGCCACACTTTTGAAACCCTTGTCAGCGAGAAGTGAGCGAACGCGCTTGCCGAGTTCGAGCTGCTCCGCTCTCACTTTATCGAAGCCGTATGCCTCGGTCTCTTTCATGACATCACGCAGCGTCGCGAGAGCGTCCGTGGGCATCGTGGCGTGGTACGCGAACCCGCCGTTCTCGTAGGCTTCCATGATTTGCAGCCATTTGCGAAGATCGCAAGCGAAACTGGTGCTGGTTGTTGAGTCGATTCTTTCGCGGGCGAGCGGGCTAAGCATGACCAGCCCGCAGCACGGTGACGCGCTCCATCCCTTTTGCGGTGCGCTGATCAGGACGTCAACGCCGCACTCATTCATGTCGACCCAGACAGTGCCGGAAGCGATGCAATCCAGTACAAACATGCCGCCGACGGCATGCACAGCGTCGGCCACCGCGCGCAAATAAGCGTCCGGCAGCATTATCCCGGATGCAGTTTCGACATGCGGTGCAAAGACCAGATCCGGCTTGTTTTCCCTGATCGCTGTGACCACATCTTCGATCGGCGGCGGTGCATAGGCCGCCTGTCTCCCTTGTTCGACCGGACGCGCCTTCAGCACGATCGATTCAGACGGAATGCCGCCCATGTCGAAAATCTGTGACCAGCGAAAACTGAACCAGCCATTGCGGATGACCAGACACTTCCTGTTCGTCGCGAACTGCCGGGCAACGGCTTCCATGCCGAAAGTCCCGCTGCCCGGGACGACGACGGCCGACTTCGCGTTGTAGACTTTTTTCAGGGAATCGGAAATATCGTGCACGACTCCTTGAAAGAGCTGCGACATATGATTGATTGATCGGTCGGTGTACACGACCGAGTATTCGAGGAGTCCCTCGCTGTCAACATCGGGAAGTAGGCCTGGCACGTTTGTCTCCGGTTACAGACGAATATAAGGGTCGAAAAGAGATTCTAACGAAAGCGACCTGTGGCTGAGGCTAAAAGTATTTTGGCGATGTTGCAGTTGTACCAGATCGCGAATGCCGCTCGATCGGGGCATCGTTTTATTCGTTGGTTTGCGCACGGATGAAGTTGAGAGGCCGCCGACCACAGCGGCGGGGCGGCGGCAAGCGGGTAGTGTTATGACGACACGGCGTTACCCGCTGGTGCGTTTGGCTATCCGCCAACAGACCTTTAAGCCACAGTTGCGGCGGCAGTATCGACCGCGTCGGCTTGAGAGTGCGCATAGCTTGGCGGCGCAACGCGCTCCTGGGTGGCGATGTGCGAATGTCAGGAAGGCTTCCTGAATCCACCGCACGAACGGAGATATCTGAACGTCGGCACCGCTAGGCGTAATTTTCAAAGGCCTTCGCCTGACTCCAATCCGGCCACGTCAATTCCCACACGCGGTGAATCTTCTGATCCAAGTACGTTGCGATCAACACGACTTCGAACTCCACCGCCGGCTCATTGGAGCGCTCGGTTTTTATCCATACCCGAGCGGCAATCCGGTCGACAGTCTCGACCCATGCGTCATCGTCGTACCGGACCTCATAGACGATATCGGTCGCATACACTTTGCGGTGCCCTTCGGCGAACGCTGTGTAATCCTGTTTCTGTCCGTTGGTTTCCAGCAAGAAATCTGGATGATAGTAGTGGGAGATTAGTGAGGCATCCTTTTTGATCACCATCTCACTGAACATCTCTTGCAGAAGTTGTTTAGTGGAAAAGGAAGAGGCTGCAGTCATGTCGGATCCTCGGCGGCTACACCAACTCGCTCAGCAAATCCCGAAGGTCGATACCGTTCTTCGCCTCGGTCATCGCATCATCCGGCATGGGGCCCTCGCGGGTAAGGTCAACAAGTGCCTGATTCAGATCCACATACGGCTGCATGCGATGTTCGTATGCGGCAAAGGCTTGCGCCGGATGATCCCAGTGCCGAACCAGCTCGCGAACCAGCACAAAAGCGCCGACGAGTGCGAGGCTCGTGCCCTGACCCGAGAATGGAGACGCACAGTGCGCCGCGTCACCGGCAAGCACGACGCGGCCTTTAGACCACGATGGCATGCGGATCTGTGCGAGCTCGTTGTAGTAAAACTGATCGGTGACTTTCATTGCGTCGATAAAGCGGGGGAAATCGCCTTTCAAATGAGCGCACTGGCTAGCCACCAGTCGCATTTGCGCTTCCGTATCGCTTCGGGCCACCGCGGGCGCGGGTATCGCGAAACCAACACCAATCCGGAGTTCGCGCTTGTCGTGGCTTGGATAGATGACGTAGCCGACGCCGCCCTCGCGATGCCCGAGTTGCCAATCGATCAGATCAATCAAATTGGGCGTCGAAAAAAGAGCGAGCACCACCCCCAACGGAGCGACAACCGTGGATTCATCGTCGAAACATTGCTTGCGGACGTTGGAGTAGATTCCGTCGGCGCCAATCAGCAGATCGAATTGCCTGTCCAGGCCGCTGGCGAATGTCACCGCCACGCCGTCACCCTGATCATCGATCGAGCGAATGCTGTCATCGTAGATGAATTCGACACGGTCGCTCATTGCGCCCATCAGAAGCTCGCAAAGATCATCGCGGAAGATTTCAATGTCCTCGCTGTCGAGCCGGCCGGCACTGAAGGTGCGTTCTTCGGTACGTTGCGTCTCGTTGCCGTCGGCATCGAGCATCGACATGCCCTTGAGCTGCGTCCGCAATGCGCGCGCGTCGTCAAGCAATTTCATTGCGTTGACCACATCAAGCGCGACACCACGGATATCGACAGCTTGCCCGCCTCGGCGAAATTCCGGGGAGCGCTCAACCAGCGTTGTAGTACATCCCGCGCGATCGAGCCAGTAAGCCAGTGCCAGGCCGGCGACGCCGGCACCAGAGATCAATACCTTTCCGTTCATCATTAACCTCGTCATCGTTCTGGATGCAGGGGCAATATGAGCTGCGCGCAGGTTTCAAGACTCGCGCTCCGACTTGCCAGCGTCGGCGATAAAGTATATGAAAAACCAGGCGGGATCGCGGGAATTTCCGGCAGGCCGCCGACCACTCAGATTTGCGAAATGCTATCCGCGCGTTCCGAGCGGCCGAGGAAAAAGCCCTGCGCGCTGGTACATCCCGAGGCCCGGACAAAGCTCAGCTGCTCCTGCGTTTCGATGCCTTCTGCGGTAGTGGGAATGCCCAGCTCATGGGCCAGCGCCACGATGCCGCGAATCACTGCCGCCGACTCCCGCCGATGAATGGATTCGCGCACAAACGAGCTGTCGATCTTCAGCGTGTCGAACGAAAAGCGGCATAGATTAGACAGCGTGGAAAAGCCCGTTCCGAAATCGTCGAGCGCGAGTCCGATACCCATCGCGCGAAGTTTTTCAACGTTGCGCCGGGTCGGGACATCGTCGCTCATGAGCACGGTTTCCGTGACCTCGATGTTCAACCGCGAAGGCGGCAACCCCGACTCCTGCATGACCGCTGCAACCAGGTCCGCGAACGAATCTTCCCGCAATTGCACGGGCGACACGTTCACCGCCACGACCACCGGCTCGCGCCAGCGGGCCGCTTCCGCGCAGGAGCGCCGGAGCACCCATTCGCCCAGTGGCAGGATCAGGCCCGTCCGCTCTGCAATGGGAACGAAGGTCGTGGGCGGCAACTCGCCTCTCGTGGGATGCGTCCAGCGGACCAGTGCTTCCCGCCCGGTGACGAGCCCGCTGGCCAGATTGACGATCGGTTGATATTCCATTCGCAAGCCGCTGCCGAATGATTGAAGCGCGCCTTCCAGGTCGCTTCGCAGCAGGCTCAAGCTGTCGTCGGAGGCGTGCGCCTTGGCATCGAATACGGCAAACGCGCTCTTGCCGCTGCGCTTGACCGCGTACAACGCGCGGTCGGCGCATATCAGGAGTTGTGGCCCCGTTTCCCCATGTTCGGGATACTGCGAGATTCCGACGCTTGCGCCAATCCGCACCAGCGCCTCGTTAAGCACGAATGGACGCGCCAGGGTTTTCACGATCTGATCCGCAAGCAGCCGGACCTCTTCGCTGATGGCTGCGTCGCTGGAAATGGCGACGAATTCATCGCCCGCCAGACGGCCGACAACGTCCCCTTGGCGCAACACCGCTCGCAAGCGCTTGGCGGATTCCTGCAGCACCAGGTCGCCGGCGGCGTGCCCGAGGCTGTCGTTGATTGCCTTGAAACCATCGAGATCGATGAGGAGCACCGCGAAGGATCCGGGCCTGACCGCGGGCTCGGTATCCGTACGGTTCAGCAGGAGTTCGCTGATGCGGGCGCGATTCGGCAGGCCCGTGAGGCTGTCGTGACGGGCGAGGCGGTTGCTGGTTTCCTGCGCAAGCAGCAGCGCGACGGTGTCCTTGTTGCTGCGGATAGCGACCGTGAAAAAGCCGGCAGCGCAAAACGGTGCCTGGAACAGCAAGACGATTTTTCCAGAAGACGGGGACAGCGCGGCGCCAATTGCAAGCAGCGTAAAGATGATTGAGATCTGGATCAGGACCAGCCGGGGCACGCCTGCGTTGCGGCCGGCCAATCCGCCCACCACGCCAACGGCGCAAACGTTGCCGAGCAGGAAAAGCGTCTGGTCTCCGCTGATATTGCACAACAGGGCGCCGAGTCCGAGAAGCGCGCTCCACAGGATGCTGGCGAGCAGGAACAGCGATGTCGGCGTGGGCTCGTTGCGAGCGCTGCGCTTGCAACAGATGGCGATCAGAGACAACCGCACGATCAGGAGTGCGATCACGGCGAGCGTCCATAACGCGTAGCCCACGTTTGGATAAAGATAATAGGCGGTGGCGCAAACGCTGATCTCGCACACTGACGCCATCGCGATGGATGCCGTCCTGGTGAACAGGTTTGACAACAATATCTGTCGATTATCTGCGCTCAGGTCTTGAGCGGATCCCACTAGCCATTTGAAAAACGGCAACCTCGGTTCACTAAACGCCATGGCATGCGCAATATAGGTAGGTACTTGGTTATCGGCGCGACTGGCTTTTTTCTGATCCGTAATTATCCCGGTAAATGTGTCCGTTGCTCGAATAATCTGATGTTACGCCCGAGTGACTTGGGCGGGTAGCGGGAGAAACAGAGGGCGTACTTGTGACGGACGCTCCAGCCAAGCCAAGACTGGTAGCGGGTTAGGCGGAAAACATCTGGGAGATGGACGAGGCGGCAAGGGTAACCTTGCGTACGGAAAATAATACGCATTGACATCTTTCTTGCGCCGCAGCATGACGATCCGGGACGCATGATTGCGAGCTGCCAGTGTTGATCTGCGGAGATCGCCTTATACCGCAGGCAAAGTACAAGGAATCGAAAATGACTAAGCTGCGCGGCAAGTGGCGTTAGCCTGTCGTCAGGCCTATGGTGGCTGAGTTGGCGTTGGACTCTTTGGACTCGGCACTTGCCGAAGCACGCCCGACGAGTACTTGTCGGAGTCGTGTCTCACTTTGACGCGGCGCACTGCCTGAGCAGTGCACCGCGTTACCGCGTCAAATCAGAACCGATGGATGATGCCTACGCCCGCAGCAAACTGGCTGGGAGATGAGGACGGCGCGGATTGGTAGCCGTCGCCAACCGACGCGGTCGCGTTGATGATGCTGCTCGCGCCAGCCGTTCCGAGTGTCTTTCCGTTCGCGCGCTGATAGGCCTGCAGTGCATAGAGGCCGGTGCGTTTGGAGAGCGAATAGTATTCGGACAGGTTGAACTGCTGGTACTGCGCGGAGCTGGTAATGCCGTTGGCTTTCGTCGCACGTGTATAGCTGTAGCCGGTAGCCAGGTCGAGCAGTGGCAATGCCTTCCAGTGCAGCACCGCGCCGCCCGTATTGAAGATCGCCGTGGTCTTGAAGCTCGAGTTGATACCGGGGATGTACTGCACGTTCGAGTACGACAAGGAGATATCCAGCGTCTGCGTGAACGTATAACCGCTGGTCACGGCAATTCGCTGCTGCGCCTGAGCGGTCTGATAACCGTTCGTGATCGCCGATACCCCTGACTGGCCCGCGGAATTGGTGGTGGAGTCCGCGCCAAACGCACCGCCGCCCGGGGTCGAGTTGTTGATTCGCGTGATACCCGCGGCAATTCCGAACGGGCCGTTGAGGTACTGGAGCGCACCGCTCCATGTCGAGCCCTGGTTCACGCTGCCCGGAACGCCGGCAAACGAATACGAACCGCTGGCAGTAAATCCGAACAGTTTGGGCGACGTGTACACGAGCGAATTATTGGCGCGATAGATCGTGTCCATTTCGTCGAGGTCGCCCGGATGCGCACCGAAGGCGCCGGTAAGCCAGTTCGTCGGGCTATAGGGCGAAAGCAGCGTGTAGTAGGACGTGTATTGACGGCCGGCGGTGAACGTACCGTAGACCGGATTCGTCAAGCCGACCCATGCCTGCCGGCCGAACATGGCGTTCGTGTATTGCTGGGCGCCCGACGCCGCGTTAAAACCCGACTCCAGCTGGAAGATGGTCTTGGTGCCGCCGCCCAGGTCTTCCGAGCCCTTGAGGCCGAAGCGGCTGCCTGCCCAGATACCCGAAGCCATTTTTATGTTGGAACGTCCGCCCTTGTTTGAACCCAGCGTCGTCTGGCTGCTCTGGTAGGACATGGAGTCATCGACAATACCGTACAGCGTCACGCTGTTTTGGGCGAAGACCGGCGAGGCGAGGGTAGCGAGGCTTATTAATACAGCTTTGTTGACCGCTTTGTTGACGGCTTTTTTGGAGTGGCGTGACTGCATGTTTTATTTCCTCTTGTTGTATCAATGATTGCGACGTAGCCAGCAACGTCGCGGGCTTTTCCTGCTTGCATAACGAAATTGCTCAACAGCAAAATACTTTCAGGCGATGTCTCCCGAATCGCCTGAAAATTCATCGGTAATCCTTATAGAATTCCTCCGTAACCGGATTCCGGAGCACCACGTACACCTGGACGCACCGCAAGCAGATGACCGTCGTGTTCGTTTGCGTTGCTTGCCGGACGAATCGATGTAACAAAGAGCGTGTCGAGTTCGCGGCCGCCGAACGTGCACATCGAGGGTTTCGTGACCGGCAGCGCAATGCTTCGGTCCAGGCGGCCGTCAGGCGTGAAACGCAGCAACAGACCCGCATCGTTTGCGCAGGTCCAGTAGCAGCCGTCGGTGTCGACAGCCGCGCCGTCCGGGCGGCCTGCAAACTGATTCAGGTCGGCAAAGACGCGACGGTTACGTGGTTCGCCGGTATCGACGTCGTAGTCGAACGCCCAGACGAGCCTGCGCGCCGGATGCGAATCGGAGAGATACATCGTCGTGCCTTGCGGCGACCAGGCGAGACCGTTCTGCACGATCAGCCCGTCGACAATGGACGAGGACAGAACGCCGTTGGCGTCGTATCGGTACAGCGAGCCGGCCGGGTTGGCGGCAGCCATTTCCTGCACCATCGTGCCGGCCCAGAAGCGGCCTTGACGATCGCAGCGACCGTCGTTGAAGCGCATGCCCGGCAGTGGAAAAACCGGTGCCGCGAGCTTGTGTACGCTCGCTTCATGCGCAGCCGACAGCGTAACCGCGAAGAGTCCCGTCTCGCATCCGGCGAGCACGGTGCCGTGACGGTCGAAGGTGATGCAGGCCACTTTTTCGGGCAAGCGCCACTCGGTGCGCTTGACCTCGCCCACGACCAATCGAGCGATCGTGCGCGCGGGGATATCGACCCAATACAACGCTTGTTCCTGTTCCCGCCAGACTGGGCTTTCGCCCACTTCGCAAGGTGCCTGATCCGGGGCTTCGAGGCGTTCGACCGCCAGTGTTTCGGGTTGAATGTTGTTCATGACGAGGGTCTCACCGGCCAGTGCAGCCGGCTCATTGCTGCGGGTAGTTGCGCGCAGATGTGGCTAAGCGCGGCGTTCAAGACGGACGTCGCGCGGGAGTGGAGGGCGGCCGTTGTCATGCGCGCTTCGCTTTGCGCATGACAACGCACCGTGACCATGCGCTAGGCACCGGCCGGACTCGGAAGGGTGGCGTCGGCAAGTCGATTGACCAGCGCAGGCCGCACCAGCGTCCAGAGCAAGACCACGCCGATCAGGTCACCGAAGCCGAGCGCGACGAAGAACGGTGCATAGCCGATGGTCGCGACCAGCCCGCCGATCACGAGCGTGAAGATCAGGTTGCCGAGCCCCGCTGACAGTCCCGCGAAGCCCGTGACTGTTGCTACTTCACGACGCGGGAACAAGTCGGCGGACATCGAAATGACGGCGACGGATAGCGTCTGGTGCGCGAAGCCGCCGAGGCACAGCAGGAAGATTGCCGTGCCCGGGTCCTTCACATAGCCCACGCCTGCCATGGAAATCATGATCAACGCGCCGATCGTGAAGACGATGCGCTTGCCGTTGATCACTGCAATGTTGAAGCGCTTGTTGAGGTACAGCGAAATCGATCCGCCCATCAGGCAGCCCACGTCCGCTGCCACGAACGGCAGCCATGCTGTCATGGCAATCGCCTTGAGGTCGAAGCCGCGTGCCTGATGCAAGTAGAGGGGCATCCAGAACACGAGCGTGGTCCACACCGGATCGGCGAAAAAGCGCGGCAGCGCGATGCCCCAGAAGTTGCGTTGCTTGAAGATCGCGCGCAGGTTGGGTTTGGCGCCGTTGTCGGAGAGTTCGGCGTGCTCACCTTCGACGATATAAGCCGCTTCCGTTGCAGTGAGCGCCTTGTGCTCGCTCGGGTGCCGGTAGAACACGATCCACAGCACCGCCCATACGAGGCCGAGGCAGCCTGCGATGACGAACGCCATCTCCCAGTTGTACTTGAGGATCGACCAGGCGATCAGCGGCGGTGCGGCGATGGCGCCAATCGATGTGCCGATGTTGAAGATGCCTGCCGCCAACCCGCGTTCACGCGCCGGGAACCAGAACGCTGCCATGCGCATGCCGGCTGGAATGAACGATGCCTCGGCCAGCCCGAGCAGACCACGCAGCACGAACAGGCCGACCCAGCCGCTTGCAAAGCCGTGGGCGATACAGACCAACGACCACGCGACGCCGCAGATCAGGAAGCCGAAGCGCAGGCCGATACGGTCCATCAGGTAGCCCGTCACCGGGCCGCCAAGCGGGTACATCACGAAGAACGCGCCGGTAATCCAGCCGTACTGGGCGGTGCTGATGTGCAGGTCCTGCATGACCGTGGGAGCGGCGACGCTCAGCGAGCTGCGCGCCAGGTAGTTCATGACCGTGCCGAGGGTCAGCAGGCCGATCATCCACCAGCGCAGCCCTCTTAGTTTGATTGCCATGTCGGTTGTCTCTGTTTGTTGTTTTGTCAGCCGCTCGGACGGCTGCGGTCGCTGCGTGCACGTTCGGCATTCTTCATTCGGCCCATTCGGGTCGCGATGACAAGGCTCAACATTCGCTGTCGAAAGCTATGTTAGTAATGTGAGCGCATCGTATGTCAGATGACTTATCTCGCGCAATACGCGAGGCATCAACGTTTACACCAGTAATATTGTCTTCAATTTTTTAATTTTTCCAATTATTGAGCTTTTATGCGCGCAGGGGCCGCTGCTGTGGTGGGTGTGGCATGGCTTGGCGTCGATTTGATGTCAAAGGACGTCAGACAACAAAGGGCTTATGCTAAGGCTTTCAAAATGGGAAAAGCGGCCCTCGAATTCTGCGTCAAGCACCCACGCCACACAGACGTCGTGCCAGACAAAGCGCACGTACGCGCTATTCCCATGCCTGAATTCAGCAGGTGAATCCCACCCCAAAGACAGGACGTCAACGGATTTCCCGAAAAGTTGAAGGCGCAATCTACGTAGCGTATGCGTCATGTCAACTCGCCCTGCCATCGTCCGGTTAGCTTTGACGTATTCCGGGACCAAAGCCGTCTTCTTTCAAGGACTGGCTGCCCATCCTTGATTAAACGAACAATGGCAACCAGCAAAGGCGGATTCAATGGATAACGCAATGAAATACCCCGCAATCGTCGATACCCACCGGCACCCGATGGGACCCAGGATGCAAGCCAAGATGGCGGAGCGAGGCCTGTACGATCCGAAGCAAGGATTCCCGCAGACAAACGCTCAGGACTTGATTTGCTATCGCGAGTGTTTCGATCTGGACTACGCCATGCCCAAGCAGCGTGAGGGCGGCGTCACCCTCAGCCTCATCACCAATGGCGGCGAGGTGGACTGGATTGCGCGGGATCTGCTTCAAGTCAGTACGGGCGAGGCTCTCAAATTCTTGAACGACGAATACCGGGAGATCAGCGATCGCTATCCCGGCGAGTTCGCACTGACGGCCAACGCACACGCGCTTGAAGAGGGCTGCCGGCCGATCGTCGAGGAGATGATCAGCCAGGGCGGCGCCAAGGCGATTGCGGTGGCGTCCAGCTACGGAGACGGTGCGGATCGCGCCTTCCTCGACAGCCCCAAGGCGGAATGGCTGTGGGAGTTTGCGGCAGCGAATGACATCGTGGTCCACATTCATCCGCCGATGCTGTCGCTCGGGCACGAGGCGCTCATGCAATACCGCCTCAACGAGGCGGTTGGCCGACCCTTCGACTCGACCGTGAACGGCGCCCGGATGATCGCCTCCGGCGTGTTCGATCGCCACCCGAAATTGCAAGTGCTGATCGTCCACATGGGCGGCGAACTCGCGTCGATCCTTGGACGCCTCGAATTCAATTGGCACCTCAACTACAACGGGATTTCCAACCCGCCGGCCGGCAGGCCTTACACGAACAAGCGGCCGCCATCCGACTACTTCAAGACGAACATCCTGGTTGACTGCATGGGGTTCAGCCCCATCGGACTGCGAGCCGCGGTTGAGATGTGCGGGGTGGACCGAGTGGTATTCGGCTCCGACTTCGGTCCAGTGCCTTACGGGATCAAAGAGCATGTGCAGATCGTCGAAGACGTGCTTCCGAGCCCGACCGAGCGTCAACTGGTGTTCTGGAAGACCAGCAACAGAGTATTCCGACTGGGCCTATCGCACGAGTGATGACACACACCGCGCAGCGGATGCAATCGGCATCCGCTGCCGCGTAATGTCAACACGCCTTAGACGATAAAAGGAAACTCCACCTCCGGCAGCGGGTCACCGGAAGCAAGCCGCCCAACCAGTTCAGGATAGGGCGGAGAAGTCTCGCCGCCCCGATCCACGTAGTGCGCGCCATCGCCGAGCCATCGGAACGACACGACTCGCCGCGATTGCTGACCCCCTACGTTACCGGGCGCTCCATGCACCGTATGAAAATTAAACGCTATGGCATCGCCCGGCTCCAGATCCCAGCCGAGGATCCGATACGCATCCCGGTTCGCATCGATGTCCGGCAACTCTTCAAGCCGATCCGATTTATGGTCATACGCCACGCCGCTGAACTTGCGCGGACGGAACAGCTTTCCCCACTTGTGCGACCCGGCCACGAATTCAACGCATGTCTCACGCGGCACCGGATCGAGTGGAATCCATAGACTGACCGCTTGCTCGGCGCTCACGCAGTAGTAGGGCTCATCGTGATGCCATGGCGTGAGTTTCGCCGCGCCGGCTTCCTTCACCAGCACATGTTCGTGAAAGATGCGTGCACGCTGCGAGCCCATCAAAGCCTGAGCCACCGAAGCAGCCGGACTATGCTCGACGAAATCCTTGAACGGTTCAATGCGCTGCCAGTTGCAGTAGTCGCCGAAGAAGCGCCCGGTTGTTTTCTCGGGCGTGTAGTTCCTGAACGAAGGTCCCGGATGAGTGGCGTTATATTCCACACCTTCACGCAGAGGCTCGACCCAATCCTTGAACACTCCGCGCAAGACGGCGGCGCCGTCCAGCTCAAACGCTTCCCGTTCTGTTGCCAGCATGCTGCTCTCCTCTAATGTTTAATCAAGCGGCGCCATGCGTCGGGTCTCCCGCCAACGCGATCGCCACTCGCGATGAAAGCGAGCCGATAAAAGACAAACGCCGGCTCCCTTAAAGCCTTCAGCTTCCCGGCAACGCCGCTGCGGCGCTGCGTCCGCGAAGCCAGTTGATGCTGGTGAACAGCGCCACCGCGAACAGGATCAACATGGTGGCGACTGCGAGTATGGATGGATCGATCGAATCGCGAATGCCGCTCCACATCTGGCGCGGAACGGTCCGCTGATCCGGCCCGCCGATAAAAAGAATCACGATGACTTCATCGAACGAGGTGGCAAACGCAAAGACGCTGCCCGTTGCCACGGCCGGCGCGATCAAAGGCAACGTGACACGACGAAACGCGATCCATGGCGTCGCCCCGAGTCCCGACGCCGCGCGAATGAGGCTCTGGTCAAACGAGAGCAGGGAAGCCGTCACGGTGATCACCACGAACGGCGTGCCGAGCGCCGCATGCGCAAGCACTACGCCAACGTAGGAGTTGACGAGACCGAGCGGCGCGAAGACCAGGTAGAACCCGGCGGCGACGACCACAATGGGGATGATCATCGGCGAGATGAGCAGCGGCATGATGACTGCGCGAAACGGAAAGTTCGCGCGGCTCAGGCCCAGCGCTGCGAGCGTGCCGAGGCAGGTGGCCAGCACCGTGGACGCGGCGCCAATGCCGATGCTGTTGAAGAACGCACGTTGCCAGTCGCTGCTGCCGAGCGCTTTCGCGTACCAATGCAGCGAGAAGCCTTGCATCGGATAAGAGAAGTACGAACCGGTGTTGAACGACAGCGGCACGATGGCCAAAATGGGCGCGATCAGGAAGAACAGGATGAGCGCTGAATGCACGCGCAACCACTTCGACGCTATGCGTTCGGAGAGCACGAGATGGCGCTGGTTTTGCATGAGTCCCTCTCCTTTAGCCGAAGCGCAGCCGGTCGATACCGACAAGCCGGTTGAACACAAAATAGAACACGGCCGTGAAGATCACCAGATACGCCGACAACGCGCCGGCAAGCCCCCAGTTGAGCTGTTCGTTGGTCTGCGTCGCGATCAGCTGGCTGATCATTTCGTCGCCCGCGCCGCCGAGCAATGCAGGCGTGATGTAGTAACCGAGCGCAAGCACGAACACGAGGAAACAGCCGGCTCCTACACCCGGCAAAGTCTGCGGCACATAGATGCGGATGAACGCCGTGACAGGATGCGCGCCGAGCGATTGCGCTGCGCGCATATAGACCGGAGACACGCTCTTCATGACCGAATAGATCGCAAGGATCATGTAGGGCAGGAGGATATGCGTCATGCCGATCAGCACGCCGGTTCGATTGAACAAGAGCGGCAGGGGATGGCTCACGAGACCCAGCCCCACGAGCATGCTGTTGATGACGCCGCTCGGTTGCAAGAGGACGTACCACGCGGTCGTGCGCACGAGCAGCGAGGTCCAGAACGGCACGATCACCAGCAGCATCAGGCGATTGCTTTTGGCCGCCGGCAAGGTGGCGAGCAAATACGCAACCGGATAACCCATCACGAGGCACAACAGCGTGACTGACGCACTGATCCATACGGTGCGCGCAAACGCGCTGACAAACACTGAGCTGTCGGCGGGCAGCGAGGCGATCGACCCTTCAGGGGTGACGGTGGCATCCACGGCGCCTAACAGATAGTCGGGCGTAGGCGACACAGCGGAGCGCTTCAGGATGCGCCAGATGTCATGCGTACCCCAGCGCGGATCGAGTTCGATCAGCGCCGGTTTCCAGGCGGGTGGCGCGGTCTCGGGCAACTGGCGCGCGGTCCGCATCAGCAAGCTGCGAAACTCCGGCAGGTAGAAATTCAGCCGCCGAGCGACGGTTCCCAATTGTCCTTCCGCGGACGCACGGCGCATATCCGCCGCCAGGATGGCAAAGGTATGCTCGTCGGGCACACCTTCGCCGTTCCATGCCTTGAGCGCCTGTGACAGTGCCGGCAGATTCACCGGTACCTCCCGATTCTCGACACTGCGAGAAAGCAGGATCGCGATCGGCGCAATGAAGGTGGCGAGCAGGAACAACAGCAGCGGCAGCGCAAGCAGGAGCGCCTGGGCCGACGCCCGGCGACGCGTTCTGGCGTACGCCGCGCGGCCGTCGGCCCCGAAGCCCGTGGCGGGTTCGCGTTCAGCCGGTTCCTGCAGATTGCTGGTCACTGTCACGGTCACGGGTCGCCTTACTGTGTCAGCCAGACCTGGAAGCGCTTGTTGATCTGGTCGGCGTTGTCCGCCCAGAAACTCGCGTTGATCTGCAGTGCATGCTTGAAGTTCGCAGGAGCCGTCGGCAGGTCGTTCAGGCGATCCTTGGCAATCAACGGAATCGCATCCTTGCGCGGCGGCGCGTAAGCAATGTACTTCGTCAGGTCTGCGTAGCTTTGTGCGGTCGAGGCGGAAGCGATGAACTTGGCTGCGGCGTCGCCGTTCTTCGCGCCCATCGGAATGCCCCACCATTCGAAGTCGTAAACCTGGCCATCCCACACTGATACGAATGGCTTGTGGTCCTTGTGCACTGCGTCGTCAATGCGCCCGTTATAGACCTGTGTCATGACCACCGCTCCGTCGGAGAGCAATTGCGGCGGCTGCGCGCCGGCTTCCCACCAGACGATGCTCGGCTTGATCGTGTCGAGTTTCTTGAACGCGCGGTCGACGCCGGCAGGCGTGCCGAGCACCTTGTACACATCCGCGGTTTTCACGCCGTCAGCGAGCAACGCCCATTCGAGCGTCACCTTCGGCGACTTGCGCAAGCCGCGTTTGCCAGGGTATTTCGTCAGGTCGAAGAAGTCGTTGATGGTGGTCGGCGGGGTCTTGAGCTTGGTCGTGTCGTAGGCGTACACCGTCGACCAGACCATGGCGGCTACCGCGCAATCCATGATCGAACCGGGGATGAAGGCGCTGGTGTTGCCGAGCGACTTGCGATCGATCTTGCGCAACAGGCCTTCGTCACAACCGGTGATGGCGTCATTGGATTCAAGGTCGATCAAGTCCCATGTCGGGTTCTTGGCCTGTTCCATGGCCGACAGCTTGGCGAGGCCGCCATCGTACGATTCAGTCGAGAAGCCGATGCCGGTCGCTGCCGTGAACGGTTCGAAGAACGCTTTCTTCGCCGCGGCCTCGTAAGCGCCGCCGAAGGTCACGACCGAGATGGTATCGGCTGCCTGTGCGGTCGCGCAAAACAAGCTGGCTGCTGCAAGGGTGAGTCCGGCGATGCCCGTCAGACCGGTTCGAACGAGTGTTGCTTTCATGTTAGTGGACTCCTGCGGTGAGGGACGAAGCTGAGCCGCGAGTAACAGTAGCGGCCGTTGCGAGGATTTTGCAATCATCGTGGCGCCATGCCACGGCGGTTGCACTGCCGAGTGACGGAAGATCGTGGTGCTGCGTATTCGGGACTTTGACAATGAGGTTGTCGCCATGACCAAGCTCCCCGAGTTTCAAGTGAACGCGGTGATGATCGCCGCAATACACGAGTTCTTCCACCCGCGCGCTCACCACATTGGTGTCCGCGGCGTTCTGCCCGGCGTCAGCGGACGCTATGTGCGCGCGCTCGGGGCGCAACGCCAGCATCGCTTCCTCGCCGTTGCGCAGACCCCGTCCGCAGCGGCCGCGAATGACCGCGCCGCCCGGCAGTTCCAGCGTCGCCCAGCTTGTGTCCTGTTCGAGTACCCGACCCGTCAGGCCGTTGTTCTCGCCGACAAAATTCGCCACGAACGCGTTGTGCGCGTTTTCGTAAAGCTCGGTAGGAGTCGCCGCCTGCTGAATGCGTCCATCGGAGAACACGGCGACCCGGTCCGACATGGTCAGCGCTTCCGCCTGGTCATGCGTCACATACACCACCGTCAATCCCAGTTCGCGATGCAGCCGCATGATTTCGTATTGCATGGTTTCGCGCAGCCGCTTGTCCAGTGCGCCCAGCGGTTCGTCCATCAGCACCACGCTTGGCTCGAACACCAGCGCTCGGGCGAGGGCGACACGCTGCTGCTGTCCGCCGGACAACTGCGACGGCCGGCGGGAAGCCAGTTGCGGCAACTCGACCATCTCCAGCGCCCGCTTCACGCGCGCCTTTTGTTCTGCTTTGCCAATGCCTCTTACCGACAATGGAAACGCGATGTTCTGTTCTATCGTCAGGTGCGGGAAGAGCGCGTAGTTCTGGAACACCATGCCGATGTCGCGCTGATGCGGCGGTTTATCGTCAAGGCGTTTCCCGTTCAGGCGGATCTCTCCCTGCGTCGCGGATTCGAACCCGGCAAGCATCATCAGCGTGGTTGTCTTGCCTGAACCGGACGGCCCGAGCAGCGAGACGAACTCGCCTTTCGCGACGTCGAGGTCGAGCCCTTCCACCACGTAGTGAACGCCGTCATACGTCTTGCTCACGCCCGCGAAGGAGATGAAGGAGTGGGTTGACATCGTGTCGTGGGCTCCGGGTTTCAGATCGGTGTTGCGTTGCGTGTGTTGCGGCGTGCGGCGTGCATGGTGCGTTGTAGCTCAGGCAAGCTGCTTCGCGAGATACCGCGCGAAGTCGTAGTTCGGCCGTTCGAGGTGACTGAGATGACCGGGTTTTGCAAGCGGCGCCTGCACGCCGCGGAACACGGCCTGTACGCCACGCCGGTCTTCCTCATTGACTGCGTCCAGCAACTCTTTCAGCGACGCCATGTATTGCGCCGCCCTCGGGTCCGCGATGAACTCAGGCGCCAGCCCGCCGCCGAAGCGGATATGGACGCGGCTCGTGCCAAGCGGCTGCAGCACGAGGTACCAGAAATAACCCGGCGTCAGCGTGACAAGATGGGTCGGGTAGATCGCGAGCAGCGCGGTCGTCTTGCGCCAGTGCCCTTGTAGACGCTGGTTATCCGGATGCGCCTGACCGATAGGCAGGGACGCTTCCTTGGTGATCCAGTGATAATTGAACGCGTCGTGGCCGGCTGGGCATTCCATTTCGTCCAGGCGCGAATGCGGCCCAACGGTTGCCCGATGCAGCATGGGCAGGTGGTAACTCTCCATGAAGTTTTCGGCGAGGATTTTCCAGTTCGTATCCCAGACGTGTTCTTCGTAGAATGTTTCCCTGTAATCGGTCATGCCGTAGTCGGCAATCAGGTCCGTGAGGCCGGCAAGCTGCTCCGACACCGGCGGCGCGTTCGCGTCGAGCGTGACGTAGATCCAGCCTTGCCAGGCTTCGCATCGCACCGTGGGTAATCGGTAGTTTTCCTTACAAAATCCGCTTTGACGCTCCATCATGGGGGCGCCGTGGAGCTTGCCATCGAGCGTGTAGTTCCATGCGTGATAGGGACACACGATGCGCCTGGTGTTGCCGCGCCCTTCGAGCAACACCGACATCCTATGCAGGCACACATTGGAAAATGCCTTCAGCTCCAGGTGCTCGTCGCGCAGGACGACGATCGGCTGACCGTCGATATCCGCCGTGAGATAGTCGCCCGCTCCGCCAAGCGCACTCGCACGGCCAACGCACAGCCATTCGCGACGAAAAATACGTTCTTGTTCCAGCGCCAGGAAATCAGGCGAGGTGTAGACGGTGGGTGGCATCGAGCGTGCATCGCTGAACGGGCGTTCGCAGTTGGCCTGCAACTGGCGCACGATGTCCAGTCCAGCGCCGGATGCTGTCGACGTTACCGCCGAGGATGCCGTTGAAGAACCCATCGCGCCTCCCTGTCCCATTCAGTGACTGTCGCAACCCGCTGAATCCCGGCGACTGGTTGTTCGCTGCATGGACATCAATCTATCAAGTCAAATTACCAGCCAAAATATTGTTTTTGCATGTAGAACCAAGCTTTTTCCTATCTAGCGGGGGTGTCTCTGACGTACACGTTCCCGTGCCTTCAACCGCTGTGCTGGCGCCTGATTTCCGCTTCGCAGAACGCGGCGAAACGCTGGACGACTTGCCGGGGTTTCATGCTTCTGGACTGAGCAATGCCTAGCGTGGTCGCGTTCACCTCGTCCTTGAACTGCTTGATGACAAAGTCTTCGCCGTCAACGGTGCGGCTTGATTTGAGCGGGAAGTTGAGAATGCTGTAGCCCAGGCCGTTCGCCACCATGCCGCGGACAACTTCAGGCTGGGACGACTTGAACGCGGCAATCGGCCGGCCGCCGACCGCGTCGAAGAGTCCGGCGAAATATTCGCGGCTGTGCGGCAGATCGAGCATAACGTAGGGCTCGTCGCGCAGGTCGGCCAGTGCGACGCTGCGCGCGCGTGCGAGCCGGTGCGTCCTGGGCAGGATTACATACGGTGGCAGCGAGAGCAGCGGCGTGAAGGCGATGTCGTCGGTCAGGTCGAGGTTGTAAGTAAGCGCTATATCCAGCGAACCGTCGTGCAGGCCCCGCAGCAAATCCTCCTGATGCGCCTCGAGCGTGCGGAACGCAATGCCGGCATGATCGGCCAGGAAGCGGCTCATCATTGCGGGCATGAGCGGCGGCGCGAGCGAGACAAGGCAGCCGAGCGTGATGGCGCCGGACATGCCGCCGTCCATTTCCTTGGCGGCTGTCTGCAGGTCCTCCGCGTTCTTGAGCAGGTCGCGCGCACGCCCGAGCATGTCCCGGCCCGCCTGCGTCAGGGATAACCCGCTCGCGTGATGGCGGATGAATAGCTGGACACCGAACGACACCTCCAGATCCGCCAGCGCCGTGGAGATGGACGGCTGCGAGATATGCAGCAGCTTGGCCGCGGCGGTGAACGACAAGACTTCCGCCGTGACGACGAAGTACCTTAACTGACGCAGCGAATAGCGTAATTGCGCAGGTTCCATGATCGGCCCCGTGGTCTTTTCTAGTACTTATTGTGCGTGGACATAAATAAGCTTGCATAGGCAAAAGCGATGATTTGCATTTTTGAAATATGTTTTTCGGATGCGTCACCCGAGCGTAGATTTTGCGAAAGGCTAGTGCAAACGCGAGGGGGACGACATGCAACGAGACAGCGGTTCAATGGAATGCGTAGCGGAAGGTGAACATGGTGCAGCCAGAGAAGGAGACGCCTTGCGCGCTGCGTTTCTGGATTCCATGGCGTCGAACTCCACCTCGGTTCACGTGGTGACGACCGGCGCCGGCGACCAGCGTTTCGGCGTGACGGTCAGCGCGTGCAGTTCAGTGTGTGCGGACCCGCCCACGTTGCTGGTCTGCATCAACACGCGAAGCCCGGCGAATGCGGCGGTCGCAGAAAACGGTGTGTTCGCGGTGAACCTGCTGAACGTGGCGCAGCGCGGCATAGCCGATACGTTCGCCGGCCGGTCGGCCACGGCCAAGCCCTTCGACTTTTCCTGCTGCACGCATACGGCCGGCACGCTGGGCGTACCGCTCATCGACGGCGCGGTGGCTGCGCTTGAATGCCGTGTAGTGGCCCAGCAGGTTATTGGAACGCACACGGTGTTTTTCGGCGAAGTGGTGGCCGTTACTCGCGCGCCGGTGACGCACATGCCCTTGCTTTACTGCAAGCGCGACTATGGCCAGTTCCTGGCTTTTTAGACGCTCAGGACAGGGAGGCGCCCTTGGCTTGACCCCTTTCCCGCACGACATTCCCAACGGACCGAGGCACAGTAAATGATCAGAACCGGCGAGCAGTATCGCGATTCCATTCGTGACGGACGGCAAGTATGGATCAACGGCGAACGCGTGAACGACGTGACCACGCATCCCATGTTCAAGCCTATCGTCGACATCCGTGCGCGCATTTACGACATGGCGCACGAGAAGGCGACGCAGGGCGTGATGAGCTACGTTGAAGCAATCACGGGCGAGCGCAACGCCATCGGCCTGAAACTGCCGTACACGCAGCAGGACTGGCACGACAAGCGGCTGGCGGTGGATACCGTGCTGGACGATGTTGGCGGAATCGCTACGCGGGTGGGTGATGAAACCATCGGCGAGATGTGGTCGCTGTATGACGGCAAGGATGTGCTCAACGAAGTGGACCCGCGTTTTGCGGAGAACATCGAGCGCCACATTCATCGTACGCTGCATGAAGACCCGTTCCATGTGTCCGCGAACACGGATCCGAAGGGCGATCGTTCGAAGCCGCCTCAGGAGCAGGACCCGGACATGCTGCTGCATGTGGTGAAGGAAACCGATGCCGGCATTGTGGTGCGCGGCGCCAAGTATGAGACGGCAGCCGCGTATGCGAACCAGGCGTTCGTCAAGCCGACTATCGCCAACTGGGGTGACGCGAAACTCTCCGACTATGCAGTGGGGTTCATCGTCAACATGTCCGCGCCGGGGCTCAAGTTTATCTGCCGTACGGGCTTCGCGGGCCGGGCGAATCCGGACGACTATCCGCTCTCCAACCGCTGCGATGAAATCGACACGCTGCTGATCTTCGACAACGTCCTGATCCCTTGGGAAGACGTATTGTTCTATCAGCACACGAAGGCCGCTACGTTTATTCGCGCCACGCTGCATCGCTATAGCGCGTTCGCATTCGTTCAGCGCAACCTGCGTCTGGCCGACCTGATGATTGGCGCCGCGTTGTTCAATGCGCGTCAGACGGGGCTCGAAAAGCAGCAGGCCGTGCAGGAGAAGTTGTCCACTCTCGCGGTGTACCGAGAGACTATCAACGCGCATTTGACTGCGTCTATTGCATGCGGTGAGCGTAGTCCTGCTGGGCTGATGATGCCCAACCAGTCGCTGCTTTATACCGGCCGCGTGCAAGCCTGTTCGCGGCTTCACGAGATGATGCATCTTGCCCGCGAGTTGTGCGGCGGCCAGATTTGCGTGACGCCGGATGCGGCCTCATTCGCGAATCCCGAGATCAGCGACTGGCTCGACAAGTACTACACCGTCAATGAGAACTGGGTCTCCGATGACCGCCGTAAGCTGCTTGCGTTCGCCCGTGACTTGCTGAATTCCGACTACGCCGGACATCGGCTGACGTTCCAGTTGTTTGCCCAGTCGCCACCGTTTGCGCATCTTGGCGCCGTGTACCGCAACTTTGATTTCGACAGTACGCTTGGGTTTGTGAAGAAGGCCGCGAACCTGTCGGACCGTGTTGTTCAATCCAGCGCAGAGCCGCGGCTCAAGCGCGTAGTGTGAGGTGTCCATGAGTCATACCCGCATCCGCAAATTCAATACTCGCGAAACCTATCCCGAGCAGAAACTGAACAATGACTTGTGCCAGGCGGTGGTCGCGAACGGCACGGTGTACTTGCGCGGCCAGATAGGCCAGGATCTGGATACGCGCGAATCCGTGGGTGTAGGCGACGTCGCCGCCCAGACCGAAAAAGCCATGGCGAATATCGCGATGCTGCTGGACGAAGCCGGCAGCAAGCTTGAGGATATCTGCAAGATCACGGTCTATCTCGTCGATGTCCGATATCGCGAGGCAGTCTATACGGTGATGGGCAAGTGGTTGAAGGGCGTGTATCCGGCTTCCACCGGGGTCGTGATTTCAGCGCTCGCGCGGCCCGAGTGGCTGGTCGAGATCGACGTGATCGCCGTCATTCCAAACAGTTGAGCGGAGTCTTCCCATGACCTTTTCACTGGCTGGCCGATGTGAGCGTACGGGTATGGTCGGCGGTATCGTGTGCAGTTCGAGCATTGCGGTGCCTAGCCGTTGCTTGTGGGTCAGCCCGCACGGCGTGGTGCTGAGCCAGAACGTGACCGATCCGCGCCTTGGCGTGCTTGGGCTGCAATTGCTGGCGCAGGGGTTCGGTGCGCAGAGTACCTTGCGGCAGTTGCAGGACGCACGGCCCTACGCCGAGTGGCGACAGCTTGCGGTGTTGGACGCCGACGGTTCGCGAGACGCGGTGACCGGGGCCAAAGGGCTTGGCACTATCGCGACGAAGGCGGGGCGTGATTGCATCGCAGCGGGGAATTTGCTTGCGCATGATGGCATTCCGGCGGCCATGGCCGAAGCCTTCGACGCGTCTAATGCGAGTTCGCTGGCCGAGCGCTTGATTCTGGCGCTGGAAGCCGGTGCGGCTGCGGGCGGTGAGGCGGGACCCGTGCATTCAGCGGGTTTTTGCGTATACGGGCGGGACGTCTGGCCGCTTGCGGAACTCAGGGTGGACTGGTCCGATGAACCCATCGCTGATTTGCGTGCGCTCTGGCAGCGCTACGAGCCGCAGATGAACGACTATGCGACGCGTGCAAAACGCCCCGAGCAGGCACCGTCGTATGGGGTGCCTGGAGATCAGTAGGGTTCGTTCGCACTTGGGGG
>NZ_JNFG01000052.1 GCF_000729995.1 Caballeronia sordidicola | reverse complement strand
GAACTCCCCCTGGGGTTCAATTTGCCTGCGCAGAGTCGTATACTCAGGCCTCCTGTTTCCCAAGGCTGCGCGTGGCTCGTGCCCGCGTGCGCAGCCGCGCTACGAGGCACGCATGGCAAGCCTGAACAAGACTTCCCTGACATCCGCCGGGCGTAGCCTGCTCAAAGGCGTGAACTCGGTGGCGCAAGCCCGACGCACCCGGCGCATCGTGATCGGGCTGCTGCTCGCCGTCATCGTCATCGGCTTGCTCGGGTTTTTCGCTGCCCCGCCGCTCATTCGGCATATCGCCGAACAACAACTCTCCGCACAACTCGATCGCCCGGCCAGCATCGAACGAATCGCGCTCAATCCCTATACGCTAAGTTTCGAAGCTGACCGCGTGCATATCGGCGAAGCGCCCGCCAACCTGGGCGCCGGCGCAAAAAGCGGCGATTTCGTCGATATCGAACGCCTGATCGTGGATCCGTCATGGTCGTCGCTATTTCGTTTCGCGCCAATTATCAACGAACTCAAGATCGATTCACCGCGCTTTCATATCGTGCGCCTCGACGCGCAACGTTTTAATTTCTCCGATCTCGTCGAAAAGTTCTCGAAGCCTTCAGCCAATCCGTCCACTAAACCGGCACGATTCTCGGTATCGAATATTCGTGTGGAAAATGGCCGGATCGATTTCGACGATCGCCTGCTTAAAACGCAGCACGTAATCGATCGCTGGTCGATCGGGATTCCGTTTATCGCCAATCTCGCGTCCACCACGGACTTGTTTGTGACACCCTCGCTGCAGGCGCGCATAGATGGTTCGCCGCTGTCCATCCACGGGCGCACCAAGCCGTTCTCCGAGTCGCGCGAGTCGGAGATCGCGCTTCAACTCGATGGCCTCGACCTGCCGAAAATAGCGTCGTACGCGCCGGCTTCGCTGCCGGTCGCGGTCAAGAGCGGACGCTTGTCGACAAACCTTAATGTGAGCTTCGAGCTCAGCGCCGACGCCCCCGTGGTTCGCATTAAAGGAACCGCAGATCTCGCGGATCTGGCCGTGACGGACAAGCAGGACGCGCCGTTGTTCGCCGCGCAATCGTTGCACGTGAGCGCGGTGAATCTTGAGCCGCTGCGCAATGTGTATCAACTGGACGAAGTGCGGTTGACGCAGCCGGACGTAAAACTCTCTCGCGATAAATCCGGCGTACTCAACTTCGAAAAACTGAGCGCGTCACCCAAGTCTTCCTCGACGCCAGCACCAACGCCCGCCAGCGACGCCAAGCCCGCCGACGCCACGCCGCAACCGCTCGACCTCGCTATCAAACATCTGGCGATCGATCAGGGCCATATCGTCTTCGATGACCGCCTGATGAAGCAACCCTCCACGCTCGGACTGACGAACCTGGACGTGACGCTCGACGACTTCTCCACGCTCGCCAAACCCCCGGCGCGCTTTACGTTGAAGACGGCCTTTGATCACGGCGGCGGGCTCGACGCATCGGGTAGTTTCACATTGCCGGGCAAGAGCGCCGACGCGAAACTCGCGCTCGCCGACTTGCCGCTGGCGCCGTTGCAACCCTACATCGCGAACGCGGTGGCCGCGCGTATCACCGACGGTTCGCTCGGCGTAAATCTGCCGCTGCAAGTGGACTGGTCGAAGCCCGAACCGTCCATCCAGGTCGGGGCCGGCGATGTCACGCTCAAGTCACTGAAGCTCGTGCCGCAGTTGAATGACGCAGCGAATGCCTCGCCGATCGCGCTGGCCTCAGCGCAAGCGAAGATCCAGAAGATTGATGTGGCGGCGCGCACGGCAGCGCTGGAGAGCGTGGTGCTGAACGGCCTTTCCATCGATGCAAAACGCCTGAAGGACGGCAGCATCGATCTCGCCGCGCTCGCCGGTCCGCACGAAACCGCGCCGGAAGTCAGCGCGACGCGCAAGGTCCAAAAGGCGAACGAGGCGGGTCCGGCGTGGCGTTATCAGATCGCGCAGGTGTCGCTCAACGACAGCAGCGCCGACTTCACCGACGAATCCACGCCGCACCCGGTGAAACTGCACATTGCGCCGTTGCAATTAGGCGTGAAGCAGGTTTCCGATGACCTCACGAAACCGCTCGCCATCGACGGCAAGCTGACGATGAACGGTAAAGGCGCGCTAGGCGTGGCCGGCACGCTGACCGCAAAACCGCTGAGCCTGGCGTTGCATATCGACGCCAGCCAACTCGACGCATCGGCGTTCGAGCCGTACTTCGGCGGCAACCTTAACGCGACGGTCTCGAGCGCGGAGCTGAGCGCGAACGGCGACGCGTCGTTTTCGGGCGAAGGACATTCGCTAAAGGCCGGCTACAAGGGTGATGTATCGCTGTCGAACGTGCGCCTGACCGACCGGGCGAATTCGGATCAACTGGCCGGCTGGAAATTGCTCGGCCTCACCAAACTGAATGCCCGCTATGACGAACGAGGCGCCGACGTCGAGGCCGCGCGCGTCACGTTCGCGAACTTCTACGGCCGCGTGCTGCTCGACGCACAAGGCAAGCTCAATCTCACCGATATCGTGGTGAAGGACAAGGGAGCCGCCGCTACCCACACCGTTGCCTCAACGGCGGCTCCCGCATCGGCTGCATCGGCACCCGCTCCCGCCGCGCCGAAAGCCGCCCCTAAAACCGCATCGTCATCGGCGAATCTGCGCTTTGGCCAGCTCGTGCTGCAAAACGGCCGCGTGACCTACACCGATAACTTCATCAAGCCGAACTTCACCGCGAACCTGGTCGCGATCACGGGCACCATAGGCGCGTTCGGCACGCACTCGACCACGCCCGCGCCCGTCGATGTCGCCGCTAAACTGTCGGCGAACGGGCCGGTATCGATCAAAGGGGTTGTGAATCCGCTGATCGCGAAACCGTCGCTGGATCTCACCGCGAGCGCTCACGACGTCGAATTGCCGAATATCTCGCCGTATTCGACAAAATATGCGGGTTATCCGATCACGAAGGGCAAGCTAAACGTCGATCTGCACTACATGCTCGCCGACGAAAATCTCACCGCGAACAACCATCTTTTCATCGATCAACTCACGTTCGGCGATCACGTCGATAACACTACCGCGACCCATTTGCCGGTGCGGCTCGCGGTATCGTTGCTGAAGAATTCGAAGGGCGAGATCGACGTCAACATTCCCATTTCAGGCTCGCTCTCGAACCCGCAATTCTCGATCGGCGCGCTGGTGTGGACGGCCATTCTTCACCTTGTCGAGCGCGCGGTGACCGCGCCGTTCTCGCTGCTGGCGAACGCGTTCGGCGGCAAGAATCCCGAAGAACTTGGTTACGTGGAATTCGATCCGGGCTCGGCCACGCTCAGCGACGCGGCGAATGAAAAACTCGACACGATCGCAAAAGCGCTGGCTGAAAAGCCGTCGATCACGCTGGAGATATCGGCGCGGGTGGACGCGGCGCTGGACGAACCCGGTTTGCGCGCGGCCTACGTCGACCGGCAAGTGCGCCTCTCGAAGATGCAGGACGCCAACGAAGAGAATCCGAACATCAATCCATCGAGCATCCCCATTTCCGCCGATGAATACAGCAAATTCCTCACGAAAGCGTATAAAAGCGCGGACTTCAAGAAACCGCGCAACCTGATCGGCTTGACGAAGAGCGTGCCCGACGCCGACATGAAAGCCGCGCTCGCCGAGCACGCGCCAGTGGACGAGGGCGCGCTCGGTGCGCTTGCGCAGCGGCGCGCGTCGGTGGTGAAGCAATATTTCGAGGGCAAGATCGACAGCAAGCGCATCTTCATCGTCGCGCCGCACCTCGACGCGGAGGGGATCAAGGACAAGGGTGCCCCTACGCGGGTAGACTTCGGGCTTAAGTGACGACGAAGCGGCGCAGCGGATTCAGGCGAGCAAGACGTGCCGAAACCACATCTTGGGAAGCGCCCGGGCCATCGGCATTCTCGGCAATCCGCGCTACACTCATTTCGTGAATGCGGCGGCGCATCGCGGCGCGCATGACGGGACGTGGAGAGGTCAAAGTGGTGCAGAGCGGCTCGATTTGCCCGGCTCACTGTCCAGCGCCTCCCCGGACTCATCGCGCTTCATCGCAAAGCCGTCAAACGAGCCATATAAAGTAAACGCTTCGCGCGAAGCGCCCACGGCGTTCAGGCTCTCCACACCCGAATCCAGCGCTGCACAACCTGCAGGAGAATCCCATGCTGTTGCATGAACTGGCTGACCGGTATGGCCCGGCAATCGTCTTTTTCAACGTAATGGGCGCAGCGCTCGGCCTGCCTGTTCCCGCCATGCCTACCTTGATCGTGGTCGGTGCGTCGGTGGCCATGATGGGCTTCAACGGCCAGGCCCTGTGGCCCCATCTTGCGCTGATGCTCGGCATCGCCACGCTCGGCGGGGTGCTGGGCGACCTCGTCTGGTTCCAGGGCGGCCGGCGTTACGGCGACCGCACGCTCAAGACCATTTGCAAGCTGTCCTTGTCGCGCGATACCTGCGTGAAAAAGACCGAACGCTTTTTCGGCCGGTGGGGCGTGCGGGTGCTGCTCGTCGCGAAATTCATTCCGGGTTTGTCGCTGGTGTCGGTGCCGCTCGCCGGCGCAATGGGCGTGCGCACGCGCTCGTTCATCGCGCATGACGGCGTGGGCGTGGCGTTATGGGCCGCGGTGGGACTCGCGGTAGGCGTGATCTTCGCGGCCGAACTCGACATGGTGTTCGCCATGATCGCGCGGCTCGGGAAGCAGGCGCTCCTGGTCGTGGCGGTCGCGCTGGCGTGTTACGTGGCCTACCGCTACTGGCGTCGGAAGATGCTGATGAAGACGCTGGAAACGGCGCGCATTACCGTCGACGAGCTGTATGCGCTGATGGAGGACGAACCGCTGCCCGCTATCTTCGATATCCGTTCAGCAGAGAAACGCGTGCTCGATCCTTTCGTGATTCCCGGCTCCGTTTTCGCCGATGAACGCGAACTGCAGAAGATCGTGGAAAGCTACCAGCCGGATCAGAAGATCATCATTTACTGCTCGTGTCCTAACGAGGTATCGGCGGCGTGGATGGCTAAAGCACTGCGCAACGCGGGTTTCAAGGATGTCGTGCCGCTGACCGGCGGACTCGACGCCTGGCGCCTCGCCGGCCTCGACCTCAAGCCGCTCACCGACTTCGGCGGTGCGCGCGAGGACCTGGGCGAAATGGCGGCCATGTGCCCGTGGCCCGCGAAAGCGTCGGCGGCCGGCAAAGGCGCGCTGCATGACGCCGTCTACCTGCATGGAGATCGCCCCGCATGAGTACCACGCCCGATGGGATCAACGAAGTGCCCAAGCATGGCCACGGTCATCCGGATTGGCGCGACAGTCCGTCGGCCACGTCGGAAGACCTCAACTCGATCACGAACGACACGGCCACCGGGGCGCCGGCAGAAGCCGCGGCCGACGCGCCGTTCTCGCCGCTCCAAAGCCGCAAGCACCAGATGTACCCGTTTCTCACTGCCGAGGAAATCGACCGCTTGCGGCGCTTCGGCAACGTCCAGTACTGGCGCGCGGGCGAATTGATGTTCGAAGTCGGCGTGCCCGGGCCGGGCATGTTCGTGCTGCTGAACGGCCGCGTGCGGGTTACGCGGCGCGACGGACTGGGCCACGTGCATCTGGTGACCGAGGCGGACCCCGGTCAATACCTGGCGGAGGTCGGCCAGTTGTCGGGCAAGCCTGCATTGGTCGATGGTCACGCGATAGAAGACGTGGAAGCCATCCTGATCGTGCCCGAGCGGCTGCGCGCGCTGCTGGTGGCGGAAGCGGAACTCGGCGAACGGATCATGCGCTCGCTGATCCTGCGTCGCGTCGGTTTGATCGAAAAGGGCAGCGGTCCGATTCTCGTCGGCCCGTCGAACGATGCACGGCTGGTATCGCTGCAAGGCTTTTTGAGCCGCAACGGATATCCGCACACCGTGATCGACGCGTGTACCGATCCCGAAGCCATTGCATTGCTCGAACGGATCTCGACATCGAAGGCGGATTTCCCGCTCGTCATTTGCCCCGACGGCACGGTGATGCGCGCGCCCGATGAAAACCAGCTCGCGTCGCAACTTGGCTGGCTGCCGGAATTCGATCCGGCGTTTATTTACGATGTCGCGGTCGTCGGCGCCGGTCCGGCCGGGTTGGCGACGGCCGTGTATGCGGCTTCCGAGGGGTTGTCGGTAGCGGTATTCGATTGCCGCGCGCCCGGCGGCCAGGCCGGTGCGAGTTCGCGGATCGAAAATTATCTCGGCTTTCCGACCGGTATTTCCGGTCAGGCATTGGCCGGGCGCGCGTTCGTGCAGGCGCAGAAGTTTGGCGCGCACATCGCCATTCCGACGGAGATCAAGGCGCTTCATTGCGACTGCATGCCGATCCAGATCGAGCTGATGAACGGAACACGCGTGAGCTCGCATACGGTCGTGATCGCGACCGGCGCGGCTTACCGGCGGCCGGACATTGCCGGGCTCGAAAAATTCGAAGGACGCAGCACGTATTACTGGGCGTCGCCGGTCGAGGCAAAGCTTTGCAAGGGCTCGGAAGTCGTGCTGGTGGGCGGCGGCAATTCGGCGGGACAGGCGGTGGTTTATCTCGCCTCGCACGCGGCGCGCGTGCATCTGCTGATCCGCGGGCCGGGGCTGGAGCTGAGCATGTCGAGGTACCTGGTCGACCGGATCGCGTCATTGCCGAACGTGACGGTGCATACGCGCACGCAGGTCGAGTCGCTGGAAGGCGATGGCCGGTTGCTCGCCGCCGTGCATTGCAAGACGCCTGACGGTCCGCTCACGCTCGACGTGCGGCATCTGTTCCTCTTCACCGGTGCCAACCCGAACACGGCGTGGCTGCACGACTGCAACGTCAACACCGACGGCAAGGGTTTCGTGCTGACGGGACCCGCTGCGCACGGTGGCCACGCGGATGGTTCGACCTCGCTGGAAACCAGCGTGCCGGGGGTGTTTGCCATCGGCGATGTGCGCTCGGCATCGACGAAACGGGTGGCGGCTGCGGTGGGCGAGGGCGCGGCGGTCGTATCGCAGATTCACGGTCTGCTGGCCGAGCGTCAGGAACTGGCGCTCAAGGCCGGCGCGGTGGAGGAGGCGGGGCTAGACCTGGCGGGGCGGTGTGGCGGCAAACCGTAGGGTGAATTCGATCCAGCCGTCCGCCGAACAGCTCACCGACGCAGACCCGCCGTGCAGCCGCATGATCGCCTGCACGATGGACAAGCCCAGGCCACTTGATTCCGTGAATTCGCTGCGGGCTGCATCGCCGCGATAAAAGCGGTCGAACAGGCGCGCGAGATCGTCCGGCGCGACGGGTACGCCCTGATTCCCGATCACGATTAGCGCACCCTGCGCGTCTTCGCTGCCGGTCAGCCGGATCGTCGTGCCGGCTTCGGCATAGCGCACTGCGTTGACCACCACGTTGCTGATGGCGCGCCGGGACATGATTGCGTTAGCGACCATCTCGCCTTCGGCATGCACCTCGAAGCTGAGATTGCGTTCGTCGGCGAGTCCTTCGAAGTACGTCGCAATGGTTTCCAGTTGCTCGCAAATGTTCAGCGGCGTGCGTTCCAGGTTCTGCCGCTCGTGATCCGCCTGCGCGAGAAACAGGATGTTCTGCGCGATGCGCCCAAGCCGCTCCAGCTCCTCCAGATTCGACTCCAGCACGCTCTTGTACTCGCTCTCGTTGCGGGTATGCGCGAGCGTGACTTGCGTCTGTCCGATCAGCACGCCGATAGGCGTGCGTACCTCATGCGCCAGATCCGCGGAGAATTGCAGCAGCCGTTCATAACCGGTCGCCAAGCGGTCGAGCATGGCGTTGAACGACATCGCGAGGCTTTGCAGTTCGGTCGGCGTGTTCTTGATATCGAGTCTCGCGGACAAGGTGTCGGGCGTGATCCCGGCGACCCTGTCGGCCATTTTTCGCAGCGGCGCAAGACCGCGGCTCGATACCCACCAGGCGAGCAGCGCAGTGATCAGCACCGCGCTCACCACGGTGATCCAGACACGCAGGAGATACGTCGACAGGACACGCGCTTCCTGGGTCATTACGTGCGCCGCGATGATCTCGATGACTTCGCCACTGTCGCCTACTCGCGCTTGCGCCGCGACCCAGCGCATGCGCACGCCGTCACGGCGCGTGCCTTCATAAAGCGCGTTGAGGTTGACGGCGCGTTGCACCGGCACCGGGACGAGCGGCGGCAACGGCATATTTTCCGGGTTCACGCTGATGAACGGCGGGAGGCCGGGGCGCTGGAAAATAATGACGTCCTGACTGTCGCCGAGCATGGTCTCGAACAGCTTGGGCCGCGCTTCGATTTCCTTGATCGTGTAGAGATCGTGCAGCAGCGAGCGAAAGTGTTCGACACGTCCGATCAGCTGATAGTCGGCACGCGTGGACAGCGTGGCGCTGGTCGCGTGATACAGCGATCCGCCGACCATGCTGACCACCACGCACACGATCAGTGCGAACAGGCACGTGATCCGGACGACCAGCGAACGCGAACGCCATAGCGGACTCAATGCGAGTCCCCGGATGCACCGAACGAATAACCGATGCTGCGCACCGTGTGGATCAGCTTGATATCAAAGGGTTGATCGAGTTTCGCGCGCAGGCGTTTGATGGCGACATCGACTACGTTGGTATCGCTGTCGAAGTTCATGTCCCACACTTCCGATGCAATCAAGGTCCGCGACAGCGCTTCGCCCTGGCGCTTGCAGAAGAGGTGCAGCAATGCAAATTCCTTGTTCGTCAACGCGATGTCTATGCCTTGGCGCGTCACGCGGCGCCGCAGGACATCGACGTGAAGATCCGCTACCTGGAATACATCGGATTCGCGTACTACGCCGCGCCGCAGCAACGTGCGGATGCGAAGCACGAGTTCGGTGAACGAAAAGGGCTTGACGAGGTAATCGTCCGCGCCTAGTTCCAGGCCGTGAATACGGTCCCGGACGTGATCGCGCGCGGTCAGAAAGATGACAGGCAGGTCGCGTTTTGCGCGCAAGGCCTGCATGATCTGCCATCCGTCGAGGCCGGGCAGCATGACATCCAGCACGATCAATTCGTACGGATGCGCCAACGCCTGATGCAAGCCATCGGCGCCATTGCGGATCAGGTCGACCTGATACCCGGACTCGGTGAGCCCCTTCTTCAGATAGTCGCCGGTCTTGCGGTCGTCTTCTATAACCAGGATGGTCATGCTGCGGGCGCTTCGCTTTGCGTGAGGGTTTGCGTTGGAATTAAGGTCCATTCTATCCACCTGCCCGGACGCGTGGAAAAGATGACAAAAAAGTCATTAACGCGTCATCCGCAAATCAGCGTGCGGTCGCTAAGATGCAATCAAGACGAGGCCTTATCGTGTGTAGCGGCTCGCCGCGCCGTCTATCAAGTCTCCCCGAATTCGCGAGCTGCTGCGTCTTGATACCCTGTCCGATCTATCCCCCTACGAGGCGAGCTTGAATTCATCATCGACTCAACTTTCCACTCACGTCACAGTCCAGCCCGGCTGGATTCGCATCACGCACTGGATCAACGCGCTTGCGGTCGTGGTGATGGCAACAAGCGGCTGGCAGGTCTATAACGCTTCGCCGATTTTCCGTTCGTTTGTTTTTCCATCAAGCATTACGTTGGGCGGATGGCTGGGCGGCGCGTTGCTGTGGCATTTCGCGGCCATGTGGGTGCTGGTCGTGAACTTCCTGGTGTACGTGGGGGTGAACATTTTCTCCGGACGTTTTCGCCGCAAGCTGTTTCCGCTCAGCGTGAAAAGCCTCTTCGGCGATCTGTGCGCCGCGCTGACCGGCAAGCTCAAGCATGACGATCTCACGCACTACAACGCCGTGCAGAAGGCAGCGTATCTCGCGGTGATCGTGGACATTGTGGTCGTGATCCTGTCGGGCCTTGCCGTCTGGAAGTCGGTGCAGTTCCCATGGCTGCGTGACCTGATGGGCGGTTATGACAACGCCCGCGTGGTCCACTTCTTCGCGATGAGTTTCCTGGTGGCGTTCTTTGTGTTGCACGTGGTGATGGTCGCGCTCGTTCCACGCTCGTTGTTGCTGATGATCCGGGGCCGCTGAACCATGCTGAACAGAAAGAGCGAATTGATTGCCGCGAACGCGAAGCTCGATGTCGACAACATTCTCAAAGATGCCCGCAATGAACTGAAGGCGCCGGCGCGGCGTCTGTTCGGCAAGCGCATCCTGTCGCTGGGCGGTCTCATGATGCTGTCGGGCTGCAACATCTCCGACGATAAATCCGTGAACACCGTGCTGCGGACCATGTCCCGTTTCAACGACGATGCACAGGCGTTCCTCTTCGATCCGAACAAGCTCGCGCCGACTTATCCCGAGTCGATGATCACACGGCCGTTCCCGTTCAACGCGTTCTATGACATCGACGATGTACCTATCGTCGATGCCGCCACCTACAAGCTGCCGGTCGGTGGCTTGGTGAAGGGCAAGAACGTGTGGACGCTGGAAGAACTGCGCGCGTTGCCGCAGGAAAGCCAGGTGACGCGGCATATCTGCATTGAAGGGTGGAGTGCGATCGGCAAATGGGGCGGCGTGCGTTTCTCTGATTTCCTCAAGCGATCCGGCGCCGACACCACGGCCAAATACGTAGCGTTCCACTGCGCGGATAACTATTCAACCAGCATTGACATGCCGACTGCGCTGCATGCCCAGACGCTTCTGGCGCTGACCTACGACGGACAAGTTTTGCCGCCGAAGTACGGCTTCCCGATGAAGCTGCGTATGCCGACAAAGCTCGGCTACAAGAACCCGAAGCACATCGTCGCGATTACCGTGACGAACGAATATCCCGGTGGTTACTGGGAGAACCAGGGCTACAACTGGTTCGGTGGTGCCTGAATTTCCTTGCGTCAAATACTAAAACCGGAGCTTCCATGTCTGTTATGTCATCTACCTCTTTGCGTTTGAAACTCTGTGCGTCGGTTGCAGCGCTCGCGTTTGCCGGCGTTGCGTTCGCTCAGGCGCCTGCGGCTAAACCATCACGTATTCGTGGCGATATCGTCTCGTTGTCCGGCGATACGCTGACCGTGCACCGTCGCAGCGGCGACACCGTGACCATCGACTTGAAGCAGGACACGCCCGTCACGGCGGTGAAGAACATCAAGCTCGCCGATATCAAGCCGGGTTCGTTTATCGGCACGGCAGCGACTACGGGTACCGACGGCAAGATGACGGCGACCGAAGTGCTGGTGTTCCCGGAAGCAGCGCGCGGTACGGGTGAAGGTCACTATGCGTGGGATCTGTCGCCGAACAGCACGATGACGAATGCGAACGTCGATCAGGTTGTCACGGGCACGAGCGGTCGTGACCTGAAGCTGTCGTACAAGGGTGGCAGCAACACGGTGACGGTGCCGGACGGCGTGCCTGTGGTGACGTTCGCGCCGGCTGCGCGCACGGATCTGGTCGCGGGCAAGAAGGTGTTTATCGTGGCGACGCCGGTGAGCGGTACCGAGTTTGCCGCGTCACGCGTCGTGGTTGAGAAGGATGGCGTTGCGCCGCCGATGTAATGGCGTGATGCAGCGCTAGGCTGGCCTTGGCGCTGCTAACAGATCTTCGATCTTCACCGGAAGATCGCGGACGCGTACCCCCGTCGCGTGATAGACGGCATTTGTAATGGCAGGCGCAATGCCTGCCATGCCGATCTCCCCGATCCCGCGAGCGCCCAGCGGATTCAGCGCGAAATCCGGATAGTCCAGGAACGTCACGTCCATCTTTGGCGAGTCGGCATGCGTCGTCATCACGTAGTCAGCGAGGTTGCGGTTCAGCGGCGCGCCTGAACGAGAGTCATAGTGCGTCTCTTCGAAAAGCGCCATACCGACGCCCATCACAATCGCCCCTTCGATCTGGTTACGACCCGTGCGCGGATTGATGATCTTGCCTGCATCGATCACGCTGACGACCCGGCTTACGCGTAAGCGCGCAGTTTCCGGCTGCCACGTGACTTCGATAAAGTGCGCGCAATACGAGTGAATAGACACCTTGTTCGCAATGGCATCTGCCTGACTCGCACCGGAGCGACCCCTGCCCATCAAGATGCTGACCTGCGCAGGCCCAAGGATTCGTTCAAATGGCACGCCTGCCCCGGGCGATGTTCCTTTGCGATAGACCATGCCTTGTTCGAAACCCAGCACGTCCACGGACTGCCCTTTGAACGGCGAGTTGTCCGCTCCGGAGGCAGTCGCAAGAAGCTGCTGGATGACAACCTGAGTGGCCTGTGTCACGGCTGGAACCAGTGACGCTGTCACCATCGAGCCGCCGGACAACGGTCCTGGCGGCAAACGTGTATCGCCGATCACGACGGAAATCTTGTTGAGCGCGATACCCGTCAGATTGGCGACCATCTGAGCCAGGATCGTGTAGGTGCCCGTGCCGATGTCCTGCGTCGCCGTCGATACACGCGCGGTCCCATCGCCATGCAGTTCGACGTTCACTTCCGCAGGCTGCCGCCTAGCCGCCCACGACCCCGCTGCCATACCCCATCCGACCACCAGGCCATCGCGACGCATTGAACCAACGGTTGCGGTTCGATTCGACCAGCCGAACTTGTCAGCGCCGAGCGTCAGGCACTCCGCGAGGTGTCGCGACGAGAACGGCACGTTCCGGCTTTCGTCCATGGCGGGCTCGTTGATCAACCGCAAATGCAGCGGATCGACGTTGAGCTTGATGGCGAGTTCGTCGACGGCCGACTCGATTGCGAACAGGCCCGGCACTGCACCTGGGCCGCGCATCGACGTGCTGGGAGCAATGTCCCGGCGCGCAAGGGCAGCAGTCGCTCGCAGATTAGGCGAGCTGTACAGGTAGCCTGTTGTCTCGCCGCAGTTCTCTTTGCGTGTTTCCCGGCGCGCCGTCTGATAAACATAGTCATGCTGGAACGAGGTGAAACGCCCATCGGGGGTTGTCGACAAACGCATGCGCTGCTGTGTGCTGGTACGGTGGCCCACGTTATGAAACATCATCTCGCGGGTCACCACCAGCTTGACCGGGCGCTGCAGATTGCGCGCCGCAGCGCCTGCGAGCAACGAGTGCGACCATGGAAACAGTTTGCCCCCGAACCCGGAGCCAAGGTATTTCATGATCACGCGCACCTGATCTTCCGGCACACCGAGCATCAGCGCCATGACCTGCCGCTGGTTGACAATCGACTGAGATGTTTCGTAGAACGTATAGTTCGTGCCATCGAATGCGGCAACAGTCGCGTGCAGTTCGATCGGGTTGTGCGTTTCGATCGGCGTGGTGTAGGTCTGATCGACCTTGAGCGCATCGGGGGCATTGGCGAAGGCGGTGTCAGCGTCGCCTCGCTGTGTATCGACCGATGGTTTTTTTTCCGCCGCCATCTCCGTGCGCACATCAGGCTGGCTCGTCGAATAACTGACCTTTACTGCAGCAGATGCAGCGGTTGCCTGCTCGAATGTATCGGCGACCACCACGGCAAGATACTGGCCGTAGTAGTAGACGGTGTCGTCCTCGAACGGCGGGCGTTTCTCGTCGATCCTCGCGTCCGATGCGAAACCGATTCTATAGAACTTGCCAATGTTCTCGCGCGTGAAGACCGCTTTCACGCCGGGCATTTTTGCGGCAGCAGCGATGTCGAGTCGCGTCACGCGGCCCTTGCCAATCGTCGCGCAAACGGGCACCGCATACAGCATCCCGGGCAAGGCGAAATCCGACGTGTACGTCGCGAGGCCGCTTACCTTAAGCGGGCCATCAATTCTTTGGAAGTCGCCGCCAATCAATGGCTGCACTTTCTTCGAAGCTAATTGCATTGTCTTCTCCGCGACGCGAACATCGAGTCAGGTAGTCTGGGTGGCAAGCGTGAGCGCGTGTTGAATGCAGCGTGTCGCCAACTCAACCTTGAAGCCGTTCTGGCTTTGCGGGCGTGCTGACTGAAGCGCGGCAACGGCAGCCGCACGAAACGCAGGGGCATCGGGTGCGCGTCCGAGAAGCGCCGCTTCCGCCTCACGTGAACGCCATGGCTTCACGCCCACACCGCCCAGCGCAATCCTGACGTGAGTGATCGTGCCCGACGATACGGTCACGACGACCGCAGCCGATGCCAATGCAAACTCATACGATGCGCGGTCGCGCAGTTTCAGATAGACGCTGCGACTACCGGGTATCGGTGCGGGGAGCGTCACGTGGGTGATCAGCTCGCCGGCATGGAGCGATGTTTCGCGTTCTGGCGTGGTGCCGGGCAACAGGAAAAAGTCATCAATGGCGATGCTTCGTTTGGCCTCCGAACTTTCGGTATGGACCGTCGCCTCGAGCGCCGTCAGGGCGACATTCATGTCCGAGGGATTGGTTGCGATGCAGTGGTCACTCGTTCCGAGGACGGCGAGATTGCGATTGAAGCCACCGATCGCGGAACACCCGCTGCCCGGTTCGCGCTTGTTGCATGGCGTTGCCGTATCGCGGAAGTAGACACAGCGCGTGCGTTGCAGCAGGTTGCCGCCGGTCGTCGCCATGTTCCGCAACTGTGCCGACGCGCCCGAAAGCAGCGCCTGTGACAGCACGGGATAGTGCGTCTTGATCAGCGGATGGTTCGCGAGATCGGCATTGCGCACCGTCGCGCCTATCGTGACGCCACCACCGTCGAGTGTCTCGACCTTGTCGAGCGGCAGCCGGTGGATGTCGATGACCTGGGTCGGGCGCTCCACGTCGAGCTTCATCAAGTCGAGCAGTGTCGTGCCTCCGGCCAGGAAGCGTGTCGATTGCGTGCTTGGCGGACTGGCCGCGGTGGTCTGCGCCATTGCCATGTCGAGCGCCTGTTTGACGTCGGCCGCGCGCTTGAGCTGAAAGTGTTCCATTTGTTCGCTCCGCTTAAATCTTCCGGCGAACTTGCTGGATCGCGGAGACGATGTTCGAATAGGCGCCGCAGCGGCAGATGTTGCCGCTCATCGCTTCCTTGACGTCCTCGTCGCTGTGACCGTAGGGCTCTTTGAGCAGCGCGACGGCGGACATGATCTGCCCCGACGTACAGTAGCCGCATTGAAAGCCGTCATGCTCGACGAAGGCGGCCTGCATTGGATGCAGGTTGCCGGGCCGTCCAATGCCTTCGATCGTGGTGATGGCTTCACCTTCGTGAGTGGCCGCAAGGCTCAGGCACGAATTCACGCGCCTGCCATCCACATGGACCGTGCACGCGCCGCACTGGCCATGGTCGCAGCCTTTCTTGGTGCCGGTAAGGCGCAGATGTTCGCGCACGCAATCGAGCAGGGTGGTGCGTGGATCGATATCCAGTTCATGCAGCGTGCCATTGACGTTCAGCTGCACATGAACGTTGCCGCTCTCTGTCGGTACGATGCCGCTTGGCGCACCGTCCTGGATTGCGTCGTCGGAATCTGCAAGAGCGAGAGAATGAAGTTGCCCGGTGCTCACGGCGACACCCGCCGCACCAACGCGTGTCAAAAAGGAGCGGCGTGTCACGCGCTCGAACAGCGTCGCCGGCTCATCATCGATAATGTCCGGTTGTTGAAGCTTGTCGTTCATGAGTCGAATTCCCGTTGAAGCACGGATAGAAGAGGACCGACGTGGTCTTGGCGTCCGATACTCATGATAGGCAACTGCGGTGGCGTCAAGATGGCCGCGAGATGGCGGCAACATGGCGCACGGGTGGAGAGCTGGTTTTTTATGCGCGTTTGTCCAGCACTTCGACCGTCGCGATCAGATCCCCAAAATCCTGGACCAGCAGGTTCAGCACGAAGGCCAGCGCGGTGTATTTCTCCATCGATTCACATGCAGTGTTCGATGCCGTTCTCAGCTTCTCGAACGACCCGCGCGCGAGCCGGACCTTTTCGTCCTGATCACTTCGATCGGCATCGAGCGTGGCGGCTAATGTCTCGGCAGCCTCTGTAAATGCGTCGGCGGTCAGGTTCAGCGCGTCGCGATTGGCCGCGCTGAGTCGTCCCGCGAATTGGGGATCGCTGGTGAAAGCCTGGCCCAGAAACAGAGCGTCCCGATGCAGCCGGGTCAGCATGGGAGCGACTTTGTCGACCACATCCCCCCGCGTGCGCTTCACCGGCACGATGATGTGCTCGCGGCCCGCTTCGGTAATCGCCTCGTCGAGTGCCTGTTCCGCGGCGGCAGAACGCCGATGCAGGCGCTCGGCTTTGTTCGCGTCTTCGGGCTTGCGCAGCGTCAGCGTGATCAGTTCGCCCAACGCGAGGACGATCTCACTCGCTCGATTGTGAGCCGCGTTGATCGCGCGGTTCGGCATCAGGAACGCGACGAGGAGCGCCGCGCCCGCGCCGATCAGGATTTCGAGCACACGGTCGATCGGCCGTGCGAAAGGCGAGCCCATGCCGCTTGCCGGAACCAGCACAACGACGACGAGCGTGACGCAGGCAAGCCGGAGCGTCGGCCGCCAGGCGGCGAGCGCCGCGAGCGGCAGGAGTGCGATGGCGAACACGATGAGCGGTTTGGCGCCATGCAGGATGGCGAACAAACCGACCACGCCGACCACTCCACCAATCACCGCCCCGATGATCTGGTCGCGGCCGGTGTTCAGCGCCTGGTTGAGGCTTGGCTGCGTGACGACAATCAGGGTGGTGATGACTGCCCAGAAAAGCTCGGGGAGCGTGGCGAGCTTGGCGGCGTAGTAGCTGAGTAGGCAACTGACGAGCGTACGGGCGAAGCGCCGGAGTTCGGGCGTGGGCGTGAATTTTTTCGTGAGCACGAGGGGTTTATTGGCAGAATTCCGTCGGGGTTGTCTGGCCCGGGCTTGGCCGTTTTGATTGCGGCTACGGGGGCGCAATCCCGGAATGCCGCCGCAATCAGTTTAAGTTCAAACCGATGAGAATGGCCGACGTAAAGCCGTCCGCTGCGGCCCGCGATAACGTCCCCAAACACCGCCTCCAAGCAAAACCCTCGTGATCGCGTTACCATAAACGGTTAATTCGCCGGGTTTCGAAGGTCGGGAATGGTGATTCAACCCCGGCGGCAGTTTCCCCAATAACCGTGAACACCACGAACATCAGGAGCCAAGCATGAGCGAAAGCACTTCATCGCGTCATTACCCGAGCACGCAGTTGTACATCGACGGCGCATGGCGCGCGGGTAGCCGCGACACCGCCGTGGTCAATCCGGCGACGGAAGCGGAAATCGGCCGCCTCTCGCTGGCAAGCGAACAGCATCTCGCCGAAGCCGCGGAAGCCGCCGGACGCGGTTTCGCGGCTTGGCGCAAGGTATCGGCATTCGATCGCAGCAAGCTCATGCGCCGTGCCGCGCAAAACCTGCGCGACCGCGCCGAGGAAGTGGCCGCGATCATGACCATGGAGCAGGGCAAGCCGTTGGCCGAATCGCGCGTGGAAGTGCTGGGCGCGGCAGACACCATCGACTGGTTCGCTGAAGAAGCGCGCCGGACGTACGGCCGCGTGATCCCGGCACGTGCGGCAAATGTGCGTCAGATCGTGACGCGTGAGCCGGTCGGCCCGGTTGCCGCGTTCACGCCGTGGAATTTCCCGATCAATCAGGCAGTGCGCAAGGTGTCGGCGGCGCTGGCGGCAGGGTGCTCGGTGGTGCTGAAAGGACCGGAAGAAACGCCGGCTAGCTGCGCGGCGCTGGTTCAGGCTTACATCGACGCTGGGTTGCCCGCCGGCGTGCTGAACCTCGTGTTCGGCGTGCCCGCCGACGTCTCGAAGTTCCTGATCGCGCATCCGCTGATCCGCAAGATCTCGTTCACGGGTTCGACGGCAGTCGGCAAGTTGCTGGCCGCAATGGCCGGCGAGCACATGAAACGCGCCACGATGGAACTCGGCGGCCACGCGCCCGCGCTGGTTTTCGCCGATGCCGACATTCCGCGCGCCGCGAAACTTCTGGCCAGCGCCAAGTTCCGCAATGCCGGTCAGGTGTGCATTTCACCGACGCGTTTTATCGTCGAAGAATCGGCTCTCGAGGAATTCACGGAGCACTTCGTCGCGACGACGAAGAAGCTCAAGGTCGGCAACGGTCTGGAAGAGGGTGTGCAAATGGGCGCGCTGGCTAACGGCCGCCGTTTGCAGGCGATGGAACGTCTGGTCGCCGATGCAGTGGAGCAGGGCGCCAAGGTGCTGACGGGCGGTGAACGCATCGGCCGTGAAGGGTATTTCTTCGCGCCGACGGTGCTGGCCAATGTACCGATGTCGGCTCGCATCATGACGGAAGAGCCGTTCGGCCCGATCGCTCCAATTTCGACTTTCAAGTCTTACGATGAAGCTATCGTGGAAGCGAACCGCTTGCCGTATGGCCTGGCAGCGTATGCGTACACGCGCTCGAGCGCGACGTCGGCGGCGGTGGGCGAGGACATCGAAAGCGGCATGGTGTCGATCAACCACCACGGGCTGGGCATTCCGGAAACGCCGTTCGGTGGCGTGAAGGATTCGGGTTACGGCTCGGAAGGCGGCAGCGAAGCGATGGAAGCGTATTTGGTGACGAAGTTTGTGAGCGAAGCGCGGTAAGTCGGCATCATTTGCGCCCAGATAAAAACGCGACGCGGCTTTTGGCTGCGTCGCGTTTTTTCATCTACCTAGTGGCGTCAGTGCGCCCATCACGGGTTGGCGGGTGCTGTTCAAATGAGCTTGGATCATTGTACAAAATCATGTACAATGATAGTTCAAGGGGATTGTTTACTGCATTAGGACCGGTATAGCAATTATTGAGGCACCTTGACCATAATTGTGCCCATAAGACCGGGACGACATAACGAAGCTTCAAAAGGCAATCAACATGAACATCCTGACTTTTAGCGAAGCCCGTGCCAGCTTCAAGCAGGCACTGGATGAGGTCTGCAGAGACCACGAACCGACTGTCATCACAAGGCAGCGCGGCGAGCATGTCGTGATGATCTCGCTGGACGATTACAACAGTATGCAAGAAACACTGCATCTGTTGGGCTCGCCAAAGAACGCTGAGCGACTGCGCGAATCCATTGCTGAATTTAAAGCTGGTAAGGCCTTGATCAAGGACTTACTGAAAGATGACGCAGCAGAAAAAGGCCAAAAACAAAGCCGCGGCGGTAAATAAGTGCAAGGTAGGGTGGAGTAAGCACGCGTGGGATGACTATCTCCACTGGCAAGCGCACGACAAACGCATTCTCGATGAAATCAATGGCTTGATCGAGGAGATTTCACGAGATCCATTTAGGGGAACAGGTAAGCCGGAACCACTCAAAGGTGATCTGACCGGATTCTGGTCCAGGCGCATCACGAAGGAGGACCGTTTGGTTTATATCGTGCAGGAAGATGTGATCTACGTGATGGCTTGCCGCTATCACTACTGAAAGCGGAAAACCACGTTACGTAAGACTCTACAGAGCAGTCCAAACCGGCTGCTGATTTCATTCGAACGGGTTAAGTAGCTTGACGCCCGTTCGATCGAAGTCTTTGGTATTCCGCGTCACGATCGGTAAATTCATAAATTAAGGCGGTCGCGGCGATTACTCTGTCGGTTTCATTCCCCCGGTTCGGCACCCGCAAACGGCCTCAGAGTTGAGCGACGTGGTCATCGATCGAGATGACGTTCATCGCACAATCATTTTCGCTAATAACGTTGGTATCAATCAAATACGCGTGGCGCTCCACCTGTATCTTGAATCCGCTCGAAATCAGCGTTTTCTCCAACGTTCGGCATGCTTGCTAGCACTTCCGCCAAATTGCGTTTTTTGGGCCGGCTAAGCGCCTGGGCAAGAATTTCCCGATGCTCGGCTTCGGCGCTCCGGCCGTGCGCGGCGGCGCGTTCGCGCAGGCTGCGAACCAGCGCTTCATCTATCCCGCGAACCAGTAAATTAGCCATCGTAGTTCCTCCCATTGAATGCTATCAATGATCGCACTCAATGTTCGAAATGCAATCATTGCTATCAGAATTTGGTAGCAATCTGGAAACAAAAAAAACCCGGCCGAAGCCGGGTTCAACGTTCCCGCGCCCTGATCTCAATAGGGCGCGGTCACCTGCAAAAGCTACTGCGCAAAAGCAGAGAAGCGAAAAACTTACGCTGCCAGCAGCGAGCGCAGCACGAACGGCAGGATCCCGCCGTGCTTGTAGTAATCCACTTCAATCGGCGTATCGATACGCAGCAACACCGTCACGCGCTGCTCGCTGCCATCCTTGCGATGGATCACGAGCGTCACTTCCTGCTGCGGCTTGATATCTGACGTGAGACCTTCCAGATCGAACGTTTCTTCGCCCGTGATATTGAGCGACTGCACGCTGTCCGTGCCCTTGAACTGCAGCGGCAACACGCCCATGCCGACCAGGTTCGAACGATGGATCCGCTCGAAACTACGCGCCACGACCAGCTTCACGCCGAGCAATTGCGTGCCCTTCGCGGCCCAGTCGCGCGACGAACCCGTGCCGTACTCTTCGCCCGCGAACACGATGGTCGGCGTGCCGGCATCGATGTACTTCATGGCTGCGTCATAGATCGACAGTTCTTCGCCGCTCGGCTGGAATATGGTCACGCCGCCTTCCACGCGCGAACCGTCTGCCTTTAGCGGGATCATCAGGTTCTTGATCCGCACGTTCGCAAAGGTGCCGCGCATCATCACGTCATGGTTGCCGCGACGCGAGCCGTAGCTGTTGAAGTCGGCCTTCTGTACGCCGTTCGCCTTCAGCCACACGCCTGCGGGCGAGCTTTCCTTGATCGAACCAGCCGGGCTGATGTGATCGGTCGTGACCGAGTCACCGAAGATGCCCAGCGGCCGCGCACCCTTGACCTCAGGAATGCTGTCGGCCGGCGTCATCGAAAAGTCCTTGCCGAAGAACGGCGGCTCGGCGATGTACGTCGACTTCGGCCAGTCATACACCTGACCCGCTTCGCCTTCGATCTTGCTCCACAGGTCGCCGGTCTTCGTGAGTTCGGCGTAGTTCTTGCGGAATGCATCGGCGTCGAGCGCGTACTTCAGCAGCGCGTTGACTTCGTCGCTCGTCGGCCAGATGTCGCCGAGGAAGATGTCCTTGCCGTTCTTGCCCTTGCCGACCGGTTCCGTCATCAGGTCGACCGTCATGTTCCCGGCGATGGCGTAAGCCACAACCAGCGGCGGCGATGCCAGGAAGTTGGCGCGGATGTTCGGGTGAATGCGTGCTTCGAAGTTACGGTTACCGGACAGCACGGCGGCGGCCACAATGTCGTTCTTCGTGATCGCGTCGTTCAGTTCCGGCGTCAGGTCGCCCGCATTGCCGATACACGTCGTGCAGCCGTAAGCGGCCAGCGTGAAGCCGAGCTGGTCGAGGTACGTCAGCAGGTTGGTCTTCGTCAGGTACTCGGTGACGATTCGCGATCCCGGCGCCAACGACGTCTTGATGTGCGGCGCCACGGTCAAACCGGCTTCCACAGCCTTCTTCGCGAGCAGGCCGGCGGCAAGCAGAACGCTCGGGTTCGACGTGTTCGTGCACGACGTGATGGCGGCGATCAAGATGTCGCCGTTCTTCACATCGACCTTGTTCGTGGTCGTGTATTGCTTGTTCAGGTCGGCAGCTTTCTTGCCGAAACCGTTGTCGCTTACTGCCGCCGAGAACAGTTCGGTGAAGTTCGACTTCACGTTGCCGATTTCGATACGGTCTTGCGGACGCTTCGGACCAGCCAGCGACGGAGCAACCGTGCCGAGGTCGAGCGTAAGCGTCTTCGTGTAGTCGATGTCACCGGCCTTCGGCACGCCGAACAGGTTCTGCGCCTTGAAATAGGCTTCGAATGCCGAGATTTCTGCGTCGGTACGACCCGTGCCCTTGAAGTAATCGATGGTCTTTTCATCGACGGGGAAGAAGCCCATGGTGGCGCCGTATTCAGGCGCCATGTTGCCGATGGTCGCGCGATCCGGCAGCGACAGCGACTTCGTGCCTTCGCCGAAGAACTCGACGAACTTGCCGACAACCTTCTCTTTACGCAGCATTTCGGTAACGGTCAGCACCAGGTCGGTTGCCGTCACGCCTTCGCGGATCTTGCCCTTCAACTCAACACCCACCACGTCCGGCGTCAGGAAATACACCGGCTGGCCGAGCATGCCGGCTTCAGCTTCAATACCGCCCACGCCCCAACCCACCACGCCAATGCCATTGATCATGGTCGTGTGGCTGTCCGTGCCGACGAGCGTGTCCGGGTAATACACCGTATCGCCGTCGACCGTCTTCTTGTGCACGCCACGCGCCAGATATTCCAGGTTCACCTGGTGCACGATACCCACGCCCGGCGGCACGACCTTGAACGTATCGAAGGCTTGCATGCCCCACTTCATGAACTGGTAGCGCTCGTTATTGCGCTGGAATTCCAGCTTCATGTTCAGGTCGAGCGCGTCTTTCTGACGGAAGTAATCGATCTGCACCGAGTGATCGACCACCAGATCGACCGGCACGAGCGGTTCGATCGCCTTCGGGTCCTTGCCTGCGCGTTTTGCAACACCACGCATTGCGGCGATGTCGGCGAGCAGCGGCACGCCGGTGAAATCCTGCAGTACGACGCGCGAGACGACGAACGGGATTTCATCGGTACGATCCGCGACCGGCTTCCAGTTTGCCAGTTGCTTGATGTGCTCTTCGCCGATCTTCTTGCCGTCGTAGTTGCGCAGCACCGATTCCAGCACGATGCGGATCGACACCGGCAGGCGTTCGATCTTGACGTTCAGCGCTTTTCCGAGTGCGGGCAACGAGTAGTACTTGCCTTTGCCGGAACCGCTGTCGAATTCCTTGAGCGTTTTGTGGAGATTGTGGGCCATGTTTTTTTCCCTTGGTTTAAACGAGGAAATACCTTCGAAACGTGTGATCTAAAAACGGGTGAAGAATCCTGACTAAATCACGTACAAATCAACGTATTCATTGACCGGCATTGCTTCGAGCGTTGCCTGATCCAGCGATACCGCGAGGATCGCCTCTTGCTGCCTGGCTGGGAAACGCCGTGCCAGGTTGGTCCTGAACTTCTCGACCAGAAGGGGGATGCCGTCTTTGCGACGGCGCTTGTGTCCGATCGGATATTCGACGACCACCTCATCGAACTTCGAGCCGTCATTGAATTCGACCGTCAGCGCATTGGCGATCGAACGCTGCTCCGGATCGTGATAATCCTTCGTGAATTGCGGGTCTTCCACGCATTCCATCTTCGCGCGCAAGATGTCGATGCGCTGATCCTTTGCAACCGAATCTTCGTAGTCTGAAGCGGTCAGGCGGCCATGGATCAGTGGCACTGCGATCATGTATTGAATGCAGTGATCGCGATCGGCGGGGTTATCGAGCGGACCTTTTTTATCGATGATCCGAATCGCTGCTTCGTGCGTGCGGATCGTGATCTTCCTGATGTCTTCGACCTTCTTGCCGGTTTCCGCGAGCTTGGCGTGCAAGGTCATCGCCGCTTCCACCGCGGTTTGCGAGTGAAATTCAGCCGGGAACGAGATCTTGAAGAGCACGTTTTCCATCACGTACGAACCGTACGGGCGCTGGAACTTGAACGCGTTGCCCTTGAAGAGCACGTCGTAAAAGCCCCATGTTTTAGCGGTCAGAACCGACGGATAGCCCATTTCGCCCGTCTTCGCGATCAGCGCGAGACGCACGGCGCGCGAGGTCGCGTCGCCGGCAGCCCACGATTTGCGCGAACCGGTATTCGGCGCATGCCGATACGTGCGCAGCGAATGACCATCGACGAAGGCTAAAGAAACAGCATTGATCAACTCGTCGCGCGTCAGACCGATCATCTGACCGACCACCGCCGTTGAAGCAAGCTTCACGAGCAAAACGTGATCCAGTCCAACCTTGTTGAACGAGTTTTCGAGCGCGATACAGCCTTGAATTTCGTGCGCCTTGATCATCGCGATCAAGACGTCTTTCATCGATAGCGGCTTCTTACCGGTGGCCACCGCGTTACGCGAAAGCCAGTCGGCCGTTGCCAGAATACCGCCGAGATTGTCCGACGGATGGCCCCATTCGGCAGCCAGCCACGTGTCGTTGAAGTCGAGCCAACGGATCATCGCGCCAATGTTGAACGCAGCCTGAACCGGGTCGAGCTGGAAAGAGGTGCCGGGCACCTTGGCGCCGTTGGGGACTATCGTGCCGGGCACGATGGGTCCCATCAGCTTGGTGCAGGCGGGATAGGTTAATGCTTCGAGTCCGCAGCCGAGCGTATCGATCAGGCAGTTACGCGCCGTGTCGAGCGCAAGTGTGCTGTCGATTTTGTAGTCGAGAACGTAGTCGACGATATCGACTAGAACTCGATCCGGCTCGGGCCGGATGTTTGAAATCGGTGCGGACATCGAAAAACCTCTGGCAAAAACTTACTTGACGTTCTTGATCAGTTCGTTGGCTTGCGTCGGTGCGGGCGCGCCTGCTGCTGCCATTTCATCCGTCTTGCATTCGTCGGCGAGGCGCGAAGAGTCGCTGTCCGAGAACAACATGGCCTTGTTCGGGATCACGACGAGATCCATGCCCGTTGCTGCGTCGTGGAAGCGGTCCGCGCCGGTCGTGGTGTTTTCACGCGGCAATTGATAGTCCTTCTTCGCCCAGTGGACGGTGACGACCTGGTCACGCTTCATGTCGCCTTTCAGGTAGAAAGCCACGCCTTCGGCGCAGGACCATTTCGTCGAGCCTTCCGGGACCGGGTCCACTTTTGCTGCCGCTTTGGCTTCTGCGGCGGGTTTGCGCTTGATCAGGCGGCGTGCCGGAGCGGGGCGTTTTGCCACTGCCTTCTTGGCCGTGGTGGTGGTGGTCGTGGTTGTGGCATCTGCAGCCAGCGCGCTCGTGGTGGCGAGCATGCCCGACAGGGACAGGGCGCCAACAACGCTAGCGATCAGGAGTTTATTCATCAATGACAGCCTTTCTAAATTTCGTTTAAGTGTTCAATCAGGGCGTTTGCAGCGCCAGTTCGGGGGTGAAATGACCGCCTGCATTGACCCGTTTTGCGAAAGCACGCGCGCCGATTCGGGCTATCCGGCACACGCAGCGCGCTATTTTCGCTTATTTATAGATTGGAACTTCAGATTTTCGGGACCGGTGTAATTTGCGCTAGGCCGGATGATCTTGTTATCGATACGTTGTTCAATGATGTGGGCGCTCCAGCCCGAGGTCCGCGAGATCACGAACAACGGCGTGAACATGGCTGTAGGCACGCCCATCGCGTGGTACGACACCGCGCTGAACCAGTCCAGGTTCGGGAACATCTTCTTCGCGTCCCACATCGTTGTTTCAAGGCGCTCGGCGATCTCGTAGAGTTTGGTGTCGCCGGCTTCCTTCGCCAGTTTCTTCGCGATTTCCTTGATCACCTTGTTGCGCGGATCGGAGATCGTGTACACCGGATGACCGAAGCCGATCACCACTTCCTTCGCTTCCACGCGTCGACGGATATCGGCTTCCGCTTCGTCCGGCGTCTGATAGCGTGATTGAATGTCGAATGCGGCTTCGTTTGCGCCGCCATGCTTCGGGCCGCGCAATGCGCCAATGCCGCCGGTGATCGCCGAGTACATGTCCGAGCCCGTGCCCGCGATCACGCGGCAGGTGAACGTCGATGCGTTGAATTCGTGTTCGGCGTAGAGAATCAGCGACGCATGCATCGCATCGACCCACGACTTCGACGGTGGAACACCATGCAGCAAATGCAGGAAATGCCCGCCGATGGAATCGTCATCGGTCTCGGTTTCAATACGCCGGCCGTTATGTGAATAGTGGTACCAGTACAGCAGAATCGAGCCGAGCGAGGCCATCAGGCGGTCGGCAATATCCTTGGCGCCGGAGATGTTGTGGTCTTCCTTCTCGGGCAGCAGGGTGCCCAGTACGGAGACGCCCGTGCGCATCACGTCCATCGGGTGGGCGGATGCGGGAATCCATTCCAGAGCGGCTTTCAGGTTCGCGGGAAGGCCACGCAAACCCTTGAGCTTGGTTTTGTACGTCTTGAGTTCAGCGACGGTCGGCAGCTTGCCATGCACGAGCAGGTACGCGATCTCCTCGAACTCGGACGTCCCGGCAATATCGAGGATGTCATAGCCACGATAGTGCAAATCATTGCCCGTCTTGCCGACGGTGCACAGCGCGGTATTACCCGCCGTCACGCCTGACAGCGCGACCGATTTCTTCGGTTTGAAGCCGCCGGCAGCGGGTGCTTCTTTCTCTAACGTATCGCTCATTCGACCCAGTCTCCTGATATGTAGAACGCGTTACCTGTCTTGTGAAAAAAGCGTCTCTGCGCCCTCGGGCAGCGCCTGTGCCGACGCTTTCGCGCGGCGCAGCACCGACCAGTAATACCGATAGCTTGCGCGATCGTGCAACGTGTCCTGATACCGCGTCGGCCCCCACTGCGCGTTTTGCGCGGCTAGCAAAATCTCCGCGGCGGTTGCAATTTCATCGCTGCGCGGCAGGAAGGCATCGACGATCGGCTGGATCTGATCCGGGTGGATGCTCCACATGCGCGTGTAACCGAACTCGTTGCGGGCACGCTGGGCATCGCCCGCGACCACGCTCATGTCGCGCACTTCGGTGGAGACGTTATGCGACGCCACCTTGCCATGCGCGTGGCAAGCCGCTGCGATCTCGAGCTTCGCGCGCCGCACGAGCGGATGATCGAACTGGCCGGGCGAGCGCATGGCGGTGTCGGGGATCGCGCCGTTATGCGCCGATACAAAATCCATCAGCCCGAAACTCAGCGCTTCGACGCCAGGAAGCGCCGCAAGTTCGAAGACCTCCGCCAGCGCACCATGCGTTTCGATCAGCAGGTGGCACGGGATGGCTTGCCTGATCCCATACTCGCACCGCGACGCCTCGACGAACGCCACCATCTCGACGGCATCGAAGACGCTGCGAATCTTGGGCAGCGTGATATAGGCCGGCGCTTTTTTGGCGGCGCGCAGGATGATGCGCACGTCGTCGCGCCAGGCGCGGTTCTGGAAGTCGTGAATCCGCACGCCGACGCGGCCGAAGCGGTCTTCCTCGCTGCCGAGAAACGATGCCACCAGTTCCGCGTGCGACGCTTCCTGGCCGACTTGCGCGCCGTCCTCGCAATCGAGGGTGACGTCGAACACCGGGCCGAGCTGTGCCTGCAGGGCGAGCGATTTCCTGATCAGCTTTTCGCTTCCGGCATAGTGATCGCAAGGGGGCATCACAGCGGGTGGAACGTCGCCTTCAAACAGGACTTCGGCGGGGGTGAGAGCGCGCATCGTCGGCGTCGGGTTGCTTGTAAAGAGGGTGGAAACCGCGGATTCGGGTGGGTTCGGAGGCTGCGTCAAACTACGTCAAACGCCTTCAAACACCAAACGCACTCGAATCAGCAGCGAGCGCCAGCCTTGTGGCCAGGCGCTCGCGTGAAACGCAAAGTCTGTCAGACCCGCTTACTTGCCCAGCAGATGCGCAACGCCGTCACGCTCTTCGAGCAATTCGTTCAGCGTGCCGGTCATCTTCTCGCGCGAGAACGCGTCGATTTCCAAGCCTTCAACACGCTTGTATTCGCCGTTTTCGCACGTCACGGGAACGCCGTAGATGATGTCTTCCGGGATTTCGTACGAACCGTCAGACGGAACGCCCATGGTGACCCACTTGCCGTTCGTGCCGAGCAGCCAGTCATGCACGTGGTCGATAGCCGCGTTGGCTGCCGAGGCTGCCGACGACAAACCACGCGCCTCGATGATCGCCCCGCCGCGCTTGCCAACCGTCGGGATGAACGTGTTGCGGTTCCATTCGTCGTCGTTGATCAGCTTGGTCAGCGAGCCGCCGTCGACGGTAGCGAAACGGAAATCCGGGTACATGGTCGGCGAGTGATTGCCCCACACAGCCAGTTTTTCGATCGATGCGACCGGCTTGCCCGACTTCGACGCCAGTTGCGACAGCGCGCGGTTGTGGTCCAGACGCAGCATGGCGGTGAAGTTCTTCTTCGGCAGATCCGGCGCCGACTTCATCGCGATGTACGCGTTCGTGTTGGCCGGGTTGCCGACCACGAGCACCTTGACGTCGCGGCTGGCCACGTCGTTGAGCGCCTTGCCTTGCACCGTGAAAATTTCAGCGTTGGCGGACAGCAGGTCCTTACGCTCCATGCCCTTCGAACGGGGACGGGCGCCGACCAGCAACGCGACGTCGGCGTCCTTGAACGCGACCTTCGGGTCGTCGGTGACGACCACGCCGGCCAGCAGCGGGAACGCGCAGTCTTCCAGTTCCATGACTACGCCCTTGACGGCGGCTTGCGCCTGCGGCAGGTCGAGCAACTGAAGGATGACCGGCTGGTCTTTGCCTAGCAGGTCGCCATTGGCGATGCGAAACAGCAACGAGTAACCGATTTGACCTGCGGCGCCGGTGACGGCAACGCGCTTTGCGGACTTAGCCATTGAGAACACTCCTGAACGGTGCGTGAAACGCTAGGGGAAAACGCCATTTTAGGCGCGTTACGCGAAGCGTTGATGAAGCATGTGAATCGAACTGCGCAGGTTGCCCTGTGATTTGCCCCGCGGGTTGCCCCGCGAATTACCCCAAAATCCAATGGTGTCGCGCCTGAAGCGAGATTGTCATTGTCTTTCCGGTAGCATGCCGGCAATCGCCGTCCGACCCTCGTGCTGAGAATCCGGCTCTGTGAGCAGGGGGATTTGCGCTGGATCCTGCTGGTTCAGCGCCGCCTGTAACGTCGATGCCGCCCATACAACTCATGCCTCATGCGTCGCGTTTCCGATGGCGCGCGGGCGTTGCGAGAGCGGGGCACTGGCAGCGGCAGCGAACACGAAAGCCGTTAGGCTGAAGCGGTGAGCGGTAGGGCGATTTGGGGCGTTCTGGTGACTGGCGTTAGGCTGGCCGACGCACCGGGTGCGCCGCATGACACGTGCAGCATCCCGCAAACCCTTGCTCGCCAAGGAGTGTAGGATTCGATCAGGTCAAAGTCAACCGTATCATATGTCTTATATAAGACATAGGAATACCCGGGAAAACGCTAGACGCGACTTGACGCTTTATGATGAAATGCGCGCATGAATTCAAACCCAGCGAGCACCACGAACCCTTCCGGCGCATCCGGTGCGACGGAAATCGTGCCTGCCTCGTCGCCGACGTTCAGCCCGCTATACCAGCAGATTAAGGCCCTGATTACCCAAGGGCTTGAATCGGGCGAATGGAAGCCGGGCGAAATGATTCCCAGCGAAGTCGAACTGGCTGCCCGCTACAAGGTGAGCCAGGGGACGGTGCGCAAAGCCATCGACGAACTCGCCGCCGACAACCTGCTCGTGCGCCGTCAGGGTAAGGGCACCTTTGTTGCAACGCACAACGAAAATCACGTACAGTTCCGCTTTCTTCGGTTGCTTCCGGAAGACGGCGACCTTCATCCTCACGTGAGCCGATTGCTGGAGTGCCGCCGTTTGCGCGCACCCGCCGAGATCGCTCGCCAACTGGACCTGAAGCCGGCCGACCCGGTCGTGTGTATCAAACGCTTGCTGCAATTCGACGGCGAAACCACCGTCTTCGACGAAATCTGGCTACCCGGCGCGGTTTTCCGCGGGCTGACGGCTGAGCGCCTGGCGGATTACAAAGGCCCGCTTTATGCGATGTTCGAAGCGGAATTCGGTACGCGCATGATCCGGGCATCGGAGAAAATAAGGGCCGTGGGCGCGGACGATGAAGTCGCCGAATTGCTTGGCGTTGCCCCCGGGTCGCCGTTATTGTCGGTTGAGCGGGTGTCGTACACGTATGGCGACCGGCCGGTGGAAGTGCGGCGCGGGTGGTATGTCACGAACGGTTATTACTATCAAAACGATTTGAGTTGAAGCAGCAGTTAAAACGGGACGTGGACGGCTCTGCGGCGAACCTCAAGGGGTGCCTTAGAGCCTTTCTCACGCGATTGGCAATAGCCTCTTGCGCGGCATTTCGCTGCAGCGCGATATAAAAAGGCGCTAAAATCGCGGACTAGTGTGATAACAAAGTTGGGGTCTAGCATGGCTGAAGCCGCAAAAAAACCAAGACCTGAGTACCGGAATATCGGAATCGCTCAGCTAGCAACCTACCGCTTGCCACTAGCGGGAAAGGTTTCAATTCTTCATCGCATCAGCGGTCTGCTGTTGTTCATATCGCTGCCGTTTCTGCTGTATCTGCTGGACCAAAGCCTCACGTCGGAGATCAGCTTCGACGCCTTCAAGGGCTTTCTCGCCAATCCCCTCATCAAGATCGTCGTCCTCGTGCTTTCGTGGTCCTTCCTGTTCCACTTTTGCGCCGGCATCCGCTTTCTGCTGCTCGATACCCATCGCGCAGTGAGCAAGGAAGGCGGCAAGCAGACGTCCATCGTCGTGCTCGCGGTGTCATCTCTGCTGACAATCGTCGTTGCGCTTAAACTCTTCGGAGCCTTCTGAGAATGGCAGCGAATAACAACAATCGAATCGGTCCCAAGCGCTTGGTCGTTGGCGCGCACTACGGCTTGCGCGACTGGTTGGCGCAACGCATTACCGCCGTTGTGATGGCTCTCTACACGCTGGTGCTGCTGTTCTGGTTCTTCGGCGCGCGTGATTTTTCGTATGACGGCTGGGCCTCCATTTTCGCCATGCAATGGATGAAGCTCGCCACCTTTGTCGCCTTGCT
>NZ_JNFG01000051.1 GCF_000729995.1 Caballeronia sordidicola | reverse complement strand
CTCTCGCCAATGGCATGGACCTGACGCGCGATCTCGGCAACTTGCCGCCGAACGTCTGTACGCCGACTTATCTCGGCCATACCGCGAAAAAGCTGGGCAAGGAATTCAAGCTGAAGGTGGAAGTGCTCGGCCAGAAGCAGATCGAAGCGCTGGGCATGGGTTCGTTCCTCTCGGTCGCGAAAGGCTCGATCGAACCGCCAGCGTTCATCGTGATGCATCACCAGGGCGCGGGCGCGAAGGCCGCTCCGGTGGTGCTGGTCGGCAAGGGCATTACGTTCGACACCGGCGGCATCTCCATCAAGCCGGGTGAGGGCATGGACGAGATGAAGTACGACATGCTCGGCGCCGGTTCCGTGTTCGGCACCATGCGCGCGATCGCGGAAATGGGACTGAAGCTCAACGTGATCGGCGTGGTGCCGACCTGCGAGAACATGCCGGCCGGCAACGCGGTGAAGCCGGGGGACATTGTCACGTCGATGTCGGGTACGACTATCGAAGTGTTGAATACTGACGCGGAAGGCCGCCTGATTCTCTGCGACGCGCTGACCTATGTGGAACGTTTCAAGCCCGCTGCAGTCATCGATATCGCCACGCTCACGGGCGCGTGCGTGGTGGCGCTTGGCCATCACAACACGGGTTTGTTCTCGAAGGACGACGCGCTGGCGGGCGAGTTGCTGGACGCATCGAAGGAGGCTATCGATCCGACCTGGCGCATGCCGCTTGACGACGAATACCAGGACCTGCTGAAGTCGAATTTCGCCGATGTCGCGAACATCGGCGGACGGCCGGGCGGCGCGATTACCGCGGCGTGTTTCCTGTCACGGTTCGCGCAGAACTATCCGTGGGCTCACCTCGACATCGCGGGTACGGCGTGGAAAAGCGGCGCTGCAAAGGGCGCAACCGGTCGTCCGGTGCCCTTGCTCACGCAGTTCCTGGTCGATCGCGCGGGCCAATGAGCGTGGTTGAAGCAAGCGTAAGCGTGGAGGCACGGGCATGACGCGGATCGATTTCCATTCGAATGTCGGGGATTCGATCGCGTATGCCTGCCGCCTCGCGCGCAAGGCCTACCTGAGCGGCCAGCCGTTGATCGTGCTGGCCGAACCCGAGCGGTTGAAACGGTTCGACGAGCAGTTGTGGACGTTCAAGCCGCTCGAGTTCGTGCCCCATTGCATGGCGGACAGCGCGCTGGCGGCTGAAACGCCAGTGTTGCTGACGGCGTCGCTGGAAGCGCTGGTGCAGGATCAGCGGCATCAGATCCTGCTGAACCTCGGCGCCACGGTACCGCCGCAGTTCGCGCGGTTTGAACGCCTGCTGGAAGTGGTCGGCAACGAGGAGCAGGAACTCGTGGCTGGGCGCGAGCGGTATCGTTTCTATCGCGATCGGGGCTACGTGCTCAACAACTACAAGCAGGGCGACTGAGCGCACCGCTCAGTCGCTGCGCGCGGCGGGCACGCGGTATGATCGCAAAAACGCCCGCCGTTAGCCCGCAGTCAACCTGCCATCAGGTTGCTATCAGGTTGCCGACAGAACAGCCTGCCATCAAGAGACGGAGTCCACTCGTGCCCATCACCACCGCGCCCGATACGGCTGAAACACCCGAAAACTTCGATTCATCCATTCCTGTGCTGACCGATGTCATCGCGCCCGGCCGGCCGGACCGAGCCCGTGTTGCACCGCGTGCGCCGGAGCCGGTGTTGTCGCCCGCGGCTGTGCCATCGCACGAAGAGCTTGCACACGGAGCAGATCGTGACGCCGATGTGATCGCAGACAGGCTGCGCGGACGCTTCACGCACTTTTTAACAGGCGACGGACGGGCATTGATAGAGGAACGTTGCAGGGAGTCGTTGCAGGAGCATTCCACCTGGCTGGTGAGCCAGATCACGCGGGAGGTTGCGTTGGCGCTGGAAACCGAGTTGACGCAATGGGTGCGCGAGGCGGTGGCCGATGAGCTGGAGCGGCGAAAGCGGCAGTAAGAAGAGATTTCCGGGGCGGTTATGGCTACCGGAGCCGAGTTCGACCGCGCACCGGCATTAATTCTCGCTGGCGCCGGAAGAACCTGAAACGGTCCCCACCGGCGCGAGCGAAAAAACAGCCAGCAATTAACCCGTTACCGCGCCCTTGTTAGCCGGCTGAGCAAGCGCAGCATACTTGGCCAGCACGCCGCGCGTATAACGTGGCGCAGGCTGCGTCCACTCCCCGCGACGGCGCTCGATCTCGGCATCATCCACGTTCAGTTGCAACAGCAGCTTGTGGGCGTCGATGGTGATCGAATCCCCTTCCTTGATGAACGCAATCGTGCCGCCTGCATAGGCTTCCGGCGCAACGTGACCGACCACCATGCCCCACGTGCCGCCCGAGAAACGGCCGTCGGTAATCAGGCCCACCGATTCACCCAGCCCTTGGCCGATGATCGCTGAAGTAGGCGCCAGCATTTCCGGCATGCCGGGACCGCCCTTCGGGCCGAGATAGCGCAACACGACAATGTCGCCCGCCTTGATCTGACCCGCGACAATCGCGGTCATCGCGCTTTGCTCGTCCTCGAACACGCGCGCCGGTCCGGTAATGACCGGGTTCTTCAAGCCGGTGATTTTCGCCACGGCACCGTCCGGTGCCAGATTGCCCTTCAGGATCGCGAGGTGGCCTTCGTCGTAGAGCGCCTTGTCGATCGGGAAAATCACATTCTGGTCAGCGCGCGGCTTCGACGGCACGTCCTTCAGTTCTTCCGCGATGGTCTTGCCGGTGATCGTGATGCAATCGCCGTGCAGCATGCCTGCGTCGAGCAAGATCTTCAGCACTTGCGGAATTCCGCCGGCCTTGTGCAGATCGGTCGCCACGTACTGGCCCGACGGCTTCAGGTTGCAGATCACCGGCACTTTCTTGCGCATGCGCTCGAAGTCGTCGATGCTCCATTCCACTTCCGCCGCATGGGCGATAGCCAGAAAATGCAGCACCGCATTGGTCGAGCCGCCGGTCGCCATGATCAGCGCAACCGCGTTTTCAATCGATTTCTTAGTGATGATGTCGCGCGGCTTGAGATCGGCCTTGACCGCTTCGACCAGCACACGCGCCGATTCAGCCGCGGAATCGACCTTTTCCTGGTCCGGGTTCGCCATCGTCGATGAATACATCAGCGACATGCCCAGCGCCTCGAACGACGAGCTCATGGTGTTGGCCGTGTACATGCCGCCGCACGAACCGCTCGACGGGCAGGCGTTTTTCTCAATGCCGTCGAAATCTTCCTTCGACATGCGCCCGGCCGAGAATTCACCCACCGCTTCAAACGACGACACGATGGTCAGGTCCACGCCCTTCCAGTTGCCCGGACGGATCGTGCCGCCATACACATAGATGCCCGGCACGTTCATGCGCGCGAGGCCGATCATGCCGCCCGGCATGTTCTTGTCGCAGCCGCCGATGACGACAACGCCGTCCATCCACTGGCCTTGCACGGCCGTTTCAATACAGTCGGCGATCACTTCGCGCGACACGAGCGAGTACTTCATGCCTTCGGTGCCCATCGACATGCCGTCCGAGATGGTCGGCGTACCGAAGGTCTGCGGATTTGCGTCTGATTTGCGGATCGATTCGACGGCGGCATCGGCGAGCTTTTGCAGGCCCGAGTTGCACGGCGTGATGGTGGAATGACCGTTGGCGATGCCGATCATCGGCTTGTCGAAGTCTTCTTCCTTGTAGCCAAGGGCGTAATACATCGAGCGATTCGGAGAACGCGCGACGCCTTGCGTGATGTTTTTCGAGCGGCGATTGAAGGCCATGTGGGGGCTCCTTGAGGATTTTATTGTCTGGTCGCGACAGGATGAAGCTTGCGCGAACGCGTGTCCAATATATTATTCAGGGTCTATTAAGTCGTGGAAGATATCAGTGGAAGCGCGGAACATCGAACTCAGGTTGTTGCGGTATTTTGTGACGGTTGCGGAAGAAATGCACTTCGGACGGGCCGCAGGGCGGCTCGCAATGACCCAGCCGCCGTTGTCGCAGGCTATCCGGGCGCTGGAGGACATGCTCGGCGTGGCGCTGTTCGTGCGGACCAAGCGCTCCGTGGAGCTGACGCCCGTGGGCAAGGACCTGCTGCCGGAAGTGCGGCGGCTGCTCGCGGGCGCGGATGCGTTAAGACCGCTCGCGCAATCGCTCGCGCGGGGTGAAGCGGGGGTTCTGTCCCTTGCGTTCGTTTCCACTGCCGATTACGGCCTGCTGCCGCTGCTGCTGCGCGATTTCGGCGCCCGTTTTCCTGGCGTCCGGCTACAACTCGTGGAAGCGACCAGCGACGTCCAGGTGGAAGAGCTGGTCGCGGGCCGCATAGACGCCGGGCTCGTCATTCCGCCGCTGCCACCGCGCCACGCGGTCGCGCTGTCGTATTTGCCAATTGCGCGCGAGCCGCTGGTCATCGCCATGTCTAGTGATGCCGCGGCTGAGCTCGGGCAGGGCGGCGAGGAGTGGTCCGAGACGCCTGTCAGCCTTCATCAACTCGCCGATGCCCCGCTCGTCGTCTTTCCGCGGCGTCTCGCACCCGGTTTCTATGACATGATTATGGGTTGCTACGGCGCGGCCGGCCTGATGCCGCATGTCGGGCAGGAGGCTATTCAAATGCAGACCATTGTCAGCCTGGTGTCAGCTGGCATGGGTGTCGCGCTCGTCCCGCAATCGCTGCGACATCTGCGCAGGACCGGAGTGGTGTATCGTCCGTTGCTCGAATCGGGTCCGGTGGTTGAGACCGGACTCGTGTGGCGCGCGGCGGAGGTCAGCCCGGTGCTCGCCGGTTTTATCGATATAGTGCGCGCTCATGCGGCTACCGTGCCTGCGTTGCCATGACCCCTACACGTAAATAGAAACATGCTCATTCACCCGAATTTCGATCCCATCGCGCTTCATCTAGGTCCGCTCGCTGTGCGCTGGTATGGCCTCATGTATTTGCTGGCGTTCGTCCAGTGCATCGTCATCGGTCGCTTGCGGCTGCGTTTACCGTATGTTTCGGCGCAAGGGTGGACGACGAAGGACATCGACGACATCCTGTTCTACGGGGTGCTCGGCACCATCCTGGGCGGACGGCTTGGCTATGTGGTGTTCTACAAGTCGAGTTTCTACCTCGCGAATCCACTCGATATCTTCAAGGTCTGGGAAGGCGGCATGTCCTTCCACGGCGGCATGATCGGCGTGACGATCGCCATGGTGCTGTTCGCGTGGCAACGAAAGCGGACCTGGCTGCAAGTCACCGATTTCGTCGCGCCCCTCGTCCCGCTTGGACTGGCGGCCGGACGCTTCGGTAACTTCATCAACGGCGAGTTGTGGGGCCGTGTGACCAATCCGAATGCGCCGTGGGCCATGCTGTTCCAGAACGCATCCCCCGATGACGCCATCTGGCTGCGCACTCATCCGCAACAGGCTGCGCAGTGGAATCTGAACGAGATTTTCGAGCGTTACCAGATGCTCCCGCGTCATCCGTCGCAGTTGTACGAGATCGCGCTGGAAGGCTTCGCATTGTTTATCGTGATGTGGCTGATGTCGCGCAAGCAACGGCCGGTGGGCGCGATTTCGGCGGTGTTTCTGATTGGTTATGGCCTCGCGCGCTTCACGGTTGAATTCGCGCGTGAACCGGATGATTATCTCGGTCTGCTGGCCATGAACCTGTCGATGGGCCAATGGCTTTCACTGCCCATGATCATTGGCGGAATCGGCGTGCTTATCTGGTCGTATCGACGTGGTCGCGCACTGCCTTCAGAGTCCGCGAAGCCCTCCTGAACGAGAAATAAGCCTTTGCAAATGCCATGAAAAAGCCTCGCACGCAGCGAGGCTTTTTTACACCGCGAGACTTGAGCTGAGCGCCTATCGGTTCATCTGCACCGAACCCGATACGTTCACGGTCACGGTCGACGTACCCCCTTCGAGCGCCATGGGTGCCGACATCTTTGCATCCGCGCCCATGTTGCGTGCGGCCATCATCATGACCGGACGCGGCGACGACCCGTTATGGCCGATGTTCACTTCACGGATCGCATACCCGCTATAGCCGAACGCCTGTGCCGAACTCTGTGCCTGTTGCTTGAACGAAGCAATCGCTTGCGTCGACAGTTTCTGCTCCGCTGCACGCTGTGCCTCCGGCGAGAGCGAGAACGTCACGCTGCCCACTTGCATTGAATCGCTCATCTTGCCCGCCAGCTTGGACGCCGCCGCGAAGTCCTTTGACTCCAGCACGACTTCCGTGCGGCCGCGCCATGCGGAGATGCGGCCATCGCGATCGGTGGACGGGTAGACGGTGAACGAACCACTGTGCGCCGTGACGTTATCGACACCCTTCGCCTGGCGCAGCGCGGCGTCCGCGCGTTGATTGAGCACCGATGTCAACGAGGCCGGGTCTTGCGCTTCCTGCTCATAGAACAGCGTGATGTCGACCACGTCCTGCGGCACGTCGGCGCTGGCCTGGGCTGCGAGCGACAATACGCCCGACGGCTGGGCCTGAACGACGCTTTGAGCGAAAGCGCTCTGTGCCATGGCGGCGCCTGCAAGCAGCACGACGGCTGCCAGTGTGGAAGTGGTGTTTTTCTTTGTCATCGTCTAACTCCGTAAGCATGAGTGCGCGTCATGTGACGCGAAGCTTAGGCGCTTCCCATGCACGCGAAGTTCCCTTCAACGAGGTTACAAGAGGTGACTGGTGATAAAGCGCCATTGCGCTTCGGTGACCGGCGTGATGGATAAGCGGTTGCCTCTCGCGAGCACTTGCATATCGGCAAGCTCGGCATGATCGCGTAGCGTGGCAAGTGGAATGAGCGGCGTCTTCTTCACGAAGTGGACGTCGACGAGCAACCAGCGCGGCTTTTCCTGCGATGACTTCGGATCGTAGTAGTGGCTGGTGGAATCGAATTGAGTGGGGTCGGGATAAGCGGCCGACGACACCTTCGCAATGCCTGCGATTCCGGGTTGGGGACAGCTCGAGTGATAGAACAGCACGCCGTCGCCAACCTGCATGCCGTCGCGCATGAAGTTGCGCGCTTGGTAATTACGCACGCCGGTCCAGGGCAAAGTTTTTTTCGGCGCGTGAGCGAGATGGTCGATGCTCGCTTCGTTCGGTTCCGACTTCATCAGCCAGTAGTGCATGAATGTTTTCCATGGAGAAAGGCGCCGTGCAAAGAAGCATGCACGATGCAGGATTCACGATGCAAAAGAAAACGGCGCCGGAGAAACTCCAGCGCCGTTAGTCCATTCAGTCGACTCAACCGCTTGCCAGCATGCATTAAATAATACACATGCCGTTGAAAAAGGTCCCCGCCCAAGCCGCTAGGCCGGCATCCTGAACCTGGGTTCAAGATTGGTCGCAGTAAGCAACACCTTGGGCTCATCAGACAGAGTGACGCGCTCGCCAGTGCTACAAGGTCCCACAACCGTGCACAATGGCATTGGTTCAAGGAATATATGACCTTGGCAAACCAGGCAGGGAGCAGTCACTTTACACCAATCATCGAGACGATGCAGCAATGATCCAGGAAAACTTTATGGTGACCGATGAATTTGTTAAATGCTGCAAAACATAGAATCGTGCCAGCACTCCAGCAACAAAATAACATCCGGACTTTAGCCTGCGCGTCAAGCATTTAAAGCGAGTTCAAAGCCGCTACGCGCGCGCCATTGCTGCACCTACTCCGGCAACTACTCCGGCAACTACTCCGGCAACTACAGCGCTTCGTATTGTGAAATCACGACGCCCAGTTGCTCGTTCATTTGATGCATGGTGTGGCGAATCTCTTCGGCCGGGAATGCTTCGCCGTGACGCACGCTGTTTTGCAGCTTGAGCAATTCTGACGCCAGCGACAACGCCGCCATGACCGCGATCCGATCCGTGCCGCGCACGCTGCTTGCGTTTCGTACTTTTGACATTTCCGCGTCAACGCGGGCCACCGCTTCGCGCAAAGCGCCTTCGGTTTCCGGCGAACACGCGAGCCGATACGGCGCGCCGAGAATGGATACCTCGATCTGCTTTGACGTCATGCCTTTTCTCCGTGATGGTGTGATTCTTCATGCAACGCACCGTGCGCCGCGTCGGCGGTATCCGGTTCGGCGCCGCCATCGGGAGGCAAAAGGGCAAGCTGGTTATCCGGCTCAGGTGCAGCTTTCGCACGCGGCAATTTTTCGAGAATCACGTTGAGACGAACCTGCGCATCGTCGATCTTGGCGGACAGCGAGTCGCGCTCCGCCACCAGTGCATCGCGTTCTTCGCGCACGGCCGCAAGTTCGCCCTGCGTGTTGGCATGGTCGGCGCGCAACTGTTCGAGTTGCTGGGCCAACGCGTTATGAGCTTGATGGTGGCGTTCGCTGATCTTGATCAGCCGGCCGATATTCTGTGACAGTGATTCGAGTTCGTTGAGCATGTGCTGCGTCCTCTTAAGACCTCGCATTTTAGCGCGCTTCTCCGGCGCTTCAGAAATTTGGTTCGTTTCCAGACGTAACAGCAGTCGGTCTTCAAAGCATGGGCGCGGCCCTTTATTTGTAGGGGGAAACGTTTTATAGGGGTTCACTTTCCCATTCATTCAGGCGTGCGAGCGTTTGTGAAAATATCGCGCGGAAGCCCTGAAAACAGGGGTAATCGAATAATCGAACCACGGTGAAGACGGTTCGACCGACTGCATTGTCGCGCTTTCTTGACGGCTTAATGTGCCGCTCTTAAACTCCCGCCACCTTGGCGCTCGCGGGCGACTGCAAGCGGGCGCGCTACTGCGAAAAGCAGGGAGCGGAGGCTGCGCGGACGGGTCAACCTGCGCTGCCCCGCAACGGTAAGCGACTCCATCGCAAGTTGCAAGTCGATCCTGGCGCGCTTTGTCCGACAGATTTCACCACTCGAAATGGCGTTCATCCGCCGTGCTTCAACCTTCGACGATCTGTACTATCCGTTCAGCGGCAATCCGTTGGATCGTCCCACGCGTTGCCATTGCGTGGGGCGGCGCGCTTATCGATGAACTCGGGACAACCTCTTCAACAAGGATCATCAGCTTGCGCACTCGTATAGAAAGCCGCGTCCCGGCGCCTCGATCATGCCTGGCGCACCGCCGCAGTGAACCTTAAGCGCATGAGCGCCCAGCGCGCTTTCATGGTCTGGACCGGGCTTGGCTTCGCCGCGCTCGCTGTGTTCGTGGCGTCGCTGGCGCTGGGGAGTATTGCCGTGTCGCCGCTGCGGGTGATGCAGGCGCTCGTGTCCCGGTCGACTGACGTGATCGATGAAATCGTGCTCAGTCTGCGCTTGCCGCGCGCGCTCGGCGGCTTTGCGGCGGGCGCCCTGCTTGGCATGGCCGGCGCATTGCTGCAGGTCTTGCTGCGCAATCCGTTGGCCGAACCTTATGTGCTTGGCGTATCGGGTGGCGCGGCCGCATTCGCGCTCGCCGCGATGTTGTTCTCCCTGTCGTGGTGGAGCGTCGACGTTGCCGCGTTCGCGGGCGCGTTCTTGTCGATACTGCTTGTCCTCGGGCTCGCCCGGCGCGAGTTGTGGCGTGGGGAACCGCAGGACACATCGCCGAGATTGCTGCTCACCGGCGCGGTGATCGCGGCAGGGTGGGGCGCGTTGATCACGCTCATGCTCGCTATCGCTCCCGAGAATCGCTTGCGAGGCATGGTGTTCTGGCTGACCGGCGACCTGAACGGCGTCTCGATGCCATGGACCGCTTTGATCGCTTTGGTGATCGCGCTGATCGCGATCGTGCCGGCCGCGCCCCAGCTCAACGTGTTGCTGCGTGGCGATGTTGCAGCCGAGGCGCTGGGCGTGCGCGTCGTGCAGTTGAGACTGCGTGTGTATCTGGTTGCGTCGCTGGCGGCAGCGGCTGCGGTGACGACGGCCGGGACCATCGGTTTCATCGGGCTCGTGGTGCCGCATGTGTTGCGGCTCGCGTTTGGCAATGATCAACGCATGCTGCTGCCTGCATCGGCGCTGGCTGGCGGACTGGCCGTGATGGGAGCGGACCTCGTCGCGCGCACGGTAATCGCGCCGGCGCAGTTGCCGGTAGGCGTCATCACCGCGCTGATCGGGGTGCCGGTGTTCTTGTGGATGCTCCTCAGGCGCGCGCCATGAACGGACTTCAGGTCACTCAACTCACGTTGCGCGCGGGAACTCGTGCAGCAACTTCTGCAGCAGCGCGCGTGTTGGTCGCGGAGCTCACGCAGTTCTTCGCGCCCGGCGAAATGTGGTGCATCGCCGGTCCGAACGGTGCGGGCAAAACGACGTTGATCGCGGCGATGGCGGGGGTATCGAAGACGGCATCGAATGCGATTTCACTCGATGGACGCGCGTTGAGCGCCTGGGGCACCAGTGAACTCGCCCGCCGCCGCGCGTTGATGCCGCAAGCCACGCACGATGCGTTCAGCGCCACCGTTCTCGAGACCGTCATGCTCAATCGCTTTCCGCATCTCACTGGCTGGGGTTGGGAAAGCGACGCGGACCGCGCGGCTGCGCACGCGGCGCTGGATCTGCTCGGCCTCGCGGAATTCACTTCACGCGATGTCCTGTCGTTGTCAGGCGGCGAACGACAACGCGTCGCGCTGGCCGCGACCTTGTGCCAGGACGCACCGCTATTGTTGCTCGATGAACCGCTGGCGCATCTCGACGTGCATCATCAGATCGATTGCCTTGAAGCGTTGAGCGAATGGGTCCGATCGAAACAACGCAGCGTGATTTTCTCGTGTCACGATCTGAACCTTGCCCGGCGTTTCGCCACGCACGCTTTGCTACTCGATGGCGCCGGCCACACGCATGCCGGCCCCGTTCGCGATGTCCTCACGCCCGAGCGTGCCGGCGCCGCGTTCGGTTATCCACTTACGCTGATTCAGCAGGACGGTCACGAGGCGCTCGTGCCCGTGATGCGTTCAACCTCACCATGAACAACACTATGAACGACACACTTCCCCGTCCTGAACCGCTCGATCGATCGATGACGACCGAGCTGCAACATGTAATCGATACGAAGACAAAACCGCCCGGCAGTCTCGGCCGGCTCGAATCACTCGGGCTTCAGATCGGGTTGATTCAAGGGACTTTGCGGCCGCGTATCGAGCAGCCGGCGATCATTGTTTTTGCTGGCGATCACGGCATCGCGGCCGAAGGCGTGAGTCCGTTCCCGCAGGAGGTCACGGTGCAGATGGTCGCGAATTTCATCGCGGGTGGGGCGGCGATCAATGCGTTGTCGAAGGCGGCGGGCATGACGCTCGAAGTGGTGGACGCGGGTGTGGCGAGTGCGTCGCCGCCGGCGGCGGGGTTCGTCGATGTAGCGATCCGGCGCGGCGGTACCCGTAATTTCGCGCACGAACCGGCGATGACGCGCGACGAAGTATTGCAAGCGATCGAACGTGGTGCTGCGCGCGTGCGTTTTCACGCGGCGCTCGGGACCAATGTGATCGGCTTCGGCGAGATGGGGATCGCGAATACATCGGCGGCGGCGTGCCTGATGAGCCGGCTGTGCAACGTTGAGATCGATGCATGCGTGGGACGTGGCACAGGACTCGACGATGCCGGCTTGCACCACAAGCGCGATGTACTCGCTGCTGCTTTAAAGAAACACGCGGCATCCACTGATCCGCTTGAGACGCTGGCAACTTTCGGCGGCTTTGAAATTGCGATGATCGCAGGCGCGTTCCTCGCGGCGGCGGAAGCCCGCATGACGATTCTCGTCGATGGTTTTATCGTGACGTCGGCGTTGCTCGTGGCTCATGCGCTCAATCCGGCCGTGCTCGATTACTGCGTGTTCGCGCATGCATCGGATGAGACGGGGCACCGGCGCATGCTCGAACATTTCAACGCCGCGCCGTTGTTGCAACTGGGATTACGCTTGGGCGAAGGTACCGGCGCTGCGCTCGCGTTGCCGTTGTTGCGTGCGGCGGTGGCGTTCATCAATGAAATGGCGAGCTTCGAATCGGCCGGTGTGTCCGACAAGGCAGTGTGACTTCGATATGAACCGGCCATCGCAGGAACTCCGCTACTTCTTTACCGCACTCGGGTATTTCACCCGCGTGCCGGTACCGCGTTGGGTCGGCTTCGAAGTGCATTATCTGAATGCGGCGGCTCGCTATTTCCCGTTGATAGGTGCACTAGTCGGTGGAGTCGGTGCGGTCGTTTATCTCGCTGCGTTGCAGGTGTTTCCGGCAGGCGTTGCCGTGCTGTTGTCGATGGCGGCAACGCTGCTCGTCACCGGTGCGTTCCACGAAGATGGCCTCGCCGATTGCGCCGATGCCTTCGGCGGCGGCTACACCCGGGAAGACGTGTTGCGCATCATGCACGACTCGCGGATCGGTGCATTTGGCGCCATTGCGTTGATCGTCGCGCTTGCGCTGAAGTGGCAAACATTGGCCACGATGCTGCCGTTGCGCGCTGCATGGATGATCGTCGCGGCGCACGCGGCAAGCCGCACGTTTGCGATCAGCTATCTCTGCACGCTCGACTATGTACGGGCCGAAGGCAAAGCGAAACCGGTCGCGCAGAAGATGAGCGCGAGCGCGTTTCTCTTGGCTGCGTTGTTCGGATTTCCCTGGCTTTTCTGGCCCGACTGGCGGCTTGGATGCGTGATGATCGCTGCGCTCGGTGTGTTGCGCTTTGGCATGGGGCGTTATTTCGTCAAGCGTATCGGCGGTTATACCGGCGATTGCCTCGGCTTCGCTCAGCAGATTTTTGAACTTGCAATCTACCTGATTGGACTCGGATGGATCTCGTCCTGATTCGCCATCCGGCTGTTCGTATCGACACCGGGATTTGCTATGGCCGCACCGACGTTCCGCTTCTAGGCGATGCGGCCGATTCTGCGCGTGTGCTGGAGGAACGGTTGCGGTTGCTGAAAGTGCCCGCGTTTGAAGGCGTCTGGCATACGAGTCCGTTAAGCCGATGCCGTTTGCTAGCCGAAGCGTTGGGCCCTGTCCAAGCCGATGCTCGTTTGCAGGAACTCGATTTCGGCGCATGGGAAGGGCGGCGCTGGGACGGCCTGGATCGGTTGATGCTCGATGCCTGGGCAGCGGATCTTGAACACGCCCGCGAGCATGGCGGTGAGAGTGTCGCGCAGTTCGCCGCGCGGGTGATCGATTGGGCCGACTCCGTTTGCACCGCGAGCACCGACGGCCCGGTTCACGCCGTGACGCATGCGGGCGTCATTCGTGTACTGACAGCTCACTTACTCGGTGTCCCGCGCGCGAACGCGATTCAATGGCCACTGGATTTCGGCGCGATCGTCTGGTTGAAACGCGTGCGCAATGAGTGGCTGCTGGTCCGCTGGAACGCGTGACGCTTTACTTCGGACGCCGCGTTCTGGCTACTTCCAGGTCTTCACACAACGTAGCCGCTCCGAGTGCGAGACGTGGTGTCGGCCGGTTGATCAGATCGCCATCGATACCGAACAGATTGTTGCGCGCGACGGCTTTGATCGAAGGCCATTTGCGCCACGCATCCAGCGACGGCAACGGATGATCCGAACTCGTTGCGCCCGGTGTGGCTGTCACGATCGCTTCGGGATCGGCTGCCAGCACCGCTTCAGTCGAGATGGTGGGCACCAACGGTTTCAGATCAGCGAACACGTTGCGGCCACCGCATAGATCTATCACTTGGCTGACAATCTGCGACCCGTTGAGCGTCATCAGCGGGTCGTCCCAAACCTGATAAAACACGCTCACCGGCGGCCGGTTCGAATAACGCGTCCGCAAGCCGGCGATATCGTGACGAAACGCGTCCGACGCCTTATTCGACTCAGCCGATGTCCCGAGCAGGACGCCAAGTTTATCGATGGTGACAGGGATATCGTCCAGGCGATGCGGCTCGCTGAAAAACAGCGGCACATGCAGTTCGCGCAACCTGTCGATTTGACGCATCGCATTGCCATGCCGCCACACGACGATCAGGTCGGGTTTCATCGCGACGATGCGTTCGAGGTCCAGCGACTTGTTGTCGCCAACACGCGGGATGGCTTTGGCTTGCGGCGGGTAATCGCTATAACTGACCGCTCCGACAACGCGCGCACCACCGCCCGCCGCGAACAGGAGTTCGGTGACGTGCGGTGCAAGGCTCACGATGCGTTGTGCGGGAGCAGCGAGGGTGACGGTGGCGCCGGTGTCGTCGGTGACGGCGAGGGTTTCAGCCCGAGCTTGAGTCGATGCAAAAATCGCAGCGATGAAGGTCAGCGTGAGGACGTGGCGCAAGGTCATGAAGTAAGTTGGTTCCGATGCGTCATGCATGGCTAGCGCTGCGTAAGAAGCACAAATACGCGAGCGCTCATTTTTGCGTTGGGAACGCGGTGGATGAAGCACCGGACGCGAAGGGCTCAATCGTTCAGCGGATCGCGTTCACAGCGGCGGCAAACGCTTCCTCAAACCGCGCCCATTCCTCTTTCGATCCCGTCAAACCAATCCGCAAACTCGGCGACGTGCCGTGCTCGAAGAGCCGTGTCCAGATTCCGCGCGTGGCCAAAGCGTTCTGCAGCGCCGCTGCTTTGCCGGTCTCGAACCATACAAAAAGCGGCGTCGCGCGGGGATCGAAACCTTGATTGCGGATCAACTCTGCCAGCCTTGCGCTATCGCGAACCAGCGTGGCGCGAGTCTCTGCTTGCCATGAAAGGTCATTGAACGCGGCCTGCACCGCGTGTCGTGCCGGACCGCTCACTGTCCACGCACCGAGAGCGTCCGACAGCGCATCGCGAAAGGATGCCGCTGCGAGCACAAACCCGGCGCGAATCCCTCCAAGCCCATAAAACTTGCCGACCGAGCGCAGCACGACCAACCCCTCCCGCTCACTCTCCGATGCCATCGACATGGCCGCATCGCCGTAGGCATCGGCGAAGGCTTCATCAACGATCAGCGTGCCGCCGCGTCTTGCCAATTGCTCATGCCATTGCAGCAGCACGTCACGCGGGATACGTTCCGTTGTAGGATTGTTAGGATTCGCAACGATCACTTGGTCGATGTCATTCTTCAAATCGGCCGACGCAACATCGAGCGTTACGATCCGATGCCCGGCGCGTTCGAACGCCGGCCTGTATTCGCTGTACGTCAAAGGCGCAACGGCAGCAACGCCGCGTCTCAACAAGCCCGGTAGCGCGCGAATCGCGGCCTGGCTACCTGCGACCGGCAGCGCCCCTGGCGCTCCATAGTGACGCGCTGCCAGCTCGGCCAGACCATCGGCGTCTTCGGGCAAGCGGCGCCACGCGTCCATTGGCAAAGGCGGGACCGGAAATGCCCGCGGATTGATCCCCGTCGATAAATCCAGCCAGTCGCCCAGCGCGATGCCGTATCGACGCGCCGCTTCCCGTAGATTCCCGCCATGCCGGATGGGATCAGCCATGCAACCCCACCCCCATGAACGCCAACACCAGCAGCACCGCGAGCCAGAACATTAAAGTACGTTCGACCAGCCGGAGCGCGGCCACCACGTGCCGGGGCGAGGCGGTCATTCCAAACCCGAGCACGGGTCGCGTTTCCAGCGCGCCGTGATAGATCGCCGGGCCGCCCAGCAACACGTTCAGGCTTCCAGCGCCCGCCGCCATCACCGGCCCCGCATTTGGGCTGTCCCACAGCGGCGCCTGCGTGCGCCAGCAGCGCCATGCCGTGCGCGTATCACCCATCAGGGCGTAGCTGGCGGCCGTGAACCGTGCAGGCACGAAGTTCAGGACATCGTCGAAACGGGCGGCGGCCCAGCCGAAACGCAGGTAACGCGGCGTGCGGTAGCCCCACATTGCATCGAGGGTGTTAGCGAGGCGGAACATCAGCGCGCCCGGTCCGCCCGCGATGACGAACCAGAACAGCGCGCCGAAAATGGCGTCGTTGCCGTTTTCCAGCGTGGACTCCACGGCGGCGCGGGAGAGCGCGGCTTCATCGGCGTTGGCGGTGTCGCGCGAGACGATGCGCGCCGTCAGCTTTCGCGCGGCGGCCAGATCGCCGAGCCCGAGCGCGCGGGCGATCGGTGCGATGTGGTCCTTGAGGCTTTTGGCGCCGAGCGAGAACCACAGCAACGCGACATGCACCGCGCAGGCAGCGGTGAACGGCAGCACGCTTACGAGAATCCAGCTCACCACCACCGGCGGCACGACGGCCAGCAGCCACGCGAGAATACCCGCCGGCCGCGCCCGGAAACCCGTGTTCATTTTTGCTTCGATGCGCGTGGCAAGCCGCCCGAACGCGACCAGCGGATGGTGCGTGGCCGGTTCGCCGAAAATCCGGTCGATCACGACGCCGGCAATGGCGAGCATCGCCGTGACGTAGAAGGAGAGCAGCAGCATGTCAGCCTTTGAGTACGAGCGGCAGGCCGGCGACCATCATGGTCACGTGCGTGCTCGCAGCGGCGACGCGCTGGTTGAGCCGGCCGAGTTCATCGACGTAAAGGCGCGTCACCGATCCCATTGGGACCACGCCCAAGCCGATCTCGTTGCTCACTATGATCACCTTGCCGCGCACGTTTGAAAGCGCGGCGTCGAAGTCGGCGAAGGCCTGCAGCGGCGGGCCCTCGGGTGTGCTGCCGTCGGCGGGGAACAGCAGGTTGGCGAGCCACAACGTCAGGCAGTCGATCAGCACCACATGACCCTCGCGATCCAGTTTGCGCAGCACGCCGCCCAGATCGAGCGGCCGTTCGACCAGCGCCCAATGCGTCGGCCGGCGTTCACGATGCTGCTCCACGCGCGCGGCGAATTCGGCGTCGCCAATACGCGCCGTCGCCACGTAAGTGACGGGCAAACCGCTGTCGGCGGCCAGCCGTTCGGCGTGGGCGCTCTTGCCCGAGCGCGCGCCGCCGAGAATGAAGGTGAGGTCGGGTGAAGTCATCGCAATATTGTACCGGCGGGCGCTACCATAGCGGCTTCCCAGAGAACCGATGCAACCGATGACCACGGAAACACTCCTGCAATTTGCACCGCGCGGCACGCTGATGATCCAGGGCACGACCTCCGACGCCGGCAAGAGCACGCTGGTCGCGGGCCTGTGCCGGCTGGCGCGGCGCGGTGGCATGCGGGTCGCGCCGTTCAAGCCGCAGAACATGGCGCTGAACAGCGCGGTGACGGTCGACGGCGGCGAGATCGGCCGCGCCCAGGCGCTGCAGGCGATCGCGGCGGGCGTGGATGCGGAAATCGACTTCAATCCCGTGCTGCTCAAGCCGACCAGCGACCGCGGCGCGCAGGTGATCATCCACGGCCGCGCGCATGCCAATCTCGATGCCCGCGCTTATCACGCGTACAAAACTATTGCCTTCGATGCCGTGCTCGCCTCGTACGCCCGGCTTCAGCAGCGTTTTGACGCGATTGTCGTGGAAGGAGCGGGGAGCCCGGCGGAGGTGAACCTGCGGGACCGCGACATTGCCAACATGGGGTTTGCCGAGCGCGTGGATTGTCCGGTGGTACTGGTAGCGGATATTGACCGCGGCGGCGTGTTCGCTCATTTGCTGGGGACTCTGGCGTGTTTATCGGAGACCGAAAGGGCGCGGATTCGCGGCTTTGTCATCAACCGTTTTCGTGGCGATATCAGCCTGTTGCAGCCCGGTCTCGACTGGCTCGAAGCGCAAACCGGCAAGCCGGTGCTTGGCGTCGTGCCTTATCTGCACGGCCTGACGCTCGATGCCGAGGACATGTTGCCGAGCCAATTGCACACGCGTGGCGAAAGCGCCGAGGGTTTGAAAGTCATCGTGCCGGCGTTGCCGCGCATCAGCAACCACACGGATTTCGATGCATTGCGCGCCCACCCGCAGGTCGATTTCTCGTACGTGCGTGCAGGGACGGCGCCGCCGGCGGCCGATCTCATCGTATTGCCGGGCTCGAAAAGCGTGCAGCGCGACCTGGCCTGGCTGCGCGAAAACGGCTGGGATCGGGCGATTGAGCGGCATCTGCGATACGGCGGCAAGGTGCTGGGGATCTGCGGTGGCATGCAGATGCTGGGCCGCACTGTGGATGACCCCCAGGGGTTCGAAGGGCCGGCTGGCTGCGTCAACGGCCTGGGCCTGCTAGATCTCGACACCACGCTGACGGCGGACAAGCTGCTCGACAACGCGACCGGCCGGCTGACGTTAGGCACGGGCACTGGCCCGGCGCCCGTGCGGGGCTACGAGATCCACATGGGCCGCACGACAGGCGCAGCGCTCGCCCGGCCGGCCGTGATGCTTGACGGGGCGCGTCCGGACGGCGCGATTTCCGCCGATAACCAGATCGCCGCAACCTATCTGCACGGCATCTTCGATACCCCGGAAGCTTGCGCGGCGCTGCTCGAATGGGCCGGTTTGCGCGATGCCGAGGCGCTCGATTACCCGGCGCTGCGAGAGGCGTCGCTGGACCGTCTCGCGGATACGCTCGGGCAAGCGCTGGATCTTGACGCCATCGGATCGATGTTCGCTTGAAAGCGGTCAGGCCCGAATGACGTCAACAGTCCGACGTGCGGCACATACTCCCTGCGAGGCCGCCGGGCGCACGTTCGCCCCGTACTCAAGCCCCTGATTACACGGCGCAAATTCAATACAAGATCATCTGCGTGCATCGAAATAACGCGATGGTTTTACCCTCGCCGTTCGTCACAATCGCGTCCCATACATGCGTGCTACGGCCCAGGTGGACAGCGGTCGCCTTGGCCGTGATGACCCCCTCGCGGGCCGTGCCCACGTGGTTGCTCTTCAGTTCCACGGTCGTAAAATTCTTCGCACCCTCGGGCAGGTGAGCGATGCAGGCGTAGCCGCAACACGTGTCGGCGAGACCTATTACCGTCGCCGCATGCAGGAAACCGTTCGGTGCGAGCAGTTCGGGGCGGATGGTCAGTTTGCCAGTCAGCGTGCCGCTTTCCAGCGATACGACTTCCACGCCGAGCAGATCCGGCAGGCAGCCGCGCTGGCGTTCGCGCAGAGAGTCAGGGGTGATTTCGGGGCGCAGTGTGGCCATGTTGCGGACTCCTTGAAGTTGAGCGGCGTTGTCGACGCGCATGGATTGAAATAGGCAAATCCGATAGTATCAACGGCTCGAACATTTCACTTAATGCAGCGCTTACAGCACGCCCGGTGTGTCCGGCGTGGAGCGCGGCCGACAACGCGTGGATTGAACCTATGACGGTGATCGTGGTGGCGAATCCGAAGGGCGGCGTGGGCAAGAGCACGCTGTCCACGAATCTGGCGGGTTATTTTGCGGCGAACGGCGAGTGGGTCGCGCTCGCGGACCTGGACAAGCAGCAGTCAGCCCACGGCTGGCTGGGCTTGCGCCCGGACACGCTGCCGAAGATAGAAGAGTGGAAGACAAACGTTGACGCGCCGACGAAGCCGCCGAGAGGTCTGGAGAAGGCGGTTGTCGACACGCCTGCCGGGATTCACGGCACCCGTCTCGCGCTGGCGCTGGACCTGGCGGACAAGGTGATCGTGCCGTTGCAGCCATCCATGTTCGATATCCTCGCTACCCAGGAGTTTCTCGAACGGCTGCAGAAGGAGAAGGCGGTGCGCAAGGGCACGATCGAGGTCGGCGTGGTGGGGATGCGGGTGGATGCCCGGACGAAATCAGCGGATCAGCTGCATCGGTTTGTGGAAGGGCTTGACCTGCCGGTGTTGGGTTTTATCCGCGATACGCAGAACTACGTGCAGGTCGCAGCGCACGGGTTGACCATCTGGGACGTCGCCAAAAGCCGGGTAGAGAAGGATATCGAGCAGTGGCAGCCGATTATTGAATGGGTGTCGAAGAAGTAGGAGCAGGCGTAGACGACCCTTCGGCCATAAAAAAACGCCGGTTGGCTTCATTTCCACGAAAGCCAACCGGCGTTTTTTGCGTTTTCGCGTCAGACCAAACCCAGATTCAGGTCCAGTTCTGCGTCGGAACGTGGTCGCGGTTTCCCTTGATGCGGTTTTTTTCATCGACGAACACAAGATCCGGTTTCCAGCCCGACTTCAGTTCCGCCTCATCGACCAGCGCAAACGCCGCAATGATCACCAGGTCGCCCAGTTGCGCCCGGCGCGCCGCCGATCCATTCAGCGAAATCATCCCGCTGCCGCGCTCGCCCTTGATGGCGTAGGTCGTTAGGCGCTCGCCGTTATTCACGTTCCAGATGTCGATCTGCTCGTTTTCAAGGAGATTCGCGGCTTCCAGCAAGTCCTCGTCGATCGCGCACGAGCCTTCGTAATGCAATTCGCAATGCGTGACCGTGGCGCGGTGAATCTTCGATTTCAAAAGCGTTCGCTGCATCCGTCCCTCGCTCAGACTTCCAGGTTATCGATCAAGCGCGTCGTGCCCAGCTTGGCGGCGGCCAGCACGACGAGCGGGGTCGCGGTATCGGCCGGGCCGGGTGGCAGCAGGTCCACGCGCCTTCTCACCGCGATGTAATCGGGCTCCCAGCCCCGCTGCAGAAGCGCTTCCACGGCTTCTTTTTCTATCGATGCAAAGTCGCGATTGCCCGCCAGCACCGCGTCGCGTACGCGATTCAGCGTTTTTGCGAGGATTGGCGCCTCGGCACGCTCGGCCGCTTGCAGGAAGCGATTGCGCGAGCTGAGCGCCAGGCCATCGGCGTCGCGCACGGTTTCAGCAGCGATGATCTCGGTAGGCAGCGCAAACTGGTGGCACATCTGCCGCACGATCATCAGTTGCTGATAATCCTTCTTGCCGAAGACGGCTACGCGCGGTTGCACGCACGACATCAGCTTCATCACGACCGTACACACGCCCTGGAAGAAACCCGGCCGGAACTCGCCTTCCAGAATGTCTCCGAGGTTGGTCGGCGGGTGCACTCGATATTGCTGCGGCTCCGGATAAAGATCGGCTTCGGTCGGCGCGAACAGCACGTACACGTTCTCGGACTGCAGCTTTTCGATGTCGTCCTGCAGCGTGCGCGGGTATTTTTCGAAGTCTTCGTTTGGTCCGAACTGCAGCCGATTCACGAAGATACTGGCAACCACCGGATCGCCATGCTGGCGCGCCAGCCGCATGAGCGACAAGTGGCCTTCGTGCAGGTTACCCATGGTCGGGACGAAGGCGGTTCGGTTCTGGCCGCGCAACTGGTCGCGCAGTTCATGGATCGAGCTGATGACTTTCATCTAGCAGGTGTCTCCTGACGGGCAGTTTTGAAAACACTGCTCCAAGGGGAAAGAAAGGGGAAGGGGCTACGGTACGTTTTGCGCTACGTTTGCGCCACGGAAGGCTTAGGCCGGCGAATACGCGAGTCTCACGTAGATGGGCGCATACGGCTCGGCCTGGGTGATTTCAATCAGCGCTTCACGCGACAACTCAAGCATCGCGATGAAATTCACTACCACGACGGGCACGCCGCGCGACGGGTCGAAAAGATCGCCGAATTCCATGAAGCGGGCGTTCTGCAGACGTCGCAGGATTGTGCTCATATGCTCGCGCACCGACAATTCCTCCCGCGAGATCTTGTGATGCTCGACCAGCCGGGCGCGCTTGATGACGTCGGCCCAGGCGGCGCGCAGGTCGTTTGCATCGACGTCGGGGAAGCGCTGAGCCGAACTCTGCTCGACGTAGACCTCTGCCCGGAGGAAGTCGCGGCCCAGTTGCGGCAGGTGATCCAGGCGCTGCGCCGCGAGCTTCATTTGCTCGTATTCCAGCAAGCGCCGCACGAGTTCGGCGCGCGGATCTTCCGCTTCCTCACCGGTATCCGCTTTTTTCACCGGCAGCAGCATGCGCGACTTGATCTCGATCAGCATGGCCGCCATCAACAGATATTCCGCCGCGAGTTCCAGGTTGGATTCGCGAATCTGGTCGACGTAGCCCAGGTACTGACGCGTCACGTCGGCCATCGGGATGTCGAGGACGTTGAAATTCTGCTTGCGGATCAGGTACAGCAGCAAGTCGAGCGGACCTTCGAACGCTTCGAGGAAAATCTCGAGGGCGTCCGGCGGGATATACAGGTCGGTTGGCAGCTTCCAGAGCGGCTCGCCGTATAGATGCGCGAACGCCACGCCGTCAATGGTGTTCGGCGTGGAATCGGTCGCGGGCGCGGCTAGCGCCGCGGCGCGATCATCCTTGCCCGAATGTCCTGGGCGTCCCGAAGGGTGTCCCAAGCGCTCCGGAGCGTGCGGCGCCTCGCGGGCGGCACTCACGTTCAGAAATTCTGGTAATAGACGTAGGGCGTTTGTTCGACCCGCGATGTCTTGATTTCCGAGCTCTCGTCCAGGTCGATAGGCTGTTTGTCCCACAACAGCGCACGGCCTTGGCGCTGCTCTGCTTCGAGCGACGGTTTCTGCTCTTTCATCTGATTGATGAACTGGGTGATGTCCGACAGGTACATGATTCGACTTCCGTTGGCTCAGAGCGATTCGAAAACGGGCGCGGCGGAGGTTCCAGGCGAATTGCCGCCGTGAGTTGCCGCCGTGATTCATCGCAATTTTACCGCAAGCATCGGGCAGCGGAGCGGTTAACCCGCCTGAAGGTCGCGGATAGGCGGAGACATCGGCCGTCCGGTCTATCGGAGCGGCCCTATATGCAACGATAACCATCGGTAAAACCTTGTCAATTATTGAAACACGCAAGGAACAAGCGCGGTAGAGAGCCGTCCAAGGCGCACCTCCGGTATTTTTAGGAGCAGTTGGAGCGAGTGACGCTAAGCGGGGCGACGATTGGGTTGACCGTTGTCCAATCGGCTAACCCGGCGGTTTTTGGGACAGCCGGCCGCGCCAGTGTGGTGAAATAGCGCCTGCTGTACCGACGCTCGGCGCTTGCAGGCAAATGCGCAGCCGACATCAAGCCAGCACCGGGCGCCGGCCGTCCCGTGTCACCCATGCAATCCGATTAACCCAACCCCGGAGGTCACGTTTGGCGGGGCGCCTGTTTGATCCGCTGCGCATCAAGCGCGGGCAAGCCGATGACCGGCGGCTGAAGCCGCCGGTCATCGCGTCGTCGAAGGCGCCTTCCCGTGCGTGGTGGTGGTCATCCGTGCGCCGTGTCGTCTGGTCGTGCCACGCGCTGGCCATGTTTGCCGTGGCCCAACCGGCGCATGCGAAATACGACGTGGACATCGACGCGCCGCGCAGCGTCCGGGCGCTGTTGAAAGACCATCTGGATCTGTCGCGTTTCAAGAAGCGTGACGACATCAGCGACGAACAATTCGACTTCCTGGTCACGGCCACGCCGCAGGAAGTTCGCGATCTCGTTGCGACCGACGGTTATTTCACGCCGATCGTGCGAACCGACGTGAAGCATGACGGCGATAAAAAATCGGTCACCATCAGCGTTGATCCCGGTCCGCAGACCAAGGTCGCCTCCGTGTCGCTGACGTTCAAGGGCGCCATCACGACTGAAGACCCTGCTCAGGAAAACACCGCGCGCCTCGCGTTTTCAGTCAAGGAAGGCGATCCGTTCTCGCAAAACGCGTGGGATGACGCGAAGAATGCCGCGCTCAAAGCGCTACAGGCTCGCCGGTACCTTGGCGCGAAAATCTCGCAATCCAAGGCGCGCGTGAATCCGCGAACGCACATAGTGGATTTGTCGGTGACATTCGATAGCGGCCCGACCTTCACATTCGGTCAGCTCGACATCAGCGGCGTGCGGCGTTACCCGGAAAAGATCATTCACAATGTGAACCGGATTAATCCCGGCGACACTTACGACGTCGCGCGCGTGAACGAGTTGCAGCGTCAATTGCAGAACACGCCGTATTACGCATCGGTCGCTATCGACGCGGATAACGACGTCAACAAGCCCAATGAAACACCGATGCACCTGAAGGTCAGCGAGTATCCGTATAACAGCGTGCGTTACGGCGTGGGTTACGCGACCGATACCGGGCCGCACATCCAGGGCGCTTACAGTTACCTCGATACCTTCGGCAAGGCTTATCCGTTCACGATATCCGGCCGTCTGGACCAGACCCAGCAATACGGCCAGGTGCAGCTCGCGATGCCGCCGGACGGCCGCACCTGGGTGAACAGCGTGCTGGCTTCCTACACGAACACGAATGTTTCCGACACCCGCATCTACAGCGCCCGCGTGGGCGTGCAGCGCACGCGCTCGCTGCAGAACATCGACACCACATTCTCGCTGCTGTTCTATGACGACAAGCTGACGCAGAATCAGGGGCCGCCGACCTACAGCCATGCGCTCGTGCCGTCGTGGCAATGGGTGCGCCGTAATGTGGACGATCCGCTGTTCCCGCGCTCGGGCAACCTGATTCGGGCGGAAGCGGACGTCGCGGTGAAGGGCATCCTTACCGACCAGACCTTTGGCCGCGTTTATACGAACCTGCTGCAATACCTGCCGGTGGGCAAGAGCGACCTGTTCGTGTTCCGCGCGGAGTTCGGCGGGGTGTTCACGGCGGGCAGCTCGAGCGGCATTCCCGCGTCGCTGCTGTTCCGGGCGGGCGGTGCGAATTCGGTGCGCGGTTACGGTTATCAGGCCATTGGTAACGACGTCGATGGCTCCGTATTGCCGACCAAGTACCTGATGACCGGCAGCTCGGAGTACCAGCACTGGTTTTCACACGATTGGGGCGGCGCGGTGTTCTTCGACATCGGCACGGCCACCGATACCTGGAAAGAGCGCGTGTTCGAGCCGGGCACGGGTGTGGGCGTGCGCTGGCGCAGTCCGGTCGGGCCTGTGAACGTGGATATTGCGTATGGCTTCAAGAACCGGGACATCCGCCCATACCTGACGCTCGGAATCGCCTTTTGATGAATTTGCCTGGATTATTTCGTAACGAATGAGCGACCAGAACGGCCAATCTCCCTCGAACCAACCGGACCCTTCCGAGGACCGGGGGAACGGCGCGTCTGAAAACGGAACGCGTGATCCGACACGGCGCGGCGGCTGGCGGCGCCTGGCCAAATGGCTGGGCGGTATCGTGCTGGTGCTTGTGCTGTGCTTTGCGCTCGGCGTCGCGATGATCCTTTACGGGTTGAACAGCGAGCGTGGGACGCGCTACGTGTGGCAGGCGGCGACATCGCTGCTTGGCGGCCGGCTGAGCGGCACGCTCGATGGCGGAGCGATTGCCACGGGCCTGCAGTTGCGCAACGTGCACTGGAAAAGTCTGGACGGTAAAGGAACGGATATCACCGTCGACAGCGCCTCCGGCCGATGGAAACTGACGCGTGAGCCGTTGCGTTTCACCATCGACTATTTGCATGTCGGCACGGTCGATGCACGCATCGCGCCCTCGCCGAAAGACACCAGTAAAACCGAGTTGCCGCAGGATTTGCGCTTGCCGATCCAGCTCGCCATAAGCGATGTAACGCTCGACAAGCTGCGCCTCCATGAAGGCGCGACGACCACCGAATTCTCGCGGCTCGCGCTGGACGGACATAGCGATGGCCGGCATCACGAGGCGCGCATCCAGCGTCTCGATACACCGTTCGGCGCGGTCACGGCGGCACTGAAACTCGATGGCGGCGCGCGCCCGTTCCCTCTGACCGGCGATGCCGGTTATTCGGGCGAGGTTAGTGGCGAGGCCGTGCAGGTCGCCGCGCATCTGACCGGCTCACTGGAAAACCTGGCCGCCGATATCAACGCCAGCGGTCTGAAGCTCAAGGGTCAGGCGCACGTCGAGGCAGCGCCCTTCGGTGACGTGCCGCTCAAGCGCGCGCTGGTGACCATCGATCACGTCAATCCGCAGGCGTTCAGCCCGAGCGCGCCGTTCGCGGATCTCGCATTGCGCGCCGAACTGAAGCCCGATCCGGCTACGCCGAACGCGCTGGTGGTGACCGGGCCGATATCGATCGTGAACGCGAAGCCCGGCTCAGTCGATAACAAACTGATTCCCTTGATCGACGCCAACGCGAACGTGAAGCTCGATGCATCGGAGCAGGTCATTTCGGACCTCAACGTGCGGCTGCTGAAGGACGCCACCGTTACCGGCGGCGGAACGCTCAAGGGCGCGACTGGCCAGTTCGACCTGAAGGTCGCGAAACTCGACCTGAACGCGATCGAATCGACCATCCGGCCGACGCAGTTTGCCGGCCCGATCGGCGTCCATCTTGCCGGCGATACACAGACGATCACGCTCGATCTCAACGATCCGAAAGCGGCGTTGCACGCGCAAGGCAAGGTCACGCTCGACGCCAAACAAACGGCGTTCGATGGCGTGAAATTGAGCCTGGGGAAAGGCCGTATCGAGTTGAGCGGCGCGCTCCAGAAGGACACGCATTCGAGCTACGACCTGAAGGCGAAGCTCATCGATTTCAATCCGCTGCTGCTGACCGACCAACTGGTCGCGAAGCCCCCGCCGAAGGGCTCGAAAGCGAAGCCGGTGGCTACTAAATCCAAGCCCATCGAGGCACGCGTGAACGGCACGCTGGCGGCTACCGGCGTACTCGCGCCAACGCTCACCACCAAGGCTCAGTTCAAGCTCGGCGACAGCGTCTACGACAACCTCCCGCTCACCGGCGCGGGAACGATCCAGGTCGTGGGAACGCGCATCCTGCCGAGCAAGGCGACGCTGTCAGTCGCGGGCAACGACGTCGATCTCGACGGCAGTTTCGGCGGCCCGGGCGATCGCTTGCGTTTTCGTGTCGATGCACCGCAACTCGAGCGGCTGGGTTTCGGCTTGGCAGGATTTATAAAAGCTGACGGCGACGTCACCGGCTCGTTCGCGCATCCGAACCTGGCGGCGAACTATCAGGCCGACAGCGTGGTGTTCGGCGCGAACCGCGTGGGCCATGCGGAAGGCCGGGCGGAAGCCCGCGATGGCGCGAACGGTGCGCTGGTGTTCACACTTCAGGCGCGCGATGTCAGCACGGACGGGGTCGATCTCGCGAACCTCGACGCGAACCTGAACGGCACACGCGCGAACCACACGCTCAACGCGACCGCGGTCGGCAAGGTACGCGGCAATGCGGTCAACCTGACGCTGGCCGCAAACGGCCGCCTGACCGATGCCCGCGACGGCGCGCATTGGGACGGCACCGTGACCCGTTTGTCGAACAAGGGCACGCCGAGCGTGAATCTCGAGGCGCCGCTCACCGTCAGCTACGCGCCGAACCACGTGGTGCTGGGGGCGACGCGCTTATCGGCGGAAGGCGCCGTGCTCGACTTGAAATCGTTCGCGCTCGATGGCGGGCGCATCAGTTCGGCGGGCCAGTTGACGAACCTCTCGGTGGCGCGGCTGCTCGAGATCCGCCAGGAACTGGAGGGCGGACCACCGCCCGCCAGGACCGATCTGGTCTTCGATGGCGACTGGAATTTCGCGCTGGGCGCCACTGCGACGGGTTACGTGCAACTGAAGCGGCGTTCGGGCGATGTCTCCATCGACGCCGCCCGTGGCGTCGCGGCGCTCGGCATCACGGACATCACCGCCCGCGCGGACTTTACCGGCGGCAACCGGCTCAACGCGACGGTGCATGCGCAGGCAACGCGGGTCGGCGTGATCGATGCCAATGTCCACACGACCTTGGTGGCGCGCGACGGTGTGCTCACGGTCGCCGATGAAGCGCCGCTGAGCGGCGCGATTGACGCGAACGTTCCCACGCTGCGTACGACCGGCGGGCTGCTCGGCCCCACGTATCTGCTCGATGGCCAACTCGGGTTGAAGCTGACCATCGCGGGGATCGTCGCGAAACCGACAGTCTCCGGCATGCTTACCGGCGACAAAATCTCGGTGACGGTCATCGATCAAGGCGTGCAGTTGAAGGACGGCGTGATCCGGATTGCGTTGTCGGAGAACCTGGTCGATTTCCAGCAGGTCGAGTTTCGCGGCGCGAGCGGTACGTTGCGCGCGACCGGCAAGGTGCGGCTGGATCAGCAGCAGCCGGACCTGACGGCCAGCATCATTGCGGACAAGCTTGAACTGTTTGCATCGCCTGACAGGCAGTTGCAGTTGTCGGGGAGTGCATCGGTTGCGAACGCGGGCTTGCAGGGCGGCATGGCGATCGACGGCAAGTTCACCATCGATCAGGCGCTCTTCGATTTGCCCGAGAAATCGGCGCCGTCGCTCGGCGACGACGTCGTGATCGTGCGTCCTGACGGAACGGTGAAGGGCGAGGATCAGCACGTCGTCGCGACCGGCGAGAAGCCCGTGGGCGCGTTTGCGCCGCGCGCGAATATCGATATCAATCTCGGCCAGAAATTCCGCTTCCGTGGCGCGGGCGCTGACCTTGGCCTGGCTGGCACCATCACGGCCATGAGTGCGCCGAACATGCCGCTGCGGGCGGTGGGCAACGTGCGCGTCACGCCGGGTTCCACGTATACGGCGTTTGGGCGGAAGCTGGGAATCGAGAACGGCTTTTTCACGTTCAACGGACCGGTCACGAATCCCGGCATCAATATTCTGGCGATGCGCCGCAATCAGGAAATTGAGGCCGGCGTGCAGGTGACGGGCACGGTGCAGTCGCCGGTTGCGAAGCTGATTTCAGAACCGAACGTGCCGGATAACGAGAAATTATCGTGGTTGCTGTTCGGGCATGGCACGGATCAGGGCAACAACATTGGCCAGCAGAGTGCGATGACCAATGCGCTTGCATTGCTGGGGAGCACGCAGGGCAAGCGGATTGCGCAGACGTTCGGGCTGGATGAGTTTTCTATCGGAACGAGTGAAGTTGGGCTGACCGATCCGCAAGTCGTGATGTTGTCGAAGGCGATCAATGAACGGCTGGTGCTCGGCTATGAACAGGGTTTGCAGTCGGCGAGCAATGCGATCAAGGCGACGCTGAGCTTGTCGCGGTTCTGGTCGATCTCGGCGTACGGCGGCACGTTCCAGGGAATGGATCTGCTTTACACGCGGCGATTCGATTCGTGGTCGAAAAGGAATGCGCCCACGGAGGGGAAGTAAGTTGCGGAGCGCGTGAACGTTAAAAGGCCGCATTCAACGTGAGTTGGATACGGCCTTTTGGTCTTGCGTTCAGCGCGATGAAACCCGACCTTCTACTTCACGCGCATGCCCGGCTTCGCGCCGCTATGCGGCTCGAGAATGTACAAGCCCGGTTCGGCTTTCTCGTCTTCGGCGGAAGCGGCCAGGACCATGCCTTCCGACAGCCCGAACTTCATCTTGCGCGGCGCCAGGTTGGCGACCATCACCGTGAACTTGCCGATCAGGTCCTGCGGCTGATACGCCGACTTGATACCGGAGAACACGTTGCGAGTCTTTTCCTCGCCGATATCCAGCGTGAGTTGCAGCAGCTTGTCCGACCCTTCGACCGCCGTGCAATCCACGATCTTCGCGATTCGCAGATCGACCTTGGCGAAGTCATCGATGGAAATCACGCCTTCCGCTTCCGGCTCTTTCACCTTCGGCGCCTTCTTCGACGATGACGTGGAAGCAGCCGCGGGCACGGCAGCCGTCGCTTGCCCCGGCGCAACCGATTCCCGGTTTGCCTCGATCAGCGCGTCAATTTGCTTCGGATCGACGCGCGTCATCAGGTGCTTGTACGCGTTGATCGGCTGCGAAGAACCGAGCGGCGCCGAAACATCTGCCCAGACCAACGGCGCGATGCCGAGGAACCCTTCCACCGATTCCGCCAGCACCGGCAGCACTGGCTTCAATGCCAGCGACAGCAAGCGGAATGCTTCCAGGCTCACGCTGCAGGTTTCATGCAAGGCAGCCGGGTTGGCTTCGTCCTTGGCTTGATCCCAGGGCTTAGCGGTATCGACGAAAGCGTTGACGGCATCGGCGAGATCCATGGTCGTGCGCAACGCCCGGCCGTACTCACGCGCCTCATAGAGCGCGGAGATCTGCGGCACGGCGGCGCGCAACTGCTGCAGCAGCGGATGATCCATCGCGCTGTCCAGCACACGGCCATCGAAGCGCTTGATCAGGAACCCTGCCGCCCGGCTCGCGATATTCACGTATTTGCCGACCAGATCGCTGTTCACGCGCGCTTGGAAATCAACGAGATTCAGGTCGATGTCTTCCATCGTGTGGTTCAGCTTCGCCGCGAAGTAGTAGCGCAGCCACTCGGGGTTGATCCCCGTATCGATCACGCTTTTCGCCGTGATGAACGTGCCGCGCGACTTGGACATCTTGGTGCCGTCGACGGTGAGAAAACCGTGGGCGAACACGTTCGTCGGCGTGCGATGGCCGGAAAATTCCAGCATCGCGGGCCAGAACAACGTGTGGAAATACAGGATGTCCTTGCCAATGAAGTGATATTGCTCGGTCTTCGATCCCGGACGGATCCATTCCTCGAAATCGAGGCCGCGCGCCTCCGCCAGATTCTTGAAACTGGCGTAATAACCCACGGGCGCGTCCACCCACACGTAGAAATACTTGCCTGGCGCACCCGGGATTTCGAAGCCGAAATACGGCGAGTCACGCGAAATATCCCAGTCGGCGAGCTTCGCGTCGCCTTTGTCGCCGAGCCATTCGCGCATCTTGTTCGTGGCTTCGGGCTGGGCGAGTCCGCTGACCCAGCCGCGCAGGAAATCTTCGCAACGCGGGTCGGAGAGGCGGAAGAAATAATGCGTCGAGGTTTTGCGCACCGGCGTCGCGCCCGACACCACCGAATACGGGTTGATCAGGTCGAGTGGCTGGTACGTGGACCCGCAGACTTCGCAGTTGTCGCCGTACTGGTCCTTCGCGCCGCATTTCGGACATTCGCCCTTGATGAAGCGGTCGGGCAGGAACATTTCCTTCACCGGATCGTAGGCTTGTTCAATATCGCGCGCCTCAATCAATCCAGCCGCCTTCAGCGACTCGTAGATGGATTCGCACAGCACGCGGTTTTCTTCGGCGTCGGTGGAATAGTAGTTGTCGAACGAGATGCCGAAGCTATCGAAATCGCGCTTGTGCTCTTTCCCCACCCGCTCGATCAACTGCTTCGGCGTGATGCCTTCCAGCTCGGCGCGCAGCATGATGGGGGTGCCGTGGGTATCGTCAGCGCCGACGTAGTAGACCTCGTGACCGTGCATTCGCAGCGAGCGCACCCAGATATCGGTCTGGATGTATTCGACCATATGGCCGATATGAATCTGACCGTTCGCGTACGGGAGCGCGGACGTGACGAGAATCCGGCGATGGCCAGGGGTGGCGGACGCCGCTGCGGAAACGGAGGGTGCTGACGTGGGTGCTGACATAAGGCGCTGGCCCTGCGGTTGAAGAATTCAGTGATTGCGTGAAAAAGCGAATCACGATTCTAACAGCCAAGGGTCTTTCGTTCGCACTCGGGCGGGGGCGGGGATGGAGTGCTGGGA
>NZ_JNFG01000050.1 GCF_000729995.1 Caballeronia sordidicola | reverse complement strand
GTCACAATCGCCCCGAGGGGCAAATCAAATTCCCCCCTCGGGAGGGCATCACACTTGGCAGATTCAAAAGCCACCCCAATCGTCGCCGGCGCCAGGCCCCCCGGCCAATCAGCCAGCGTCCGATCGTAATACCCTCCGCCATACCCGAGCCGATATCGATCAGCATCAAAACCCACACACGGAATGACGAGCAAGTCCGGCACAACCACATGCTCCTCGGCCGGCACGGCAATGCCATAGCGCCCCTTCTTCATCGCCACATTCGGCTGCCACGCATGAAAAACCAGCGGCGCCCTGGGCGCAATCACCACCGGCAATGCCGCCTTCCGCGATGCATCCAGCGCCAGCCAGACAGTCAGCACATCACGCGCATCGAACTCCGCGGCGACCGGCCAATAAAAACCAATGCACGACGCTTTCGGATGACGCGCGACCGCTTCCATCAAACGCCGCGCCAACGCTTCGCCACGTGCGTCCTGATCGGCCCGAGCGCCTTGCGCCTCGCGGGTTGCAAGCAGGGTTGCACGCAGCGCGCTTTTGGTTTCCAGCAGGGGGTTGCGTGCTATGCTTTGCATCACTTCGCGCTCCAGAAATAACGATGTCAAAACGTCTCAAACGAGTATATCTCGCAGCCGCAACCGCGCTCGCCGCGATCACGCTGATCGGATGCGGTACCGCCTCCGCCGTGCGCCCGACAGCCGCTGACTATTCGCTCTCGCCCGACGACCGCATCTTCATCCAGTTGCGCGAAGCCGCGCGCTCGAATGACGCCGGCCGTGCCATGCAACTCGCCGCGCAAATTCCGAATTATCCGGCGCCGGGTTATATCGATTACTTCACAATCAAGCCGCAACTCTTCGACTCGCAAGGACACGCGCGCGTCGACGCACCGGACGAGCCGGTCCTCGCGTTCCTGCAGCGCTACGACGGCCAGGCTATCGCCGACCGCATGCGCAACGACTACCTGACCGTGCTCGGCGCTCGCCACGACTGGCGCAATTTCCTCGACCAATACCCGCGCTTCGTACTCAACGACGACACGCAGGTGAAATGCTACGCGCTCGAAGCGCGAGCCTCGCGCGGAGAGAATGTCGCTGACGCCGCGCGCGCTCTGCTTGTGGATCCTAAATGGTATGGCGATGGTTGCGTCGACCTGATCAACGCACTGGCCGTCTCGCAGCAATTCACCGCGGACGACGTCTGGCAGCAAATCCGCCTAGCCTACGAGCAGAACTATACGAACACCGGCAGCAAGATCGCGGACGCACTCGGCCAGCAACGCCCGGATCAAAGCGTCTTCGACACCGCCGCCAACACCCCGCCGCTGTATCTCGCACGCGGCGTAGGTCGCGACACGTCCTCGCATCAACTGGCGCTCGTCGCCATCACCCGCATGGCGCGCAACGATCCGGCCATGGCAGCGGCATCGTTCAGCTCGGTTGCGCCGGCATTGACGCCGACGGAACGCGCTATTGGCTGGGGCACGATCGCTTATCAGGCCGCATCGAAGCGCATGCCGAGCGCGGTCGACTGGTACCGGCTTTCGGTGAATGCGCCGTTGTCGAATCCCGCCTATGAATGGCGCACGCGCAGCGCATTGCTCGCCGGCGACTGGACCATGGTGCGCTGGTCGATCGAACAAATGCCGCCCACGCTGCGCAACCAGCCTGCGTGGATTTACTGGCACGCGCGCGCACTGAAGCAAGCCGGCGACACCGCTACGGCCAATCAGGAATTCGCGGGTATCGCGGATCAGTTCAACTTCTACGGCCAGCTGGCGTCTGAAGAGCTTGGCCAGAAGATCACGGTGCCGCCGCGCACGGAAGTCAGCGACGCCGAAGTCGCCCAGGCTGCGGCGGTGCCAAGTTTTGCGCTGTCGCAGAAGTTCTACGCCATGAACCTCCGGCTCGAAGGCAACCGCGAATGGAACTGGCCGCTGCGTACCATGACGGACCGGCAATTGATCGCGGCCGCGCAGTATGCAAAGCGGATCGAATTGTTCGACCGCGCGGTGAACACGGCGGACAAAACCAAGACCGAGCACGATTTCTCATTGCGGTATCTGTCGCCGTATCGTGATGTGGTTGAGCGTGAGTCGAAGAACACCGGACTCGATGTCGAATGGGCATATGGCCTGATTCGCCAGGAATCGCGTTTCATCATCAACGCGAAGTCGGAAGTGGGCGCGGGCGGCCTCATGCAGTTGATGCCTGGTACCGCGCAACTCGTGGCGAAGAAGATCGGCATGGGACCCATCTCGCGTGAACAGATGAACGATCTCGATACCAACATCCTGCTCGGCACGAATTATCTGGCGATGGTCTATAACCAGTTCGACGATTCCGCCGTCCTCGCCACCGCCGGTTATAACGCTGGCCCCGGACGCCCGACGCAGTGGCGTTCCACGCTGAGCGCACCGGTAGAGGGCGCGATTTTTGCTGAAACCATTCCGTTCACCGAAACCCGCGATTACGTCAAGAACGTGCTGTCGAACACCGTGTACTATGCGGCGCTGTTCGAAGGGCGGCCGCAATCGCTGAAAACGCGGCTCGGTTATATCGCGCCGTAAGGGGCCTGCAGCCAGACTCGCCGCGCGTTTCGCTTTTCCGGCATGAACGGTCAGTCGAAAGTCATGCGCGGCGCTGCCGCCCCGACGCTTTCGCAGACCGCCACTTATGGAGGCGAAGATGCGACATCAAACCATTGCGCTGATCGGCGGATCGGGGTTTATCGGCAGTCATCTGGTGAATGCGCTTGTCGAGCTTGGCAAGAACGTGCGCATCGCCACGCGGCGTCGCGAGAATGCGGCGCAATTGACGCTGCTGCCTGTGGATGTGATCGAAACCAATCTCTTCGATCCCGTCCAGCTTGCCGCCTTCGTCTCTCAAGCGGACGCAGTCATCAACCTGGTCGGCATTCTGCAAGGCAAGCGCGGCGATCCCTACGGTCCGCAATTCGCCAAGGCGCATGTGGAGTTGCCGAGCAAGATCGTCGCCGCGTGTCAGGCGAAGGGCGTGCGGCGCCTGATCCACATGAGCGCACTTGGCGCGGATCCGAAAGGGCCGAGCATGTATCTGCGCTCTAAGGGCGACGGCGAAAAAGCCGTGCGCGAATCGAATCTGGCGACCACGATCTTTCGTCCATCCGTGGTGTTCGGTCCCGAAGACAACTTCCTGAATCAGTTCGCGTTTCTTGAACGGATATTTCCGGTGATTCCGCTGGCGTGTTCGCAGGCCAAGTTTCAGCCGGTTTTTGTCGGCGATGTTGCGAAGGCATTTGCCAACGTGCTCGATCTGGATGCCGCCTCCGGCCGCGTGTATGAACTCACCGGGCCGACGGTCTACACGCTCGAAGAACTGGTCCGGTTCAGCGGCGCGGCGATCGGCAAAAACGCGAAGATCATCCGTTTGCCCGATATGCTCGGCCGCCTCCAGGCGATGTCGCTTGAACTCGCGCCCGGCGAACCCATGATGTCGCGCGATAATCTCGATTCGATGAAAACGCCCAACATAGCAAGCGGACCGATGGCGCCGGAACTCGGCATCGAAGAACCAGCGAGCATTGAAGCCATTGCGCCGATGTACCTCACGGGTTCGTCGTCGCGTTCGCGCTTCAATACGTTTCGGGCGTCCGCCGGGCGTTGAACGTTGTGTTCCTTAAGCAGTGCCTTAACCCAAGATATTTGCGATGAAACTCATTATCGGTGACAAGAATGTGTCGTCGTGGTCCATGCGGCCGTGGCTCGTGCTCAAGCACTTCGGCATTCCTTTCGAGGAAGTCATGATCCGCCTCGGCCAGCCGGATTCGAGCGCAAATATCCTCGCGCATTCGCCGTCGGGGAAAGTGCCTTGCCTCGTGACCGATGCCGGCGACGCCGTGTGGGAATCGGCCGCGATCATGGAGACGCTGGCCGAGTTATTCCCGCAGCACGCCATGTGGCCGCGCGATGCCGCCGCGCGGGCGCACGCCCGCAGCATCAGCGCGGAGATGCACGCGGGGTTCGCGGATCTGCGCGAGCAGATGTCGATGAATATCCAGCATCAGGCCTTCGGCCAGACCCTCACGGCGGGCGCGCTGGCGAACGTGAAACGGATCGACCTGATCTGGCGCAATTGCCTCGACGCGCACGGTGGCCCGTTCCTGTTCGGCAAGGAGTTCGGTATTGCCGACGCGATGTACGCGGCTGTCGTCATGCGCTTCAATTCCTACGCGCCCAAGTTGAGCGAAGCGGCGCTCGCTTACGCCGCTCGCATCACCGCGTTGCCGGAGGTGGCGGAGTGGATTGAAGGCGCACGGAACGAGCGATGAACATTTACGCCGTGGGCGGCGCGATCCGCGATGACATGCTCGGCCTGCCGGTTCAGGACCGCGATTATGTCGTGGTCGGTGCGACGCCCGAGCAGATGACGGCGCAAGGTTTCAAGCCCGTCGGCAAGGATTTCCCCGTGTTTTTGCATCCGCAAACGCATGAGGAATATGCGCTCGCGCGGACTGAGCGGAAGACATCGGCGGGATATCACGGCTTTCAGTTTTTCTACGCGCCTGATGTCACGCTGGAAGAAGATCTCGCGCGCCGCGATCTGACCGTCAACGCAATGGCGCGCGAGGTGCGCCCGGATGGCGAGCTGACCGGGCCGGTCATTGATCCGTTCAATGGCCGCGCCGATCTTGACGCGCGCGTGTTCCGGCATGTGGGTGAAGCGTTTATCGAAGATCCGGTGCGGATTCTGCGCATTGCGCGATTTGCTGCGCGTTTCGCGGATTTCACGATCGCGGACGAAACGCTCGCGCTGATGAAACGCATGGTCGCGGATGGCGAAGTCGATGCGCTCGTGTCCGAGCGCGTGTGGCAGGAAGTGTCGCGAGGCTTGATGGAGAAGACGCCTTCGCGGATGTTCGACGTGCTGCGCGAATGTGGCGCGCTCGAGCGGATTTTGCCGGAAGTGGATTCGCTGTGGGGCGTGCCGCAGCGCGCCGACTATCACCCGGAAGTCGATACCGGCGTGCACGTGATGATGGTTTTGGATTACGCGGCGGCGCACGGTTATGCGCTTCCGGTGCGCTTCGCCGCGCTGACGCACGATCTTGGCAAGGCGACCACGCCCGACGATATCCTGCCGCGCCATATCGGTCATGAAGGGCGAAGTGTCGATCTGCTGAAACCGTTGTGCGAGCGTTTGCGCGTGCCGAACGAATGTCGCGATCTCGCGCTGCTGGTAGCGCGTGAGCACGGCAATATTCATCGGGTGATGGAGTTCGGGGCGGCGGCGCTGGTGCGCTTGTTCGAGCGTTGCGACGCGCTGCGCAAACCCGCGCGCTTTGCTGAAGCGCTGCAAGCCTGCGTCTCCGATGCTCGCGGCCGTCTCGGTTTGAGCCAGCAACCGTATCCGCAGGCCGAGCGCTTGCGCGAAGCGTTAGTGGCGGCGCGTTCGGTCGATGCCGGCGCGGTCGCGCAGCAGTACGCGGACCAGCCGGGGAAGATCAAGGATGCGGTTCATGCTGCGCGCGTGGCGGCGGTGGACGCGGTGCTTCCACGCAATTAAAGCGCTCGCGCCAGCAACGACAGCACGAGCGACAGCAGAATGGTCGACATGAACGGAAACGGATATTCCCGTCCGAAAAGCCGCAGCGTGAAATCGCCGGGTAACCTGCCAATGCCGAGTTTTTTCATCCACGGCAAACACGCCGAGAGAATCGACAACGCAATAAACGTGGTGAGTACCCAGCGGATCATGATTTCAAAGGGTATGTGAACGGTCGCCGGACGAGAACGCGGCCAGCGTGTCGTCGATACCGCGCGAGAACGCGATCACCTTGAACAGTTCGCCCATTTCCGCCTCCGATAATAACTTCTGAACCGCATTCGCAGCCGGCAGAAAACGCCGGACATCTGAAGGATCGAGATCGGAAAGCGCATCCGTAATACCGGCGTTCATCAGGAAACGCGCCTGCGACGTGAAGCCGAGCAGATCGGCGCCCGCTTCCGTGCCGGCCTCCGCGATCCCCGAAAACTCCACGTGCGCCGTGATGTCCTGCAGCCCAGGATACAAGAACGGATCGCCGTGCGACCTGTGCCGGTAATGGCACATAAGCGTACCCTGCGCGCGTTGAGCGTGATAAAACTCGCGCCGCGGAAAGCCGTAATCGATGAAAAACGCCGCGCCGCGCGTGAGCATCGTACAAATGGTGCGCGTGAAAGCCAACGCCGCTTCGTGCGTCTCGCTCAGGTATTCGATGAACGGCTCGTCGTTGACTTCATCGATGGTCGCATCGATTTCGGCCAGAAGCGGATCGTCCAGAGCGGCTAGCAAGGGTTTGTCGTCGAATGCGAAACGGTTGTTCGTCCACGATACGCCGCGCTCATGCCACACGCCCAGTTTGCGTACGACCAGACGCACTGGCATGGCGTCGAGCACTTCGTTGCCGATTACTACGCCTTCGAAATGCTCCGGCAATGCGCTGAGCCATTTCACCTTCGATGCGAGTTCTGGAGCATCGGCTTCAATCGTCGCGCGCTGGCGTTCCTGCAATTCGCCCGATAAATCGACGATTGCGTAGCTATCGAAGGGAACGTCGAGCGCTTGAAGCGAGTTCAGCAAGCCAGCGGCAAGCTTGCCCGTTCCGGCACCAAATTCCATCACATTGCGCGTGCCGCTGTCGCGCAATGCCTGCGCGACGGGCCGCGCGAGCGTCGACGAGAACAGCGGCGACATTTCCGGCGCGGTGACGAAGTCGCTGCCATCGTCGCCGCGTTTGCCGAATTTCATGGCGCCGCCGCTGTAATAGCCGAGGCCGGGCGCGTATAGCGCCAGTTCCATATACCGGCTGAACGGCAGCCAGCCGCCCGCCGAGGCGATTTCCGCCCGGATGCGTGCTGTCAGCAACTCGGACTGCGCGAGTGCGTCGGGGCCGGGAACAGGTAAACTGTCGGATTCTTGAGCTTTTGGATTCATTCCGGCATTGTAAATGAGCGTTTCTTCGTCCACTTCTCCAGATTCTTCCGCGCCGAAAGCCCGCGTGGTGCTGATCACCGGCGCGGCAAAGCGCATCGGCCGCGGGCTGGCGCTCGGTTTCGCTGCGCGCGGCTGGGACGTAGCGGTGCATTTTGGCGGTTCTGAGGGCGATGCCCAAGAAGTCGTCCAGTCGATACGTGCCCTCGGTCGACGGTCGGTCGCGCTGCACGCGGATCTTGGCGTGGAGAGCGACGTGGCGCGACTGGTGCCTGCATGTATCGATGCGTTGGGTGGTCTGCATTGCGTGGTGAACAACGCGTCGAGTTTTGTCGAGGACACCGCGCGCGACTTCAGCTACCCGCGTCTTTTAGAAATGATGGCGATCAACGTCGGCGCGCCGCTGGCATTGGCACGTGCGCTGTACGACGCCACGCCCGATGCCGCCGCCGACGACGAAACCCGGCGTGGCTGCGTCATCAACGTGCTCGACCAGAAGCTGTACAACATGAATCCCGATTACCTGTCGTACACGCTGACCAAGGCGGCGCTGGAGAATGCAACCGTCGCGCTGGCTCAGGCGCTAGCGCCAAAGTTGCGCGTGGTCGGGCTGGCGCCGGGCCTCACGTTGCAATCCGCCGGTCAGACGGCGAGCGAGTTCGAGGCCGCGCACAAGGTAACGCCGTTGGGCCGGGCTTCGCGGGTGGAAGATGTAGTGGCCGCCGCCTGTTATCTCGCCGACGCGGCGGGCGTGACGGGGACGACGCTGGTCGTCGACGGCGGCCAGCATCTCGTGCCGTCGCCACGCGACATCATGTTTTTGACCACAGGCCGCGCTCCGGGCGGCGGCGTTTAGTGCGTCAATCTTAGTAAGTTAATCTGAATTTGAATCACCAGGACATCACCATGCTTGCCGCACTTTCGCATCCCCGGCTGGCCGATTGCCGGCGGCTTTTTCTGCGCAACTACGAAGTGCGCATCAACATTGGCGTGCACGATTTCGAAAAGCAGGGCGAGCAGCGCGTGGTGATCAACGTGGAATTGTTCGTGCCACTGGCGTTATCGACGCCGACTGAGGACAAGCTGCGCGAAGTCGTCGACTACGACTTCATGCGCTCGACCATCGCCAAGCGCGTGGGCAAGGGGCATATCCACTTGCAGGAAACGCTCTGCGATGACGTCGCTGCCGCTTTGTTGGCGCATCCGAATGTGCGTGCGGTGGTGGTATCGACGGAAAAGCCGGACGTTTATCCCGATTGCGATGCCGTGGGCGTCGAAGTCTTTCGCATCAAAGAGGTGACAGCATGAGTTCGCTAACGGAAACGGAAGCGCCGGTGGTTCAGGAGTTGGCATCCGTCCCGACAATGCGCGGGCCGCTGACGCGCCGCGAGCAGAAGCAGGCCTACGAGAACAACAAGTTGTTTAAGCGGCTAGCGCGTCAGGTGGGCGAGGCTGTTACCGACTACAACATGATTGAGGACGGCGACAAGGTCATGGTCTGCCTGTCCGGCGGCAAGGATTCGTACGCGATGCTCGAACTCCTGATGCGGCTGCGCGAACGCGCGCCGATCAACTTCGACATCGTGGCCGTGAATCTCGACCAGAAGCAGCCGGGGTTTCCGGAGCATGTGCTGCCCGAGTATTTGAGCAAGCTGGATATTCCGTTTCATATCGAGAATCAGGATACGTACAGCATCGTCAAGCGGCTGGTGCCGGAAGGCAAGACGACGTGTTCGCTGTGTTCGAGATTGCGGCGCGGGATTTTGTATCGCGTGGCCGGCGAGCTTGGAGCGACGAAAATTGCGCTTGGACATCATCGCGATGACATCTTGCAGACGTTGCTGCTGAATATGTTCTACGGCGGCAAGCTAAAGGGTATGCCTCCCAAGCTTCAATCCGACGATGGCAAGAACATCGTGATCCGGCCGCTGGCGTATGTGAAGGAACGGGATCTGGAGAAATTCGCCGAGCTGCGCGAGTTCCCGATCATTCCGTGCAACTTGTGCGGCAGCCAGCCGAACCTGAAGCGCGCGGAAATGAAGGCGCTGATCCGCGATTGGGAAAAGCGTTTCCCGGGTCGCGTGGAGAATATGTTCAACGCGCTGGGGCACGTGGTGCCGTCGCATTTGATGGATCACGGCTTGTTTCCGTTTGCCGGATTGCGCGCGACGGGCGTGGCGGATGCAGACGGGGATATCGCGTTCGATGAAGACCCGTGTTCGACGGAAGCACCGTCGCAGACCATTTCGATTGTTCAGTTCGACGATATTTGACGCTGGGCCACAAGCCCGCAGAATCGTTGCTCAGCAAGGCCGCGCCGGGTTTTGCCGCCTAACCGGGCATGCTATATTGGCGGCTCCAAACACTTCAACGAAGCTGACGCCATGAACATTGTTATTTTGGCGGCAGGCATGGGCAAGCGCATGCGTTCCGCCTTGCCGAAAGTCCTTCATCCCCTGGCTGGCCGGCCGCTCCTCTCTCATGTGCTCGACGTTGCGCGCGCGCTCAAGCCCACACGGCTTGTCGTCGTGATCGGACATGGGGCGGAACAGGTTCAGAAAGCAGTCGGCGCACCCGATGTCCAGTTCGCCGTGCAGGATCAGCAACTGGGCACCGGCCACGCGGTTCAGCAAGCGCTGCCGCTGCTCGACCCTTCCGTGCCTACGCTCATTCTTTACGGCGATGTGCCGCTTACCCGCGTCAGCACGCTGCAACGCCTGGTCGATGCGGCGTCCGACGGCCGCTACGGCGTCCTGACGGTCACGCTGGATGATCCAACCGGATACGGCCGCATCGTGCGCGATCCGACGGGCGCCGTGCAGTGCATTGTCGAGCAGAAAGATGCGAATGCCGGCCAGTTGACGATTGCCGAGATCAATACCGGCATTGTGATTACGCCCACCGCGCAGTTGGGCGAATGGCTGGCATCGCTGAAAAACGACAACGTGCAGGGCGAGTTTTATCTCACCGATGTCGTCGAGCGCGCGCTCGAAGCCGGCATTGAAGTCGTCACGTCGCAACCCGACGAAGAGTGGGAAACGCTCGGCGTGAACAGCAAGCAGCAACTCGCCGAACTTGAACGGATTCATCAAGGCAATATTGCCGAGGAGTTGCTCGTTGCCGGCGTGACGTTACTGGACCCCGCGCGAATCGATGTGCGCGGCACGCTGACCTGCGGACGCGATGTGTCTATCGACGTGAATTGCGTCTTCGAAGGCGATGTGACGCTGGCGGATAACGTGATCGTTGGACCGAACTGCGTGATTCGCAATGCATCGATTGGCGCGGGCACGCGCATTGATGCGTTCACGCATATCGAGGGCGGTACGACCGGGGCGAACGTCGTGCTCGGACCGTATGCGCGCCTGCGACCGGGCGCGGTGCTCGGCGACGAAGCGCACGTGGGCAACTTCGTCGAAGTGAAGAACGCGGTGTTCGGGCGTGGGTCGAAGGCCAATCATTTGAGTTATATCGGCGACTCGGATATTGGGGCGCGAGTGAATATCGGCGCGGGCACGATCACATGTAATTACGATGGCGCGAACAAATTCCGCACGGTGATCGAGGACGACGTGTTCGTCGGCTCCGATACGCAGTTCGTCGCGCCGGTGCGTGTGGGGCGTGGTGCGTCGATCGCGGCCGGGACGACCGTTTGGAAGGATGTCGCGGAAGACCAGCTGGTGCTGAACGAAAAAACTCAGATCAGCAAGAGCGGTTACGTACGGCCGACAAAAAAGAAAGCTTGAACAATTAGACGGCTCAGTCATGTGCTTGAGCGCGCGCCCGGGCGGCGAGCGCCGGGCGTTTTCGAGCGATTCAAAAACAATCTGTAAAGGACGACGCCATGTGCGGAATTGTCGGCGCGGTTGCGCAACGTAACATCGTATCGGTGCTGGTCGAAGGTCTGCGGCGGCTGGAATATCGCGGCTACGATTCCTGCGGCGTAGCCGTGATTGCCGAAGGTGAACCGAAGCGCGCGCGCAGCGTCGCGCGCGTGGCCGATCTCGCCGATCAGGTCCGCGATACGCATCTGGAAGGCGCAACCGGCATTGCGCATACTCGCTGGGCGACCCACGGCGCGCCCGTCACCGACAACGCGCATCCCATCTTTTCGCGTAACGAACTGGCGCTGGTGCATAACGGGATCATCGAGAACTACGAGACCTTGCGGACGATGCTGCGCGGGAAGGGCTACGAGTTTGTATCGCAGACGGACACCGAGGTCATCGCGCATTTGATTCACAGCATGTATCGCGGCGATCTGTTCCAGACCGTGCGCGACGCCGTGAAGGAGTTGCATGGCGCGTACGCCATTGCTGTGATTCACAAGGATCAGCCGCATACCGTGGTCGGCGCGCGGCAGGGGTCGCCGCTGGTGGTTGGAGTGGGCGATGGCGAGAACTTCCTCGCCTCCGATGCGCTCGCGCTCGCCGGCAGCACCGATCGTTTTGCGTTCCTCGATGAAGGCGATGTGGTCGAAATCACGCTGGACGGCGTGAAGATTGTCGATCGCGATGGAATGCCTGCCGAGCGCGAAGTGCGCGTGGTCGCGGCGTATGGCGGCGCGGTTGAGCTTGGGCCGTATCGGCATTTCATGCAGAAGGAAATCTTCGAGCAGCCGCGTGCGATCACCGACACGATTCCCCAAACCGATCGTTTCTCCGCCGATTTGTTCGGGGCGGACGCGGCAGAGGTTTTCGCCGATATCGACAGCGTGCTCATTCTCGCGTGCGGCACGAGTTCGTATGCGGGGATGACGGCGAAGTACTGGCTTGAATCGGTTGCGAAGATTCCTACGCAAGTGGAGATTGCGAGTGAGTATCGGTATCGAGAGTCGGTGCCGAATCCACGGGCTTTGGTCGTGGTGATTTCGCAGTCGGGTGAGACTGCGGATACGCTCGCTGCGTTGAAACATGCGCAAGCGCTTGGGCATAAACATACGCTGGCGGTTTGCAATGTCGCCTCTAGCGCGATGGTACGGCTGACGAAGCTCGCGTTTTTGACGCATGCGGGGACTGAGATTGGCGTGGCGTCGACTAAGGCGTTTACTACGCAGTTGGTCGGGATGTTTGTGCTGGCCGTGACGCTTGGGACGCTGCGCGGGCATGTGAGTGAGAAGCAGGAAACGGATTATCTGACGCAGTTGCGGCATTTGCCGGCGGCGCTGAATAGCGTGCTGGCGCTGGAGCCGCAGATCATCGCCTGGTCGGAAGAGTTTTCACGCAAGGAGAATGCGCTGTTTCTCGGGCGTGGGCTGCATTATCCGATCGCACTTGAAGGCGCGTTGAAGCTTAAGGAGATCTCGTATATTCATGCGGAAGCTTATCCGGCCGGGGAGTTGAAGCATGGGCCGCTGGCGTTGGTGACTGAGGCGATGCCGGTGGTGACGGTGGCGCCTAATGACACGCTGCTGGAAAAGCTGAAGTCGAATATGCAAGAGGTCAGGGCGCGAGGTGGGGAGCTTTATGTTTTCGCGGATTCGGATACGCGGATTGTTAGCGAGGATGGGATTCACGTGATTCGGATGCCTGAGCATTATGGGTTGCTGTCGCCGATTCTTCATGTCGTGCCGCTGCAGTTGCTGGCTTATCACACGGCTTGTGCGAGGGGGACGGATGTGGATAAGCCTAGGAATTTGGCGAAGAGTGTGACGGTGGAGTGAGGGGAGAGCTGAAGGATTAAAGCCGGTCGATTTGGCGGGGCCGACGAGCTTACAGATATGAACCCCGTTACTGCACATCGGCTTTTTGCTTGGAACAATTGGGCGGCTTGGCGGGACCGGCTTTTATCGGCTAAGCACAGCCCAAGCTTCCCTCTAGGAGATTGACGTTGCTATGCCTCAGTTTTAACTCTGGGGCTGCGTCCATGTACCTTTGCCGGCCCGCGCCAGGTCAACACAAAAGGGTGTGGTGACACAATTCTTCTCCCTTACGTGATGGGTGGCAGACCCTGAAGTACACGCCGTATATATGCAGACTCAAGAATTTTTAAATCACGATCAAGTTTCTCTAATTCTCTTTGCGTTATTAAAGGGTCAAACGTTTCCCTTGTGGTAAAGCTTTCGCCCATTCGGTCTGCTGGGTATCGATGACGTTGATCCAAGGTCGCGTGAAACGTATCCTGAACTTCGGGAAAGAGGTCAAGATTTGTGTCTACGTGAAAGTGCGAAGGAAATTCAAGAGAAAAACTTAAGCTTGAATAGATGCGTCGGTATTCGAAAGCTAGGCGGCGTAAATCATGTGTCGCTGGGACTAAGCGCGACCCGACCGCAGCGCCGATTGCCGCCTTTAAAAATAACTCGACTCCTTGGCGAGCCAGATGCCATACAACGCGGCTCGTTGAATACTGGGAACTGAGTTCTCCGCTCAACATGCTATTGCACAGACATAAGCTCGCCTCGATAAAAGCGCGTGAGAGCCAGAACGCGCGATCCCATTCCGGCAAATCGGCGAGCTCCTCAGACCAAGATGGATCAGAATTTCGCTTCATGTATTGATGCAGTCGCGGTGTAAATTCGCCTCTTGCGCGCAAAAAAAATCTATGCCAAAGACCGCAAGTGATTGAAAGCCGATCTTACTCGAATCCATACCTTCCTTGTGAAAGATAGAACTCTCGAGTAGTCGTCAACTGTGTTCTGACAAGTTCTGTGAGCAACGATAAGTCGAACGCTCGAGACATCGACAAGAGGCCGCCGACCCGATAGATCCAACATGACAGTAAGCTCTTGGATGGCGGCGTTGGACCATCAAGAGGCCTTCGGCTTTGGCCGACGAATCACCGAATTTCCCGCAAGGAAGTCGCCGAACGTAAGGCTACGTACTAGATGACTAATCCCGTCGCAAGCTAGAGACTGCGCGCCATGCCAAAGGGGTTCGCCTGAGGAAGCAACGTGTCGCTCGTCCGGTCGGCGTTGGATGGTGTCCGGTCAGAGATCTAGGGTCTTGGCGACTATTTCGTCCGATAGCATGCTTGCTCGACCAGCCGAAATCGTGAGCAAAGCCGGTTAGTATTTGACCCCTTTATTCTGTGATACCCTCTATCATAGTGCCACGACAAGCCGCGTTTTTTTAGTCAGTATGATTACACCACAATGCCGCAGATAAACCCGAAGATCCTTGTGTGGGCTAGAGAAACTGCGGGCCTCGGTATCGACGAAGCCGCAAAGTCGTTGCAACTCGGCGGCGCACGCCAAAATGGTCGAGATGCTCTCGAAGAATACGAAAAAGGGACCAAGGCTCTTAGTCGGCCACTGCTTCTTAGGATGGCCAAGCAATATCGCCGACCACTACTGACGTTCTATCTCCAGCAACCTCCGCAAAAAAGCGAACGCGGCGAAGACTTCCGAACGCTACCCGGAGGTCGAGAGTACGAAAGCGCCCCGAAACTGGACGCTCTTGTTCGTGATGTGTTTGTCCGGCAGCGACTGGTAAGATCGATGCTGGAAGATACGGATGAAGCGAGACCTTTGAACTTTGTCGGCAGCATTACACCAGATCAGTCGGTTGCTGACGCAGCAAAGACAATTTGCGCAAGGCTATCGTTAGATCTAAACGAGTTTCGAAGAAAAAAGACTGTCGAAGAATCGTTCAATTATCTACGTGCTTTGACTGAGAAGCTTGGTGTTTTCGTGCTTCTTATTGGCAATCTCGGAACACATCACACGGCCTTGAGTACGGACATTTTTAGAGGGTTCGCGTTGGCGGAGAAAGTAGCTCCGTTCATCGTTGTCAATGACCAAGACGCGAAGGTTGCTTGGTCGTTCACGCTGCTACATGAGTTGGCGCATATTTGGCTAGGCCGTACGGGAGTGAGCGGAGCTGATTTCGAGCAAAAGATCGAACAGTTCTGCAATGACATCGCCAGTGAGATCCTTTTGCCGGAAGCAGAGCTGGACGAGCTCCGGCAACTGGGCCAGGATCGCAACGATGTAATCGCGGCTATCAGTAACTTCGCGAGCCAGAGGAAGCTGAGTCGCGCCCTCGTCGTATATCGACTTCTAAAGCGCCGCCAAATCGACCGCGGCCAGTGGTCGGATCTCACAGAAGAGTTCCGGCGAAACTGGGAAGCCGAGAGGGCGAAAAGGAAAGAAAAAGCGGCCGATGCAGCGGGAGGACCCAACTACTATATCGTCAAAAGACATAGGGTTGGAAACGCTCTAGTTGAGGTCACTCGCAGAGCAATAGCTGAGGGCTTTGTGACTCCGACCAAAGCAGGCAGAATCTTAGGGGTTCGACCTACCAATGTGCAAGCACTGGTGGGAGCGTCATAGCATGGGTAGCGGTGCGAAGCTGTATCCTCTTGACGCAAACGTACTCATCACCGCCAACCGTGATTATTACGCCATGGAGATGGTGCCGGTCTTTTGGGCATGGCTACTGCACATGGCAGAGCAAGGGTCCGTAAAAATGCCCATCGAAACATTGGAAGAAGTTCGAGATGGCGGGGGTAAGGCGAAAAAAGACGCGTTGGTCTCGTGGCTTAATCGTGCAGATGTTTATGAGACACTTCTGTTGCAGGAAGAAGCAGACGCGGAGCTCGTGTCGGCTGTATTGGCGAAAGGGTATGGGGATAATCTTACCGACACCGAGATCGAAGAAATTGGAAGGGACCCGTTTTTGATTGCATATGCAGCAGCGGACCCTATGAATCGAACGGTAGTTTCGATCGAAGTCTCTGCGCCTGGTAAGAGGCGAGCGAATCGCAGAGTGCCTGATGTGTGCCAAGACAACGGTGTTTCCTTCTGCAACACGTTCACAATGCTGCGTGAACTCGGTTTCAGTACAGCTTGGGTTCCGCTAGCTTAGCATCGTCCGTTTGTGACGCCGAAGTTGATAAGCGATCATCTTGGTTTATCAATTGATAAAACGGTCACGCTTTACGTCGTACGCCGAATCAAATGATCTTGGTGGGGACGATGCTACCTTTTAGCAGCGGTGCTCAGTCAAATCCGACGGGCCTAACTGAGCCACGGCGGCTTTAAAGTGCGGTTCCAACATTGTACAAAGTAGCCGAAAGGCTAAATCGGGTCGAATTTGGCGCAGGCCTTTTTTTCGTAAGCGACCGTTTGCGGCACGCGGGACCAGATAAGGCGCGAACGACCGCTGAATCCGTCCCGAACTCCGCACCTTCTTGTACTGAAACTCCAGAGCATGACGCGACTCAGAACCGCAGCCGGAATCTAATCGGCGAAACATCAACTTGGCGATGATTAAGCAAACCTCGTGTTCTAGTCGCGAAGTCATGTTCGCTCGCGTGTGAGGGCGCGCGGGGCATACGCGAGTCACGGGTTCGCGACGGATCGGTAGAAACATTGATTGCTGTCGCCAGGGCCGTCGTCGATATGCTTCGCTTTGCGACAAATCGAATGGTCTGTGTGAATGATCTATGACCTCTAACATTCGCCACAAGATTCGCCATGATTCGGCTATCTCTATGTATTGCGGTCGTTTTTTGTCGAAATTCCCCGCACGCGGATCCGCCATGAACGCGGTCATCGAAATGTCCATTCAAAGCCATGGTGGGTCTCGCAAACCGAACTGCGGACCGAGCACTGGCGGATCTTTTCAAGCTGGGCATTGTTCGATCAAGAACGCCCAAAGGTCCCATCGGACTCGTGTTGCCAATCAAGTTGTTCGATATCTGTTCCCGCGCCTATGGCCGGAAGCAGAAACTGACAGCGCCTGAAATGCGAACGGGCTCATCTGGCCAGTCGTCGGTTGTTACGCTCGCCACATGTCGCGTGTGCGCCACCTCAATGCGAACTCCAATCACCGACCCCAACCCATCAACTCACCGCGCCCCATTCCCACGCACTCCCGCCCCCCCATCGTCCGATCCCTCTTTCATTTCCCGCAGATGCTTATAAACGGTCGCCCGACCCATACCAAGCACCTTCGCCACGTAGTTCGCAGAACTCTTTCCATTAAAAGCCCCCTCGGCGTGCAAAGCCTCCACCAACTCGCGTCGATGATCCCTTGTCAGCGAATTCAACGCAATCTGCCGCTCGCGCAGCCAGCCATGCAAAAACGTATTGATGCGCTCCTGCCAGTCGTCCTTGAACAGTTCCGCCGGTTGCGCAACCACGCCTGCACCCCGCAGGAACAGGTCGAGCGTAGACCGCATCTCCTCGAACGCAGCGATGTTGAAATTGATGCACATCACGCCGGCGGCATTGCCTTCGTCGTCGAAGAGCGCGGTGCTGACGCAACGCATCCGGCGCCCGTCCCAGTTCACCTTCTCGTAAGGTCCGAGCAGCTTGTTGGCCGTCGTTTCCTCAACGTCTTCAAGCGCTGACTCGTCGCCAATTTCCCGCTTGGACAGATTGTTCGACAAATAGGCGACCGTCTGATCCGACAGATCGTGGATCACCACTTCCGCATAGGGGAAGAACAGCGTGGTGACGCTGTCGGCCAGATGGGCATAGCGCGCAAGCAGCATCTCGCGAGCCGATGCTTTCGTTTTCGGAGTCTTTCTTTTCTGCATCGAAGTGGACCGGAATGGCGATGATCAAGTCGCGATGATACCGCTAGGCTCCCGCACGCAGATGCACGTAGAGCGCGTAAGCAAGCGCGACATCTTCCAAGCCGAGGCCGACCGAACGAAACAGCGCATGCCGCTCGTATGATGGCGTCCGGCAGGCCCCGTTGGCGAGTTCGGCCAAGTCGCCGAGAATCGCATCGGATGACCAGCCGTGCTGCTCTGACGCGATGATCATTTCGCCGGCGCTTTGTGGCGTAGTCCGCCGATAGTCGCAATACACGTCGAGCCCCGGCAGCGACGCAGGATCGATTTCGTGTGCCCGCGCGACGTTGGTACTGATCGACGTGATCAACGCCGGTTTTGTCAGGTCGCCGAGCGGCAACACGGGTGTACCCGACGACGTACAAAGCATTACGACATCGGCATCATGCACGCACTCGGCCGTCGACCCGGCGATGCTCACGCGCGGGTCCATCGCTCGAATCGCGGCCTGCGTGTCGATATCCCCGGCGAGACGCGGTGAGTAAATCCGAATATTGTCCCATTCCCGCAGCGGTGCCACGTGCCGCAAATGCGCCCGCGCCACCGCGCCTGCGCCGATCACTGCGAGCCGCCTGCTCCCGGGCGCCCCAAGGTAGTCGACCGCGAGCGCAGTCGTGCCGGCCGTGCGTTCGGTCGTCAGCAGCGCGGCGTCGCACCACATCAGCGGCTGGCCGTTGTGTATGGACATGAGCGCGGTCCACGCGGTGATCACCGGCGCGCCAGCGCTCGCGATATACGGTGACAGCTTCGCGCCGAACACGCCCTCCTCGGCGAGTACGCCGAGATACGTAATGAAATCGCCCGCCTGCTGCGGAAAGAGCGTGAGCGTCTGCGGCGGCTGCACAGCCTCGCCACGGCCCAGCGCGGCGAACATGTGGGTCAGCGCCCCGCGAACATCGAGCGAGGGCAGCGCGGCGCGAACCCGCGCTTCGTCGACGACTAGCGGCACTGTGCCCTCGCTCTGCACCGCGTCCCGACCGGAGCCGAGTGAATCCTTCATACTACGTCTCCTTCATTCGATGTGGACATTTTCGTCCATTCTAGACTTTTATTTTATTTCTATCTATATTGCGATGGCAGCTGCGGCGTTCGCGATGCGCGCCACTCGAACGGATGGCGTTTGGTTCAACACATGACTACGGTGACGACAATGAACTGGAGAATGATTTGCTTCGCGGGCGCGGCCAGCCTCGCTCTCACACTTGGCATCGCACACGCCGAATCGTCGCAGACGCTGCGCTTCGGGGTGGAGGCGTCCTATCCGCCATTCGAGAGCAAGACCGCGTCCGGTCAACTGGAAGGCTTCGACATCGACATCGGCAATGCGCTTTGTCAGCGCATGAAAGTGAAATGCGTATGGGTCGAAAACAGTTTCGACGGTTTGATTCCGGCGCTGCAGGCACGCAAGTTCGACGTTATCAACTCGGCAATGAACATTACCGACAAGCGCCGGCAAGCGATCGATTTCACTCCCGCCGTCTATGTGATGCCGATCCAGATGATCGCCAAACGCGGCTCCGGGCTGCTGCCGACACCGGCAAGTCTCAAGGGCAAATCGGTGGGCGTATTACAGGGATCGACGCAAGAGGATTTCGTGCGCGCGCACTGGGCCGCGCAAGGCGTGTCCGTCGTCACGTATCAGAGCCAGGACCAGATTTTCGCGGATCTTTCCGCCGGGCGGCTCGACGGCGCGGTGCAGGAAGTGCAGACCTCAATCGATGGATTTCTTTCCAAACCCGAGGGAAAAGACTTCGATTTTGCCGGGGCGGCGCTGTCGGACCCGTCGACGCTTGGCGAAGGCACCGGCCTCGGACTGCGCAAGAACGACCCCGCACTGAAGGCGAAAATCGTCGCGGCGCTCGCTTCGTTGAACCAGGACGGCACGCTCAGCAAGTTGTCGCAGAAGTACTTCAAACGCGACATCATCGCGAAGTGAAGTAGCCGCACGAACGCGCTGAAGCAAGCCGTATGGAACCCTATGACTAAAGACGTAATCGTACTCGGCGCAGGTATCGTGGGTGTAAGCGCCGCGCTTCATCTTCAGCAACGCGGCCGCAACGTCGTGCTGGTGGATCGACGTGCGCCGGGGGAGGAAACCAGTTTCGGCAATGCTGGATTGATCGAGGCGTCGTCGGTCGTGCCGTACGGGTTTCCACGCGATTGGCGCACCGTGCTGCGCCTCTTGGGCAACCATTCAACAGAGTTGCGTTACGACCTTCGCTCGCTGCCTTCCTACGCGGGCTGGCTCGCGCGTTTTTGGTGGGAGTCGGCGCCGCTGCGGCTACAGGCGGCGGCGCGCGACATGCTTCCGCTTATCGGCCGCAGCGTGGCGGAACACGAGGCATTGATCGACCTCGCGGGCTTGCACGATCTGGTGCGGCCAACCGGCTGGCTCGAGGCGTACCGGTCGCCGGCACTGTTCGAACGGGAATCGCTTGCGGCGGAGCGCGTGGCGAATGCACATGGCCTGCACATCGCGCTATTCGACAACGCAGGATTGCGAAGCACTGAAACCTCCCTCGGCGCAGGCTATGCAGGCGCGATTCACTGGACCGATCCGCGAAGCGTATCCGACCCGGGCGCATTGACGAAGGGCTACGCGCGCCTCTTTGAGCGTGAAGGTGGAATGGTCACGACCGGCGATGCGGGTACGTTCGAAGCGCGCGGCAGCGGTTGGCGGGTACTCACGAATAGCGGTCCACTCGAAGCCGAATCGGTGGTCGTCGCACTCGGTCCGTGGTCCGATCTGGTGCTGAAACCGCTCGGTTATCGCGTGCCGCTCATCGCCAAGCGCGGCTATCACATGCACTACGCGAGCGACGCGGGCTCACCTTTGCTGCGCCCGGTCGTGGATATTGAAGGCGGCTATGTGGTGGCGCCCATGCGGCGAGGGCTACGTCTTACAACCGGCGTTGAGCTTGCGGGACGCGAACGGCCGCCCAACCCGGCGCAACTGGATCTCGCGGAGCGCGCGGCGCGCCCGCTCTTCGGGCTCGGCAACCGGCTGGACGAGAAACCCTGGCTAGGCTTGCGGCCATGCACGCCAGATATGCGGCCCGTGATCGGACCGGCTGCACGCCACGCCGGTCTGTGGTTCGCTTTTGGTCACAACCATCATGGACTGACGCTCGGTCCGGTGACCGGACGGCTGCTCGCTGAAATGATGACGGGTGAAGCGACGTTCACCGATCCAACACCTTATCTGCCGGCGAGGTTTCGATAGAAACGCGCCCACGAGCCGACTTCCGGCTGCCAACAACATCCCGTCAACGCAGCAACCTCGTTAAACTACAAATGTTGTCAATCTAACGAGGTTTGTTTCGTGTCGTCCAATTTCGAAGACCTGGTTTCAGCGATACGTGCGAAGTTTCCCGAGTTCAGCCCGCAATTCCAGGCGGGCGCCGGTTTCCTGCTGAACTTCCCTGACGAAGTCGCAGTTCTTTCGATGCGGAAGGTCGCCGAACGCGCCAACGTTCAACCCGCGGCCCTCGTGCGGTTATCGCAGCAACTGGGCTTCCCCGGCTGGAACGAGCTGCGTGAAATCTTCGTCGCCCGTGTCCGCACGCGTCCGGAAGCGCTAACGACCAAAGCCCGCGCGCTAGTCAAAGGCGGTTCCGGCGAGTCATTAGTCCAGGAACTTGCCATCGCCCAAAGCCACAACCTCGAAGTCACGGTCGCACAAAACGGCACGAAGATCGTCGAGGTCGCGAAGATGCTGCGCAAAGCGCCGCATGTCCACGTGGCGGGATTCCGCTCGTGTTATCCGGTCGCGTTCAGCCTGGTCTACGGTTATCGGCTATTCCGGTCATCGGTGAGCTTGGTCAACGGCGAGGCCGGGACGCTCGAAATGCAACTACGCGGCATGGCCAAAGGGCACGCAACCGTCGTAACAAGCTTCGCCCCGTATTCAGCCGAAGCCGTGCGCGTCGCGCAAGCGGCGAAAGAGCAGGGCTGCAAGCTTATCGCCATCACCGACAGCGCCGTGTCACCCCTCGCCCTCAACGCCGACCATGTCCTCATCTTTTCGCACGAGAGCCCGTCCTTTTTTCCATCGCTTGTCGCGGCATCGGCAATAGCGGAATCTCTGGTTGCCCATCTGCTTGCGCTCGAAGGGCGATCGGCCGTCGAGTTGCTGGAAGCGGCCGAATCCGCGCTCCACGCGAAGGGCGCCTACTCGTCGTAAATCTTGTCGCCGCGCGCCGAAGCAAGGACACCCCTTCCGTTGTATCGGCGCCCGCAGGTCTCCGCCATCCAGACTTTCCCGCCGCAAAAATCCATTGACTCTTTTTTGGCGAGCTAACATTCACGTTGACAACATATGTTGTAACACGTGAAAATATAGCATCGCATGTTACTTCGTGCTCAGTGTTGTCGGAGCCAGACCTCCATGCCGGAGAGAGGCATCGCCAAATACAGGGGAGAGAAGCCAAATGGGACGTCGTTCCTTTTTTATGTCGGTCGTTGCGGTAGCCATCTTTAGTAGCAGCTTGGCGCACGCGGAGACCAAAGAACTGGTGGTGGGTACGGACACGTCGTTCATGCCGTTCGAATTCAAGCAAGGCGACAAGTACGTCGGCTTTGACCTGGACCTGTGGGCGGAAATCGCCAAGGACCAGGGCTGGAAGTACACCATTCAACCCATGGACTTCGCGGGTCTAATTCCAGGTCTGCAAACGCAGAACATCGACGTCGCCCTGTCCGGGATGACCATCAAGGAAGAACGCAGGAAGGCCATCGATTTCTCGGACCCGTACTACGACAGCGGCCTCGCGGCAATGGTGCAGACGAACAACACGAGCATCAAATCAATCAATGACTTGAACGGCAAGGTCATCGCGGCAAAGACGGGCACGGCGACCATCGACTGGATCAAGGCGAACTTGAAGCCCGCCGAAATTCGCCAGTTCCCGAACATCGACCAAGCGTATCTCGCGCTCGAAGCGGGCCGCGTCGATGCCGCCATGCATGACACCCCGAATGTCCTTTACTTCGTCAATACAGCGGGCAAAGGCAAGGTAAAAACGGCCGGTGTTCCAGTAAGCGGCGACAAGTACGGCATCGGCTTTCCCAAGGGCAGCCCGTTGGTGCCAAAGGTCAATGAAGAGTTGAAGAAGATCAAGGCCGATGGCCGCTATGCCACGCTGTACAAGAAGTGGTTTGGTTCAGAACCGCCGAAATCCTGATCGTCAGCACGTGCGCGGCGGAGTGCCGCCGCGCCCATTCAATGGTTTTTAGGAGCGGTTCGTGGACTTCGATTGGTCGGTTATCTGGAGTTCAATGCCTGAGTTGCTGGAAGGCGTGAAGCTCACTGTTTTTATCGCAGCGTTCGGTCTCATTGGCGGCTTCATCGTAGGCTTGATTGCAGGAATGTTCCGCGCCTATGGCCCGGTCGCTCTGAACGTTCTCGCGCAGGTCTACATTGAATTGATTCGTGGAACGCCTATTGTTGTTCAGGTGATGTTCCTGTATTTCGCACTGCCGTTGCTCGCTCATATTCGCATCGACGGCTTGACGGCCGCCATCATCGCTATCACCGTCAACTCGGGTGCGTATCTGGCCGAAGTGATTCGCGGTGCGCTGATTTCGATTCCGAAGGGACTGATGGAAGCGGGGTTGGCAATGGGCATGTCAATGCCCCGGGTCTTGCTGAAGATTGTCGGCCCGCTCGCATTCCGCCGGCTTATCCCGCCGCTTGGCAATCAGTGCATTGTGAGCTTGAAAGATACGTCACTCTTCATCGTCATTGGTGTGGGTGAGCTGACACGCAAAGGACAGGAGATTATTGCCGGCAACTTCCGGGCAGTGGAAGTATGGACGGCGGTTGCCATCATTTATCTGGTGCTGACCGGCGTGATGACGCTAACGCTGCGCGTCGTTGAGCGAAGGATGCGAATCTTATGACAATGGTCGAATTTCAAAAGGTGTCCAAGAGCTTCGGACACGTCGAAGTGCTCAAGGACATCAGTCTTCGGATCGACAGCGGCGAAGTGGTCGTGGTCGTCGGGCCATCGGGTTCCGGCAAATCAACCATGCTCCGATGCATTAATGCACTCGAGAAAATATCTGGTGGCGACCTGCTTGTCGACACGAAGAGCGTCAAAGGCAGCACGGCGGACATCAAGGAAATCAGGCTTGAGGCCGGCATGGTGTTCCAGCAGTTCAATCTGTTTCCGCAGATGACCGCGCTCGAGAACGTGATGTTTGGCCCAATGGAGGTGCGCAACGCCTCCCGAGCCGATGCACGAGACCAGGCCGTGGCGTTGTTGAAGAAGGTGGGGCTGGAAACGCGAGCGAATCACTACCCGTCTGAGCTCTCCGGCGGGCAGCAGCAGCGAGTTGCTATCGCGCGTGCACTCGCCATCAAGCCAAAGCTCATGCTGTTCGACGAACCGACTTCCGCGCTCGACCCCGAGCTTCGGCATGAAGTGCTCAAAGTGATGCAGGATCTTGCGGCCGAGGGCATGACGATGATTGTTGTAACGCACGAAATCGGCTTTGCCAAACGTGTTGGAACGCGTTTGTTGTTCATGGACCAGGGCGGCATTGCGCATGACGGAAAGCCAACCGACCTCATCGACACACCGCCATCGCAGCGCTTGAAAGAGTTTCTTCAGCACGTGTCTTAAACGAGGTCAGTTACAGCAATGTCGTTTCTCACTCCTTTAGTCATAAGCGGCTCGCCATACGAAATTGGTTTGGGCCTTGGCGTCCTGGCGCGTCCGGTCATCAACGCGTATATGAACCAGAGTGCCGCTTGGAAAGCGGTGAGCGAATGGCGCGGTAGCGACTACGTTCGAGACCTTCGCCGGATTGCTGAAGATGCTTACCCGGACGCCATTGCAGAACTGGATGGAATGGCGGCAGGGATGGGTTGGATGAAGGAAGATGTTTTCCTTTGGAATTGCCGGGGCGAGTTGATTCACAACGCGCCCGACGGTTGCACAACGCTCGCGGCCCGGTCCAACCGTGAGCGCTTCGTGGCTCACAATGAAGACGGGGACCCCTACTTGCGTGACAAGTGCTCGCTTGTGGATATAAGGCCGGCTGGCGAACCAGGTTTCGTCAGTTTTTATTATCCTGGCTCATTGCCAGGACATACCTTCGCCGTGAATCGGGCGGGCGTCGTTCAGGCAATCAACAACCTTCGGATCAAGCGTCCGCAACTCGGTGTACCGCGCATGGTGCTGTGCCGGGCGGTTCTGGACACGTCCTCGCTCGATGACGCAACATATGAACTGAGCCGCCATGCGCGAGCGAGTGGATTTCACCACACGCTGGGCTGCGTGGGCGACGAGCGTATCCTGAGTGTGGAAGCGACGGTCGCACGCTGTTCCATCGAGAACGTCGAGCGTCTCTCCGGTCATGCGAATCACCTGATTCATAGGGGTGCAGACGCGGAGCAGCAACTCGTGACCCGCTCCTCGCGAGACCGGCAAGCTCGCCTCGGACAGCTTCTGCCTGAGATGCACGAAGTGAATAAGCTCGCGCTCCTGCAAGTCCTCTCTGACAAGACATCCACAACCCTTCCTATCTATCGCACCGACCCGGCCGACCCTGACGACGAAAATACGCTTGCAACTGCGCTGTTCGTTATCAAGGAAACCGGCGTCGAATTTGAAGTTCGCCAACAAGGTGAGCTCCGCTTTAAAACCTTTATTCTCCAAGAGACGAGCGCACAGGCATCGTCACAAACGTTGAGGCCAGAATGACAACCGTTTTTCATCGCGCCCCGCGAGCCAAACTCCCTATTGCAGTTGCAGGCGATGGAATCGAAATCATCGACTCGGAGGGGAAGCGATACATCGACGCATCGGGGGGGGCCGCGGTATCGTGCCTGGGCCACAGCAATCAGCGTGTCATCGATGCCATCAAGCGGCAGGCCCAGCAGCTTCCCTACGCACACACTTCATTCTTCACGACGGCCGTGACGGAAGAATTGTCCGACCGCTTGATAGCAGACGCGCCCGCTGGTTTGGGCCACGTGTACTTCACATCCGGCGGCTCCGAGGCCATCGAAGCCGCGCTCAAACTCGCCCGCCAATATTTCGTCGAAAAGGGGCAGGGGCAGCGGCGTCATTTCATCGCTCGTCGCCAGAGTTATCACGGCAATACGCTCGGCGCGCTGGCTATTGGCGGCAACGCATGGCGCCGTGAACCGTTTCTTCCGATCCTCATCGAAGCTCACCATGTGAGCCCGTGTTATGCGTATCGCGAGCAACGCGCCGATGAAACCGAAGAAGCTTTCGCGCAGCGCCTGGCGGATGAACTCGAGTCGAAAATCCTCGAACTCGGTGGCGATACCGTCGCAGCTTTCGTCGCCGAAACGGTCGTCGGGGCAACCGCGGGCGCGGTGCCGCCGGTGCGCGAATACTTCAAGAAAATCCGCGCGGTGTGCAACAAGTACGGCGTGTTGCTGATCCTGGATGAAATCATGGCCGGGATGGGGCGTACGGGGCACCTGTACGCTTGCGCAGAGGATGGCGTGGCGCCAGACCTTCTGACCATCGCGAAGGGCTTGGGGGCCGGCTACCAGGCGATTGGAGCGACGCTGGTCAGCGACGAGATCTACAACACAATTGTCGACGGCTCCGGTTTCTTCCAGCATGGCCACACGTACATCGGCCACGCGACCGCTTGTGCGGCAGCTTTGGAAGTCCAGCGGGTCATCGCCGACGAGAAATTGCTGGACAATGTGCAGGCAAGAGGCGAGCAGCTTCGTGGATTGCTGCGCGCGCATTATGCGAAGCATCCGTTCATCGGCGATATCCGTGGACGAGGTTTGTTTATCGGCGTGGAACTGGTGCAGGACCGGGTATCGAAGACACCATTCGACGCAAGCAAGAAATTGCACGCAGTGATAAAAAGTGAAGCGATGAAGCGCGGCCTGATGGTCTATCCGATGGGCGGCACAGTAGATGGCATCGTTGGTGACCATGTGCTTCTGGCGCCACCGTTCATCACGACACCCGCACAAATCGATGAAATCGGTGCACGTTTTTCCGACGCCATAGAAGCGGCATTGACGTCCATCGGTGCACCGGGCGCTCACTAAGTGACAATCAAACTCTGGACAACCCATGACCCATCGCCTGCCGAATTTCGATATCGCTAACGCCACCGACGAACAAAAAACCGTTCTTCAAAGCATCCTGAGCGGTCCGCGCGGCAACTTGAACGGCCCGTTCCTCGGGTGGATTCATAGCCCGGAATTAGCTGACCATGCTCAACGGCTCGGCGCGTTTTGTCGATACAAGACGGGCTTGTCGCTGCGCTTGTCGGAACTGGCGATTCTGGTCACCGCCGCGCGATGGCAATCGCAAGGGGAGTGGTTCATCCACTATCCGATCGCGTTGGATGCAGGCGTTCCGAAGGCGGTAGCCGATGCCATCCAGCGAGGCGAGCGTCCCACCTTCGACGACGCCGATGACGCGCTCATCTATGAATTTGCCACGGAGCTATACGAGACCCGTCGAGTATCGGATAACACGTTCGCAGCAGCCGTCGCACGCTTCGAACATGTGGTGGTCATCAATCTGGTCGGATTGCTCGGTTACTACGCGTTGGTCGCGATGACTTTGAACACCTTTGGCATGCGCGCCGAAGGACAGACTGCATTGCCGTTCCTGGAGTAACGCTAACCCGCTCCAAATAAAAAGCCACCTTCGAAGTAAGGTGGCTTTTTTACGCGCCAGGAGCAATCACTCGAAAGCGGTGTCGTTCGGATTGGCGTACAGCTTTTGAAGGGCATCGCTCATCGGGAAATCGAAGTTGATGTTCTTCGGCGGCACCGGCTTCAAGAACCATTTCGCGTACATGGCTTTAATCTCCGGTCCCTTCATGATTTCGCTCATGGTGTCATCCACCAGCTTCTTGAACTCCGGATCGTCCTTTCTCAGCATGAAGCCATAGGCTTCCGAAGATTGTGGCGTGCCGACCAGCACATAGTCCGAGGGGTTGGCCGTCAGCGAGCGCGTGCCGGCCAGAAGCACGTCGTCCATCATGTAGGCCACTGCACGGCCTGTTTCCAGCGTCAGGCGCCCTTCGCCATAGTCCTTCGCGCTGATGATCTGCATGTTCATCTTTTTCTCCTCATTCATCTTGCGGAGAATTCGCTCGGACGTGGTTCCCTGATTCGTGACGACGGTCTTGCCGGCAAGATCCGGGAAGTCCTTGATGCCCGAATCCTTGCGTGTCAGCAGGCGCGTCGTCGCGACAAAGAACGTGTCGGAAAACGCGACCTGGTCCCGACGCGCTTTCAGGTTCGTGGTGACGCCGCATTCGAGATCGACCGTGCCGTTCTGCACCAACGCAATCCGGTTCTGCGATGTGACCGGGATGAACCGCACCTTGAGATCAGGTTTCTTGATCTTCACCTTCACCGCATCAATGATCTTGTTGCAGATATCTTGCGAGAAACCGATGACCTCATTGTTGGCATCGACGTAGGAAAAAGGCACTGACGTTTCCCGATGCCCGATTGCAATCGTATTGGAGGCCTGGATCTTGCCCAAGGCCGTTTGCGCATCCTGTGCGAAGACGCCCGTGGACACAGCGGCCATCACGGCGGCTGCGAGCAATGTGAACCGGTTCATGGCATTCCTCAGTCGTTCCATTGGTTATCAATGGCGCCTCGCAGCACCGATAACCATATGTTGCCATGACAAAATAAATTACAACATATGTTAACTACTGAGGTTGAAGTGTTGTCAGGAGATGACGCGAGCGAGTTCGGTTCGCATAGAGACGCACCTTGCGCCGCCGGTCATTGCATTCGGACTGGCGCTCATAAAAAAGGCAGCATCAAGTCGCTGTGTGCATCCATGCCTTATGGTTTTTAATGGATTGATATGTATACATAGTAATAGTTAACAAGCATCGACCATTTCTGTGGATAAGCGGTCAATCGCCCTTTGAATCAAGGATCTGGCGAACAGGTAACTCGCGTACCAAATGTGGAGCGGGCACTTGGGCGAAGGATAACTTCTGGCACTTTATGCACAGCACCTGAGTTATCAAGGTTTCGCCCACAGGACTTCACTGACTTATGCAGAAGTTATCCAGAGCTTTGCGTGCAGCAAGCCGTGGCCCGCCACAAAAATCTGCTCACGCATAAAGCTGCACGAGCGCTTCGCGGTTCACTACCACTATCTGGCTGTACTGCACCTTGATCCGTCCCAGCCGAGACCACTCGGCAAGCTTGCGATTCATCGTCTGCCGGCTACTACCCAGCAGCATGCTCAAGTCCTCTTGCGGTAAATGCAGGTCGATGATCCGCCCAGCCGGATGATCGGCCCCATACGCATCCACCAGGGTCACAAGATGCTTCGCCAGTCGCGCCGATAAACTCAACAACGCGTGATCCTCCACGAGCGCGAACGAATATCGAATCACCGCGCACAACAGCAGCGCGAATTCCCGATACAAAGCGGGATGCCGCTCAAGCAGCGCCTGCACATCGCGCCGTGCCAGCGTGTAAAGCACGCACGGCCCGCAAGCGCGAATGTCATGCGTGCGCGGACCGCCATCAATAAGTCCTATTTGCCCGAACCATTCATCGCGCCCGTAGTAATTGAAGATCGCCTCGCGCCCTTGCGCCGACACCGAGCTGATCCGCACCGCGCCAGACAGCACGCGATACAGCGAATCAGACGGCGCATGTTTGCTGTGAATAGCGTCGCCGGCGTTGAGTTGGCGAACCGACCCGCGCTCGACGATCCAGTCGATTTCTTCCTGAGGCAACGCCGCGAGCAGGGGGTCAATGCCTGCGCATGAGCGCAGATAAGCGACGGCTTCCGCGCTGGTCCACGGGCGCTCGCCGTCGTTCTCAAGGGATTGGGAGACTGTCATGTAGGCGACACTTTATTCGGCGAAGTGCGGTTATAAACGTGTTCACACGACGCGATGCTTCGCGTCTGACGACAGCTTAACGGCACCGGGAGAAACCGGCTGGCCCGCTAGAAAATTTAGACGAGACAGAGCGGACCCGTGTAAGCCGGGCCGCTCACCCCATGGAGGACGTTCCTGTGCAATCACATTCACCCCTGCGTATCCTGATCACCGGCGGAACCGGTTTTATCGGCAAGCGGATTGCGCGCCACCTGCTCAATGCCGGCCTATTCCAGCTCGAAGGCGAAGCGCCCCGCGAGATCGCCAAGATCATTCTCTTCGACGCCTTCCCCGGCGAAGACGTACCCACCGATGCGCGCATAGAAGTGCGCATTGGCGATATCGATGATCGCGAAACCGTCGCGGAGATCACGCGCGATGTCGATCTTGTCTGGCATCTTGCTGCGGTCGTCAGTTCGGCCGCGGAGGCCGATTTCGATCTCGGCATGCAGGTGAACCTGTACGGCTTGCTGAACCTGCTCGAAGCACTGCGTGCCCGCACTACGCGCACGCGCCTGGTCTACGCAAGCGGCTTCGCGGTGTTCGGCGGCGAACTGCCGTCCGTCGTCACCGATGCAACCGCGCCCACGCCTAAATCGTCGTATGGCATGCAGAAGGCGATCGGCGAATTGCTGGTGGCTGACTACAGCCGCCGGGGCTTTATCGATGGGCGCACGCTGCGCCTGCCGACCATCACGGTTCGCCCGGGCAAACCGAACAAGGCCGCATCAACCTTCGTCAGCTCCATCATCCGCGAGCCGCTCAACGGTCATCGTGCGGTTTGCCCGGTCAGGCCGGACACGATTGTGTATATCTCGTCGCCGCGTCGCGCACTCGACGCCATGCTGCACGCGATGTATCTCGACGATGCCACCATCGGCGCCGAACGCACGTTGCCCTTGCCGGGGCTGACGGTCAGCGTCGCCGGCATGGTGGAGTCGCTGGCGCGCGCGGGCGGCGTGGCGGCGACCGGGTTGATCGACTGGGTGCCGGACGCTCAGGTGCAACGCATTGTCGAAAGCTGGCCGACGCATGTCGAAGCCGCGCGTGCCAGCGCGCTCGGCTTTCATGCCGATCCGGACTTCGATGCCATCGTGCAGGCGCATATCGAGGACGAAGCTGTCCCCGTCCTGCGCACAGCTGACCCGCGAGGAGTGCGCGAATGAGCACACTATCCACGCCAGTGTCCGATCTGGAAAAGCAGACGATCAGCCGCGTCACGCGCAGACTCATCCCGTTCCTGGCGCTGCTTTTTATCATTGCTTTCCTCGATCGGACCAACGTAGGTTTCGCCGCGTTGCGAATGAACCAGGACATTGGCATCAGTCAGACCTTGTACGGTTTCGGCGCGGGCATCTTCTTTCTCGGCTATTTTATTTTCGAGGTGCCGAGCAACATCCTGATGCATCGATACGGCGCACGCATCTGGATCGCGCGGATCATGGTGACGTGGGGCATCGTGGCGAGCGCGATGGGACTGCTGCAAACGTCCGTGCATTTCGTCGTGCTGCGGGCGGTGCTCGGCGTCGCGGAAGCGGGGTTCTTCCCGGGGGTCATCTATCTGCTCTCGCTGTGGTTTCCTGCGCGTTACCGCGCCCAGGTGATCGCGGGTTTCTACCTCGGCGTGCCGATCTCGCAGGTGATCGGCGCACCGCTGAGCGCCAGCCTGATCGAGCTTGGCGAACATATCGGCGTGACGGGTTGGCGGCTGATGTACGTGCTCGAAGGGCTGCCGGCAATCTTGCTGGGTGTGGTCTGCTGGTTCTATTTGAGCGACAGGCCGTCGGAAGCGCGCTGGCTCACCGACGAACAACGCAACTGGCTCATGCGTACCCTCGCGGCGGAAGAAGCAGCGAAACCGCTTGCCGTGGGCGGGGGCATGAGCCACGGTGCGCAGATCCGGACCGTGCTGAAAAACCGCGTTGTCTGGGCGATGGCATTGACTTACTTCGGCATTACGTCCGGTTCGAACGCGATGAACTTCTTCTTTCCCAGCGTCCTCCAGTCGTTTCAGGAGTCGTTCGGGATCAAGCTCGGACTGCTGCAAAACGGCCTGATCACGGCGATCCCGTACGCGCTTGCCGGCATCGTCATGTTCTTTTGGAGCAAACGGTCGGACCGCAAGCAGGAGCGCCATGTTCACGTGGCTAGCGCAGCGCTTTTGGCCGCGGTGTCCATTGCGATTGCGCTTGTGGTGGATCATCCGTTGGCGACTATCCTGGGCTTTACCCTGCTTGCAATCGGGGTCTATAGCGCGGTGATCACGTTCTGGGCTATCCCGGGTCAAGTGCTCACGGGCGTGGGTGCGGCGGCGGGTATTGGACTGATCAATTCGGTTGGCAACCTTAGCGGTTTCGTGGGGCCATACCTCATTGGGCTGATCAAGACGGCGACCGGCAGCTACACGCCGGGCTTCCTTCTGATTGCTGCGCTGGTCGGCGCCGGCGGAGTGGGCGCGCTGCTGTTGCCGCGCCGTCCCGGATCGGCGACCATGCCGATGGTGACTACCGAACAACGAGGTGACGCATGAAGGACCAGGTGATTGCATTTCTGGGGACCGGGCTCATGGGCGAGCCGATGGCGCGTAACCTGCTCACGGCCGGGTACGGCGTGCAGGCCTGGAATCGTTCGAAGGGGAAGGCTTTCGCGCTTGCAGAAAAAGGGGCAGTGGTCTGCGACACGGCGGCCGACGCTGCACAAGGTGCGAACGTACTGATCTGCATGTTGAGCGATGGTCCGACTTGCGACGCCATCGTATTCCACGATAAGACTGTGCTAGCCGCGCTGAGCGCCGGCGCGACCGTGATCGTGATGAGTTCGATCCCCGTGGAGACTTCCGTCGAACAGTCGAGAATGAGCGCCGAGCGCGGTCTTCGTTATCTCGACGCGCCAGTGTCAGGCGGTCAGCAAGGCGCGATTGATGCAACGCTCGCAATCATGGCGGGCGGCGAGCTGGACACCTTCGAGGCAGCGCGCGAACTGCTGGGTGCGATGGGTCGCCCGGTGCGCGTTGGCCCCGCTGGAACCGGGCAGCAGACGAAGCTTGCGAATCAGTTGATCGTGGCAAACACGATTGCTGCCGTGGCTGAAGCTTTGTTGTTCGCGGAGCGTGGCGGCGCGGACCCGGCGAAGGTCATCGAAGCGCTTGCTGGCGGGTTCGCCGATTCGCCGATCCTGCGCAAGCACGGACAACGCATGATCGACGAAGCGTTCGCACCCGGCGGCGCCGCGAAGTATCAGTTGAAGGACACGCGGACCGCATTGGCGCGGGCCCGGTCGCTCGGGTTGGAGTTGCCGGTTGCGCACGTCGTGGATGCGCTGTTCGCTTCAATGGTCGATCACGGCGACGGCGATCTCGACCATAGCGCGCTTATTCGCGAGATCCGGCGGGAGAACAAGTTGCCGGTAAGCCGCAAGGACGGTTAAGCGCATGGGCGCGCGTCACACCGTCTTCAGCATCCCGCCATCGACGAAATAAGTTGATCCCACGCTATAGCTAGCCCGCTCCGAGCACAGGAAGACGATAAAGCTTGCCAGCTCGGCTGGCGTGGCGAAGCGGCGGATGGGCGCGTGTTCGTCGGCGACGTGTTGCAGATGCGCTTCCCAGTCACCGCCCGAATCGCGCGTCAGTTCCTTGGCCGTCTTGATCCAGTCGGGCGTCAGCACCAGCCCCGGATTGATCGTGTTGACGCGGATGTTGTCCTTGATCAGCTCGTTCGCCAGATTCTTCGACAGCATCATCAACGCGGCTTTCGTCACGTTGTAAATGGGCTCGTAGCCGAGCGGCTGCGTTGCGCATATCGACGCGTTGTTCAGGATCGCGCCACCGCCGCGCGCCTTCATCAACGGCACGAGACCGCGCGCGAGGCGCACGGCCGCCATCACATGAAGGTCCCAATAGGACTGCCACTTCTCATCGGGCGCGTCCATGATGGTCTCGTTGCTGCCCGTGCCGGCGTTGTTGAAGAGGATATCGGCACCGCCGAAATTCGTGCTCGCAGCAGCAACGATCTTGTCGACGCCTGCAGCGGTAGCGACGTCACAAGCGACCGGCACCGCCGATACACCGAACTCCCGCACGATGCGCGCTGCAGCCTCCGTCAGCCGCTCTTCCTGTCGCGCCGCGAGCAGCAGGTTCGCGCCTTCCGCCGCGAATGCCTCGGCTACGGCGAGCCCGATCCCGACGCTTGCGCCCGTCAATACGACAACCTTACCGCGCAGATTCAGATCCATTTTTATCGTCTCCGTTTTAGTTGCTTAAGCTTAGTTAAGTTTGCAGTGCGCTTCGGATCGCGGCAAGCCAAAGTCCGACCGCATGCGCACCGGGATCGGCGAAACCCAACGCACGATCGCCGACGTAACTCGAACGTCCGAGCCGGGGTGTCATCGAGGCCGTCGACGCCGCGCCTGATGTCCCTGCATCGACGGCTGCTTTTAGTGCTTCGTCCGTATCGATACTATCTTTCGCAAGCGCGTCGTGTAGAGCAACGGCTGCCGGATGCAGTGCATCAACCATTGTTCGGTCACCGGGATGCGCGCCACCCAGCGCCGTCACGCCATCGACAGCCGCAGTGAACGCCGCCGACCAATCTTTCGCGGCCGACTCGTTAGACTGTTCGATGACCGCTGCCGCGCGTAACAGCATCACTGCGTAAAGCGGTCCCGATGTGCCGCCAACCACGCGTCTTATTGTGGCGGACATGGTCCGCAGCACGGTGCCCGGCGTGTTCTCCGAGGGATAGGTATCGATTTCGCCAAGGATGCTGCGAGCCGCTCGCGATAGGCTGATACCAAGATCGCCGTCGCCCACGCGCTGATCCATCTCGGTCAGGACCGGTTCCGCTTCGAGAAGACATGCGCACACCGATTCGATAACCCGTCGCAACGACGAGTCCCGCGAGAGCCGCGCGCCGCTGCTCGTAACTGCCACGACAGGTACGGGCTTGACGGACGCGTCTGCGACCCGCCCGCTCAACGCGGGCCACGTAGTGGTCTGCGTTGCAGCGTCGAGCCATGCGAGCCGTTGATCGTCCACGCGCAATAACGTGAGGGAAATGCCCGCCATTTCGAGTGCGCTCAGGAATGTGCCCGACCACGCACGCTCCACCTGAACCCGACGTTCGCGAAGGTAGCGCAGCGCGGATCCCGCAACAATGCTCAGTTCACTCGATGGCGTGCCGCCCAGATTGTTCACGAGCAACGCGACGCGGTCATCGGGCTTCAATGCAAGGTCATCGATGATCTTCGCAAGCAGGCGCCCGACAATTTGCTGTGCAGGTTCAAGCGCACCACGTTCCACGCCAGGCTCGCCGTGAATGCCGAGACCCCATTCGATTTCATCGTCGGCGAGTTGGAAGCCCGGTTTGCCAGCGGCGGGCACCGTGCACGGCGTAAGGGCCACGCCCATGGTGCCAAGCGCTGCCGCCGCGTCGCGCGCAATCTGCGCTACTTCGCCGAGTGGCCGTCCCTCGGCAGCAGCAGCGCCCGCGATCTTGTGCACGAACACGGTCCCGGCAAGACCGCGCCGGCCAGCGTGTTCGCCGTGCGCCGAGAGAGCGACATCGTCGGCGACGATCACCATTTCCACTGCAACGCCCTCAGCCCGCGCGATCTCCGCAGCAAGGCCAAAATTGAAGCGGTCGCCCGTGTAATTCTTGACAATGAGAAGCACGCCCGCAGGACCGGATACGGCGCGGATGGCATCGAGGACGGCATCGGTCGAGGGCGATGTGAAGACCTCGCCGGCTACCGCCGCGCTAAGCATGCCGGGACCTACGTAACCCCCGTGAGCGGGTTCGTGCCCCGACCCGCCGCCTGCGATCAGGGCCACTTCGCCGCGCGCTGCGGCCGCCTCGGCATCGGCGCGCACGATGATCGTGCTGCCCTGCAGCAACGACAAGCCGGGGTTGAGCGCGGCAAGTCCGTCTAGCATTTCGGGCACGACCCTGGAGACGTCGTTGATGAGCTTCTTCATGTCAGCCACCCTCCTTGGAATCCGTCAGCTCCGCGATACGAGCCCTGCGCGGTTGGAAGACATGATAGATGGCCTGACTGCATCGCGCTTTTGCGTGCTTCAGTCACGCTTTTCAGTCGAGAAACTCGGTCGCGCGCTGCTGAAGCATGGCCCTGAACACGAATTCGCCGCACGCTACTTGATGTGCAGTTCCGACCCGGAATCCATGTCGATCACAGACCTGCTTGCGTTCGAGCCCGGCTCTATGGAAGGTCCTGGAAGCCTGCGTCTGGGATACACCGAATATCCCGGTGCGTTGGAACTTCGGCGAGAACTTGCGACGTTGTACGAATCAATCGATATGGACAACCTGATCGTGCACACGGGCGCTCAGGAAGCGATCTTCTCTTTCGTCCATTCGATGTTCAGGGCTGGCGATCATATGATCGTCCACATGCCCGGTTATCAGTCGCACGATTCGATTGCTGAAGCAGGCGGGGTTTCGGCGTGGCCGTGGCTTGCGGGTGAATCCGAGAATTGGGCCCTGGATCCCGACGCGCTGGAGAAGCTCGAGTGCTTCTGTGCCGAAGTCCTCGAACGTACCGGCGTGCTTCTGCTACCCAGCACGCTGCTCGATCACGGTGACGAGCATTTCCGGATCGGCCTGGGACGGCGAAACTTGCCCGACGTTCTCAAAATATTCGAGAACTATTTGCGCGAACGCGGTACGAAGTAGAACCACCGGAGAAGATCTGACCGGCCCAAGTCTGTCGACTTATCCCTTTCCGGCGCCGGTGCCAACGCGCATTGGTGCGTCAGCCTTGCCGATTCACTCTTACACTAAGGTGCTTTATCGCTAAGACTCACAGACTGCAAATCACGGAGTACAAAATATGAAGTGGCTACTTGTATCGCTTGCGGCGTTGGTTGGATCCAGTGCATATGCGCAGAACGCTGAACCGAAGCAGGCCACTAACGCCTACTCATCGCCTCGGTTCACTCGCGATACCACGGAGGACATCAACGTCCAGATGGAAACCGATCACGAAACAGGTTGCCGCTATCTGATTGCAGAAGGCCAGGGCATCACGCCGCTTCTGAAGAGCAACGGCACGCCCGACTGCAACGCGCCAAAACGCGGTCAGTAATAACAATCGTGCAGAGTTGCGATGTCTTGTCGACCGCGCAACCTGTATTGAGCTTGAGCGCGGCGAATCGCCGAGCCGGACGTGGAAGCCGCGCCGAAAAGCGCGTTCACCCGCGGGAGCGAGAGCCTTGGAGTGTCTGCCAGTTCTATCGGGCGCGCTCCGTCCAGGGTCCGTTGATGCGAACCGCCCAGATTCGTCAGATAGTTCGCCCTGACGAACGTGTTGCCCGAACGCGTGACCTGGACGATCAGTCCACTTTCAACCGTCGAGCCGTATGTCCGACGCCGCCCGGAATGACGCTTGTTCCGGCGAAGGTCGTGTTGTCGCCCTCGCCGAATGCGCGCAGGACGCTGACTTGCCCGTACGGTTGCCAGGTCATTCCGGCGCTGAACGTTTGCTGTAGCCTCACGCCGACGCGGCCGGTGCACGTGTTGCCGTTGTTGAACGACACGGAGGGGACGCCGTCGCCGAAGTCATTGAGCGGCGGGTTTCACCAGACAATTTGCGCTTGGCGAACCTTCAACCGTACCTGGCGCCCCAGCTATGCGTACCAGCGCAGCTGTCCATGGGGCGCGAGGGACGTACTGGCTAATGTCGCCGGTTGGCGCTCATGGCGTTCGTCGGACCTGACGGAGTGTTAGGTTGTGTCGCCGGAACCACAGGTGTGGGCGCCACAGTACTGTGCAAATTCCAGCTCCCGCCGCTCCCGGCCGTCACGGCGATGCAACGCATGGGAGCGCACTTGAATGCGATATATCACCAATCGCGAGGGTCCCTGCATTGATCGTCGTCCCGTCGGAGTAACTATTACCGCTAGCGGTAGCCGGGCGGGGCGGCGGTATGGACCAAGGTGTTGTTTAATTGCTCGATGTTTGTCTTTTCCCAGGCGGTAGGCATGCCGTAGGCGTTCGGCCCGGCTGTGGTGACCTTGTCCGCCGACGTATCCGTAGGCTGGTTTGCCTCGCCCGTGCCGAGCGGGACGGCGCGGCGGTTGGTGCCAGACCCGCCGCCGCCCGTGCGCCTCAATGCGCCGCGGTCGGAGCCGATGCAAACGACGCTCGCGCCTGTCGCCGGCCCAGTCGAACTGCATGCGGCATGGGCGGTTCCGGACAGCGCCTCCGATACAAAAACGGCGCTACAAGTGCCGGTATCCAGCACCTTTTTCATTGACAGGCGCTCTCAGGACCCTCGATGTCAGCTAGAAACAGATTTTTTCCTTTGTCTTATCGAATCTTTTATTTATTATCTGAGCTTCCGGATTGTGGGCGCCAAGCAGTCTCCGGACTGCGCACGTGACGGTTTTTGGAGCTTTGTTTTGGAAACATCGGGCAGAATCCAATTGCAGACTGTCATTTTCGCGTGGTAAAAGGAGTCTGCAACGCTTGGCCGATTGACGGCCGGTGGCGCTACCAAACGGAATTACGTCTCTTCTAGGAAAATCAGCAAATGGCAACAGGTATTGTGAAGTGGTTTAATGATGCGAAGGGTTTTGGCTTCATCACGCCGGACGGCGGTGGCGATGACCTCTTTGCGCATTTCTCTGAGATCCGCTCGGAAGGCTTCAAGACACTCCAGGAAAATCAGAAAGTAAGCTACGAAGCGAAGCAAGGCCCGAAGGGTCTGCAAGCGTCGAACATCCAGCCGCTGTAATTCGTTACAGCACGGCTTGATTGCATGAACCGAATGGCCCGCTTAGGCGGGCCATTCGTTTTTTTGAGGCACGAATGTCGCAACACAAGGATAGGCGAGGACAGGGCGTGGGCGCCATGAGCGGCCGTTGTCCCGGGGATCGCGTGACCGCGGCCCCACTAGCCCCGTCTCGGCCCCATTAAGCCGTCATGCAGCCCCGCGTCAAGGAGCGTCGATAGCCAAGGGTGCCGGGGCAATCGCCTCGACCTTCTCGGGAAAGAGCCGCGGATATAACACCCCCGCAATGCATGCTCCAATGATGGGCGCGACCCAGAAAAGCCAGAGCTGACCCATCGCGGCGCCACCTGCGAACAGTGCCGGTCCGGTCGAGCGTGCGGGATTGACCGAGGTATTCGTCACAGGGATGGATATCAGGTGAATCAGCGTCAGGCAAAGCCCGATGGCTAGCGGCGCGAAACCGGAGATGGCGCGTCCGTCGGTTGTGCCGAGAATGACCATCAGGAAGAAAAACGTCATCACGACTTCGCAGATCAGGGCGGCTGTCATCGAATACCCGCCGGGTGAACGCGCACCGTATCCATTCGATGCAAATCCGCTAGCAACTGCGTCGAATCCGGGCACGCCGGACGCAATCAGGTAGAGCGCGAATGCTCCAAGGGTCGCGCCAACGACCTGCGCAACAATATAAGGCGCCAGGTCGCGCGGGGAAAAACGGCCTGCAACAGCGAGGCCCACGCTGACGGCCGGATTCAAGTGGCAACCCGATATGTGTCCAAGTGCATAAGCCATGGTCAGGACGGTTAATCCGAACGCGAGCGCGACGCCTGCAAATCCAATTCCGACACCGGGAAATTTGGCTGCGAGAACGGCACTGCCACAACCGCCAAGTACTAGCCAAAACGTGCCAAACATTTCCGCAGCAAGACGTTGTTGTAATCGCATGATGTGCCTTCCAAGATTGGTTAACGGTTTCAATACGAAGTGGCCAGGCGCGCTAAGCGACAATTGCGCTTCACGAAAAGCTTCGCTTTTTTATAGTCGATCCTGTTTGCGTTTCTGCTTCGAGTTAGGTGCCTGGCCGGCGTTTGCCGCAAGACTCATCCGCGCGCCCGGCATTCATGCGTTGCGATAGATACGAACGGCCTGCGTGTGGAAATGCATGATGCAGTGCATCTACAGCATTGCTGTTTGCGCGATCGAAGCACACCCGGAATGAGGTCGTTCGGACACGAATTCAGTGTAGGTCAAAGTTCTTAAAAATCGATGTCATCCAGCTTGCATTGCGCTACGTGCTTCACAATTCAAATCAGCGGACCGGTTGCGGAATAGATCTGCGTAATCGGTAGCTCCCAACGGTTTGACGCTTCGCGCCATGCGTGCAACTGCAGTGGCCCCAATCGCCCGATGGTCTTGGCGCAACCCGCTCTATTGTTTAAGCAGTTGCCATTTGCTGTCCGCGCCGCCGTCCTTGCAAGCAGTTGGCGCCCAGGTTTGCGTCTGACCTTTTGCCTTGGCGACGATAGCAATCGTCCGGCAACTCCGGTCACCTTCCTTTCGTGTGTTGAGCGGCGTAACGGTACCCTCTACATGAACTGCATTGCCGGTGCCGTCGTTGTTCCAGTCAAGCGCTTCGCCGTCCTGCTTCGAGTTCAGCGCCTTTTGCGCGGCACGGTTGAGTTGCTGCAGATCACGCTCTTTCATATAACTAATCGGCGTGTTCATCAGGAACCCAAGGTTGGCCGCGTAGGAGCTCCCGGCATAGCTTAGGAATACGCTGCAAACCGCTAACTGAAGCCAGCCGGGACGGCGGTACGAGAATGATCGAATGCGCATAAAGCCTCCTTAAAGGACGGACTGCCACCGGACTTGCCCGGGCGCTCAAAGATGAAAGTCCGCCGCCATATCCTCGTCCGTGCGGGCGACCAGCCGGCCGTTTCGGACGGCTTGTGAAAACAGGTCGAAATCGCGTTCAACCTGATCAGCATAGTCCTTCGAATAGGCGACCAGTGCTTCCGCGAATTGTGAACCCTGGCCCAGATAAGCGCTGATCTCGATGGCCTTGCCGCTCGCTTTTGCATGAGCGCGCGCAAGTATCCAGCCGCACAACCGGGCGTAACCTTCCAGCAAATCGATATCGAATAATTCGATGTTCGCCGACAGCTTCATGTCACGCAATTGCCGGAAATAGAAATGGCGTCCCGATGGCCCGGTCGCCCAGCCAAGGAAGATGTCGCTGGCGGCCTGCATCACGCGCTGGCCACGCACCACGCGCTCGCCGGCGTGGTTCAGCCGATCGGCATCAAAATGCTGTTCGATCACAGATGCTCGCGCCTCCTTGATCTGCAGGAACATGGGTTTTCCCAGTTCATCCATCATCAACAGAACCAGGCAACGAGTCCCGACGCTGCCGACGCCCACTACCTTGAAGGCCAGGT
>NZ_JNFG01000049.1 GCF_000729995.1 Caballeronia sordidicola | reverse complement strand
GGGTTACCCCGGAAAACACCACCACGCTTAAAGCCAAGCACCAAGCGCCCACACTTATCGGCTGTTAGTTTTTAAAGAACATTCGCTACCCACCGCACGATTCCCATCCCTCAGAACCCTGCCGCTTTCGCGTCGCTGCTCGTGCAGCACAGAAACGAGATTATGTCCTGCGTTTCGCTTTTCGTCAACAGGTTTTTTTACCGCTTCGTGACAAACATCATCTCGACCACCCGGACCTTCCAATTCCGCCAAAGTGCCGTCCTGCTTGGCTCTCCGGGTACCGAAATTGAACAGCTAACGCCTTACTTCCCGCTTCTCTTCGCCTCATCCAGAAGCGAAGAGGCCGAATTCTAGTACCCCCTTAGTCGTTGCGCAAGGGGTTTGTGAAAAGAGTATGAATGGCACGTGAAGAGTACAAGCGAAGCGCGCATGGGTTCGGCAAAAATAAGAGGAGAACTGGGCGCTCACGTGACGTCCATCGAGAAGACTTCCAGACGGACGTGCAGGTCGGACATGGGCTGCCTCGCTACCACTCACGCTCTTCCTTGTAAGGCCGCGCAAGCACCAATGCCCCAAGAACTGCAGCGATTGCTTAATTCCATCGCACTGTTTCAAAAATTACTTCATCTCAGAAATGCGCACGCTTGGTCAATCCACGTGCTGCATTACAGTGAACGGCCCGCAAAGTGCCCACGAGGGGCAAAGCCAATCGCACTATTCAACGCAAAACGATTAATGCCCACCGAAAACAAAAAACCCCGCGAACCGTTACCGGGCGCGGGGTCGAACAACATCTTGATACTTCTTGAAAACCTAAACTGGTGCCGGCTGCAGGACTCGAACCCGCCACCTTCTGATTACAAATCAACTGCTCTACCTGATGAGCTAAGCCGGCGAAGTCAGCGATTTTACTTCATTTGACGACCTTGAGGTGGCCCCGACCAGATGATTTAGATCCATCGTCGTCAGGAGGCGACTCATCGTCATCTCGGGTGTCTCGCGCAGACGCCATCGGCTCGCGCTGCTCGATCCGTTCAGAGCCATTTTCTTCCGGTCCCAGCTCCGACGAACGCGGCCCACCGCCCTCGCCCGACACATCCGGCGCCGCGCCGATCGCAGCAGGATCGACGGGAAAAGCCATGCCCTGGCCATTCTCTCGCGCATAGATAGCCAGCACGTTGGTGACCTGTACCTCGATCTTGTGCGACTTGCCAGAAAAGCGCGCACTGAACTCGATCCACTCGTTACCCATCTGCAACTGGCTCGTGGCCTCGAAGCTGATGTTCAGCACGATCTCGTCATTGCGTACGAACTGGCGCGGCACGCGTGTGCCGTTGTCGACCCGCACCGCGATATGCGGCGTAAAGCCGTTATCCGTGCACCACTCATAGAGCGCGCGCAGTAGATAAGGCTTGGTGGATATTTCTTGCATCGACTTGCCCTCTATCGAAAAGGAGCGCCGCCGGTCGAACCGGCACGCCCGCCAATCGAAAATATTAGCGACGCATCACTTTTTCCGAAGGCGTCAGCGCTTCGATGTAAGCCGGTCGGCTGAAAATCCGCTCGGCGTATTTCATCAACGGCGCAGCGTTCTTCGACAGCTCGATGCCATAGTGATCCAGGCGCCACAGCAGCGGCGCGATGGCGACGTCGAGCATGGAAAACTCTTCGCCGAGCATGTACTTGTTCTTCAGGAAAATAGGGGCGAGTTGCGTCAGACGATCGCGGATGGCGTTGCGCGCCTTCTCGTGATTCTTTTCAGCAGCCTTGCCCTTCTCGTTTTCCAGCGTGCCGACGTGCACGAACAGCTCTTTTTCGAAGTTCAGCAGGAACAAGCGAGCGCGGGCGCGCTGCACCGGATCCGCCGGCATGAGTTGCGGATGCGGAAAACGCTCGTCAATGTATTCGTTGATGATGTTCGATTCGTACAGGATCAAGTCGCGTTCGACCAGAATGGGAACCTGACCGTACGGATTCATCACCGCGATGTCTTCCGGCTTGTTGAACAGGTCAACGTCGCGGATTTCGAAGTCCATGCCCTTTTCGAACAACACCAGCCGGCAGCGCTGGGAGAACGGGCAAGTAGTGCCGGAGTACAAAACCATCATGATTAAAAGTCCCTTCAGAAAAACATAAGGGCCAGCGTGCGAAAAGCGCCTGCTAGGAGGCGCTTTGACGACGCTGACCCACACCGATCGCGGCGTGTTATTTAATTTGCTTCCAGTATGCCGCGTTGAGGCGCCACGCCAAAAAGCTCAAAACTCCCAAGAACATCAGGACCCAGACACCCAGCTGCTTACGCTCCTGCTGGGCCGGTTCCGCCATCCACGAAAGGTACGAAACCAGATCGGCCATAGCCGAATCATAATCTACTGGCGACATTGTCCCCGGAGTCACTTGGGTATAACCCGCGAAATGTTTGATCTTTTCACCGGTTTTTTCGTCGACTTCGGTATCGAACTTCGCCGTCCGCACACCCTGCAACTCCCACAGCACATGCGGCATGGCGACGTTTTCATACACGCGATTGTTCCAGCCGGTCGGCCGGGTATCGTCGCGATAAAAACTGCGCAAGTACGTGTAGATCCAGTCCTTGCCGCGCGCCCTCGCCTCCACCGACAAATCCGGGGGCGCCGCGCCGAACCACGTTTTTGCGTCTTCGGGACGCATGGCGATGGTCATCGTGTTGCCGACCTTGTCGGTCGTGAACAGCAAATTCTCCTGGATCTCCTTTGGATCGATGCCGATGTCCGTCAGCCGGTTGTAACGCATCAAATTCGCGCTGTGGCAATTCAGGCAATAGTTTACAAACAATTTTGCGCCATGTTGAAGCGAAGCAAAATTTTCGGAGCTATCGGGTGCGGCGTCCAGCGGTGCTTCCTGCGCGTGCGCCGGCGTCAAGCCGAACGACAGCAGCGCCGCGCCAATCACCGCGAGGGTAGAAAACCATTTTTTCATCGTCGTGTCTCCTGTGGGCGCGGGGGTCAATGCGGCTTGTACCGCACGCGGTCGGGCGGCTGCTTGAAGCGGCCGCGCGTCGTCCAGAAGGGCATGCCGAGGAAAAACGCGAAATAAATCAACGCACAGATCTGCGCGATCAGCGTGCTGGCCGGCGACGGCGGTTTCGTACCGAGATAGCCGAGCACCAGGAACGCGAATACGAAGATCCCGTAGAAGACCTTGTGGAAGAACGGGCGGTAGCGGATCGATTTGACCGGACTTCGGTCAAGCCACGGCAAGAAGAACAGCGACACCACCGCCGTACCCATCACCACCACGCCCCAGAACTTCGATTCGGTCAGCGCCATGAACACCACCACCAGCAAAGCCAGCACCGGCAAACCAATCCGCCATTTGCCACGCGCTCGCAGCAACGCCAGCACGCCCAGCAAGGCGACCAAGATCATCAGCACGATCTTGAACGGGTCGGTCGTGGCGCGGAGCATCGCGTAGAAAGCGGTGAAGTACCACACCGGCGCGATCTCGTTCGGCGTCTGCAGCGAATTGGCCGGCACGAAGTTGTTGGCTTCAAGGAAATAGCCACCCATTTCCGGCGCGAAGAAAATGATCGCGGCGAAGATAAACAGGAATACGCACACGCCCATGAAGTCGTGGACGGAGTAGTACGGGTGGAACGGGATGCCGTCGAGCGGAATGCCCTTCTCGTCCTTCTTCGCCTTGATCTCGATGCCGTCCGGGTTATTCGACCCCACTTCGTGCAACGCGACCAGGTGGGCGACGACCAGACCGATCAACACCAGCGGAATGGCGACCACATGGAACGCGAAAAAACGGTTGAGCGTCACGTCCGATACCACGTAATCGCCGCGAATCCAGAGCGACAGATCCGGGCCGATGAACGGAATGGCCGAGAACAGGTTCACGATCACCTGTGCGCCCCAAAACGACATCTGACCCCACGGCAGCAGGTATCCAAAGAAAGCCTCGGCCATCAGGCACAGGAAAATGGCGCAGCCAAAGATCCACACGAGTTCGCGCGGCTTGCGATAAGAGCCGTACAACAACCCGCGGAACATATGCAGATACACGACGACGAAGAACATCGACGCGCCCGTGGAGTGCATGTAGCGGATCAGCCAGCCCCACGGCACTTCCCGCATGATGTATTCGACCGATGCGAATGCGAGCGTCGCATCGGGCTTGTAGTTCATCGTCAGGAAGATGCCGGTGACGATCTGGTTCACTAACACCAGCAGCGCCAGCGAGCCGAAGATGTACCAGAAGTTGAAATTCTTCGGCGCGTAGTACTCGGAAACGTGTGCCTTCCAGGTCGATGTCAGCGGAAAGCGCCGGTCGATCCAGCCCAGAAACCCCGTTGTTTCCACTTCCTTGTCGGTAGCCGCCATTACGCCTCTCCCTTTTCGTCCTTGCCAATCACGAGTGACGTCGCCGAAGTGAACATATAAGGCGGGATGTCCAGGTTGTCCGGTGCGGGCTTGTTCTTGAAGACGCGGCCGGACAGGTCATAAGTCGAGCCGTGGCACGGGCAGAGAAAACCGCCGGGCCAGTCGTCAGGGAGATTGGGCTGGGCGCCTTCCTGGAAGCGCGGCGTAGGGGTGCAGCCGAGGTGCGTGCAAACGGCCACGGCAACCAGCAGGTTCTTGTGATCGGCGCGCGAACGATATTCGTTATTGCAGTATTCCGGCAGCGGCAAGCTGAATACTTTCTTCGACTGCGGGTCGGCGAGCTCGGGATCGGCCTTCTTCACATCGGCGAGCATTTCGTCGGTACGGTTCAGAATCCAGACTGGCTTACCGCGCCAGGCAACTGTCATCAGGTCGCCAGGCTTGAGACCTGATATATCGACTTCGACCGGCGCGCCCGCTGCCTTGGCTTTTTCCGACGGCGCAAACGACCCGACGAACGGGACGCAAGCCGCTACGCCACCAATTCCGCCCATTACGGTCGTCGTGATCAGCCAGGTTCGGCGGCTGCCGTCGACGCGTTGATCTTCGTTGTCTCGCATCACACGCCCCACTTCTGAGTTGGATTTATACCGTCAGTTCGTTCTACCGACGCTAGTGTGCGCGAATGGAGTCGTCATTTACAAGAGTTGAATAGCAAAAAACGCTCGAAGTCCTTCATTCTTAAGGGTTTCCCCGCACTTAATCGCGTGTATCGAATGAAGGGGTTATTTAACCCATATGATTATTTATTGCACCGCAAGATAATCACACTGGATTATCGATATCGATAAAGACATGCTCGATATCGAAATGCTCGGCCACATGGGCGCCAAGCGCCTGGACCCCGTACCGTTCAGTGGCATGGTGCCCCGCCGCAACGTAGGCCACGCCGCTTTCTGCCGCAATGTGCATGGTCTGCTCGGAGACTTCACCGCTGATGTAGACATCGGCGCCGGCGGCAATGGCTTCGTCGAAGTAACCTTGCGCGCCGCCTGTGCACCACGCCACGCGGCGCAGTTCCCAATCCGGATTGCCGAACACGAGCGGCTTGCGCCCGACTTCGTTTTCGACGGTCGCAGTGAAATGCTCAAGCGACAACGGCACGGGCAACGATGCGATCCAGCCGAGATCCTGGTCGCCGAAGCGGTTGTCTGCGATCAAGCCGAGGCGCGCACCAAGCTGGGCGTTATTGCCGAACTCGGGATGCGAATCGAGCGGCAGGTGGTACGCGAACAGGTTGATGTCGTGGTCCAGCAGCGTCTTCAGCCGGCGATATTTGCGGCCCGTGACCTGCGGCGCTTCGTTCTTCCAGAAGTAGCCGTGATGCACGAGCACGGCGTCGGCGCCCCACTCGATGGCCGCGTCCAGGAACGCCTGCGACGCCGTCACGCCGGTCGCGAGTTTGCCCACGCGACGCGAGCCTTCAACCTGCATACCATTCGGGCAATAGTCCTTGAAGCGCCCGATTTCCAGCAGATTGTTCAGATACAATTCCAGTTCGATCCGATCCATGAATTCCTCTATTCCATCAAATGCTTAGACGCTTCTGGCTGTTTTTTGCCCAAGCGGTGACCGTGCTTTTGGCGCTGATGTTCATCGTCGCGACCTTGAAACCGCAGTGGCTTCAACGCCAGGGAACGTTCGGCAAGCAACTCGCCGAACCGATCGTCGCGTTGCAGGAAGTTGCGCCAAGCATCGGTTCCCGGCCTGCCCAATCGTCGTATGCGGATGGCGCGCAGAAAGCGATGCCCGCCGTGGTCAACGTGTTTTCGAGCAAGGACGGCACGTTACCGCCCGATCCGCGCGCGAAAGACCCGCTGTTCCGCTATTTTTTCGGCGACAAAAACAAGCGCAAGGGCGACGAAACGCCGGCGTCGAATCTCGGCTCAGGCGTGATTGTCAGCTCCGAAGGCTACATTCTAACGAACCAACATGTCGTCGATGGGGCTGATCAGATCGAAGTTGCGTTGGCGGACGGACGGACTTCGTCGGCGAAAGTGATCGGCGTGGATCCGGAAACCGATCTCGCCGTGCTGAAGATCAACATGACCAACCTGCCCACCATCACGCTCGGCCGCATGGACCAGACGCGCGTGGGCGACGTCGTGCTGGCGATCGGTAATCCGTTTGGTGTCGGGCAGACGGTGACCATGGGGATTGTCAGCGCGCTCGGGCGCAATCACCTCGGCATCAATACCTTCGAGAATTTTATCCAGACCGACGCGGCCATCAACCCGGGTAATTCGGGCGGTGCGCTGGTGGACGTGAACGGTAATCTGCTCGGCATCAATACCGCAATCTATTCGCGCAGCGGCGGCTCGCTTGGGATCGGCTTTGCGATTCCCGTATCGACCGCGCGCAGCGTGCTGGAAAGCATCATCACCACAGGCACGGTCACGCGAGGCTGGATCGGCGTGGAGCCGCAGGACGTCACGCCGGAGATCGCGGAATCATTCGGGCTCGAGCAAAAGTCGGGGGCGATCGTGGCAGGCGTGTTACAAGGCGGACCGGCCGACAAAGCCGGCATCAAGCCCGGCGACATCCTGATCAGCATCAACGACGACACCATCACCGACACCACGCGCCTGCTGAATGTTGTCGCCCAGATCAAGCCGGGGACGTCGGTGAAGGTGCATCTGATGCGCAAGAGTAAGGAACTGGACGTCAGCGTGGTGATCGGCAAACGGCCGATGCAGCCCAAGCAGCCCCAGCCGCCTGACGATGACAACGGCGGTGGAGATCAAAATGACGAGTGAGAGAAGGACGTTGCTGCCGATTCGTTGACCTGCAATGCCTTGTAAGCGCATAAACCGAAGGGGCCGTTCCAACTCACGTTGGAACGGCCCCTTTTGCTTTCCTATCCGTCACCCGCTGGGTGAAACCTTCAATCCTCGTCCCGCTTCGCGTCCTCCGCGGCGTCCGCTTCCTGCTCCTTGATCTTGTCTTTGCCCACGATCAACCGTGCCGCAATGATGCCGACCTCGTAAAGAATGATCAGCGGTACGGCTAGGATCAGTTGCGAGAACACGTCCGGCGGCGTCACCACGGCCGAAATCACGAACGCGCCGACAATCACATACGGCCGGATCTGCCGCAGCTTCTTGATGGTGACGAACCCCATCCGCGCCAGGATCACCACGATGATCGGCACCTCGAAGGTCACGCCGAACGCGAGGAACATGGTGAGGACGAAGCTCAGGTAATTGTCGATATCCGTCGTCATTTGCGCGCCAAGCGGCGCGTTGTAATGCGCCATCACGCGGAAAATGGTGGGAAATACGACGAAATACGCGAACGCCATTCCGCACAGGAACAGGGCATAGCTGCTCCCGACCAGCGGCACGACCAGCTTCTTCTCGTGCTGATACAGCCCCGGCGCAATAAACGCCCAGATCTGATACAGCACAACGGGCAGCGCTATCACCAGCGCGACCATCATGGTCACTTTCATCGGAACGAAAAACGAACCGGTGACGTCGGTGACAATCATCTTGCCGTCCTTTGGCAAGTTTTCCATGAGCGGACGCGCGAGCAGCCGAAAGATATTCGGCGCCCAATAAACCAGTCCGATGAACACGACGATGACTGAAGCGCCTGCGCGAATAATGCGGTCACGCAGTTCGACCAGGTGCGAGATAAACGTCTCTTCGACGGGCTCGTCTTTAATCTGTTGCGGGTCGCTCACGCCGGCCCTCTGCTGGGATTCATCGATGGAAGGGAAGTTGGTGCTCGCGCAATAAACGCGGGGCAAACATCAGAAAAACCGCGTGGGACGCCGCAGCGTCTCAGGCGTATGCCGCGCCACGCGCGCCGCGCCTGATTGAACGCGCGTCTTGCGCAACGTGGTGCGCTTGTACCAGTTCGGAATGGCAGCCTGCTTGACACGCCAGTTCTTGCGTTTCCCGGGCGACGCGTTGCTGCTGCTGAACGTGTTGTCCGGGCTCGAACGCCAGGTGTCGCCAGAAACGTGAGTCAAATTCGGGTCGCCGCCGCCCGCCACGCTGTCTGAGACCGATGTGCCCTGGTTCCAGGCATCGTTGAGTTCGTTTTCGTGCTGGCGCAGATTGTCGTGAATCTTGTTCTCGACATTCGATGCCGCCGTTTCGAACTCGGTACGCATCTTCTTCAACTCGTCGAGTTCCATCTCACGCGAGACTTCGGCCTTGACGTCGTTGATATACCGCTGCGCGCGGCCGAACAGCGCGCCTGCCGTTCTTGCCACGCCGGGCAAGCGTTCCGGCCCGAGCACTACCAGCGCGACGACGCCGATCAGCGCCATTTTGGTCAGACCAAGGTCGAGCATGGAATCGAAGATCCTGAGGGTAGCAAGTGGAGGTGGCCGGTGCCGGGCTTACCGCGCTTAATCAACTTATTAGTCGGCTTACTCAGCGTGATCAGCGGTAATCGCTCGAACGGGTCTTGTCCTTCGCTTCCACGTCGACCGTGCCGTTGCGCGGCAATTCACGCTGCTCGGCCGGCGTTGCTTCGCCTTCCTTCATGCCTTCCTTGAAACCCTTCACCGCGCCGCCCAGATCACCGCCGATGTTGCGCAGCTTCTTTGTGCCGAAAACCAGTGCCACGATCAGCAGAACGATCAACCAATGCCAAATGCTCAACGAACCCATGACTGAAAACTCTCCTTGGCTTCGCCGCGCATGTCGCTCGCGACGAAGAATGTGGACCTTGCGGTCCGAGTCGGAGCGTCGACGCCCCGATGATTAAACCAATATTTTGCGCGCCCAATATTGCGCTGGAAAGACGCTTTCGTTTTCATTACATCCTGACCGAACGATCGCACGCCGGCCAGACGACCGTTCAACCCATCCGGCGCCACGGGCGTTCCCCAGCGAGGATATGCGCGTGAATGTGATACACCTCTTGCCCGCCACCAGGCCCGGTGTTGATGACCGTCCTGAAACCGGTGTCGCCGCCGGTGTACGCCACACCCAGTTCGTCAGCAAGCCGGGCCGTCAGGCTCAGCATTCTACCAAGCAGCGGCGCATCGGCTTCGGTGCAGCTCGACAGCGTCTCGATATGTTTACGCGGGATCACCAGCACATGGACGGGTGCGGCCGGATTAATATCGTGAAAAGCAACAAATTCATCGTCTTCATGGATTTTCTTGCTCGGAATTTCTCCCGCAGCGATCTTACAGAAAATGCAGTTCTCTTGGCTCATGTGTGTCGCGGGATATCCCGTTATGAATGCAAGTTAAGTGGGTCCTAAACCCAGGCACCCGGTTCCAGCGGCTTGTTCTCGTACAAGAACAGCCAGCCCTTTATAACGCGATAAAGCGTCCAGATGCCGACCACGAACAAAATGGGGAAACCGATAAACACCCAGATCAATGCTATGCCGATCACATGACCGAGCAGCGCGAACCAGAAGGTGCGGATCTGCCATCGAAAATGCGCTTCATAGGGCGTTCCGGCGACGTCATCGCGTTTCAGGTAATTGATGATCACCGCGATCAGCACAGTCAGCCCGCCGGTGAGCCAGTACGCGGCGTAGAGCGCGTAAAGCACATGGGTCAGCGTGCGCAAGCTTCGCAGGCGTTCGGATTCGGGCGAGTTTTGATAAACAGGCGGCGGATAAGGCTCGTAAGACTGATTCATTTCATCCTCCTCGGCGACCGGTCTAGCGCGACCCGGTCGAACATGACCCGACCAGAGCTTAGCCGCCGTTTTCGTTTTGCTCGCGATCGCGGGATTTGCGCAACGCCTTTTCTTCGATTCCCGACATCCCCTCCCGTCGCTCCAGTTCGGCAATGACCTCTGCCGGACCGAGATCGAAATGGGACAGCATCACGAGACAATGGAACCACAAGTCGGCCACTTCGCCGACAAGCGCCTTGGGTGCACCACCGTGTCGCGTGTCCTTGGCGGCCAGCACGACTTCGGTTGCTTCCTCGCCGATCTTCTTGAGAACGGCGTCGTCACCTTTATGAAAGAGTCGGGAAACGTAAGATTGTTCCGGGTCTCCGCCCTTACGGCTATCGATAATTGCCGCGAGGCGCAGCAGCGTGTCTTGCGTGGAAAGCGTGGCTTGAGTCATTACTTATAGATATGTTCTGGGTCCATCAAGACCGGTTCAACCGCGACCCAGTCGCCCGTTTCCACCGATCCCTCGAATTTCTGGAAAAAACACGAATGGCGACCGGTGTGGCACGCAATGCCCGACACCTGCTCCACTTTCAGCAATACGACGTCTTCGTCGCAATCGAGGCGCACTTCGTGCACGTGCTGGACGTGCCCCGATTCCTCACCCTTGAACCACAGGCGCTGGCGCGAACGCGAGTAATACACCGCGCGCTTCAATTCGATGGTTTTCGCCAATGCCTCGCGGTTCATCCACGCGAACATCAGCACGTCGCCCGTTGTGGATTCTTGCGCGATCGCCGGCACGAGGCCGTTCGCGTCCCATTTGACTTTATCGAGCCAGCTCGCTTCTTCCGTTTGTGCAGTCACCACTTAAATCCTCACCGAGATGCCCTGATCGGCCATGAAGCGTTTTGCCTCGCCGACCGTGTGTTCGCCATAGTGGAAGATGCTCGCGGCAAGCACCGCATCGGCGTGACCTTCGGTGATGCCGTCGGCGAGATGGGCAAGCGAACCCACGCCGCCCGACGCAATCACCGGAATGGAAATAGCGTCCGATACCGCGCGCGTCAGCGCAAGGTCGAAGCCGCTTTTCGTGCCGTCGCGATCCATGCTGGTCAGCAGGATTTCGCCCGCGCCGAATTCCGCCATCTTGCGCGCCCATTCGATCACGTCGAGTCCTGTGTTCTTACGGCCGCCGTGCGTAAACACTTCCCAGCGCGGGGTTTCGCCCGCAGCGCTAACGCGCTTCGCGTCGATAGCCACCACGATGCACTGCGAGCCATGTTTATCCGACGCATCGCGCACGAGTTGCGGATTCGCCACTGCCGACGAATTCATGCTGATCTTGTCGGCGCCCGCGTTCAGCAGCCGACGCACATCTTCCACCGCGCGCACGCCGCCGCCAACCGTTAGCGGGATAAACACCTGCGACGCCACCTGTTCGATGATCGGCAGGATCAGGTCGCGCTGGTCAGAGGTGGCGGTGATATCGAGGAACGTGAGTTCGTCGGCGCCCTGGTCGTCGTATCGGCGAGCAATTTCGACGGGATCGCCCGCGTCACGCAATTCGAGGAAATTGACGCCCTTGACCACACGGCCAGCGGTGACGTCGAGACACGGGATGATGCGTTTTGCGAGAGCCATGTTGGTGCGAATGCCGTTGCGCTGCTAGTGAGTGCTTAGGATAAGCGAGGCGGTTTAAGCGAAATTAACCGTCGCGGAAAGAAACGCCGCCCCGCCTGAACTTGAGGCGCGGCCTCGATCAAGCTGAACAGAAAGCCGTCCAGAAGCACATAAGGTGCTTAAATCACGCGTACTGAAAAGGTCGCCGCGTCGTCAGGTTACCCACCCACGACTGCGCGGCGCCCACGCAACATGCGTCGGATCAGGCGTCGTCGGCTTCGCGCAGCTTGTCGGCGCGCGCTTGCGCAGCGGCGAAATCCAGATCGCCCGAATAGATCGCACGTCCGCAGATCACGCCGGAAATGCCTTCGTCTTCCACTTCGCACAGGGAGTCGATGTCGCTCAGATTCGACAATCCGCCGCTCGCGATCACCGGAATCTTGACGGCCTGCGCGAGGCGCACAGTGGCTTCAATGTTGATGCCCTGCAACATGCCGTCGCGGCCGATATCTGTATAAATAATCGCCTCGCAGCCGTAGTCTTCGAACTTGCGGCCGAGGTCGATCACTTCGTGCCCGGTCAGCTTGCTCCAGCCGTCGGTGGCGACCTTACCGTCCTTCGCATCCAGCCCGACGATGATATGACCCGCGAACGCGGTGCACGCATCTTGCAGGAAGCCCGGATTTTTCACCGCCGCCGTGCCGATGATCACGTACTCCAGGCCGTCGTCCAGATACCGCTCGATGGTGTTCAGGTCGCGAATGCCCCCGCCGAGCTGCACCGGGATGTCGTTACCGACTTCCTTGATGATGGCGCGAATGGCTTCTTCGTTTTTCGGCTTGCCGGCGAATGCGCCGTTCAGGTCGACGAGATGAAGCCGCCGTGCGCCCCGATCGACCCATAGCCGGGCCATTGCCGCCGGATCTTCGGAAAAAATGGTCGCCTGGTCCATATCGCCTTGTTTGAGGCGTACGCACTGACCGTCTTTTAGATCGATGGCCGGAATGAGCAACATAGAAATAGCGTTATCGGATAAGGGTTAATCGAACGGTTGCAAACCCGGCGCGAAGCGCCTTTGTTTTGCTTGCCGTCTCGCTAGTGTAGTACAAGTGATGCAAGGCTCGTTCGCTGCAAACGGCATAAGCCAAAACGTCAAACCATCGCTAAAACAGCACCAGAAACGCGAACCTTACGGTTTCCAGTGTACGAAGTTTCGATACAGCCGCAAGCCCGCGTCTGCGCTCTTCTCAGGGTGAAACTGGGTCGCGAACAAATTGTCCCGGGCGATGGCTGAGGTGAACGGCGCGCCGTAGAGGGTTTCGCCGGACGTATGCGCCGGATTGTCCGGGACGCCGTAATAACTGTGCACGAAATAGAAAAACGATTCGTCCGGCACGCCGTCCCACAGCGCGTGCTGCTGCGTCTGGCGCACGCGGTTCCAGCCCATCTGGGGGACTTTGAAACGCGAACCGTCGTCCTGCAATTGACCTTCCAGATCGAAGCGCAAGACCTTGCCGGGTATCAGGCCAAGGCCGTTCGTACCCTTCTCGCCCCCTTCCTCGCTCCAGTCGAACAGCATCTGTTCACCGACACACACGCCCAGCATGGGTTTGTCGCGGGCGGCTTCCATGACGGCTTCCTGCAAGCCCGACGCGCCGAGGTGCGCCATGCAATCGCGCATGGCGCCCTGTCCCGGCAGCACGACACGCTCCGCTGCGCGGATTGCTTCGGGCTGCTCGACGATCGCCACGTCCGCTTCGGGCGCGGCTTTGCGCAGCGCCTGATAGACGGAGCGCAGGTTGCCCATGCCGTAATCCACGATTGCTATTGAAGTTTTCATCGAAGTATTCAATTCAGCACGTTCCAGAACGCTATTTCAAAGAGGGCAGCAACGCCTTCAATCCATTGACGATAAATTCCACCGCCAGCGCCGACAACATCAAACCCATCAACCGCGTACCAATGTTAATCCCGGTCCGCCCGACCCAGCGCGCAATGGGTTCAGCGAGCATCAACGAGCCGAAACACAGTCCCGCCAAAACCGCCCCGATCACGACCAGCCCTAGACGGTCATACCAGTGCACCACACTTGCAGAATAGACGATCACCGTGCTGATGGAGCCCGGCCCCGTCAGCAGCGGAATGGCGAGCGGCACGACGGCGATGCTGTTCTTCATCTCGGCTTCGTGGCGCTCTTCCGGCGTGGAGCGCGTGTTGCCAACTTGCGCGTTCAACATATTGATCGCCATCAGCAACATGATGATGCCGCCGCCCACTTCAAGAGAGCCGACGGAAATCCCGAAAAACGCGATGATCTGCTGCCCGAGCAGCGCCGTCACAGCAATCACGCAGAAGACCGAAATGGACGCGATCCGGATCGTGCCGGCCTTTTCCGAGCTCGACATATCGGTCGTCAAGCTCAGGAAAAACGGGATCGCGCCGACCGGATTGATCAGCGCGAGCAGCGAAATAAATGATTTGAGTAGATTCATCGCAGGCCGACGTGGCTCATATCGACGCGGACGGCCAGGACGCACTTGAGAGCACGTCCTGCGTTTGCCGGTTTTCCGCGTTATTTAGAAGGCGCTTAAAGGCTGCCCTTGGTCGATGGAATCTGCCCTGCCGCGCGCTCGTCCAGCTCGACAGCCATGCGCAACGCGCGGCCGAATGCCTTGAAGACGGTTTCCACTTGATGGTGCGCGTTGATGCCGCGCAAATTATCGATATGCAGCGTCACCCCAGCATGATTCACGAAGCCGCGGAAGAATTCGATGGTGAGATCGACGTCGAACGTACCAATGCGTGCACGCGTGAACGGAACGTGAAATTCCAGTCCCGGCCGGCCCGAAAAATCGATCACCACGCGCGACAGCGCTTCGTCGAGCGGCACGTAGGAATGGCCGTAGCGGCGAATGCCCTTGCGATCGCCAATGGCCTTTGCCACCGCTTGTCCCAGCGTGATGCCCGTGTCTTCGACCGTGTGGTGGTCATCGATATGAAGGTCGCCATGCGCTTCGACTTCAAGGTCGAAGAGGCCGTGACGCGCGATCTGGTCGAGCATGTGGTCGAGAAACGGCACGCCGGTGGCGAGCTTTTGCTTACCGGTGCCATCCAGGTCGAGCTTCACACGGATCTGCGTTTCGCTGGTGTTGCGAACGACTTCCGCAATGCGCATGGTGTTTCCTTTGAGACTTTTAAGAGATTTCAGTGCAGCGCGAGTTTCAGTGCGGCGATCATTTGCGCATTCTCTTCTGCCGATCCGACCGTCAAACGGACGCAATTTGCCAATAACGGATGCATTTTACTCACGTTTTTGATCAAAACCCGCGATGTCAGCAGGGTTTCGAAGACGACAGCGGCATCGGGAACACGAACGAGCAGGAAGTTTCCTGCGCTCGGGAAAACAGTCGCGCCGGGCAGCGACTTGATTGCTTGTTCCAGACGCGTGCGCTCGGCACGAAGTTCTGTGGCCTGGGCATCGAGGACATCGAGGTGATCGAGCATGAAATCCGCGGCCGCTTGCGTCAGCACATTGACGTTGTACGGCGGGCGCACTTTATCGAATTCCGTGGTCCACGACGCCTTGCCCGCCAGATAACCCAGGCGAATACCCGCCAGACCCAGCTTCGACATCGTCCGCATCACGACCACGTTGTCGAAATCTGCCGCGCGCGGCAGCCAGCTTTGCTGGGCGAACGGTTGGTACGCTTCATCGATTACAACCAGGCTATTCGATGCCGCCGCGATCACGCATTCAATGTCCGCGTCATCGTAAAGCGTGCCAGTCGGATTGTTCGGATAGGCGAGGTACACGAGTGCCGGATTGTGCGTTTCGATCGCGGCGATCAGCGCATCGACGTCGAGCGTGAAATCCTCGTTCAACGGCACGCCGATAAACTCAAGCCCCGCGAATTTCGCCGACATCTCGTACATCACGAAGCCGGGAACCGGCGCGACGACTGCGGCGCCGGGTTTCGCACACGCCATCGACATCATGCTGATCAACTCGTCCGAACCGTTGCCGAGCAGCACCTCGCACGCGGCAGGCACCTGCATGACGCGTTTGATCTTCTCGAGCAACGCGGTCGGGCGGGGTTCCGGGTATCGGTTCAACGCGACGTCCGCCAGCCGCTCACCCAATTCAGCAGCCAGCTTCCCCGGCAAGCGATACGGATTTTCCATCGCGTCGAGCTTCACGAGGCCGGTTGAATTCGGCACGGGATAACACGTCATTGCAAGGACGTCGGGGCGCAGAATGTCTTGTGGTCGTGTCATGGTATTGCCGGACTCCAGCGCCGGACGTTGGGCGGCTCTAAGGCCGCCTCGGTGTTTAACTCGGTTCGCGTCTTTACTTGTAGTTGCTTACTGCGACGTGTTTTTCATCCGGTATTCAGCGCTGCGCGCATGCGCCTGCAAGCCTTCGCCATACGCCAGTTCGGCTGCAATCTCGCCGAGCGTCTGCGCGCCTTCGGCGCTGACTTCAATCACGCTCGAGCGCTTCAGGAAGTCGTACACACCCAGCGGCGATGAGAACCGCGCAGTGCGGGAAGTCGGCAGCACGTGGTTCGGTCCCGCGCAGTAATCGCCGAGGCTTTCGCTCGTGTAGCGGCCAAGGAAAATCGCGCCCGCGTGACGGATCTGCGCGGCCCAGTGATGCGGATCGAGCGCGGAGATTTCGAGGTGTTCCGGCGCGATGTCGTTCGCGATCGCGCAGGCTTCGTTCATGTCGGCGACCTTGATCAGCGCGCCGCGGTCTTCAAGCGAGCGCTGGATCACATCGCGACGGGGCAACGTGGGCAGCAATTCGTTGATCGCGTCTTCCACGCGCTGGATGAACGCGGCGTCCGGGCACAGCAGGATGGATTGCGCGAGTTCGTCGTGTTCGGCTTGCGAGAACAGGTCCATTGCGACCCAGCGCGGGTCCGTGGTGCCGTCGCAGATAATCAGGATTTCCGACGGTCCCGCGATCATGTCGATACCGACCGTGCCGAACACGCGCCGTTTCGCCGATGCCACGTACGCGTTGCCCGGGCCGCAGATTTTATCGACGGCGGGAATGGATTGCGTGCCGTAAGCCAACGCGCCGATCGCCTGCGCGCCGCCGATGGTGAACACGCGATCCACGCCGCCCAGCAAGGCGGCCGCGAGCACCAGCGGATTTTTCACGCCGTCCGGCGTGGGCACGACCATCACGATTTCCTTCACGCCGGCAACGCGCGCGGGAATCGAGTTCATCAGCACCGACGACGGATACGCCGCCTTCCCGCCTGGGACATAGATACCGGCGCGATCCAGCGGCATGACTTTCTGGCCGAGCACTGTGCCGTCGGCTTCCGTGTACTGCCAGCTATGGCTGCCGCACTCGATCCGCTGTTTCTCGTGATAACCGCGCACGCGCGCCGCCGCCGCTTCCAGCGCGGCACGTCGTTTCGGCTCAAGCCCTTCGAGCGCCTCTTCCAGTTCGGCCTGCGGCAATTCCAGCGACGCGACGCTTTCGGCCTTCAGCCGGTCAAACTTGTTCGTGTAGTCCAGGACGGCGTCGTCGCCACGCGTTTTGACATCGGCGAGAATTTGCGCGACCGAGCGCTCGATAGCTTCGTCCTCGCTCGCCTCGAACGCGAGCACCGCGTGCAGCGCCGTGTGAAAACCATTGGCGCTGGAATCGAGTTTGCGAATCTTGATAGACATGCTGGTATCCGTTTATTTGCCCTACTTTTACGCGCCCACCGACGCGCGTTCGAACGCATCGAGATACGGTTTCAACGCAGCGCGCTTCAGTTTCAGCGCAGCCTGGTTGACGACCAGACGCGACGATATTTCCATGATTTCTTCAACTTCGACCAAATCATTCGCACGCAACGTATTACCGGAGCTGACCAAGTCGACAATGGCGTCGGCCAGACCGACCAGCGGCGCCAGTTCCATCGATCCATACAGCTTGATCAGATCGACGTGAACGCCCTTCGCCGCGAAATGCTCACGTGCCACTTCAACATATTTTGTCGCGATGCGCAGCCGCGCACCTTGGCGCACGGCAGTTTCGTAATCGAAGCCATTCTTCACCGCCACCGACATCCGGCAGCGCGCTATGTTCAGATCGATCGGTTGATACAACCCGCCGCCGCCATGCTCGATCAACACGTCTTTCCCTGCCACGCCAAAATCCGCCGCGCCGTATTCGACGTAGGTCGGGACATCGGTTGCGCGCACGATGATCACGCGCAAATTCGGATTCGTGGTCGGCAAGATCAGCTTGCGCGACGTTTCGGGGTCTTCGGTCACCTCAACGCCGGCTGCGGCGAGCAGCGGCAGGGTTTCATCGAAGATGCGTCCCTTCGATAACGCCAGCGTCAGCATCGCGCTCGACGGCACCGAACTCAACGATCGGGAAGTTTGCAGCGAACTCATTGCTCGCCTCCGCTACCCTTGATGCGCCGCACGTTCGCGCCCACCGCCGTGAGTTTGCTTTCCATACGGTCGTATCCGCGATCGAGGTGATAAATACGGTCAATCAGCGTTTCGCCTTCCGCGCACATGGCGGCGATCACCAGACTCGCCGATGCCCGCAGGTCAGTCGCCATCACCTTCGCGCCCGACAGTTTCTGCACGCCGTTCACCAGCGCCGTGTTCCCGTCGATGGTAATGCTTGCGCCGAGACGGTTCAGTTCCTGCACGTGCATGAAGCGGTTCTCGAAGATGGTTTCCACCGCTTGCGACGTGCCTGTCGCGAGCGTGTTGAGCGCCATGAACTGAGCCTGCATGTCCGTGGGGAACGCCGGATATTCCGATGTGCGGAAGCTGACCGCGCTCGGACGTTTATTCATCCGCACGCGAAGCCAGTTCTCGCCTTCCTCAATAGATACACCCGCTTCGTGCAGCTTTTCAATCACTGCTTCAAGCAGCGAGGGATTCACGTTGCGTAACGTCACGTCGCCGCCGGTCGCCGCGACCGCGCACAGGAACGTGCCTGCTTCAATACGATCCGGCACAACCGAATGACGCGCGCCGTGCAACTTGTCGACGCCCTGGATCACCAGCCGGTCCGAGCCGATGCCATCGATCTTTGCGCCCATCGCGACGAGCAGATTCGCGAGATCGCTGACTTCCGGCTCGCGCGCCGCGTTCTCGATAACCGTTTCGCCTTCCGCCAGCACCGCCGCCATCAGCAGGTTTTCCGTGCCGGTGACGGTGATCATGTCGGTGACAATGCGCGCGCCCTTCAGACGCTTCGCGCGCGCTTCGATGAAACCATGCTCGATCGTGATCTCGGCGCCCATCGCCTGAAGGCCCTTGATGTGCTGGTCGACGGGACGCGCGCCGATCGCGCAGCCACCCGGCAACGACACCTTCGCTTCGCCGAAACGCGCGAGCAGCGGCCCGAGCACGAGAATCGACGCGCGCATGGTCTTGACCATTTCATACGGTGCGACGAGGTTGTCGACCTTCGATGCATTCAACCAGACACGCCCGTCCGACGATTCCGAACGCAAGCCCATCTGGTTGAGCAATTTGAGCATCGTGCGCACGTCTTGCAGGTTGGGCACGTTTTCCAGATGCACGTCGTCCGCCGTGAGCAGACTGGCGCAAAGAATGGGCAGCGCCGCGTTCTTCGCACCCGATACGACGATTTCGCCTGAGAGCTTCGCGCCCCCGACAATCACGAGTTTGTCCATGCTTGGCGTTCCTTCTACGGAGCTTCCTGCTGCGGCGCCGTTATCGGCGTCGCGGTTGTCTTGAGTGAATCGCACTAAATTTTCAGCCAGTCGGTTACGGGTGATGCGTTGACATCATCAAATGTTGGGAACGCTGCTCAGACGGGTTTCCACTCGGCTGGGGTCAGCGTTTTCATGCTCAGCGCGTGGATTTCCGCGCGCATGCGGTCGCCGAGCGCCGCGTAGACGAGTTGATGGCGAGCGATGGGTCGCTTGCCTTCGAATGCGTCGCTCACGATGGTCGCGAAGAAATGCTGGCCGTCGCCTTCTACTTCGACATGCTGGCAAGCAAGGCCGCCTGCAATGTATTCCTTCACTTGTTCCGGAGTCGGCAACATGGAAGTCTCCTGAAAATTAAGCGAATTGATGGATGACGCTATCAATGACGCGACTAATGACGCAGTTTGTAACCACTTGCCAGCAAGCGCACGGCGATGACGGCCAGCACGATAAAAAACCCGCCGACAATGCCAAGGCTCACAAGCGGATTGATATCGGACATGCCGAAGAAGCCGTATCGGAAACCGTCGATCATGTAGAAGAACGGATTCAGCCGCGACACTTCGCGCCAGAGTGGCGGCAGCGTATGGGTGGAGTAAAACACGCCGGACAGGAAAGTCAGCGGCATGATCAAAAAGTTTTGGAATGCCGCAAGCTGGTCGAATTTATCGGCCCAGACGCCGGCGATCAATCCGAGCGTTCCTAGAATGGCAGAACCGAGAATCGCAAAGCCGAGAATGTAGAACGGCGCGGCGAAACTCATGGGAATGAACCACACCGTGACGATGAACACGCCGAAGCCGACCGCAATTCCGCGCACGACAGACGCAAGCACGTAGGCGAAATACATCTCCCAGTGCGACAACGGCGGCAGCAGCACGAACACCAGGTTGCCCGTGATCTTCGACTGGATCAGCGACGACGAACTGTTTGCGAACGCGTTCTGCAACACGCTCATCATCACGAGGCCCGGCACGAGGAAGCTGGTGTAGGCCACGCCCGGATAAACCTCGACGTGATTCGTGAGCGCGTGCCCGAAGATCATCAGGTACAAAAGCGCCGTGATGACCGGCGCGAGCACCGTTTGAAACGCAACCTTGTAGAAGCGCAAGATTTCTTTATAGAACAGGGTACGAAAGCCGCTCATGAAAGGCCCTCGATGACTTCCGGCTCGTTCATCACCTGCACGAACACATCCTCCAGATCGGCTTTGCGCACATCGATTTCATCGAATGTGCAGCCCGCCGCGCGGCATTTCGCCAAAATTGGCTCAACGTCGTCGTAGCTGGCGAGCCGCAACAAATGATTGGTCCCGGAGGCTGCGCGCGGATCGACCTCCAGCGCGCGCAACTCGACGGGCAATACGCCCTGAGAGAAACGCAACGAAAGCTGCATGCCGGCGAAACGCTGCAACAGCGTGCTGGTTCGTTCAAGCGCGACGACTTCACCACGACGCAGCATGGCGAGCCGGTCGCACAGCGCCTCGGCTTCTTCAAGATAGTGCGTCGTCAGCACGATGGTGTGGCCTTCGCGATTCAGCCGGGAGATGAACTTCCAGAGCGTCTGGCGCAATTCGACATCGACGCCTGCGGTTGGCTCGTCGAGCACGATCACCGGCGGCTTGTGGACCAGTGCCTGAGCCACCAGCACTCGACGTTTCATTCCACCTGACAGCGCGCGCGTGTTGACGTCGGCTTTCTCGGTGAGATCGAGATTGGCCATGATTTCGTCGATCCAGTCGTCGTTCTTGCGCAGGCCGAAATAGCCGGACTGAATGCGCAGTGACTCGCGGACGGTGAAAAACGGATCGAAGACGAGCTCCTGCGGCACCACCCCCAGCGCGCGGCGCGCCAGGCGAAAGTCGGTCACCACGTCGTGGCCGAGCACGGAGATAGCTCCGCTATCGGCGCGCGCGAGGCCCGCGAGGATGCTGATGAGGGTCGTTTTACCAGCGCCGTTGGGGCCGAGCAGGCCGAAAAACTCGCCTTCTTCTACGACGAGGTTCACGCCTTTGAGCGCTTGCAGCTCTTTGTAGCGCTTCTTGACGTTGCGTATTTCTATGGCTGACATGACAGTGCGCGCGCCGGCAGGGGCTGCGCCTCGATGTGTGCGGATCGGAACCGGAACCGGCCTTTACAAAATGAAAGGCGAGTAGCAGGCCGAAAAAACGGTTGATTATAGGCTAAACGCGGCAGAGGTTAGCCGCTGGCGAGTCCAGAACAAACCCTGCAAGGTGCGTTCGATCGATATCAAACGCGCCGATGATTCAGCAGGACAGGGTCAATGTCGGAAGGTGAGGAGCGTGTCTACGCCATAGGCTTGCGCGAGACTGGCAAGCCCGGAGGGAAGGTTGACGACGGTGAGCGCCGCGCCGCGAGCCGCTGCCGCGCGTTGCCACGCGAGCAGCACGGCGAGCGCCGACGAGTCGAATTGCTTGAGCGACGCGCAATCGACTTCGGTCGCGCCCGCGGCGATCCGCGACAAACCCGCGTCGAGCGCGCTTCTTGCGCTCTCGTGCGTGAGCGTCGCGGCGGTTTCGAAGCGACTCACGATGCCTTGCCGTTCGCCAGTTGCTGGTTACGCTGCGTGAGGAACTGGACCAGCCCGTCCACGCCGTGTTGCTGGATCTGCTCGTTGAACTGCTGCTGGTAAGCCTGGATCAGCCACGCGCCGAGCACGTTGATGTCATAGACCTTCCAGCCCTGCGGTGTCTTGTACAGACGGTAGTCGAGCTCGATCGGCGAACCGTTGTTCAGCACCACCGAGCGCACCACCACGTCTGTGTCGCTAGGATCCGCGCGGAACGGCTTGTACTGGACTTGCTGGTCGCGAACCTGCGCCAGCGCACCCGAATACGTGCGGATCAGCAGCATCTTGAACTGCTCGACAATGTCTTTCTGCTGTTGCGGCGTGGCCGTATTCCAGTTGCGTCCCATGACGAGACGCGTGGTACGCGTGAAGTCCGTGTACGGCAGGATCTTCTCGTTCACCAGTTGCGTAATGCGCGAGAGGTTGCCCGACTGGATCTGCTTGTCGCCCCTGATCTGATCAAGCACTTGCGACGTGACCGTCTTGACCAGCCCGTCCGGGGTGGACATGTCGGCAGCTTGCGCGAACGCGCCGCTACAAAACGCCATCAGCACAGCAAACAGGGGAAGTAGAAATAGTTTTTTCATTACGGACTCTGCAAAAAAAGTGGCCTGAGTTTGAGCGTGGTGTTCAGCATGAGTTCATCTTCCACGCCCATTCAGCCATCGAAGTGCTTTCGTTATATTACCGGGTCGTCATCCTGCACGCTTTTAACGCAGCCTGAACGACGGGAATGACGGAATCCGCGGGGGCACCATTTGGTCCGGCCGCACTGAAGTCTCGCCGGGCCCGCTCGCGCCAGCCGCGCCGGAAGCCGCTTCCGATCCCGACGCCGCTGCAGCCGGCGCTGCCGTAGTTGCCGTGGTTGCTGAAGCAGGCGCCGCGCCTGCTGCCGCGCCACTGTCCACATCCTCGTACTTCGGCAAGGATTCGTTACTATCGCTCGCGCTGTTATCGCCGCCGATAAGATACTGGCGGCGCTGCAGGTACGCATTGCGCACGAACGAATACTTGTCGAGCGCAGCGCCCGACAGCACATCGCCCGCGCCGAGCAGGTTGGCCCGCGTGTTGACCAGTTGCACGCCGAACAGCGTGGTGCGGATCCAGGCCGGATCCACATAGCTTGTCACGCTGCCGAAATAATCGACAACCGTGCCCGCCGTATCACGCACAGTACTCGGCCCCAACAGCGGCAGCACGACATACGGACCCGCCGGCACGCCGTAATGGCCCAGCGTCAGGCCGAAATCCTGCGTGTGCTTCGGCAGCCCGGCAACACTCGCGACGTCGAATAAACCGGCCACGCCGAAGATTGAGTTCATCACGACACGCATGATGTCGGACACGCCGTCGGCAATCTTCAACTGCACCAGATTGTTCGCAGCCGTATAAATATCGCCGATATTGCCGAAGAAGTTCGTGACGCTGTCGCGCACCGGCTGCGGTGTAACGTACACGTAACCCTTCGCAATCGGCTTGAGCGCGACTTCATCGATCTTGTCGTTGATCGTGAACATCGTCCGGTTGTAACTCTCGAACGGATCGCCTTTGGTCGGTGTCGTGACGGTTGCACACCCGGCAAGCACCGCCACAGCCACCATCACAGCCGCGCTACTTACGCGCATTGCCTGCATTTCTTTTTCTCCTTATTGATGCTGACCCGAAGGCTGGCCCGTACTGCGAGATCGGCCTGCCTTCGACTGCCTGGAATTTCCCGGCTCACTTAGCTACTCACCGAGCGACTCACTTAGCGGCCGCGCTCGCGCCCATCGCACTCGCGGCGCCCGGGGATGCCGGGGCGGCAGGCGTTGCAGCGGAGCTTGCCGGGCTCTTGGAGGCACCCGAATCCGCCGCCTTGTTGTACAGGAATTGCCCGATCAGATTCTCAAGAACCACCGCCGATTGCGTCATCGAAATGGTGTCGCCAGCTTTGAGCATCTGGTCGTCGCCACCCGGCTCCAGGCCGATGTACTGCTCGCCGAGCAAGCCCGACGTGAGAATCTTTGCCGACGAATCCTTCGGAAACTGGTATTGCTTGTCGAGATCGATCGTAACCAACGCCTGATACGTGTTCTGGTCAAAGCCGATGGAATCCACGCGGCCCACCGTCACGCCCGCGCTCTTAACCGGCGCACGCGGTTTCAGCCCGCCGATATTGTCAAATTTCAGCCTCACCGCGTAGGTCGGCTGAAACGACAGCGAACTCATGTTGCCCGCCTTCAACGCAAGGAATAACAGCGCCACAAAGCCCAGCACCACGAAGAGGCCGACCCAAAAGTCGAGAGCAGCAGTCTTTTTCATCGTCTTCCCAAAGAATCTTGTCGCAGTTTTTTGCGTGAAGGACTGTGCCCTTCACAACGTCCACGAACCGGTGAGCAGAATCGCCCCGCAAAAAGCGTCGCGGTCCTGACCGGAGTAGTCAGTTGAACATCAGCGCGGTCAGCAGGAAATCCAGCCCGAGCACGGCCAGCGAGCCGTACACCACCGTTTTCGTGGTTGCGCGCGAAACGCCTTCCGGCGTCGGCTGGGCTTCATAACCCTGGAACAACGCGATGAACGTCACGGCGAAGCCGAACACCAGGCTCTTGATCACGCCGTTACCTACATCGCTCCATACGTCGATGCCGCCTTGCATCTGGGACCAGAACGCTCCCGAATCCACGCCAATCATCAGCACGCCGACCACATAACCGCCGAAAATGCCGACCGCGCTGAAAATGGCCGCTAGCACCGGCATGGCGATGATGCCCGCCCAGAAGCGCGGCGCGACCACCACCTTGAGCGGATCGACGGCCATCATTTCCATGGCGGTGAGCTGCTCGCCGGCTTTCATCAGGCCGATCTCGGCCGTCAGCGACGTCCCCGCACGGCCGGCGAACAGCAACGCGGTTACCACCGGCCCGAGTTCGCGCACCAGCGACAGCGCGACCAGGAGGCCGAGCGCCTGTTCGGAGCCGTATCGGTTGAGGGTGAGATACCCCTGCAAACCGAGCACAAAACCCACGAACAAGCCCGAAACCGCAATGATCAACAGCGAATAATTACCGACAAACAGGATCTGTTTCGTGACAAGGCGCGGCCGGCGCATCAAAGGAAAGAATTCGACGACCAGGCGCAGGAACATCCGCGTCGCGTAACCAATCGTGCCGAAGCTGCCGAGCACCGTACGTCCGATGGCGCTGATCATGCCTTTGCTCCGAGTCCAAAGTCCGCCGCCAGCGGCGTCGTGCTTGGATAGTGAAATTTGAACGGGCCGTCCGGCGTACCGTCGATAAACTGCCGAATCGACGGGTCCTGAGACGCTCGCAACTGCGCCGGCGTGCCTTCAGCCAGAACGCCGCCGTTCGCGATGAAATACACGTAATCAGCAATGGCGAACGATTCCGGCACGTCGTGCGTCACCAGAATGGATGTGGCGCCCAGCGCGCTGTTCAGCGTGCGAATCAGGTTCGCCGTGATGCCGAGCGAAATGGGATCGAGGCCGGCGAACGGCTCGTCGTACATCATCAGTTCGGGATCCAGCGCAATGGCGCGGGCGAGCGCCACGCGGCGGGCCATACCGCCGGATATTTCCGACGGCGCGAGATCGCGCGCACCGCGCAAACCGACCGCGTTGAGCTTCATCAGCACGAGGTCGCGCAAGAGCTCTTCGGGGAGGTCGGTGTGTTCCCGCAGCGGGAACGCGACGTTATCGAATACGGATTGGTCGGTGAAAAGTGCGCCGAACTGGAACAGCATGCCCATCTTGCGGCGAAGCTCGTAAAGGCCCTCGCGCGTCTGTGTGCCGACATCCTTGCCGCCGAACAACACCTGGCCGCGTTTAGCCTTCACCAAACCGCCGATCAGGCGCAGCACGGTCGTCTTGCCGCAGCCGGAACCGCCCATGACAGCCACGACCTGACCGCGCTTGAAGCGCATGTTCAGGTTCGACAGAATGAGCCGGTCGCCGTAGCCGAAATCGACGTCGCGAAGCTCTAGCAAGGTCTCGGGAGAAGCTGACACGGAGGCTGACAATCCTTTTACGCGAGAGGCCGAATTATAGGGCCTCTGCATGACAGGTGTCGTGGCGGCCCCTTTCGACTGGTTTAATGATCTGAACTTTCTTCCGAATGCGGGGCATTATCGCCCGAATTCGTGTTGCAGCGCAGAAATGGCCGCAGCCAGTTCCGGCGCCTCTGTAACAGCCCGTACTACTGCTGCGCTTCCAACACCAGTCGACAGAACCTGCCGCAAAACCGCGCCGTTCACGCCGCCGATTGCAACAAGCGGCACGATGCCGTCCAGCAAGCGCACGTAACGCGTCAAACGCGACAAACCTTGTGGCGCCGTCGGCATGACTTTCGTCGTGGTGGGGAACACCGCGCCGAGCGCAAGGTAGCTGGGCTTGAAATGCAGCGCCTTCAGCATTTCATAGTAGCCATGCGTCGACAGTCCGAGGCGCAGGCCCGCTTCGGCGATCGCGTTCAGGTCGGCCGTTTCCACGTCCTCCTGGCCGAGATGCACGCCGTACGCGCCAGCCTTGATGGCTTCTTGCCAATGATCGTTGATGAAAAGCTGTGCCTCGTGCTTCGCGCCCGCAGCCACCGAACGTTCTATTTCCTGCTTGAGATCGCCGGAATCGGTGGTCTTGCGCCGTAACTGCGCCGTTTGAACACCTTGATCAAGCACCCGTTCGACCCATTCCGCGCTCGGGAGGACCGGGTACAAGCCCAATCTGTCCGGGCAAGGAGGGAACGGCTTTGAAGGCGCCGCCGGCAAATTCGCGACCTTCGGGAACGTGGAAAAATCGACGGGCCACGCCTCGAGTTCATCCAGATTGGCCGGGCGCCACGCTAGCGCCAAAACGAGCGCGTCGTGAGGCTCGAAACCGCAATCGAGGAACGCGGCCAGCGCAGCCGGCCAATCATCCGACCATTCGCCTTCCAGCACGTACTCGACGTTGTCCAGATGCAGCGTCGCCCGCCCCGTTTCTACCGCCAGGCGCCCAACTCCCTGCGGCAGCGGCTCAACGCCACCATCGACGATCAAATCGCCCGGGCGCGGATGATCCAGTTCGCTCAGGCAAATGCGCCATAGCTTCGATCCCGCCGGCCAGTCACCCAGCCGCCGCCGGATTCGCTCGGCGGCTTCCAGGAGTTCATCGGCGGGCGGCCAAAATACTTCCTTGTCCAGCGACAACATGCTCATGCAGCACTCCCGTCTTGATGCCAGAACGGCATGCCGACAACCGGCGTGCTCGCTTGTGCGCTATCGCGCTCGGCCATTGGCCCGGCGAGATAGGCCATCCGCCCCGCCTCGACGCCCAGCGCAAACGCGCGCGCCATCTGGGGCGGAAACGTCGCCTGTGAGACGGCGGTGTTCAGCAACACACCGTCGAAACCCCATTCCATCACCTGGCACGCATGCGACGGCACGCCAAGACCCGCATCGACGATAAGCGGCACATCCGGCAACCGCTCGCGCAGCGTGCGCAATCCGTAGGGATTCGTCACACCTTTTCCCGTTCCGATAGGCGCGCCCCACGGCATCAACGCCTCGCAGCCGACATCGAGCAGACGCCGGCCGATCACCAGATCCTCCGTGCAATATGGCAGCACCTTGAAACCTTCGCGGATCAATATTCCAGCCGCTTCCACGAGGCCGATCGGATCGGGCTGCAGCGTGTAGTCATCGCCGATGAGTTCGAGCTTCAGCCACGGGGTATCGAAGAGTTCGCGCGCCATCCGCGCCGTGTTCAGCACTTCGTCCACGGTCTGGCAGCCGGCCGTGTTGGGCAGCAACGCGACGCCGTGACGCTTGAGGACATCGAAGAAACCAGCTTCGCCCGTACTCGATTGCCGCCGCAACGCGACGGTGACCATGCCGGGACGGGCGGCATCGATGGAATCCGACAGCGATTGCAGCGACGGATAGCGCGATGTCCCCAGCAGCACCCGGCTCGGGAATGACGTGCCGTAGAGCGTGAGGGTATCGGCTGTGGTGATGGTGGAAGCCATGATTCGATTCCTTTAGTGGAGCTCAGCCGCCGGCGACCGGCGAGACGACGTCGAGTTTGTCCCCGGCGGCGAGCACCTTCGATGCGTGTTCGCCACGCGCGACGAATTGCCCGTTCAGAGCCACCGCGAACGGCGGTTTTGCGCCGAATGCCGCGAGGGCGTCGGTGATGGTCGCCACGTCGGGCATGGAAAACGGCTGCTGATTGATGTGAATGTTCATGATGAAAGTCAAAGCACAGACGCCGCGTGTTCGCAGCGCAGCAAGGCGGACCAGCGGGCTTGGCGGCGCCAGTCGTCGAAGGAATCAGGGTCGGTGATCGCGCCGCCGAGCAGCGCTTCGGCAAGCGCTCGGGCGGAATCGGCGACTTCGGGCGCGATCATATAGCCGTGTCGATACAACCCGTTCACCCGCAAGGTTCGTGCGCCGTCCCAGACAATCGCCGGACGATGATCGGGCAAGGTCGGCCGGCATTGCGAATTGAGCTCGAGAATGCGCGCCTCGCCGAAACCCGGATGAACCGCGAACGCCGCGCTCAGGAGCTCGAGCGCCGAACGCACGGTCATCGGCGACATGTCTTCGCCTTCCACTTCGGTCGCGCCGATTACATAAAGGTCATCCTGCTTCGGCGCGATGTAGAGCGGATAGCGCGGATGCAGCAAGCGCACAGGCCGCGTCAGCCCGATTCCCGGAGCGTGCACACGCGCCACTTCGCCGCGAATGCCTCTTAACGCCGGCCACGCCGGTTTCCCGCCGAGGCCGCGGCAATCGATGACGAAATGCGCGTCCGGCGAGGTATGGGTATCGATCGTCGTATTCCAGTGGAGGTCAACGTGACGTTCGGCTAATGCCGCTGCCAGCGCGCTCAGCACCTGCCGGTTGTCGAGCTGGCCTTCGTTCGGCAGCAGCCAGCCTTGCGGAAAACGCGTGCCCAGAGACGGCTCCGCCGCCGCGACTTGCGCGCCGGAGAGTTTGACGAAGCCATCGCGGAAGAGCTCTGAAGGCGCGTTCGCGCGCAAACGGCGCTCGAACAGCGGCGCTTCGGCGCGGTCGCCGGCATGCCAGACGACCAGCGTGCCATTACGCTGGAAAAACACCGGTTCCGGCATATCGGCGATAAAACCCGGCCAGCGCTCAAGTGATGCCGCGCCGAGTTCAGTGATCAGCAATTCCGCGCTGGCGGCCTCGGCGAGCGGCGCGAGCATTGCCGCCGCGACCCATGCAGCCGATTGCGTGCCGGCGGCGTCGCCGCGGTCGTACAGCGCCACACGGTGCCCCGCACCCGCCAACAACCAGGCGACCAGCCGTCCGCACAAGCCACCGCCGACGACGGCAAAGTCGTCTCGCCAGGACGCACGGGAATGGGTGGAATGCACAACGGTGTTCACGATGACGATGCCTCCTCAGCAGACGCTGCAGAACGCACGGAGCACAGCACGGAAATCGAGATCGGGAGAAACGCCGGTTTCGAGCCCTGGTTGCACGCGCGGCGCACAAAAACACATTTCAGGGACGAAACCACGGCGAGAGATCGGAGAGAGCGGCTTGGGAGCGCATTGCGTGCGGCTCCTGTGCCAGCCAATACTGGAAGAAACTGGAAACGCGGCGGTTTCCGGAAACTTCCCTCGCCGGTATTACCCGGATCGGGTGCAAAGGGACTCTCTCAGCCTCGCCGCGCGTTTCTCCATTGTTTCCAAGGAGGGAGACGCGTGCCGAAGCACCCCTGTTTCGTCATCGATCATTAAAACATAAAAGCGAAACGACCCGCAAACGGGGCGGCCCGCGTAGGGCGGCCCGCTCTAAGGAAAAGCCCGGGGGCCCGTCGCGGACAAGATCGGACAGCCTTCCCTTTCGTTCGCGGTGCGCGCACTCTGGCACAATGCCGCGAACGTCAGGTTCGTCTGCCGCGGACGCATACGGCAAGCGCCTGGCTGTTGCATTGCATCGGCGGGTCAGTCGTCAGCCGGGCTGAGGATTAAGGAACAATTAAGCCACGCCCGAAACAATGCTCCGGCGCGCGCCGTCTTTAATGGCCTCTTACGATCATTGAGACGGGGCAAGACCATCCGCATCGATACCGCCAAGTTACAACCTGCCGCCGAGCCGGCACGTCTTCAGGAAGCTCATGACCACCACACCTCCCGGCAACACAGAACAAGACGCCGACAAAGTGTCGGCGTGGAGTCTTATCAAGCCTTACTGGGTATCGGAAGAACGCGGCATTGCATGGCTTTTACTGATCTCGATCATCGCGATCAATATGGCGGTCGTGTACATCAACGTCCGCCTGAACACCTGGAGCGCGGACTTCTACAACACGCTGCAAGCCAAGAGGGTCGCCGAGTTTCCGCGCTTGCTGCTGATCTTCGCGGGCCTCGCGTTCGCGTACATCCTGCTCGCCGTGTATGGCCGGTACCTGCGCCAGATGCTCGGCTTCCGGTGGCGCCAGTGGCTCACCCACCGATACCTCGAACAATGGCTCGGCGATAAAGCCTTCTACCGCATAGAACGCGATCGTCTCGCCGATAACCCCGACCAGCGGATTAGCGACGACCTGCAATCTTTCGCCACGACCACGCTTTCGTTGTCGCTGGACTTGTTATCGACGCTTGTCACGCTCGTGACCTTCATCACGATCCTGTGGACGCTGGCGGGCGCGCTGAGCTTTTCGTTGTTCGGTACGCCGATCAATATTCCGGGCTATATGGTCTGGGCCGCCGCACTGTACGCGGTGCTCGGCTCGCTCCTGATCCAGCGTTTTGGCCATCCGCTGGTATCGATTAATTACCAGGCGCAGAAAGTGGAAGCCAACTTCCGTTTCGGCCTGATCCGCATTCGTGAGAACGCCGAGCAAATCGCGTTCTATGACGGCATCGCGACGGAAAACCGCAACGCCAGGACCATCTTCGAAACGATCCGCCAGAACTACTGGCAGATCATGAAGTACACGCGGCGGATGACCTTCGTGCTGTCCTTCTACGGCCAGATCGCGATTATTTTCCCAATCATGGTCGCGGCTCCCCGCTACTTTGCAGGCGCATTCACGTTCGGCGTGCTGATGCAGATCAGTTCGGCGTTCGGCACGGTCAGCGACTCGTTTTCCTGGTTCATCAACAGTTACTCGACCTTGGTCGAATGGCGCGCCACCGTAAACCGGTTGCGCGAATTCAAGCGTGTGATGCGCTCCACGCACATCAAGGAAGCGATCTCACCGGCGACTGTCCACGGCGGCATCAACCTGCATTACACGAGCACCGACGCGTTGACCACGACCGGACTGAAGCTCGCGTTGCCAAACGGCACGCCACTCGCGAACGTCGCCGATGTGGTGGTGAAGCCGGGCTCGCGCTGGCTCGTGCAAGGTCCGTCCGGTTCAGGGAAAAGTACGTTGATGCGCGCGTTAGCCGGCTTGTGGCCGTTCGGTGACGGCACGATCGACGCGCCTGTCGACGCCAAGCTGATGTTCATTCCGCAGCAAAGCTACTTGCCGATCGGCACGTTGAAAGCGGCGTTGAGTTACCCGTCGACAGCGGAAGTCTTCTCCGATGATGACTGCCGCGAAGCCTTGCGCGCCTGCAACCTGAACGCCTACGGCACGCGTCTGGAGGAGTCCGGACACTGGGCGAAGATGATGTCGCCGGGCGAACAGCAGCGGCTGGCGGCTGCCCGTGTATTACTGCACAAGCCGGACTTCATGTTCCTCGATGAAGCCACCAGCGCGCTCGATGCCGAGAACGAGATGCTGATCTATACGGCCATCATCGATGCGTTGCCGAACGCCGCGATTGTCAGCGTGGCGCATCGCGAGTCGGTGACTGGGTTCCACGAGAGCCGAATCGAGATCGAGCGGGCGGGGGCTGAAAGCGTGGTGGTTTGAGATCGAACCACGTGCTCCATGTCCGGTAAGCACGGCCCTGAACGCGATGTGAATCCACAAGCAGGTTCTTTTTGACCTGCTTTTCCCGTTGAACGACGCACCGTAGAATGCTCCTGCGCCTGTACGGCAGGCTTTGAACGGGAGACGGGATTTGCGAGCGTTCGAGTGGTTCACCGAGCTGACGACGCGCGAGCGCCGCACGCTTTACGCGGGTTTCGGCGGTTACGCCGTCGATGCCTTCGACTTCATGATCTACTCGTTCCTCATTCCCACGCTGATCACCGCGTGGGGCATGACGAAGAGCGAAGCCGGGATGATCGCGACGAGCTCGCTGATTTCATCGGCTATTGGTGGCTGGCTCGCCGGCATTCTCTCCGACCGATACGGCCGCGTCCGCGTCTTGCAGTGGACGATCGGCACGTTTGCGTTCTTCACGTTTCTTTCCGGCTTCACGCATTCGTTCGGGCAGTTGCTGACCACGCGCACGCTGCAAGGCGTGGGCTTCGGCGGCGAATGGTCCGTGGTCACCGTGATGATGGCCGAGACCATTCGTTCGCCGCAGCATCGCGCCAAGGCAGTGGGTACCGTGCAGAGCAGCTGGTCATTCGGCTGGGGCGCCGCGGCGATCCTCTACTGGGCATTTTTCGCGTTGCTGCCGGAAGATACCGCTTGGCGCGCATGCTTCTGGATCGGTATCTTGCCGGCGCTGTGGATCCTCTACATTCGCCGCAACGTCAGCGACCCTGAGATCTATCTCGCCACACGCCGGGCGCGTGATGCCGGGACTGAAACCGCCACTTTCTCCGATATCTTCAAAGGCTCGCACCTCAAGACAACGATCCTCGGCAGCGCGTTGTGCACCGGCATGCTCGGCGGTTATTACGCCATCACCACGTGGCTGCCGACGTATCTCAAGACCGAGCGGCACCTGTCCGTGTTCAATACGAGCGGTTATCTCGTGGTGCTGATCGTCGGCTCGTTTTTGGGCTACGTGTTCGGGGCCATTCTCTGCGACAAGATTGGGCGGCGCGCGTCGTTCGTCCTGTTTGCTATCGGCTCGTTTCTGCTCGGGATGATCTACACAATGATCCCCATCACCGACCACACCATGCTGTTGCTCGGCTTTCCGCTCGGCATTGTCGTACAGGGGATATTTGCGGGCGTGGGCGCGTATTTATCGGAGCTGTACCCGAATGCGATACGCGGCTCGGGGCAGGGGTTTTGCTACAACCTCGGGCGCGGGTTAGGCTCGTTTTTCCCGATTCTTGTAGGCGTGCTTTCGCAGGGAATGTCGCTTGTCAAAGCGATTGGCATGGTGGCAGGGACCGGGTATTTGTTGGTGATCGTCGCGGCACTGTTGTTGCCGGAAACGCGAGGGAAGGTGTTGGATGCGGTGACGGGGTGACTTTCTTGATGATGAAGACGAAGCGGTTTTAGCCTGCGCTAAAACCGCTTCTTGTCTTACAGCGCGCCGTCTTTCGACGGGTGATTTCTCAGCGAGGTCGGATCACTCCACGTCCCAAATCTCACGTCCGTTGAGCGCTTGCACCGGGCGTTGATTGCCGTGATAAAAGCGCTGCATGGAATCGAGTTGCTGCTGCGTGATGATCATCCGTTCCTTGAACTCGATCCACGTCACGCCTTCCGAACACGGCGGCGTAGTCAGTGAACCGCTATACGTGTAGTAGCTCGTTTGTTTGGGCAGCAGGTCGAACGGATTCACCATCACAGCATTCACCTTGAACTCCGCCCCCTTCTCCTTCGGGATACGGTCCAGCATCGTCTGGATGACGGGATTGGGATGATCGCCGATCTGGAACTGAACGGCCAAAACGAGGAGCTTGCCGTCCTCGGATCGGTGGACGAGGTGAGCGTCCATCACGCTTTCCTTGCCAGCAAAACGTTCTTCACCCGGTGAATGAAAGTGGAACTGAACGAGTTGGTAGGCTTGATCGCCGAGCGTGATGCCTTCGGTACCGGGCGTCGCGTTAAATTGAACGGCGTGGCCGGTGTTGATGATATCGATGGGAAGGGGCTTGTAGTTGATCTTCAGGCGGGGCATATCGGCTGGCGCTTTCTTTGCCTTCGCGATGTCAATCGGTGACTCGGCGCGGCCGCTTTCGCATGCGTGGAAGGCTTCGCCCATGGCGCCCCAGTGAGCAGGTCCGTGTTCGCCTTCGTACGTCCACCCGTGACCAGTGGTTTCAGCCGATGCGGTGAGTGAAACGAACGCCGCAAATAAGAACGCGCCGCTGGAGAATCGCTCGATCTTGTTCATTCCACGCCCCTGAATTTGTGAGGGCATGAGCATGCGCTGAGGCCTAACGCGAGGCTATCGGAGAAGTCGCAATAGCGGGGGATGGAAAGGGAAACAGTGCGACGAGCCTCACCATCCTCGCTCACCAATCCGCGGCGGTAGGCCGGAGCGGGCGCGCAACGCCTCGTACAACTGTCCGGGGCCCAGAAGGATGTCTTTGAGGCCGGCGCGCACTCGCGCAGAACTAAGTGCTTGGGTGCTCATCGTTGCATGGGCATCGAACGCATAATTGCGTTCTGCAACGCATCGGTGAGATCAGGAGAGTTGTCGAACTGTTGCTTACTATTGCTCATTGCTTGTTGCGCCAGCGTGTCGATCTCAAGGAGCTTGCTTTCGTCGCAGTGCTTCGTTCGACTTGCTTCTCATCGATTTCCCGACCGTCGTGTGCCGGTTTAAACGCGAGTTTGATTCCCCCGGCGCGTACGGCGAGATACGGCTTTGCAATATATGGCCGTAATCGAACTTGCGACCGCTATGCCCGTCGTCGGAAAGCGTATTGCCACCGGTGATATTGCTGACGTCTTGCCCTTTAATCAGCATGTCAGCTATACAGACGGCATAGGATTCGTCGTTCAGCGCCTTGCCCAAACATAGTCAGCCGCGCAGCCGGATCATGCTGAAGCAGAAACTCGCCTGCCATGGACAGCATTCCACCAGTACCCGCTGTTAGATCGTAAATAGCTCGGACTACTGCACTTCTAGATTTAAGCACGACATTGTCTTCAATGAACAGCAGGCTCACCATCAGGCGAACCACTTCGCGCGGTGTGAAGTGTTCACCCGCCGTCTCATTCGAGATCTCGGCGAACTTGCGGATCAACTCTTCGAAGGCCAATCCCATTAGATGGTTGTCGACCGCGCCCGGATACAAGTCGAAACCGGCATACTTCTCAGTGACGAGGTAAAGCAAGTTGAACGCGGCAAATTTTTATATCATTACAACCAGCTTTCGGGATAAAAATCCTGGGAGAGAATCTCTTCGACCGACCACGCGCAGCCTTCCGGGAACACATCCAAGCCGGTTTCATCGACGGCTTTACTTACCCCGTCCGACCAACTTTCTGCGAGCCAGTCCGGGTCCGTAAGCGATCCGTTAAGGCTTGGCGTTTTCTTCAACCGCAAACCAAGCACTTTGCGTTGCTCCTTGATGGTTCGTTTCCAACTGCTGGTTCGATGGCTCGGCTGATACTCCCACTTGAGCAGATGGGCCAATAGCACAGCCATGCGGCTGCCCAAGTCGCGTTGCTCGCTCCTGCCCACGTCCTCGATCTCCTCGGCGATATGTTCGATATCGATAGCCGATAGCTTCCCCGAGCGCAGCAACGCCGCCTGCTCTTGAGCCCAGGCCACCACGTCTTGTTTGTAGGTCGTTCCCATGCACATCCTCCCGCTCTTGGATCGAGTTGCTCTAGCAAGCCTCATCGACGGCAGTATCGCGAGTTTAACTTTGGGGAATACAGATAAAAAAACGGGCTCACATCGAGCCCGGTTTCCTTTCCAGCACCACGCGACAAACGATCTCAGCGCGGCAACTCGGTACACCCCATCAAAAACGCATCCACCGATCTTGCGCACTGCCGCCCTTCACGAATCGCCCAAACAACCAGCGACTGGCCACGCCGCATATCCCCAGCGGTGAACACCTTGGGCACTGAAGTGAAGTAAGCCTTCTCCCCTTCGGTAGAAGCCTTCACATTCCCGCGCGCGTCTTTATCGACACCAAACGCCTCGAGCACGGGCGACGCGGGTTGCGTAAAGCCCATCGCGAGCAGCACCAGATCGGCCTTCATTTCGAACTCCGATCCCGCCACTTCCTGCATCTTCCCGTCCTTCCATTCCACGCGCACGGCGATCAGCTTTTCAACCTTGCCGTTCTTGCCTTCGAAGCGCTTGGTCGCCACAGACCAATCGCGCTCGCAACCTTCCTCATGCGACGACGACGTACGCAACTTGATCGGCCAGTACGGCCAAACCAGCGGCTTGTTCTCGACTTCAGGCGGCTGCGAAAGCAACTCGAACTGCGTCACGCTTTTCGCGCCATGCCGATTCGATGTCCCAACGCAATCCGAACCCGTATCGCCGCCACCAATCACGACAACGTGCTTGCCCTTCGCGATCAACTGATCGACGACCGTGTCGCCAGCATTTACCTTGTTCTGCAGCGGCAGGAATTCCATTGCGTAATGGATGCCTTGCATTTCACGTCCAGGCACCGGCAAATCACGCGGCGTTTCCGATCCACCTGCAATCACGACAGCGTCGAACTGCTCGCGCAACTCTTCGGGCGAAATGGTTTCACGCGATGAATTCGCGATATGCCCCGGCAACGGATCTTTACCGATAAACACATTGGTCCGGAACGCCACGCCTTCGGCTTCCATCTGCCGCATGCGGCGATCGATCAGCCACTTTTCAAGCTTGAAATCGGGGATGCCATAGCGCAGCAATCCACCAATCCGATCGTTCTTTTCGAACACGGTCACGTCATGCCCCGCACGCGCGAGTTGCTGCGCAGCGGCCAATCCGGCAGGACCCGATCCGACCACGGCCACCTTCTTGCCGGTCTTGTGCTTCGACGGCAAGGGAGCGACCCAGCCTTCGGCCCACGCTTTATCGATGATCGCGTGTTCGATCGACTTGATGCCGACCGGATCGTCGTTGATGCCAAGCGTGCACGCGGTTTCACACGGCGCCGGACAAATGCGCCCAGTGAACTCCGGGAAGTTGTTCGTGGAATGCAGCACTTCAATGGCCGTCTTCCAGTTCTGCTGGAACACCAGGTCGTTGAAGTCTGGAATGATGTTGTTCACCGGACAGCCGTTGTTGCAGAACGGAATGCCGCAATCCATGCAGCGCGCGCCCTGGATCTTCGCGTTCTCGTCCGACAGCGCGTGAACGAATTCCTTGTAATGCTTGACGCGAGCGAGCGGCGCTTCGTACGTCTCATGCTGGCGCTCGAACTCGAGAAAACCGGTTGCTTTGCCCATGTGGTTCTCTTTCTCTGTATTGGGGGTTAATCCACCCTTCGACGTCTAACGCCGAAGGGCCGTACTAGATCAGGTTCCGCGGAAAATTCAGGCCGCGATCGCTTCCTTCGCTTTCTTCGCACCCATCTCGCCAAGCGCACGCTTGTACTCTGTCGGGAATACCTTCACGAATTGACGACGTGATGCATCCCAGTTCTCGAGCAACGCTTTCGCACGCGTCGACCCGGTGGACTGGAAGTGTCGCTCGATCAGCTCCTTGAGCAACGCTTCGTCGGTCTTGCCGGTGTGCCACAAAGCCCGGTCCACCGTGCGTTCCTGTTCTGCCTGCTGCAAGACAGGATCGAGTGCGACCATCGCCTTGTTGCACTTGCCGCCGAAGGTGCCGTCTGCATCGAAGACAAACGCCATGCCGCCCGACATGCCCGCCGCGAAGTTGCGCCCGGTTTCGCCGAGCACGACCACCGTGCCCCCGGTCATGTATTCGCAACCGTGATCGCCGGTGCCTTCCACGACCGCCGTCGCGCCCGAGTTGCGCACGGCGAAACGCTCGCCCGCGACGCCCCGGAAATACGCTTCGCCTTCAATCGCGCCGTACAACACCGTGTTGCCGCAGATGATGTTTTCCTCCGACTTGCCGCGGAAGTCGTTAGTCGGGCGAATGATGATGCGCCCGCCCGACAACCCCTTGCCGACGTAGTCGTTGCCATCGCCGACGAGATCCAGCGTGATGCCCTTCGCCAGGAACGCACCGAAACTCTGGCCCGCCGTGCCCTTCAACTGGATGTGAATCGAGTCGTCAGGAAGGCCGTCGTGACCGTACTTGCGCGCGATCAAACCGGACAACATCGCGCCGACCGTGCGGTTCACGTTGCGCACCGGCTGAATGAACGAGACATGCTCGCCCTTCTCAATAGCCGCCGCCGACTTCTCGATCAGCACATGATCCAGCGCCTTCTCAAGCCCGTGATCTTGCGTCTCGACGTGCTTCGTCGCAATGCTGCCGTCGTTCGGCACTTGGTAAAACACCTTCGAGAAGTCCAGGCCCTTCGCCTTCCAGTGCTCGACGCCCTTCTTCGTATCGAGCAATTCAGCGTGACCGATCAGGTCATCGAACTTGCGGATGCCCAGTTGCGCCATGATTTCGCGCACTTCTTCCGCGATAAAGAAGAAGAAGTTCACCACATGTTCCGGCTGTCCCGTGAACTTGGCGCGCAGCACCGGATCTTGCGTCGCGACGCCGACCGGGCACGTGTTCAGGTGACACTTGCGCATCATGATGCAACCCTGGACGACGAGCGGCGCGGTCGCGAAACCGAATTCATCGGCGCCGAGCAGCGCACCGATCACCACGTCGCGGCCGGTCTTCATCTGACCATCGGCCTGCACGCGGATACGGCCGCGAAGGCGGTTGAGCACCAGCGTTTGCTGCGTTTCGGCCAGACCCAGTTCCCACGGCGTGCCGGCGTGCTTCAACGACGACAAGGGCGAAGCGCCCGTGCCGCCATCATGCCCCGCAATCACGACGTGATCGGCCTTCGCCTTTGCAACGCCGGCGGCAACGGTGCCAACGCCCACTTCCGACACCAGCTTCACCGACACGCTCGACGACGAGTTCACGTTCTTCAGATCGTGAATGAGCTGCGCCAGATCTTCGATCGAATAAATATCGTGGTGCGGCGGCGGCGAAATCAGGCCCACGCCCGGCACCGAATACCGCAGCTTGCCGATGTACTCGCTGACCTTGTGACCCGGCAGTTGTCCGCCTTCGCCCGGCTTCGCGCCCTGCGCCATCTTGATCTGGATCTGATCAGCCGACGACAGGTACTCCGCGGTCACGCCAAAGCGACCGGACGCCACCTGCTTGATCTTCGAGCGCAGCGAATCGCCGTCTTTCAACGGGATATCGGTGACGACTTCATCGCCGATCACGGACTTCATCGTGTCGCCGTTCTTGATCGGAATGCCGCGCAATTCGTTGCGATACCGGTTCGCGTCTTCACCGCCTTCACCCGTGTTCGACTTCCCGCCAATACGGTTCATGGCCACAGCCAGCGTGGCGTGCGCTTCGGTGCTGATCGAACCCAGCGACATCGCGCCAGTCGCGAAACGCTTGACGATCTCTTTCGCCGGTTCCACTTCGTCCAAAGGAATCGCCTTCGCTGGATCGACCTTGAACTCGAACAAACCACGGAACGTCATGTGACGCCGGGTCTGGTCGTTGATCAGATGCGCGTATTCCTTGTACGTCTGATACGAGTTGCTGCGCGTGGAATGCTGCAGCTTGGCGATGGCATCCGGCGTCCACATATGCTCTTCACCGCGCACGCGATACGCATATTCACCACCAGCATCGAGCATGGTCGCGAGCACGGGGTTCTCGCCAAACGCCTCGCGATGCAGGCGAATCGCTTCCTCGGCCACTTCGAAAATACCGATGCCGCCAACCTTCGACGCCGTGCCCTTGAAGTACTTCTCCACGAGTTCACTGGAAAGCCCGACCGCTTCGAAAATCTGCGCGCCGGTGTACGACATGTACGTGGAAATGCCCATCTTCGACATGACCTTGTACAAGCCCTTGCCCACCGCCTTCGTGTAGTTGTAGATGGCTTTATCGGCGGAAAGATCGCCCTTCAGGCCTTCGGCCATTTGTGCGAGCGTTTCCAGCGCGAGGTACGGATGCACGGCTTCCGCGCCGTACGCGGCGAGCAACGCAAAGTGATGCGTCTCGCGCGCCGAGCCCGTTTCCACGACCAGACCCGTGCTCGTGCGCAGACCGTGCTGCACGAGGTGCGTATGGATGGCGGACGTAGCGAGCAGCGCCGGAATAGCGAGGTTGTCGCGATCCATCTTGCGATCGGAGACGATCAGCATGTTGTAGCCGGATTTCACAGCATCCACCGCTTCCGCGCACAGCGAAGCGAGGCGCGCTTCCACGCCTTCATTGCCCCACACCACCGGATAGCAGATGCTCAACTCATACGAGCTGAACTTGCCGCCGGTGTATTTGTCGATAGCGCGAATCTTCGCGATGTCCTTGAAGTCGAGCACGGGCTGCGAGACTTCGAGACGCATCGTCGGGTTGATGTTGGTCGTGTCAAGCAAGTTCGGCTTCGGGCCGACGAACGACACCAGCGACATCACCATGTTCTCGCGGATCGGGTCGATCGGCGGGTTCGTGACTTGCGCGAAGAGCTGCTTGAAGTAGTGATACAGCGTCTTGTTCTTGTTCGACATTACCGCCAGCGGCGAGTCGTTCCCCATCGAACCGACGGCTTCTTCGCCCAGCTGCGCCATGGGCGCCATCAGGAACTTGACGTCTTCCTGCGTGTAGCCGAACGCCTGCTGACGATCCAGCAAAGCGGCTGCTTCACGGCGCTGCGTATCGACTTCCTCGGCCTTCGGCTCGATCTCGTCGAGCTTGATGCGCACAGCGTCGATCCAGCTCTTGTACGGCTTGCCGTTCGCGAGGTTGTCCTTGAGTTCCTTGTCGTCGATGATCCGGCCTTGCTCCATATCGATCAGGAACATCTTGCCCGGCTGCAGACGCCACTTCTTCACGATCTTCGATTCCGGCACCGGCAGCACGCCCGATTCCGATGCGAGGATCACGAGGTCGTCGTCGGTGATGACATAACGCGCCGGACGCAGGCCGTTACGGTCGAGCGTAGCGCCAATCTGGCGGCCGTCCGTGAACGCGATCGCAGCGGGGCCGTCCCACGGCTCCATCATGGCAGCGTGATATTCGTAGAACGCGCGGCGGTTGTCGTCCATCAGCGTGTGCTGTTCCCAGGCTTCGGGAATCATCATCATCATTGCGTGGACGAGCGGATAACCCGCCATGACCAGGAGTTCGAGGCAGTTATCGAACGATGCCGTGTCCGACTGGCCCGGATAAATCAGCGGCCACAGTTTCGGCAGGTCGTCACCCAGCACGTAGCTGGCGATCGCGCCGGTACGCGCGTTCAGCCAGTTGACATTGCCCTTCACGGTGTTGATTTCACCGTTGTGCGCAATCATCCGGTACGGGTGAGCGAGTTCCCACGCGGGGAACGTGTTCGTCGAGAAGCGCTGGTGCACGAGCGCGAGTGCGGAAACGGCGCGTTCGTCCTGCAGGTCGCGGTAATACACGCCCACCTGACCGGCCAGCAGCAGGCCCTTATAAACGACCGTACGCGCCGACATCGACGGCACGAAATATTCCTTGCCGTGCTTGAGCTTGAGCGCCTGAATCCGATGGCTGGCGGTCTTGCGGATCACGTACAGCTTGCGCTCGAGCGCATCGGTCACAACAATGTCCTTGCCCCGGCCGATAAAAATTTGCCGGATCAGCGGTTCGCTGGCCTTCACGGTCGGCGAAATGGGCATGGTGGCGTCGACGGGCACATCGCGCCAGCCGAGCACGAGCTGGCCTTCGGCCTTCACCGTGCGTTCCAGTTCCTGCTCGCACGCGAGACGCGACGCGTTTTCCTTCGGCAAGAAGATCATGCCGACGCCGTACTCGCCTTCCGGCGGCAGCGTCACGCCTTGCTTCGCCATTTCCTCACGATAAAACCCGTCCGGAATCTGGATCAGGATGCCCGCGCCGTCGCCCATCAGCTTGTCGGCGCCGACAGCGCCGCGATGGTCGAGGTTTTCGAGGATCTTCAGACCCTGCTGGATGATTTCATGGCGCTTCTTGCCCTTGATGTGCGCAACGAAGCCGACGCCACAGGAGTCGTGTTCGTTTTCGGGGTCGTACATGCCCTGCGCGGCGGGAGCGGAACCGAGAGTCGGCGGCAATTGATCGTTCATAGGTCACCGTGTTCTGTGGGGGGCCGCGGGCGGCCGTTGAACATGTTGTTGCGTTGTTTTGCGTTGCTTTTGTGCGTTGGTCGCGCCTCCGGCAGGCCAAGACCCTGAACCTGGGCGAAAAACGCGACGCCGGTCGAGCAAATTGACGCAACGCGTCACGAACTGCCGGAAAACGAAATATACGCGATGAATCAAAAAGTTGGCAATCAAAATGCGTTGATCTGACACCTATTATCGAGTTGGTGCATGATTGCCCCATTTAATTAGTTCCACATCAAATTCAGAGAAAAATAAACGGCATGCCGATTTTTGTCGTCATGCCGCTGAGTCATTCTTCAGTTCCAGCGCGAAAACGCCGTTAACGGGTCTGTGGAGTCTCGCGGATCTTGCGAGGACGGCCACGAGGCAACGGTGAGACGCGCCGGTTGGCGGCGCGCCCTGCCCACTCCCTGTACGAGTCGCTGCCGAGCACCCAGCCTTTGAGCGTCGCCTGCAGCAGCCGGTTGGCTTCGCGTTCGTCGAGCGGCTGCTCGCACAGCTCTGTATAGGCGCGCTGGCGTTCAAACGGTGTGTTGCCGAGCTTCCAGTACAGCGGGTGATCGGTTATGAGGCTGTCGAGCGTCACGCCGATGTGATGGCGATAGCTCGACCATTTGTAGTCTTGCGGGAGGGGCACGAGCTCTGCATGCACCGGCGCCATCTCGACTACGCGGCTCGCGAGCAGGAAGTAGGTTTCACCTTCGATCACCGTCGCCCGGTAGCGGCCTTCCCACAAGGTGCCGCGGCGGGCATAACGGCGATTGAAATGCGCGACATAGCGCCGGCCGACCGCCTGCATGGCTTTCGGGAGACTGGCTTCGTCTCGGGGAGTGACGAGGAGATGTACCGCCCCTGGCATCAGCGCATAAGCGTGGATGGCGAGATGGTGGTCGCGGGAGGCCGTGCGCAGGCATTCGATGAAAAGCTCGTAGTCCGGAGCTTCGACGAAAGCGGGCTGCTGGTCGAGACCGCGCAAGATGACATGCTGCGGCTGTTCGGGAACGTAGAGTCGTGCTAGCCGTGCCATGCTGGATTTTCCGTTGGTCGAGCGTTGGTCGGGTATTCCGGCGGTCCGTTAAAGCCACATTCTGGGCCACCTTGAAAATTTTCGTTCAAGTCGTGCGAGGGGATGCGTCAACCCATGCATCAACCATGCATGGATCGGGGAAATCAGGGGCTTGGCGCCGCGCTAACCCAATTAGAGCCAGCATTCTTCTTAGGGAAAACGCTCTGAGGCGAAGCATGGTTTGTTTCAAATGTTCTGTTCATAATTAGCGTGCTTTTTCGGAGGAGCACTCAATGAAAATAAAACGGGTTGTTACGGGGGTCGCCGCATTCGCGTGCATGTCTGGCGCAGCACATGCACAGTCGGCAAACACTTTTTTCGTCACGACAGGTTGGCTCCATTTCGCGCCTCTTTCCAGCAGCGGCCCGCTCAAGGAAACGAGCGTAGGTGGATCGCCGGTCGGCGTTGAACTACCCAACACGGGCGCGAGCCTCTCCAGCGGGGACACCGCAGGCTTCACCGCCGGCTACTTTGTCACCGACCATATTGCCGGCGAATTCGTTCTCGGCATTCCGCCCTCGTTCGACTTGAAGGGTGAAAAGGGGTATTCGCAATATGGCACGCTCGGTTCGGCCAAACAGTGGAGCCCAACGCTGCTGCTGAAGTACTACTTCATGCAACCGCAGTCGAAAATTCGTCCGTACGTGGGCATTGGCGTGACGCACATTTCGTTCACCGACGCCAAGATCACGAATACCGACTTCGAAACTAACGTGCTGCATGGTCCGACCGACGTATCGACGGATAGTTCGTGGGCGCCCGTGTTTAATGCAGGCCTTACATACGCGTTCACCGATCATTGGTTTGCAGGTTTCTCCATCTCATTCATACCCGTTCACGCCACCGCCAAGCTTACAACCCAGGCGCAGACCCCGGTTGGCCAGCTCACCGTGAATTCGGAAGCGAAGCTGAAGCTGAACCCGATCGTGACGTATTTGAACGTCGGGTACCGGTTCTAAACGCGGTTCTAAATGCGGTTTTAAGCATCACCTTCCGCTCTGTTTTTATCGCTGTCCGTCTAAGCAAGACATGAAACAAACGCCGTTGCGAGGAATCCTCGCAACGGCGTTTGTCTTTCAGTGCTTGTAAATATGACGCGCGGCAAGCTTTTTTCCGCGCCTATCCTGGCAGTTTCTACTTTTTTTGATTTTCTGCTTTTCGCTGGATGGCTTGCGCGGCAAGGCTCGAGCGTGCAATGTTGAACGCCGCCGATCAACCGGCATCCAACTTGCTCACCTAGTATTTTTCCGCAACTTCGCGGCCCATCCACGATTCATCCATCGACGGAGCGATCCTATGAACGCATTCCCCAATACGCGAGATGCCCTCGGAGATTCATGGAACTCCACCAGCCGGCGCGCACGCCGCATTTCGCGTCACAGCCGCGACGCGGCGCAGGACATCGGCGGCGAATTGCGCACGCTGATTTCGGAGATTGAAGAAACGCTGTCGGAAGGGACGTCAGCTGACGTCTCCGCGCTGCGGGCCCAATTGGGCAAGAGCGTGGACTCTGCACGCGCACGTTTGAACGACACACAAGACGCCGTTCGCGCCCGCGCGAATGCGGCGCTAGCCGATGCGGACACCTACATTCACGACAAACCTTGGCAAACCATTGCCCTGGTCGGCGGCCTGGCGCTTGTAGCGGGCGTTTTGCTGGCCCGCGCCCGATAAGTTTTTTGCTTGTATCGATCGGCATAGGGGACGGCCAAGAGGCCGTTCCCCTGCCACACCACCCGGCATGCGGGTCCGCACCGGGCGGTTCGAGAAGTTGAGGTTATGAGAGTCGAGGTACACCCAGCCGGTCGAAGTAAGCG
>NZ_JNFG01000048.1 GCF_000729995.1 Caballeronia sordidicola | reverse complement strand
CACCGCAGCTTCGCCAAAACCCCACCCCGCAAAGGTGGGGTTTTTGCGTTTCAGGCGCCGCCCTTCAGAACACTCGCGCCAAACACCCAACACTCCGGCTTACGTATTCGTCAACACGCTAAAATAGTGCTTTAGCCGAATGTCTTCGCAGCTTTTACAAAACAGGTCTTCATGCTACGTCTAAGCGAAATCAAGCTGCCGCTTGAGCATTCGGAAAGCGAACTCGAGTCGGCAATTCGCTCACGTCTCGCGCTTATTCATGTCCCTGCCGATGGCCTGATCCGCTATACGGTATTCCGTCGCGCGCATGATGCTCGCAAGCGCTCCGACATCAAGCTCACGTATATCGTTGATGTCGATGTGAAGGACGAAGCCGCCGCGCTTCGTTATCTGGACGACCAGCCGCATTGCACTGTAACGCCGGACATGGCGTACAAGTTCGTCGCGAAGGCGCCGGTGTCGATGACATCGCCGAGGCCGGTTGTGATTGGCATGGGCCCGTGCGGATTGTTCGCCGGCTTGATCCTCGCGCAGATGGGATTTCGTCCCATCATCCTGGAACGTGGCAAGGCTGTTCGCGAACGGACCAAGGATACCTGGGGCCTGTGGCGGAAAAACGTGCTGAATCCAGAGTCGAACGTGCAGTTTGGCGAGGGTGGTGCCGGGACGTTTTCGGACGGCAAGCTGTACAGCCAAATCAAGGATCCCAAGCACTACGGGCGCAAGGTGCTCGAAGAGTTCGTGCTTGCCGGTGCACCCGAGGACATCCTGTATCTGAGCCGGCCGCATATCGGTACGTTTCGACTGGTGGGCATGGTCGAGAAAATGCGCGCGACCATTCATCAACTCGGTGGCGAAGTACGCTTCGAATCGCGTGTCGAAGATATCGAGATTGACGCCGGCAAGGTGCGTGGTCTCACGCTTTCCAACGGCGAAACGCTGCGCTGCGATCATGTCGTGCTGTCGGTGGGGCATAGCGCGCGAGACACGTTCGAGATGCTGCACGATCGCGGCGTCTACATGGAAGCAAAACCGTTTTCACTCGGATTTCGAATCGAACATCCTCAAGGGCTGATTGATCGGAGCCGGTTCGGCAAATTCGCGGGACATAAACTGTTAGGCGCAGCCGATTACAAGGTCGTTCATCACTGCAGCAACGGTCGCGCGGTTTATAGCTTTTGCATGTGCCCGGGCGGAACGGTGGTTGCGGCGACGTCTGAAGTGGGGCGCGTCGTCACGAATGGGATGAGCCAATATTCGCGCAACGAGCGCAATGCGAACGCGGGTATTGTCGTCGGAATTACGCCGGACGATTTCCCTGGCGGCCCACTAGCAGGGATTGCGTTTCAAAGGCAGTGGGAAGAGCGGGCGTTCGAACTCGGTGGAGGTGATTACTGTGCGCCGGCCCAGTTAGTCGGTGACTTTATTGCGAGACGCCCGTCTACCGCGCTTGGAACAGTCGAACCGTCGTACAAACCCGGCGTTCGTATGACCGACCTTACCAGCGCATTGCCTGAATACGTGGTCGAGGCGATTCGCGAAGCATTGCCGCAGATCGACAAGAAGATTCCCGGTTTCGCGATGCATGATGCTGTGCTGACGGGTGTGGAGACGCGTACGTCGTCGCCGATCCGGGTTCGCCGGAAGGACGATTATCAGAGCGTGAACGTCGACGGGCTTTATCCCGCAGGCGAAGGCGCGGGGTACGCCGGAGGCATTTATTCGGCCGCGATCGATGGGATAGAAGTGGCCGAGGCGCTGGCGTTGAAAATGATGGCGGCCTGAGGCGTCTCGTCGGCCACGGGCGGTACGCTATCTAAAACGGCGGCACTTTTTCGCTCGCGGTCGGTAGGCAAGGTATCAATAGCCGAGACGCTGCTGCCAAACACGACTGCCGCTGCCAATCAACTGCCGCTTTCGCTCAAGTAATCACCCCCACCTGCCACGGCACGAACTCGTTCTGCCCGTAACCGTGCGCTTCGCTCTTCGACGCCACTCCGGACGCGCAGTCCAGCATCATCTGGAAAATGGCTTCTCCGAGCTGATCAATGGACGCGGTTCCATCGATAACCCCGCCGCAGTTGATATCGATGTCTTCTTCCTGCCGCTCCCACAGCGCGGTGTTCGTGGCAAGCTTCAACGAAGGCGAGGGCGCACAGCCGTAAGCCGAGCCGCGCCCGGTCGTGAAGCAGATCAAATTCGCACCGGACGCAACCTGGCCTGTTGCCGAGACAGGGTCGTACCCAGGCGAATCCATGAACACAAACCCCTTCGCATCGATAGGTTGAGCGTATTCATAGACTTCCACTAGTTTCGTCGTGCCACCTTTCGCCACCGCGCCCAGCGACTTTTCGAGAATTGTCGTCAGGCCGCCGACCTTGTTTCCGGCCGATGGATTGTTGTCCATTGCCGCACCGTTTCGCGCGCAATAATCCTCCCACCACTTGATGCGTGTCAGTAGTTTTTCGCCGACTTCCCGGCTCACCGCGCGTCGAGTCAGCAAATGTTCCGCACCGTAGACCTCGGGCGTCTCGGAGAGAATCGCTGTGCCGCCGTGCTGAACGAGGCGGTCGACGGCCGCGCCCAGCGCCGGATTCGCCGAGATCCCCGAATAACCGTCCGAGCCCCCGCATTGCAATCCGACCACCAGGTGCGACGCCGGCACGGGTTCGCGTTTGACGCGGTTGGCATCGACGAGCAGTTCTTTCACCATCGCGATGCCGCGTTCGATCGTCTTGCGCGTGCCGCCGCTGTCCTGGATCGTGAAGCTGCGCAGTTTCGTACCGTTATCTTTCAGGCCAGCCGAACCGAGGATGCCGGAAATCTGATTCGTCTCGCAGCCCAGGCCGATGAACAGCACCGAATGAAAGTTCGGATGGACGGCGTAACCCGCGAGGGTGCGACGCAGGATCGCGATGCCATCGCCGAGAGAATCTATGCCGCAGCCCAGTCCATGCGTCAATGCGATCACGCCATCCACGTTCGGATAATCGGCGAGCGCTTCGGGGCGAACATCGCGGCGAAAGTGATCGGCGATGGCGCGCGCCACCGTTGCCGAGCAATTCACACTCGTCAGGATACCGATGTAATTGCGCGTGGCCACTCGGCCGTCGTCTCGACGAATTCCCATGAACGTAGCGGGTTTATCGGCGAAATGGGTTTCCCGGATATCGACACCGAATTCGTGTTCGCGCTCGAAATCCGCCATGCCGAGGTTATGGACATGAACGTGCTGGCCACGCGAGATAGCATCCAGCGCCACACCGATAATCTGGTTGTAGCGCCGCACGGGTTCACCTTTGGCGATGTCGCGCGTGGCGATCTTGTGGCCCGGCGGGATCAACCCGCTGACCAACAGCGGCTCGACTTCAGACGTAATACGCGCGCCCGACATCAACTGGCGCGTCGCGATCACGACATCGTCGTTGGGATGAAGGCGGATAACGGTGTGATCGATAGGCATAACGAGTATTCCTCAGGATAGCGCCGAGACAAGCCGTCGCTGTTCAATATTCAAGTCGAGCTCACGCGCGAGCTCGACAGCTGGTTTGAACCGCCGTTGTTTTTTCTCTGCATGGTTACGCGCGATGTCGGAGAGCCGGTGATCCAGAAACGGATTCTCGAAGCGGTCGCGGACATCGACGAGATAGGCGTGCGCGGCGTCGTGCTCGCCGAGGGCATCGAAAACGGGCAGCACTTCGTCGCGCCATGTCGATTCCAATGTTATACGCCACCGCTCATTGCGCATGGCGTCGCGGACGTTGGTGTCGGCGTCGGCCTGGTCGGCGAGCCATAGTTCGGCGAGCATCGTATGGCCGAGGTTGAGCAGCAAAAGCTTGAGGCGCTCGTAGTGGGCGAGGTTGTCGGTGAGCACGATGTCCTTGTGCTCGCACGGCAGGACCATCCCGGGTTGGCGCTCGATTGCCCATAACGCGTAGGGCTCGGCAATGGCGCCAACAGGATGAATCGGTTCCGAGACAATACGGTCGACCAGCGAGTTCACCCAGATGCAGTCGCGCTGCAGATACTGGATGAAAGCCTCGTCTGCTCGCCACTCCTTGGCAATGCCGATAACCAGATCGCGCAATGTGTCGCCGTTACGCGATACCAGTTCGCAAGGAAGCAAGGTCATCGGCTCAGCGCCCGCGATAAACCGGTCGTGTAGCAAGGCTGCGAGCTTGGCGGGAAAACCGCGAGGGACGGAGTTCTCCCCTAGGCTTCGAGCAATGTCGTCCTCGAAGCGAACGTAGCCGGTGTCACCCGTGTTCGACACGATCACCTTGACGTCTCGCCGCACGCGCTCACGTAGCGTTGGCCAGTCATCGGTGGCGTTGAGGGCTTCAGTGATCGCGTCGCATTGAACAGTTACATCAATGGTCGCATCGCCTCGCCGGCCGCGAATCCGCACGGGGTACACGCTCGAGGCGCGCAATGCGTCGATCCGCGCCCGGCTTTGCGCATTCGATGTGCTCTGCACGACGGTAATCCGTCCCAGCGCCTTCGACGGATCATGCCGCGTAGCCTCAGCGACGAAGAAATCGACATGCGCCTGGAGAAAACGGCTCGTACCGAACTGGAGAATCGGATTGCTCATCGTCTATATGAGCGAGTCAGCACTCGACCAGTGCCTTGATCACGCCCGCGGACGGGTCGAGCAGCTTGGCAAATTCGCTCGGCAAATCGCTTAACTTGAGTGTGTGCGTGTTGAGCGCGGCCGTGGGAATGAGACCCGCGCGCATCGCGGAAAGTACGGTTTCAAAGTCGTCCGGCGTGGCGTTGCGGCTCGCGAGCAGGGTGGTCTCGCGTTTGTGGAATTCGGGGTCGGAGAACGAGATCCGATCGCTAACAATCGATATCAGCACGTATTTTCCGCCATGTGCAACGAACTCCAGGCCGCGTTCCATCGCTTTCACGTTGCCGGTGGCGTCGAAGACGATATCGAAAAACTCATTGCCGGTGAGCTCCGCAAGCTGCTTTGCATCCGCCGCGGCGCCGGTTGTATCCAGATGCACTACGTGGTCTGCGTTTAGCAGCGTTTCGCAGAATCGCAACCGGTCCTCGCGGCCATCCAGCACCGTTACTTCCGCGCCGCGCAGCTTGGCGAAGATCAACGCCGCCATTCCGATCGGCCCGGCGCCGACCACCAGCGCACGCTGCTTCGGTTGCACGTCGGCTCGCGCTACAGCGTGCGCGCCGATAGCCAGGAATTCGATCATCGCGGCTTGATCGAGGGTCACGCCGTCGGCTTTGAACACAAATGCCTGCGGCACGGCGAGTTGCTCGACCAGGCCGCCGTCGGTATGCACGCCCAGGACGCGAATATTCATGCAGCAATTCGGCTTCTTGGCCCTGCACGCGATACATTTCCCACACGCAAGATAGGGCATTACGTAAACCTGATCGCCCTTTGCCACGCGTGCGCCGGCCGGCGCCGATTCGACGATCCCCGACAACTCATGCCCCATCACCCGCGGATACGATAGAAACGGCTGTTTCCCGGTGTAGATATGCAGATCGGTACCGCACACGCCGACACGCTTGATGCGAATCAACACGTCGTCAATACCGGGTTCGGGCGACGGGCGATCAATCAGAACGAGCGAGCCGGGTTGTTCGCAGATGACAGTTTTCATGGGGATAGGAGTGATTTTTTGGCCTTACCAGAATGCATATTAATTTCCTAAAACGTAATTGGTCAAGCCAATTAGCCTCGGCTAGGGGTTTGGCCTGACCAACGGCGGCATCGTTGTTTAGAATTCAGCCTTGCGGCAAGCCATTCGGCGAGCCTTCCGCCGATTCGGCCCACCTGCCCAGATAAGGAGCCTTCGTGGCTGTCAAACCCATGGAGACGCGTCGTCTCTATCTTCAGATTGCCGATAAACTGCGCGCGCTGATCGAAGAACAAGGCTTCGCGCCGAACGCTCGCCTGCCGTCCGAGCGTGAGTTGGCGCTGATGCTGGGGGTGTCGCGGCCGTCGGTGAGAGAGGCGCTGGTGGCGCTGGAGCTGGAAGGGCGCGTTGAAATCCGGATGGGATCGGGCGTCTATATCTGTGCATCGTCCGCTGCCGGATCGCGCTCGAGTCTGCCACCGGGAACGGAATTCGGCGACAGCCTGCTGGAAATCATGACCGCGCGAATGGTGATCGAGGGTGCTATCGCGGCGAATGTGGCTGCATTCAGCAAACCGAAGGCGCTCAAGGCGTTGCGCGAGATTTACGAAAGCATGGCGCGGGAAGTGGCGAACGGGCAAATTCCGCTGGCGGCGGACCGCGCGTTTCATTTAGCCGTGGCGCAGATGTCAGGAAACGATGTGCTGGTGCGCACGGTAACGAGTCTTTTCGACGAACGGCATAGCCCGTTGTCATCCAAACTGCGCGTGCATTTTGAAGGGGAGGAAACCTGGGCGGCCGCGTTAAGCGAGCACAAGGACATACTGGACGCGCTCGAAGCACGCGATGCCATTCAGGCCCAGGCTTCAATGCAGCGCCATTTGAAGGCGTCGTACGAGCGGTTGATGACGCGCCGCAAGCATTGAAAAGGACCTTCAGGCCAGTCCGCGATCATCCCGGACTGGTCTTTCGAACAACGTGCAAGCAGCATCAACCTGGATAAGCCTCATCCACCTTCAGACCGGCGAGCTTGAAGATTACGCGCAGTGTCTGCGGCGCAATCTCGCGCCGCGAGGCGAGGGTCGTGAGCACGAAATCCATCACTTTCGCGTACTTGAGCATGGTCAGGCACGTTTCCATGTCGGTGGTGCCGTCACGCATGACTTCTGCGAGCCGCAACATTTCGCCGGAAATCTCTCGAGCCATTTCGAGTTCAAGTTGCTGTTTTTCGCTCCACTCAGGCATTGACGTGAGCTTTGCAAGCATTTCCTGAAACTGCTGTTCGGCTTTACTGTCTCGGATTGGGTCCATCGCCGTCCTCATTTTGTTTCGCGTGTTCCCCAAGGGAACGCGCCGTGTTCGTTAGGTGTTTCGTAACAGACCCTGCGTCGACGTTCGGCGGTGCGTTTCACCGGCCACGGCCTCAAGCGTTGCCGAGGCCATCCATTCGTCGCGCTTGGCTTTGCTACCAAGGCGTCCTGCTATGAAAGTCGCTGCTTCTTGCCGCCGTAATATCCGTCCATCCCGTTGGTTTTCCCGTCCTCAATGCACGAAATGATCCATCTGAAACCCGGGTTCCTCGGTGCTGCCTTGAGGAGACTCGAAACCTCTGACAGTTCCCGATGCTGCGTCATGCGGGAGCGTCTATGCGCTTTTGGGTAAACTTGCCGAATTACAATCGATACAACCAGCGGTTAGCGCACACTTCTCGCCGAAAAACTCCGCGTGACCCGCCTACAGAATCACTACGGTATCCAGACGATGGCCAAGAAGTCCCGGGCGCCGAACGCGCCCATTGCATCAACGGATTCGTCCGATAAAACGCCTGAAACCTCGGCCAAGCACGACATCCGTCCCGGCCAGTCCCTCGAACTTTTGAAGGAACTGCACATCTTGACGCGCGACGGCAAGATGAATCAAGACAGCCGTCGAAAGTTGAAACAGGTCTATCACCTGTTTCAGTTCATCGAACCCTTGCTTGCGGAAATTCATGCAAAAGAGGGTTCGGTGACGCTGGTCGATCATGGAGCGGGCAAGTCTTACCTTGGCTTCATTCTCTACGATCTCTACTTCAAAGCTCTGCGCGATCGGTCACATATCTTTGGTATTGAGACACGATCGGAGCTGGTTGAAAAGTCCGAGGAATTGGCAGCGCGGCTGGGATTCGAGGGCATGTCGTTCCTGAATCTGTCGGTGGCTGAATCGACTACGTCAGACCGTTTGCCCGAGACGGTGGATGTCGTCACGGCACTGCATGCATGCAATACCGCCACTGACGACGCGATTCATTTCGCTTTGCAGAAGAAAGCGAAAACCATCGTGGTGGTGCCGTGTTGTCAGGCCGAAGTGGCGTCGGTTCTACGCAAGAACAAAAGCCATTCGCTATCGAAGAATGTGCTGACGGAAATGTGGCGGCATCCGCTGCATACGCGCGAATTCGGCAGTCAGATCACGAATGTGCTGCGCTGCATGCAGCTGGAATCGCATGGGTATCAGGTCAGCGTGACGGAGCTCGTCGGCTGGGAGCACTCGATGAAAAACGAGTTGATCATCGCGCAGTTCAAAGATTTGCCGCGCGGAAAACCCGCGCAGCGTTTGTCCGATGTGCTAGAAACGCTCGGTCTGGAAGAGATGCGCGAGCGGTTCTTTACGACTTGACCCCGGCGTCACGTTTCATGTGTTCGACCCAGCCGGCGTGGCCGAGACGGCGTAGGGTGGCCATGTTGCGCTCGTAGATATCGGCGGCGTCGGGGAACGCTCTGGCCGCCTGTTCAATGCTCGCCTCGCGCAGCAAATGGAAGATCGGGTACGGCGCGCGGTTCGTGAAATTTTCGATGTCGTCGGGTTCTGCGTCATCGAATTGATAGTTCGGATGAAAGCTCGCGATCTGTAGTTCACCTTCCAGCTTCAACTGTTTCAGCAAGGAATCGGCGAAATGAAGGGCGTCGTTGTAGTCGGCGAAACGGCCAAGTGCGTGAGGGACGATCAACAACGTGGTGTCGGTTTGTTCCGGATCGGTATCGGCCAGATGCTTCAGTTCGGTTTCAATATCGGCCAGAACCTCTTCAAACGTGCGCGCTTCGCTGACTGCGTAGCGGATCTGGTCCTTCACATACACGGCTTTGGCAAACGGGCACAGGTTCAGGCCAATGACGGCGCGCGTGAGCCAGTGCCGCGTTGAATCGATAATCTCTTCGTTCACAGTTCAATCCTGTCATCACCGCACGCCGCTTTCACCAGCATCGCGGCCGTGGCGGGCGCTGTGCGCATCGGTCCGCAACCCGGGCCGAAAGTCTGACTCGCGGCATACACGCCCTCGACCAGTAACACGAGGGAATCGGCGAGAAGTTGAGGATCGGCGGCGCCCGCCGCGGTCGACAACTCCAGCAACCGGCTGATCAGATACTGCTTGTTGTTCGCCACGGACACCCTCGCCGGATGTTCCCTATCCGCGAATTCGCAGGCCACGTTCACGAACGGACAGCCGCGATAATCCGGATTCGATGCCCGTTCGACAAGGTCAGTCATGCTCTGCACCAGCGCTTTGGCCGGTTGACCCGGATGTTTCGCGATACTGCGTTCGACCCGCTCCCGGAAGCGCTCGTCCATGCGCGTCAGATACGCCACCACGAGATCGTCCTTCGACGAAAACTGCCGGTACACGCTCATCTTGTTCACGCCCGCGCGTTCGACGACCGCGTCCACGCTGATCGCCCGAATCCCATCGCGATAAAACAGCTGCTCTGCGGCGTCGAGCAATTGCTCCTGCGCGGTGGCGCCGTCCATGTGCCGGCGGGCGGGCTTTTTATCGGCGACAGGGTCTTCATTCGATATGCGTACCACGGTCATGTCCTTAACTTTCGAAGGGATTCTTGACATGTTACCGAGCAGTCACTAAGCTCGCAACCTAAATGTGACTGAGCGGTAACGTTCGTCGAAAGATAGTCAGAAGAAACCGGAGCGAAGGATGAATTGGGCAGCCAGGAGGCTTTCGGGCCGCATGCATTACGCGTGGTTATCGGTAGGCGTTGTGTTTCTTGTATTGCTCGCGGCGGCCGGCACGCGTGCGACACCCAGCGTCATGATGTTGCCGCTTGAAGAGGAATTCGGCTGGAGCCGCGCGACCATTTCGCTCGCGATCTCCATCAACCTGGCGCTGTACGGCTTGACTGGCCCGTTCGCCGCCGCCGCGATGCAGCGTTTCGGCGTGCGCCCCACGTTGCTTGTCGCGCTGGGGGCGCTGGCGACCGGCGTGGGGTTGTCGACGCTGATGAATGCACCGTGGCAGATGATCCTGGTGTGGGGCGTGCTGGTAGGCGGAGCCACCGGCGTCGCGGCCATCACGCTGGCGGCGACAGTGGTGAATCGCTGGTTCACGTCGCATCGCGGATTGGCGATGGGGATTCTCACTGCCAGTTCGGCCACCGGTCAGCTTGTGTTCCTGCCCATGCTCGCGGCGATCACCGAGCGGTTTGGCTGGCGTCCCATGGTGCTGGTCGTCGCAGCGGCCGCGGCGGTCGTGTTGCCCCTGGTGGCGTGGCTGCTGCCCGAGCGTCCCGCCGATCTCGTGCTGCGCCCGTTCGGCGAAGCCGCCGACGCGCCGCCGCCCATTCCCGTCGCGCAGAAGAATCCAATCGCGCTTGCCTTCGGCACGCTGGGCATGGCGAGCAAGACGCGCGATTTCTGGCTCCTGTCGGGCAGCTTTTTTATCTGCGGCGCGAGCACGAACGGGTATATCGGCACGCATCTGATCGCCATGTGCGCCGATCACGGCATGACCGAAGTACAGGGCGCGGGTCTTCTCGCTGCCATGGGTATTTTCGATCTCTTCGGCACGACGCTGTCCGGCTGGCTATCCGACCGCTTCAACGCTCGCGTGCTGCTGTTCTGGTACTACGGCTTGCGCGGGTTGTCGCTGATGTTCCTGCCGCACGCGTTTGGTATCGATTTCTATGGCCTGCCGGTCTTCGCGGTGTTCTACGGGCTGGATTGGGTGGCAACCGTGCCGCCGACTGTCCGGCTCGCTACCGATGTCTTCGGCAAGGAGTCGGCGCCCATCGTATTCGGCTGGGTCGTGGCGGCGCATCAGTTCGGCGCGGCGTTTGCGGCGCTCGGCGGAGGCATGCTGCGCGCGAGTCTCGGCACCTACACCGTCGCAACGATGATCTCAGGCAGCCTGTGCATTGTCGCGGCAGTGATGGTCTTGCGAATCAACAAGGCGCCGCGCGCCATACAAGCGGTGGCGACCTGACAGCGGCCGCTCGCCGGCGTGCCGGAGTTGTATCGAACTTGTCACCGCAGCGCGGGTTTGCCGCCTTGGTTATTCTTATGGTCTTGCAGCGTGCCGGTGAGCGCACGCTGTCCGGATCAACCAACCAGGGACTGCTGCATGACCGAAAAAATCGCACCTACTGAAATCGCAATCGATGCGCTGCTGGCCGGCCGCTGGAGCCCGCGGGCGATATCGAACAAGGCGGTGAGCCGCGAGCAATTGCATAGCGTGCTGGAAGCCGCGCGTTGGGCGCCGTCCGCGTCCAACCTGCAGCCGTGGCGTTTCCTGACCTTTGATCGCAACCATGACGAAGCCGCTTTCCAGAAGGCTTTCGCCACGTTGGTGCCGTTCAACCAAGGCTGGAATGCCAACGTGCCCGTGCTGATTTGCGTGCTGGCGTCGACTGTGACGCCCAAGGGCGAAGTGAACCGCATCGCTCCATACGATACGGGCGCCGCGGCGATGTCGCTGGTGCTCCAGGCGCATGCGCTCGGTCTGGTGGCCCACCAAATGGCTGGTTTCGACACCAACGCGTTCCGCGAGGCGTTCTCGTTGCCGGACGATATCGAGGTGATTTCCATGATTTCGCTGGGACATCATGGCGATCCGGCCTTGCTCAACGGGGTTCTGCTGGAGCGCGAAAACGCACCGCGCTCGCGCTCGGCGATTGGTGAAATTGCGTTCGATGGCGCTTGGGGCAGAGCGTTCAAGTAAGCGGTTTGAGTGGCTGCATGTGCAGGACCGCGCGGACGTCGGATAGACGCCGCGCGATCTGGATTTCGGCTTTCGAGATTTCATTATCCCGAATGGCTGTGACTCGATGTTCCGGGGATCGAATCACCGGAAATTTCCTCTGCGATTGCCGGGATTGCTGCGCGACCTCCATGCGAGCGGCGTCTTCCATATAATGAGTTTTGTATCTTAAGGGCTACAAAAATAACAAAAGATGGTGATTGTGATGCCGATGGGCTACAAGGTGAACGTTGTCTTTGTGCCTTATAGGCTACAATTTTCACATAATCAGACGTTCTGATGCCCTGGGGCTACACATGACAACTCTTGTCGATATCGCCGATATGTTGAAAGACGCTCGCCGGCAGGCCGAGCTATCGCAAGCCGAACTCGCTCGACGTGCCGCGGTCGCGCGTACGACGGTAGCCCGCATGGAAACGCTTGCGAAGGGCGACATGAGCGTCTCAGCGCTTTTGCGCTTGCTTGACGCGGCTGGTTATGACTTGAAGGTGGTGAAGCACGGTCACACCCGTACCCTTGAAGATATCCTCGCTGAGCAGCGCGAAGGCGAGAGCGCTCCATGAAGCTTGACGTCCATGTCAAAGGAAAAAACGTTGGACAGCTTTATCGGGAGCGGGATGAATACGTTCTGAAGTACAGTCCCGACGCGCAACAGAGCGATTTTGTCAGCCTCACGATGCCCGTTCGCGATACGCCGTGGAAATGGCCGCGTGACCTGCATCCGTTCTTCCGGCAGAACTTGCCGGAAGGCTATTTGCTCGATGTGATCAGGGAGGAGTTCGGCCCCTATCTCGATGGTACAGATCTGTCGTTGCTTGCCGTGGTTGGCGGCATCGGCATTGGCCGGGTGACGGTTACGCCAGAGGGCGTGGCGCCTGGTACAAAGCTAGAGCCATTGCAAATCGACGACCTGCTCGCGGGGCATAACACCGGGGACTATTTCGCCGCGCTCGTGCGCAGGTACGCTCGCGCCGCCATTTCCGGCGCGGTGCCGAAGTTCATTGCGCCTGAAGCGCTGCCTGGCGAATCAGGTGGCTCCTTCGGAAAATCGACCATTCGCACAAGCCGGCACATTATCAAAGGCTCCGATGAGAAAACCCCGTATCTCGGGTTCAACGAGTTCTACTCCATGCGAGTCCTCGAACGTCTGGGCGTTGCGCCCGTTGCCAGAACGCGCATGTCCGACGACGGACGCGTGCTAATTGTCGATCGGTTCGATGTCGATGAAAACGGGTTACCGGTTTGTGGCCTGGAGGACGCATGCGGACTGCTCGGTCTGCCGCCGCACGAGAAGTACGGCGCGACAACGGAAAAAGTGCTCAACGCAGTCAAGCCTTATTTGGCGCGGTCGGGCCTTCGGCCGCAGTTGGAGCATTTCGGTTGGCTCTTGCTGACAAATTACGTCGTGCGCAACGCGGATTGCCATTCGAAAAACATCGCGCTTTACTACACGTCCTATGAGGACGTGGCGTTCACGCCTGCGTACGACATCGTCACTACCCAAGCTTACCCGCGCTTTGCGTCCAACCCGCCTGGCTTGTCTATCGATGGCCGCAAAACCTGGGCGCCCGGAAAGACACTGGAGCGATTTTTCAATACTCGCCTCGGCGTTCCACCGCGTCACTATGCCGCCATGGTTGAGCGGTTGTGTGAATCGGCGGTTACGGTTGGTCATGAAATCATTGAGGCGGCCAAGAACGAATCGCAATGGAATGGCATAGCCAAACAAATGCTTCACGCCTGGAACGAAGGCATGGCTTCGCTGCGAAGTCCCAAGCGGGCGGAATTGTTCAGCGGTCTTACTTCGGCTATTAACGCAGCGGGTTTCTCCGAGCCGGAAGCCCCTGTTACATCTCGCGAGATCATCGGGCGTTCGGAGCTGTTGGCCAAACCGCGTACAGAGTCATAACCGCTTGCCCCTCATTCATCAACCGATGACAACGGCCGCGCCACGTCCTCCAGCGACCTGCGTTCCGCCGATACCCCCCAGATGCCGGCGACAACCGCCGCCAGCAGCATCAGCGCAGAACCGATCAGATAGCCCGTAAACACCGCGCCGCGCTGATGCGTATCGATGAGCCGGCCGAACAGCGCAGGCCCCACAATGCCGCCCAGCGCCGTCCCAAAGGCATAGAAAATTGCGATGGCCAATGCTCGAATCTCGAGCGGAAAGGTTTCGCTGACGGTGAGATACGCCGAACTCGCCGCCGACGATGCAAAGAAGAAGATCACCATCCAGGAAATAGTCTGCGTGGTGCTCGTCAGCCAACCCTGCTCGAACATGTACCCGCTGATGGTCAGCAACACACCCGACATAGCATAGGTGAAGGCGATCATCTTGCGTCGGCCAAGGACATCGAAGAGTTTGCCGAGCATGATCGGCCCGAGGAAATTGCCCGCGGCGAACGGCAACACATACCAGCCGATGTGATCCCCCGGCACGCCGTAGAAATCGGTCAGCACCAGCGCGTAGGTGAAGAAGATCGCGTTATAGAAGAACGCCTGGGCGGTCATCAGCGTCAACCCGACCAGGGAGCGCCGCCGATGCGAATGAAACAGCGAGTGGAACACTTCGCTGAGTTTCGTGTGATCGCGGGCGTGCAGGCGCAGCGGTTTGACGGGATCGGTAGGCAATGTCACGCCATGTTCGCGAAACTTCCCTTCGATGCCCTCCACAATTTCCTTCGCCTCGTCCACACGGTCATGCGTGATCAGCCAGCGCGGACTTTCCGGCACCCACATGCGCATGAACAGGATCAGCAATCCCAGGATTGCGCCGATCAGAAAGCACGCGCGCCAGCCGTAGTCGGGCGGCAACAAGCCCGGATCGAGCAGCACGATCGAACCCGCCGCGCCCAGCCCCGCGCCCACCCAGAAGGTGCCGTTGATCGCCAGGTCGGTCCAGCCGCGCACGCGGGCGGGGGTGAATTCCTGGATGGTCGAGTTGATCGCGGTGTATTCGCCCCCGATCCCCGCGCCGGTCAGGAAGCGAAACAGCACAAAACTCGCCAGATTCCATGAAAGGGCGGTGGCCGCCGTGGCCGTCACGTACAAAAACAGGGTGATGAAAAAGAGCTTGCGACGCCCGAGCCGGTCTGTAAGCCAGCCGAAGCCCAATGCGCCGATCACCGCACCCGCAATGTAGGCGCTGCCGGCGAAACCGACATCGGCGTTCGAGAACTTGAGCACGTGACTGGTTTTCAACGCGCTGGCCACCGCGCCGGCGAGCGTCACTTCAAGCCCGTCCAGCAGCCACGTGATCCCGAGCGCCAGCACAATCAGCGTATGAAAGCGGCCCCACGGCAGCCGGTCGAGCCTTCCGGGCAGATCGGTTTCAATGATCCTCGCCGGCGCTTCCTTCTCTCCTTCAACTGCACGGATCGTCGTGGTGTCGTTCATGCGTTTGGCCGGTAACGTGGGAATAACCGGCTGCACGCGCCTCCGGCAAAGAGCATTAATTACCGGGTTTTAGAGCAAAATCCATTCCCCAGACCATGTTTTTGATTCGCGGTTGATGTACTGCGCGTAACGTGCTAAAAACGCGCTCCACTTTTTGTTTGCGACGTCGGCGGCGTTCACGCGGCCGACGCTCACCTCATGACCTATTGCGCGATCGATTTCGGCACGTCGAATTCAGCGGTCGCATTGCCCGACGGGGCGTCGATCCGGCTCGCGCCGGTCGAAGGCACCGCCACCACGCTGCCGACCGCTGTCTTTTTCAACACGGACGAGGACGAGCAAGCCTACGGGCGTGCCGCGCTCGAGTCTTACATCGACGGCTTCGACGGCCGCCTGATGCGTTCCATGAAGAGCATTCTCGGCTCGCCGCTGGCTGAGACGAGCACGGACCTGGGCGACGGTTCCGCGATTCGCTACGTCGACGTCATCACGCTGTTCCTGCAGCATCTGAAGCAGAAGGCGCAGGCGGTGTCCAGCACGCCGATCACGCGGGCGGTGCTGGGCCGCCCGGTATTTTTCGTCGATGACGATCCGCGTGCCGATCAGCTCGCCCAGAACCAGCTTCAGGCCGCGGCCCAGGCCATTGGTCTGACAGATATTCATTTCCAATACGAACCGATCGCCGCCGCTTTCGATTACGAAGCACGTCTGACGAAAGAGGGGCGGGTGCTCGTCGCGGATATTGGCGGCGGCACGTCGGACTTCTCGCTGGTGCGGGTCGGGCCAGCGCGCGCCAAGCTGTTGTCGCGAAAAGACGATGTGCTCGCGCATTACGGCGTCCACGTGGCCGGAACGGACTTCGACCGACGTGTGGAGCTCGCGACAATCCTGCGCGAACTCGGCTACCAGTCGATCGCGCCGGAAGGCCGCGAAGTGCCCAATCGGGTCTATTTCGACCTGGCCACCTGGCATCTGATCAACACCGTCTACGGGCCGAAACGTGTCAACGAACTCCAGTTGATGCGGCACCTCTACAGCGACTCGAAGCACCACGATCGCCTGATGCGAGTGGTCGAACGCCGTCTCGGACACGCGCTGGCGTCGCACGCGGAGGCCGCGAAGATCGAAGTGGCGGCGGGCGGTGAGACCACTATCGGCATGGAGGAGGTGGAAGAGGCGTTGCGTATCGGCTTCAGCGAACAGCAGCTCATCGACGCAGGGCTGGAAGAGACGCGGCGGATCGTGGCGGCTGCACGGGAAACGGTGCATCGCGCGGGTGTTACGCCGCAGGACGTGGGCGCGATCTATTTCACGGGTGGATCGACCGGGCTCGGGTTTCTCTCGCAATCGCTCTCCGACGCGTTCCCCGATGCCGAAGCGGTGTTTGGGGACCGGCTGGCCAGCGTGGCGACCGGGCTCGGTATTTATGCGCGCCGACTATTCGGTTGACCGGTATTAATTGCTACTATCATCCAGTCAGTCATTTAAAGTAATTTCTCATTAACTACTGATAAATCCGTAACGCAAAAAGAAAAACCCCGCGAATGCGGGGTTTTGTCTGCTATTCAAACGGGCAATAAAACTTAGGCCGGCTTGATGTCTGCAGCTTGCTTACCCTTCGGGCCGGTCTTTACTTCGAAGGTAACTTTCTGGTTTTCCTGAAGCGTCTTGAAGCCTTCCACGCGAACTTCAGAGAAATGTGCGAACAGGTCTTCGCCACCGCCGTCCGGCGTGATGAAGCCAAAGCCCTTTGCGTCATTGAACCATTTGACGGTACCGGTTTCCATGTTACGTGTTCCTAAAGATGTTGAATAAGGCCGAAGCCCGGATGTGCATGAAAATCAAGGAAGGGGCAATGGGACCAACCGGAGTACCGTGATGGGCGAACTACGAAAGACCAATTCACTCGCCACTTGAATTCCTGCAAGAAGGTTTATACGGCGAATCAAACTGGAGGTCAAATAATATCCGACCGTATACAAGGGTTTTTTTGAGGCGGTTTAGTGACATCGCGCACAACATTACAAATCTTTCGATAAATATTTTTTACATCAGTCGAACCCGCCCAAACTTCAGTCGTAACAATTAGAGCGTGATGCGGGCACACCCGTTAAACTACGCGCCATGTTGGGGCATGGCATAGATTTAGCTAAAGGTTGTGCATTAATCCGCATAAGGTATTTGAAAGTTTTCTGACTGAAGGAGACGTAGTGAAAAGTTCTATTCAACGGAACATTGGGCCAGTGGCGCTGCTGCTGACAGGTCTGGGTTCGATCATCGGCTCGGGCTGGTTGTTCGGCGCCTGGAAAGCAGCCAAGATTGCCGGTCCTGCGGCCATCGTCGCGTGGGTTATTGGCGCGGTCGTCATATTGGCCATTGCACTGACTTATGCCGAACTCGGCGCCATGTTCCCGGAGTCTGGCGGAATGGTCCGGTATGCACGCTATTCACATGGCGCGCTGGTTGGATTCGTCAGTGCCTGGGCAAACTGGATTGCGATCGTTTCGGTGATACCGATTGAAGCGGAAGCATCGATTCAATATATGAGTACCTGGCCATATTCATGGGCCCATGCACTTTTTGTCGATGGATCGCTCACGCCGGTAGGATTAATTTTATCGGCAATGCTGGTGATCGTATATTTTCTGCTGAATTACTGGGGCGTTAAATTATTTGCGCGCGCCAATTCCGCCATTACCGTATTCAAGTTCATTATTCCCGGTGCAACTATTCTCGGCCTTATGCTGACCGGATTTCATAGTGAGAACTTTGGTACGAGTTCGAGTTTTGCGCCTTATGGCTGGTCCGCAGTCCTGACTGCGGTTGCTACCAGCGGCATCGTATTCAGCTTTAACGGGTTTCAGAGCCCTGTTAATCTGGCTGGAGAGGCACGTAATCCGTCGAAGAGTATTCCATTTGCTGTGATCGGCTCAATCCTGATGGCGCTCGTCATTTATGTGTTGTTGCAAGTGGCCTATATCGGCGCGGTGAGCCCTGGCGATGTCCTGAAAGGCTGGAGCAGCTTCAACTTCGCGTCGCCATTCGCCGAACTCGCGCTGGCGCTTAACCTTAACTGGCTCGCGTTCCTCCTTTACGTCGATGCATTCGTCAGCCCGAGCGGTACCGGCACGACCTACATGGCCACGACGTCGCGCATGATCTATGCAATGGAACGCAACAACACGCTGCCGAAGATCCTGGGCCACGTGCATCCGCTCTACGGCGTGCCGCGCCCGGCCATGTTCTTCAACCTGGGCGTCGCGTTCGTCTTCATGTTCTTCTTCCGCGGCTGGAGCTCGTTGGCAGCGGTAATTTCGGTCGCCACGGTGATCTCGTACCTGACCGGCCCTGTGAGCCTGATGGCCTTGCGCCGCGCGGCCACGGACCTGCATCGGCCGCTGATGATCAAAGGCATGTCGATCATCGCGCCGTTCGCATTCGTGTGCGCTTCCGAGGTGTTGTACTGGGCAAAGTGGCCGCTGACCGGCGAAATCATCCTGCTGATGGTGGTCGCGTTGCCGGTGTATTTCTACTATCAGTCCAAGACCGGTTTTCACGAGTGGAGCGACGACCTGAGGGCGGCGTGGTGGCTGATCGTATATTTGCCGGCGATGGCCGTTGTTTCGCTCATCGGCAGCAAGGAATTCGGTGGACGCGGATTATTGCCTTACGGCTGGGATATGGCGTTGGTGGCCGTCATGGTGCTGGCGTTTTATTTTTGGGGCGTCCAAACCGGGTATCGGTCCCAATATCTCGATGAACGCGAAAGCCACGACGATATCCTCGCAGAAGTTGGCGCGTGATAACCCGCTCGTAAAACTCCGCTGTCTCAATTAAAAAAATCCGCTTGAGCAGTCAAGCGGATTTTTTATTTCCGTTCGTGGCATACCGACGCATTTTGTGGGGATTTAGGCATCGCCGAAAACGTAATTTGTCATGGCCAACGTCTTCTGAAATGTACCGAGTGATTGAATTCCGAGTTCGAAATCATCGTCGGCGGCTCCGAGCGCACCGAAAATCGGTAGCAAATGTTCATCGGTCGGATGCATTAACACGGCGTGCGGCGCCTGTTTCCGGTAGTCGAGTATCGCCTCGATGTCCCGTTTCGCCAGCTTGTCTTCGAACCAGTCCGTGAATTCGGTCACGCGCGGATCGCCGTCTTCCGGCCGTGCGCTGAAATCCGCTGTCCGCAGGTTATGCGTGATCTGCCCTGAGCCCACGATCATCACGCCATCGTCCCTTAGGGAGCGCAGCGCGCGGCCCACGCGGTAGTGGTGAGCCGGGTCCAAATGTGGCTGTATGGACAATTGAGCGACCGGAATCCCCGCATCCGGAAACATCAGCAGCAGCGGCACCCACGCGCCGTGGTCGAGACCGTGTTCGGTGATCGCCGACGCAATGCCCGCCTGCGTTAGCAGCGTCGCGGCTTGCTTACCGAGTTCCGGTGCGCCCGGCGCCCGATATTGAATCTCGTAAAGCGCACGCGGAAAACCGTAGAAATCGTGGATGGTCTCTGGTTGCTCGGCAACGCTCGCAACGGGCTGCGCCGTGCCCCAGTGTGCGGAAAGGATGAGTATCGAACGCGGACGTTCAAAGCGCGTGGCGAAAGAGGCGAACTCGGCGGACGGCATCGACGGGTCGATAGGCAGCGTCGGAGCACCGTGCGAAATGAAAACAGTCGGAAGGCGGGACATCGCAGCAACCTCGGAAAGAGTAGTTACCACGAATATAGAGATAGTCGGTCAGTTAATAAACAGCTGGCGAGGCAATGAATTGTGTCGCCACTGTTGTTAATTACCCGTGTCTTTCAAGCCCGGCCATGCGGTGGCAATCGGGCTTCCGAGCGCAAACATGTCGATCACGCGATCGACCGTCTGATCGACCATTTCATCGATAGAGGCCGGACGATGGTAGAACGCCGGCAGTGGCGGAAAAATGATCCCGCCCATTTCGGTGACCGACGTCATATTGCGAAGATGGGCGAGGTTGAACGGCGTTTCGCGCACCATCAATACGAGGCGGCGACGTTCTTTCAGCACGACATCGGCGGCGCGGGTAATCAGATTGTCCGATAGCCCGAGCGCGATGCTCGCCAGCGTTTTCATCGAACAAGGCGCGACGATCATGCCGTCCGTGGCGAAGGATCCCGATGCGATGCTCGCGCCGACATCGCGGACGTTATGCACGACATCTGCGAGCGCGTGGAGGGCGGTTTTATCGAGATCCAGTTCGTGCTGGATGTTGAGCCAGCCGGCGCTTGAGATCAGCAAATGCGTTTCAACGCCACCCAGGCGGCGCAGCGTTTCCAGCAGCCGGACGCCGTAGATTGAACCCGATGCACCCGTAATGGCGACGATCAACCGTCGCGGTACGGGCGCTGGAGGCGAAGAACGTGCGGCGGACAATCTCAGGCAGCGGCGAACAATTGTTGCAGTTCACCCGATTCGTACATTTCCATCATGATGTCCGAGCCGCCGATGAACTCACCCTTCACGTAAAGCTGAGGAATGGTCGGCCAGTTAGAGAATTCCTTGATGCCCTGGCGGACGCCATCGTCTTCGAGGACGTTGACCGTCTTGATCTCGGTCACGCCGCAAGCCTTCAGGACCTGGATGGCGCGGCCGGAGAAACCGCACATGGGGAACTGCGCGGTGCCCTTCATGAACAGCACGACCGGTGCTCCTTCGACGATTTCCTTGATGCGTTCTTGCGTATCCATGGTCTTTCCTGCGAGGCGTTGTAATGCGGGTTAATTTTGGGTCGAGCGGTGAGGCATGCGCTATTTCTACTTCAAGCGAAATTTCACACGCTATTGATCTGAAATGATAGCGGATTTCAATCGGAGCGGCTTGAGCCGGTCGGACGGCTTGCGGTCGGTTGTCGTGGCGGCCGAGGCGCCGCCGACGGGTATCAGGCCGAGAAAAACCCGCCGCTGACACGTTCGATATCAGCCAGATCGCGCTCCGAGCGTACGTCGGAAAAGCCGCGCGCGCTCAGCAGGGCGCGTACGTCAGCGGCCTGATCGTAGCCGTGCTCCAGCCAGAGCGAGCCGCTGGTTGCCAGGAAAAATGGCGCGCTGCGGACGATTGTGCGGATCGCGGCGAGCCCGTCGGCTTCATCGGTGAGGGCGGTGCGCGGTTCGAATCGCAGATCGCCTTCGGATAAGTGAGGATCGTTTTGCGCGATGTACGGCGGATTGCTCACGATCACGTCGAAGCGCAGCGCAGGATCGAGGGCGGCTGTCCAATTGCTTTCCAGCAGCGCGATTTCACCGCCCGGTCGGTCTGCATCAAGGAGCTTCTCTGCGTTCCGCGCAGCAACCACCAGCGCTTGTGCGGAGCGATCGACTGCCCAGACATGCGCGTGCGGATTCGCGAAAGCGATTCCCACTGCGATCGCACCGCTGCCCGTGCCCAGATCGAGCACACGCGGCACTTTAATCCCCTTCAATCGATCAAGCGCGGTTTCCACGAGCAATTCAGTCTCCGGCCGCGGAATCAGCACATCCGGCGTGACCTCGAACGCGAGCCCGAAAAATTCCCGATTTCCCACAAGTTGCGCAATCGGCTCACCCGCTGCGCGCCGTTGCGCCAGCGCATCGAACCGATCGACACTTTCCGCCGCCAGCTCCTCGTCGTCGCGCGTGATCAATTCTGTGCGCCGCCAGCCGAGCACATGCTCAAGCAGGATCCGCGTTTCGAGCGCGGGCAGCGTAGACGCGCGCAACAATCCGGCGACCGTCGTCATTCCGAATCGCCCAGCGCCGCCAGCAATTCGGCCTGGTGTTCGCTGACAAGCGCGCCAACCAGATCGTCGATATCGCCATCCATGATTGCGTCGAGCTTGTACAGCGTCAGGTTGATCCGGTGATCCGTCATCCGTCCCTGCGGAAAGTTATACGTACGAATCCGTTCCGACCGATCGCCGGAGCCAATCAGGCTCTTGCGCGTGGCCGCTTCCTTCGCGTGCTGCTCTTGATTCTGCTTGTCCATGATCCGCGCGGCGAGCACCTTCAGCGCGCGATCCTTGTTCTTGTGCTGCGACCGGTCGTCCTGGCACTCCACGACAATTCCCGTTGGCAAATGCGTGACGCGCACGGCCGAATCGGTTTTGTTGATGTGCTGGCCGCCTGCGCCGGAAGCGCGAAAGGTATCGATACGCAAATCCGCCGGATTGATCACCACTTCACCGATTTCATCGGCTTCGGGCATCACCGCGACCGTGCACGCCGACGTGTGGATGCGCCCCTGTGTTTCGGTCGCCGGCACCCGCTGCACCCGATGCCCACCCGATTCGAACTTCAGCTTCGAGTACACGTTCAGCCCCGCGATCCGCACGATCACTTCCTTGTAACCACCGAGATCGGAGACACTTTCCGACATCATCTCGACCGTCCAGCGATTGCGCTCGGCGTATCGGAGATACATGCGCAGCAGGTCGCCCGCGAACAGCGCGGATTCATCGCCACCCGTGCCCGCCCGAATTTCGATGAAGATATTGCGGTCATCGTTGGGATCTTTCGGCAGCAACATGGCTTGCAGATCGCGTTCGATAGCCAGCATGCGCTCGCGCGCCTCGCCAATTTCTTCTTCGGCGAAATCGCGCATGGACGGATCGGCGAGCAATTCCATGGCGGTAGTTTCGTCGTTCGACGCCTGCCGCCATAACGCGTATTGCTCCACGACCGGCCCGATTTCGGCGTTTTCCCGCGTGATCTTCCGATACTGATCCATATCGGCGGTCACATCTTCGCGGCTCATCAGGTCATTGAGTTCGGCCAGCCGGGTAGTCAGCTGGTCGAGCTTGTTTTGCATGCTCGTTTTCATGGAAGGCTGGAGCGAAGCTCCGGAGAAGACAGCGATCAGGAACGCGACCGCAAAGATGCTCGCATGCGGCGCAACTGAAGAAGAGACAAAAGAGGGGCGCTAAGTTTCCGACGGATCGGACGGATCGTTCGATCCCGACGGATGGCCGTGCTTGTAAAGCCCGCCCATCAGGTCGATAAGCTGGTCGCGATTCTCGCGGCTGGCACGGTTGAGCGCGTGCGTTGGGCCGTGGATCAGCTTGTTGGTCAGCGACTGCGACAGCGCTTCGAGCACCGCCGCCGGGTCATCGCCGCGCGCCAGCATCTTGCGGGCGCGTTCGACTTCGGCGCGGCGCAGGGCGTCGGCTTGCGTGTGCATATGGCGGATCACTGGCACGATGCTGCGTGCATCGAGCCATTGCATGAAGTTTTGCACCCGGGTGTCGATAATCGATTCCGCCTGCGCCACCGCCGCTTGCCGGGACGCGCTGCCTTCGCGCACGATGGCGCCGAGGTCGTCGACGGTATAGAGGAATACGTCCTGCAGCTTGCCCACTTCGGGTTCGATGTCGCGCGGCACTGCGAGATCGACCATGAAGATCGGCCGATGGCGGCGCGCCTTGACGGCCCGTTCCACCGCGCCGAGCCCGATGATGGGCAAGGTGGATGCCGTGCACGACACAATGATGTCGAACTCGTGCATGCGCGCGGGCAAGTCGGAGAGCGGAATGGAACGACCGTTGAAGCGTTCGGCGAGCTTTTCGCCGCGCTCGGCAGTGCGGTTTGCCACCACGAGCTCGCGCGGCTTTTGCGCGGCAAAATGCGTCGCGCACAACTCGATCATTTCACCCGCGCCAATGAACAGCACGCGCTGGCCCGAAATGTTTTCGAAGATGCGCTGCGCGAGACGCACCGCCGCAGCGGCCATGGAAACAGATTGCGCCCCAATTTCAGTTGTCGTGCGGACTTCCTTCGCGACGGCGAAAGTGCGCTGGAACAATTGGTTCAGGTACGTGCCGAGCGCACCGGCTTCGGACGCGGTGCGCACCGCATCTTTCATCTGGCCGACGATCTGCGTCTCGCCAAGCACCATGGAATCGAGTCCGGAGGCGACGCGAAACGCATGTCGCACCGCTTCAGACTGCGGCAGCGCGTAGACATGCGGCGCGAGCTCGGAGACCGGCAGGTTGTGATACTTGGACAGCCAATGGATGGCGGCGTCGCGGGCGGCTTTATCGTCGGTGGCGCAATACAGCTCGGTCCGGTTGCACGTGGACAGGATCGCGGCTTCCGGCGCTGTCTTCCCCAGCGGCCCCAGCCACAGATCTTTCAGCGCGCCGAGCGCTGGTTTGATCTGTTCGAGCGGAAACGCCACGCGTTCGCGCAAGGCGACAGGCGCAGTGTGGTGATTGATTCCGATCGCGAGGAGCTGCATGTTTTGGGCCTGATCCGATGGCCTGAGATGCCTTTGAATTTAGCCCGATATTATAGCCTTTCGTGAATTTCTTCAGTTCCAGCCGGCAAACCCATGCCAGACAAGCCGCCCGGCATGAAATCCGTTTCAATCCGGTCCAGTTGGTAACCGTAGCCGTACAGCGGTGTCAGCCGGTAACCGTTGTCCGGCCGGAGATGCAACTTCGTGCGCAGGCGGGACGCGTGGGTGTCCAAAGTCCGCGACGCCATGTCGCTCCCGCGCGGCCACACCACTTCCATGATGTGTGCACGAGACACGGCGCGCGACAGGTTCGTGAACAGCAACCGGGCGAAGCGGAATTCCTTCGGCGTGAGCAAAACCCGCTGATCCACGAAACTAACACTCAGTTCCGACGCATTGAACCGGTACTCGCCGAAATGCTCGGCAGCGGGCGTACGAACCGCGCTTCGGCGCGCCAGCACTTCTACACGGGCAGCCAGTTCGGTGCAGCGGACGGGTTTGGCGACGCAATCGTCGGCGCCCGCTTTCAGGCACGCGACCATGTCGGACTCGCTCTGGCTCGCGGCTATCAACACGATGGGAAGCTGCGGCGCCAGTTGCCTCACACGTTCGATGATTTCCGCGCCGATCATGTCGCGCGTTTCATTGGCGGCGATCAGCAAGTCGAATGTGTCGTACCTCATCCGATCCAGCAACACGGGCGCCGTTGGGAAGAAATGGCAGAAATGGCCGTCCAGGACTAGCGTCCGGCGGATGAGTGCGGCGTGCTGAACGTCCGCGTCGATAATGGCGATTCGCATGATTTCCGACGCCTCCAAGCGCGCTGAGAGCTGGCCGGGCGGCGCGGCACTTGCTTGCCATCGCCATTGCAGCCCCCTAAACTCATTCGCTACGCTACAAGCGCCTTCCAGACCTTCTAGGTTTACAGAATCGAAAATGCTAGTTCACCAATCCGATTCAACCCATAGGTTTAGTCTTAATTTCGCTGGAATGCCCCGCTGATGGGGTGGCCAGGGATCGTGTTTCTCGGCTTGGTGATCGGGCTGGCCGGCGGGTGGCTGCATCCGTTGCGGCGTTCGGTCGTGAGGCCTTTCGGCCGGCTATGGGCGGCGGGGCTCGTGGGCATCGTGGCGGCCGTGGTCGCGAAAATGCTCGGCAACATCACCGGTGCATTCCATGATGGCGACTCACTTGAATGGCTTGCGTGTGCGCTGCTGGCGCTGGTCGCCGTGACGGTTACGGTAGGGCTCGCGGCGCGGCGCTGACCCGCCGTTGACCGCTGCTGATCTTATGGTTCGACTGGTTCGACTGGTTCCCGTAACAAGAAAATTCTGCAGGTGATTCCATGAACGATCGATTGAATTCTCCCGATGGCCAGACTTTCGCCCGGCGTATCGAGTTGCTGCGCGGCGCGATGGCGCGTGAGGCGCTGGCTGCCGTGCTGGTGCCGTCGTCGGATCCGCACATCTCCGAATACCTGCCGGAGCACTGGCAGGGCAGGCAATGGCTGTCAGGATTTACCGGCTCGGTCGGAACGCTGGTCGTGACCGCCGATTTCGCCGGCGTGTGGGTCGACAGCCGATACTGGACGATGGCCGACGCGCAACTGGCCGGAACGGGTATCGAGATGATGAAGATGATGGCCGGGCAGCAATCCGCACCGCACGTCGACTGGCTCGCGGAAAATGTGGCGGCTGGCGACGCGGTGGCGGTCGACGGCGCCGTGCTCGGCGTGGCGGCGGCGCGGGCGCTGAAGGATGCGCTGACGGCTCGCGGGATTGTGTTGCGTACAGACTTGGATCTGCTCGATGCCGTCTGGCCGGAGCGGCCGGGTTTGCCATCGGAGAGTGTGTACGAACACGTCGCGCCCCAGGCGAGCGTCACGCGTCCGGAAAAGCTGGCGGAGGTGCGGCGCGTGATGCGCGAGAAGGGCGCGCAGTGGCATTTCATCTCGACGCTCGACGATCTCGCGTGGCTGTTCAACCTGCGCGGCGCTGATGTCACCTATAACCCCGTGTTCGTCGCGCACGCGTTGATCGGACTGGATGACGCCGCATTGTTCGTCGGCGATGGCAAGATTTCTGCTGATCTCAAGGCGTCGCTGGCGAAGGAGAACGTGCGGGTTGAGCCGTACACCGCCGTCGCAAATGCGCTTGCTGCGTTGGCCGCCGGTTCTACGCTGCTCATCGATCCGCGCCGGATTACGTTCGGGTCGTTGGAGAAAGTGCCGGCCGAAGTGAAGATCGTGGAAGCGGTGAATCCATCGACGTTCGCCAAGTCGCGCAAGACCGCCGCCGACGCCGCGCACATCCGCGCGACCATGGAACAGGACGGCGCGGCGCTTGCCGAGTTCTTCGCGTGGTTCGAAGAGGCGCTTGGGCGCGAGACGATCACGGAACTCACCATCGACGAAAAACTGACCGCAGCGCGTGCGCGCCGGCCGGGTTTTGTGACGCTGAGCTTCGCGACTATCGCGGGCTTCAACGCGAACGGCGCGATGCCGCATTACCGCGCGACCGAAGCCTCGCATTCGGTGATCGAAGGCAATGGCTTGCTGCTGATCGATTCCGGCGGTCAATACCTGAGCGGTACGACGGACATTACGCGCGTTGTGCCCATCGGCACGATTACGGCTGAGCACAAGCGGGATTTCACCATCGTGCTGAAGGGCACGATCGCGTTGTCGCGGGCGCATTTTCCGCGCGGCATTCGCTCACCGATGCTCGACGCCATCGCCCGTGCACCCATCTGGGAAGCCGGCGCGGATTACGGACATGGCACGGGGCATGGCGTCGGTTATTTCCTGAATGTGCACGAAGGCCCGCAGGTCATCTCGCACTACGCGCCGGCCGAGCCGTACACCGCGATGGAAGACGGCATGATCACGTCGATTGAACCGGGGCTTTATCGGCCAGGGAAATGGGGTATCCGGATCGAAAACCTGGTCATGAACGAGCCCGCCGGCAAAACTGAATTCGGCGACTTCCTCAAGTTCGAAACGCTGACGCTGTGTCCTATCGATACACGCTGCATCGACCTGGCGCTACTGCGCGAGGACGAACGCGCATGGCTCAACGACTATCACGCAACGGTCCTCGAACGCGTCTCGCCGCATGTGTCCGGCGCGGCGAAAACGTGGCTCGAAAAACGCACTCAAGCAATCTGAGCGGAGCGCTAAACGAATGGCGATCAAGGCAGTGGTGTTTGATTTCGGCGGCGTGTTGATCGACTGGAATCCCGAGTATGTGTACAGCCGGCTGATTCCCGATGCCACCGAGCGGCGCTGGTTCATGGACAACGTCGTTGCGGGCGATTGGGTCCTGCAGCAGGACGCAGGGCAAACCATCGCCGACGGCAACGCCGAACTGATCGCCAGGTTTCCTGAACACGAAGCGCTGATCCGGGCGTTCTACGAGCGCTGGCAGGAAATGTTGGGAGGCGTGCTGGAAGATGGGGTCGCCTTGGTCGACAATCTCGACGCCGCGCAAGTGCCGCTCTTCGGACTCACCAACTGGTCGGCTGAAACGTTCCCCTGGGCGTGGGAGCGGTTCCCGGTGCTGCAGCGGTTTCGCGAAGTGGTGGTGTCGGGGCGTGTGCTGGTCGCCAAACCCGATCCGGCGATTTTCGCGTTGATGTGGACTGAGATTGAAAAGCACCTTCCGGGCATTCAGCCGCAGGAAGTCGTTTTTATCGATGACAACGCGAAGAACATCCAGGCCGCTACCCTGATTGGCTGGAACGCCGTGCATCACACGAATGCTAAGCAAACCGAAGCCCGCTTGAGGGCGCTCGGCTTGCCTGTGTGATTACTTTCCGAACAGATTCTTGAGCGTGTCGCCGATGCTTTTCACCACGCCGCCCGCGTTTTTAGCCACGCCTTCGGTGTTCACGCCAACCACTTTCGCGAAGCCCGTCGCGAGCTTTTTCAGCAAGCTCTCGTTGAGCGAGAATTTCGGGTCGCGCAGATCGCCGTCGAGTTCGAAGTCCAGTTTGATCTGATCGTGATTCTTCAGTGCGGCAACCGCGATCTTGGTCGGAATGGTGAGGAAGGTGTCGAGCGCGTTGCCGTTATCCGCTAACTGCAAGTGGTTCAGCACGACCGAACCCGGTGCGTGGATACGATAGTCGTGCACCGTGGCGTCGAGCGTCAGGTCGAGCGTGCCGCCCGCGATGCTCGTCTTCGCGCCCGCTTTCCTCAGCAGATACGGATCGAGCGTAGCAATGTCGACGTTGCGCAAGGTCGTGTGCGTCTGCGAATCCTTGCTTGCGATTTTTATCCAGCCGTTGAATGCGACTGTGCCCGTGTGCGACGGTCCTTTGATCGACCCGGTCATGTCGAGCTTGGTCGGGTCGGTGAGCGCGGGAAGGTGCAGGTTGTCGACGTTGGCACGCGCGTCAGCAATCAGGATTCTGTAGGGCGGCGTCTGCACGGATTGATCGAAGAATTCCATTGCGCCGCGCTCGAACGTGACGTGATCGATCAGCCGGTCTTCTTGTGCGTGTGCCGCGGCTTCGCTCGAGGCGGCCTGAGCCTCGCGCGTCGGCTGCTGGAGATTGGGCAGCAACTCGACGCGGCCATCGGCGAAACGGGCAACGGAGAGATAAAAACCATCCACCGTCACGTGTTGCACATGCACGCGGTTGCTCAGCATGGCGCGCATATCGACGTTCAGCGTCACGCGCTCGGCGCGCAGCGTGTCCTCCGTGGGCCAGCCTTGCGGTCCCCGCAGACGCACGCGGCTCAGCGTGATGCGCGCATAACCCACATCGATATCTTCCACCGAGCCAAGCGGCCCGAGCGCTTCGAGCACACGTGCCTTCATTTCGTGCGCGGCGAAAAAGCCGCCGCCGACAACCGCCGCCATCAGCACCACGATGACTGCGCCCGCCCACAGCGCCACGCGTCGCGCCCTTGTACCCGCCATCGCGATGTCCCCCATCCAAGCCGCGCACGGGCGGCGATCCGGTCTGTTGTTGTCGGCCCTGCGCCGTGCTTACCGGACGATCGGCTTATAGCGCAGACGTTTCGGCTTCGCCGCTTCCTCGCCCAGACGATTGCGCTTGTCGGCTTCGTACTCTTGATAGTTGCCGTCGAAGAACGTCACTTGGGAATCGCCTTCAAACGCGATGATGTGCGTCGCGATCCGGTCGAGGAACCAGCGATCGTGCGAAATCACCATCACCGATCCCGCGAATTCCAGCAACGCGTCTTCCAGCGCGCGCAGCGTTTCAACGTCCAGGTCGTTCGACGGCTCGTCCAGCAGCAGCACGTTGCCGCCTTCAATCAGCGTCTTCGCCAGATGCAACCGGCCACGCTCACCTCCCGAGAGTGCACCGACGGTCTTTTGCTGATCGCCGCCCTTGAAGTTGAAGCGGCCGATATACGCCCGCGACGGCGTTTCGTACTTACCCACCGTCAGCACGTCTGCACCTCCCGAAATCTCTTCGAACACGGTCTTGCCGGCATTGAGCGCGTCGCGGCTTTGATCCACGTACGCCAGCTTGACCGTTGGCCCCGTGACGATTTCGCCCGAATCCGGTTGTTCCTTACCCGTCAGCATGCGGAACAACGTGGATTTTCCTGCGCCATTTGGCCCGATAATTCCGACAATCGCGCCCGCCGGGATCTTCATGTTGAGGTTGTCGATCAAGAGGCGGTCGCCGTAAGCCTTGCTCACGTTCTTGAACTCGATCACCTCATTGCCCAGCCGGTCGCCGACAGGGATGAAGATTTCCTGCGTTTCATTGCGCTTCTGATATTCCTGGCTGTTGAGTTCCTCGAACCGCGCAATCCGCGCCTTCGACTTCGCCTGGCGTCCCTTCGGATTCTGGCGCACCCATTCCAGTTCTTTCTTCAGCGCCTTCTGGCGCGCTGATTCCGTTGATTCTTCCTGCTTCAGCCGATCTTGCTTTTGGTCGAGCCAGCTGCTGTAGTTGCCCTTCCACGGAATGCCGTGGCCGCGGTCGAGTTCGAGAATCCATTCGGCGGCGTTATCGAGGAAATAGCGATCGTGGGTGACCGCCACGACCGTGCCCGGATAGCGCGTGAGGAATTGTTCGAGCCAGTCCACCGATTCGGCGTCCAAGTGGTTGGTGGGTTCGTCCAGCAGCAGCATGTCGGGCTTTTGCAGCAGCAATTTGCACAGCGCCACACGACGCTTTTCGCCGCCCGACAAGTGTTCGATCTTCGCGTCCCACGCCGGCAAGCGCAGCGCATCGGCGGCGACTTCGAGTTGTTGCTCGGGCGTGCCGCCGTCGCTGGTCGCGAGGATGGCTTCGTATTTGGCTTGCTCGGCGGCGAGGGCGTCGAAGTCGGCGTCGGGTTCCGCGTAGGCCGCGTAGATGGCGTCGAGTTTCTTCTGCGCGGTAAAGACTTCGCCGAGGCCGTCTTCAACAGCTTCGCGCACGGTTTGCTGTGGATTGAGTTGCGGTTCCTGAGGCAAGTAGCCGATGTTCAGGTTCGGCATCGGCGTAGCTTCGCCTTCAATTTCCTTGTCGACGCCCGCCATGATGCGGATCAGGGTCGACTTGCCGGAACCGTTCAGGCCGAGCAGGCCGATCTTGGCGCCGGGGAAAAACGACAGCGAGATGTCTTTCAGGATCTGGCGCTTGGGCGGCACGATCTTGCCGACGCGGTTCATGGTGAAGACGTATTGGGCCATTTGCGGGTTCGGTTGTCTTGAGGTTTGCGGTTTTCGGTTTTTACGGCAGGCTTCGGCCGGGCGGATGCCGGTTTTTAAGCCGCTGCCGGGAAGCCCCTGGATTCAGTACGCGATGGTGCGTTTCCCGCAGCGCGCGGGAAGTGACGACATTGTACTTCGATGAATATGGCTGTTCGGCGGGCGTTTATCTGCTTTGACGCCGACACCAGAGTTCCAGGCATTCTCAACGCCAGGCCGCGACGCCCCCGTGGCGCGAACACGTGCCGCTGCGATGCCGGCTGAAGCTCCACGTGCCGTCGCGGCATTGGGCGGTGGCGCCGTCGGGGACTTCGCCCGAACGTGAATGCGCGGGGGAGTGGACGGTTTCGCCGTCGTGATTGCGGTAGGTCTGGTGGTTATCGAGGTCGGATTCGTTCGGCGCGGAGTAGGCGTAAGCGAACGAGCTGGAGCAACTGAGCGCGAGGGCCGTGGCGAGGAGGATCGAGGCGGCGCGGCGATAGAAACGTGTTCTCATTGTTTTGTTTTTGTTTTGGGCGCGAGGAGCGTGAACGCTGGCACTGGCCGTTTCGGGTCGCCGCAGTACCGGTCGCGGCGACTCTCTCGAAGCAATCAGGAATCGAGCGCTTCCGGATTCTTCGCACGTGTTTTATCTTCCGATGCCAGCCGGCGCGCAACTTTTTTCACGTCCTCTGCAGCAGGAAGCGTCTCTGGCCGAATTCCGCGTTCAATCAGGGTCTTACGAACCGCGCCATTGTTGTTGATGTGTTCCTTCGAGATATCTTCTTCGCTTCGAAGCTGGTTTTCGCGGGAATTGAAGATGGTGATTTCGGCTGCGAAGTCCTTTGCCTTGAGAATGATCGTGGGCGCGAAGTCGGCCAACGGCCGCTTGGCGGGGACCTTCCAATGGGACTTCATTTGCTGGGTCGTCTTTTCGAACAAGGCGTGATCGCCTTTGCTCCGAATCATGCCGAAGTCGTCGTTTCCACCGGTTTGTTCGAAAATCACTTCGGATAGCTCCTTCTCTGTACTCGTCAGTTTCATGCGGGCGGCCAGGCGTTCCGAGTCGAGCAGACGTTGCTCGATCAACTCAGCGCGCCGAGTTTGGACGGCGAAATAGGTCTGGGCAAACGCAATTTCGTGCTTTTTGGGGTCTCCATTTTGTGCGACCAGGTAGCAGGCGTAACGAGTGAGCATGATGTCATCGACTTCGCGCTGGCTGCCCGAACCGAGGTCGACCATTTTCCTGACGTCAGGAAAATGGTCTGCGGCTGCATGCCCCGATGTTTCGCAGGCAATCTCGGCTTTGTTCACCACTTTGACGAAGTTCTCCCACTTCGCATATCCCAGCAGGTGCTGAAGGTCGCGGGCAAGCCAGAATTCGACGCCGCTGTTGGTCTGCTGAGCGTGCGCTTCGAAATGCTCGGTCAACGAGTAAATCAGTTCGGTCTTCATGTTCAGCGTCCAAGGTGAGTGGCGCGCGGTGGGCGATTAGCGCGGTCAGCGCACAGCAATAAAAAAGCGGAACCCCTTTATCAGGGACTCCGCTTTTAATCACAACCTTGAACAACAAAATATTACATCAGACGTTAAACAAGAAATTCATCACGTCGCCGTCGTGCACGACATATTCCTTCCCTTCGGCCCGCATCTTCCCGGCTTCCTTCGCGCCTTGCTCGCCCTTGAATGCGACGAAATCATCGAAGGCAATGGTCTGCGCGCGAATAAACCCGCGTTCGAAGTCCGTGTGAATAGCGCCGGCAGCCTGAGGCGCGGTGTCGCCGATATGAATCGTCCACGCCCTCACTTCCTTCACGCCCGCCGTGAAATACGTCTGCAAGCCGAGCAGCTTGTACCCTGCGCGAATCACGCGATCCAGCCCAGGCTCTTCCATGCCGATATCGGCGAGAAACTCCTGCTTGTCGGCGTCGTCGAGATCCGCGATTTCCGCTTCGATCGCCGCGCACACCGCCACAACCGGCGCGCCCTCGGCGTCCGCGTGCTTACGGACAGCGTCCAGATGCGGGTTGTTCTCGAAACCGTCGTCCTTCACGTTTGCCACGTACATGGTCGGCTTGGCCGTGATCAGGCACAGCGGCTTGATCAGCGCGAGTTCGTCTTCGCTCAGGTCCAGCGCACGTACAGGCTTCGCCTGATCGAGTTGCGCCTGGATTTTTTCCAGCAAGGGGACGAGCTTCGCCGCTTCCTTGTCGTTACCCGACCGCGCAGACTTGGCGTAACGATGGTGAGCCTTCTCAACCGTCGCCAGATCTGCCAGCGCCAGTTCCGTATTGATGACTTCGATGTCCGCGAGCGGGTCAATCTTGTTCGAGACGTGAATCACGTTTTCGTCTTCGAAGCAGCGCACGACATGCGTGATGGCGTCGGTTTCGCGAATGTTCGCGAGGAACTTGTTGCCCAGGCCTTCGCCCTTGCTCGCACCGGCGACGAGGCCCGCGATATCGACGAATTCAACAATGGCCGGAACCACGCGCTCGGGTGTGACGATTCCCGAGAGCGCCGCCAGCCGCTGATCCGGCACTTCGACTACGCCGACATTCGGCTCGATCGTGCAGAACGGATAGTTTTCGGCGGCGATGCCGGCCTTGGTCAGTGCATTGAACAGTGTGGACTTGCCGACGTTAGGCAAGCCGACGATGCCGCATTGGAGGCTCATGGAATCCTTCGAACTGGTGAAACGGCGTGCGCCGCGTGGGTCAACGCTGGACGCGCGTGTCGCGGGTTTCACAACCCCCGGGAGCCACGCGCTGAGCGGGCGGCCACGTCGTACGGGGCCGGAAAAACCGCTATTGTAGCGCCACGGCCGGGTGCAGGCGGCTGAATTCATCGAGCCAATGACACAGCAGGTTGCGGCCGAAATCCGAGGTCGCCGAAATTCGCACCTTGCCGCGCACGAGATTCTGGCCGGCGTGCAGCGCGGCTTCGC
>NZ_JNFG01000047.1 GCF_000729995.1 Caballeronia sordidicola | reverse complement strand
CTTGAACAAACCGTTTCATCTCGCTCACCCCCGTTACCGGATGAGAGATTTTAGCTCTTCAAAAAAGCGTTTTGACACACTCTGGGCCATGTCCGCTCATCGGGTCGATTGAAGGGGTGCTCACTGGAATGGCTGGTTTATGTCGGCTGCGGTAGTTCGATGTTGGATGGCCCGGTAGCTTGTCCCAACGTGGTACGGAAATAAAAAAACAGGGAGTGCGGCAGCACGCTCACTCACCATGCAGGAATGCCCGCAGTGCAATGAACTTTTCTACCCCGAGGATGAACGCGATGGGCAGGATGGGTTCGCGACACCGGTCAAGCGGATTGAAACGCTCTGACCTGGCGTAGCATCTCGAAAACAAGCAAGGTTTCCTTGCTTGTTTTTCTTTTGATTAGCCCACGTGTGGGAGGGCGCCTGCCGTGCGAACCTTGGGCGGCCGGTCGCGCAGCAGCAGGGGCATCAAACGCCGGTTGGCTGTCTGCGCCGCCCACTCGCAATACGCGGCGCTGCCGAGCACCCGGCCCTTGAGCGTCGACTGCATCAGGTTATTGACATCAAGTTCGTCAAGGGGTTGTGCGCCCAAATCGCGATAAGCCTGGTGGCGCTCGAACGGTGTATTGCCGAGCGTCCGGTAGAGTGGATGGTCCTTGATGAAACTATCGACACGCAGCCCGATGTGATGCGTGAAGCTGGACCACTGGTAGTTTCCCGGCTCTGCCACAAGGCGGTTGCGCACCGGCGCATGATCGATGACCTGGCTCGCGAGCAGGAAATACCGCTCGGGCTCAATCACTGTTGCCCAGTAACCGCCGCGCCACACCGACCCGCGGCGTCCATGGCGGCGGTTGAAGGTCTCGACATAGCGACGGCCGACCGCCTGCATCGCCATGGCCACGCTCGACGCGTATGAAGGTGTGACGAGGAACTGCACCGCGTCAGGCATGAGTACCCACGCGTGGACTGCCAGATCGGCGACGCGCGCTGCGTCTGCCAGGCAGGCGAGGAAGTACAGGTAGTCTCCTTCGTCCAGGAATGCGGGCCCCGTGAGCCCCTGCAAGATAACGTGCTGCGGTTGTTCTGGGACGTAGTGCCGTGCAAGCGATGTCATGCTGAATTAACCGGAAATCCGTGTCTGAGAAAGCGATCCGACAGGTATCGGACGCGTGACGGTGCGTAACGAAATTCTATGGGTAATGTGCATGCGTTTGCATCTCGAACAGGCCTTCTTTCTGGCCTCTCTTCGTTGAATTGCCGATCGCAGCCAGCATCTCTTCTATGCCAACGCTGAATAGCAGCGCCGCGCTATACACCTCCAGACGCTCTCCCGCGCGCCATCCGGCACCAATACGTCAGGCAGCACGACGGTACAGCGGTCGAGGCGTCTCTAGTCTCCATTCGCATTCGACCTGAATCGGTCGAAGCCCAGCGTAATGTGATTGGCGAATTTCATCGGCAGGTATGTGCTACCTGGTTCGTCGCTACCTCGAATCGATAGACGTGGCGCTGGCACCTGAACCGCTCGCACTTCGATGGCACCAAGGCAAGTCGCAATCTCGCCGTCGTAATCCGGGTTACGGAAGCTATCGATTCGCGCGCCTATGTTCAGCAAAACCTTGGGCGCAGTGCATAAGCGGCGCCAGCTGGATTTTCAAGCAGGCGCGCGACGCGTCGCAGGCAGATTGGTGTAGCAGTGCCAAGGGCCTGCGCAGGCTCGGGGCCGCGATCTTCGCTCTCGGTTGCGAGCTTCCTATGTGATTGCTGTCGCGGGGGGGGGGGTGAAAGGGTCGACCGCGGCACGTGAGTCGATGGCCGCATTGCATTCGGCACCGCCCTTCCCTGCAGACCGTCAGCCGGCAGGGAGCTCAAAGTTAAATGAACCGCCTTCCGAATAGTTTAGAGTTAAGTGAATCGCGGGCTCGGAATAACCGAACAGCACGCCCGTGAAGCCCCGATTCTAGGGAAATGACCCATTCAAACTTAAATGAATCTTGCCAATCGACCCCGCTATCCCGCTAAAGCGCGTCAACCGAAAGCGGATTGCATCGAGGTCGCAGACTTTCCCGCTACTGTCGTATCCTAGGCTTTGGGCGCACACAACGGGGTTCTTGACTTGACCCGCGTTCACTATTCTACTTACGCCCCCGCGTGGACCCTACTGGGAGCCTGCCGGGGAATATCTGCCGGAAGCGGACTATAAGGAGAGCAATGCGCGGCCCTACCAAGAAGCAACTGACTTTGATCGAACTGGTCGACCAGGGCTTGAGCGTCGAAGAAATTGCGACGCGTACCGGAAAACTGGTGGCGTCGGTTCATAAGCAATTGAACCGGGTTCGACGCAAAGTGCGCGAAGGGCATTTCGCACCTTCCCCTCTGCCCATCGAGCGCGCTGCGGCCACTCCGCGCGTCTACCTCGCTGGGTTCGACGTCTTCCGCCGCGACGCGCTCAGTCACGGTCAGCATCTGAAAGCGCTCTGCCAGGCCCGCGGAATGATCGGTCTCTATCCGCTGGACGGACAGGTTCCCGACGAACTCGAGCCGCGCGCCAAAGCGCAGTGGATTTGCCGCGCAAACATGGACACCATTCGTTCCGCCGATGTCGTCCTCGCCAACCTGAACGACTTTCGCGGAGCCGGCGAACCGGACAGCGGGACCGCGTTCGAAGTGGGTTTCGCCGCTGCGCTTGGCAAACCGATATGGGCCTATGTCGATGACGACCGATCGCTGCACGAACGTGTATCGGTCACGACCGACAAATCTGCTGCGTATTGCGCGAACGGCTTCCTGGTCGAAGACTTCGGCTTGAACATGAATCTGATGCTGGCGTGCACTGCCCGTATTGTCGTGGGCGGCCCGCAGGCGTGCCTGGACGCCATGCTCGCAACCGGGCAGTTCTAATGCTTAGCGCCATGCCGCGGGGCGATCAGAGGCCACTTAGCGTTATAGCGGGCTTACCTTCCAGCCTTTGGCGGATATGCAAAGCGAGCAGATCCGCGAACGTTCCGTTCGGTCCACCGGCGGTATTGGAAAGCACGATCACCGCGTAGTTCGCTTGGCGGTTGAACATCGCATAGGACGTGTAACCGCCGGTTCCGCCACTGTGCCAATACATTTGGGCGCCCGGATCGTAGAGCCACCCGAGCCCGATGCGCTCACCCCGCCACGCGTGCGCCCTCAGTTCGTGAGCCTGCGTGAGGGCCGCCGCCATGGATCGGCTTTCCGGGCTGCCCGTCGCCACGTATTTTTCCGGATGCAGGTTAGCGTTGAGATAAGTCAGCATGTCTTTGGCCGACGAACGAATCGCGCCAGCTCCGGCCAGCGCGGTCAGGTCCCATGCGGAGACCGGCTGATGGCTCGCGTCGTGCCCAACGATAAATCGCGCACGCAGATCCGGCCGCATCGTGACGACAGTCTCAGTCATACCGAGCGGACACGTGATCTCTTCTTCGAGCAAGTCCTCATAAGACGTTCCCGCGCGATTCGCAAGCGCCTGACCTAACAGTCCGACCCCCAGGTTGCTGTAAAGAAAAGGGGCATTAGCGGGCTTATCCACGCCGTATTTCGACATGTACGAATACAAGGCGGCGGTCCCGTAGTCCGCATAAGGATTCGCGTTGTCCGCCGGATTGAAATTGCTGGGCATACGCGGCAAACCGGAATGCTGAGTCGATAAATCCACCAGCCTGATCTCATCACCGTCGGGTTTGGCTACCGTGCCGGCGGGCAGCAGTTCACGCACCGGCTGGTCAAACCGCACTTTCCCCTGCAAGACCATTTGCGAGAGCATCAGTCCTGTAAAGGTCTTGGTGATCGACCCAATCTCATAGATGGAGTCCGGTTGTGCAGCCCCGTACGCAAATATCTTTTGTCCGCCATGCTGCACGATGCCAATCGATACGCCCGCCCCTGTCCCCGCCTTCAAAGCGCCGGACTTCAACGCCGTCGCCAGATCGCGAGCGAGAACCTGTCCGAGTTCGGCCACAGGCACGGGCGGGATCGCGGCATCGACAGGTAGTGGCGTGACGGTTAGCGCCCGCGTCTGCCGATCGAAGTCGAGCGTCATGGATCCACTCTGCGTCCACGTTCCCTTGAGCGTGTTGCCATTCGGCGAAAGCGTTCCGGCCCAACGTCCTCCTACCGTCGGCACATCGAAGGAAAAGGTGTGCCCGTCAAACGCGACGTTCGTGCATGTCAGACCCGTCGCGTGCTGGTCGAGGCTGTCGAGACTGCAGAATTCCTGCCCGGCTTCATCGCTCTTGGTAGTGATCTGAATACGCAATCGGTTAGGCTCGATTGCCAGCGAGCCTAACCAGTATCCATCGACGGCGGATGGATTCTTCGCAGCAACAAAGGTATCGCGCGCAAAAGCAGTTGGTGTTGGCGTGCCCTGATTCCAGATACCGGAAAGCGTCAGGCCATTGCTTTCAATCTTGCCCCTCCAGGTGCCATGTATTGACGGAATCGCGAAGCTTAACGAGTCGCCGTCGCGATGAAAGTCGGCACAAGGAATGTCCGCCGCGCCCTGGTCCGGACTATCCACCGTCCCGCCAAGCGTCCCGTCCGGACTCTCCGTTAAATGCAGTTTGATGGGAAGCCCAGCAACGTCGCCTGCGTAATCGCCACTGATATTCGCTGGTTGCTGTGCCATGGCAATGGATTGAGTGAGAACGATAAGGGCGACCACGCCGATCTTCCGTGCGAGTCGTAAAAAACAGCATCCCATGCAACGACCCCGAGAAGTCGGTTTAGGAGTGACCGGGCTTGCGTCATTCCAGCTTGCGCTATTAAGCCCGCACTATCGTAATGCCTGCGTCCTCCAGCGGCTTCGTCAGTGCAAGGTCAGTTTCCCGCTCGACAATGATCGTCTGAGCTAGCGTGATGTCGCCAATCACATACTGCGACGCGGCGTTGATCTTATCGGATGAAGCCAGCACAACCGTCTCCGCCGCGCGAGCGGCAAGGGCTCGCTTGACGTAAGCCTCTTCGAAATTGCCGGTGCTCAGGCCCGCGGTCGGATGCACGCCGGTCACGCCCATGAAATAGATATCGGCCTGGATATGCGACATCGCTTCAACGGCGGCGGCGCCGACCGTCACGATCGAATGCTTGAAAAGCCGGCCGCCGATGACAATCACCTCGATCAACGGATGATCGACCAGTCCGACGGCAACGCTCGGACTATGCGTCACCACCGTAGCCGATAAATCCTGCGGGATCTGGCGGATCAGTTCGGCGGATGTCGTGCCGCCGTCGATGATCACCACCTGCCCCGGTTCGATCATGGCCGCCGCCGCTGCGGCGATCGCGCGCTTGGCCGTCGACTCCAGGCCTCGCCGCTCGGCGAACGGCGCCACGGCCGTAGAAGCGGGCAGCGCGCCGCCGTGAACGCGCTGCAGTAATCCCTCGCCCGCCAACTCGCGCAAATCGCGCCGCACCGTGTCTTCGGACACCCCAAACGTCTCGCTGAGTTGCTTGGCGAGCACTTGCCCGTCGCGCGCCAGTGTCTTGAGGATCGCTTTCTTGCGTTGAGAGGTCAGCATAGTGTTTGCACGAAATATCTTGATATTGCACGAATCTGCACGATACCATGACTACTCCTTTTGCGCGATATGGAGCTGACGAGATGGTGTCTATGGCTACAAAAGACCGGGTTCGCATTATCGACACGACGGTCCTGTCCAACGACTGGTACGTGCTGAAGAAGACGACGTTCGATTTCCTGCGTCGCGACGGCGTGTGGCAGCGTCAAAGCCGCGAGACCTACGACCGGGGCAACGGAGCGACGATCCTGCTGTTCAACCGCGACCGGCGGACCGTCGTGCTGACCCGGCAGTTCAGGTTGCCCGCGTTCGTCAACGGCCACGACGGCATGATGATCGAGGCGGCTGCCGGACTGCTCGACAACGCAACGCCTGAGGAGCGAATCCGCGCCGAAGCGGAAGAGGAAACGGGGTATCGGGTGGATAACGTGCAGAAGGTTTTTGAAGCGTACATGAGCCCCGGTTCGGTCACGGAGAAGCTGCATTTCTTCATCGCCGAGTACGACGCGTCGACGCGCGTGGGACACGGCGGCGGCGTGGAGGCGGAAGGCGAGGATCTTGAAGTGATCGAATTGACGCTCGACGATGCGCTGAATGCCGTGCGTCGCGGCGAGATCGTCGATGCGAAAACCATCATGCTGCTGCAGTTCGTTGCGTTGAACCCTGTGCTCGAAAGGAGTGTGTCTTGAGACCTCAACTAATACTCATCGCGGGACCGTACCGCAGCGGCACCAACGGAAATGCCGAGTTGATTGCCGGCAATCTTGGTCGGCTTGAAGAGGCTGCGCTGCACATCTACCAGCTCGGACATATGCCGATGATCGGCGAGTGGGTCGCGCTTCCGCTAGCGGCTGCGGCAGGCTCCAAAGCGGTGGGCGATCCGATCAGCGAAACGTTCTTGTACCCGGTCGCGGATCGCTTGATACGGCAGTGCGATGCGGTGTATCGGATCGATGGCGCGTCCCAAGGCGCCGAAAGCGATGTCCGACTCGCCAAAGAACTCGGCTTGCCTGTTTATACAAGTCTGGGGGAGATTCCGCAGGTGGCGACGACGGTCTGAGAGCAAGCCCAGATGCTTGGCGTTTTCCCCTAAGCAAGCTTCAAAACAGACACAACAACGCCAGAAAACGCTCATCGATTGGCGGCAATATCAAACCTTCGAAATGGAGGTTGGATCATGGTCTCGCTGCAATTGCTGCTCGTTTTTATCGGCGCCCTCGCGGTCGTTTATGCGCTCCCCGGCCCGGACATGGCGCTCATCCTGCAGACCAGTTCATCGCAGGGCCTGAAGCACGGATTCTCGACCGCTGCCGGTCTGGCGATGGCGCGCACTCTGCACGTTACATTGTCGGCGCTTGGCGTCGCGGCGCTGCTGCGCAATGCACCGTGGCTCTACGACGGCGTACGCATTGCCGGTGCGCTGTATCTCGCCTACGTGGCGATCCAGATTTTCCGCTCGCCGGCGTTCGGTCTCGACGACAACAACATGGCATCGAAGACGCGTCCGCCGTTGCGCGCCGCCTTGTCGAAGGGCGTGCTCAGCAGTCTGCTGAATCCGAAGGCGCTGCTGTTCTGTTCGGTCCTGTTGCCGCAATTCGTGCATCCGGAAGCGGGCGCGATCTGGTCGCAGGTTCTTGAACTGGGCGTCGCGCTGGTCGTGATCGGCGCGGTTTTCGACACGACACTCGCGGTTTCCGCCGTGCGGCTTTCGCGCTGGCTGCGCAGTCATCCGCGCGCTCAAGTCGTGCAACGCTGGACATTCTCAGTTGCCTTACTGGCGTTTGCGTTGAGGTTGTCGATTGAATGAGACAGCCTTGATTAAACCAGCGGGCCGTCGGCTTGCTTGCTCCTGATTGCCACCAGGATTGAACTGCCGACAATCAGCAGGATGCCCAGCAGCGACACCATGCCGACCGTCTCACCCCAGACCACAAACCCGAAGATCGCCGCCCAGACAATGCTCGTGTAGTTATACGGCGCGAGTGCGCTGGCATCGGCTTGTCGAAACGCCATGGTCAACAGCAGTTGCCCGGTGCCGGCCAGGATACCGAGCAAAGCCATCACGGCGAGGAAATCCAGCGTCGGTGTTTGCCACGCGAACACGAGCGAAAGCCCGCTGACGAGCGCGCCGATCATGGTGAAGTAAAGCACGGTGACACTCGAATCATTCGATGCGCGGATACGCTTGATTTGCAGGATCGATAACGCGCCGAAAACCGCGCTCGCCAAAAGAAGCGCGGGACCGAGCCAACTCGTCTGATCGCTGCTTGGACGCACGACTAAAAGCACGCCGATAAAACCGATCGCGGCCGCGCCGGCGTCACGCCGTCTTAGCGTTTCCTTGAGAAGCAAGGGCGCCAGCACGATCACGAAGATGGTCTCCGAATAGACGATGGCAACCGCTTCGCTCAACGGCACGTAAGGCAAGCCCGCGAAAAACAGTCCGAGCGCGCAAAGCAAGGTAACCGCGCGTAGCGTCTGCGCCGGAAAGTCCAAAGTCCTCAAGCGCTCGCTCAACGGTTTGCCTTGCAAGCACATCGCAAACGCGGGCAACAGACCGAAGATCATTCGAAAGAACGTGATCTCGTTAGCGGGGTATTTCAGGCTGACCGACTTCGCCAGTGCATCGACCACTGCAAAGCAAAACATGGCGGCGAGGATTTGCGCGATGCTGCGCAGTGGCACCGCTCTGCTTTGGGCAATGGTTGCAGGCATAGTGATTCACGATCGGAGGAAACGCGGGGTGCTCGCGCAAGCGTCCTGGGATAAGCAGCCGGTCGTGGCCTTGCTAAGGCCGTTAAGAGAACCAACTTGTCTGGACATCGCGTAGCTTATCACCGGATGACGGGGTGTCAGGCGATGCTTTTGCACACGCTCTTGATCAAATGCGACGCGGTGTTTTCGGGCGATGACGGATTAAATCATCTTGCTGGCGGCTTAAGACATTCCTCTTTAGCGGGAATGTGCTTAAGCGGTATTGTGAAGTCCAGACTAAGTGTTGACTCAGGCCGTTACATCGCTGGCGATGACGGCGCCTTCCTCTTTGAGCGCGTGAATACGTTCATCGGAGAAACCGTATTCCCGCAGCACTTCCGCGGTGTGTTGACCCAGCAGCGGCGCAGGCATGGGCGATTGCGCAAGCCCGTCGGAGAAATGGATCGGCAAGCCCAATCCACGCATGCGTCCTGCTACCGGATGCGTCGTCTCAACAATCATCCCGCGCGCCAGCGTTTGTTCATGCGCCGCCGCTTCGGGTACACCTAGCACTGGCCCCGACGGCAGGCCGATTGCATCGAATGTGGCAAGCCATTCGTCCGTCGTTCTCTCGACAAGCCGCGCTGTCAGGATGTCGACCAGCGCTCCGCGATACTTCAACCGCCCGGCATTGGTCCGGAAGCGCTCGTCCTCGGCAAGTCCCGGAATATCCAGCACACCGACCAGCCGCTCGTAATTACTCTGATTCGCCCCGCCGATATTCACCCAGCCGTCACGAGTCCGGAACGCCTGATACGGCGCGCTGGTCGGATTGGCCGAGCCGGCCTTGGGCAACACCGTGCCATCAGCGAAGTAGTTGGCGAAGGCCCAGTACATCTGCTGCAAACCCGCTTCGAAGAGCGATGTATCCACCATCTGGCCCAGCCCGGTCTTTTGCTTGCCCGCATAGGCCGCGCAGATGCCGAGCGCGGCGAGAATGCCCGCGTTGATATCGGTGACCGGCGAGCCCGCCTTGATCGGCGCCTGACCCGGTTCGCCGGTCATGCTCATGAGACCGCTCATGCCCTGCGCGATCAGGTCGAAGCCACCCTTGTCGGCCATGGGTCCGCTGCGGCCGAAACCCGAGATCGCGCAATAGATCAGGCCGGGATTTTCCGCCTTGAGCACGTCATACCCCATGCCGAGTTTTTCCATCGTGCCGCGACGATAGTTTTCGGTGACTACGTCGGCAGTAGCCAGCATCTTGCGCAGCACTTCACGGCCACCGTCGGTCTTGAGATTGATCGCGACGCCGCGTTTATTGCGGTTCACGATCATGAACGACGCCGACTCTCCGCCTTCCAGGATGGGAGCGAAGCGACGGCAGTCGTCGCCGCCGGGGATCTTCTCGACCTTGATGACATCAGCGCCCATGTCGGCGAGCATCATCCCGCAGATGGGCCCGGACATGATGTGAGCCAGTTCGATGACGCGCATGCCCGCAAGGGGGCCTTTGCTTCCTGTATCAGTTCCGAGCATTTCAACGCCCCTTGAATTCGGGTTTGAGCTTGTCGAGGAAAGCTTGATATCCCGTGCGAAAGTCTTCGGTGCCGAAGCACGCGAAACCTTCGTCACGTTCCTCGGATGTAAGCGGCGCCGGGTTCATGGCGCGCTTCACGAATTGCTTGTGCCAGCGTGCGACCAAGGGCGCTCCTTCTGCGATCCGCTGCGCTGTTGCAAGCGTTTCGGTGGTGACCTGATCATCGGCTACGACCCGCGTGACGAGCCGTTTCTCAAGCGCCTCTTGCGCCCCAAAAATGCGCCCTTCCAGCAGGATTTCCAGCGCGACGGCGGGACCCGCGAGTTGCACGAGCGCATCGAGTTCCGCATGCGCCATCACCAGGCCAAGGTTCTTGATCGGCACGCCAAAGCGGCTGGACTCCCCGCAAATACGCAGGTCGCACATGGCGGCAATCTCAAGTCCGCCGCCCACGCAGATGCCATGAATCATCGCGACAATCGGATGCCTGCATGCACCCAGCGACTTCAACGTGCGATGCATGATCGCCCCATAAACACGGGCCTGTTCGACATTGGAGCGATCGGTCTGGAACTCGGCTATGTCATTGCCCGGCGAGAAGGCTTTCTCGCCGGCGCCGCGCAGGATGATGCAGCGGATGGAGTCATCGGCGGAGAGCGCATCGATGGTTTCACCCAGCGACTGCCAAAGTGGCTTCGTCATTGCGTTGAGCTTCGCGGGGCGGTCGATAACAACCGTCGCGATAAACCCCTCGCGTTCAATCAAGATGGATGGTTCAGCCACAGCGTCTCCTGGAAAAAAATAGCAGCGTCCGGTGCGAGCGGACATCTAGACAAACTTCCTCGCCGCCTGTGCGCCTTCCTTTCCTTCAGCACCCGCAGTAGCGTCGTCCAGCGCCCGATCCGGCCGCATGGTGAACGAGAGCACAATGCCGACCGCCATGAGGATCATGGAAACCGTGAAAGGCAGGTTCCAGTTCCCGGTCTTGTCGATCAGGAAACCACCAACAACCGGACTGATGATCGCGGCCAACGCAGAGCCCGAATTCATGATGCCGCTGGCGGTGCCGGCGTGCTTGGGGGCGATGTCCATCGGCACGGCCCACATGGGTCCGATCGTCATCTCGTTGAAGAAGAAGCCGCCGCTCAGGCAAACCGCGGCCAACGTTATCGACATATTGGAAACCAGCATGATGGGCGCGAGCGAAAGCATCGTCAGGAACATGCAGACACCGACCATCACGTTGCGAGCCATGCGGATATTCCCGCTGCGCCGCAGGATACGGTCCGTGACCGAGCCGCCGAGCCAGTCGCCAAGCACGCCCGCAAAGAACACGCCTGATGCGAACAACGCCGACTTCCCTAACTCCATGTGGTAGTTGTGGAGAAAGTATTGCGGAATCCAGCCGAGGAAGAGCCACAAGACCCAGCCGTAGCAGAAGTACACGGCGGTCACCGGGGCCATCCGTCCCAACAATGCACGCCATGGAACAGGCACGCGCTGCTTGACCCCGGAGAACGACGAAAGCGTGGCGCACTCATCGGCGGTAATGCTCTTATGGTCGCGGGGGTTATCGCGGAAATAGAAGATCCAGACGATCGCCCACAGAAAACTGATGACCCCCGTCACGATAAATGCACCGCGCCAGCTCGTTGCAATCATCAACCAGACGATCAACGGCGGCGCCACCGCATTACCAATGCGCGACGCGGCATGCGTGGTCCCTTGCGCGAAACCGCGTTTGTCCGCCGGCATCCAGTTCGACATGGCGCGGGTGGCGGTCGGGAACGTTGCCCCTTCGCCCAGCCCAAGCAACAAGCGCGCAATGATCAGCGATACAAATCCGCCGGCCAGCCCGGTCATGATCGTGGCGGCCGCCCAGATCACGGCGCAGACAGCAAGCGTGCGGCGCGGTCCGAAGCGGTCCCCCACCCATCCGCCAATAATCTGGAACACGAGATACGGATAGGCAAATGCGGAAAAAACAAAGCCGATCTGGACATGCGACAAATGCAGTTCCGCACCGAACTGCGAGGCAGCGGTACTGACGTTGACACGGTCGATATAGGTAATGAAATACATTGCGCACAGCAGCAACAGAACGCGCGTCGTAGCTCGACGGAACATCATCGTCTCCTTGAGTAAGGCGTGCTTCATCAAGGCGCCCACGGGCGCCAGAAGCGAACTGCATCCCGAACTTTCGATAAGGCTTTACCGGATGGGCGTTAAAGCGAGGTGCGAATCCTGGGTTTGCGCGGTCGTGCCATGCTGGTCTCCAATGCGCGGAACATGACGCCGTCCGCTGTTTATGTGAACCTGTGCTGCTTTGGTGCTGTGCTGGTCAATAATCCCTTAGCGCCGCAGCCAGTACCTGCGCGACATGCAGCGCTTTTGCATCGGTGCCGTCCGCTATCTGGTGACGGCAGCTGGTGCCATCGGCGACGATCACTGCATCCTGAGCCTTGCGCACGGCGGGCAGCAACGACAACTCCGCCATCGCCTTCGATGCTTCGTAGTGCTCGGCTTCGTAACCAAAACTCCCGGCCATGCCGCAACACGACGATTCGACCACCGAGACCTCCAGCTGAGGAATCCAGCCGAGCACAGCTTGCACGGGACGAAACACGTCGAAGGCCTTTTGATGGCAGTGACCGTGAACCAGCGCCTTCGGCTGAGCGAGTGGTTTCAGCGAAAGCCGCAACCGTCCCGCCTCTTTCTCGTGAACCAGGAACTCCTCGAACAGGAACGACGACTTCGCGAGCTTGCGCGCTTCATCGCCGTAACCGTAGTCGAGGAATTCATCGCGGAAAGAAAGCAGGCACGACGGTTCAAGGCCGACGACCGGCACCCCGCGTTCTATATAGGGGCGCAATGTGTCCAGCGTGCGGCGCGCTTCAGCCTTCGCTTCATCGACCCGTCCCGCGGATAAAAACGTACGTCCGCAACACAACGGCCGCTCGCCAGCTTTGACGTTCAGATGAACCGTGTACCCCGCCGCCTCGAGCACGCGCTTCGCGGCGCGGGCGTTGTCGGGTTCCATATAGTTGTTGAAGGTATCGACGAAAAGCAGCACTTCCTTGTCGCCCTGCGCGGGTGGCAAAGGCTGCACGGTCGTCGATAAAAACGACTTCACGAAATGCGGAAACGCGCGTTGCGGGGCAAGGCCCAAGCGCGTCTTCAGCCAGCCTGCAAAACGCGGCAAACGTTCGACCGAGCCGAACAACGACGGCATGCGGCTCGCATACGGCGCGTAACGCGGCAGAAAGCCCACTAGCCGGTCGCGCATACGCAAGCCGTTCACTGACGTCCACGCCGCACGCGCTTCAATCTTGATCTTCGCCATGTCGACGCCCGTCGGGCAATCACGCTTGCAACCCTTGCACGATACGCACAGGTCCAGCACATCCTTCACGTCCTGGCTTGCAAGGCCTCCCTCACCGAGTTGTCCGCTGATCGCGAGCCGCAGCGTGTTCGCGCGGCCTCGCGTGACATGCTGTTCGTCCTTGGTGATGCGATAGCTTGGGCACATGGTGCCTGCATCGAACTTGCGGCAATGGCCGTTGTTGTTGCACATCTCGACGGCCTTCGCGAGGCCGCCAGTGTGATCGTCACCTGTTCCCGGTGCGGTCTCGACACCCGTCAACGGATCGCGCGTCACGTTCCATTGCGACCAGTCGAGCTGCGTCGCGATCTCGCGTTCGCGATAGGTCGGCGGAAAACGGAAGTTCGTCGCGTCATCCATTTTCGGCGGATTCACGATGCGATCCGGACTCATGCGATTCTCGGGATCGAAGAGCGTCTTGATCTCGCGGAACGCCTCGTTGATACGTGGTCCGTATTGCCACGCGACCCATTCGCCGCGACACAAACCATCGCCGTGTTCACCCGAATACGCGCCCTTGTACTCGCGCACGAGCGCTGACGCTTCCTCCGCAATCTCTCGCATCTTCTGCGCGCCGGTGCGCCGCATATCGAGAATGGGCCGTACGTGCAGCGTCCCGACGCTCGCATGCGCGTACCAGGTGCCTTCGGTGTGATGCTTGTGGAAGACTTCAGTAAGTCGCGTGGTGTACTGCGCGAGATGTTCGAGCGGCACGGCGCAATCTTCGATGAACGACACCGGCTTGCCGTCGCCCTTCATGCTCATCATGATGTTGAGGCCGGCCTTGCGCACCTCCCACAAGGCCTTTTGTTGCGCGGCGTCGGGCATCTCGACGACCGAGCCCGGCAAGCCGAGGTCACCCATCAGTACCACGAGCTGCGCGAGCTTTGCGATTTGCACGGCCTTGTCCGCGCCGGCGAATTCGACCAGCAACACGGCTTGCGGCTGGCCGACCAGCGCACGTTCGATCACCGGACGAAACGCCGGATTGGACATCGACAGGTCGATCATCGTGCGGTCGACCAGTTCCACCGCGACCGGTCCCAGCTTAACGATGTGCTGCGTCATGTCCATCGCGTCGTAGAACGTAGGGAAGTTCACGACGCCGAGCGTCTTGTGCTCGGGCAAGGGCCACAGTTTCAACGTGAGTTGCCGGCTGAACGCGAGCGTGCCTTCGGAGCCCACCAGCAACTGCGCGAGATTTGGCACGCCGTCGGCGCTGAAGGGCAAGGGGCTCTGGCAATCGAAGAGATCGATGTTGTAGCCCGCTACTCGCCGCAATACCTTCGGCACTTGCTCGCGGATTTCATCGCGTTCGCGCTGTGCTATGCGCTGTACGCCTTCGACCAGCGAACGCGTGCGAGCGTCGGGCGACATCGCATGCAACGCTGCGAACGTGGCTTGATGACCATCGGCCAGCACGGCGTCAATGGCGGCCACGTTGTGCACCATGATCCCGTATTCCATCGACCGCGAGCCGCACGAGTTGTTGCCCGCCATGCCGCCGATCGTGCATTGCGCACTGGTCGATACATCGACGGGAAACCACAAGCCATGCGGCTTCAGCCATGCGTTCAGATGGTCGAGCACCACACCCGGCTCGACCGTTACCGTGCGCGCTTCACGATCGAAGTGGACGATATTGTTGAGCCACTTGCTTGTATCGATAACCAGCGCTTCGCCAATCGTCTGGCCGCACTGGCTCGTCCCTGCACCGCGTGCAAGCACGGGAGCATGTGCGTCGCGTGCAATCTCCAACGCGAGCAGCAAGTCCGCCTGATCGTTCGGTACGACGACGCCCAGCGGCATGATCTGGTAGATCGATGCATCCGTCGCGTAGCGTCCGCGCGCCGCCCGGTCGAACAGCACATCGCCCTTCAACTCTTGACGCAGGCGCATGGCCAGCGGCGACAGGGTGGCGCGCGCCGAAGCCGGCATCAGGTGGATCGGCTGGACGAGCGCTTCGGAAGATTTAGTGAGCATCGGCGTCTACGCGCGGTTGAGTAGAGGGGAGCCGGTCATGCGTTGCCGCCGGACCGGCTTTCGTGTCACGCCGCCGCATTCAATGCCGGTGCCGCAGTGTGGCTCGTCAGGTAGTCCATTGCCGCCAGGACGCCGCTGCCCGCCAGCTTCACGCCGTACAACTTGAGGCCCATTTCACAGCCTGTGAGCGTGGCCATCAGCGTGAGGTCGTTGCAGTCGCCCAGATGCCCGATGCGGAACATGCGGCCCTTGAGCTTGCCGAGGCCCGTGCCAAGCGACATATCGAAGTGCTCGTAGATAGTCTTGCGGATTGCGTCGGCGTCGACACCGTCGGGCGTCATCACGCCCGTGAGCACCGGCGAATAATCGGCCGGGTCGGCACATTGGATCTCCAGGCCCCACGCGTTGACCGCAGCGCGGCAAGCCTCCGCCAGCCTTTGATGCCGGGCGAAGACCTGATCGAGCCCTTCGTCGCCGATCATCTCGAGCGCTTCAGACAAGCCATACAACAAGTTGGTGTTCGGCGTGTACGGCCAGTAACCGCTCTTGTTCATCTCGATGATCTCGTCCCACGCCCAGAACGCACGCGGCAACTTCGCTTCCTTGCTTGCCTCGATCGCTTTCTGCGAGACCGCGTTGAAGCTGATCCCCGGGGGCAGCATCAAGCCTTTTTGCGAACCGGACACCGTGACATCCACGCCCCATTCGTCATGCCGATAATCTGCGGACGCAAGTCCGGAGATCGTATCGACGAGAAAAAGCGCCGGATGCCCGGCGGCATCGATCGCGCGCCGCACCGCTGCAATATCCGATGTCACGCCCGTCGACGTTTCGTTATGCACCACGCACACCGCCTTGATCGTGTGCTGCGTGTCTTCGCGCAAACGCGCTTCAATCATGTCCGCCTGCACGCCGCGCCGCCAACCCTCGATGCCGGGCAAGCCCAGGAACTCCGGCTTCAGCCCGAGATTTTCGGCCATCTTTTTCCAGAGTGTCGCGAAGTGGCCGGTCTCGAACATCAGCACGGTGTCACCGGGGCTGAGCGTGTTGCAGAGCGCCGCCTCCCATGCGCCTGTGCCGGAGGACGGATAGATCACGACCGGCTGTGCGGTCTTGAAGATGGCCTTGATACCTTCGAGGACTTTCAGGCCCAACGCGCCGAATTCCGGTCCGCGATGGTCGATCGTCGGATAACTCATTGCCCGCAGAATGCGGTCCGGAACCGGACTCGGACCGGGTATCTGCAGGAAATGGCGACCAGCGGGATGGAAATCGAGTTTTAACATGATGCGTCCTTTGAATTTTGCATGCAAAATACTTTAACGCACCGTTGGGGTGATCGGAAGTGAAAAATGGCTGTTTTTCTTAGGTAGAAACCCGTCCCTCCAAATTTACCGGAGTCGTACGGTAAAATCCTGTAACAGAATGGGTTGAGGTATTGAATGCAAAATGATCATTTGGCGGGTTCGCAGATCGCGGGGATTGCGCAGATCACGACCACGCTCCCCAAAGTGGAGCGCCAGCGGCTGCACGACACGGTGGTTGAGCACCTGCGCAATTTCATCGTCGAGGGCTTGCTCGCGCCGGGCGTGAAGCTCAACGAACGCACGTTGTGCGAGACGCTGGGCATTTCGCGCACGCCGTTGCGCGAGGCGCTGAAAGTGTTGGCGTCCGAGGGCCTGATCGATATCCTGCCGAACCGGGGCGCGTCGGTGTCGCAAATGAGCGAGGCGGAGATTCGCGAGATGTTCGAACTGATGAGCGGGCTGGAAGCGTTCTCGGGCGAACTCGCGTGCGAGCGGATAACGCCTGCCGAACTGAGCGAAATCAAGGCGCTGCATTACGCCATGCTGGCGTGCCGGGAGCAGAACGACCTGTCGGGGTACTACAGCCGCAATCAAGCCATTCACGACAAGATCAACGACGCCGCGCGCAATTCGGCGCTGCGGCAGACCTATATATCGGTGAACCGGCGGCTGCAGGCGTTACGGTTCCGGTCCAACTTTCAGACGGTGAAGTGGGACAGCGCGATCCGCGATCACGAAGCCATGATCGAGGCGCTGGAAGCACGCGACGGCAAGCGCATGGCGTCGGTCCTGCGCGGCCATTTGCTGGCCAAGCGCGATGCGGTCTTGGCCGAAAGGACGATGACCACGGTGCGCACGCGCTCGGAAGGCGGCACGCTGCCTGACGCGCCGCCGGGTTAATTGCGGCACACTCACTCAACGTGAAGGTGATGCCCTGCGCTGCACTGGCTAATCTACGAATTCGACATGAATAACCCCTCCGCCAAGTCCGGCTTGGTGCACGCCCACTCTAAAGACCCGATCACATCCGTGCGCAACCGCGAGGCTGAAGTGATACGCCCGCTCGGCGAAATCGAGGCACTGGTGAATGAGGTCGAGGCATGACCGAGCTCGTTCCCATCAGTCCCGACTACAGCAGCGTTCACATCGGCATCGTCGTCCTGCTGGAGAGCGCCCGTCGCGCCGCTGCGCGCAGCGTCAATGCGCTGATGACGGCTACCTACTGGGAAATCGGCCGGCGCATTGTTGAATTTGAACAAGGTGGCCAAGACCGGGCAACCTATGGCGAGGCGCTGATCAAACGACTGTCAGCCGACTTGTCCAGTCGATTTGGCCGAGGATTTTCCGCGCGCAATTTGGAACAGATGCGATCGTTCTATCAAGCCTGGCCTATCGATAAGATTTCGCAGACAGCGTCTGCGAAATTGAATCAGGCTCGAAAATCGCAGACGCTGTCTGCGATTTTCGAGGAAACCGGGATCTCGGAGTCGCTAGGGCACAGCGTAATTGACTTGTCTTCCCTTGCTAAAGCTTTTCCCTTGCCCTGGTCGGCCTATGTGCGTCTGCTGTCGGTCAAGAACGAGCTAGCCCGCAGCTTCTATGCGACTGAAACCTTGCGCGGAGGGTGGTCGGTACGCCAACTCGATCGACAGATCGGTAGCCAGTTTTACGAACGTACGGCGCTGTCTCGCAACAAGGCCGCCATGCTGGAAAAAGGCGAGGCGGCCGATCCCGGGGATGCCCTCACGCCTGAACAAGCCATCAAGGACCCCTTCGTACTGGAGTTCCTCGACCTCAAGGACGAATACTCCGAATCTGACCTCGAAAACGGATTGCTTCAACATCTGGCCGATTTCCTCCTCGAACTGGGTGACGACTTTGCCTTCGTCGGCCGTCAGCGCCGGCTACGAATTGACGACAGCTGGTTCCGCGTCGATCTGCTTTTCTTCCACCGTCGTCTCAAGTGCCTCCTGGTGATCGACCTCAAGGTTGGCAAGTTCAGCTACGCCGATGCCGGGCAGATGCACCTGTACCTCAACTACGCCCGCGAACATTGGATGAAGCCCGGAGAAAACCCGCCGGTGGGATTGATTCTCTGCGCTGAGAAAGGTGCATCCGAGGCCCACTACGCCCTGGAGGGACTCTCCAATAAAGTGCTGGCAGCCGAGTACCAAACCGTGCTGCCCGATGAGAAGCTGCTGGCCGAAGAGCTAGCCAAGACGAGAAGAGAGCTGGAAGCACGGCAGGTCTGGCACACGGGAAAAATGGAGGGGAAGAAATGAGCGCCTGGCCTATTGCTCTTGATTCCACTTCCATTGCTAGCTGATCAAATGCGGATTGTCGAAATACTGGCGTGCCCGGCTGCGCTAAAAGCCAAGCACGCCGCCATCCGCAAAGCGAACGCCGCGCTGCTACTAGCAACACTGCAACGCGGCTTCATCCATACGGAGCGTGCTCACGCCTGAAACGCCGAGCCGTCCGTCGCTGTTTAAGGAAGACTATCTATCGCGCCGGGGTTCGAAACCAAAAACCGTCGGCGCCACTACTCGCTCCCCCTCAATATCGATGCGCGTTTTCTGTCAGCAAGGGCAAGACCGCTGTCCGCTGACCGTCGACAGTTGCGCCTGCAAACGCAAAGCTCGGCGAAAGTTCGCGGTTGAGATCGGCGGGGAAGTTCAGAACGGGCTTCGATACCTCATCGAGGGTCGCGATCTGCGCCTCAGTCAGCTTGAGGTCGAGTGCGGCAAGATTCGCCCGGAGCTGGTCAATGCGGCGGGCACCAAGGATTGTCGATGTCACGCCAGGACGGCTTTGCACCCATGCAAGCGCGACCGCAGCCGGAGTGGCGCTCGCTTCCTTGGCAACGGCCGTCAGCGCATCGATAACCTGAAAATCCTTCTCGCCCGGCAAGCCGACCAGAGACCCTCGATCCGACGCAACGGTACTCACATTCTCACGGCTATATTTGCCCGACAGCCAGCCGTTCTTGAGAGGACTCCAAGGCATCACGCCGATGCCAAGCTCTTGCGCCATCGGCGTTAGTTCGCCCTCTACGGTCCGCTGCAAAAGGGAGTATTCGACCTGCATCGCTATCAACGGCGCCCAGCCGCGAAACTGCGCAATGATCTGCGCCTGCGCGACTTTCCAGGCGGGTGCGTCGGAGAACCCCAGATAACGCACTTTGCCGGCGCTCACGAGATCGTCCATCGCGCGCATCGTCTCTTCAATGGGCGCGGTGCGGTCCCAGTTGTGCATCCAGTACAGGTCGATGTAATCCGTCTGCAACCGGCGCAGCGATTCCTCGCACTGTTCGACGATTGCCTTGCGCCCGGCGCCGCCACCATTCGGATCTCCGCGATACAGGTTGCCGAAGAACTTTGTGGCAATGACCGCGCGATCCCGCCGGCCTTTTTGCCTCGCAAAGAAATCGCCGATGATCTTTTCGGAATGGCCGATGGTGTAGATGTTCGCGGTATCGACGAAATTGCCGCCCCGATCAAGATACTCGGCAAGGATGGTTTCTGACTCAGCGGGGCTCGAGCCCCAGCCCCAGTCTTCGCCAAAAGTCATAGTGCCGAGACAAAACGGACTGACGCGAAGGCCGGAGCGGCCGAGCGTGACATAGGAATCCAGCGACATGATGTTTCTCCTGAAAATTGACGGGTTGACCTGACGACAATAAAACCACCGCGCGCCTTCCCGGCGATAGACCAATGCTCGCAAGCTCTTGCACAATCCTGCCAACGTTGAGCGAATCATGCGTGCGGTGCTTGCGTCTCGTTCGTTCGCCCCTTACCGTAACAAGATGGACCATATTGCCGAACTTCGCACATTGATCACTCGCCACGCCCGCGCCGACATGATGGTCAAAGCGCTCCCGGGCGTCGCGATCATGGCTTCCGACACGACCACCGAGCCGATCCACCATGTGTACGAACCCACGCTTGCCGTAATCGCCCAAGGCACCAAACGCACGGTGCTTAACGAGAAGGTGTTTGAGTACCGCGCGGGGCAGTACCTGGTAGTGTCCGTCGATTTGCCGATCACCGGGCACGTAGTCGAGGCAAGCGAACGCGAACCTTTTCTCGCAATGGGGCTGCTACTGAAGCCGGCGAACATCGCCAACTTGCTGCTGGAGACAGCGACCGGCGACAGGACCGTCGCCGAGCCCCTCGGGCTGGCTATCAGCATTGCATCGCCAGAGTTGCTCGATCCGATCGTGCGTTTGCTCCGTCTACTGGATCGTCCTGAAGACATCTGCGTGCTCGCGCCCATGCTCGAGCGCGAAATTCTCTGGCGGTTGCTCGCCGGTGAACAGGGCACGATGGTGCGGCAGATCGGTCTCGCCGATAGCCGCTTGTCGCAAATCAGCCATGCCATCCGCTGGATTCGCGGCCACTACGCCGAGACGCTCACGACCGAAGCGCTCGCCGGGCAGGTCGGCATGAGCATTTCGTCATTTCACCGGCACTTCCGCGCAGTTACTTCGATGAGCCCGCTTCAATATCAGAAGCGCATACGTCTGCAGGAGGCGCGTGCGCGGCTCCTGGCGACATCGGGCGATGTCGCTGCGGTAGGATTCGAGGTGGGCTACGACAGCCCCTCGCAGTTCTGCCGCGAATACAGCCGCCTGTTCGGCGCGCCGCCAGGCCGGGACGTCGCGCGCTTACGCAGCGTGCCGATGCTGGAGAAAGGCATCGCGTGAACGTACGAAAAGAGCGCCCTTAACCGGCGCGCAACTCCCACGCCTGGAGCCCCTTGTATAAATCCATTTGATGGGTTTATAAGAAAACACAATTATTTTTATGGTTTTCAGCTTTGTACAGTCCGGTGCAGTCACAACGCGCCATGCAGCAAAAAACGAGCGCGACAACAACATCCACTCGCCACCGGACCACCATGAAACTTCTCAAGCTTGCCCCTCTCGCGGTGTTGGGCGCCTTCACGGCGTCGTCGTATGCGCAGAGCAGCGTCACCCTTTACGGCCTGATTTCAGGCGGCGTCGGCTTCGCGACCAATCAGGCCGGTCACAACGCTTACGAGGCGCTCAGCGGCACGAACCAGAATCCGCGCTGGGGCCTGAAAGGACGCGAAGACCTGGGCGGTGGCTTAAGCGCAGTGTTCCAGCTTGAGAACGGTTTCAACATCATGAGCGGCACGGCCTCGCAGAACGGCCGCGAATTCGGCCGGCTGGCGTATGTCGGTCTCGCCGATAAAACCTACGGCACGCTGACCCTTGGCCGCCAGTACGACGCGATCCACGATTACATCGGCCCGGTGATCATTGCGAGCAACGGCGTGAATATTGGCGATAACGACAACGGTTACAACGACATCCGCGTCCAGAATTCGGTCAAGTATGTAAGTCCGGATTATCGCGGGCTGAAGGCCACCGCCATCTATGGCTTCAGCAACTCGACCGGCTTCGGCGACAACAACGCGTACAGCTTCGGGGTCGGCTACGAGAACGGTCCGCTTAAATGGAGCGCGGTCTACGCGCAGTACAACCACCCGGACAGCCCCACCAATCCGGACGGCGCGATCTCCAACGACTACGCGTCCCCCATCCTGATCTTCGATAAGAGCGCGACCCACCCGTCCGTGTTCGCGAGCAAACAGCGCATTGTCGGCACCGGCGGTTTCTACACGATCGGCAAGGCGCAATTCGCCGCGCTCTTCACCGATGTCCACTACGACTACCTCGACAACTCTCACCTGCACCTGCAGAACTTCGGCGTGAACGTGGTGTACACCATGACCCCGTCGCTGTTCCTCGGCGCGGCCTATGGTTACACGGACGGAAAGTACGACGTCATCAACCAGAAGCCGCAGTGGCATCAGGTGAACTTGCAGGCGGACTATTTCCTTTCGAAGCGCACCGACATAGCGTTGACGGTGATCGGCCAGCTAGCCGCCGGCGACGCGCAGCATGCGCAGATCTTCGCGTTCGCCCAATCGACCACCACGCGCCAACTGGTCGCAACCATCGGCATGCGCCACGTATTTTGAACATGAGCCAAACTTTTAACGTCCCCCGTCGTACTTTCCTCAAGACATCCGCGGCGCTGGCTGCCGGTGCGCTGTTCAACCCGCTTGCGCAGGCCGCGAACGAGCGCCGCACGGTGATCATCGACTGCGACCCGGGTCAGGACGATGCCATCGCCATCCTGTTCGCACTCGGCGCGCGCGACCGGCTGGACGTGCGTGCGCTGACTGCCGTGGCAGGCAACGTGCCGCTGGAGTTGACCGAGCGCAACGCACGCATCGTGCGCGACTGGGCGGGTCAGACGAAGACCTTGCCGGTGTACGCGGGATGCCCACGTCCGCTGATGCGCCCGCTGATCACCGCGGCAAACGTACATGGCAAGACGGGGCTCGAAGGCGTGGAGTTGCACGAGCCGCTGGCGCCGGTCGCGCAGCAACACGCGGTGGCGTATCTCATCGAAACATTGAAAGCGGCCGCGCCCCATAGCGTGACGATCTGCGCGATCGGACCGCTGACGAACCTGGCGACTGCGCTCACCGAAGCGCCCGAAATCCGTGATGGCTTGCGCGACATCGTGCTGATGGGCGGTGCATTCTTCGAGCGCGGCAATATCACGCCGGCCGCCGAGTTCAACATCTACGTCGATCCGGAAGCGGCGAGCATGGTGTTTGCGAGCGGCGTACCGATCGTCGTACTGCCACGCGATGTCGCCGTGAAAGCGCCCATCACGCCCGCCCGCATTGCGCCCATACGCGCCATCGGCAACCGCTGCGGCGCGATCGTCGCAGACATCATGGCGGCGGAAGTGAAGTATCAGAAGGGCCGGCGCGGCGTGGAAGAAGCACCGATGTACGATCCCGCCGCAGCGGGTTATCTCGTCGACCCGTCCTTGTTCAAGGGCCGCCTGGTGAACGTGGTGGTGGAGACAACCGGGCAATGGACGCTGGGCGAAACGGTGGTCGACTGGAGCGGCCATAGCGGCCGTGCACCGAACGCGACCTGGATTACCGACGTCGATGCCGACGCGTTTTATGCCGCGTTAAGGGCGAGCATTGCTACGCTACCCTAAGCCAACGCCCACCAATAGTTCAGATATGCGCAGCAATATAGTCCCAGCACGCTTTCACGTGCGGGCCGCGATCCTCGCCCACCAGCGAGATCAACGCAATGGCACGCGTGACGCGCGGTTTGTCGAGACGCAGCGCTATCAGTTCGGGATCGTGCAGATGCAGCGTGTAGAGGCTCGGCAGCACCGCAATCGCGAGGCCGTTGCGCGCCAGCGCGTAGAGCGGCTCGGAATATTCCATCCGGTACGCCACCGAGAGACGCAGCTTTTCATCGCCACTCGTTCGATGCAGCGCGTCGCTCACGCTGCCGCGCACGAACACAGCAAGATCTCGGCCGACAAGCTTCGCCCACGGCAGCGTCTTGCGTTTGGCAAGCGGGTCGTCGCGCCGCAGGACCACGACGATCTCGTCTTCGAAGACATCTTTGAAACGCAAGGCCTCGTGGTTCGCTTCCGGTTCATGCACGCCAATGCCGATGTCCGCGACACCATCGCGCACCGCATCGATCAGCGCGGTATTTGGCAAGTCGGTCAGCGTGAAACGCAGCGACGGCCGTTGTTCGCGGAACGCGTTCAACACCGGCAGCAGACGTCCCGCCACCGATGGAATCATCGCGATGCGCACCGTCTGCACGCGCTCGGCGAAGGTGCTGGCCATGTCGTCGAACGTGCCGCGTGCATGGTTGAGCAAGCGCTCGGCGAGCGGCAGTATGCTTGCGCCGGCAGCGGTCAGCGTGAGGCGGTGAGCGGAGCGCGCGAACAACGGACCGCCGAGCAGGAACTCGATCTGCCGGATCGCGGCGGTCAGCGCGGGTTGAGTCAGCGAGAGCGATTGCGCCGCTTGCGTGAAGCTGCGCGCATGCGCGAGCGCAACGAAGTACTGCACTTGCCGCAACGTCAGCGCGGGCAAGAGGGACGAACGATCGGACATTGAGCGCCACCGCTGGGGGACAGATGCGCCGCAGTATAAAGCGCGACCAAGCCGGCACATGCAAAGGAAATAATAGTGAACAAGGAATCTTCGATGGCTTCTCCCGAGCTCGCCGCGCCAAAAACATCGAGCGGCTGGCTGGATCGCCGCTTTGCGTTGAGCGCTCGCAATACCAGCGTGCGCATTGAGACGCTTGCAGGCATTACGTCGTTTCTCGCAGCGGCTTATCTGCTCGTCGTGATCCCGTCGCTGCTTGCAACAGGTGGCATGGATCGGGGTGCGGCAACTACGTCGACCATCATCGTTTTCGTTTTAAGTACCATTTTCATGGGGCTTTATACGAATCTGCCGTTTATCGTCGGGCCCGGGATTGGCGGGTCGGTGATCCTTGGCGTGACGCTCGCGGCGACCGAACACGTCGCTTGGCAGACCGGTCTCGGCATAGCGTTCATCTCCGGCGTGCTGTTTCTGATCCTCACGCTGGTCGGCGCACGCAGCCTGGTCGTGCGGCTGATTCCGGCGCAGATCAAGCTGGGACTCGGCGCATCCATCGGGCTCTTTATCGCGGTGCTTGGATTCCGCAACGCGGGCATGGTGATCGCGAACGCTAAGACCAATGCGCTCGCGCTCGGCGATTTTTCGCGGCCCGGCACGATCGTCGCGCTGATCGGCCTCGCAGCCGCCGTGGTGTTGCAGGGGCGACGCATTCCGGGCGCCATTCTCTGGGCAATCCTGATCGCGGCGGCAGCCGGCGTACCGCTTGGCGTGACGCATCTGCCGCAATCGATGATCTCATTGCCGCACGACATCATGCCCGTCGCGTTCAAGCTGGATATTCCGAGCGCGCTGACGGTTGCCGCCATTCCTTATCTGTTCGTGTTCTTCGCCGCTGAATTTTTCTCGACGCTCGGCACGACGCTCGCGGTCGGCGCCAAAGCGAACCTGCTCGATGAAAATGCCAACCTGCCGAATATCAACCGGCCATTCCTGGTCGATTCGATCGCAGCCACGCTCGGCCCCGTGTTCGGAATTCCCGCGCTCACGGCGCTGGTTGAATCGGCGGCGGGCGTGGAAGCCGGTGGGCGCAGCGGGCTCTCGTCGCTGGCGGCAGCGGGCATGTTCGCGTTGATGCTGCTGTTCGTGCCGGTCGCGCTCGCGATCCCGAAGGAAGCCACTGCGCCAGCGCTAATCCTGATTGGCCTGTCGATGTTCAGCACGATCCGCCACGCGCACTTCGACGATTTCACGGATGCTTTCCCGGTCCTTTCCATGGTCCTCCTCACGCTGATGTCGAATAGTTTCGGCACAGGGATTGCGGGCGGCTTGCTGTGTTTCGTGATCGTCAAGCTGCTTGCAGGGCGTTTGAAAGAGGTCCCCTGGGGCCTTGTCGTGCTGGCCATTCCGCTCGGTTATTACTTCTGGACCGTTGTTAAGCACCATTAATCCAAGCACCATTGATTCCGCACTATCGCAAGTACCGAAAAATATGAACGAGACATTTGGCAACGTGCCCGCTTCACGCACCGGCATCAAGATCACGCCCGCGCACCGGGCATTTTTCAACGCAATCCCGAAGGTCGAACTGCACTGCCATTTGCTGGGCGCGGTTCGGCACCAGACGTTTATCGCGCTGGCCGAAAAAAGCCATGCACCAATCGAGCGTGCCGAGATCGATGCGTTCTATACGCGCGGCGAAAAGCCGGTTGGCGTGTTGCGCGTATTGCGCGCGCTCGATGAATACCTGCTCACCGATGCCGATGACCTGCATCGCATCACCTACGAATATCTGCAGGACGCGGCCGCGCATAACGTGCGCCACGCCGAATTTTTCTGGAATCCGACCGGTACCGTGCGGGTATCGAAGATTGAATACGCCGATGCGCAGGCGGGTATTGTCGCGGCTATACGCGATGCTTCGCGGGACTTTGGAATGTCCGCGCTGCTGATTCCGAGTATCGACCGGGAGGCCGATCCCGACGAAGCGGTGGCCCTGGTCGAGTGGATGAAAACCCATCGCGCCGATGAAGTCGCGGGCATTGGCGTGGATTATCGTGAGAACGACCGGCCGCCGGAATTGTTCTGGAAAGCGTATCGCAATGCGCGGGACGCGGGCTTCAAGACCACCGCCCATGCGGGCGAGTTCGGCATGCCGTGGCGCAATGTGGAGACTGCCATCGAGTTGCTGAAGGTGGATCGTGTCGACCATGGTTATACGATCGTCGACAACCCCGCGCTGGCCGCCAAATATGCCGCGTCGGGTTTGGTGTTCACGGTCGTGCCGACCAACTCTTATTATTTGCGCACGTTGCCGCCGGAGAAATGGGCGGAGCTCCATCCGATCCGCCGCATGGCCGGGCTCGGTTTGAAGATCCATCCGAATACCGACGACCCGACGCTGCACAAGGTCAATCCAAGTGAAGCGTGGGAACTGATGTTCAGCCATTTCGGCTTTGGCATCAGCGATTTGCGGGGTTTCATGTTGAACGGCGTTGACGGAGCGTGGGTCGATGACGCGACACGTGACGCATGGAGAGCCCAGTGGCTCAGCGAATTTGATGCGCTAGCCGCGCAATTGCCGTAGGGGTGGCGCCGGTGGTCTGGGGGCCGCCGGCATTGCACGAAACCCGCAGCGATTCGGCTTCAAGCGAGAGTTTTCCGGTTGCCTTATCATTCCGCGGGCATTGCCCAAGCCAACAATAGCGACCACGCATATCGGCACAAGCGCCGCCGCCCCCCAGACCGCACCCATGTACCCCGCAGCAGACCACCTGACTCAAGCCCCAAAAGCAAGACCCGCCCGCGTCGTCCTGGCTACCATCATCGGTAACGCGTTTGTCGCGTACGACTTCACGGTCTACAGCTTCTCCGCGGTCATCATCGGCCAACTTTTCTTTCCTTCGCACAACCCGCTGTCTTCTCTGCTGCTGTCGCTGGCCACCTTTGGTGCAGGCTTCGTGATGCGTCCGCTCGGGGCTGTCATCATCGGGCAGATCAGCAGCAGCCGGGGCCGCAAAGCCGGCATGACCTGGTCGCTCGCATTCATGACACTCGGCACGTGGCTGATCGCCGGCCTGCCTACGGTCGCCTCCATTGGTCCGGCTGCTACCGTGCTGATGGTTCTCGCGCGACTCATGCAGGGGTTCGCGGCAGGAGGCGAGATCGGGCCGGCATCAGCCGTGCTAATGGAGTCTGTACCGCGCAACCGCCGCTGTTATCTCACCAGCTGGCGTGGCGCGAGCCAGGGCGCGGCGGCATTTGCCGCTGCGATGGTCGGTGCAATTACGACCGCCTTACTCTCGCCGGCCGACATGCACGAATGGGGATGGCGGATTCCGTTTGTGCTCGGTGGGTTGATCGGCCCTGTCGGCTGGTATCTGCGCCGGCGCATGCCTTCGGTTGTCATTGAGGCACCCAAGCGGCCCCGGCTTGCGACCCTGTTCTCGGAGCACGCTCGCACGCTCATATACGGAACATTGATGATGGCCGCGCCGTCGATCGGTATCTATATCACCGTGTTCTACATGCCGAGCTACCTGGTGCGGACGTTGCATCGCCCCCCGGTCATCAGCCTGCTGACCGCCAGCCTGTCCGGTCTCGTGATCCTGGTGGTGAACCCGCTGGTAGCCCGGATCGCCGATCGGCAAAAACGGCGCAAACCCATCCAGTACCTGGCGCTCGTGGTATGCCTTGCGCTGACTTATCCGGCCTTCCTCGGCTTGAAAATGGGCGTGGGCAATGTCACCGCGCTACTGATCATCCTCGGGTATGTGGCCGTCGCGCTCAGCAATGCTGGCGCGAGCACGGTGATGATGCTGGAGGCTTTTCCGCCCCAGCATCGCGCCGCCGCGCTGTCTATCATGTACAGCTTCGGCGTGGCGATTTTCGGCGGTTTTTCGCCGCTCATCGTCACGTGGCTGATCGCTGTGACCGGCAATCCGATGATGCCCGCGTGGTATCTGATCGCCGCCACCTGCATCACGCTTTTTGCCCTTCAGCGCTTCCCGGAAAGGGCGCTCGACTGACCGGGTGATTGAACCGGCCAATCAGGCCGGATACCACGCTATCTGCCGCCGGGCCCGTACGACGACATCAACTCCGCCTTGCTCGCTTGCTGCAGCTCGAGCGCGCGAGCACGCGCATCTTGTGGACTCATGCCGTAGGCGCGGCGAAACGCGCGCGTGAAATCCGATGCGCTGTTAAACCCCAGCCCGAAGGCAATATCGATAACCTGAAGGTGCGGGAAACGGACCAGTTCGTCGGCCGCCTCGCGCAAACGGCGATTGCGGATATACGCGCCCAGTCCGCCTTCATGCTCGAACCAGCGGTAGATCGTGGCGCGCTTCAACTGCAATGCATCCACCACGCTGGAAGGAGAAAGCTCCGGCTGGTTGAGATTTGCTTCAACGTACCGTCGCACCTGGCTCATCACGGCCGCCTGCACGGCCGCGCGGGCGTCGCCACTCAGCCTTGCCTGCTTGCGAAAAGCTGCGAGCAGCAGTTGCGCGCCGGCCTCCATCTCGCGCGCTGCCTGCGCCGCACTCATTGCGGCCAGGTCGCGGCTCAGCGCCAACGCGTGATTCGTCGCCAGCTGGGTCAGCGGCGCGCCGTGCTCCAGCACGCGGCCGTGAATTGAATCGGCGTCCGGGAACGTGGCCTCAACAGTCGCTCGCGGCACGAACATCGTCAACACCTGGCACGCAGACCGCTGGACTCGAAACGGCTGGTCCATGTCGAAAACGACTATTCCCTGAACCGAATTCGGGGCGCTGCGTTTCTTCTGCATGCTCACGCCCGTATCGACCTCGCCCTGCACGAAGATGTGGAAAACATAGTTGCGCCGCACGTCGGTGGACACTCTCGCGACCGAGCGTTCCAGCGACATGGCGTCAGTCTCCGAGTCTGTGAAGACAAGGTCGCCCACCGCATACCGGTCGATACGTCCGCTAAAGCCGCCTGCGATCTGCGCCTTCGAGGGCAGGACATCCACGACGTGCCCCACCCGGTCGCGCCAGGCGAGCAGCTGCTGGTCCACCTCGGAAGCGTACGTGCTGAAACTGCTGCGGGCGATGCCGGCATCCGGGACTTCAGCGTGAGCGAGCCCGTCTTGACGGGTATACGAAGCCATTATTCCTACCTGATGGCGCCCCAAAAAAGCCGATTCATCCGGCCCGGGTCGCAGTGATCGATTTATTTTGAAAATTGAGACATAGGGTAAAGCCTGCCTAAAACAGTGCGATATCTTCTGATCAATAACTTCGCTGTCCATCCCGCATCGTGAGAGGCAATGTCTGGTTTACGGCATTGCAAGCGGGAAACGCAGGCTCTTCCCATCAAAAGGCGGCGGTAACGGGGAACGATACCGCCACGCTCATACAGCGCCTTGGCATTTGCATTTGCTTTGCGTTGGCAGGACGAGCGGTCCGATGGGCGATGCCCGGACAAAATAATCGCAGCACGCTTCCTGAGACAACTCAGCGAAGCACGACGAGATATCAGCAAAATGAGCGCTTTAAAGAAAGCACCGTCGCCTAATCCCGGCAACTTGATGCCCGCGAGTGTAGCGGATCGCCAGCTTGATCACATCGAGCGCATGGTCAGGTCGGTCGTGCGCGCCAGCACGGCTGGACCCGTCCACGGCATGGACCAGGGGTACTGGGAAAGCCGGATTCACGCCCTGGTCAATGAGAACAATCTAGTGGCCGTGCAACAACACCGCGTGCAGCGCTTGTTACAGGATCTGGCCAAGCGCGCACGGCCGAACGTACTGAAACGAACGGCAGCGTGAACCGGGATGGGGCGAGCGAAGGTCTGAGAAACCAGCGTTGAGCGCGGGCACGGGTTGCAACCTGCATGCCCTGCAGTCGGCTACCGTGGCTCCTGCCACGGTCGGTCGGCGAAGACCCCGACCACCCAATCCACAAACGCGCGGGTCTTCGCCGGCTCATGTTGTACGGAAGGCCGGACCACGCTGACCCCCGACTCTCCGGCGACCGTCCAGTCCGTCAGTACCGGCACGAGCCGGCCGTCGGCCAGTTCGCGCGCCACCAGCCAGTCGGCCGCCATGATGATGCCCGTGCCCGCTAGCGCCGCCTGGACAACGGCTTCGGCGTCGTCTGTTTCCATCCGTCCCCTGATCCTGACCGTGCGATTTTTGCCATCGCGATGCAGATGCCAGGACGGATGTGTCGTCAGCCGCGTGAAGCAAATGCAGTCGTGACGCAGCAGGTCGTCCGGCTCTTTCAACGCTGACCGGCGGTCCAGATAAGAGGGTGCCGCGCAAAGAAGCCGGCGGCTCATGGCAAGGCGGCGGCCGATCAGCCGGCTGTCATTGAGCTCGCCCACCCGGACTCCGGCATCGAATCCTTCGTCTATCAGGTCGGTGTATCTATCGGCGTACAGGGCCTCGACGCGAATCGATGGATACCGCGCAAGAAACTCCGGCATCCGCGGCGCAATCCACATGCGCCCGAACGTGACGGGTAGCGTAAGCCGCAGAAGGCCGGTGGGCGAAACGGCCAGCGCGCGCGCCTCGTCCTCGGCGGCACGCACCATCTCCATTGCATCGCGCATCCGGTCCCGGAAACGGATCCCGGCTTCAGTCGGCGATACACGGCGCGTCGAGCGCTCAAGCAGCCGGATCCCCAAACGCACCTCGAGTGCCGCAACGCGTCGCGACATGACCGAGCCATCGCGACCCAGTTTGCGGCCGGCAGCCGAAAAGCTCCCCGATTCGACAACAGCCAGAAACGCCGCTGCCTGGTCTGCTTCCACGCTATCCATTGATGCACCACACGCAGTAGTGTTATGTTTTCGAGATGAATTATAGCGTCAGGGCATGGTTACTATTTTCTCCATTGCATCACGGTTCTTATTGGAGATTGCCATGCGTGCCTTCCACCTGAGCTCTGCCTCACTCGACGCGTTAAAGCGTGTCGAAGCCCCGACACCCCGGCCGAAGCCTGATGAGGTACTGATCCGCCTGCGCGCGGCGAGCCTGAACTATCTCGACCTGATGGTCGCATGGGGACGGTTCGGCGACAGGAGCATGCCGTTCATCCCCGGAACGGACGGCGCGGGTGAGATCGTGGAGGCCGGCAGCGGCGTGGAGGGCTGGAAAGCGGGCGACAGAGTGGTCCCCGGCCTGATGGTCGACTGGTCGGCGGGGCCGTTGACCGCGGCGAGCACCCTGCGCCTGCGGGGCGTGACCATGCCGGGCTCGCTCGCCGACTACGCGGTCGTCCCCGCGACGTCGCTGGTCCGAATCCCCGAGCAGCTTTCGTTTATAGAAGCCGCCACGCTGCCGATAGCCGCCACGACTGCATGGAACGCCATCGTCATCGGACGTGTCCGCCCGGGTTCGACAGTCATGCTGCTGGGCACAGGCGGCGTCAGCCTGTTCGCACTGCAGTTCGCCAAGGCGGCGGGCGCGCGCGTGATTATCTCGTCGTCATCAGATGAAAAGCTCGACCGCGCGCGTTCGCTCGGCGCCGACGTGACGATCAACTATCAAACGACACCCGCCTGGGACGAAGCGGTGCTCGCAGCGACCGGCGGTTCGGGCGCGGACCTGATTGTCGAGACGATCGGTGCGCCGACTTTCGCGCGCTCTCTTAACGCGGCCGCGGTGGCGGGGACGATCTTCGTGGTGGGTTTCGTGGGCGGGATGGAACTCTCCATCCCTATCCTGCCCATCAATCTGAAGACGCTTAATATTGTGGGCAGCAACACGGGGTCGACGGCGAATCTCGCCGACGCCGTGCGCGCAATCGCCACGACCGGCATCAAGCCGGTGATCGACCGGACCTTCGGCTTCGAGCACACCGTCGATGCTTACCGCTTCCTTGAAAGCGCCGCGCACTTCGGAAAAGTCGCCATCGACCTGGATGCTTGATGTTTGTTTTGCTGCTCGGACGGAATTACTCCGCGAGCTTCGGTTGTAGCCCGACATAACGTGCGCGAGGCCGGATCAAACGACCTGTTAGCCCTTGCTCCAACGCGTGAGCAAGCCAGCCTGCGCAGCGTGCAAGCGCGAATAGCGACAACGGCGCATGCGCCGGCAGATCGAAAGCAGCGGCAAGAACCGCCAGCGCGAAATCCACGTTCGGCCGCTCGCCAACCGCCCTCTCCACGCACGCGGCAAGTTCCGCGTAAAGCGGCGGCACGGTCATCGTGCTGAGCAGAGCGCTCGCCCTGGGGTCTCCATCGGCGTATAGCGGATGACCGAATGCCGGAAACACGCGGCCTTGCGCCAGCCAGTTACGCACGGCCGCCTCCGAACCAATAGCCGTTGCCAACTCGATCAGCGCGCAAACCGACGACGATGCGCCTCCATGCAACGGTCCAGTGAGGGTAGCAAGGCCTGCCAGCACGCCAGCCGATAACGAAGCGCCGGTGGAGACGGTGACGCGTGTCGCGAAGGTCGATGCATTCAGTTCATGATCGGCGAGTAAAACGAGGGCGCGCCGGATCGCGTCTTCCGCCTCGCTGCGTCCCCACGATACCGCCAGCCGCTCGCTCAATGTGCGTCCCGCGCGCGAAGAAGCTGTACTGCCAAGGATGGCTTGAGCAAGCGTCGAAAGCACGCTGGCGGCCTCATCTCGCAGCACGGCAGGAGTGCGTCCACGCGATGGCAAATCACGCGCGCTGCGCCGGGCCAATGCGACGAGACTCGCGGTCAAAGGATCGTCGGCGTCGGCGGCCTTGCGCGTGATTTTCGGCTCAATCCGAACCGCATCGGTCTCCCATAACAGCCCGGTTACTTCCTCAAACGACGCCGTGTTTGCAAGCTCGATTGCATCCTGCCCGCGATACCAAAGCTTTCCGTTCGACACCGTCGAGACAGCAGACGGCAAAACGGGATCGCCCCAGTCGATGGTCTGCGCCGCGACCTTCTCGACCTTGCGCTGTCCGCTACGGCGCTCTGCCATTCGCGCTACATCATCACCGTGATAAAGGCTGCGGCGAGGGTCCGTCTTGTCTGGTTTCGCGCGGATCTTTCCACGGCTCACGTTCGCATACAGCGTCTGCGCGCGGACGTTCAATACGCTCAAGGCCTCGGCCGCCGTGATCCATGCCATGGGAGTCTCACATTGATGAATTGAATCAAGATTGACGTCAACTTTATCAATATTAATATCCGTACGTTACGAACGTTTTTGAGCCGCAAGGAGGACGACATGCAGGGATTGTTCAAACAGCACTTCGATACATTCGCGCGCTACAACGCCTGGGCAAATACCCGGCTCTTCGATGCAGCCGCCTCCTTGAGCGACGCCGATTATCGAGCGGATCGCGGCGCGTTTTTCAGGTCGGTTCATGGCACGCTCAACCACTTGCTCGTAACCGACCGCGTATGGATGTTTCGCTTCACCGGCGAGGGGGATTCACCTGATCGGCTCGATGCGATCCTGTTCGCGGAACTTGAGTCGCTGCGCCATGCGCGTGAGATGGAGGACGCGCGGATCGTGCGGTACGTAACAGGACTTGACGATGCTTCGATGGAAGGTGCGATCACGTACCGGCGTGTCTCCACGCCGGACGTAATCGAGCAACCTCTCGCGCCTGCACTGGCGCACTGGTTCAATCACCAGACGCATCACCGTGGCCAAGTGCATGCGCTGTTGACCGGTCTGGCAGGACGCGCACCGGAACTTGACTTGCTTTTTTACCAGCGTCTCGCGGAGAAGGGGCTTGCTTGAGCGACAGCGGGCCTCATCGCGGCTTGCGATAGACCACGGAACCTTGCTTCTCGCCGACCTTATCGTAGAGTTGCATCGCCGTGGTGTTGGTCTCTCGCGTGTGCCAATACACGCGTTCCACACCTGATGTCTGCGCGTGTCGATAAACCTCCTCGATCAGCTTGCGGCCAACTCCTTTTCCTCTGGCGCCCTTAGCAGTAAACAGGTCCTGCAGATAACAACTCGGCCCCAGTTGGATCGTGCTCCGATGAAAAAGAAAGTGCGCCAAGCCGACAAGCTCTCCCGCGCTTTCCGCCACCAGTGCATTCATGGGCTCGTAGACATCGAAGAAGCGGGACCACGTCATGCGGGTGATCTCAGGCGCTAACGCGGTGTCGCCGTGGCGATCGTAAAAGGCGTTGTAGCCATCCCAGAGGGGCTTCCATGCGGGGAAATCGGATAACACAACGGGGCGTACGTGAATGGCTTCGGTCATGTTAGGTCGCTGGCTTGTAAGGTCAGTTATAAGAATAAAATGCGGCTGGCACCATTCATAGATCCATTAAGGCGATTAAACCTGGAGCCACGGCCGGTCTTTCGCATGGACCACGATACCGTCGGCAAGCTGGTAGAGATCGCGCGATCCACGCCGAGCACAACGTGCAGACCGTCAAAAACACCATCTAAAGTCTGAGCGTCCATTTGCCAATAAAGGGGTAAACACCTATCCCACGAACACGCAATTCATATAAACATATATATGTTTTAACGATTGGTTGACCATTCATCAATCTCAGCTCGCCTCATTCATTCAAGCAAGCAAGACAAAAGACGCACGGAGACTCGATGTTTTCCTGGTACCGGCAGGTTTCTAAAGGCGAGCGATACACGTTCTGGGCATGTTTCGGCGGTTGGGCGCTCGACGCTCTCGACGTCCAGATGTTCAGTCTCGTTATCCCCGCGATCATTGCGGAATGGGGCATCAGCAAAACGCAGGCTGGTCTGGTGAGCGGCGTCACGCTGGTAGCGTCGGCACTGGGTGGATGGATTTGCGGCGCAGCGGCGGACCGTTACGGCCGTGTGAAAATCTTGCAGGTCACCGTAATCTTTTTCTCCGTCTTCACATTGCTGTCGGCATTCGCACAGAATTATCCGCAGTTCATCGTGCTGAAGGCGCTGCAGGGCTTTGGCTTCGGCGGCGAATGGGCAGCGGGCGCGGTGCTGATGGCCGAGACTATCCGCAACGAGCATCGCGGCAAGGCGATGGGCGCCGTACAAAGCGCGTGGGCCGTCGGCTGGGCCGCAGCCGTGCTGCTTTACGCGACCGTGTTTTCGTTCATGTCGCCCGATATCGGCTGGCGGGTGATGTTCGGCATCGGCATCTTGCCTGCGCTCCTGATCATCTACATTCGCCGCAATGTGAAGGAACCCGTTGCACCCCCGCGCAAGGAAGCGGGACTGAAGACCGGGAAGGAACGCACACCGCTTCTGTCGATCTTCGCGCCCGACGTGATCCGCATGACGCTGATCGGCGGCCTGCTGGGCGTGGGCGCACATGGCGGCTACTCAGCCCTCACCACCTGGCTGCCGACCTACCTGACGACCGAGCGGCATCTTTCGGTGCTCAATACCGGCGGTTATCTGGCGGTGATCATCGCGGCATTTTTCTTCGGTTGCCTGGCCGCGTCGCAGTTGCTCGACCGCATCGGGCGCCGTCAGACCATCCTGCTGTTCTCCGTTTGCTGCGTGGGCACAGTCATCGTCTACCTGTTCGTGCCGCTCTCCAATCACGCGATGCTCGCGCTCGGCTTCCCGCTCGGATTTTTCGCTGCCGGCATTCCGGCCAGCATGGGCGCGCTGTTCAACGAACTCTATCCACGCGGCACACGCGGTACAGGGGTGGGGTTTTGCTACAACTTCGGCCGGGTCGTGTCGGCGGGATTCCCTGTGATGGTCGGACATCTGGCCGCGCAGTATTCACTTGGATTCGCGATCGGTGTGGACGCTGTTTTTGCTTATTCGATCGTCGCCGTCAGCGTCATGATGCTGCCCGAAACGCGCGGGCGCACGCTGGCCGAAGACGTCCCGGCATAGATCCTTATGACTGACGGTCTCGTTACCGGTATAGATTCGCACGCCCACGTCTTCACGCGGGACTTGCCGCTTGCTATTGGCCGGCGTTATGCACCGGCCTACGACGCCACGCTCCAGCATTATCGGGCTATGCTTGCCAGCATCGGGATGTCGCATGGCGTGCTGATCCAGCCCAGCTTCCTCGGCTTCGACAACAGCTATCTGCTCGCCTGCCTCGATGCGCATCCACAACAGTTGCGCGGCGTCGTCATGGCTGATCCGGTCAACGCGCTTGGGTTTATCGACGACTGGCATGCGCGAGGTGTCGTGGGAATCCGCGCAAACCTGATCGGTACCCAACTCCCCGATTTCACCGATCAACACTGGAGCGCGCTGCTGTCGCGCATGGCCGCGCTCGACTGGCACCTTGAAATGCAGATCGACGCCGGGCGCTTGAACCAAGTCGCGCCCGCGTTGCTTACCAGCGGCGTGCGGATCGTGATCGATCATTTCGGGCGTTTTGATCCCGCGCTCGGCATCGGCGACCCCGGCTTCGCTTACCTGACCTCGCTGGGCCAGACACGGCGCGTGTGGGTCAAAATATCTGCGGGGTACAGGGTGAGCGCGAAACCGGCGAATCCCGAAGCGACCTTCGCCACGAGCGCGAACGCATGGTCCGAATTGTTGCCCGCATTCGGCGTCGATCGGCTGCTCTGGGGCACCGACTGGCCGCATACCCAGTTCGAACACGTCTGCAACCCACGGCACGCGCTGCACGACCTATATCGCCTTGTCACCGATGAGTCACATCGACAGGCTTTGTTAATCGATACGCCCGCAGAGCTGTTCCACTTTCGCTAGGCCACTCGTCGGAAACAAGGAAAAACCCTCAAGTCTTCCGCGTCGGATCCGTTAAACATATATATGTTCATATCAATGAGGTCGACGGACAGTGTTTAAAAATCTTTCAATCAAGACAGGCTTGACCCTTGCGACAAGCGTGTTTGTCCTGTTGGTACTCGTTGTCGGAACCTGTGCGTTTGTTTCGCTGGGCCGCGCCAACCACGCGCTAAGCGGCATGTACGAGCACGATCTGGCCGGGAGCAGTGCGCTGACCCGCAGTTCCGAATTGCTGTTGCGTTGCCGCTCTGCGAAGAACCGGTATGAATCGCTGATTGAGGACAACAAGGCCGACGCCGCCGCAAAACAACTGGCCACGGCTCACGAATATTGCAATGAGTCGCAAAAGCAGTGGGATGCGTTCGCCGCGTTGCCAGTCTCGGGCGACGCGCAAGCGCTCATTACCGACGCCGCCGCCAAGCACGCCGTGATGATGCAAAAAGGCATCACGCCGGAGTTCGACGCGCTCGAAGCAAAAGACTTCGATGCATACAAACGTACACAGATGCAGTTCAGCAGTCCGCTCTACAACCAGTTCGATCAGCTTTCCCAGCCGTTGCTCGCGTATGTGTCGTCGCGTGCCCAGCAGCGTTTCGAAGCAGCGGAAACGACCGCAAGCATCGTGAATACAGTACTCGTCGCCTGCGCACTGCTGGCGCTGGTGATAGGCATCAGCGTGAGGATTGCGTTGACGCGTCTGGTCGTGAAGCCGATCACGGCGATGGCCGCCGACTTCGAGCGCATCGCCGGCGGCGATCTGCGTACAGCGATCGTCGTGGAAAGCGACAACGAAATTGGCAAGTTGCAGGGCGCGTTGCGCCGCATGCAGATGGAGCTCGCGACGACCGTGCGGCACATCCGCCACTCAGCGGAATCCATTACCGTTGCCGCCGGCGAGATCGCATCGGGCAACACCGACTTGTCGGCGCGCACCGAGCAGCAAGCTGCATCGCTGCAGGAAACGGCGGCGAGCATGGAACAGATCAGCGGCACCGTCCAACGCAACGCGGACAACGCCAGCCAGGCGACCACGCTTGCCGCGAGCGCGTCGACAATAGCGAGTCATGGGAGCACGGTGGTCAACAACGTGATATCGACCATGGCCGATATCTCACAGAGTTCGGCGAAGATCGCAGACATCATTACGATCATCGAAGGGATTGCATTCCAGACCAACATCCTGGCGCTCAACGCGGCGGTGGAAGCTGCGCGCGCCGGTGAGCAAGGCCGCGGTTTTGCGGTCGTGGCGGGCGAAGTGCGCAGCCTCGCGCAACGTTCGTCAAGTGCGGCAAAAGAGATCAAGGATTTGATCGATACATCGGTGCAACGGGTGAATGCCGGCTCGGGGCTCGTGGGAGAGGCGGGTACGACGATGACGCAGATCACGCAAGCCGTGCAGCGCGTGACCGATATCATGAGCGAGATCTCGGCGGCATCCGGCGAGCAGAGCCGGGGCATCAGCCAGGTCGCAACCGCGGTCACGCAAATGGACGAGGTCACGCAGCAGAACGCAGCGCTGGTGGAAGAGGCCGCCGCGGCCGCGCAATCCCTGGAAGATCAGGCGAAGTCGTTGAAAGACGCGCTCGCGATTTTCAGCGTGAGCCAATGAGCACGGAAGTGCCTGAACAGGCTTCCTCGCGCGTGGTTCAGCGGATTTCCGATTGATACAGGAACTGGCTCGCCGGGCCGCGCGAGCGACGCCATTCGAGTGGATGGCGATCGTATCCATAGGCCAGCCGTTCGATCACCACGATCGGTGTGCCCTTCTCTATGCCCAGCAGCTTTGCGTGCTTCAGGCTTGCCGCTTCGACCGTCAGGGTCTCCGTAGCCGACGCCACGACCTGATTGCATTTCGCTTCATAGACCGGATAAAGCAGGTCGCCGATGGAGTCGAGCGGCAGGTCGGCGAACGCCGCGAAGCGGTCGAGCGGCAGCCAGATGTCCTCGGTCAGCACCGGCGCCTCCTCGATAAGCCGTAGCCGCGCCATCTGGATCACGTTGGCGCCGGGCGCGATCTGCAGCGTGGCCGCGACGGCGGCCGGTGCCTCCACCACGCTGCGTTTCAGGATTTGGCTCTTAGGAATTCGCCGTTCGCCGGTCTTGCTCTGGAAGCGGAAGAACCGGAACAGCGAACCATCGAAACTCGCGCGCCGGACGAAGGTGCCTCGACCCTGGTAGCGTTCGAGCAGTCCTTCAGCAACCAGCAAGTCGATCGCCTTGCGTACGGTCCCTACCGCGAGGTCGAAGCTCTGGGCAAGTTCCTGCTCTGTGGGAATCGCTTCGCCGGGTTGCCAGCGGCGCGCGGCTATCTTCGACGCAAGCTCGTCGCGCAGGCGTTGATATCGGGGGAGTCGGTTGTCGGCTTGCATGCGTGATCTTCTCTGGAATACATGCACAGGATTGTATGACTTCCCTTCATGCTTTGTTGCGTCAAATTGTTTTGCTACGGGATGTGGTCCATTTCCCTCTTGGCCGAATGCATAAAACCCCGATCTACTTGCCCGGAAGCGATCGGGCGAATTCGAGCGCGGCGTCCATCAACTTGTGGCGGAGCGCGTCGTTACCATAAGCTTCCGAAGCCGCCCAGACCCAGCCTTGCATTCGCCGGCCACGCGAAGTCATTGGAATGATGCCGGGTATTTTAAGTGCCCAGGCATCCCGATCCTTGCCGAGGCGTACCAGCATGCCGCCGTCTCGAGCACCGCACAGAAGGTTGCCGTTCACGAGCCATGCCCATCCGCCGAACATCGCCTTTTCTGTTATGCCCGGCTCGGTCCTCAGCTCGTCGGCCAATACTTCTTCCAGACCTTTATCGCGTGCCACGCTGCTTTCCTGTTTGTTAGGGATCTGCCGCCCGCGCCAACCACGCGATGAAGCGGTTGCTCAGGTCCCGCTGAGAGCGCAACAGTATCGAATCTCGGTCAACCACTTGCCACCGAGTTGAACGCCTCTGCTGGAGTTATCGCAGACGAGGCCGCTTCGTTTATAAAAGGCACGCGCGCGACGATTGTCCAGCAGCACCCACAGGGCGACGTTCGTGTATCCGGCGGACTGCAGCGCGTGTCGTGCAGCATCGATCAGTCGGCGGCCGATGCCTTTGCGCCAGAAAGCCGGCGCGATGTAAAGCGTCTCCACTTCGCCCCAGCGATGATCCTTGTCCCCGTCCCGAGAGTCGCCGAATGCGACCCAGCCGAGAATTGTTTCAGCGGCGTCGGCGGTTTCGGAATGAGCATGGGCGTGAGCGACCAGCACCCGGGGCCTTCCCGCGATGAGCGACTTGCGCCATGCCTCGCCACGCTGCGCCACGGCCAGATTCGCCAGATAGGTCTCGGGCAAGATTCCCCGATACGCAGCCTGCCATGAGTCCACGTGGATCGTGGCGATAGCCCGCGCGTCTTCGACCGTGGCCTCGCGTATTCCAACCAGCATGGCGAGTTCCTTGTTGATGTTGGTTGGGACCGCAACGCCGGCAGGGCTTATTGGCTGCGCCAAGCGGCGATTAGGGCCTCCATGGCCGCGGCGCTCTTCTACTTGCCAGCTTGTCTTAGCGACACGGCGTCCAGCGTTGTCTCGTGCAAGCGTCCGTCTTCGAACGCTACGTGACGGGCGGTCGCCCCGGGCCGCCAGGAAACCACTTGTTGAAGGGCATTTCCCTCATAAAAAGCGGCCGCGAAATCATCGATTGCGATTGACGCAGGAATGGTTCCGGATCGTAGCGCTGCGTCCAGCGACGGTCGTCGATTCGCGTCACCACCGTGGTGGACACTGCACCCGCCGGGCAATAGTCCAAGGCACTGAAGAGGCCGATAAAGCGAACCGCCAAACGAATCCGTCAGCCCTGCTTCGAACCAGCAGATTGCCCCCGCACTCATTCCGGACAACAGGATTCCGCGTTCCGCCGCTTCGCGCAGAATCCGGTCCAGTTGCCACTCGCGCCAGACCGCAAGCAGGGACTTCGTGTTGCCGCCACCCACGAAAACAGCGTCTTGTTCGAGCAGGCGCGCACCGAGCTCCGAGAGCGGTATCGCGTTGCGATCGGCTTGCCGAAAAAAACAGAGGTGCGAAGGCTCGCATCCAAGATGCTCGTAGGTGCGATAGAACTTGTCGATGTGCGCGGGCAGGTCACCGCTTGCAGTCGGTATAAAACAGATGCGAGGGCGCTGTTTGCCGGTCAAGTTACGGATATAGGCGTCGATGGGAGACGGGTCGTCTTCCATCATGAAACCGCCACCGCCCACCGCGAGAATGCGCTGCATAGAATGGTCCTGTATGCGATCTTGACGCGAAAATCATAGCAGCCGTCGACGACGAAGCAGGTTATCCACACTCAATCCAAGCACTCGCCCCTCTTGGCAAGAGCATCCGGACCCTGCTTCGCATGCGTGGCAGAGTCATCGTCTACTTGAGAAAAACCGCATCGCAGATAGAAGTCGGCGCCGGCTCGCGTATCAGTCGTCAAACGGACGAGCCGGAACCGTCCCGATGCATGCTGGAGAAGCGCGTCGACCAGCGCGGCGCCAATCCCGCGCCGCCGCGCGGAAGGGGCTACGTACAGGCGCCGCAATCTCCCGGCATCGCCCGCCGGAAGATAAGGATCGATCGTGAGGCCGCCAATCCCGATCATTCGGCCCCCTTCAAACGCGCCGAGCAGACACTCCCCGGGCTTGTCGAACCGGTTCGCCCCGCTTCGCCATTCGGCAAGTAACCGTGTCATGAAGTTGAAGCCTTCGGACGCGGCCAACCCTTCAAGCGCTTCCACGTCGGGCGACATTGCGGCAATGCGCGTAATCGTGATGTCAGGTGTCATCGTCTTCCTGCGTCTGCGGCGCGTTTCCTGCTGCTTTCCTGCTGCGATGGTTGTTATTGAGCGGACCCCGCACGCAGCGGATCATCAGAGGCCGATTCGAGTTTATCCAAATTTCCTCTTCCGGCAGGTTTCACCCGCATAGACTCCATGGAGAGCGAACTCCATACTTGCTTAATACGTCCGGTTGCCGGGATTTCCGGGTTGACGACGCCGTCACGGGGACGCTCACCGATAAGCACCGGGCGCTGCACTCCCACGACGAGAGGCCATATGCGAAAACAATTGCTTCAATGGGGTTGTGTCGGATTTGCAGGGTTGCTGGCACTGCCCGGCGTGACGTTCGCGCAGCAGCAGGCGTACACGAACAGCCCGGTCAACATGCGCGCCGGGCCGGCGGGTGATTACCCGATCGTGACTCAGTTGCCGAGCGGCGTGCCCGTCACGGTCATGGGTTGCATCAGCGGCTACACATGGTGCGACGTGGTGGTGCCCAACTTGCGCGGCTGGGTCTACGCGGGGCGCCTCAGCTATCCGTATCAGGGTGGCAATGTACCGATCCTGACTTACGGAACCACGATCGGCTTTCCTATCGTGACGTTTTCGATCGGTTCGTACTGGGGCAATTATTACCGCGGTCGCCCTTGGTATAACCAGCAATCGCACTGGGCCAATCGACCGCCTCCCGGGCCCGGTCCCGGTCGTCCGCCCGGTTATGGCGGACGTCCTCCACAGGGACCGCAGCCGGGTCATGGCAGCGGGCGTCCTCCTGGAGTACAGCCGGGCCAAGGTGCGGGTGGGCGTCCCCCCGGACCACAGCCGGGCCAAGGTGCGGGTGGGCGTCCCCCCGGACCACAGCCGGGCCAAGGTGCGGGTGGGCGTCCTCCCGGACCACAGCCGGGCCAAGGTGCGGGTGGGCGTCCTCCCGGACCACAGCCGGGTCAAGGTGCGGGTGGGCGTCCTCCCGGACCACAGCCGGGTCATGGCGGCGGCGGTCGCCCTCCGGGCCAAGGCGGCGGTGGACGCCCTTCAGGACCACCACCCGGTCAAGGCGGCGGAGGGGGCAACGGTGGCAGCCACGGTGGCGGAGGACAAGGCGGTCGCGGCGGTGAGAACAATCAGCAGCCGCGCGGCGGTTAGCCTCAATTGGTCGCCGGCCTCTGGCAACGGCACATCTCTGCGCCGGCGGCAACGCGCCGGCGACGGTAGAAACATCGCGAGTTTCCCGTCGCCTGTGCCCACGCCACCCGCGTTGAAAAATCATTTTCCCGATCAGGCGCCCGCTTCCGTGGGTGCCTGAAGCATCGACAAGAACGCTTCCCGTGCAACGCGGGATTGCAGAACAACTCGAGCCAGGAACAATGCTGCAAGCCAATGCTTCAACGCAACATGCAAGCCTCAAGTCTTTCGCCGCGAAGATGGCTTTTGTCCTGCTCTGGTCGGGGGGCTTTTCCGTAGCGAAAATCGCGGTCGAATATGCGCCACCGCTGACCTTGCTGGCGCTGCGCTATGGATGCTCCATTTGCCTGCTCATCCCGCTTTTCATCATCATGAAACCTGCGTTGCCAAAGAGTGGAGCGGACTGGGTACACGCGTGTGTGGTCGGGTTCCTCGTGCAAGTTGTCTACTTCGGCCTGAGTTACCTCGCCTTCAAAGCGGGGGCGTCAGCGGGCGTGGTGGCGGTCATCGTGTCGCTGCAGCCGGTGCTGGTGGCTGCGCTGGCACCGCGACTCGTAGGCGAGCGGGTGGGTGCTCGGCAATGGCTGGGGTTGGCGCTTGGGCTGATTGGTGCAACGGGCGTTATTGTTGCCAGATCGAGTCTGTCGGTGCATTCGATGTCGGGTCTGCTGCTCGCGATAGGCGCATTGGTTGGAATGACGGCGGCTTTGCTTTATGAAAAGCGGTTCGGTGTGGGGCAACATCCGGTGACGGCAAACCTGATCCAGTACGCAATCGGCCTGGTGTTCTGCGCGCCCCTGGCGTTGCTGCTGGAAGACGTTCATGTGCACTGGACCGGGGCGTTTATCGCTGCGCTCGGTTATCTCGTGATTGGCAACTCGCTGATTGCGATCACGTTGTTGCTTGCGTTGGTTCGAGCGGGGCAGGCATCGAAGATCGCGTCCTTGTTCTTCTTTATTCCACCGGTAGCCGCAGCGCTCTCGTCGTTGTTATTGAAGGAAGTGATGCCACCGCTTGCATGGGGAGCAATGGTGTTTGCGGTGGCAGGCGTAGCACTTGCGACTTGGTCGACGTCCGGCGTGAAACCGAAAAAGGCGTGACTACAAAGCGAGCGGCCGGGGCAAGCCAAAAGAGGCATGGCGCATTCACATGCTCATGAAGAGTGGTTGTCCGCGGATAGCGCGGGGTGCCCCATGGGCAGGTTCAGTCACTGGTGGCGAAGCGTGTGGGTATCCGTGTTCGGAGAAGGAGGGTTTCACACATCCGTCGCTCTTGCGAGCACCGTGCTTTTGGGGTGCCAAAAACTTGGAAACTGCACGCTGGGTCAACTTATGAGCCCTCGTTCTGAAAGCGTTTTCTTTGCTTCGTTTCTTTGTCGCTTTGGACGTAACTAGTCAGCACTTGTAAACTGCTGCGAAGCTCGGCATGATTCGGAGATGACATTTGTGCCCAACCTTAAAAATCTGACGGACGAGCAGAAA
>NZ_JNFG01000046.1 GCF_000729995.1 Caballeronia sordidicola | reverse complement strand
GAACCCTCAGGAACGAGTGCGAACGATGGAAAAATCGATGGTGAAGAACATGGCGATCAACTTTTCGGGACTGGTACTACCTACCTTCGTCTCGTTGATCACTGTGCCCGCATACATCCATCTCGTCGGCGTCGAGCGCTACGGCGTGATCAGCCTTGTCTGGACCCTCATCGGCTACTTCGGCATCCTGGATCTCGGCATGGGCATGGCCGCTCAACATGCGATCTCGAAGGCCCACGCCGCCAACGACCCCGAAGCCCGTTCGCGCGTGTTCTGGAGCGCCATCTGGCTCAACCTCGGCACCGGCATCATCGGCGGCATCCTCATCTACTTCGGCGCGTTCGCCTACACCGCCTACGTCGCCCACTCATCCCCGGCCATGCAACGCGAGGTCTACCACGCGCTCCCGTGGCTCGCCCTGGCCATTCCCATCGCTAACGTGTCATGGGTCTGCGCCGGCGCCATCAACGGCGTCGAGCGCTTTGGCATCTACAACACCAATCAAACTATCGGCACCTTCCTGTTCCAGTTGCTGCCGCTCGCGGCCGCCTGGAAAATCGCACCGAACCTGCAAACCGTACTCGCCGCCGCCGTCGTCGCACGTGTCCTCGCCGTCATACTTCTGGCGCGAGCAAGCATCAAGGTACTCGACCTCAAACGCATCGAATGGCCGCAACTAGGCGTGGCCGGCGGCTTATTCAAATTCGGCGGCTGGATGCTGGTCGCGACCATCTCCAGCATGATCACCGACTCCCTCGACCGCATTCTCCTCGGCGCAAATCTCGGTGCGCGTTTCGTCACGTACTACACGGTCCCGCAGAATCTCGTCACCCGCCTGAACATGCTGCCGAACTCACTGGTTCGCACCCTGTTCCCGCGCTTGTCCGCCGTCAAACGCGAACACGCCGATGCCATGGTCCAGCAGTCACTCGAATTCCTCAACGGCGTCTTCACGCCCATCGCGCTCTTCGTCATGCTCGTGCTCGCGCCCTTCCTGCACCTCTGGGTCGGACAGGAAATCGCGATCGCGAGCGCACCTGTAGGCCGGATCCTGATCATCGGCGTGTGGCTCGTCGGACAGGCCAGCGTCACGCGCATCATGATCCAGTCGCAAATCAATCCCGCCACGGCAGCGCGTATCGGCGTGGTGCAACTGCCGTTCTTCGTGACGGCACTGTGGTTCGCCATCGCGCACTTCGGTCCTATCGGTGCGGCCAGTGTCGTCGTGCTGCGCTCGCTCGCCGACTATGGCCTGCTGTTGTGGATCTCGCGTATTCACGCCCGGCCGATCGCCGCCGACATGCTGATGCACCTCGCGTTTCTTGTCGCAGGCCTCGGCGTGGCGTTTTTCATCGATCCAATCGAGTACCCGCTGCAATCAATCGCAGCAGCGTTCGTCATCTCAGGCCTCAATTGCTGCTGCTCCCTTCTCACGCGGCCCGCGTTGCGCTCCATGGCGCGCAGCTTCGTCCACGAGTTGAATGTGCGCCTGAAACGGCGCGTGAAATCCACGGTTTAAGGTGAGGAGAGACACATGAGACATGATCTCGATGAAGCGGTAATCGACACGGTGCGAGCGCCGCTCGACCCTGTCGGCCTGCTGCCGCCTGCCGTGCAGGACACGCCACCGCGGCATCGCGCAAGAGTCGCGAAACGCGTGCCGCGAGTCGCGATCGTGCATGACTGGCTCGTCGCTTTCGCCGGCGCCGAGAAGGTGCTTGAACAGATCGTCATGTGCTTTCCCGATGCTGATCTTTTCAGCGTCGTCGACTTCATGGAAGAGCGGTCGTGGATGCGCGGCAAGAAGGTCACCACCTCGTTCATCCAGAAACTGCCGCAGGCAAAAAAACGCTACCGCTCGTATCTGCCGCTGATGCCGCTCGCGATCGAACAGCTCGACGTGTCCGGCTATGACCTCGTCATTTCGAGCAGCCATGCGGTGGCGAAGGGCGTGCTGACGGGTCCCGACCAGATTCACGTGAGCTACGTGCATTCGCCTATCCGCTACGCATGGGATCTTCAGCATCAGTACCTGCAGCAATCCAACCTCACGGCCGGCGTGAAGTCGCTGCTCGCGCGTCTGGTGCTGCACTACATGCGCAACTGGGACAACCGCACGTCGAATTCGGTGGACCATTTCATCGCGAATTCGGCGTTCATCGCGCGGCGGATCAACAAGGTCTATCACCGCGATTCGCATGTGATCTTTCCGCCCGTCGATGTGGAGGCGTTCCAGCTTTGCGAAGTGAAAGAGGACTTCTATCTGACGGCGTCGCGGATGGTCCCCTACAAGAAGATCGATTTGATCGTGGAAGCGTTCGCGAAGATGCCTGAGCGCAAACTGATCGTGATCGGCGATGGCCCCGACATGCGCAAGATCCGCGACAAGGCCACACCGAACATCGAGATCATGGGCTATCAGCCGTTCTCGGTTCTGCAGGACAAGATGCGTCGCGCGAAGGCGTTTGTGTTCGCGGCGGAAGAGGACTTCGGCATCTCGGTGGTCGAGGCGCAAGCGTGCGGGACGCCAGTGATCGCGTACGGCAAGGGCGGCGCACTGGAGACCGTACTGGATGGTTCGCACGCACGCCCGACGGGCCTGTTCTTCGATGCACAGACAACAGCTGCAATCATCGATGCAGTAGACGGTTTCGAACGCGGCGTGGTGAAAATCCTTCCTGCGGATTGCCGTGCGAATGCGGAGCGTTTTTCGATCAAGCATTTCCGCGATGGCCTGCGCGCCTACGTGCAAAGTGTCGCGCCTCACTTCACGCTCGCACCGCCTGCCATGCCGCCGGTGCCAGTGGTCGCCCCGGCAATCAAGGCCGCACCTTCGCAGCTGGACCGGGATCACGAAGCGGCCGATGCAATGCGTGTGCTCGCTGTCGATCAAAGCGGTGTGCTGGGCGGCGCGGAATTATCGTTGCTTGAGGTGATGAAGAGCATGCGTGGCACCAACGAGACCGTGCTGTTCGACGACGGCCCTTTTCGCATCGCACTCGAAGCAGTCGGCGTGAAAGTCGATGTGCTCGATGGCGCCGCGCTCGGCAACTTGAGCAAGGACGGCGGCATGAAGCGGCCGGGCGCCGGCATGATCGGCGGCCTGATGGGCCTCGTGCGCGGCACGCTTGCGAAATCGCGCAACGCGGATGTGATCTACGTGAACACGCAGCGCGCGATGGTGGTCGGCGCAATCGCCGGACTGATCTCGCGGCGGCCGGTCGTGTGGCATCTGCGCGATATCGTCAGCCCGGAGCATTTCGGCAAGACCCAGCTCACCATCATCAAGTGGTGCACGAAGCTGATGCTGGAACGCGTGATCGCGAATTCGACGGCGTCCGCCGCTGCGCTTACCGCGTTGACGCGGCTGAAAGAAGAGCGGCTGGATGTGGTGTTCAACGGCATTTCCGCCGAGCCGTTCACTCAACTGGAGTCCGTTGCGCAGCACGAGTTGCGAGCGCGCTTTGGTTTGCCGCGGGACGCGTTTCTTGTCGGCTCGTTCAGCCGGCTCGCGCGCTGGAAAGGGCAGCACATCCTGCTTGAAGCGCTCCTGGAGGCGCCCGAGATGCACGCCGTGCTGGTAGGGGCGGCGCTCTTCGGCGAGGACGCCTACGAGGCGGAATTGCGTGCCTACGTGCTCGAACATGGTCTCACCGATCGTGTGCACTTCCTCGGCTTCCAGCATGACATCGCGGCGTGTATGAAAGCCGTGGACGTGGTCACGCACACCTCCATCAGCCCGGAGCCGTTCGGGCGCGTGATTATTGAAGGCATGCTGGCGAAGCGGCCGGTCGTGGCTGCGCGTGCGGGCGGCGTGACGGACATTATCGAGGACCGCGAGAACGGCATCATGTGCACGCCCGGCGATGTCCGTGCGCTCGCGGGCGCGCTGGGCGAGCTGTCAGCTGATGCGGGTTTGCGCAACCGGCTGGTCGAGCAAGGTTATGCGAATGCAATCAACCGCTTCGGGACCGAGCGGTACGTGGAAAGCGTCCAGAAGATTCTCTCCGATGTCGCCGGGAAGTCTCGGTTGAAACGGGCGTAGGGGGACTTGGCGGTCCGCTCCGCAATCGCAATGCACCGGTTCGGAACCGAAGAAGCCCCACGCAGTAAAGCTCAAACTAAAGCGCGCGAAAACTTTCGATCGCAACCCGCGCTGTCTCTTCGCCGGCCCGCGCGTCTATCTGGATGACGCCGCTGGTTTTGGACAGACGTTCAAAATCTTCGCTGCTCGCGAGAACGAGCGGGACCTGTGACGCATAAAGTTCGTTCGCGACGATCACGCCAATGGCAATAATCAGGTCGCGCTCGCATAACACAATGCCCGCAGGTCCAGTTTTGTTGCGTATGGCTTCGGCAAGCACACTGCTGCTCGAACTCGACCCCTTTGCCCGTGCCATCAGCAAGATCACGCCGGCAAGGCTCTGACCGAAGGCCGGATGCGATTGTTCGACAATGGTCCCGGTCCCGGCGTCGTACCCGCCCCAGAAACTCAGCGGTTCAATCGAGACGCAGGGCCCCCGCGCGAATCCGCCCGTGAGGGCCTCGGCTTTAAAGCTGGCTTGTGGATTCATCGAAGCAAACCTTTCCCGCGAAAGCGGAGCGCACACATTCGTTCATGCTTCCAAAGGCCACCTGGACGCCGATATTCGCGGGTGCGTAATGGGCCCACTTGCCCGAGTTCGTCATGACCAGACCGCTCATCTTTTTCATGACGGGCGTGATGTAAGTGCAGGTATCGAGGACGATCTGCACGCCTCTGGACGCAAGGGTATTCGCTATGCCCGACGACTCGAGTTGCCACAATACGAATCGGCTGGTGTTCACATAGAAGTCGCACGCGAGCGGAGCGGAGAACGCTGCGAACAGCGCGGAGAGCTGCTCGAATTCGCTGACGGAAAAATGCGGCGTTCCCAGGCTGACAGCAACCAGTGCATCACCGGGCTTCGCATGATTGAGATGCCGGCGAACGTCGCGAAGCTCATTCAGCGAAACATCGATCACCCGAGCGGGCGGCTTGCCCTGAAACGCTGCGTCGAGTGTCGGCGCTTCCGGTGTGATTCCGATGCCATGAAAAAGCGCCACCGCGCCGCTCGAAGCCGCGGCTGCTCCGAGCGCCTTCAGCTCGTCCTCGGAGGTATTGGGAGGTAGACCATCGATGGCCGCAACACTCGCGCCCGCGACTTTGCCAAGCACGAAGCCGAGCGCAGCGAAGAACACATCGCGGCCGGGAAGTGCGCCGAAATCGGCAACCCGGATCAGGATCCGGGCCGCCCGATTTTCGGTGACATGCAAGCCGGCATAGGGTGCCCGGCCCGTGATCGCGGCGGCCAGATCGAGGAAGTCGCCGTATCGGCTGGTGCGGGCGCCCAGGACCGAATTCGCGAATACGATGGCGTTGGATTCCGCCCAGGCTATCTGGTCTCCAGGCTTGGGACGATGCTTGAGTTGGTAAGGCGCGCACGTGAAGCTCGACTCGCATCCCAGTTCGAGATGGGCTTTCATGAGCCGTTCGGCGGCGCGCTGAGTGCTTTGATCTCCCTGATACAGCTCGGGATGGATCAAGTCGAGAGAGCCGACGTTCAGCGTCGTGGGCACGGCTACCCGCGTTTCACTCTGGACGAATCGTTCGACGAAATCGAGGCTTGCCGCTCCGTGATAAAGGCAACCGTCTATATGCGCCGACGTGATATCGATCAACCTGTCAGCGCCCATGACGTTCGCCGTGCGCGTAACGATCCTCATGGCCAGCGCGACACCGCTGCCCATGTCTGCGTTCAACATTGCCGCGTCTCGCTCACTGAGCTGCAACATGATTGATTTCCTGGTGGACGGCAATGATCCTGCAAGCGGATTTGCCGTGGCTCAGTTTATCGTGGTTAAGGGCTGCGCTGGAAACCTGCCCAAACACGTGCCGCATCCGCCACGCACTCAGACAGAAAAAAACCGCGCTCATTACTGAGCGCGGTTTTTTACAGGAAGCCTCACTGAACGATCTTGCTGCGACGCGGGGCTTGTTCGTTTCGTTGTAAGCCGGCAATGACCTTAAGCGCTTGCCGACTGACGCCGCTTGAGGCTTGCGGACCAGTTCATCGCGGGGCGTTCGACCAGCATATAGAACACGTAAGCCACGGCGACCGGCACAAGCATGAACGCAAACGACGCCCAGATGGTGGTTTGCAACGCCGAGTGGAACAGCACCGATCCTAGCAGGATAAGGATCGGAATATGCACGATATACAGCGAGAAGCTGAACTCGCCGAGCCACGAAAAGCCTCTTACCGGCAACGAGTTGCGCATGGGTTTGTCGAGTGCCTGGAACAGATAGAGTGCGAACGCGAGCGCCCAGAACTGGAACGCCAGGTATTGCCCGAACTTGAACGCGCCGCAGCCAGTCAATGCAATCACTACGGCCGCGATCTTCAACGTCATCGACCCATTCGGCATCTTCTGTGCATCGGGCGCGGCTTTCGCCTCGGCGATCCACGCGCCGAGCGTCCATGAGAACCAGTACGAGGTGAACAGCACGATCTCGTGGCGCTCGAATACGAACGCCGAAATTACGTTGACGATACCCACGCAAGCCAGCACCGCCTTCATGCCGATCCGCCGGCGCAATGCAATCAGCAACGGATACACAAGGTAGAACTGAACTTCGAGCGACAGTGTCCACAACGCTCCGTTCGACCCGAACGTGCCGCCGGCCACACCTTGCAGCGAGAGCAGGTTGACGATGAACAAATGCAGATTCGCCGTGCCAATCTTTGGACTGATCGGCGTGAAGCCGATGCTGAACGTGTCCAGCACATACGTCAGCACCAGTGCGGCGAGCAACACCGGATAAATACGCGCAAAGCGGCGCATCAGGAAGTTGCGGGTATCGAAGGGCGCGACGGGATTGGCGAGCAGCTTGCGTGCCGTTGCGCGATGGATGCAGTAGCCGCTGATCACAAAAAAGATCGGTACGCCGGCCGAGCCCCACGCAATCGGAAAGGTGAGATAGCTGAAAATGGTGTTGAGGTCGAATCCGGCCCCGCTTTTGTGGAATTGCTGTATGCCGATCCAGGTGATCTGGCGGCAGTGAAAATATGCGACCAATAACGCCGCGAAACCGCGCCACGCGTTGATGGCGACGTCACGGTCGTCAATGCTGACAGCGACTGCGCGTTCAAGGGGTAACTGCAGGGAAGAGCCGCCCGGATCGAGCAGGGACGAATCGCTCATTGAAGACCTCGTGTCCAGGTTGAATAAAGGCCGCAAACGGACACCCGGCCTCGCAACGCCTTATCAGGCGTACTTCCAGCTAGCCAGGCGGCGCATTAGGCAAGTGTCATATTAGTCCCGCAAATAATGGAAAAATATGCTTGGCGAATAGCGCGTCATGCGGATGATGAGAAAAAAACGTCCTCGGGCTGTTCGAAAAGGTAACGAATTTATTCGGCAATTATTTGTCGTTTTTTTTCTGCTAACTTCATTTCAAACCATTCAAAAACGAGGTTACGCCATGGACATGCACGCACTCGCCGGTATTGCTGTTTTGCTAGTACTCGCCGCGGTTTCCGCTTATCGGGACGCGCTGCGCAACGATCCAATGTCGAAATTGAGCGCATCCGGCGTTCGGTTTCCTCATTCGGACGACCTGGAATAAATATTCAAGTGAACGAACGTGCGGCAGATGCATTGACTATTTTTTCGGGCCACAGTTTGTTCAGCCATGACCACGGAAGGTTCCCGGGCAGTGAGTGACCGTTTCGTGTCGCAGCGCATGCTTTGAGCTTTCAAAGTGGGCTCAAAACAAGCTATAACGCCGCGATGGATGCCTTCTTCGACAAAATTTGGGCAGACGCAAAGTAGCCGTATTGGACACTGCACGAACGGGCGTTCGTGTATTAATTTGAAAGCATTTTTGGATAGCGCGCGCGATGCTGAAAGTCACCAAAGCCGTATTTCCTGTCGCCGGACTTGGCACTCGTTTTCTGCCCGCCACCAAGGCGAGTCCGAAGGAGATGCTGCCTATCGTCGATAAGCCGCTGATTCAGTATGCGGTCGAAGAAGCCATAGCCGCCGGAATTACGGAAATGATTTTCGTGACGGGCCGAAGTAAGCGGGCCATTGAAGATCACTTCGACAAATCGTACGAGATCGAGGCGGAACTCGAAGCGCGCGGTAAGGAGGCGTTGCTGGAAGTCGTGCGCAACATCAAGCCGGCGAACGTGCACTGCTTTTACGTGCGCCAGCCGACTGCGCTCGGGCTGGGTCACGCGGTTTTGTGCGCGGAGAAGCTAATTGGCGACAACCCGTTCGCCGTGATTCTTGCCGACGATTTGCTCCATAGCAAAGAGCCGGTCATGAAGCAATTAGTCGATGTCTTCGATCATTACCACAGCTCGGTGATTGGCGTGGAGCGCATCAACCGTGTCGATAGCGCATCGTATGGCGTGATTGAAGGGCGCGAGTGGGAAGAGGACATCATCAAGCTTTCGGGCATCGTGGAGAAGCCGCAGCCGGCTTTGGCGCCATCGAATCTGGGGGTTGTGGGGCGCTACGTCTTCATGCCCGGCATTTTCTCGCATCTTCGTAATATGCGGCCGGGCAGTGGTGGCGAGATTCAGCTAACCGATGCTGTTGCGTCGCTGTTGGCGGTGGAACAGGTGCTGGCTTATCGCTACTATGGCACGCGTTTCGATTGCGGCAGCAAGCTCGGCTATTTGAAGGCGACGGTGCAACTCGCGTTGCAGCATCCGGAAGTGGGTGAAGGGTTCGAAGCGTATCTGCGTGAGTGCATGCCTGCGCTGCTTCCGGCGTTGCTTCCCGAGCCTATCGCAGAACAGCCCGAACTGATCGAGCCCCTCTAGCGCGGAAGGGCTCTTGTGAAGCCAGGGAGTTGCAACTGTGCCTGGGCGTTACACGGGGCTTTCCGCGCAGGCTCCCCGGTAGTTGTTCTGCCAGCGCTCGGTGCCATCCGGCCAGACTAGAATTCAAACCAGTTGCACAGCCACGGCGAGTACATCACGAGCATCTGCTGGATCGGCGCGTGATGGCCGTATGCAATCGTCGACACCGCGAGCAGGCCGAGTCCGGCAAAGATCGAACCCGGCATCCGGCGTGGCTGCTTGAAAAAGCGTCGTAGGAAGAACAGGGCGATGCCGCTGCCGAGGATCCACCCCGCTATCACTTCGCTCGGCGTGTGCGCGCCATCGGCCACGCGGCAGAACCCGATCAGCGCGCCCAGTGCCAGCCCCGACACCGCACCCATTCGATACCACTTCACATTCCTGCTGCCGGCGAGCAAACCGAACGCGACACCCCATACGGACGACGTTAGCATGGTGTGGCCGCTGATCATCCGGAAATCGATTGAACGCACTTCAATACCGCAGCCGGCGTAGAGAATCTTGGTCGCGCCCACCAGGGCGAGCGCGGCCGCAAGCGATGCAACCCAGATCAACGCTTGTCGCTTGTCGCTCGTGCCCAGCCATAACGCGCAACCGGCCGCGACAGGCAAGGTCATGCCCGCATCGCCAAAATTGGTGATCCAGTTTAAAACTGTAATGCTCGTCATCCATCCCCCAAAAACGCGCGCGCCTGCCGCGGCGCAAAGCGCCGCGGCAGTGCTTGTCGCGCTGTGATTACTGCTGAAATTACTGGCCTATTACGTTACTTCTCGGTGGCTTTCCTGCGCCCGGCCAACCGATATTCGGATGGCGAAATGGAGAGTCGCTTGCGGAATATTTTAGCCAATCCATCGCCGCTCCCGGCACCGCATCGGCGCGCGATCTTGTCGACTGGAAGGTCGGTCGCCGCGAGCAGCATGCAGCTCGCATCCAGCCGCGCGCGCAACAAATATTCCGACGGTGTCAGTCCGATCTGGGCCTTGAAGCAGCGCAGGAAATTTCGTTCGCTCATGGTGGCGATATTTGCCGCATCCGCGATTGAAATCCGGTGGACGTAATTCTCGCGCATCCAGCGCGCGGCCGCGTCGATCTTTTGACGAACGCCGCCGGCTTCGGTGTCGTCGAGCATCGACGAGAGCTTCGGCCATGCGCCCGGAACGAAACGGTCCGATACTTCTCGCGCCATTGCCGTCCCATAATCGCTTTGGATGATCGATAGCGCAGCCGCGATCGGACCCTTGGGATCGTTGAGCGCGAGCGTTTGTCCCGCGAAAAAGAACGAACTCGCCAGCGCGGAAGCCACGGTCGGACCCTCGTAGTCTGTCGCGCGATTGTCTGGTGAAAGATTCGCCGCGGACAGAATCTGCGATCCTTCGCCGATGGCCTTCACGAACGAGATGTTCGACGCGACACGGGACAGGCGTTTCAGCAACTGCTGATCGAGCTTGGCGTGCTGCGCGCCTTCACCCCCCGCAATGAACAATGCGTCGCAATCGCTCATCCATTTCGTATCGAGACTTTCGGTCCAGATGCGCATGGAGCAACTGCTTGCGACGCTGCCGCCATCGCTCGATAAGAACAGCAGCGCGTAGTTGAGTTGGTCAGGGTCTTTCTCCGTCGGCGGCTGAAGTTCATTCGCGAGCGCAAACACCTCGGAGATCGAACTCACTTCGATAAGGGAAAAATCTTCGAAGATCAGGATACCGATACGCTTGGGCGTCGATCTCGTGTCCGATGCTCTATCGAATTCGCCTGCCTGGGTCGAGCCGACCGGCGGCGCCGTGCTCGCGTCGGCCGAACCCGCGATGTGGAGCCGGCCCGGCTGGTTTGCGTGTTCCATCGACTCTTCTCCGTTGTCGATTCCGCGCTGCGGGAATCTGTGTCGCATGCGTCGCACTATACGCGGCGAGGGTAAAGAGAGAGTGCACCCGGCTGAAAAGCGCGAGATGTTGGCAGATGTCTTCGGTATTCGAGTAATAAGCTGGAGGAAATCGCGAGGCGTGAGTCCAAACCTGGGCGCGCAACCGGTGCTTTCCAAGTCAGACAAAACGAATATCACGCCCCGATGGCGCTATGATTTTTTGCCCGCCGTGGCGGGCTTTTTGGAGTGCGCCGAGCATGCGCAACAGCTTGGGGATTGCCCCTGTCCAATCTGAATACATTCGCTTCATGTGATTAAATCGAATAATCGAACTTATTATTGAGCAGCATAAACAAAGACGTGTATGTGCGTTCGCCAACATTACTTGAATGTTTCTCTTAATCCGCACGACAAACCGAGACATTGATTGCCTGCGTTTGCCATTTTAACGTTGCTGCTGCACCCATAACAGATAGTGCCCCGATAGTTTATCTACCACGTGTTTCTGACGGTACGCTGGTGTTTTGGAAATGTGATATTCCGCATCCAACGCGCCGCCGCTGTTCTTCCAATGATCCAGGTACGTTCGCCGGAGCCTTGTCGCACGGGCCTTGGAGCCGTGCGCGCAAAATTTCGCGTGAGGCTCGATACCGTCGTCAAGTACGCTCGATAAACAGTGCCGGTTCGCCTCGACATACTCTTCCAGTAAACCATTTAATCTAAAAGATCGTAAATCCAATCGGTGCGAGCGCCATGCTCGGCAGCAATCTTCGTTTGAATGATGGGAAGGACACGCATTGAGTAGATTTGAAATGGCGGCGTCCAGATTTTTCCGGCAACATTCTCGCTACATTCCGTCACGACAGCCTAAACGCTTATGAGGACGTCCATGATGCACCGCAATGAAAATTCGTGTCCGGCCTCGATGGGTTCGTCAAACTTGCAGGGAAACGCCATGCCATACCCCAATGTAGAACCCGCTGTTGTGGGGAGGCTGCAACCTGTGACTACCATCTTCAACGCTCAGGTACACCGGATAGCAATTGTCCTGTTCGATGGCTTTTCGTTGCTCAGCGCAGGCTTCGTGGCAGAGGTCTTTCATATAGCCAATGAACTGGCGCTATCCAGGGCTAGAAACGACTGGACCTACGACGTGCGCTTTCTTTCCGCGGACGGGGGCAACGTAGCCTGCTCCTCCTCGGTGAGCGTCTGGACCGATGGACTCGACGCGCGCCACTACGGCGGCTTTGACGCGCTCTTCGTGGCCGGTGGCAAGGGCGCCGATAGCGCCGCAGGCGACGAGCGGATCGTGGAATGGCTAAAGCGCGTGCGTTCCAACACGACCTCGGTCATGTCGATTGCCGAGGGCCGGAAAGTGCTGGACGCAGCCGGTATTGGCCACGCCCGGGTATCGCAGATGAAATTCGGCCATTCGATGACGAGCCCGATGCGCGACGAGCTCTGGAGCGAATCCAGCGATCGCTATGAATCGATGAAGGGCGCGCTTCTGCTGATCAAGCGTGATCTTGGCGTCGAGGTCGCTCGCGGTGTCGCGGAACGCCTGATGCCGGGTTGGACCACGAAACTGGCGCCGCTGCTATGCGACAACGGCACGGCTTCTGCCGGTGACAAGATCCGCACGGCGGCGCGCTGGCTGCAGGACAACTGCGAACGGCCAATCTCGGTAGTGAATGCAGCACAAGCGGCCGCCATGAGCGAGCGCAACTTCCTGCGTTGTTTCAAGATTGAGACGGGCACTACGCCTTCAGATTACCTGTTGCAAGCGCGCCTTGCCGTCGCCTGCACCCTGCTCACCGATTCCGAATTGCCCGTGGATAAGATCGCTCGCCGCAGCGGCATGGGCAACGGCGACCGGCTTGCAAAGATCTTCCGCAGGCGCCTCCTGATTTCACCGACCGAATACCGGATGCAAAGCCGCGGCAACGGTCGCTAAGGCCACTGAGAATATTGATTGTCTTGATCACGGTGCGACGAGAGAAACATGCGGATTGAACGGCCCGCGCTCGACAACCAACGCCAACAGTAGCGCCCGATATCCGGGCCAACCAGAAGATAGGATAACTAATATGGATACCCATGTAACGCAAAACCTCGGCGACGTAACCGGCGTGACGGGTCCCTCCGGGATCGCAACGACTTGCCGGCGCCTCGTCCAGGTTGTCCTCGCGGGAGGCTCGGGCACGCGGCTCTGGCCCATGTCGCGCGAGCAGTTCCCGAAGCAGCTCATCGGCGTGATGGGTTCCGAGTCGTTGCTGCAGTCCACCGTGCAGCGCATGAAAGGTTTCCCGCAAGAATGGGACGTGGTGGCGGAGTCGGTCATCGTGTGCGGCGAGGAGCATCGCGTTGCAACGGACGAGCAGGTTCGCGAAAGCGGCGTGAAAGCGCGCATCGTGGTGGAACCGGCCCGCCGCGATACGGCGCCCGCGCTGACGCTTGCGGCGTTGACCGCCTGCGCGGACGGCCAGGACGCAATCCTGGTCGCCATGCCGGCGGATCACGCCATTGCGGATCTCGCGGCGCTGCACCGTTCAATTGCCATTGCGGCGCGTCATGCACAAGCGGGCCATATCGCCACGCTGGGTGTGCCCCCCACGCGTCCCGATACTGGTTTTGGCTACATCTCTCTGGGCGAGCCGCTTGCCGACGGAGCGTATGGGATTGACCGGTTCGTCGAAAAACCGGTCGCCGAGCTTGCGGCGCAATACGTTGCAGCGGGCACCTATTGGTGGAACAGCGGCATTTTCGTCGTGCGTGCATCAGTGTGGCTTGCCGTGCTCGAACAACTTCAGCCAACTATGCACGCGGCATGTGTCGCGTCGCACGAACAAGCTGATTTGTCTGGGGGATACTTGAGACCAGATGCAGCCCAGTTCGGGCAGTCGCCGTCCAACTCCATCGACTACGCCGTGATGGAGCATCTCGGGGCCCCCGATTCGCCCTTCAAGGGTGTAGTTGTTCCACTGGAAGCCGGCTGGTCGGATCTCGGCTCGTGGGACGCTGTGTGGGACGCATCGGACAAGGATGAATCGGGCAACGTGGCGAGCGGGCGAGTGGTGTTCGAAGGCGCAACAGCGACCTACGCGCGCTCGGAAGGGGGACGGCTGGTGGCCTGCGTCGGCACGCAGAACCTGATCGTGGTGGAGACCGACGACGCCGTGCTGATTTGCGACCGCTCGCGGGTTCAGGACATCAAGGGGCTGGTTGCGCGCATCAAGCAACAAAAGTCGCCGGAAGCCGATAACCACAGAAAGGTTAGGCGTCCGTGGGGTTTTTACGACTCGATCGATCGTGGCGAGCGTTTCCAGGTGAAGCGCATCGTGGTGAATCCGGGCGGGCGGCTCTCGTTGCAAATGCATCACCATCGGGCGGAACACTGGACCGTCGTGTGCGGGACGGCGCGAGTTACGCGCGGTGAAGAAGAGTTCCTGTTGAGCGAAAACGAATCGACTTATATCCCGCTTGGCATGCTGCATCGTTTGGAAAACCCGGGCTGCGTACCGCTCGAGATCATTGAAGTGCAGTCCGGCAGTTACCTTGGCGAGGACGACATCGTTCGTTTCGACGACAAGTACGGCCGTTGCGGTTGAGCACGGCCAAAAGGTCCTGGCCAAGGTCATCAGCCGCTGTTGCATTGAAGCAGGCATGGCGGCCTGGCCCAGGCCGACGGCTCACCGGGCAAGACTGATCCGATCGAAAAATGGAGGGGACGCGTTGCTCACGATTTGTAGTAGTCAGGAACTGGTCTTTCGGACTTGATATGAAAATCATCTTCGCAACGATCCTTAAAGGCTTACGCCACACCAATGCTTACTGAAAGTAGGAGGACGACCATCATGAACAGCGAAAAACAATCCGGCGTTTTCACGTCGAACAAGAACAGCCATGGCGTGCCTGTAACGCGTGTGGGCCTTTCCCTGCTGCTCGCCGCCATGGTTTCAGCCTGTGCGTGGGTACCTGGCCAGCATATGGCGATGCCGCCCTCGCTGCCGGTCACCACCGCGGATAACGGCGATGTGACGAGCGACGTGCCGGTTACGGTCAAGCAGATCGATCTGACGCTGATCCGCCAGATCCATGCGGCTGAGAAGAACGGCACGCAGGCGACGGCCGATCTCAACCTGTTCGCCAAGCCGACCGCCTACAAGGTCGGGCCGGGCGATGTCCTGCAAATCACGGTCTGGGATCACCCGGAACTCGCCGCGGCACTCGGCCAGGCGACGGCGAACACGCGGGTCGCCGATGCCGCGCCGGGCTTTGTCGTCGGTGGCGATGGCAACATTCAGTTTCCCTATATTTCCAAGCCTATCCATGCCGTCGGCAAGACGCCCGAGCAGCTCCAGCGCGAGATCTACACGGAACTCAGCAAGGTGTTCGTGAAGCCGCAGGTTACCGTTCGCGTGGAGTCGTATCGAGCGTCGCAGGTGTATGTAGACGGCGATGTGAAAACCCCGGGAGCGCAGTCGATCAACGACATTCCGATGACGCTGACCGAGGCCGTCGGCCGTTCAGGCGGCTTCATGCCGACTGCTGACCAGAGCCGCGTCGTGATCACCCGTAACGGCACGAGCTACCCGGTGAATGTCGCGCAGATGCTGAGGGCTGGCAAGAATCCCTCCGACATCGTGCTGCAACCGGGCGACATGTTGCACGTGAGCGCGCGCGACGAAAACACGGTCTACGTGATGGGCGAAGTGGTCAAGCCCACGGCCGTGACGCCGCTACGCGACGGCACGCTCACGCTTGCCGAAGCCATCTCGCAGGCCGGAAACCTGAGTCCGACGACCTCCAACGCCAGGCAGCTCTTCGTGATCCGCCAGGTGCCGGGCGACGAGCCAGTGATTTATCACCTCGACGCAAAATCACCGGTGTCAATGTTGCTTGCGAACCAGTTTCCGCTTGAGGCGAAGGACGTTGTCTATGTCGACAACAGCGGGCTCGTGCGAGCCAGCCGCGTGCTGGACCTGTTGCTGCCGGCTATCAACGCTGGCTTGACCACGGCAGTTCTCACCAAGTAGTCCTGTGAGTCAGGTCCGGCGCGCGACCCGCGCCGGACCCGCGATTGTTCGTTTGAGTGAGCGATAAAAAAATGGCCATGAACTTTGAAAGCCGCTACACGAACGTAGTGTCGACGAGAAAGAGATTCCGCTTATCCGACTATCTCGCGGCCATCGTGAGAAGCTGGCGGATCATTGTCATGGCCGCGCTCATTGGTGGGTTGGCGGGCGCAACCTATGCCTTTTTCGCGTCGCCCGTTTACAAAGCCGACGCGATTATCCAGGTCACGGAACCGAATCCGCAAAACAATGACGGTGGCAACGCCAATGCGGTGCCGGCGGTGTCGCAGATGTTCGATTCGAGGTCGACGACGGCGGCCGAGATCGAGTTGCTGCGCTCCCGGGCCAGCATCGAAGACACGGTGAAGAAGCTGCACCTCGATATCTCGGCGCGCCCGCATTATTTCCCGCTCGTTGGTGCAGCAATCAGCGGCTTCATCCGCGCACGCAACGGCCAGCCACTGGCGACCTGGTTATCGGGCTTAGCCTCCGGTGCCGAAGACATCTCCGTGTCGAAGTTCGATACGCCGAAAGCTCTCTATAACAAGAATTTGACGCTCACCGCCACCGGCGATGGCAACTATGTGCTGTTGGACCCGGACGGCATCGAGGTCCTGCGCGGCACGGTAGGCCACGAAGCTAGAGGTGCGACCACGTTCGGTGAAGTAACGCTGCTGGTCGACAGGATGACGGGCAAAGCCGCTTCGAAGTTCGATCTGTCGCGGGCTTCCACGCTGGATACGGTGGCCGCACTTCAGCGCCGCTTGTCAGTCGTTGAAACCGCGTTGCACTCCGGGGTTGTCGCGATGAGCCTGGAAGGCCAGGATAGCGAGCTGACCGCGAAGACGGTGAACGATATCGTCAGCCGTTTCGTGCAGCAGGATCTCGATACGCGGTCCGTCGAAGTCGGTAAGACACTTGCGTTCCTGGAGCAGCAACTGCCGCAGGCGCGTGCACAACTGCATGCGGCCGAGACAAGCTACAAGACGTTTCGTAGCACGTCAGGGGTCGTCGATGTGAACGAAGGCAGCAAGCTATTGCTGCAGCAGGCGGTCGACAACAAGTCGAAACTGCTTGGGCTCCAGCAGCAACGCGCGGAACTCTCGGCGCGCTTCACGTCGAGCTATCCGGCGGTGGCGGCACTCGACGCGCAGATCGCCGAGGTGACGAAGGCGCAAGCAGCAATGACAAAAAGTTTTGCGGTATTGCCGGACACGGAGCAAGACGCGGCGCGCCTGTTGCGTGATGTCCGTGCCAACACAGAGCTCGTCGCCAATCTGCAGAACAAGACACAGGAACTGCGTATGGCAAAGGCCGGCCAGGTGGGCAACGTGCGCGTGGTCGATTACGCCGAAGCGCCTGACAGTCCGGTCCGTCCCAAGCGCCTGACAGCAATACTGATGAGCACCGCTGGCGGACTGATGCTTGGCGTCCTCGTGGCCTTCGCCCGTAAGTCGGTGTATGGCGGTGTCGAACGTCCGGAAGAAATCGAGGACGCAGTGGGTGTGCGCGTGTTCGCCATCGTGCCGCGCAGCACTCAGCAGCTTCGCCTGCAACAAAAGGTCAGTACGCGCACTCAGGGGCTTCACGTGCTCGCCTCGACGTCGCCCGAAGACGTTGCAGTCGAAGGGATGCGCGGCTTGCGGACCTCGCTGCAACTGCAGATGGCCGATTCTCGCAACAACGTGCTGATGCTGACGGGCTCCCGTCCGAATGCCGGCAAGTCGTTCGTCTCGGTGAATCTGGCGACACTCGTTGCATCGACGAGAAAACGCGTCCTGCTAATCGACGGCGACATGCGTCGCGGCGATGTGCACTCGCATTTCGGTGTGCGTCACGCGCCGGGTTTGTCGGACGTCTTGATGGGCTCGGATATCGAGGCTGCGGTGCTGCACGACGTGTCGCCCGGCGTGGACCTGCTGACAAAAGGTTCGTTGCCGGTACATCCGTCGGAGCTCCTGATGAGCGACCGTATGCAGGAAGTGCTGGATTTCCTCAAGTGCCGGTACGACCTCGTTATCATCGACACCCCGCCAGTCCTCGCCGTCACGGATTCCACGCTGATCGGCAGGCACGCCGGCACGAGCTTGCTGGTAGTGCGGCACGGGTTCAACCAGGTGGAAGAGATAAACGAAACGGTGAAGCGCCTGAATCTCGGTGGTGTGAGCATGAAGGGCATCTTGCTGACGGACGTACCGCAATCGAAACTGATGTCGGGCAGCGCGTATACCAGCTATTACAACTACGAAAGCATCCCCGGGTGACGTCGGCACCCATCACGGTGCGCACCCCGTGCACTCTAAAACACGGGAGACAGCGCAGAGATTGCAGCGCCGCTTCGACTAACAAGAGGTTTTGCAAGCACGTATAAAAACATAGGACAGAATAAAAAACGCCGGCTTTGTGAAGAGCCGGCGTTTTCGTTTAATCGACGCAATCCAATCGCGCCGATGCCTTCAGCTTCAATGAAACAGCTTGGTCGCCTGGACCAGGGTGTTGATCACTCCCCATGTAAGCGGCACGATTGCATAGATCCAGAACACGCTGAGCAGCAGCTTGTTGGTCGGATGCACGTCCGGCTCGCGGTTCAGGTTGGTGTGGGTGTTCATCGCATTCTCCGCGCTAGAGTAGGTTCAGTGGATTCAATCTGCCGCGAGTGCGTGCGCGCTCATGTGATGTTTTTCGTGCACGCGCTTCACCATCAAATTGCAGATGAAACCGATCACCAGCAGTCCCGCCATGATGTGCAGCGTCGTGGTGTAAGCCTCGGCCTTGACCACGCCGTGCGCCACTTCATACGCGCGAATGTAGTTCACCAGCACCGGACCCGCGATACCGGCGGCAGCCCACGCGGTCAGCAGGCGTCCATGAATGCCGCCTACGAATTTCGTGCCGAACATATCGGCGAGATAGGCCGGGACGGTCGCAAAGCCACCCCCGTACATGGACAGGATCACGCAATACGAGAGCACGAAGAGCGCAACGTTGCCGCTCTGCGCAAATTGCGGCACCAGCAGATACAACACCGCGCCGAGCACGAAGAACACGAAGTAGGTGTTCTTGCGCCCAATCCAGTCCGACGCCGACGCCCACACGAAACGCCCGCCCATGTTGAAGAGCGAAAGCAGTCCGACGAAACCGGCCGCCGCCCCTGCCGTGATCGATGCCTTGAAGCTCTCCTGGATCATCACCGACGCTTGGCCCAGAACGCCGATCCCGGCCGTCACGTTGAGGAACAGCACCAGCCAGATCAGGTAGAACTGCGGCGTCTTCAACGCCTGGTCGATATGCACGTGATTGCGCGTGATCATCTTGTTGCCGTTGGCCACCGGCGGCGTCCAGCCTGCCGGCGTCCAGTTCGGACGCGGGACACGGATAGCGAGCGCACCGATTGTCATCGAGATGAAATAGACAACGCCGAGCACCACGAAGGTCTCGGTCACGCCGTTGCTGGTCGCGCTCTTGAAGTGGTTCATCAACGCGACCGAGGCAGGCGCCGCGATCATTGCACCGCCGCCGAAGCCCATGATCGCCATGCCGGTCGCCATGCCGCGCCGGTCAGGAAACCAGCGGATCAGTGTGGACACCGGCGAGACATAACCTAGCCCGAGCCCAATCCCGCCAATCACGCCGTAGCCGAGGTAGACGAGCACGATCTGATGCAGATGCACACCGAGCGCCGCCACCAGGAAACCGCCGCCGAAGCAGCACGCCGCCGTGAACATGGTGCGCCGCGGCCCGACCTTCTCCAGCCATTTGCCGGCGAATGCCGCCGACAGCCCGAGAAACACGATGGCCAGCGAAAAGATCCAGCCGAGCGTGGTCAGCGACCAGTCGTCCGGGGAGGATTCGGTGATCCCGATTACCCGCGTGAGGGGTGCGTTGAAAACGGAAAACGCGTAGGCCTGGCCTATACACAGATGCACCGCCAACGCGGCGGGTGGCACCATCCAACGCGAAAATCCAGGTTTTGCGATGGTTGCTTCTTTAGAAAAAAATCCGGGTGAACCGGTAATTGGGCTGCCGGTGTGCGAGCTCATTCTGGGTCTCCAATCTGGTTTATTTGCGCTGTTTATCGTTTGCTTTTTTTATAGACGAACTTCAATAGGCTCTTGGCAGCGCTGCCGAGAAGCCGCTCAATCGTCATGGCGTGGTTGTACGAATAAGGGGTAAGGACGGGGGCGAATATATGATGCAATTTTTCATAATGTGAACTTTTTAGTACTTCCCTCCCACGATAGATAGGGGATCGCATAGTTGCAATAGGATATCTTCAGACATAAGTAGTTGTACCGATAGGGCAATCCTTGTTTTCGCGTAGGAGAATCCTTTCTTTCACCTCTCTCGGTCGTTCTGAATGAGTAAAAACAGGAATTTTCAATAGTTTTCAGGTAAGCATGGGTAATAACCTCTATAGCATTGGCTTTCCGCCGAAATAAACCGGACGCACCCATCCGATCGATTAATTCGCGTTGTCCTGGGGGAACTCCACTTACTGCTGCGCGCATAAAACATACCCAAAGCCATTGGAAAAATGCAGTAATGCGTCAAGGACCGAGGTGTGCGGGCGGCATGCCGCTCACCGACGATCAGATGATTTCAGCAAGTCTTTGCGACGCGGCTTTCGTCGCCTAACCTGTACGAGCACCCGCGTTCTCGACCGGGTTCGGATCAATTTCCTCGCCGTTTCATACGATCAATCGAGGCTTGAAGAAAACACCGAGACGTCGCATGAGAGGCGCAGGATTTGCATGGCGGAGGCGTGGCAAACCTTCGCCAAACCCCGCGCGTTGCGCTCACGCCATAGGCAAATGACGGCGGACGTAGCGCGTTATCTCACCTTAAGGAGCACGTTCGATGAGCACGATCAAGACGAAGGACGGCACGGAAATTTTCTACAAGGACTGGGGTACCGGCAAAACGGTGGTGTTTTCGCATGGATGGCCGCTGGATGCGGACGCCTGGGACGCGCAGATGTTGTTCTTGGTCCAGAAGGGTTACCGGGTCATCGCGCACGACCGGCGGGGACATGGACGATCAGGCCAGCCTGGCCAAGGCAACGACATGGACACCTACGCCGACGACCTGGCCGCGGTGCTCGACACACTGGATGTGAAGGACGCCATGCTGGTGGGCCATTCCACGGGCGGTGGCGAGGTCACGCGTTATATCGGGCGGCATGGGACTGGGCGGGTATCGAAGGCCGTGTTGATCGGGGCCGTGCCGCCGTTGATGTTGAAGACGGAAGCCAACCCGGGTGGCTTGCCAAAGGACGTATTCGATGGAATCCGCGCAGGCGTGGCAGCCGATCGCTCGCAGTTCTACAAGGATCTGGCGCTGCCGTTCTTCGGCTACAACCGCGATAACGCCAAGAAATCGCAGGGCGTGATCGATACGTTCTGGGCGCAGGGAATGTTGGGCGGGATACTGGGGCACTACTTGTGTATCAAGGAATTTTCAGAGGTCGATTACACGGAAGACCTGAAGAAATTCGATGTACCGACCCTGATCCTGCACGGCGACGACGACCAGATCGTGCCCATTGATGCAGCCGGAAGACTGTCGGCGAAGATCGTCAAGAATGCGACGCTCAAGGTGTATCCGGGCGGCGCGCACGGCATGTGCGTGGTCGAGGCTGACAAGGTGAATGCGGACTTGCTCGAGTTTGTATCGAGCTAAAAGTCGAGCTAAAAGAAGGGACGCGCCGGCCGAGTCAATCCGCCGGCGCGGCAACTGCTATTTCTTCACTGGATGAGCCCGTCGGAACACCATCCACCGGGGTGATTTAAACCGGACGATGCTGACGTACAGCCACACGTAGGTGAACGCAAACACCACGACGAAGCAGAACAGATGCAGCGTGTGACGCCAGAACAGCGTCGCGGGAATCACGGCAACCAGGCACAACAACCACAGGTACGGCGACGTGAGCGAATTGCGCCGCGTGATTTCCCGCGCATTCTGCGCACCGACGGCCCAGCGCATGAGGCGCTTGTACACCAGCATATGCAGATGCACGCCATCGGGAATCCCGGGCGAGATCCCGCGAATAAACTTCTTCCGATAGATCGAGAAACACGTCTCGAAGATCGGGTACATGAACAGCAGCACCGGGAACCACGCTGACACATCGCGATTGCGCATCACGAGCATGATGGACAGCTCGGCGAGCATGAAACCGATGAAATAAGCGCCGCCATCGCCGAGAAAGATCAGCCCGGCGGGGAAGTTCCAGATGAAAAAGCCCATCACCGCGCCCATCATGATCAGCGAGGCGGACAACACCACCGGGTCGTGAACCTGGAACGCGACGTACGCGAGCGACGCAAACATCATGAACGCGACCATGGACGCGAGCCCATTGAAGCCGTCGATGATATTGATCGCATTGGCCAAGGCCGCCACCGCCACCACGGTCACGAGACACGAGATGACCCCGTAGGTCAGCAGGAAGTCCAGTGGCGGAACGCTGATACGCGTGACCGCAATCCCTAGCAAGAAGTACGCAAGCGCGGCTGCGGCCATCGTGCAAACGAGGCGTACAACCGGCGTGACGCGCTTGGTCAGGTCTTCGACGAGCCCGGAGAAAAAAGCAGGCATTCCGCAAGCAACAATGGCGAGGATTCCGCTCGATACGACCGGATAGGTCCATCGAAGCTGCACCGCCGAGACGGCGAGTCCGATCAGTATTCCGACCCCGCCGATGCGCGGCACGGACCGCGCGTGAAACTTCTGTACGCCGGCAAAATCGCTATCGCCGGAAAGGCCTTCGTGCAAATGGGCAAACCGCACGATCAGCAGCGTGATGAAGAGCGAAACGAGAAAGCCGAGCGCAAAACTGAGCATGAAAAATAACCACTAGAAAGAACGCGTCAGGCTGAGCAGCTTAGGCCGCGCCTGAACCAAAACGTCAGGCAAAACCCTTCGGGTTCTGCGACTGCCAGCGCCAGTGATCGGCACACATCCGCTCGATGCCGTGTTCCGCTTGCCAGCCAAGCAGCTTCGCAGCGGCGGCCGGATCGGCAAAACATTCGGCGATATCGCCCGGACGGCGGGCGACGAGTTCATACGGCACGGGCTTGCCCGACGCCGCTTCGAACGCCTTCACCACATCCAGCACGCTATAACCCGTGCCGGTGCCCAAGTTCACGACAAAGCTGCTGTCGAGCGATTCCAGTGCATCGAGCGCCTTGATGTGACCACGCGCGAGATCGACCACATGAATGTAATCGCGCACGCCGGTGCCATCGTGAGTCGCGTAGTCACTGCCGAAAATACGCAGGCGTTCCAGCTTGCCCACGGCCACTTGCGCGACATACGGCATCAGGTTGTTCGGCACGCCCGCCGGATCTTCGCCGATCAAGCCGCTTTCATGCGCGCCGACCGGATTGAAGTAACGCAGCGTGGCGATGCGCCATGCTGCATCGGAGATTTCCAGATCGCGCAAAACCTGCTCCGCGATCAGCTTCGATTGCCCGTAGGGGTTCGTTGCCGACAGCGGAAACGACTCGTCGATAGGCACGCTCTTCGGCACGCCATATACCGTGGCCGACGAGCTGAAGACGATTTTCTTCACATCACGCGCGCGCATGGTATCGAGCAGAACGAGCAGGCTGTCCATGTTGTTGCGGTAATACTCGATCGGTTTCGCCACCGATTCGCCCACTGATTTCAACGCGGCGAAATGGATCGCGCCGGTGATCGCGTGTTCATCGAAAATGCGGGCGAGGGCGGTTTCATCGCGGACATCGGCTTCGTAGAACGCCAGCGTCTTGCCCGTAATCTGCTCCACGCGTTTGAGCGCCTGAGCGTTGCTGTTCACGAGGTTGTCGATCACGACGACGCCGTAACCAGCGTTCAGCAATTCGACGCAAGTATGTGAGCCGATAAAACCGGCGCCGCCTGTCACGAGGATCGTGCCCTTCGTGTTTGTTTGACCAGTCATGAATAACGCTCCCGGAGGGTGATTTAGAGTGAAACGCCGGTAACCGCGCGTATTGTGCCTTTATAACGCTCGACGACCGTGTTTTCGTCGAATTCGCGCGTGACCTTGGCGCGGCCCGCCACGCCCATTTCAGCGCGCGCCGCGTAGCTCGACAGTAGCAAGCGTTCGAGTTGCTGCGCGAGGCTGTCGGCGTTTTTTACTTCGCACAGCAGGCCGGTGACGCCGTTTTCGACGACTTCGCGGCAGCCGGGGACATCGGTGGCGACAATCGGGCGACCCATTGCCGACGCCTCCATCAAGGTCCGCGGCACGCCTTCACGATACGACGGCAGCACCACGCAATCCGCATTGCCTATATACGCGCGGACATCTTGCGCCTCGCCGAGATAATCGATGACCCCTTCGCGCTGCCAGGCCTGCACTTCATCGAGCGTGATGGCGCTGGGGTTGTCGACACCCACGGGGCCGAGCAGTTGGAAGTGCGCATACGGATATTTTTCGCGCAGCCGGCGGGCTGCATCGACGTATTCCGCGACGCCTTTATCCCACAGTAGACGGCCAATTAAAACGAAAAAAAAGCCTTCCGTCTGCGGGTTGGCGCGCGGTAGCGGCTGGAATGCGTAGTCGCCGAGATCAACGCCTTCGCCATGCAGCAAACGCGCGCGCTCCGGATGAGCCAGCAGGTCCTGGTCGATGAACGCCTGCCGGTCGTCCTGGTTCAGGAACCACACTTCGCGCGGAAACCGGAACGCAAAACGATAAAGCCGCTTTGCGACGCTCGCCGTCCGGCTCTTCTGGATGAACACATAACCCAGGCCGGTGGTGACCGCGATGGACGGCACGCCCGCGAGTTTTGCCGCAATCGAACCGAAGATGTTCGGCTTGATCGTGTAGTGAAACACCAGGTGCGGCCGGGTGGCGCGGTACTCGCGATACAGCGCGGCCAGGGTCTTCAGGTCATCGCGGGGATTGGTGCCTTTCGACGCGACCGGCAGCTCCACGCAGCGGCAGCCCATTTTTTCCAGCGGCTCGAAAGTCCGGTCGCGCGGCGCGATTACGGAGACTTCGACGCCGCGTTCAATCAGCATCCGCAGCAAGCCGCGCCGGTAGGTGTAGATCGCCCACGCGGTGTTGCAGACGAGGGTTATGCGAAGGCGGGATTTCTCTGCGTTCATTCGATGGGTATTAAAGAGGGCGCTGAATCGGGGCTAGTTTCATGGGCTTAAACCAGTCATGCGCGAAACAGGCGCGTTTTCAACGTGCGCAGCGCGCCGTAAGGCAGTATCAAGTGCGCGATATTTTTAGCTATGCCAAGCCAGTCGGGCAGGTTGGTCAAACGCATGTATTTCAATTGCAGCCGCAGTGTAGACAGTGTTTGTGTACGGCGTTTCGTCGCGCTGATGCCGCGCTCGTTGAGTTCGTAATACACGCCGAACTCCGGCAGATTCGCGCAGTCGTGGTCTTGCATCAGACGCAAGATCAGGTCGAGGTCCTCGGCCGCGCGATATTCCGCGCGATAGTTGCCGGCTTCAATTGCGGCGGTGACGCGCAGCATTATCGTCGGATGGGAGAAGCAGGAGCGCAGCAGCATGACGCGGCGGATTGCGGCCGGTTCGACTGGCGGGCGAAGGTCGAACAGCGGCGCGCCCTCCGTGCTCACCACATGCGTCCACATGCCGAGCGCCGCCGTTTGCGGATGCGTTTCCATGTACGCGCGCTGCTTTTCCAGCCGATACGGTGTCGCGAGATCGCCCGCATCGATGCGCGCCGCGTATTTGACACCCCGCTCCGCCAGCGCGGCCACGCCCGTCTGCAACGCAAGTTCAATACCGCCATTGCGCGGCATCCGCAGCACGTCGATCGTGAGGTTCGTGAAGTTCGCCCCGGATGGCGCGACGATGGGCGGCAGGCTGCCGTCATCGACGATCAGCACGCGTACCGGCGCACGCTCGCAGAACGATGCGAGCGTGCGGTCCAGGTCGTGCTGGGCGTTGAACACCGGGATCAGCACGGTGACGTCGTCGAGCGTTAGAGAGGGCATTGACGTGGTGGATGAGTCGGCCGTCATACCTGCAGCCTGAAGCGTATGTAGTAGAAATTGACCGATGCCGCGGCGAGATACCCCGCCGCCAGCCCGATCAGCGCGCCGTAGCTGCCCATGCGCGGAATCGCGATCAAGTTCACCACGAAAGCGACCGCCAGCGCGAGCAGCCACTTCGCTAGCAACACGAATTTCGCCTGGTATTTAAGCACGACGAGATTCCCGATCGCTTCGATACCGGCCGGCACCGAAAGCCACACCGCCCAGCGGAAAATGCTGATGGATTCGGTATAAGCCGGCCCGAACACGCGCGAGATGATGAAACCGGCGAGCAGATCGAGCAGAAACGCGCCGCCGATCATCAGCGCGGCCGTCATCGCGATCAACCGGCCGACGTTGCGCTTCAGTTGCACTGCATCGTGCACGCGATACACGAACGCCGGGGCGATCGTCTGCGCGAGCATCAGCGCGAGCGTGATCCAGTTTTCGTTGAGTTGTTGCGCGGCGGAATATCGGCCGAGATCGGCGAACGAAATGTGGCGTTCTAGCATGAGCCGGTCCAGCTTCAGGAACAGGTACATACAAATGAGCCCGAGCCAGAACACCGTGCCGGCGCTGGCGAAGTGGCGGAACAGCGAGCGGTCGATGTGCCAGCCGAGCTTGCCACCGTGTCGATGCATGTAATACAGCATCAACACCCCGCCGATAACACCCGCTTCCAGCGCCCACAGCCAGCCGAAGCGCGCCGGGCTTGCCGCTGCGCGCACCAGCGCGTACACGAGCGCGGCTTTGGCCACGGCTGTCAGCATGCTGGTCAGCAATTGCGGCTTGCTGTACGTCATGCTTTGCAGCCACGCGTTGATGACGCCGACGAACGGCTCGCGGAACAGCATGGTCACGGCGAGGCCGGCGAGCATGGCGCCGACGAGGGGATCGGTGAAACCCGCTGCAATGCCGATCCATGTGAGGACGAGCGCCGCCGCGGAAACGCCCATGCGCAACACGAACGCGCTGCCGAGCACCGTGCCGAGCTGGCCTGGCGGGCGATTCACGATGGTCGGCACGAGGATTTCGGCGCCGCACACCCAGGTGATGGGCGAGAGCACGAGCAGCAGCGTGTTGGCGTATTGCCATTTGCCGAAGACATCGGGGCCGAAGTAGCGCGCGAGCAGTCCGCTGATGGCAATGGCGACCGCGATCTGCGTGAGGCGTTCGAGACCGAGCCAGACGATGTTCGCCAGCGCCTTGGTAACGTCGGGGTTCTTGATCCGGTTCAGCATCCGCGGGCGGCGCCTGACGTTGCGGTGGCTGTCGTGGCCATGATAGGCATGGCGCTTGCGGTGAAACAGCGGACCCGGCCGGCAGCGATCTTGGCGGCGATCCGTGCGGCGATCCTTAAGGCGATCCTGTCGGGAGCCGTCAACCTGGGTGCGGTTTCCCGCCATTCGGTGTGACGTTTGTACTTCGCGGTGAAAAAGCGTCCGGGCATTGGATTAGAATATTTGCGCAGGTCCGCGCGGAAAGACTGCGATTATAGGTGCGAACAGTCAGCGCAACTGCGTGGTTGACGTGTGGTTGATACTCGCTGAGCGGCCTTTGAAGAGGGGCCAGCGGGTTTGAGGCTACGCGAGTCGAATTTCTTTCGTTATTTTTCGTGCATCGTCCGGTATTGTTTCTGGCCGTTCGTGCGTTGGCCGAGTCAGGTCTTTTTATCGTTGGCCGCAGGTCTGTATCAAGGGGTCTCCGTGACCCGGGACGCTTCGGGATGCCCCGGAACCATTTAAATTATTAGTCAGGTAGCCATTCCATGAGCCAGTCACCGCAAGTACCAGTTACCCAGTCCATTTTCAAGGCTTACGACATTCGTGGCATCGTGGGCAAGACCGTCGATGCTGGCGTCGCGCGCGCCATTGGCCGCGCATTCGGCAGCGAGATCCGCAATCAGGGTGGCGACTCGGTCGTCGTGGCTCGTGACGGCCGGTTGTCGGGTCCGGAGCTTGTAGGCGCGCTTGCTGACGGCTTGCGTGAAGCCGGCGTGGACGTTGTCGACCTTGGCATGGTGCCGACGCCCGTGGGTTATTTCGGCGCCAGCGTGCCGATCGCGTTGCCTGAGGGCGAGCGCCGGGTGGATTCGTGCATTGTGGTGACGGGGAGCCACAACCCGCCCGACTACAACGGCTTCAAGATGGTGTTGCGTGGCGCCGCGATCTATGGCGACCAGATCCAGGCGTTGTATCAGCGCATTGTGAATGACGACTTCACGAGCGGCGCGGGCACGTACACCGAATACGATATCCAGCAGGTCTACCTTGACCGGATTGTCAGCGACATCAAGCCTGTGCGTCCGATCAAAATCGTGCTCGATGCGGGTAACGGCGTGGCTGGCGAACTTGCGCCGCGTTTGTTCAGGGCGTTGGGTTGCGAGATCGTCGAGTTGTTCACTGACATTGACGGGACGTTCCCGAATCACCATCCCGATCCGGCGCATGCGGAAAACCTGCAGGACGTGATCAAGGCGTTGAAGGAGACGGATGCGGAAATCGGTTTTGCCTTCGATGGCGACGGGGACCGTCTGGGAGTTGTCACGAAGGATGGCCAGATCATTTATCCGGATCGTCAGTTGATGTTGTTTGCGCAGGAAGTGTTGTCGCGCAACAAGGGTGGGCAGATCATTTATGACGTCAAGTGCACGCGCAATTTGGCTAAGTGGGTTCGTGACCAGGGCGGTGAGCCGGTGATGTGGAAGACGGGTCACTCGCTGGTGAAGGCGAAGCTACGGGAAACGGGTGCGCCGTTGGCGGGTGAGATGAGCGGTCACGTGTTTTTCAAGGATCGCTGGTATGGCTTTGATGATGGTCTGTATACCGGCGCGCGGCTGCTTGAAATTCTGTCGCGGGTGGCTGATCCGAGCAAGCTGCTCAATGATTTGCCGAATTCGTTGTCCACGCCCGAGTTGCAGCTGAAGCTGAATGAGGGTGAGAATTTTGAGCTTATCGCGAAGATGCAGAAGAATGCGAAGTTCACCGGCGCGGACGATGTGCTGACTATTGATGGGCTGCGGGTGGAGTATCCGGATGGTTTCGGGCTTGCGCGGTCGTCGAATACTACGCCGGTGGTGGTTATGCGGTTTGAAGCTGATAGTGAGGAAGCGCTCAAGCGGATTCAGGAAGATTTTCGTCGGGTGATTTTGGCGGAGAAGGCCGACGCCCAATTGCCGTTCTGATTTTTGCTCGCGCCGGTGGACCGAGAGGGTTTGCCGGTGCGGAGTGGTCTGGGGCGGTGTTGGGTGGTGTTGCGATGGTGGGGGTTTCGGGGGTTAGTGGTCGGGGTTCGTGCCGGGGCGCCAGGGTCCTGCGTTAGCGGTCGGAGTCAATGCCGGGTTGCTGCTTTCGGCCTTAGCGGTCTGCGTGATTCGGATTTTCTCTTTATCACTATTAGCCACTGTGCGTGGCGGCACGTCATTTCTTTGTCCAAAGCGACAAAGAAACGAAGCAAAGAAAACGCTTTCAGAACGAGGGCTCGTAAGTTGACCTAGCGTGCAGTTTCCAAGTTTTTGGCACCCCAAAAGCGAGGTGCTCGCAAGAGCGACGGATGTGTGAAACCCTCTTTCTCCGAACACGGATACCCACACGCTTCGCCACCAGTGACTGAACCTGCCCAAGGAACACCCCGCGCTATCCGCGGACGACCACCCACCGAATATGAACTCGCGCCGAACCACGTCGCCAACCCGCCTCGAAACAAGGCGCTCGGATAGATGAGGCCCTACCGACAAAAATAACCGCGCCGATCATGCCGACCAAGCAGCTAACCCACGAAGAGCCGCGGCAGCAGATACGCGTGAGGCCGAGCTGGTTGTTGGGCAAGCGTGCTTGCCCGAGAGCGTACGGGGCGAAGCGTGTGCGTGTAAGAATTCGCGAGAAGGAGGGGTTCAAACATCCGTCGTTCTGGCGAGCACCGTGCTTTTGGGGTGCCAAAAACGTGGAAACTGCACGCTAGGTCAACTTACGAGCCCTCGTTCTGAAAGCGTTTTCTTTGCTTCGTTTCTTTGTCGCTTTGGACAAAGAAATGACGTGCCGCCACGCACAGTGGCTAATAGTGATAAAGAAATTAGGCAACCTAAGCAGACCACTAACGCTGAAAGCAACAACCCGGCACTGACCCCGACCGCTAACGCAGGAACCTGGCATCGACCCCGACCGCAAACCCTGGAACCTGGCACTGACCCCAACGGCTAACCCCAGAACCTGGACCACCCCCCAAGTGCGAACGAAATGACAGTCAAACCTTGATCGACTACCTCATTCTCGGCGGTGGCTCGGCGGGCTGCGTGCTCGCCGCGCGCCTATCAGAAGACGCCGGCAAGACCGTTTGCCTGATCGAAGCCGGCCGACCCATTTCCGCGACCAGCATGCCCGCGGCTATCCGCAGCCGCTATCCAGGCCGTGCGTATCTCGACCCCACCAACATCTGGCAGCGCCTCACCGCCAGGATGAGCGGCGCATCCCAGCCGCGCCGCTATGAACAGGCACGCATCCTCGGCGGCGGCTCGGCCATCAACGCGCTGATGGCGAATCGCGGCGCCCCCGCCGACTACGACGAATGGGAAACGCTCGGCGCGCACGGCTGGAACTGGACCACCTGCCTACCCTACTTTCGCAAGCTCGAAACAGATGTCGACTTCGCCGGCGAACTGCACGGCGGGACCGGTCCGCTGCGCATCAAACGCACCGAGTGGCCGCGTATCTCGCCGTTCGTGCGCGCCGTGCTATCAACCCTTGAGCACCGCGGTCATCCTCGCCTCGATGATCAAAACGGTCCGTGGCAAGACGGAACCTTCGTCGGCGCAATTGCAGTCAGCGCCGCGGGTGAACGGATTCCAACCTCGGTCTGTTATCTCACGGATGCCGTACGCCAACGCCCCAACCTGACGATCAGGACCGGCGAGAGTGTGGACCGTGTACTGTTCTCCTGCACCCAGGCAATCGGCGCTTTACTCGGTTCAGGCGAGGCCGTGCACGCCGCCAACGTGATCGTGTGCGCGGGCGCAATCCATAGCCCCGCGATCCTGCTGCGCAGCGGCATCGGTCCAGCAGATAGCCTCGCTGCACTGCACATTCCACTGCTTGCGGACCGGCCTGGAGTGGGCGGCAATCTGATGGAACATCCGTCCATCGCCGTGTCCGCCTTTCTGCCGAAGTCCGCCCGTACGCCCTTCCCCGATGAACACCATGAGCAGGCCATCGTGCGCTTTTCGTCGGGGTTGGGAGGAACGGTTGAGGGCGACATGCACGGCGCGATCCTGTCGCGTTCGGGCTGGCATTCGATTGGCTATCGGCTGGGGACGATCTTCTTCTGGGTCAACAAATCGTACTCGCGCGGCAGAGTCACGCTGACATCGGCGAACCCGCTCGATGAACCCGCCGTCGAGTTCAACATGCTCTCCGACTTACGCGACCTGGACCGCCTGAAGCTTGCCATTCGCTTCGGTGCAGAGACGCTGGCGGCCCCCTCAATGGCTGCGCACCAAAGCGCCATCTTTCCATCGAGTTATTCCCCGCGAGTCGCGAAAGTAGCGGTGCCGGGAACTGCCAACGCGATTCAGCGCGGGGCGTTGAGCGCGCTGCTGGATTGGGCCGGGCCGTGGCGAAAGGGCTTGATTCACCGGCTGGTGACGCAAGGCGTTTCCCTCGATGGGCTGCTCGCCAACGACCACGCATTAACGCAGTTCGTCACGCATTCGGTCGGTGGCACATGGCACCCTTCGGGAACATGCAGGATGGGTTCCGCCGATGATCCGGCAGCCGTCACGGACTCGTCGGGCGCCGTCTACGGCGTGCAGAACCTGCGCGTCTGCGATGCCTCGCTGATGCCCTCCATTCCGTGCGCGAACACGAACGTACCGACCATCATGATCGCCGAGCGGATCGCCGACATGATCCACTCGGAAGCACGTCAGGCGCCGTAACCCACGATACCCTTGACCTCGAGAAATGCTTCGAGGCCCCATTCGCCATACTCGCGGCCATTGCCCGATTGTTTGTAGCCGCCGAACGGCGCGCCCGCATCCCACGCGGGATAGTTGAGATGGACGCTGCCCGCGCGCAAGCGGAACGCGACGCGCCGGGCACGCTCGAGATCCGCGGATTGCACATACGCGGCCAGGCCGAACACGCTGTCGTTTGCCATGGCGATGGCCTCTTCCTCATCGCGATACGGCAGGATAGCGAGCACCGGACCGAAGATTTCATCGCGCGCAATGGTCATGTCCGGGGTCACACCGGCGAATACGGTCGGCCGGACGAAGTAACCGCGTGTCAGTCCTTCAGGGCGGCCGGGGCCGCCGGTCACCACGCGCGCGCCCTCGTCCACGCCGGTTTGAATCAACCGCTGGATCCGCTCGAACTGCAACTCGCTGACCACGGGTCCCAGCGTGATGCCGGGCGCATCGGCGGGACCGACTACGTGGGCTTCAGCCGCCCGGCGTGCAATGGCCACCGCCTCCTCATGACGCGCGGCGGGCACGAACATGCGCGTGGGCGCATTGCACGACTGGCCGCTATTGCCGAAGCAAGCGTTGACGCCCGCGGTCACCGCAGCGTCGAGATCGGCGTCATCGAGAATCAGGTTCGCCGATTTACCGCCCAGTTCCTGATGCACTCGCTTGACTGTCGGCGCGGCCAGCGTGGCGATCTGGATACCTGCGCGCGTAGATCCCGTGAACGACACCATGTCCACATCGGGATGACTGCATAACGCTGCGCCAACCGTCGGGCCATCGCCGTTCACAAGATTGAAGACGCCCGGCGGAACGCCTGCCGCATCCAGTATCTCGGCGAAGAGAAGCGCGTTCAACGGCGACACTTCGCTAGGCTTGAGCACCATCGTGCAACCCGCTGCGATGGCAGGCGCAACCTTGCAGACAATCTGGTTGATCGGCCAGTTCCACGGCGTAATCAACGCGACAACGCCAATAGGCTCATGCGTAATGAGTGTCGTCCCTTTGCTTCTTTGCCAAGTGAATGCCTCGCAGGTTCGAATCAGTTCCTTCAGGTGCCGCGTGCCGAGTCCGGCTTGCCAACCATGCGCCAGTGCACGCGGCGCGCCTACTTCTCGCGAGATGATCCGCGCCATTTCGTCATAACGTTCACCGTAGGCTTCGAGTATCTTGCGGATCAATGCAAGCCGTTCGTCGGGCGTGGTCGATGAAAACGACGCGAACGCGTGGCGCGCTGCGGCGACTGCGCGGTCGACATCGGCGGGCGTGCCCATCGCGATCTCGGCAAAGACTTCCTCGGTTGAGGGATCGACGACCGGCAGGCGCGCGTGGCCCAGTGGCGCGACCCACTCGCCGCCTATATAAAACTGCAGTGCATGGCTCATTCTGGTCCCCGTCAAGTTTCGTTCAGGCGCGTGCGGATGACTTGCGGCTCACCACCACAATCATTACAAGGCATAGCGTCAGGGCAGTCAATATGGTACTGATCGCGGCAATGGTCGGATCGATTTCGTCGCGCAAGGTGACGAACATGCGGCGTGTAAGCGTCTGGTTCGAGCCGCCGGACACAAACAGCGCGACCACCGTTTCATCCAGCGCCTGGATGAATACAAACACCGCGCCGGAAGTCACGCTCGACTTGATCTGCGGCAGCGTGACCGTCATGAAACTGCGCAAGCGGTTCATGCCGAGACTGCGCGCAACCATCTCCTGGGTAGGGTCGAAGGTACGCAGGTCGGCACCTACGGAAATAAGCACATAAGGCAAACCGAGCATGGTGTCCGCGACAACCAAACCACCGAGGGTATTCACGTACCCCATCTGCGAGTACACGAAAAACACACCCACCGCGACAATGATAATAGGCACCATGAGCGGCAACATGAGCACGGTACGCAGATAACGAATGCTGCGATGCGTGCCGTTCTGGATCGCATAAGCGGCCGCCACCCCCAGCGGCGTGGCGATCAGCGCGGCGCTGGTCGACGCAATCAGCGTGGTTCGCGCAGCATCTATCCACGCCGGATTGCTGAAGAACGCGTGATACCAGCGCAGCGAGTAGCCGGGTGGCGGGAACGTCATGAAGCGCGTGTCGGAGAACGAAAGCGGCACGACGATCAGGATCGGCACCATCAGGAACACGAGGATCAGTACGACGCCAAAGCCGAGGACGACGCGGCCGAACGAAAGGGGCTTCATATCGTTCATGTGGGTTATTCCGCTCATTTCGCACCCAGGGTTTTTTCAAGCGGGACCACGCGGCTCGCCGCATAGAAGATGGCGAACACACAGACCAGCAGCACGACACTGACCGCACTCGCCGCGCCCCAGCTATTGTAGATTTCCACGTTGCGGCTCACGACCATGGACACCATGACCGACTTGCCGCCGCCCATCAGCTCGGGCGTAATGTAGAAGCCGAGGCACAGGATAAAGACAAGCGTAATGCCTGCCACCACCCCACTCATCGATAACGGCAGGAACACGCGCGTAAACACATGCAGCGGAGAGCCGCCGAGACTTGCGCCGGCTTGCGAGAGGTTCTGCGGGATTTTCTGCATCGCCGAATAGAGCGGCAGCACCATGAACGGCAACAGGATATGCACCATGGCGACCACCGTGCCGAGCTGGTTATAAGCGAGTTGCAACGGATGATCGATCAGGCCGCTTGCCATCAGCGCCTTGTTGACCACGCCTGTGCGCTGCAGCAACACGAGCCAGGCATAAGTACGCACCAGCACGCTGGTCCAGAACGGCAGGATGACCATGCCAAGTATCAGCGCACTGACCTTCGGCGGTACGGACGCCGCCAGATACGCCACCGGATACCCGAGCAGCAAGGTCATGACCGTCACGATCATGCTGAGCTTAAAAGTGAGCAAGAACGTGTCGAGGTACACGCCCGAGAACATGCGCCGGTAGTTCTCGAACGTGAAGCCGTGGTCCCAGATGGACTGCCACGAGAGCCATGCAAGCGGCACGACCAGCAGCAACACGATCACCAACAGCGCGGGCGTCATCAGCAGCAGCATCGTGCGATCTTCGCGGCGTTGATGCAGGATGGAAGGATCGGCAGGCGTTGCGTGCATTGCTGTCTGTCCTTGAAAGGTCTGTGCGGCGCCCCTCATCACGCCCCCACGGCATCGAGGAATTGATACCACGCGGCCACCAGGCGAACGGCCGGCGCACGCAGTGAATGGAAAGGCACCGGGTTCAAGCCGGACGCCGCAAGCAGCGAAAGCTCCGGCGTTTCGCCCAGTGCAAGCGCTGCCGCGTGCTGGCCGAGCAAACTCGCCATCGCGACCCCCGCCCCGTTATACCCGAGACAAAAAGTCGTCGTGTCGTCACTGCGGCCCACATGCGGCAGCGAGTTGAACGTCATGCCGACATAACCCGACCATTGGTACTCTACGCGCACGCCGGCCAGATCCGGAAAGAGCTCGACCATCGCACGCTGCAGCGCATCGAAGCCGGTCGTCTGCCCTTCCTTGCCAAACGCATCGCGACCGCCGAACAGCATGCGGCCGTCGACCTTGCGAAACCACTTCATCGTGCGCCGCGTCTCGGTATAGCTGCGGCGCTCGACCATCAGGCGGGCATCGAGTACGGCAGGCAAACGTTCCGTCGCGATCATCGCGCTGCGGAACGGCACCAGCTCGCGTTGATAAGCAGAGGTTGCGGGCGTCAGGTTCGAATAGGCATTCGTGCCGACGATCACCTGCTTCGCACGGACCGTGCCGTTCGGCGTGCGCAAGGTCACGCCGCCGCTGCCGTCTGCGCGGGTCATCTCGAGCACGGGCGTCGATTCGTAGATATCCACCTTGCGCCGCGTGAGGCCGGCGGCGATTCCACGCACGTATTCAAGCGGCAGGATGGTGCCCGCGTCCGTGCTGAGCACGCCGCCGACAAACGCCTTCGATCCCGTTTCATGCTCGACCTCGGCGCGCGATTGGACGGTCATCGTGGTGTCGCCGAGTTGTTGCTTCACCCACTCCGCCTCGGCGCGAATGGAGGCAAATGCGCGTTCGGTGTGGGCGCAGCGCAGGCTGCCGGTGTGTTCGAAACGGGCCTGGCCGAGCTTGAATTCATCGATGAACTGCTCGACCACGCGCACGCCGTCGTGGGCGAGGCGATGCATGGTCTTCGCGGTTTGAATGCCATGCAAGCGCTCGATCGCGGGGAACGACAAGCGGAACTTCGACGACACCACACCGCCATTGCGTCCGCTCGCACCCCAGCCGACCGGATTGGCATCGAGTACGACTGTTTGCACGCCGCGCTGTTGCAACGCATGCGCCGCTGATAATCCCGAGTAGCCCGCGCCGATCACCGCCACCTCGACAGAGATATCGCGATCGAGTGGCGCGCCCGTGCTGACGGGCGCGTCCGCTGAGGGCGCAGCCCCCGCCATGTCGACCCATAGCGAGGGCGCGCCCGGCCGGATCACCGTTTGCTTCATGCGGCGCGCGCTTCAGCTTCCACTGCGTCGGCGAGTGCGGCGAGTGTGGAGAAATTGAACGTCGGCGTGATGACGGCGCTGGGCGTGGGGGTCGCGCCGAAACCCTTCATGCCCTGACGACGCTCGATCCAGCAGGTCGCATAACCCAGCTCGGTCGCAACACCAATGTCGTGATACTGGCTTTGCGCCGTGTGCAAGATCTCGCTGAACTTATAGCCGAACGCTGCCTGACGGCCGCGGTTATACGCAAAGAATTGCGGGTCCGGCTTGGCGACGCCGGTTTCATCGGCACATACTGTGTCGTCGAACGGATCGCCTAGCGTGTGAGCGTAGGCCGACAACGCCACGCGGTCGGCGTTGGTCATGGCAACCAGCCGATAGTGCTTGCGCAGCCGCTTGAGCGCCGCCACCGAGTCTTCAAACGCGGGCCAGTCGAGCACGTCGCGCTGGAACGCAGCAGCGGTCTCGTCATCCGCGGCTAAGCCAAGTTCGTTGGCGAGCGACTGATAAACGCTTGCCATCGCCTGGCTGGAACGGCCGGGAAACGCCGCTCGGCCACGCATGTAGGGTTCGAAGATCTGGTCGTCAGTGAGATCTTTCGCCTTTGCGCCGCCCAGGCGCCGTACCGACGCCAGCACACCGCTTTCGAAATTGATTAGCGTGCCGACCACATCGAACGTCAGTACCTTGAAATCCTTCAGCTTCATGATTCGTAATCCTCTATAGTTTGTTTGAAACCTTCACTGTGTTGCCCGTCTTCACGGGCATACGACAGGCATACGACAATTCAGGCAGGAACGACGATGGTGTCCTGCGGATCGAGCAAGACCGTCATCTCGGCGCCGGGCGCGGGAATGCGTTGTCGTGCGTCGTGACTGCCGGGCTGCCTCAGGCTGATCGGCGTGCCGTCGGCGAGCGTGGCGAACACGCGCAAGCTCTCGCCCTGGTACAGCACCTCACTGACACGGCATACCAACTTGTTCGCGCCAGGCCTTTCATACCCGCCGTCGATCACCAGCTTTTCGGTCTGCACCGCCAGCAAAAGCTTCTCGCCGGGCGGCAAAGGATGTGCCGTTCGCAGAACAATACCGCCGAGCGTCACGGCGTTATCGCCGGCACGGGTCACGTCGAGCAACGTCGCCTCGCCGATGAAACTCGCCACGAACGCATCGCACGGGCGGTCGTAAAGGCGCTCCGGCGTATCGATCTGGACCAGCCGGCCATTGCGGAGCACGGCCACGCGGTCGCTCATGGTGAGCGCCTCGCGCTGGTCGTGGGTGACATAGACAATCGTCGCTTCCAGCTTCCTGTGCAAGCGGCGCAATTCGATCTGCATGGTCTCGCGCAACTGCTTGTCGAGCGCGGACAGCGGTTCGTCCATCAGGATCAGTTGCGGCTCGAAGACCATCGCCCGAGCGAGCGCCACGCGCTGACGCTGGCCGCCCGACAACTGGGCAACACCGCGGCTTTCATAACCGCTCAGCTCGACCATCGCCAGGGCATCCGACACCTTGCGAGCCCAGCCCGCTTTCGGCTGGCGCCGGGCGCGCAGAGGGAACGCGACGTTCTCGCCGACCGTCATATGCGGGAACAGCGCGTAGTTCTGGAACACGATGCCGATTTCGCGCTTGTGCGGCGGCGCGTATGTAATATCCCGCTCGCCTACCCACACCGCACCGGAACTCGGCTGGACGAAGCCACCCAGAATGCCGAGCAACGTGGTCTTGCCCGAGCCGGAGGGACCCAGCAGAGAAACGAATTCGCCGGGCGCAATATCAAGCGATACGTCGTCCAGCGCGACCACGGAACCGTAGCGCTTCGTGGCCGACCGGATCGATACACCTGCTTTCGCCCTTGCATCCATACCGTGTTTTCTCGCCCTGTCAGTCTTCGGTTGATCAAAATATACGGCGCGCTTTTATTGGCGGCAATTCCCGAATTGTTGGATCAGGCATAACATGAGGTCATGCCCAATCTACGCAAGAAACTGCCAAGCGCGAATGCGCTGTTCGTGTTTGAAGCTGCCGCGCGTTGCGGCAACTTTACCCGCGCGGCGCAGGAGCTGTACGTCAGCCAGCCCGCGGTTAGCCGGATGCTGGCGCGCATGGAAGACCATCTGGGCGTGCGTTTGTTCGAGCGCGTGCGCGGCGGCATCGAACTGACGGAGAACGGCCGGATCCTCTACCGGAAAATCTCCGAGGGCTTTAGCGGAATCGAAGGTGCGATCCGCGAGATCGAGGCGCGCGCAACGGGGGTGGAGTCGGTGACGTTATCGGTTTCGACCGCATTCACCACACACTGGCTGATGCCGCGCATGAACCGGCTCAACCAGGCATTTCCTTCTGTCGACCTGCGCTTTCAACTGATCTCCGGGCGCATTGGCGGACCGCTTGTCGACGTCGATCTTGGCATGCGCTTCATGACGCAGGACGAGATAGGTGCGAACAGCGTCCTGGTGATGCCTGAAGTCCTCCTGCCGGTGTGCAACCGCCACTATCACGAACAGGCGCTGCTGGATGAGGCCGCCACGCATGGAGACACCGTGATCGTCATGGACGATGGCGAGCGTGGCTGGCATGACCGCTTCAGCGCGTTTAGCGAACACAAACGGCGTGCGGCCAGCATGCTGAGCTTCAACGACTACGCGATCGTCGTGCAGGCTGCGCTGCTCGGGCAAGGAATCGCGCTTGGCTGGCTCAACGTCGTCTCGCACTGGCTGGCGGAAGGCGCGTTGCTGCCGGCCGAGCAGGAGTTGCTCGTGACCAGCAGGCGGTGTTGTCTGGTATCGCCAGAAAGCCGGCCGATGCGTCCGGTGGTCGAAGCGATCCGGGACTGGATTGTCGAGGAGACGCGTGCGGACATGCGCACCGTCGACCAGGCCTATCCCGCGCTTGGAATTCGCGATGCGCTAAAGGGTGCGGGGCTGGTGTTGGGATGATGCGGGTTAGGGCTAACCCGATAGATCCGATATGGGCCCGGCCCCGCTACTCGGGTCCTCGTTACCTTCATACAAATAATCTGGCTAAAGCGCTATTTTCAGCCTAGATTAGTATTATTTGCCTCCATCGCCGATGCCGAAACTGGTTAATCGGCAGCTGATTCGAACTCGCCCGACGTGTTGGGTTCTTATAACAATCGACCGTGGTCCATAGCCGCAATGGGCGAACGTGAAATCTCGTGAAATAATGAGTCAAGGTGGCAAAAAGGAAACGGCCCGGCAACACGCGCAGACAACATGTGATATTAAGAGCTATAAAAGCGGGTTGCCGCAAAAAATGCTTGCCGGTGAGGACAAGAAACTTGCTACCTGTTTCTTCTTGATGCTCACCGAAGACAAACCCAAGACAAACGCGAAATTCAAACGGGGCTTTATGGCATGACCACGGACAGCCGGTCAAACTTCTATTCCTTCAAGTTTTCGCGTACTGAGTCGATATAACTAAGGCGCGTGCAGTTTTCGTACGGACGGCAACTGCAATTTTCGCCACGTGCCCAGAATGTGCTGACCCCGCAGCGTCTTGATAGCGGTGTTCGCTATAACTAACCGGTATGACTTGCATGGCTGATTCTTCATCGCTTCCCAGGCATCTGTTTTACGTAGGCGATCCTTTGACGCTCGAACTTCGCTCGCTCCTGGATACACGCGGCTGGACGGTCAAATCCCTGGAACTGCACCGTGAGCCGGGGAATTTCTCATCGAAGCCCAGCGGGGGGTTACTCGATTTCTCGGCGCGAAACGTTGCAGCCAATCTGCGGCTGGCGGAAACCTGGCTATCGGTAAAGACTGTGGGCTGGCTGGCGCTCTTGTCGCCGGCGCAACTTGAAGATTCAACTATCAGGCGTCTCGTCCGGGATTTTTGCTTTGATTATGTAACGCTCCCTGCGTCGGGCGAGCGCATCTTGAACGCACTGGGCCACGCATACGGAATCGCTGCGTTGCATGACGGCGGCTCACGCGACCCGGTCAACGCGAAGAACGACAGCAACGCCGAAGGCGACATGATCGGCTCATGCGACGCCATGCTTGCGCTCTTTCGCGCGATCCGCAAAGTAGCCATGACCGATGCCCCCGTGTTCATCTCCGGCGAATCGGGAACGGGTAAGGAACTGACGGCGGCCGCCATTCACACGCGCTCGGTGCGGCGCAACGAACCGTTTGTGGCGATCAACTGCGGGGCCATCCCCGCTCATCTCTTGCAGTCCGAGTTATTTGGTTATGAACGCGGTGCGTTCACCGGCGCAAACCAGCGCAAGATAGGGCGCGTTGAAGCGGCGAACGGCGGCACGCTGTTCCTCGATGAGATAGGCGACTTGCCGCTAGAGAGCCAGGCGAGCCTGTTGCGCTTTCTTCAGGAGCGCAAGATCGAGCGCCTGGGCGGCCATGAGTCCACGGCCGTGGACGTACGCATTGTTTCGGCCACTCACGTGGACATGCAGACGGCCATGGTTGAAGGCCGGTTTCGCTCTGACCTTTACCATCGGTTGTGCGTGCTGCAGATCGACGAGCCGCCGTTGCGGGCACGGGGCAAGGACATTGAATTGCTGGCCCGGCACATGCTGGAGCGATTCGAGAAAGACGCTAGCCGGCGCATACGCGGTTTCGCTCCTGACGCCATCGCCGCGATCCATAACTATAGCTGGCCTGGCAATGTGCGAGAGCTGATCAACCGCGTCCGGCGCGCGATTGTAATGACCGAAGGCCGCCTGATCGGCGCGCATGATCTCGAACTCGGCGAGTTTGCCGAGTGCGTGCCCATGTCCCTTGCGCAGGCGCGCGAAGTGGGAGAGCGGCAGGCAATCGAAATGGCCTTGCTGAGAAATCGCGGACGCGTCGGCGACGCGGCGCGCGAACTCGGTGTATCCCGGGTGACCCTGTACCGGATCCTGTCCGCCTACAACATGCGGGATGCAGAGACACCATCGGGTCTCGACCAGGACTAGCTCCTGTTGCGGCGCAATACGGTTGATACGGTTGCGCCGCACGCGGATCCTCGATTCGCCTGCGTATTCGCCTGTGTTTTCACCTGTATGCCAGGCGCGGCCCGGAACGCGATTTTTTTAGCCCACCGACACCCTCTATTTTTCACCCGCCTTGTTCTCCTGCCGCAGACTTTCGCTCTGCAGGAAATCAAAGTCCACCCCCTCATCCGCTTGCGTCACCGTCTGCAAAAACAGCTTTCTGTAACCACGTCCTGCGGTCGGACGAACCACAGGGTTGTCGAGCGCACGCTGATGCAATTCAGCTTCCGGGACAAGCAGCGCAATCTCCCGGTTGATCACGCTCAAACGAATCCGGTCCCCGTTGCGGACATGGGCAAGGGGGCCGCCGATCGCTGCTTCCGGCGTGACGTGCAGAACAATCGTGCCGAACGCGGTGCCGCTCATGCGGCCATCGGAGATCCGAACCATGTCCTTGACGCCCGCTCGCGCCAGCTTGCGTGGAATGGGGATGTAACCCGCTTCGGGCATCCCCGGTGCACCGACAGGGCCAATGTTCTTCAGCACAAGAACGTCTTGCGCGGTGACGTCGAGCGCTTCGTCGTCGATACGGCTAATCATGTCCTTGAGATCGTCGAATACGACCGCGCGCCCCTCATGTTCCATCAACGCCGGATCGGCAGCCGATTGCTTGATGATCGCGCCACCCGGCGCGAGATTGCCGCGCAATACCGCCAGGCCGCCTTGCGGATAGATCGGATCACTAAATGAACGTACAACGTCCTGATGATATCCGGGTCCGCCAAGCTCGATCTCCTCTCCAAGCGTGCGCCCGGTGACGGTCAGCGCGTCCAGATGGAGCAACGGCTTGAGTTCGCGCAGCAACGTAGCCATGCCGCCCGCCTTGTGGAAGTCTTCCATGTAGTGCTGGCCAGTCGGTTTCAGGTCCAGCAGTACGGGCGTTTCCTTGCCCATCCTGTCGAGCGTGTCCAGATCGATCCGATGCCCCAGTCGTCCGGCGATCGCAGTCAGATGAACGATCGCATTCGTCGAGCCGCCAATGGCCAGCAGCACGCGCATCGCATTTTCGAAGGCTTTTGCGGTGAGAATCTTGTCGATGGTGAGACCGTCGAGCGCCATCCGAACCGCTTGCGCGCCCGTTTCTTCCGCCACGCGAATCCGGTCGGCCGTCACTGCAGGAGGCGACGCGCCGCCGGGAACCGTCATGCCCAACGCTTCCGCGATACAGGCCATGGTGCTCGCGGTGCCCATCACCGAACATGTTCCCACGCTCGCGACCAGCTGGTTGTTGACGTCGGCGACCTCTTCCTCGTCGATCTCGGTCGCGCGGAACCTCGCCCAGTAGCGACGGCAATCGGTGCATGCGCCCACGCGTTCGCCACGGTGCGAGCCGGTCAGCATGGAACCGGTGATGAGCTGGATGGCAGGCGTGCCGGCGGACGCTGCGCCCATCAATTGCGCGGGCACGGTCTTGTCGCAACCGCCTATGAGAACGACCGCATCCATGGGCTGCGCGCGAATCATTTCCTCGGTATCCATCGACATAAGATTGCGCAGGTACATGGATGTAGGCGACGCAAAGCTTTCGTGAATGGAGATGGTCGGGAAGTCCATCGGCAAGCCGCCGCCAAGCATCACACCGCGCTTCACCGCTTCAATCAGTTGCGGCATGTTGCCGTGGCACGGGTTATAGGCACTCCCCGTATTGACGATACCGATCACCGGCCGGTTCAGGGCCTTGTCGGTATAACCGGCGCCCTTGATGAAAGCCTTGCGCAAGAACAGCGAAAAGTCCTGGTCGCCGTACGAGGTCAGGCCTCGTTTCATGCCGGTCGCAGGGGCCGGGGCTTGCTGCTTACCATGCTTGTCATCCGGCTTGTCGGATTGATCGGTCATTGGGGAATACCCTATTCAATAAATGATGTATCGCGCCTTGGCATCGGTTGGATTCCAGTTTGCCAAGGCAGCGTGAGCGTCTATGGAGTCTATTGCGATGCTCCCGGCATAGTGAAGCTGACTGCCGTCAACTGTTCGATCAGGCGCGCCGCCGCCATCGCGGTCCGAGTGCTCGAGCGGTGGACGTACTGTGCACCATTGATCATCGTTTAGCCAATGAGCGATCGCGTGTTTCATGGCGGGAATCATCGGCAACGCCTCGAATATCCTGCGGATCGGCGGCGCCGGACGAAGCAGTGCTCAACGCGATTCCCACCCGCAATGCGCGCGCGTTATACGGCTTGCCACCAGCCTCTTAGCGCGGCGCAAAGCGGCCCACGAGCATCGCGCGTTTCCATCCAAAGCCTGCTACTTTCCGATATTCAAAACCCGCTTGCAACAGCGCGCGTTTCACATCGCCGGCGCTGGTGTAGGTGGAAAACGTCGCGTCGTCTACTGCCAGGGCGGCGAGTGAATTGAAGATCGCCGGCGTCCAAAGTTCAGGATTTTTCGCCGGCGCAAAACCATCGAGATAAAACGCGTCGACGCGCAATTGCAGGGTGGGCAGGATATCCACTGCGTCGCCGAATATAAGCGTCAGCGTGACGCTGCCATCGTCGAAATCGAGTTGATGCGTGCCCGGTTCCATTGCCGGCCACGCTGCGATGAGCGCGTCCGCCAGTGCAAGGGCCGACGCATCGTCCACGGTCACCGCGTAGGCACGACCCAGATCGTCCGCCGAAAACGGGTGCTTTTCGATCGATACAAAATGCAGCCGTTCGCCGCGTTCGGGGTCCGCGCCCCACGCGGCCCAGGTCGTCAGGAAGTTGATGCCCATGCCGAAACCGGTTTCGAGCACGGTGAACGTTTGACGGCCTTGCCATCGTCCGGGCAAGCCGTTGCCCTGCAAAAACACATGGTGCGACTGTGCAAGACTGCCCACTATGCTGTGATAGATATCGCCGTATTCGGGCGAATACGGCGACCCATTCGGGCGGAATGCAAGCGTGGCGGGAATCAGCGGATCGGTCATGCGGGTCGGATGTCAGGGAGGGAACGCGGCGAACCAAGTTCGAAAGGCCACGGTCGCGTCATTGTCGCGCGGACCCGTGAAGGTTCAGCACGTTAGCAAAAATGGCGGGCCTAAGGCGGAAAATGCTCTGAAGAAAAACCTCCTTCCGGCTCGATGCTCAATCGCGATTTATCCGGCAAGCGGCAAAGTATCCCCGTTCTGCCATGAAGACACGCTAAGATAAATCGAGTGGTTCCGGTTTGGTCGGGCCGCGTAGGCCGAGCCGCGTAGGCCGGGCTGCGTTAGGACGGGCCGCGTAGGCCGGGCCGCGTTCGTGCGTGATTTTCTTTGACAGGAGAACAAGATGGCAGCCAAGAAGATCTTATTTCTGACCGGCGATTTTGCGGAAGATTATGAAACGATGGTGCCATTCCAGGCGCTGCAAATGGTCGGCCATACAGTGCACGCCGTATGCCCTGGAAAGAAGAGCGGCGACAAGATCAAGACCGCGATTCACGACTTCGAGGGCGACCAGACCTACACTGAAAAGCCGGGACATCTGTTCGCGCTGAATGCAAATTTCGACGACGTCGATGTCACCCACTACGACGCGCTGATGATCGCCGGCGGCCGTGCACCGGAATACCTGCGGCTGAACGAACGGGTAATCGAAATCGTACGGCAATTCGCTGCTGCTGAAAAACCGATCGCAGCCGTCTGTCACGGCGCGCAGTTGCTGGCAGCCGCCGATGTGATTCGCGGCAAGCGGATTTCGGCCTACCCCGCTTGCGCACCGGAAGTCCGGTTGGCCGGCGCAGACTATGCGGACATCGAGGTGGACAGCGCGGTCACAGACGGCAATTTCATCACGGCCCCGGCGTGGCCCGCTCATCCGCAGTGGCTCGGTCAGTTCCTCGCACGGCTTGGAACTGAAATCTCGCTCTGAACGATTGCTGCAGTTGCGGCGGTGGACGCTTCCGGGGCCTGATTAGAGGGCTTTGAGAGCGTCCGTGGTGTGCAGATGTCATCTTGGTTAACCCCGCTATTTGTCGACGTCTGACTGCCGTTTCGGGGCGATTATGGGCGTCGACAGGCGTCGCAATTGCCTGAGGATTGCCTTCCCGCCCCGGCTTGCAGAACGCCGGGCGCGGCGGGCTGCTAGAATTGACGTTTTACTTGCCTGGTCATGTGCTATGGGCTTTGAACAGCTCGCTGTATTGAAACAACAACTCGAGAAAGAAAAACAGGCGAAACGCGCGCAATCCAAGCCCGTGGCGAAGCCTGCGCACAAGCCTGCCTCGAAGCCCGCCTCGAAGCCGACCGCCAAGCCGATCTCGAAGCAGGCCTCCGCGCCTGACTCGAAACCCGTTGCCAAGCCGCCGCGCCATCCCCGGCCCGCGGCGCGGCCGGCTGCTCCTGCTCCGGTCGCTGTCAGGTCGAAACCCGTGGACCCCGTCGTCTTGACCATCGGAAAACTGCAAAAACGGTTCCCGAAAGCGTTCCCGAAAAATCCGTCGCCCAAGGTGCCGCTGAAGATTGGAATTTTCGAAGATCTTCTCGCCCATGCCACGGAACTCGCGCTGAGCGAGACGGAATTGCGCGCCGCGATCAAGATCTGGTGCCGTGGCAGCCGTTACTGGACGTCCATGGTTGAAGGCGCAATCCGGGTTGACCTCTCCGGAGAGGAAGCCGGACGGGTGTCGCCTGAAGACGGCGTCCGCGCGACCAAGCTCGAAGAAGGTCGTCTGGCGAGAGTCGCGTCGAAGGCAGCTGCTCCCGAAAAGACGGCAGTTCCTGAGAGCGCGGCGGCGGTCGAGAACGCACCGGTTGCTGAGAACGCACCGGTCGCTGAAAAGGTAGCCGTTCCGGATTCCGAGAACGTTGCCGATTAATAGTATGTGAGAACAGGAGGTTTGCGGCTGTTCCGCAGCCTCCTTTCCACCCACTACGCTACAGCTAGTTGGTGGGCACAGCACGAGCACTTCGACCGGCCCCACACGGAAACAGAAGCGTTGCCCCAACGGTTTGGGCAATGTTGTTGCGTCCGTACGTTTCTCCATATTGTCCAGATAACCCGGGCCGAGATGCGCTGGGGCGCCCGCGCCGCTTGGTTAACTCTAGCGCCGCGCGTACGGTCTCCGAG
>NZ_JNFG01000045.1 GCF_000729995.1 Caballeronia sordidicola | reverse complement strand
GCCAGATCCAGCGAATGCTGCCGCACGAGCCTCTCGACCAATTCGGTATCACGCGCTTCAAGCGCCTCAATAATCCTCATATGATCCTCAATCGACCTTGCCGCCCGGTCGCTTTGCGAAATCGTCATCTTCCTGATCGCGCGCACGTGCACGAAGATATTCTTGATCGTATCGAAGATGATCTGCGACTTGCTCAACTGCACAATCGCTTGGTGAAAGGCAATATTCGCCTCCGAATACTCTTCAATATGCTCCGCCGGCGCCTGATTCTGAAAATGGTCGAACATGTGCCGTAACGATGCAATCTCCCCATCCGTCGCACGCTGCGTCGCAAGCCTCGCCGCCATACTTTCCAGCGCGGCCCACATATTGATCATCTCGACAATCTCGTGCTTCGTCTTGCGCACGATATAAATCCCACGACGCGGCACCGTCCGCAGAAACCCTTCCTGCTCGAGCAACGTCATGGCTTCGCGAATCGGTGTGCGACTCACGCCCAGCGCCTCAGTCAAATCCTTCTCATCCAGCCGGATCTCTTCGCGCGAACGATAAATATCCGCCTCGGAAATGGCCTGGCGCAGCCGTGCATACGCCTGGTCCCGCAACGAAACCGTCGCGTTGATCGGCGCCAGCGAAAGCGTCACGCCAACAGGCTTACCTTCCGCCCGCGGCTCAAGAAGACTAGCCGGGGTTGCAGCAACTTCAGTATCAGATGGCATTGATGGTTTGATGTCCCAGATTCCGCGCGCCCGTCGTCGCCCGTGTACCCGTGCCGCCGCCCTGGTCATCTGCCGTCAATCCGGCGTACCGACCATTGTCCTGCGCGCGCTGCAACACGTCTTGCGGCACCGCCGATGCCAGTGCAAACGTCACACCCACACCGCCCGCTACCAAGGCAATTCCGATCACGACTAATAAAGCGATGCTCATTTCCGGCTCCTAGTGGTTTACTCCAAGAGCCTTCAGTATATGTTGCGTCGCAACGCGACGCAACATATTTCGTATGTGATATATCAGAAACAACAGCCCTTCCGTGTTCGCAGTTTAAGCGGCTTTTTGCGAACCTGTGAAAGATTCAATCGTTTTGATACCGGGCTTGGCCGTTCCCTGGTTGACGCCTTCCCGCAACTTGATCAGTGCGAGGACGGTATCGATCATCGGCGTGTCGACGCCCAGTTTCCGGCCGATTTCCTGCACGACGGTCACAATCGGATCGATCTCCATCGGCCGGCGCGCTTCGCAATCCATCAGCATCGACGTCTTGTGAGCGCCGACCGCGGCCGCGCCGTTGATGCGTTTTTCCACATCGACACGGAAATGGACGCCCAGTTGCTCAGCGATGCCCTGCGCCTCCTCCATCATCCGGCGTGACAGCGTGCGCACGGCAGGATCGGCGGTAAGGACATCGAGCGTGGCGCCCGTCAGCGCGCTGATGGGGTTGAAACAGAGGTTGCCCCACAGCTTCAGCCAGATCTCGTCGCGGATGTTGTCGCGCATCGGCGCTTCCATGTCGGCGGCGCTCATGATGTCGTGGAACGCCTGCAGGCGTGGCGTAACCAGCCCGCTCGGCTCGCCGATGGGAAATTTCTTGCCATACACATGACGGATCACGCCGGGTTCCGCAATTTCAGCAGCGGGAATCAGCACGCAGCCTATCGCCCGCTCGGGCCCAAGCACCTGCCATTGGCGGCCGCCCGGATCGACGCTCTCCAGCGTAGTACCGGCCAACGCGCCGCCGTGCTCATGGAAATACCAATAAGGCAGGCCGTTCACCGCCGTGACCACGGCGGTATCCGGTCCCAGCAACGGTTGCATCAGGTCCACCACGCCAGGCACCGAATGCGCCTTGAGCGCAATCACCACATAATCCTGCGGCCCGAGTTCCGCGGGATTGTTCGTGCAGCGGACTTTGACGGTGTGTTCCTCACCGTCGATCTGCAAGCGCACGCCGTTCGCCTGCATGGCAGCCAGATGCGGCCCCCGTGCGACGAAACTGACATCCGCTCCAGCCCGGGCCAGTTGCGCACCCATGTAACCGCCGATCGCGCCGGCACCGTAAATGCAAATTTTCATTGTCGTCTCCTGGACCATTCTCTCTTCTGATATACAACATATTAGATTCAGTATTGGATAACAACGAAGAAAGCGCAAGAAAAAAGCGCGACTCTTTTTTAGGGAGCCGCGCTTCGAATACTCAGTGGATTGGGGTCAGGCGTCAGCGGTTTGCAACGGCTTATGTTCCTCATCATAGGACGAAATGACGTGCGTCCAGATACGCGCTGCCTGCACCGGCAACGTGCGGCTCTTGCGCTTCACGAGCGCAACGGTTCGCATCACAGGCGGCCATAGCGGCACCGGTTGAACCAGCGCTTGCGCCGAAGCTGCGCCTGCGTGCATCGGCTGGATGCCAAAGCCCAATCCAGCCGCGACCATGTGCTCGACGCTCGCAGCCTGGGTCAATAGCTGGAGTCTCACGTTCGATGCACCGTGTTCATCGAGCGCACGCGCGATGACATCGAAACTGCCGGCGCCGTCGTCGAGCAGGAACAGGTTCGCGCCGCTCAGGTCGCGCCATCGCACCGTCGCGTGCGATGCCAGCGCATGCCGCGCGGGAACGATCGCGCAGACATGATCGGAGAACAGCGTTTTCATCGACAAATCGCAGAGGTCGTCAGGATCACTAACGTCTAGTGGTCCGGCGAGCACGCCCATATCGGCATCACCGGCGCGCACGAGTTCAAGCACCCTGCCCTGTGGCGCATCGTCCAACGTCAACGCGATATTGGGGTAGCTCGCCCGGCACGATGAGAGCAGTGCCGGGAGCACCGAAGCGACCAGGCTGGAACTGCTGGCTATCGACACCATGCCGCTTTCGACCGTAGAAACCTGCTGCCCGAACCGCAGCGCCGCTTCGAGTTCATCGACCAGTAACGCAATGCGTGGAAGCAGCGCGCGGCCGGTATCGGTGAGCGCGACCTGGCGCGTCGTGCGGTCGAACAGCCTCAGTTCAAGCAGGTCTTCCAGTTCCCTGATGCTGCGGCTCGCCGCCGACTGCGTGACGCCGAGCGCGTTACCCGCCTGCGTGAAACTCCGGTGCTGCGCCACGATCACGAACAGGCGCAACTGCTGCAGCGACACGCCGGACGTCTTCAACCCCTGCACTGCATCGGTCTTGCTACGGTTCATTGCGCCGACGAGTTGCGTGGGGCTTCTGTCCAGGCGGTCTGAAACATGGCGGCATCGAGCCGCCTCGACTCGGCGACCGTGTTATCGATCCAGCGCTTTCTCATCGGCGCGAGCACGAACTTGGCGCATAAGCCGGCGGCAATCGAGACGGTGGCTGTTGCGATAAACACCGCGTCCCATGAGCCGATGGCCGACAGCACCGAGGCAAGCGGCACCAGCATCGATGCGGTGCCCTTCGCCGTATACAACGTTCCGGCGTTGGCGGCAGCGTATTTGCTGCCGAAGGTATCGGCGCATGTGGCGGGGAAGATCGAGAAGATTTCGCCCCAGCACAGGAACGTGATGGCCGCGAAAAACATGAACAGATACGGGTTGTGGCCGAACTCCATGAGGCCAAGCAACGCCACGCCTTCGCCGATGAAGATGAAGAACATGGTGTTCTCGCGGCCGATCTTGTCGGAGATCCAGCCGCATAGCGGACGCGTGAAGCCGTTGCACAGGTTGTCGATCGATAGCGCCATGGTCAGGAGCGGCAAGGTCACGCCGAGCAGGTTGACCGGCATCTTGGCAAAGCCATATTCCTTGGCGATCGGGCCGAGTTGTGCGGTCGCGATCACGCCGCCCGCGGCGACGAACACGAACATCATGTACAGCACCCAGAAGAGCGGCGAGCGCACCATCTGGCCCGTCGTGTAGTCGATCTTCGATGCCACCACGCGCTTGGCCGGGACTGCATGAGCGGGCGGTCTCGGACGGACCAGCAGCATGCCGAGCAACAGGATGCAGACGCCCTGGAAGATGCCGAAGAATACGAAGGTGTGTTCGTAACCCGAGCGCTGGATCATGTTCGAGATGGGGATGACCGTGACCGCCGCGCCTGCGCCGAAACCTGCCGCCGTCAAACCGGCAGCCAGGCCGCGCTTATCCGGGAACCACTTGAGCGCCGTGCCCACGCAGGTGCCGTACACGCAACCCGCGCCCACGCCGGCAATCACGGCCGCAATGTAGAGATGAATCAGGCTGGTCGCGTTTGCATCGATGATCCAGCCCAGCGCCGCACAGATCGAGCCGCCGATCACGACCGGCCGCGGGCCGAATTTATCGACGAGCCAGCCTTCCAGCGGCACCAGCCAGGTTTCCGTGACAATGAAAATGGTGAACGCGGTTTGAATCGCCGCCTGGCCCCAGTGATGTTTCGCATCCATCGGGACAACGAACAAAGTCCACGCGTACTGCAGATTGGCGACCAAGCCCATGCAGATGATGCCGATGGCGAGCTGTGCCCACCGATTGTTGTGCCACCCCATTTTGGGCTGACCAGCGGCCGGTGCCGTCGCTGCGTTTGCCATGTCTGTCTCCGTTATTTACAGCGCTCGTGCGGCGCGTATTCAAGTACGTAATCGACTGCGGCACACCGTGTCTTGATCACCGGTGTGAGAGGGGTCTTGGTCGGTCAGGAAACATGTTCGTGGCGTTGCGGCGCCGGATACGGCCACGCCCTTCCTGCGGGCCGTAAAGGTAAAAGCGGTGAAAAGAAGAATCATTTTTAAGCGATTCCCAGTGTTCTGATGTTTGTAGGGGTTGACCCTGCCTCTGCCCTTTCCCCGCGTGCACCTTACGAAACTACCGCACGTTGAAAGCATCCTGCGGCAGAAAAACGATTAGGGAAAGTTAGAAAAATTTATTGTATAAATTCAGGATCGTTTATAGGTGGAGATCCGTCATGATGCGTAATGCGACGCTCAGGCAACTGAAAATATTCGAAACCGTCGCACGGCGGCTCAGCTTCTCGCGCGCCGCCGAAGAGCTCTACCTCACCCAGCCGGCCGTCTCCACGCAGGTCAAGCAGCTCGAGGAGCACGCGGGTCTGCCGCTTTTCGAGCAGCTCGGCAAGAGGATCTACCTGACATCTGCCGGTCAGGAAATGCTCCACCACAGCCGCGCGATCCTCGAACAGTTCCGCGAAGCCGACGACGCCATGGCCCGGCTCAAGGGTATTTCCGGAGGCACGCTGAACGTGGCCGTGATCAGCGCCGGGGACTATTTCTTTCCGCGCCTGCTGGCCGAATTCACTAAACGCAATCCCGACGTCAAGCTGAAGCTCGCCGTCCACAATCGCGAAGAACTGCTGCACCAGCTCACCGACAACCTCACCGACCTCGCGATCATGGTTCGCCCGCCGAAGGACATGGACACCGAGAACGTGTCGTTTGCCCCGCACCCTTACGTGATCGTGGCGCCCCCGGATCATCCGCTGGTGGGCAAGAAGAACATTGCGCTGGAGTCGCTTGTCGAGGAGCCGTTTATCGTCAGGGAGCGCGGTTCCGACACCTGGAATTCGATGGAAGAAGGTTTCGCGGGAAGACTCAAGCCGCTGAACATCGCCATGGAAATCACCAGCACGGAGACCATCAAGCAGGCGGTCATCGCGGGCATGGGGATCAGTTTTTTGTCGGCGCACACGGTCAGCATGGAGTTGCAGATCGGACGACTGGCCGTGCTCGACATAGCGGGTTTTCCCGTGATGCTCAACTGGTACCTCGTGCATCGTCATAACAAGCGGCTTCCGGCAGTGGCGATGGCGTTCAAGCAATTCCTCATCGACGAAGGGGCGGCGCAAATCTCGGCCATCACGCATATCGGGTAAACCATCTATTAGGTATCTTTAATAGTTAGGCAAAAAACAAGTGACTATCGTATATGGATGGTTCTTTCTATCCTGCAGTTAAGCCACGCAGCAAACGCACGCTGTCATTCATGGCTAACTTAGGATGAGGAGACGACCATGAACCGTTCACAAGCCACGATCGCCGATGCGCGCGAACTTCAGTCGCAGCTTTGCGCCTACAACAGCGCCTTCGAAGAACTTGACCTGATGTTCCGCTGGGACGTCGAAACACTTCAGTCGCTGGCGCACGCACCCAGCGATCAGGCGCGCATTGCGCAGTACATCGAATTGCATTGCCCCCACCTGCTCAAGGCTTACAGCGCGGAGTTCCTGTGCGAGGCCATCGTCGACAGGAAAAACGCGTATTACGAGGCGTGCCGCGCTACAACCATCGCCCGGGCCGACGATACGCGCGGCGCACGGATGTGGCGCCCGGACTGCGACAGTCCTCAGGCTAAAGCTGCTTGATGCTTGATGCTGCTGAGTGCCCAAGGTCATGCCTCAGGTACTCAGCTTTCAAAGAGGGGCGGGTTAATCAACCCGCCCCTCTTTTCATTGCGTCCACCTCATTGCGTCAGCGACACCCACACGCTCTTAGGCTCCGTAAAGTTCTCGATAGCCACGTCCCCGTGCTCGCGGCCAAAGCCCGAATCACCTGAGCCTCCCCACGGCAACCGGACGTCCGTATATCCGTACGTATTCACCCACACCGTGCCGGCCCTGAGCGCTGAGGCCATCCTGTGCACCCGGCCTATATCTGCGCTCCACACGCCCGCCGCGAGGCTATAGAGCGTCCCGTTGGCAATGCGCACGGCATCCGCTTCATCGTCGAAGGGAATCACGCTGACCACCGGGCCGAAGATCTCTTCTTGCGAGATGCGCATCTCGTGCTCGACGTTGGCAAACACCGTGGGCTCGACAAAATAGCCCCGCTCGCCCCATCGCTTCCCACCCGATACAACCGACGCCCCTTCGTTCTTCCCGATGTCCACGTAATCGAGCACCGTCTGCATCTGCTTCGCGGAAATGAGTGGTCCCATGGAGGTGTCTTTCTGCGATGGGTCCCCCAGCGTGATCGACTTCGCACGCTGCGCCAGACGGTCGACGACCTCGTCATATACAGCTCGCTGGACCAGCACCCGCGAGCCCGCCGAACACACCTGCCCCGCGTTGAAAAAGATCCCCGACGCAGCCGCGCGAGCGGCCTGATCGAGATTGGCATCGGCGAAAATGACGTTGGCGGACTTGCCGCCCAGCTCGAGCGTGACTCGCTTGAAGTTGACCGCCGCGCCCTGCAAGATTCCCCGGCCAACAGATGGCGAACCGGTGAACGTAACCTTGTCCACACCCGGATGCGCCACGAGCGCGTCGCCGACCACCGAGCCCTTGCCGGTCACAATATTGAGTACGCCCGGCGGCACGCCTGCTTCCAGCGCGAGACGGCCGAGCATCAACGCCGATAACGGCGTCAGCTCCGCGGGCTTGACGACCAGCGTGCAGCCGCAGGCAAGCGCGGGCGCGATCTTCCACATGCCGATCATCAACGGGAAATTCCACGGCACGATAGCCGCGACTACGCCGACCGGTTCGCGCACGGTGTAGGTCAGCGCGTCCGGGCGCGTGGGCACCACTTGCCCATTGATCTTGTCGCACCAGCCCGCGTAATACGCGAGGGTGTCGATGGCAGCCGGGACATCCTGTCGCCGGACGCCGGAGATCGGCTTGCCGGCGTCGAGACTTTCTACCGCAGCAATTTCATCCTGATGCGTACGCATCAATTCTGCAAAGCGCATCAGGATCCGGCCGCGCTCGGATGCCCTGATCGCGTTCCACGGTTTCAACGCGGCGCGCGCCGCTTGCACGGCGCGGTCGACATCAGCCGCCGTGCCCTGGGCAACGCTCGCTATCGGCGTCTCGGTCGATGGATCGATGATGCTGGAATACGCGCCTCCACCGGGCGCCACTGCTTCGCCACCAATCAGCAGCTCGTAACGTTTCACGTCCGCTTGGGCGGTCATTGTTGTCTCCTTTTACCGTAGTGCGGTCCCCCGCGCAGTCCCTGTATTCGGATCACGCGCCGGATTTTGCTTCGAGTTCAGCCAGGCGCTTGCGCAGGTTTCGCTCTTCCGTGAAGCGGCTGGTTTCATCGCGTATGACGGCCACGATGCCGGTCACTTTCTTTTCCGGTCCCTCTGCCTGCAGCAGCGCGACCGTGAATGCAATCGATAGAGACCGGCCGTCCTTGTGCACAGCGGGCACGCGCAAAACATCGTGTCCGTAACGGGTCTCACCGGTCGCCATGGTTTTTTCGTAGCCGCTCCAGTGACGTCCTCGCAAGCGTTCGGGAATGATGAGGTCCAGAGAATTGCCCAGCGCTTCTTCAGGCGTGAACCCGAACATGCGCTCGGCAGCGGGGTTCCATAAGGTGATGGCGCCACTGGCGTCTGAGATGACAACCGCGTCGCCGATCACGTCGACCAGTTGTTCGAAATCGATTGGGGGTTTTGCATGCACGGCGCTATTCATGATTGAAATGGCCTTGGTCTTTTCAGGTAGCGATTCTGTCCACGCCGTGGGTCCGTCAAGGCAATCCACGGCGCTGAGCTTCTCGCGTTTAAACGGCTTGTTGCTGATGCAGGTTTGCAATTTCCGCGCTGCTGTAACCCAGGCTCTCGAGCACTTCGTCCGTATGCTCGCCCAGCAACGGCGATGCCGTGATCTCCGGCTTCATGTCCGAGAACTTGATCGGGCTGCCCACCGTCAGATATGTACCGCGCTCCTTGTGCGGGACTTCGGCAATCGTGCCGCTTTCACGCAACGAAGGATCGTTGGCCAGTTCTTTCATCGTCAGCACGGGCGCGCATGGAATATCGAACTTGCGCAGGATATCCACCGCCTCGAACTTGGTTTTATCGGCGAGCCATTCTTCAATCGTCTTGAAGATGTCGAAGATGTGCGGCTGACGCGCACTCGCCGTGTTGTAGTTCGAATCTTCGATCCATTCGGGTTTGCCGATCGCGCGGCAAATCGGCGCCCACGCGTGACCCTGGATCGTGAAGTAAATGTACGAGTTCGGATCGGTTTCCCAGCCCTTGCATTTCAGCACCCAGCCCGGCTGACCGCCGCCGCCGGCATTGCCGCCGCGCGGAACGACATCGCTGAATTCACCATGCGGGTATTGCGGATATTCCTCCAGGTAACCGAGCCGGTCCAGGCGTTGCTGATCGCGCAGCTTCACGCGGCACAGGTTGAGCACGCTGTCCTGCATCGATACCGCGACCTTCTGTCCCTTGCCCGTCTTGTCGCGTCCGATCAGCGCCGTCAGGATGCCGATAGCGAGGTGCATACCAGTGTTGCTGTCGCCCAGCGCCGCTGCGCTGATGGTCGGCGGACCGTCCCAGAAACCGGTGGTCGATGCCGCACCACCCGCGCATTGCGCGACGTTTTCGTAGACCTTCAGGTCGTCGTAATGGTGGCCGTCGCTGAAGCCCTTCACCGACGCCAGGATCATCTTCGGATTCAGTTCCTTGATGGTATGCCATGGGAAACCCATCCGGTCGAGCGCGCCCGGACCGAAGTTTTCCACCATCACATCGGATTCCTTAATAAGCTTCTCCAGGACCGCCTTGCCTTCGGGCTTCTTGGTGTCGAGCGTGAGGGACTTCTTGTTGCTGTTGAGCATCGTGAAATACAGCGCATCGACGTCCGGGATATCGCGCAATTGCGTGCGGGTGACATCGCCCGAACCCGGGCGTTCAACCTTAATCACGTCGGCGCCGAACCACGCTAGCAACTGCGTGCAGGCCGGGCCTGCCTGCACGTGCGTGAAGTCGATAATCTTGATTCCCTCAAGTGGCTTGCTCATGGTTCCTGTCTCCTGACTCACTGGCTAAAGGTGGGTTACTCATGTTCTTGCGGCGGCATCGGCGGTGCGTTTTGGCGAAACCGCCAATGCCGGCGGTAACTTCCAAGCGGATTACTTTTTCATCGCCGTGCTTTGCGGATTCAGATTGGTCAGGCGGCCGCTCTCGGTGCCGGCGGCTTCATCGATAACCGCATTGATGAGGGTCGGCTTGCCGGACGCAATGGCTTCCTGCAGTGCCTGCGTCAACTCTTCCGGCGTCGTCGCGTGGCGGCCGATGCCACCGAACGCTTCAATCATCTTGTCGTAGCGCGCGTTCTTGACGAACACGGTCGGGGCAACGTCCTTGCCGCCGGTCGGGTTCACATCCGTGCCGCGATACACGCCGTTGTTGTTGAACACGATGGTGCAGACCGGCAGGTCGTAGCGGCAGATGGTCTCGAGTTCCATGCCGCTGAAACCGAACGCGCTATCGCCTTCAATGGCGACGACCGGCTTGCCGCTCGTCACCGCCGCGCCAATCGCGAAGCCCATGCCGATACCCATGATTCCCCACGTACCCGAGTCGAAACGCTTGCGCGGCTCATACATGTCGATGATGCTGCGGGCGTAGTCGAGGGTGTTCGCGCCTTCGTTGACGACGTTGATGTCCGGGCGCGTCTTCAACACGTCGCGGATCGCACGCAGCGCGCTGTGGAAATTCATCGGCGACGGATTCTTGGCGAGCGTCGCGGCCATCTTTTCGAGGTTCTTGTTCTTGCGCTCGGAGATTGCACCAGTCCATTCGGTGCTCGGCTTCGGGAAGCTGGCATCGATACCGCCGAGCAAGGCCGACACGCACGAGCCGATATCGCCGATCACCGGCGCGGCGATCGCCACATTGCTGTCGATTTCCGTCGGCGAGATGTCGATTTGGATGAATTGCTTCGGTACCGCGCCCCACGTCTTGCCCTTGCCGTGCGACAACAGCCAGTTCAGGCGTGCGCCGATCAGCAGCACGACGTCGGCTTCCTGCAGCACGAACGAACGCGCGGCCGATGCCGATTGCTCGTGCGTATCGGGCAGCAATCCCTTGGCCATCGACATCGGCAGATAAGGGATGCCGCTCTTTTCCACAAGCGCGCGAATCTGTGCGTCGGCCTGGGCGTAAGCCGCGCCCTTGCCGAGAAGGATCAGCGGACGCTTCGCGCCCTTCAGCACGTCGAGCGCACGCTTGACCGAGTCAGGCGCCGGAAGCTGGCGCGGCGCTGCGTCGACCACGCGTACGAGGGACTGCTTGCCCTTCACGGCATCGATGGTCTGGGACAGCAGTTTCGCCGGCAAGTCCAAATAGACGCCACCGGGACGGCCCGACACGGCTGCACGAATTGCGCGCGCAATGCCGATGCCAATGTCTTCCGCGTGCAGGACGCGGTATGCGGCCTTCGCGTACGGCTTGGCGGCGTTGAGCTGATCCATTTCCTCGTAATCGCCCTGCTGCAAGTCGACGATCTCACGCTCGCTGGATCCGCTGATCAGGATCATGGGGAAGCAATTGGTGGTCGCGTTGGCCAGTGCTGTCAGGCCGTTCAGGAAACCCGGTGCCGACACGGTCATGCAGATGCCCGGCTTTTGCGTCATGTAGCCGGCGATGGCCGCCGCATTGCCCGCGTGCTGTTCATGGCGAAAACCGATGAAACGCATGCCTTCGGCCTGCGCCAGGCGCGCCAGGTCGGTAATGGGAATACCGACCAACCCGAAGATCGTGTTGAGGTCGTTCAGTTTCAGGGCATCGATAACCAGATGGAAACCGTCGGTCGTCGCCGGTGTTTCCTGCTTCGCTGTCTCGGCTGCAGTGGCGGTCTGCGGGTCGTTCAGTACTTCTGCCATAACGTCTCTCCTCCTTGGCTGGCGTTGTTTGGTTTGTGATATACAATATTCCACACACAGTATTAGTCAAGCGGATTTGTTTGACGACGCAGGAGTGATGCAGTGCGATTGGGTTGAAAACGCTAGCGCTACGGCAGGTTTGCCGTTTTTTTTTGCTGCGATGCGATGAGGGCGTTTAAGCGATGCCGGAGATTTCGCGGTCGGAATTTGAGGCGAACGGGGCTTGCGTTGAGGAGGTGCGGCGCAGGTGTTTGTTACTCGCACGAGGGGCGGGTATACCAGCACTTAAAGGCGGATATCTGCGGTTGTTTCGACGATCCAGGTCGGATCGATGCCGCGGTCTGCCGTTCGCAAGACGCGCGGCGCGGCTGTCCGCTGCGGGAACGCCGGGAACCTGATTACGGTGCGTATGCGAACCCCTCCGCGCGGCGGTAGGTTCGCTGTCCGCAAGGCACCGAACGGATCGGCGTCGGAGCACGACTTACCGTGTCCCGCCTTCGTCCGGGCGCTATGAGATGTCGGCTTTCTGCGCCGTCACACGTTCTATGACGACCAGTGGTAGACGAGATCGGCGCGTCCGCGCGTCGTATCAATCAGCGCCGCGTTTACTTCGTCGGTGCGTTGAACCCATTCGCGGGCGGCGTCTTCATCGCGACCGAACTTCACGTGGCGCGCTATGAGCCGCTGCAGGCGCAATGCTGGATCGACATCGACATACCAGGCTTCGTCGAGCAAGGGGCGAACGGCGTTCCATTGACCGTGCTGCAACAGCAGATAGTTGCCTTCGGTGATGACAAGGGGTATGTGAGGCATCACCGGAATGGCGCCGGCAATGGGCTCCTCGATCTCCCGGCGAAACATGGGCGCATAGATCATCTCGTCGTGACGCTGCGCGCGCAGGCGCGCAAGCAATGCGACGTAACCGGCGCTGTCGAATGTATCCTCGGCGCCCTTGCGGGACGCGCGGCCAAGACGTTCGAGTTCGACGTTCGCAAGATGAAACCCGTCCATCGGCACGACCACCGCGCGGCCCGGCAGTGCTTCCAGAATGGCCTGTGCCAGCGTTGATTTGCCTGCACCCGGCGCACCCACCAGCCCAAGAATTCGACGCTGGCCATCCGACACAAGCTGCTCCAGTCGCACAAGAAAACGGTCTTCGATCATCGGCACAATCCTGTGTGATTTTCTTAATTGCACCGCGCCCGTCTCCAAGTGGCTGGGGACGTCCACCACGAAAATGAAGCAGGGACGCGGTCTGGTAGCGCATCATAACCGCGCGCGTTCAGCGGTCATGCTCGCGGGCCATGTCTGCGCTCTGCCGAGTCGCTCGGCTAAACATCTCGCTAATGATGCGCCCTTGCTTTGGCCGCAGCGTTGATGCCGCCGGCGATGAACGTCCGCGCATGCGTGGCGAGATCCATGCTGTCGTCCCACAGGTTCCGCCAGATCGCCAGGGCGTTCGACAACTGCTCGTTCACAACAGTCGACGAGAAGCTTTCAAACGTGACCACGCCCTCATAGCCAATCATGGATAGTGCATGAAAGAACTGTGCAAAATCAATAGTCCCCGATCCCAGGTAGCCCCGATTACTTTCGCCGATGTGGACATAGCCTAAACGTTTCCCGCATGCCAGAACCGGCTGCATAAAGTCGGATTCCTCAATATTCATGTGATAGGTATCGAGATGCACCACGACGTTGGGCGCATCGACTTCATCCAGCATGCCGAGCGCTTGTGATGCCGTGTTGAGCAGGTTGCTTTCGTAGCGATTCACGACTTCGAGGCCGAGGGTGACATCTTTCTTCAACGCAAAATCGGCAATCCGCTTCAGCGAGTCAACCGCGTTGCGCCTGCCTTGAGCGGTGAGCGGCGCCTGGTACTTCGCCATTGCACCGTACAGGATGCCGCCGAAGTACTTGCCGCCGAGTTCCGCCGTGATGCTGACGCCCTCTTCCAGCAATGCCAGACCCCGTGCAACTGACTCAGGATTGTCGCTGGATACGTCGGCATCCAATGTAAGACCACGCGAACAGCCGATCTCCAGGCCATGCTCCTGCAGGAGGTCGCGCGTAAGCGCCAGGTCCATGACCTTGGGCCCGTGAAGGGACAGCTCAACCAGATCAAAACCGGCTGCCTTGGTCTGGCTGATGACCTTGCGCGTCGACTCCGGCGTCAGGTCGCCGGCCCATACCAATGCATGAACACCGAGCTTATTCATTGAGTCACTCCTCCGGTAGCGGTCGCGCGTCTGCGGACCAAAGCTTGAAAATAGCCGCGTGCCCATGCCCAACGCAGGAACATCACGGCAAGTAAAAACACGCCCCACAAAGCGGTGGCGAGATGCTGGTTGGCGCCGAGCAAGTTCAGGCCGGAGGCGATGACCTGCAGGATGACCAGCGCAATTACAACTGGAACGACGCGCCCAAATCCGCCGAACGGATCCACGCGCCCGAGGAAGCAGGCCAGCACGGCGATCAATAGGAATGCCTCGCCGTGCCCGACGCGCACCGAGTTGAAACTGGCCAGCATCACTACGCCCGCCACGCCGCACATCAGGCCGGAGAGCATGTAGATCCGCGTCACTGCGCGCCGGGTGTCGATACCCGAATAGCGGGTTGCCTCTATATTCGAGCCGATCATGCGTGTGGCGAAACCGAGTCGCGAGCGCGTCATGACGACATGCCAGATAGCCGCACAGCCGGCGAAGATCCAGAGCGGGACGGGAACGCCGAGCAGTAGGCCGTTGCCCAGTTTCAACACGAACGGCGGAAAGCCCGAAATGTCTCCGCCGTGGGTCATGAATTCTCCAAGCCCGCGTAGAAAGATCATCATTGAAAGGGACACCAGGATCGGGCTTGCGCCGGTACGCGCGATGATGGCCCCCATGATCCATCCAGCCGCCGCGCCCGTAGCAAGTGCAGCGCAGATCCCAAGCACGATTGCGCCGGCGCCGGCATCCGCGCCGCCTTGTGAATGCAGCACCCAGGCCATTGCGAGCCCGGCTATGTTCGCGGTGAACGTGACGGCCAGATTAAAGCCGCCGGAAATCAACGGCATCAGCATGGCCAGCGTAAAGAGCCCGAGTTCGGGCAACTGGAACGCCACTGAAACAAAGGTGCCGGTGGTAAAGAAGCGATCCGAGGCGAAGCTCATGGCCACGATCACAATGGCAAGGAACCCTAACAGGCCGACAACATCGGCTTGCACGAGCGGTAAAGCGGAGCGATGCGGTAAGGAAGGTTTCATGACGAGACCTTTGCGCGTGGCAGCGTGAATCGCGATCCGAACAGCTTGGCCAGGCCGTCGCTCGACAAGGTGATGGCGATCAAAATAATGGCGCCAATGATCATCTTGAACGCGTACGGCGAAATCCCAAGCAGATTCAACCCGTTCGCGGTGATGGCCGTCAGCAGGACGCCAAGGATGGCGCCGAGGATCGTGCCGCGCCCGCCGCCAAGGCGGGCACCGCCGAGCACCACGGCCGCAAGTACATCAAGTTCGCGGCCGTACAGCGCGTTGGGCACGACCTCTTGCACATAGTGAGCCTGCATCAGCCCTGCAATACCAGCCATCATGCCGAGCCAGCCAAAGGCCACGTAATGCATCGCACCCATGTTGATGCCCACGCGCCGGGCCGCCTCAGGGTTGTCGCCCATGGCGTAGAGTTGCCGGCCGATAGTCGTGCGCCGGAGCAAGAACCAGGTGGCCACGACCATGACTGCCATGACCGCGACAGGCAGCGCGAGCTCGGCGACGCCGCTCGACGTCTTGAACGAGACCAGCGAAACGCGGTTCATCCACCAGTCCGGAAGGTCGTAGATGGACACGCCGCCCGTCAGGAACATCAGGCCGCCGAAGAATACGTTGAAGGTCGCGATGGTCACGACGATCGATACGATGCGAAAGTGATAAATGATGGTGGCATTAATGGCGCCAAGCAGACAGCCAAACCCGGCGGCCACCAGGAAGCCCAGTGCCCAGTCGCCGCCACCGAGCCGCATGACGGTGAGCGCGGTCAGGTACTGGACCACGGACGCGCCCACGGCGAACGAGATGTCGATCCCACCGGCAATGAGCACGACCAGCAGTCCAGCTGCAAAAATGATGTTGACCGCGCTTTGGTTAAGCAGGTCGAACAGGTTGGGCAGCGTGAGGAACGTTGAGGTGGTCGCGCCGAGCCCGATCACCATGGCAGCGATCACGAGAATCAGCAGGGCCTCGATCGAACCAATCCCCCATTTGCGAAGATCAGGCATGGACGTCTCGCTCGATTTGGTCGATGGTCGTGGTTCCCGGCACGTACTCCGCGACCATGCGCCCATTGCGCATATGCAGAATACGGTCGGCGTTGAAATAGACTTCAGGGATCTCATCGGAGATCAGCAAGATGGCCATGCCCTGCTCGGCGAGCTTGTGGATGATGGCAAAGATGCCGGCTCGCGCACCCACGTCGACCCCTACAGTGGGCGAATCCAGGATCAGCAGTTTCGGGTTCGTCGCCAGCCATTTCGCGAGCACGATGCGTTGCTGATTGCCCCCGGAAAGCGTTGAGACAGCATCGTCGGGCTTGCCGATCTTGACCGCCAGTTGCTGAATCCAATCGTGAATCAGGGCATCCCGTTTGCGAGGAGCGATCAGACGGGCGGCATCGAGCAGATCGTCCAGTACGGCGGCAACGGTGTTGTCGCCAATAGACTGCTGCTGCACTAAACCTAGCTGAAGTCGATCTTCGGAAACATAGGCAATGCCAGCCCGGATCGCGTCCCGGTTCGAACCCAGCGATACCTTTTTTCCGTCGAGGCTGACCGTCCCGGCACCCGGCCGCGTCATGCCGAACAACGACAGCGCCAGTTCCGTTCGCCCTGCGCCAAGGCGGCCGGTGATGCCAAGAATCTCGCCCTTCTTCACGCAGAAGGAGGCTTCATCGTATTCATTGCGCCGTGACAGGCCTTCGACATTCAGCACAATCGGCGCAGCGGACAAGTCCGTGGTCCGCACCGCATAGTCGAATGTGCGGCCGGTCATGAGTTCCGTGAGACGGGTTTGCGTCATGCCAGCAGTCGGGAACGTGCCGACGTACTGCCCGTCCCGCAACACCGTCACGCGCGTACATACGTCGAGCACTTCGGCAAGCCGGTGACTGACGAACACGACTGCAATCCCGTCAGCCGAGAGGCGGCGCACGATCGTCAGCAATGCTTTGGTTTCAGCGTGACTGAGCGATGCAGTCGGTTCATCCATGAACACCAGCCGGGCATCGGCAACAAGTGCGCGGGCGATGGCCACGATCTGCCGCTGGGCGATCGACAGCGAGCGCACGGAGCGGCCGAGATCAATTGCAACGCCCAAGCGCTCCAGGATGCGACGAGCGGCGATTTTCATCTGGCGGTAGTTGACCAGGCGCGGACGAGGACCGAGGTTGCGCTCAAAAGCAATGTTCTCCGCCACGGTCATCTCGGGAAACAGTGCAAGGTCCTGCCATATCACCTGAATCCCGAGGTCCCGGGCCTTTGACGGCTCCAGACCAGCGATCGACTGTCCGTCCATCAGCATGACCGCGTCGGCTTCTGGCTGATAGACGCCGCTGATCACCTTGATCAGGGTGCTCTTGCCGCAGCCGTTTTCACCCGCGAGGCACACCACCTCGCCCGGCATGACGTCAAACTTCACGGCCTGCAGCGCCTTTACGCCACCAAATATCTTGGTGACATTTTCAAGCTTGAGCAGCGGTGCGCCGCCAATGTCGGCAATGCCGCCAACGCCGCCGGCGTCGACAGCCGCCGGCATCTCGCTCGCGTTGCCTCGCGAGGGCGCGAGGCGGTCCTTCGAAGCCGCTGGAACCATGAAAACACTCCGATGCTACCCATACCCGGCCTGACCGCTTAAGTGAAGGACAGCCTCAGCCGCCCTTCGCCCTACCAGAGAAACTAACGATCGCGTTCAGAGCCCCATCTTCGCGAGGTCGTCGACGGTTTTCGCGTTGAGATCCACGAGTTGATCGACGATCAGGTTATGGCCGTCGGGATGGACGACACCCAGGCCTTCGATCTTCGTACCGTCCTTGATCGGTTCACCCTTCGCGACCATCACACCCAGGGTCACGAACACTTCGCCGGCAATCTCGGGATTCCACATATAGCCGCCAGAAAGCACGCCGTCGTGCACGAGACGCTTGCCCTGCCCCGGCGAAAACGGACCGAGCACGAGGATATTTCCCTGTTCATGCTTTTCCGCAACCGCGCGGGCCGCCCCGATCGGGCCCTGACTGCCGAAGGCAAGGATGCCCTTGAGGTTCGGATGCGCACGCATCAGGTCGAGTGCGGTCTTGCGCGACGCGTCCACATCTTCGGCAACACCGTAACGATCGCCGACCAGCGTCATGCCGGGATCGTTCGCCTTGAGATAAGCGATTGCCGCATCGGCCCACGCGTTATGCAAAGGAACGGTCAGCGAGCCGACAAAGACAGCGTATTCGCCCTTGCCGCCCAACGCGGTCGCCATGCGCTTTGCGTACGCTTCGCCGAAGCCTTTGACCGACGCGAGTTCGAAGTCCCAATCAGCATTCTTCTGCTTCGGCGACTCGTGCGTGATGACCTTGATGCCCGCAGCGCGGGCCCGCGCCAGCACCGGCTCCAACACCTCGGCGTCGTTCGGCACAACGCCGATCACATCCACGTGCTGCGCGATCAGATCTTCGATCGCCCGCACCTGCAGCGCAGGATCCGCGCTAGTCGGGCCGACCATGAACGCCTTGACGCCAAGTTGCTCCGCTCGCTTCTTGATGCCGGCGTCCATGGCGTTGAACCACGGAATCCCGCCGATTTTTACAACGACCCCAATGACGGGTTTGTCGGGTGAGGCCAAAGCCAGGCCTGTTGCCAACGCGAATGCAGCGACGCCTACGCACACGGCGCGTACGAAGTACCTTGACATGTCTCCTCCGCGTGGACCGCCGTGAGCGCTCGCTCAGGCGAAGTCCGTTGGTTTGATTGTGGACAATTTGCCGGGTCGCTAAATTTTTAGCAGTTTGCTAAATCCATTCAGCTAATGACGGGACCGATGCTGAATCCATTTAGCATGATGGTCAACTCTCGAATACCCTAGTATGGTTTCCGGCCGAAGCAGGTCAGCCTCCGGGTGACGATGCAACGCAATTGAATGGGGAAACTCAGATGGTCCGCAGTAGCAAGGGACGCAAGTCCACGATCTACGATATTTCCGAGGCGACCGGCACGTCGGTCACGGCGGTGAGCATGGTGCTAAACGGCAGTTGGATGCGTTATCGCATCAAGGAGGAAACTGCCAACCGCATTCTGGAGAGCGCGCAGCAGCTCGGGTACAACGTCAACATGCGTGCCAGAGGGCTGAGGCTCTCGCGTTCCGGGCTAGCCGGGATGATTCTTCCGCACTATCGCAATCGTTTTTTTGCAGGGCTTGCGGAGACCTTCGAAGAACAGGCGAGAAGCCGGGGTCTGTGCCCTATCGTCGTCAGTACGCAGCGGGATCCGGCGGTCGAGACAAGCGTCACGGAGACACTGCTGTCGCAACGGGTCGAAGTGCTCTTCATTGCCGGCGTGCGCAACCCCACGCCTCTCAACTCATTGTGTGCGGCGGCAGGCGTGACGTGCATCAATGTCGACTTGCCCGGCTCCGGCGCGCCGTCGGTCGTCTCGGACAACCGCGGCGGCGCGCGCGCGCTGACTGAAGTGTTGATCGATAAAATGAAGGCGCGGGGTGGTGCCCCTGAAGAATTAGCCTTCCTCGGTGGGGTGGCCGGCGAGTACGCAACGGAAGAGCGCATTCTCGGCTTCCGCGACGCATTCGAGGCCGGCGGAATCAGCCCGGCAGCCGATGCGGTGGATTGCTGCGGATACAACGCTTCCGCTGCGCGGCAAGCGCTTGCTCATAGCTACGAGAGCCTTGGCAGGCTGCCCGCTGGTTTGTTCATCAATTCGATTACTGCATTCGAAGGGCTGGTGCAGTTCACGTCGCAATTGTCCCGGGACGCGTTGCAATCGACGGTTGTCGGGTGCTTCGACTGGGACCCGTTCGCTGCGCATCTACCGTTTGAGGTGACGATGATGCGGCAGGACGTAGATAAAATTATTTCGGAGGCCTTTGCACTTGCCGATAACCATGATGCGGCGGGTACCCATCCGCTGGTCGTCGTACCGACCGGCTTCGGAGACGTGATGGACGAGGACGATCAGGCGAGCAAACACGCATACGACCGGTGAGAGTTGCGTTGGCGTGTTTGTGTTTTTGCAACGTGACGCGTCCCCTGCATGAACGAGTCAGCTCGCCCAGTCCGCCACCATCCGCGCATCGACACTGACTCCGCCGCACACCACGATCACCACGTCGTGCGCTCCGGCAATCGCCGGATGATCAAGGTACCCGACAGCAAGCGATACTCCGCAAGCCGGTTCCACGAGCTGCCGATGGTCATCGGCGAAACGCGTCACGCCCATGATTGCATCGGCATCGGACAAGACCACCGACTCGTGCGGGAACTGCTTGATGGCGTCGACCGGCCAGCTCGCCACCTGAAGCGCGGCAAGCGATTTTGCGATGCTGTCGATGCGATCCAGTTTCACCGGATGCCCGGCATCGAGCGCCGCGCGAAATGACGCCGCGCCCGTCGTCTCGCACGCGATCACGCGGCAATCCGTGCGGCCATGGCGCAACAAACCCGTCAGGATACCCGCGAGCAAACCGCCCCCGCCCACGCTGGCCACGACGGCATCCACTTGCGGCAGGACAGTGATAATTTCGTCGATCATCGTGCTATGGCCTTCCCATAAGACGGGGTGATCGAACGCCGGCACGTACTCGACTTCATCGGATGCTGAGAGCGCCAGCGCATGCTCGTTCGCTTCGTCCCAGACATCGCCATGGACGATCACCGTCGCGCCGAGCGCGGCGATCCGCTTGCGGGTGCTTTCGGGGGTCGTGGAAGGGACCACGATGTCAGCCTGCATGCCAAGCAAGCGCGCTACAAATGCGGTTGCAAAACCGGCGTTGCCGCCCGACGGGCAAACCACGCGGAGCTTGCCAGCCGCTTTCGCGCGCGAACATAGCAAGCCCATCCCGCGCATTTTGAATGAGCCGCTGGGCTGGAGATTTTCGAGCTTGAGCCAGATGCGGCGTGCGGACGTGGACAGGCCGGGATGCAGGATCAACGGGGTTTCGATGTGAAGCAAGATCGGTCCTTTTCAAACGGGAATTGCGGAACCAGGCCACCGCCATGTCGGCCGCGGCTGGCTTCAAGTGTCATAGTTTATTGCAGGCTGGAGATTTTATCGTTGTGCGTCGTAGAGTGTGGCCGGTTGGGGCCCACACGAGCGCGTGAGTTCGCCTGCCGCCGCGACATCCGGCCAGGCCTTGCGATGTTTGCGATGGTTTCGCCTGATTTTCCGCGCCCCGCTAAAGGGCCGATTGCGTAGCTGGCAGGTTGCGAGTCGCGCTAGTATTCGTCCACCCAGATGCCTGCATCAACATACAAATCTGACTCGTATTTGTCGTGCCTGCTGCTCAATTCGTATCACTAGAGATGCTTGAGGAACTGAAGAAGATGGACAAAGCAACACCGCTCGTCATGATCCACGGCTTGATGGGATCTATCGCCTATTTTTCACCCGACGTACGGATGCCTGGTGTAAGCGTCCATACGCCCGACCTGATCGGATACGGCTCACTTGCAGACACCGACGCTGGCGCGATTACGCTCGACAATCAGGCAGCATCGGTTATCCGGTACGTGGAAGAGCAAGTCGGAGAACCATGCTGGTTGCTGGGCCACAGTGTCGGCGGAGCGGTTGCGATGCTGGTCGCAGCAAAAGCGCCGAGCATGGTGCGCGGGCTCATCAGCGTCGAAGGCAACTTCACGCTTAGCGACGCCTTCTGGTGCCGGAAAATCGCCGCGCTCAGTGACGAAGCGTGGTGCGCCGAACATCAACGGATGCTCGACGATCCCGCCGCGTGGCTTCAAAACAGCGGTGTGACGCTCAGCCCGCAGCGAATCGTCTGGGCCAACGATATCCTGCGCAACCAGCCTCGTTCAACCATCGCCGCGATGTCTCGCGCGGTGGTGAAAGAAACGGGCTCGCCGGAGTTCCTTGAGCACGCTCGCACGGTCGTTGACAATGGAACGCCGATCCACTTGCTTGCAGGAGAAAGATCGGCGTCGGGGTGGGATGTACCGGATTGGGTCAAGAGTGCGTCGCTAAGCTACGAGATCCAGCCCGATACCGGCCACATGATGATGCTTGAGCAGCCAGAGGCATTCTGCGACATTGTTCGCGCCATGATTGAGCGCTGACGTAACCGCGCACCGGGATGAAGCTTCGTCCCGCGGGGAATTTAATATTAGCGGCGGCTCAGGGAACACCAGCATCATCTGATCAGCATTCCGAATCAAACAACAGGTTCCGCAAACGACCGGTCGCGACTAACCCCCTCGTTCCCTCTCCATCGCTGAGGCGTCATCCCTTCCCACTGGTTGAACGCCCGGGAAAACGAGTTGACCTCTTCAAAGCCTAAGAACCACGCGATCTCGCCAGCCGCCAGATCGGTGCTACCCAACAAGCGGCGCGCTATCCGATTGCGCACGCGGTCGAGCTGCTGCTGATAACTTGTTCCATCGAGTGCAAGCTTGCGCTGCAGCGTGCGTGTGCTAATCCCCAACTCACGCGCCAGCGCTTCAACGCTCGGCCGCTGGCCGCGCATGCTCCGTGCGAGAACGGCATCGACGTGATCTGAGAACGTTTGCTCGCGGGCAAGCGCGGCCAGACCTGCATCGAGTTGCGGTAGCACAGCAGCAAGCAAATCGACGTTATGCGTCACGAAAGGCAGCGCGAGCGTTGCTGCATCGAATACGAGCACATCGTTCGGGGCATCGAACACGATCTCGCAGCCGTAGTGGCGCGCGAACATCGTCCGGTTGGCCGGCCGCCGTGTCAGCTCCACGCGACGCGGTTTGATCGCAGTACCCGATCCACGCCGCGCCATGGCCAGCGCAGACGCGAACATCGCGTCCGCCAGCAACTCGGGGACAAAACCGTCGGCAAGTAACCAGCGGAACGTCACAGCCGCTTCGTCACGCTGCACGGTGACCACCACCTCCTCCGGACAACTCAACCGCTTGTAACGCCCGAGCTTCGCCAGCGCCTCGCCGAAATTGGCGGAATGGAGCGCCGCAAGCGACATGGCGTCAAGCTGCCCGTGCGAGGTTTCAGCACCAATGCGCAAGCCGATGGCCGGATCCCCGCTCACCTGCGCGATAGCCTCCCACAGCGCGAAGTATTTCTGCGTCGTGAGCCGCATCCGGCCCGGCTCGGCGTTCGCCGTCGCCGGTAAAGGCAAGCCAGCGGCCCGGAACGTGCGCGGCACGTCCACGCCCAGCGTCTTGAGCCGTGCGAACAACGCCGGACTGACCGGAACGCCATCGGTTTTCATACGCTTTTAGTCCCTTGCCGGCTGCTTCACGATCTCGAGTTTATCGACCAGCCCGCGCCATTCGGTGGCATCGCCGGCATCGGTCGACAGGCTTACGTGACGCCACTTGGCATCCATCGCGCCGCGCGCTTCATGCACTTGTCCCGCAATATGCACTGCGTCGCTGCCGAGCAGCAATCGCAGCGGCGGTTCGTCCAGTCCCGCTATGCCGAGGATCGCTTGCGCGGCTTTCGCGGGATCACCGACTGGCCGATGCGACGCGCGATATTCGAGCAAGGGCGCAATGCTCGCGGCATAGTCCGGGCCGGGCGTGTGGATGGTCATCGACGACCCGGCCCAATCCGTGCGAAAGCCGCCCGGCTCGACAATCGTCACCTTGATCCCGAGCGGCGCGACTTCCTTCGACAACACCTCGGAGAACCCCTCCACGGCCCATTTCGCCGATTGATACGCGGCGAGGCCGGGCGAGCCGACGCGTCCGCCTATCGATGAAATCTGGATGATGTGGCCGCTGCGCTGCGTGCGCAGGACCGGCAACGCGGCGCGCGTCACGTTGACGACGCCGTAGAAATTGGTTTCCATCTGCGCGCGGAAATCGGCGTCGTCGCCTTCCTCGATCGACGCGATGTTGCCGTAACCCGCATTGTTGACGACCACATCCAGACGGCCGAACGCCTCAACGGCCTGCTGCACGCCGGCCCGCGCCGAAGCCGGATCGGTCACATCGAGTGCGACAGCGCGCACGCGCTCGCCGTACTGCGCGACGAGCGCGGCCAGATCCTCGGGACGGCGCGCAGTCGCAACCAGGCGATGACCTGCAGCCAGGACGGCCTTCGCCAATTCATAGCCGATGCCGCGGGAACTGCCCGTAATAAACCAGACTGAAGACATGAGGTGCTTCCTTTAACAGTGAACGAAAATTGCTGCGTTCACCGGATTCTAGAAGCACGCTCTCCGCGACACTAATCCGATCGCGCCAACTTGCAATCGGATCGCGCCAACGGCTTCGAACTTGAAGACCTAGACAGTTATCCTTGACGGACTTCGCTGTCGAGATGGGCCATTTGCGCGGCAGCGTACCGGTCACCGGCTGCGGCGCCCTTCGGCACGGCATATTCGATCGCGCTGAGATCATCCGGCGTCAGCACGACATCCAGCGCCCCCAGCGCTTCCGTCAACCGGTCCCGCCGCCGCGCGCCAACCAGCGGCACGATATCCTCGCCCTGCGCTGCGACCCATGCAATCGCGATCTGCGCCACCGACACGCCCTTGGCTTCCGCGATCCGCCGCAACGCTTCGACCAACTGCAGGTTCCGCTCAGCGTTTTCGCCCTGAAAACGCGGGCTGTAGGCGCGAAAATCGTTGCCGGCCAGATTTTGCGCCGCCTGCCAATGACCGCTGATCAGCCCGCGCGACAACACGCCGTAAGCCGTCACGCCGATGCCGAGTTCGCGGCACGTCGAGAGAATATCGCCTTCAATACCCCGTGAAATCAGCGAGTACTCGATCTGCAGATCGGCGATTGCGTGTACTGCAGCCGCGCGCCGGATCGTCTCGGCGCCGACCTCGGAGAGCCCGACGTGACGCACATAACCTGCTTTCACCATGTCCGCAATCGCGCCCACGGTGTCTTCAATCGGCACATTCGGATCAAGCCGCGCGGGTCGATAGATATCGATGTAATCCACCCCGAGGCGCTGTATCGAATAGGTCAGGAAGTTCTTTACAGCCGCCGGCCGTGCGTCATAACCGACCCAGCCGCCGGCCGGATCTCGCAGTGCGCCGAATTTCACGCTGATGACGGCGGCGTCGCGTTTCGTGCCCTTCAGTGCTTCGCCGATCAACGCTTCGTTGTGGCCGCTGCCGTAGAAATCGCCGGTATCTAGCAGGTTGATGCCGGCGTCGAGCGCGGCGTGAATCGTGGCAATGCTTTCGCTCCGGTCGGCTGGTCCGTACATGCCGGACATGCCCATGCAGCCAAGTCCCAATGCTGATACGCGTGGTCCGGTCGCGCCGAGTTGCCGATGGTTCATGTCAAGTCCCTTGAGGTCTGGCGTCGCGTGATTGCGAGCGTTGGAGAGAGTATGCGAGGCGTTTTGTCGTGCGACAATCCGGCCTTCACAGCACGGGCTGTACGAAAAAACGCACAATGAACGATCCCGATCTCTCCGATCTCAGCGCCTTCGTGGCCATCACCAAAGTGCGCAGTTTCAGGGCCGCGGCGCGTTTGCGCGGGGTCTCGGCCTCCGCTTTGAGCGAGGCGATTCGCCGGCTTGAAGCGCGGCTCGGCGTGCGTCTCCTAAATCGCACCACCCGCAGCGTTACGGTCACGGAAGCCGGCCAGCGCCTGCTGGAACGGCTCGCGCCAGCGCTCGGCGAGATTGCCGGCGCGCTCGATGCGATCAACAGTTTTCGCGACAGCCCGACCGGCACCTTGCGGCTGAACGTGCCGACTATCGTGGCCATGCATGTGTTGCCGCCGATCGTCGCGCGCTTTCTCGCCGTGCATCCGGGGATCACGCTGGAGGTGGTATCGAACGATACGTTTATCGACGTGCTGGCAGCAGGTTTCGATGCCGGCATCCGCTACGACGAACGGCTGGAACGCGACATGATCGCCGTGCCCATCGGCCCGCGCACACAGCATTTCGTGGCAGCGGGCGCGCCAGCTTATTTTGATGCGCACGGCTGGCCTGAACATCCGCGCGATTTGCTGGAACACGCGTGCATTGGGCATCGGTTCGCAAGCGGCGTGCTGGCGGCGTGGCGCTTCGAGCGCGATGGCGAACAAGTGCGATTTACGCCGAACGGGCCGCTGGTGGCGTCGGTGATTGAGCTTGAAGTCGGCGCCGCGACAGCGGGCCTGGGGATGATTTATACGTTCGAGGAGTTCTTGCGGCCCGCGCTACAAAGCGGCGCACTCGTGCCCGTGCTGCACGAATGGTGGGAGAGTTTTTCCGGGCCGTTTCTCTACTACCAGAGCCGCACGCACATGCCTGCGCCGTTGCGCGCGTTCATCGATTTCATCAGGGAGGATTGAACGCGCGCGGGGCAATTACCGTTCGGAGAAAAACGCCCGGACCGCCGCCAGTGCGTCTTCCACCGCCGCGCTGTCCACGTCCAGATGCGTGACCCAGCGCTGTTTCGTCGCGCTATAGGCAGACGTGATACCAATTCCGCGCGCCGCCAGATGGGTCTTGAAGTCAGCAGCGATCGCGCCGTCCACTTCCACGAACACGATGTTCGTGTGCGGCATCGTGACCTTCAACTGCTCGTAGGCTGCCAGGCCTTTAGCCAGGGTTGTCGCGTTGGCGTGGTCGTCGGCGAGACGCGTCACGTTGTGCTCCAGCGCGTAAAGCCCGGCCGCGGCGAGAATGCCGACTTGCCGCAAACCGCCGCCAACCATCTTGCGCGTGCGCCGCGCCTTCGCGATTAACGGCGCGCTACCGACCAGCACTGAACCCACCGGCGCACCCAATCCCTTCGATAAACACACGGACACCGTATCGAAGGAGCGCGTCAGCGTGGCGACGGGGGTATTGAGCGCCGTCGCGGCGTTAAAAATACGCGCCCCGTCCAGATGCGTCGCGAGGCCGTGCCGACGCGCCAGCGCCGTCGCCGCTTCCATGTACTCCTGCGACAAAACCTTCCCGCCGATCGTGTTCTCCAGCGCCAGCAGCCGGGTGCGCGCGTAATGCGAATCATCGGGCTTGATCGAGTCCTCGATCTCGGCCAGCAGCAGCGAACCGTCCGCCTGATTGTTCAGCGGCTGCGGCTGGATGCTGCCCAGAACGGCCGCGCCGCCCGCTTCCCAGCGATAGCAATGCGCCTGCTGCCCGACGATGTACTCGTCGCCACGCTCGCAATGCGCCATCAGCGCGACCAGATTCGATTGCGTACCCGAGGTCAGGAACACCGCCGCTTCCTTGCCAAAGCGTTCGGCCATCACGGCTTCCAGTTGTGTGACAGTGGGATCGTCGCGGAAAACGTCGTCACCGACTTCCGCCGATGCCATCGCGGCGCGCATGGCCGGGCTGGGTCGCGTGACGGTATCGGAACGGAAATCGTGCTGGATCGGGGTACTCATTGCGGCTCCTGGTGGGTGGAGCTGGTATTTTGCCATCGGGAGGAGCAAGGCGTGGCAGCGTGCGTTGGGAGATGAAGCTTGTACGGACGGCAGATCATCGGGTTTCGAGACGGTGGACGGGGTATTGCTTTCAATCCCTCATTTAATCCTTTGTAAACATATAGATATTTCTTACATCTCATTAAAAGTCTCAATAAACCAAGTTTTTTCAGTGGAATCAGCGATCTAATCCACATTTCTACAGTTAAGCAGGAGCATGAGGAGTGTTTGAGAAAACACCTTAGGAACTAACATCTCAAAAACCAATTTTTCCTTTATAAAACATAAATTTATGGACTTATTCTAAACTCATTTCGAGACCCAAAAAATTGTTGGCATATTATGCTATAAATTTATTAATTATCAATAGCTTACGTTTCATTCATAATTCAATTTATCGAATAGATCGGCGTTGAAAATGATCCACTGTTCCCGCCCCAAAAATTCCCTGGCCGCGAATCCCGAAACCGCTCCGCCACACCGAGTTCAGCCCTCGACCGTGTAAAGTTTCGAACATTCAGCCTCACCCATTCACCCGCCAATGCCCTGCCAAGCCAATGAACGCGCCCGAACCGAAGTTGCAAGACGATCCTCACATTGGCCGCTACGAGCGCTCGACGGGACAGGCCGCCGAGTGGTGGCTGGTGACGCTCTCCGATCGTCCGCAGATGTATCGGATCGAACATGGAGTCGGCGACGGGCCGGCCAATATCGATACCGTCGTCGACCTTGAAAACCTCAGGTCGAAGTTGCAAAAGTGGCATCGGGAGGGGTTTTTTCGACCCGATGATCCCGCGCTCGCACCGCTGCCCGCGCAAGGACGAACCGGCTTTCTGAAGGAACTTCGACACGCCGCGCGGCAAGCACCTCAAGACGCGAATCCGGATTCAAACGAAGCAACCACGACGATCGGCCCGGTGGACATGCCGCTCGGCCAACCGGGTCCACTCGTGCCGCGCCTAAACCCTGCCTACCTCTTCCCCGAGCGTTTCAGCGACATCCTCCAGGACATCGTGGAGAACCGGCGCGTGCTGCTGATCGGCCATACCGGCGCGGGCAAGACCAGCCTGATCGAGCAGGTCGCGGCCCGTACGCAACACGGCGTGCTGCGGGCGAATATGAACGGTCAGACGACCATCGGCGATTTCGTGGGTTTCTGGACCGTGAAAGGCGGCGAAACGCTTTGGGTCGATGGTGTGTTGCCAACTGCCTTGCGTGAAGGCCTGTGGCTTGTAGTCGATGAAATCGACTTCGCCGAGCCCTCGATACTCGCTGTTCTCACCGCCGTGCTCGAACCCAACGGTCGTTTATTGCTGAAGGAAAAAGGCAACGAACTGGTGGCGCCGCATCCGTCCTTCCGCCTGTTCGCAACCGCGAACGCGGTCGGCGCCATGAGCGTGTATCGGCATCTGTATCAGGGCGCCAACCTGATGAACGAGGCGTTTCTCGATCGCTGGCGCGTGTATTTGATGAATTACCTGTCGCCCGAGGAAGAGGCGGAAGTGTTGATGCGCACGCTTGGGAGCCGCTTCACGCGGCCGATGGCGCAAACGCTCGCCGCCATTGCCGCCGATTGCCGCGCGGCGTTCGCCCGCGAAGATCTGGCGAGCGCGTTTTCCACCCGGCGCCTGCTCGACTGGGCCGACCTGATGCTGCGTTCCGGCGACCCGGAGCGCGCCGCCGGCCCGGCGATCTACGCGAAAGTGAGCGTCGAGGACGCCGCGCTGATCCGCAGCATCATTCGGCATCACATTGCGTTCGACGAATGAACGGCGTGCTTATGCGCAAATGCAGCCGTAACAGGCGATATTCACCGAGCGCCGGCGCGGCTTTCACGTCGGCCCAAGCGGAAAATAGCGCGAAGCGCAGCGCCCGTGCGCTTAACCGGTAATCGATGTGTCCGCCTCCAACCTGACCCATTCAGACTCGATGCTCGGCAAGATAGCCCGCGTACTGACGGGCCGATACGGCGTGACGGTATCGTTCGACACATCCGGGCCGCGGGTGGAACGCGACCGCATCGTGTTGCCGGAAATCGCCCCGGACGCTGCCGGCGCGATTGATCTGGACGCGCTCACCGGGCAACTCGACCTGCTTGTGGCGCGCTCGAAGTACTCCACCAACAGCGAAATCAGCGTGCTCGATTCCGACGTGACCCGGCAGATTGCGCAAGCGATCGAAGATCGGCGCGTATGTGAGCGGCTGTTCAACGACTATCCGGGTGCACGCAGGTTTGTCGGCAAGCTGCGCGAACAAACGGGGCGAAATACGCACGCGCGCTGGCCAACCTTGGCCTGGCGCGACAAGCTGATCTGGTTCATCGAACGCGCGCTCTGGGACGAAGCGCCCGACGTGACCGAGCGAACTCCAGCCCTCATCGCCACGCTCGGCGCCGTGAGCGAGTTGCTGCAGACCACCCGCGCCAGCCGTTCGACTGCTGAAAGCGTGGCGGGCGCGCGAGCGCTCGTGGGACGGATCAGGTCGCTGGCAGCCGGCGACGTCAACACCATGATGTTTTCCGCTGACGCCGACGAAGCGCTCGACGCCGAGCAAGTATCGGGCGATCCAGACGGGGCGTCGCAGGAGATTTCCGACGCAGCATCACCGGACGCCGCCAGCATCGCCCAAGCGCCGTCGGATGCCAGCGCGGAGGCTTTGGAAGCCAGCTCCCCGACGCCACCAATGACCTTCGATATCGACATGATCGATGGCCGCCCTCGCCTGTCCATTCCGCTCACGACCGAATTCGATCTCATCACCGATCTCACCGGCCTGGGCGACGCCGCCGCGTGGCGCAACCTGCGCGCGCTCGCACGCGCGGAAACCGCGCCGCTGACCGCTCGCCTTGAACGTGTGCTGAAAGCGGATGAACAGACGCACTGGAAACGCGAGCAGGAACGCGGAGAAATCGACCGGCCGGCGTTGGCGAAGCTGGTTGTATCGCCGGGATATCGAACGCCATTTCGCGTCAAGCGCACAACCGAAGGGCGCGATGCCGCCGTCACGCTGCTGATCGACCGCAGCGGCTCCATGGCCGGCGCAAAAATCGCCCTCGCCCGGCTCTGCGCCGCCTCGCTCTGCGACGCGCTGATGCAGCTTTCGTTCAAGTGCGAAGTGCTTGGCTACAGCTCGGTCGAATCTCCAGAAATGCGCGCACTTTACGAGCAGAAGCTAGCCGAAGGCGTGGATTTGAACCGTTTCAACCGGCGCGTCGAACGGCTCGATCTGCAGATCTACAAGCGCTTCGCCTCGAACAATCCGGCAGGTCTGAGCGCGATTGATTGCGGTCATGAGAATCCGGACGGCGAAGCGCTGGCGTGGGCCGCTGAGCGTCTGGCAGCACAACGCGCCGGCCGGCGCATCCTGATGGTCCTGTCTGACGGCTATCCCGCCACGGGCGACGGCCATCCGGTGATATTGCGAACCGACCTGCGGGCGCGGATAGACGAAATCGCGAGCTGGGGCATAGAACTGATCGGCATCGGACTTCTCGACGACGCCGTAGAAAAGTTTTATGCGCATAACATCGTTGTGCGCAAACTTGATGAACTTCCCACGATGGCGTTCACGGTACTCAGCGAACTGCTGCTCAAGCGCGTCAACTGACGTTAAGCCGCTCTTTTATCTGCCCTCACTTCGCTACTGGATCATCCCGCCCCGAAAATTAATTCAATAGCTTGCTAACGAATTGTCATCGAAATACAATGCGCGCCATGCCAACCATCGATGTCCTTCGTCAATCCGTCAGCAGCGCGCTCGTGATTGCGGCGCGCCAGTGGCGGCGCACGAGCCACGAAGTAATCGCGGGCTATAACGTCTCCGAAGCGTGCGCGACGCCGCTGCTGATCGCAGCGCGGCTTGACGCGCCTGTCCGGCAGGTGGCACTGGCAGAGTTGACAGGAATCGAAGGACCGTCGCTGGTGCGTCTGCTCGATCAGTTATGTGCGGCCAACCTCGTGCGCCGCGACGAAGACCCCGACGACCGCCGCGCGAAAATCATCTCGCTCACTGACGAAGGCCGGTCAGTGACCGCCAAGATCGAGAAGGAACTGATCGGACTGCGCGCCGGCGTTCTCAACGATGTGAGCCGCGAAGACCTGGAAGCAACCCTGCGGGTATTCGCTGCGTTTAAACTTGGCGCGTCCAGTCAAACGCAACCAGCTTCAACACCGGCGTCACACCAAGGCCCTACCATCGGCCCGACCGAAACCGACACAGAAGAAGGCGTCTAGCGCACCATGACGTACCCCACTTCACGCGAATGGATATTTTCGGTCAAGACCTTCGCGGCTTCCATGCTGGCGTTGTATATCGGCCTCAAGCTGGAGCTGCCGCGTCCTTACTGGGCGATGGCGACGGTCTATATCGTGTCGAATCCGTTCGTGGGAGCGACGCGTTCCAAGGCGCTGTACCGCGCGCTGGGCACCATGATCGGCGCATCGGCCGCCGTGCTGCTCGTGCCGCCGTTCGTTGAGTCGCCCTACTGGTTCAGCGCGGTCGTCGCGTTATGGACGGGCACGCTGCTGCTGCTCGCCATCTCCGACCGCACCGCACGCAGCTATGTGTTCATGCTGGCCGCCTACACGATGCCGCTGATCGCACTGCCCTCCGTGATGAACCCGGCGGGCGTCTTCGATCTCGCCGTATCGCGGACCGAAGAGATCGTGCTTGGCATCGTGTGCGCCAGCGTGGTCGGCGGCGCCATCTTGCCGAGCCGTCTCGCGCCCACGCTCATCGAACGGACCAACGCGTGGTTCCGCGACGCCGCTTTCTACGCGAAAGAAACGCTCTCAGGGCGCACGGGCGGCAAGGGCATCTCGGGGTGCCGGCAGCGGCTCGCGGTCACTGTCAACGCGCTCGAGTTCCTGCTGAGCCAGCTTGCCTACGATCACACCCGGCCCGACGTGCTCGCGCGGACACAGGCGCTGCGTGGCCGGATGCAGCTGCTGATGCCGATCATGTCGGCGATCAGCGACCCCCTGGCCGCGTTGTTCAACGGCCGGAACCCAGCGCCGCCGGGCCTCGAAGCGCTACTCGCCGATATCGTCACATGGTTCGACGAACCACTGTCCACGCGCGCTGACGCAGCCTCAGCCGCGCAGGCCAATAACGACCCCAGGGCCGACACCCTGCGCAGCCGGATCGCGAGCCTGCAACCCGACGCGGACTCGCTGCGGACCTGGGATGGTGCGCTGCTGTCGAACACCCTGTGGCGCTTGAAACAACTCGTCGATGTCTGGCAGGATTGCCGCACGCTGCGGGTGATCATCACGAACGAAGAAGGCAGTTGGCGGCCCCGTTACCGCCACTGGCGGCTGGGCGGCACGCAGCAGTACTTCGATCGCGGCATGCTGCTGTTCTCGGCAGGGTCCGCCGTGCTGGCCATTTTCATCTCGTCGAGCCTCTGGATTGCGTCCGGCTGGAACGACGGCGCGGGTGCGGTCACATTGGCCGCGATTGCGTGCTGTTTCTTCGCCGCCCTCGATGAACCCGCGCCCCAGGTGTTTGCGTTCTTCACCTACACCTGTCTTGCCGTGGTGCTGGCCGGCCTGTATCTATTCGTCATCCTGCCGACGGTGCACGACTTCCCCATGCTCGTGATCATGTTCGCGACTCCCTTCATCCTGATCGGCACGCTGATCCCGCGCCCGCAATACAACCTCGCGACCATGCTGACCGCCGTGAACACAGCCACGTTCATCAGCATCCAGGGAACCTACGACGCGAACTTCCTGACCTTCATGAACAGCAACCTGGCGGGACCGGCGGGTTTGTTATTCGCGTTCGTCTGGACCCGCGTGACGCGGCCGTTCGGCGCCGAACTGGCGGCAGCGCGGCTGATCCGCTCGGGCTGGCGCGACGTGGCGCTGAGCGCATCGACCCGGCCTGTGGATGACCAGAAAAATCTCACCGCGCGCATGATCGACCGTCTCATGCAGGTCATCCCGCGCCTCGCCGCCAGCGACGACCAGCGTCATCCGTCCATCGAAAGTTTTCGCGATCTGCGGATTGCCTTCAACTCGCTCGATCTGCGGCGCCTGCGCCAACGTCTGCACGACGCCGATCTCGCGTCGGTCGATCGCGTGCTGGAAGGTGTGCGCGCGTATTTCCAGCAGTGCGTGGAGCGCGGCGCGCGTTTGCCTGTGCCGCTGAGCCTGGAAGCGGCTATCGATATAGCGCTGGATCGCATTACAAGGCGCGGCGGCGCGGTGCAGGCGGAAGCGGCGGCGGAAGCAGCCGCCGAGGCCGCGCAGCCGGAGCGCTCGCCCGCTGTTGCCGGCCGCCAGATCCGCGACGCGCTGCATGCGCTGGTGGGCATGCGTTTGTCGTTGTTTCCGGAGACGCTCGCGTCCGCCCTGCCGCCCGAACCGGGGCCTGCCGCATGACACGCCGCTCCTTCAACTCCATTTTACAAAGCACCCGCGATGATCGGTGAAGTCGATATCTACGGTGTGTATTTGCCCGCCGCGCTGGTACTGATGCTGGTTGCGTACCTGTTCTGCCTGGTCGTCACGCGGGTCTTCGACCGCGTCGGCCTGTACCGTTTCGTCTGGCATCGCTCCATTTTCGACCTCGCGATCTACGTGATCGTGCTCGGCGTCGTGGTCATTGTTTCGCATCGGCTAATACCTTGAAATCATCGTGAAAAAAGCCTGGTTCTCCGTTGGACAGATCCTCTTTACGCTCGTCGTCGTGGCGATCGCCGCGTTTGTGTTGTGGCGGCTGGTCGACTACTACATGTACGCGCCCTGGACCCGCGACGGCCATGTGCGCGCCGACGTCGTGCAAGTGGCGCCGGACGTGGGCGGGCTGATTGTGAAGGTGAACGTGATCGACAGCCAGCCGGTGAGCGCCGGCCAGGTGCTGTTTGTCATCGATCAGGCGCGCTACGAACTCGCGCTGCGCCAGGCGCAGGCAACAGCACTGCAGCGCCACGCAACGCTCGATCAGGCGCGTCGCGAGGACGCTCGCAACCGCACGCTCGGCGATCTTGTCGCGCGTGAAGTGACCGAGGAAAGCCAATCGCGCGTGCAGACGGCGGAAGCGGCGCTGGCCGATGCGAATGTCGCTATCGATACTGCCAAGCTCAATTTGCAGCGCACGACGGTGGTGAGTCCCGTCGATGGTTATCTCAACGATCGCGCACCGCGTACGGGCGAATATGTGAGCTCGGGACGCTCGGTGCTGTCGGTGGTCGACCTGCACTCGTTTCGCGTCGATGGTTATTTCGAAGAGACCAAGCTGCACGGGATCGATATCGGGCAACCGGTGGACATCAAAATAATGGGCGAGGCGAAGATGCTGCACGGGCACGTGCAGAGCATCGTGGCGGGGATCGAGGATCGCGACCGGGTGCAGGGATCGAATCTGCTGCCGAACGTGAATCCGGCGTTCAGCTGGGTGCGGCTGGCGCAGCGGATTCCGGTGCGCATCGCGCTGGATGAGGTGCCCGCAGACTTTCGCATGATCGCGGGGCGCACGGCGACGGTGTCGGTGCGTGATCTCGCGCCGCTCGGCAAATCGAACACGGCGGCGAGTGCAGACGGCGCGAGCGGCGGCGTCGCTGCGTCAGGTGCTTCCGCGGTGGCTCCCGTGAGCGCTGTGGGAGTCTCGCCGGTTAGCGGCGTGGGCAGCGGCACTGCGACCGCCTCCGCGCCGGGTGCAAGTCAATGAAGAAGTCGATGAAGATGCCGCGCGCTCTCGTCCTGACGCCGTTCGTGCTCGCGCTAGCCGCGTGCTTTACGGTCGGTCCCGACTACTCGGTGCCGAAAGACGCCGTCGTCAATGCGCCGTTCACCAACGCCCCGCTCGATGGCGCGTCGGGTCAGCTGACCATATCGGCCGGCGCGGTGCCCACGCACTGGTGGCGTCTTTACGACGACCCCGTCCTCGACGATCTGGTCCAGCAAGCCATGGCGTCGAACACGGACTTGCGCGTGGCCGCGGCCAATCTCGGCCGCTCGCGCGCCGCGCTCGGCGTGGCGCAGGCGCAAGGCGGTTTTTCAGGCGGTACATCGGCTGCGTTCAAGCGCGCGCAGGAATCGGCGGAGCAGTACCTGCTGACGGAAAAGATCCCCGTCGCGAATGAAGGCGATATCGGCATCAACATTTCCTATGAACTCGATCTGTTCGGCACGCTTCGCCGGGGCGTGGAGGCCGCACGCGCCGATAGCGACGCGACGCAGGCCGCGGCCGATCTCGCCCGCATTACGGTAGTAGCGGATGTGGTGCGTGCCTACGTGCAGAATTGCTCAGCAGCGGAAGAGCTCGGCATTGCGCAGCGCTCGCTCGACTTGCAGCGCGAGCGTGTATCCGTATCGCGGCGCTTGCAGCAGGCGGGTCGAGGAAATGTGCCCGATGTCACCAGCGGCCAGACGCAAGTTGAATCGCTCTCGGCGACTATTCCGGCCTTCACGGCACGCCGTCGGATCGCGCAATACCAGCTCGCCACGCTGCTGGCGCGTGCGCCCGCCGACCTGCCCAAGGGCGTGTTTGCCTGCCACAAGACGCCGGTGATCGCACAGCCGCTGCCCGTCGGCGACGGCGCCGCGCTGCTGCGCCGGCGCCCCGACGTACGCGAGGCGGAACGCAAGCTCGCTGGATCGACAGCGAGGATCGGCGTGGCCACGGGTGCGCTGTTTCCAACGGTGAGCATCGGGGCATCGGCGGGGTTGACGGGGATTCTCGAGGATCTCGGCACACAACCGACCGCACGATGGGGCTTCGGTCCGCTGATCAGTTGGAGCTTCCCGGTGAACGGTCAGCGCGGACGGGTTCAGGAAGCGCAATACGGCGCGGATGCCGCGCTTGCCCAGTTCGATGGCGTCGTGCTGAAGGCGCTGCGAGAAACCCAGTCCAGCCTCGCCACGTATGCCGCCGATTACACTCGCGCGGATGCATTGACGGCCGCGCAGAAATCAGCGGCCCAATCCGCCGATCAGACTCATCGTCTCTATGTCGCCGGACGGGAGTCGTTTATCGCCGATCTGGATGCCACGCGGACGTTGACATCGACGAATGGGCAGTTGGCTGCGGCGAGAAGCCAGGTCGCGCTCGATCAGGTCAACTTGTTCCTCGCGCTGGGCGGCGGATGGGAAATGGACCCGAACCAGGCAGCGGCCAAGGCAGCCGCTGCGCCGGTGGGAGCAAGTGCGGGCGCTCCGAGTCAGTAAAGCGGTTGGACGGGTTGATTGCTTCTGTGAGTCGATAATTATGTCGTCATCCTATCTACCGGATCACGCTGCGCCTGTCTGGGTCGGCGCACGAATCACTCTTTTGTAATTCGAGCGTCCCCTCACAGTCCGCTACGACGCATCCCTCAGCAAGAACGCGTAAGCTAGGCCCAAGCCGCCTCTGGAGCCACTTCCCCCGGCGCAATACAGGTTGTTTCGAAGAACTTCCAGCGCGCATGCCCATACTGGGGGAACATGCACCATGTACTTCGATACCCCCGGCCTATGAAAACGTTCCATTGCAATCATTGCAATCAGCTGGTGTTCTTCGAGAATTTTCGCTGCGAACGCTGCGAATCGCTGCTTGGTTTTATCCCGGAGATCGCTGAAATCAGCGCTTTCGAAGACGCCGGCGACGGTCTCTGGCGCAGCCGGCACCCTGAGCACCGGGACACGCTGTACAAACGCTGTCACAACTACGAAGTCGAAAAAGTCTGCAACTGGATGGTGCCTGCCGATTCCACCGACCCGCTGTGCCACGCCTGCCGCCTGACGCACACCATTCCCAACCTGGGCGTGGCGAACCGCCGGTACTACTGGTTCAAGCTGGAAGCGGCCAAACGCCGGCTGCTCTACACGCTCGGCGCGCTGGGACTGCGCGTGGAATCGCGCCAGGACAACCCGAAAACGGGGCTGCAGTTCAAATTCCTGGAAGATAAACGCGGCAAGCGAGTGCTGACCGGTCACGACAGAGGCCTGATCACCATGAACATCGCGGAAGCCGATGACGCGCAGCGCGAACGCGTCCGACTTTCGATGGGCGAGCCCTACCGGACTTTGCTGGGCCATTTCCGGCACGAGATTGGCCACTACTATTTCGATCGACTGGTCGCCAATACGCGGTGGATCACGGGCTTTCGTAAGCTATTCGGCGACGAGCGGGCGAGTTATCGCGAAGCGCTGGCGAAGCATTACAAGGAAGGAGCACCGCCGCACTGGGGCAAATCGTTTGTCAGCGCCTACGCGACCATGCATCCGTGGGAAGACTGGGCGGAAACCTGGGCGCACTACCTGCACATCGTGGATACCGTCGATACCGCCAAGGCCTGCGGCGTCGCGCTGATGCCGGGGAACTCGCTGGATCCTACGCTTTCGGTCGAGGTGCCACCCGGTGAAGCAACCTTCAATCATCTGATGAAACAGTGGTTTCCGCTCACCTACGCGTTAAACAGCCTGAATCGCAGTCTCGGCATGCCGGACGCCTACCCGTTCGCGCTCGCGCCGCCCGTCGTCGAAAAACTGCGCTTCGTGGATCGGGTAATCGCAGCGTCGGGGCAGGCCCAGCAATCGCCAGACGTAGCCGTTGCGGCGGTTATCAAACCGTCAGCGGCCCCCAAGGTTTAAGCCGCCGACCCCGGTGCGCTTTTCAATGCAGCGGCGTTCGTCGCATCGGGATGAGCCGCACCCGCGCCGTGCAGCGAGACCTTCGACGTCTCCGGCAACATCAATCCACCGATCAATCCCATCACCGCGATCACGACCAGATACAAGGCAGGCGACATGTTGTTGCCCGTCGTCGTGATCAGCCACGTGGCAACGAGGGGCGCCGTGCCGCCAAACACCGTATAGGCCAGGTTGTAGGTGATGGCGGAAGCCGTATAGCGCGTGCGCGTCGGGAACACCTCGGATAACAGCGGCGCGGTGACCACGTTCGCCAATACCGCGCCAATCGCCAGCATGCCCACGCCGATTACCGACGGCAGAAAGTGTCCCGACCCCGCCAGCGAGAACGATGGATAGACCATGACGATCAGGATGACGCACGCCGTCAACACGGTCTTCCGGCGGCCCGCCCAGTCTGAATAGAGACCCGCCAGCGGACACAGCGCCGCCGCGAAAAACAACGCAATCACCGTGATCAGCAGCGACGTTGCGCGATTCAACCCGCCCGCCACTTGCAGGTAAGTCGCGAAATAGGTGGTGAACATGTAGAACGATAATGCTGTCACCGAGATGAACGCCCCCAGTTTGAGAATGCCCGCTGCCTGCGTGCGCAGCGTGTCGCGCAACGGTGCATGCGCCACATTGTGCTCGCCCTCGAGCGCGCGAAAAGCCGGGGTTTCGCTGAGATTCATCCGCAGGTAAAGACCGATCAGGCCGATGGGCGCAGCGGCCAGGAACGGTACCCGCCAGCCCCAGGTGCTCATGGCATCGGCGGAAAGCGAAGCGTCGAGCGCGTAAGCCACGATCGCAGCCACGGCGAAGGACGAGAACGTCGATACCGGCACGAAGCTGCCGTAACGCGCACGCTTTTCCTGCGGCGCATGCTCCATCACGTAGGCGCATGCGCCTGCATATTCGCCGCCCGCGGAGAACCCCTGCACGCAGCGGATGACCGTCAGCAGGAACGGCGCGAACGCGCCGATCGCAGCATATGTCGGCAACAAACCGATCAAGGTGGTCGCCCCGGCCATCATCAGGATCGTCAATGCAAGCGTGCGCTTGCGGCCGATGCGGTCACCAATCACGCCGAACACAATGCCGCCCAGTGGCCGGAATGCGAACGCCACGGCGAAAACGGCAAAGGTCTTGAGCAGCCCGACTGCCGGATCGCCGCTTGGGAAAAACTCCCGCGTGAGGATGGTCGCGAGAAAACCATACGCGGCAAAGTCGAACCATTCGACGAAGTTGCCGATCGATGCCGCGAAGATCACCTTGCGCAGCGTTTGCAGATCGACTTCAGGGGGCGATGCTTCCAACGTTCTCGACATTCGATGACTCCCGGGAAAGGAACGGTGATGCAGGATGGTTTTTTTTAGCGAGCCGGCATACCGGAAACGCGCTGGATGGGTTCCTTCGAGTAGATGCGACCATAAACCCCGCTCCTAGAACGATCGCGTCATGGTGATAGGACCGAAGCGACATTGGTGCCACCGGCTATGCGTGCCGCCGACGCCAGCACAGCGGTCCTAACGAACAGGAGCACTGCCTGCCATTTGCAAAATCGGCTGACCGGTGGCGAAGGCGCGGATCGAGCGAAACCATCGGTGATTGTTTCGCATGAGTTGCCGCTTGAGAAAGTGCCCGAAGATTTCGCGGACTTCGATGCGCGTGACGACGGCTGGACCCAAGGTGGTGCTCAAGCCGGCGGCTTGAGTTCGTCGTACGCATGCATGTTGGTCAAGGACGAAGCGCCGGGAAACCGGCGCTTGTTTTGCTGCGTGCCGCCTGAAAAAAATCACTTCTTGCCGTGTGTGCCGGCATATTTGAACGTCCCTTGCGCGCTCGCAATCAGGAGCTTGTCGTCGACCCACGCTTCGCCACGAGAGAAAAAGATACTGCGCCCCTGCCGCTCGATAAACCCCTTCGCTGTCACGCTTTGGCCCAACCCCGTGTCGAGATAATTGACCGTCAGCGAAAGCGTGAAACCGTGAATGGCCGGTTCGGCTTCTTCTGCGTAGAGACCTGCGTAACCGCATGCGGCATCGAGTAAGGTCGCTACCGCGCCGCCTTGCAACACGCCCTGCCGATTCAGGTTACGCGCTTGAATCGGCATGCGAAACTCGGCATAACCGCGTGTCCACGCAACCAGGCGTGCATCGAGGAATTCGAGAAACGGATTGTCGAGAACGAAATCAGACATCGGAAAAAGCTCCAGCCTTGGAAGTGGGGTTTATGCAAGACTGTGCCATGACGAAGTGTTTTGCGTGCGAAGGCACTTGCATGAGCCTTCCGCAAGCCTTTCCAATTTGGAAACGGTCGTGGAAAATCCACCGATTTTCAAGGCCCCGACGCGGGTCCATCATGTCCCTATAACGCGTCATCATCCGACATGAGGAGCCCCATGAAACGCCTGTATATCCAGGAAGTCGCGACCCGCGACGGCTTTCAGAACGAAAAGCAATTCGTCGATACCGACGCGAAGATCGCCTTGGTCAACGCCCTGAGCGCCTGCGGATTCGCGAAGATCGAAGTGACGTCGTTCACATCGCCGAAAGCCATTCCCGCGCTGCGCGACGCTGAAGCCGTAATGCATGGCATCGCGCGGCGCGAAGGCGTGGTCTACACCGTGCTAGTGCCGAACGTGCGCGGGGCGGAACGCGCTTTGTCGTGCGGTGTCGATGAAGTCAACCTCGTGATGTCGGTTAGCGAGACCCACAACCGCGCGAACCTGCGCATGAGCCGCGAGCAGTCGTTCGCGCAATTGCGTGAAGTGATCGGCGTGGTGAAGGCAACGCCGGTAGCGATCAACGTGTCGCTGTCCACATCGATGGGTTGCCCCATGGAGGGCGACGTCGCCGTGGAAGAAGTGCTGCGCTGGACCGAGCGTTTCGCCGGACTCGGCGTGCACGGCGTGACCCTCTGCGACACCACCGGCATGGCGTTCCCCTCACAGGTGAAAGCACTTTGCGAACGCGTGCGTGAGGCATTCCCCGCGCTCGAACTCACGCTGCACTTCCACAACACGCGCGGTATGGCGCTAGCCAACACGCTGGCGGCGCTGGATGCAGGCATCGATCGTTTCGATGCATCGCTTGGCGGCATTGGTGGGTGTCCTTACGCGCCCGGCGCAAGCGGCAACGTATGTACGGAGGAACTGGTCCATATGCTGCAACTGGACGGCTACGACACCGCCGTCGATCTCACCTCGGTACTCAATGCAGCAGCGTTGTTACCGGGCCTGATAGGTCACGACGTACCGAGCCAGATCCTCAAGGCCGGCCGCCGGCTCGACCTGCACGACGCGCCGCCGATGGACGCAAGCGGCGCCCCCGCACAACACGCATTTGCCAATTAGGGAGCCTGACATGGCCATCATCGATCACCTGGATCACCTCGTCCTGACTTGCGTCGATGAAGCCGCGACGCGCCATTTCTACACCGAAGTCCTGCAGATGAAGCTCGAAACCTTCGGTGCGGGAAGGACTGCGTTCAAGTTCGGCAACCAGAAAATCAACCTGCATGTGCGCGGCAAGGAGTTCGAGCCGAAGGCGCATGTGCCGGTGCCGGGCGCGCTGGACCTGTGCTTCATCGCAGCCGTGCCGCTGGACGATGTGATCGCGCGCCTCGAGCAATTCGAGTGGCCGATTATCGAAGGGCCAGTCGAGCGTACCGGCGCCACGCAGAAGATTCGTTCAGTTTATGTCCGCGATCCCGATCTGAACCTGATCGAGATTTCCGAGTTGATTTAAGGGCTCGGCAGGGCTTGTCATGCAATCGCTCTCCTCGCGTCCGAATACGCCCCTATTAGCGACAACGAACGACAACGAATAGCAACGAACAGCGCCCGATGCATTCACGCGTTTGCGGTAAGCCCCGCACCCACGCGCCCCTCACTCGGGCAACCGTATCCCCGACAAACGCTCACACGCCTCGATCATCCGATCCTGCAAATCCGCATCGCGGGCGGCCGCGCTCGCCTGCCGCCGTTTCATATGGAAGAAATATTCGCCCGTCACTCTTGCGGCAGGGTCATCGCTGACGGCGAGCCAGGCCTGTGTCTGCGGCGCGGCCTTCAGGTCATCGGGCGCAGCCGAGCCGCCCATTTTGGTCGGCACCCAACCGGGATGCACGGCATTGGACAACACGCCGGGCCAGCGGCGCGCCATGCCGAACGCGAGGAGGACGTCGTGCAATTTTGAATCGGAATAGGCGCTTGAGCCTTGCCAGGACCGCTGCTGCCAAAGCAGATCGTCGAGACGGGTATCACCGCCTTCATGCATGCCCGAGCTGAGATAGACCAGGCGTTGGGGTTTATCGATCAATGCGGTCAGGATGTAGGGCGCGAGCGTGTTGATGGCGAAGACGTGCGGCAAGCCATCAACGGTCTCAATGCGCCGCGGCTCGCGATACCCCACGGCTGCGTTATGGATCGCGGCATCGAAGTGTCCTAGCCGGTTCACCTGAAGCGCCACGTGGGTAGTCTCTTCGATACTCGACAAATCGCCGGACACGGCAGCCTCTGCGCCCGGTACGGCTTGCATGGCTTGATGCGCGCGCTCTTCATGGCGGGCATGCAGGACCACCCGATGCCCTTGCGCCACCAACAAACGGGCGGCCATTTGACCGAGCCCATCGGCGGACCCTGTAATGAAAATGCGTGACATAGCGGTACCTTTTAAAGATCAGACGAATAACGCAGTAGGGCTATCTATCTGGCAACGATGAAAGCCAAGCGTAGCGTGAGAGCTTGCCGTTAGCGAGCGCGCGCCAGTCATCAAGCCGATGACGTGCTGTCATGAACGGTAAACATCTGGAATACTTCGTAAAAAACGATGTTTGCTTCAGGCGAATGGTCAGCTAAAGTAATCGATCACGCCCTTTTTCGAGTGAGCGAATCATGGACGTCCCCGAGCATGTGGTTGACATGGCCGCGCCCAAACCGTCGCGGCTCTTTTCCTCGTCCGCGCGCGATGCTGGCTTAAGTCTCGTCCGCAATCTCTCGGTACCGAAGCCGTTTCCCGACGCCGCCTTCGAAGCCCAGTTCCTCGAAGACCATTGCCGTCGTTTCTGCGCGTTTCGCCGTGCATCGGCGCTTCTCGCGCTGACTGTGTGGATCTGCTTCCTCTGGTACGACTTCAGTTTCGGCCGTGAAAGCGCGGTGCTTGCCCCCGTCTTCATGCAGATCATGGTGCTGCGGCTGGCCGGCATCGTGTTGCTGGGATTCGTCGGCAGCCTGACCTTGAGGGCGTCGTTCGCGACGCATGCCACGTCGCAGCGCGTGATTCTGACCGGCGTCTACGGCTGTAACGTGCTGCTGGTTCTGATGGTGGCCCTGGCGCCAGGACCGTACAACTACACGTGGTATTTCGTCGGGCTCTACCTTGTATTTTTCTTCCAGTCCGGCTTCTTCTACCTGATGTCGGGGGTGGCGCTGACAGCCGCCGCGATCACGTTTTCATCGGTGATCGTGATGCAGTTCACCATCAGGATTCTCTCGCCCGAAGACTTCTACATGGGCATGTTCTATCTCTTCAACGTGGTCGTGATCGGCCATGGTGTGTGCGTGCATGCGGAACGGGTGTCGCGTGAACGCTTCGCCGCAGAGCGTGCACTCGGTGTGCTCAATAACGAGCTCTCCACCGCAAACGTTCAACTGGAACGAAAGAACCTGGACCTGCTTGCTTCGGAGAAAGAACAGGACACCAAGACCAACGCATTGCTCGCACTCAAGGAGCAGCAGATGCTGGCCGCGGAAACTGCAAGCAAGGAGAAGTCGAATTTCCTCGCCGCCGCCACGCACGATTTGCGGCAACCCATGCACGCGCTCAATCTCTTCCTGCAAGCTGCCGCCGAAGCGCTGCATCACGATGATGTAACCGAAGCCGCCCGGCTGATCGATGAATCCGGCCGTTCATCGGTGATCCTTGCGCGCTTCCTGAACGCAGTGCTCGATCTGTCCCGGCTCGAGTCGGGCCGCGTCGTGCCCCGCTATCACGTGTTCGATCTCAAGATCGCCGTGCTTGAAGCGGCCGAGCAGTTGCGCCCGCTCGCGACCATGCACGGCGTCGAGTTGCGCCTGCGCATGCCTCAGGCGCCCGTGTACGTACGCAGCGACGCGCATTGGCTGGGGCGGGCGATTGTGAACCTGGTGTCGAACGGCATTCGTTACGCCGATGCCAGCAAGAAAGCCGAGCCCGTGGTTATTGTGGGCGTGGTGCGTTCGGCCACGCGAACGCGTATTGATGTGGTGGACAACGGCATTGGCATTGCATCGGAACATTGGGATTCGATCTTCCAGCCGTTCTTCCAGGTGGGTAACGCCGAGCAGGACAACGACCGGGGACTGGGCCTCGGGCTGTCGATCGTGAACGCCGTGGTGTCCATCCTGGAGGAACATCGGATCGAATTGAAATCCACGGAAGGACGCGGTTCGCGCTTCTCGCTCGAAATGCCCATTTGCGGTTCGCCGCTCGGCGAAGCCGCGCCGCGCACGCGCGGTGATGAGGCCGCCGATTTACAGACGGTGCCGCTAGACGGGCTCTATGTGCTGCTGGTGGAAGACGACAGCCTCGTGCGGGCATCGACGGAAGCGTTGCTCGTGCAATGGGGCATGCTGTTCGACTCCGCGAGCAGCTTCGAGGAGTTTGAGGAGACGCTGAATACCATCGAACGTTATCCGGATCTCATCATCACGGATTTCCGTTTGCGCGATTCGAAAACAGCACGCGATGTGGCCATGCTCAGTGCCGCGAGAATCGGGCGGCGCTGCCCATGCCTGGTCGTCACCGGCGAGCCGGCTGCGACCATCGTGCCGCTCGCATGCGATCACGACGTGCTGAGCAAGCCGGTTAGCCCATTTGAATTGCGGCGGCAGATTGCGTCGCTGATATCGGGGCGCCAGGAGGGCGAGACAGCGAGGGCTTGCTGAGGGGAGATGAAATCGACCGCCCGGAGCGCGGGCGGTCGTTGACGTGTCGGCAAGTATCGCCGGCAAAAGGGAACTTCAGAAGACTTCAGCGCCAACCGCCAGGCCGAAGCCGATCTCGGCATGCAAGTTGTCCTGGGTAATGCCAGCCAACAGGTGATTGAGCTCGTACTCGGCGAAACGCGCAGGCATCGTGGCAATGCATCCAGCTTCCCCATTTGCAACAAGCGGTGTTTCCGGTTTTTTTATCACTACACGCATGTGGAATCCCGGCATTGCCCTCGTCCTGCCACGGCGGCAAGACCTTGGCGGTATTGTAGAGGCACAAATACCGGCAAAGCCCTGTCCACACTTGTTTTTATAAATCTCTCAGGTCCAGCTAACGCTACCGTGACGCGGCTGCCGTCGCCGTGTTGCCCATCGGCATCTCGATTCCGCGCCGCGCCATTTCCACGATCAGGAACGTGCGCCGCGTCACGTGAAACCGGGCGAGGAGATCGCTTGAATACTCCTTGGCGGTGTTCTCGCTGATATTCATTTTTCTCGCGATCGCCTTGTTCGACAAACCCTGCAACAAATAGCGCAGCGTCTCCGTCAGCCGCGGCGGCAGGTTCAGCGACTCCACCGTCACCCCGGAATGGGTGGAGACCGGCTTGGGGCTGTGGCCGCCCTTTCCCAGCACGCTATTGGGCAAATACACCCGGCCGCTCAAAATCGTCTTGAGGGCCTCGCGGAACACGCCCGGCCCTTGCTCACTCGCCTTCGAAATAAAGCCGCATGCGCCGCTCCTGATGCATTCCAGCACCGTATCGCGGTCGTCTTGTGCGGACAGCATGATGGTCTGTACCTCGCGCTCCTGCTCCCCGATCCAGTTCAGCAGATCGAGTCCCGTGGAATTACCCCGTAATTGATAGTCGAGGAAAACGAGATCGTACGAGCGCTCGGACAGCTTCTCCGTGGCCTGTTCGAAGCCGTCAGCCTCATCGATATCGAGCAACGGTTCGTTGGCCAGGATCAGGCTTTTCATGGCGCTTCTCGTAAGCCCCTCATCCTCGACCAGCAACACCGTTTTGAAATTACCGTTTTCCATTGCCATTCCCATAAATCACAACCAGATGGTAACGGCATGTCGGGGCGTCGCCACCCCCCCTTTCGCAGGGATACGAAGGGGGGTCTGCGACCCCCCCGAAAAGTTTGCGTGCGTCCCCTCATCGACCGGGTTTTGCGGCAAACGTTTAATCGCGACACTCACTCATCGATTCCGCAGCACTCCCAACGCCGGACCCGCAGTTGCCGTCCATGGAGCTCATTCGGTTCCAGTAACGGCTCCGGCGCCCCGCCCACACCATAAGACCAGGAGGAGGCACTATGAGCAATCGTTCAGGCACGGATGACGAGAGACACTTTGCACTATGGAGCAAGAAACAGGCACGCATGCCGATCGGCTCACCGCGGGTACTGATCGCCCATCAGGACAAACTGATCGGGGAATCGCTGGCCGCGCTGCTGCGGCTGACCGGGCTGCAGGTCATGCATACCCAGAGCCTGAAATCGGCGCGTTCGCTGCTGCAGAACTGGAAACCTCAGGCATTGATACTGGATACGCGGCTCGACAGCGAATCCGGTTATGCCTTCATTAGCGCCCTGCGCCCCGATGCCGACATCACCGGCCGCCTGCTGGTCGCAATCAGCAACGTCTGGCCGGCCGATCCGGTAGAAACCCTGAAAGATGCAGGCTTTGACGCCCACTGCCGGCGGCCCTGCGCCACCTGGCGCCTGGCAGAGATGCTGGCCACCTACTTCTCGATACCCAAGCGGTGCCATTATTGAAACCGGGCCGAATTTAAGCTGAACCTGCGCCGATGCCGACGTCGACGCCAGTTACACCGGTAGCGCTGTTGAGGCAGATCAAGCAAACGCAGTGACGATCAACACCGCGCCGCCGACCACCACGTCTTCTATCAGCGCCGCCGGCAGATCGCGGCCCTCATTTGCAAGCCAGCGAATCGATACAAAGAATACAGCGCGACGAGACCAATCTAAAAATAGTCATCTGGATAACGAATCATAATTTGATCGGCAGCGTCATACGGATTTAAAGACTTAACGCGATCAGCCTATAAAACCACATGCGCCACCCGCTGAAAGCGGCGCGACCGCAGTCGCGCCACCTCATCCGCCTGCCAGACAGTAACAATGCGTCAGAACGTGCTCCAGCCCTCTTCGCCGGCGCTCGCCGTTTTCAGCGGTGCAATCAGCACGGCGGGCGAGCGTTTAATAGCTCGTTTGGCAACCGGCGAGGCCGCCGCACGAACCGTCGGCTTATGCGTTGGCTTATGCGTCGGCTTAGCCGCTGGACGGGATGCAACCGTCGTGGCCTCCATCTGGAAGAACGCCACGGCCTCTGTCAACTGCCGGCCCTGATCCTGCAGTGACTGCGATGCCGCCGCCGCTTCTTCCACCAGCGCCGCGTTCTGCTGCGTGACTTCGTCCATCTGTGTGATGGCATGGTTCACCTGTTCTATGCCGCGGCCCTGTTCAATCGATGCCGCCGCAATCTCCTCCATGATGTCAGTCACGCGCGCGACCGCCTGCGTCACCTCCGACATCGTCTCGCCAGCCTGGCTGGCAAGCGCCGAACCGGTCTGGACCTGCAGCACCGAGTTCGCAATCAGGTCCTTGATCTCCTTGGCCGCATTCGACGACCGTTGCGCGAGACTGCGCACTTCGCTCGCGACCACCGCGAAGCCACGGCCCTGTTCCCCGGCCCGCGCCGCTTCAACCGCCGCGTTCAACGCCAGGATATTGGTCTGAAACGCAATCCCTTCGATAATCCCCGTGATCTCCGCAATCTTCGCCGAGCTCTCGCTGATACCGTGCATGGTATCGACCACCTGCCCGACCACCTTGTTGCCACGCTGGGCAACATCCGAAGCGCTTGTCGCCAGCGCGCTGGCCTGCTGCGCGTTTTCGGTGTTCTGCTTGACCGTCGATGTCAGCTCTTCCATGCTCGCCGCCGTTTCCTCCAGCGACGCAGCCTGTTCCTCCGTGCGCTGGCTGAGATCGGTGTTCCCCGTCGCAATCTCCGACGACGCACTCGCGATGCTGCCGCTGCTCTCACGCACGCGGCTCACCGTTTCGATCAGCCGCGCGTTCATGTCGGCGAGCGCGCCGAGCAACTGCCCGGTCTCATCGTTCTGAGTGACCACGATGCAACTGCGAAGATCGCCGCGAGCCACCGTGCTCGCGACATCGACGGCACGCCGGATCGGCAGTGTGATCGAGCGCGTGATGAACACGCCCGCGGCCAATGCCGCCGCGATCGCGGCCACGCAAATGGCGATCAGCAGGTTGCGCTGCAGTTGGTACTGATCTTCGGCGTCGCGCACCAACTGTTCCTGGCGGCCGCGCGTGAAGTCGGCGTAGGCGTCCGTCGCTTTCACGAGCGCGGCCAGCAGCGGCCGGCATTCATCATCCATCTTGACGATGGCCTCGTCGTGCTTGCCCGCCAGCGCGAGCGCCACGATGTTGTTGGCGACCGGCCCATACAGCGTCTCCACACGATCGATTTCGGCCACCAGACTGCGGGCGGTGTCGCTGCTGCCGGGTCCGTTTGCGACCATGGTTTTCAACAGTTTCAGCCTCGACTGCACGTCGTCCGACGCCCGCGTGACATCGGCCTTCTCTATTTCCAGGTCCACCGGTTTCGTCACCAGCACAAGATTGCGAGCCGCAATGGCACGGCGGTCCACTGCCGTGCGAACCTGTGCTGCCATGTCGGCCCGCGCGCCAGGACCATGGACATAGTTCGAAAAACCATCGGTGGAACTGCTCAGCGCGTGCAGCGACATCGCTGACACACCGAGCACGATAACTGAGAGCACGCCAAATCCAGCAACGAGTTTGCTCTTGATGCTCATGTGTTTGAGATTCACGTGGTGACTCCTGCCCGAACGGGCTCTTGACGGCTGAATAGCCGCTGCCGTCCTTGGCCCCCCAAGGTACCGGCAGCGGGTTGAGTGCAGCGCGGGCACATCGATTTTCGTGTGTCCGCGCGCCGTGCCTGTCGCAAAGTGTTCGTTGACGGCGAGGCTCTCACCCCTCGAACGCGCTAACTTCTTTTGCTAATGCTCCGTCACACATTTGTCGACTCAGGCAGAGGGTTTATCGACCGCACCGGGGGATTGCTTAAGGGTAAAGATGCAAAGTTTCTACAAGTATTTTTGGATTCGTTTTGTAGGCCAATGCAGGACAAGCGCAACGGCGTCCCCGTGGAGCAAACGCTTATTCGGTGGGCTTGAAACAAAAACGGCGCACTCGATGGTGCGCCGACGGACACATGCGCTTGTTGCGCGTGCCAGGAGACTATAAGAGCAAGCCGACTAGATCGAACTTGAGAAAACGGATGTCTGGGCCATGCTTTTTAACAGCAAGCCGTTGGCTGGCCATTTCGATGGATCGCAAAATGACCCGCTGCGGACGATCAGCCGCGGGTATCCACCCATTGACGTGCCCACTTGCGCGAATGGCCGAGTGCTTGCGCCTCGTTCTTGAAATAATCGAGAACGTGGAACTGGTAGCGGTTGCCCTTCTCGGTGCCGCTGTGGCGCTCGAGCAATAGGTTCGACGCGAAGGATCCATCAGGCAGACGATGCGCGGAAGGAACGACTTTATAGCCGTTGTACAAATAAATATTAGAGTTATGCATAAGTGATACACACGAACAAACGCGGGTCCGACAAACATTGATTGTCAGGACGCGTTGATAACAGGCACCAGGCCTTAAAAATTCGCAGAGGAAACAGCAGAAAAACAGCGGAAAGCAGCCGAAATCACAAGCGCCTTAACGAACAATTCGAACAATTAGCGTTCGTATTGCTTCGCGACGTGTGGCAGCGAAGTTGCAGGAGATTGCAGAGGGACTAAAGCAGACTAACTAAAGCGGACTAAAGTGGAAGTGCAAACAGATGCAAGCAGAGGCAGACAGGTGCAATGCTGGTGGTGGCGGCGTCGTTCACTAAAGGCAACTGCCGCAACCGGGAACCGAAGCTCCGCGAAAACATTTACTGCTCGCGTAAATCGGCTCGTGCCAATTTACGCGATAAATCGACTACACCACTAATTACAGCGGGGTAATGTTCGAAGCTTGCAGACCCTTCGGGCCTTGCTTGGTTTCGAAGCTAACCTTTTGGTTTTCGGCGAGCGTCTTGAAGCCGTCGCTACGAATTTCCGAAAAGTGGGCGAAGAGGTCGTCGCCGCCTGCGTCAGGCGTAATAAAGCCGAAGCCCTTGCTGTCGTTGAACCACTTGACGATACCGGTATCCATGATAAATCCTTGAAAATATAAAAATGATGCAACCCCGTATTGAGGCGAGAGAAGCTTCAAGGAAGTGAGAGGACAACAAATACCGCGGAGATAACGAGGCAGAATGATGAACAGCAATCGAGCTTCTTGAATACTTCGACGCTCAGATTACGTGGCGCGGGGTAACGTGTCAAGCTATTTCGGACCGCGCCTAGTCACACAATGAAACGATCATAGACGAATTGCCATGATTGCCGCCGCTTCGCGAGCCCGGCAAGTGCTGTTTGGCACCCTGTCTGGTCACCCTGTCGTCACTCAGGCACGGCGATATCACCGTCCACCAGGCTTGCGCCATAGTGCTCTGCGTAATCGCGTGCTCCTTGTGCGTCGGGGAAAAGCGGCATATCCGCACAGCCGACAAACGGATAGATCACGCGTTTGTCGCTCAGCCGCGTCACACGCAGCGTGGGCATGGTGCCGCCCGTTGCGCGCCTTGACGAGGCCGCCACGTTGTAATTGGCCCATCCGGCCGGCTTGTCGGCCGTCCGGTTATCGAGCGAAGAGCCCATGGGCGGATGATCGAGCGAATAACTCATAGATCGGCAATCGATTCGCCGGCGACGTTGCCGTCGATCAGCCGTTCTGCATAACGCGTGGACGCCAGCCGCGCTTCACCCGAGCCGCTGAATGGGCCGGTGCCCGGCACGCGATACACGCGGCTGGTGGTCGTGCTGTCGTCAACGCCGCGGCGAGAGATCTTCACGGCGGCGTCGAAACCCGAGTCGTAATGGCGGGAGCCGTCTGCACCGCGCGGCTTGTGCGGATAGATCAGCGGATAAATTTCGAGGCCGCGATAGCTTCTTACAGTGTCGTTCATGATTTTCTTCAATTTCAGTTATTGCGCGACGCCCCGAGATCTTGTCACGCGTGGCTACTGCGTATTATGTATTGCGTACTTCGAGCGTTGCCGCTCATGTGGCGTTGTCAGCGCCGCCTGGCTGCAAAGGCGCGGACGGTGCAGCCGCCGATGGCTGAAACCGCCGCACCGAGCGGGAAAAGCGCCCGCTTCGCGCGTTGTAGAGTGCACCTGCCTGAACCTTGCCGTCGATGATATCTCGACCATATTGCATGGCCAGCTCGATAGCGTCGTCGGCATTGGCCGGCTCGGCGCCCTTGATCGCTGGCGAATAGCGCTTGGACGTTGCGCTGTCGGTCGGTACTGTATCTATCTGAACAATCGCAGAAAACCGCTTGGGACCTTTTGCAAACGGATCGCCATGCGGCGGGAAAATCTGCTGCGAATAAGCGCGCAATGCATAGCCGCGATATTCGATGGTATGGATGGTCATAACGCACTCGCTGGACACACTGCGCTGACCGTCGTGGAAATTTGCTGAAGACCGATATGCAAACTGACGGTCATTAGCATCGGAACGATTAAGAATGCGCCGAATCGTGGCGTGAGGCAAGGCAAATCGGAGTTTGCCCGGCATTTGGCGGATAACGCAAGGGCTTGACCAGTGGCGGTGCCATGATGGTTTTTAAAGCATTGGATGAAGTGAGCCGGTCGCATTTTCCTGCGTTTGCATACCTTCCGCCACAGACGGTATTTTTGGCCGGATCCAAATTGGGATGACCGGCTAAGGGTGTTTTACTGCGTAAAAAACCGAACGGAAGCAAGGCTTTCAGGCGAAAGCCTACCCAATTGCCCTACCGGGCCAATCGACTGAATAAAGCGTTCAGGAATACTCGTCGCGGGCATTTCGACTTATTTATATTGGCCCATTGCAACAAACCCTGTCTATATTTAGTCGGCCTTGCAGAAGTGCGTAAGGCCCCGTCTGGCTTGGCGATGCAGTTTGTTGGAGGGCAATAGAACTCCCAGAACGAATATCGATCTGATAAAGATTCTGGGAGTTTTGGAGTGGTCGCCAA
>NZ_JNFG01000044.1 GCF_000729995.1 Caballeronia sordidicola | reverse complement strand
AACGTCATTTGAAACCGCGCCTTTGCGACCTTCAAACCGCGATCGCATAAGCATTTGTCGGCCGTTTTAAAAGTGATACAGAAATGGTTGTCCGATTTGACGTGACCCGGACAATGTTCGCTTCTTGCGGGGTCCGGAATCAGCGAGCAATCGTCGGCGTGGTCTTAAGGGCGTTCATATCGCGATGGCGGAGAGGAGGTATCAAGGCTCGATGGCGATCAAAACCGATGCGTGAAACGCGCGACGTCCACCGTCCTCTGCAAACGACTCGGTAGCGATCCATGACACGCTATGTCGCAACACAGCCGGAACAGATGTTTCGCATCGCCCAAGCGGAGTCGAAGGCCGGCGTCCTTTCGGACGGCCGGGGCCTTCCCTTGGCGCAAACATCCGAACGGCGGAAGGAGTTGGTTACTTCGACGACGGTGATCCGTCGTCCTTTGATCGAGTGACGGGGTTATCGCTGATCAAGCAATCAGACCACTACCCGATCCTTGTCGTGGAACTGCTGCATCCAGTAAGGATAGGGCAGCTGCGGCTGCGAAACCTGATTCAGACGTTCGGTCTGCGCCGCGTTCAATTCGATTTGCTGGGCGTCGAGGTTGGCGGTCAGTTGCTCGGGCGTGCGCGCGCCCACGATGACGGAACAGACTTCACGGCGCTGGAGGGTCCAGGCCAATGCAACCTGAGCCGGCGACGCGTTCAATTCCGTTGCAATGTCGCGCAATACACGCACGACAGGATCCGCCTTTGCGGGATCGATCGGCGGAAAATTCAGTTTGGTTCGACGCCCCGTTTCGCCGCTGCTTCCCTGCGTGTACTTACCGCTCAGGTACCCGCCCGCGAGCGGACTCCACACCAGAAGCGCAACATCATTCGCCTTTGCCACGGGCGCAATCTCATACTCGACGTCGCGACTCGTCAGCGCATAGTGAACCTGATTGCTGACAACGCGCGCCCGGTGCGTCCGGGCGGTAATTCCCTGTGCGCGCTCCAGATCGCCCGCGCTGAAATTGCACACGCCGATGTGCCTCACCTTTCCCTGCGTGACAAGATCATCCAGCGCGCGAAGCGTTTCTTCGAGCGGCACGAGTGCGTCACGGTCGTGCAACTGAAACAGGTCGATATGATCCCGGCCGATACGCCGAAGACTCGTTTCCACTGATCGCATGATGTGCGAGCGGCCGAGCCCGACGTCGTTGTGCTCGACGCCCGTGCGCAGCCGGACTTTAGTCGCGACCAGCATGCGCGATTCGTCGAGTCCAAGGTCAGCCAACGCCTGACCGACGACCGCTTCAGAGTGCCCTTGCGAATAGGCGTCAGCCGTATCGATCAGGTTGATGCCGCGCTCGACGGCCATCGCGACAAGCCGTGTGGCCTGGGCGCGGTCGAGGCCGGCAATCTCGCCCCAGATTCCGGTCCCGGCGCCAAAGGTCATGGCGCCAAGACAAAGACGCGAAATGCGCAGCCCTGAGCTGCCGAGTGTGCTGTATTCCATAACGAACCCTTTGATGAATGATGAGCGAATGGCGCCCGCGTTAGTCCGCCTGCGTGCTTGCCTGCAAGACGAGGCCTCGCAGAACTGTTTCGAGTTCCACTTCGCCCTTGACGATGTCGGCTTCCTCGCCTTCGAAGGCGATCCAGCCTTCATTGAAGCCGTCGAGCATGCGCATACGCGGCATCGGTTCTTTCATACCTTGGGACCGGAACAGCGACTCCCACGTGTCACGCTGAACGACTTGCGCGACTACTGCATGGCCAAGAATTCTGGCGAACGTGTCCGCGATGTCGATCGGAGTGACACGCTGCGGCCCCTCCAGCTCGACGACACGCACACCGCGCCCTCTCTCCTGAAGCAGTTGCGCGGCGACGCGGCCGACATCTGCCGTGGCGACCATCGGTACAGGTTTGTCGAGCGGCTGTAGAAAGCTGGGAATAGTCCCCGTATCGCGGGCCGGCGCCACATCCCACGCTGCGTTCTCCATGAACCAGCCAGGTCGCAGAAACGTGACCGGCATGGGCAGCGTGCTCAGCGCCTGCTCCATCAGCGTGCGTTGCGTGAGCAGATTAGTCTCGGCGGCTTGCGCGCCAATCGTCGAGAGGCAAACGACCTTCTCCGGCGCCGCCGACTGAAGCGCGGCGCTCACGGCGTCGATGACAACACGTGCTCCGGGAAAGCCCGGCGCCGGATCAAAGTCGGACGGCGGCAGAATGAAGACGCCTTGCGTGCCCTCGAAAGCGGCGGTAAGGGACACCGCGTCGTCCATGTCGGCTGTCACCACTTCACAGCCGCGCTCAGCCCATGAACGTGCCCGGGCGGCATCGCGTACCACCGCGCGTACCGGATGGCCCGCTGCGAGCAACGTGCGAGCCACCGCCCCGCCGACCTTTCCTGTTATTCCTGTAATTGCATACATTGCCGTTTCTCCTTGGCGTAAATGGATCTGTCCCGATCACTGATCAGCGCTCAGGCGTGCCGCAAAACGTGCTGCAGCCCCTGCTCGAACTGTCTGTACAGATCTCGGCTGTACGTTGATACGTTGATGTCGAAGGAGAGGCCCCACTTCTGAGGCGTCCCCGGAAATCGAAATGAACAACGCCTGGTGTGACGTGTCGATCAGTGACGCGAATAAAGCGAGTCGAACGCTACATGCGTGGCGATGCGGTTGCCCGATGCGGACGAACCGCTGCGCACACCGCCCATGCTGCTGTCGACGTTCGACCCGGCCCCCTTCTGCGAGGCCAGCGCCGCTTCGGCTGCCTGAATGTCCGCGGGGTAATGTGGATCGTTGGCGCGGCCGGGCCGGTAGCCCACGCTTTCCAGTTGTACGAGCTCTGTGCGCACCTGCGCACGAGTGACAGTCGAGCTGGATTCCTGAGCGTATCCAGCTGCAGGGAAGGCGATGGCGGCCGCGATGGCCAGTGCGAAATGACGGGTATTCATGGCAATGCTCCTTGGGATCGTTGAGGTTGAAACGGACCGTTGGGATGCATTGTGGGCAAAGACGACAAGAAACTAAATGACATGAATGACACTTATGAAATGACTGATAGTCACTAATGAGTCATAGTGCGTTTTTTGTTCCGACCATCAAATGACCAGGAGGGCGCGCCAATGAGATCGTCCAGCGAGAATCTCTCCAGCGGTATCAGCGTATTTGCTGCTGTCGTCGATGCGGGGACGTTTGCCGCCGCCTCCGAAGTGATGGGTATGTCGCCACCGGGGGTTAGCCGGGCCATCGCTCGGCTCGAAAGGCGGCTGAAAATACGGCTCTTCAACCGGACGACCCGCGCCGTTTCCCTGACCGAAGAGGGCCGACGGTTCTACGAGCAGGTCATGCCGCACTTAAGGGGGATGGAGGAAGCGGCCGCAGCCGCGGCGGGCGGCGCCGTGACAGTACGCGGGAAGCTGCGAATCAATCTTGATCCGGCTTTTTTGCGAATCGCTCTGAGCCCGAAGCTCGACGAATTCATGGATGCGCATCCTGAACTTGAACTCGAGTTCATCGCGAGAGATCAGCTCGGCGACCTCATCATGGACGGCTTCGATCTGGCCTTGCGATTTGGCGAACCGCGCTCATCCAGTCTGATTGCGCGAAAGCTCCTGGACACCGCGGTTGTCACAGTCGCAGCACCCTCGTACCTCGCTCGCCGGGGGCGGCCAGCGGAGCCTCAAGAGCTGGGGCGCGGGGTGCACAGGTGTCTCGAATTCCGGAACCCGGAAACCGGAAAGCCGTATTCGTGGGAGTTTCATCGCAAGCGCAAAAAGCTTGTTGTCGAGACGAATGGAAGGCTTACGGTGAATGATCCGAGCGCACTCCTCAACGCGTGCCTGGCCGGCTCCGGCGTCGCGCAGATGCTTCTGCTCGGAGCCGAACCTCTGATCCGGGAGGGCCGGCTCGTCAATCTGTTCCCGGACTGGCCGGATGAGCACTTCCCGCTCTATGCATACCATCCATCGCGGCACCACACGCCGGCCAAGACGAGGGTATTTCTTGACTTTATCGTCTCTTTGACGAGTACAACTTAGCAAGTTGAGATAGGCCAATTGTCGAGCTTCCGCGCGAATCTGGAACGATGCCGACGTCGACTGTCGTGAGTCGACATTTAATCTGCTGTCTCGCACGCTGCAGTACGGGAGTCAGCGCCACCCAGGGTTCGATTTTATGGTCTGCAGCTCGCCAAGCGTCACATCATGCCGCCTGTGGTGCCGCTTGTGCTGCCGGTGCCGGTGCCGGTGCCGGACGAAGGTGTGGCCGTGGTTGCGAGAGGATGGGCGAGACCCGCTGCCGTCAGTAGCGAGACGGCGGCCTGATCGGGCATGCCATTGGTATCGATAGCGCCCGCTCGCGCCAGCGTGTCGAGATCGCCGTCGACGCCTGCTTGTCCAACAACAAATGGCGTCGTCAGAAACGCCGGTGCCGTCAGCGTAAGAGCGTAGCGCTGTTGCAGATTGGTGTCGACCGCCGATTGTGCGGCCAGCACATCGGCCTGGTTTTCCAGCGCTTGCTGGAACTGCGCGTTACTCGGGAAGCCGGCGATCAGACTGGTTTCGTTGGTGCCAAGCTGGGAAGCGAGATAGACGAGAAGCAACTCGGTTTCTGGCGTCGTATTAAAGGTGCCCCCGCCAAACGCCAGCGAATGCAGGCTCGTGGCGCCAGAGGTCACGGTGATGACGCAAGGAGGCGTGGCGTTGAACGTGATCGCATAGTGTCCACCACCGTCCGACAAGGCGGAGCCAGAACCCTGCGCACAACTGAAGCTGACCGTCGCGCTGGCGAGCGCACTGCCGGTAGCGGCCGTGCCGGATATGGCGACGTTTGGCGCCTCGTTCGGCACCCCATTTCCGCCGCCACAGCCGTTAAGGCCGATGCAGGAGTTTCCGCCGCACGCCACGAGCGTTGCGAGCGAAGCGACGCAAATCGCAGCCAGCGCCGGGCGAACGAAACACGCATAGCGAGTGTTCATGGTTGCCTGCCGTTGATAAATCGAGCCAAGGCAATCGGTTCCACACCAAAAGGACCGGCGCCACGTTCAATTCTAGCCCCCGATGCCCCGAGATAAATAGTTGCTACCTCAAGCACATCCGCTACCTACGAATTCTCGCGGATCATGCCGAACACATCGTCGAATTGCCCAATACCTCCGTTCCTCAATCTTACGGAATGCGGACGTCCATTTTTCAATTGAATTCAGTTTAGCGAGGCCGTGAACGAATCGGATCTGAGCAACCACCGCAGTCGCACTAAATACAGCGGCTTTGTGGCATTCGGCTTTGACACTTGACCTACAGCCCATCGGGCCGCCCTATATTAGAATGCGGCAAGACTTCCTATTCGCGGCCGCGGCAAGATTCGATTTAAGGTCCAATACCACCGCATTTCCCCCGATCAAGCTGCATCCGAATGCCGCATCATGGCGACATACATTAAAAATCCTGAGGAAGAATCGAATGTCAGCAAACTGTGCGCGACTTCTTTTAGTAGACGACGATCCGTTGACCATTCGAATCATGAGTCAAATGCTTGCCGCGTACCCTGATCAACGGTTCGCCACCTCAGGTGAAGCTGCCATTGAGCTTGCACAAGATTCACCCCCCGACCTTATTCTCCTGGATGCAGATATGCCGGGCATGACCGGATTCGATGCATGCGAAGTCCTTAAGGCCGACGCAAATCTGGCACACGTCCCGATCATTTTCGTGACGAGCCATGACGCGCCTGCGTTGGAAGTCGATGCGCTGAGACTGGGTGCAGCTGATTACGTCACGAAACCGCTCGTTGCCGCGCAACTCAAGGCTCGCGTGCGCGCTCAACTCCGCGTGAGGCAGATCGTGAAAGATATCGATCGTGACTGTCGAGCGGGCAAGTTACGAACCTGGGCGCAGACGCCGGAAAAGCCTGACCTGCTGATCATCGAAGATGATCTTTCCACTATCCAGCTAATGCGGCGAACGCTGGAAAATACAGGCACCTTACATTTTGTGGCCTCCCGCGAAGATGCATTGCGGCAAGCGCACAGCCACCCGCCGACCCTCATTCTTCTCGACACCCATACCGCGCAGAACGACGGGTTTGAAATTTTCGCGGCACTGAAAGCCGAGGCGGCGCTCGAACATGTGCCTATCGTTTATATCGCGCCGGCAGCCGACATCGACGCTGAACAGCGCGCCCTCGACCTCGGCGCAGCGGATGTCATCGCCAAACCGTTCAAGGCCGTCGTCCTGCAAGCCCGGATTCAAACTATCATCACCACCGTGCGACGCATCGAAGCTGAAGTTCACGCCATCATTCAATACTGGCAGTCGGCGGACGCTGATTCGGGGCAGGCAGTGGCAAACGAACGTACACATCCGTTGTAAAGGAAAGGCTGAATCAGAACAGTGTCATTGATCGGCGGGCTCGTCGTCCGCCGTAAAGACGTTCAGATCATCATGCGTGCGCGAGCGGCGCCGCGCAATTCGGACCCGACTCACGACGTCGTCAACGTACAGACACGCGCACGGCCCGTGCGCTTCGCTTCATAGAGCTGTTGGTCCGAGGCCTTCAACAATAATTCTGGAGTGACAGAGGGCGTCGGCACCATGGATGCAACGCCCAGGGAGATGGTCACGACCTGAGCAACGTCGGAGCCGAGATGCTCCACATTCAATTCGCTCACGCGCGTTCGCATTCTTTCCGCCATTGCGCTCGCCCCCGCGAGTTCAGTCTTCGGCAAAAGACAGGCAAACTCTTCACCCCCATATCTGGCCAGCTTGTCATAGGGCCGCCGAAGCGTTTCAACTAGCGCCCTGGCGACAAGTTTCAGGCAAGTATCACCTGCCTGATGACCATAGCGATCGTTATACAGCTTGAAATAGTCGATATCGATCAAGATCAATGAGAGGGGTGCGGTCTCTCTCAGGCACTGACGCCAATCAGTCTGCAGATCCTCGTCAAATTTGCGGCGGTTCGCAACACCCGTCAAGCCGTCAAGCAATGCGCTCGCGCGCAGCAAATCACCCTGCAGCTTCAGGGTCAGGTGTGTGCGCACGCGCGCGCGCACAATGACCGGGTTGATAGGTTTCGTGATGAAGTCGACAGCACCCAGCCCCAAGGCGATGACTTCATCTGCCTCCTGATTCTGCGAGGTCACGAAGATAATCGGTATGGCGCTGGTCCGCGGGTCAGCCTTAAGACGACGGCATACCTCATGACCATCGATATCATCCATCACCACGTCCAGCAGGATCAGATCGGGCAACTCAGCGCGACAGATTTGTATGGTTTGCGCGCCGCTCGTTGCCATGAACACGTCGCACTGGTCGCGAAACAGCTCGAATAGAACACGAATGTTCGTCGGCTGATCGTCGGCAATCAGGATCTTGGGACGGCGATTCGCATGAAGTAACCAGCTTTCCAGAATATGCTCCATAGGTCACGATCGCTTCAGCATGTCGCGCGCGCTGAGCGCCGCGACCGCGAAATCCAATTCCCTTACCTGCGTCAGGAACTGATTGAATTGGACCCGCTGTTCCGGCCCCGTGTGCGCAACCAATGCCTCGGCAAGCGCGACGGCCTGCAAATTCGATGACTCAAGAAATGCCACGATCTCGTTCAGGCGCAGCTTCCATTCTGCTGACGGCCAGGTAACGTCGATTGCAGGCGCCTCGATTGTGTCACCGCCAAATTCGTCCGCCAATGCAGCAACGCTGTCTTGCAGCAGGCTTCTCAGATCGGCAACGCCCTCTTCAGTGATGACAACGTTCGTTGCCGACACATCGGCGTGGCGTAAATCATATTCAAGCTGGCCGGCCCGCGCCGCAAGCGCGCGAGCGCCCACCGTTCCCGCGGTCCCTTTAATTGCATGCAGCACCGAGGCTGCACCAAGCGGCTCGCCCTGCGCGATTTGCTGGCTAAGCAGCATGAGTTGCTTTTCCGTCTGCGACCCGAAGTTATCCAGGACGCTGTTGATCAGCGCAATATTGCCACCGAAACGCGCAACAATCGATGTTTTCGATTCAACCAGCGGTTCGGCAAACTCTTCCGCTTCGGACGGCGCTTGATTGGGCGCTTGATTGGCCGCGGTCGCGAGCGGGAATTTTTTTCCATCAATTTGAGCGTGCAGCACCGACACCAGCCGCTCGACATCGATCGGTTTGCCCACGTGATCGTTCATGCCGGCATCAAGACACGCTTGCCGATCGGCGTTCGATGCATTCGCCGTCATCGCGACAATGGGTAGCGCGGCATAGCGAGGATTCTTGCGAATGCGCCGTGTCGCTTCGAAGCCGTCGATGTCCGGCATCTGGATATCCATCAGGACTGCGTCGAACGGAATGCCTGCTGTCGTCGCCCTTCTCACGCCTTCGATCCCACCCTCGGCGAGTTGTACTTGAGCGCCCTCCGCTCTTAGCACCCCCTCGGCGACCTGACGATTCACGGCGTTGTCTTCAACCACGAGCAGATTAAGCCCGGCCAAGCGAGCAGCAGGTTTGGAAGCCGGCTCCTGCAGCTCAGGCTGTGGTGTACTCGCAGCGCTCAGCGCACGCAGTACAACGTCGCTCAGTTGCCTCGGCGTGATCGGTTTGGTCAGGAAGCCCGCGAACGGCGCCTCTCCAGCATCCCGAGCCTCAGCCAACACTTCGCGCCCGTAAGCGGTGACCATGACGACCACGGGAAGAGGCAGGCCGTCTTTCGCCCCGCGAATGAGCTTTGCCGCGTTCAGTCCATCAAGGTCCGGCATGCGCCAATCCATCAGCACCACGTCGTAAGGCTGCTCCGCGTGCACCGACTCGCTGATCTTCCTGACTGCGTCGATACCACCGCAAACAAAGTCTGCGTGCCATCCGAGCGTCGCGACGGTCCGGACCAGCAGCTCTCCTGCCATCTGATTGTCGTCGGCAACCAGCAACCGCAAAGGCCGGTCGATGACAGGTGCAGTGACGGGAGATTGCGCGCCATCGACCCCAAGCGTGATGTCGAACCAGAACCGGCTGCCCACGCCTACTTCGCTTTCGACCTGAAGGTCGCCGCCCATCAATCCGACCAGGCGCTTGCAAATGACCAATCCCAGGCCCGACCCGCCGAAACGTCGCGTTGTCGAAGTCTCGGCCTGAGTGAAGCCCTCGAAAATACGCGCGGTCTGCTCGCTGCTGATGCCGATGCCACTATCCGTTACCGCAATCCGTACACGGACCGCTTCATCCTCGCGTTGCAGCAACTCGACGCTGACGATGACTTGTCCGCTCAACGTGAATTTGAGTGCGTTGCCGGCCAGATTGATCAGGACCTGCTGCAGCCGAAGGCTATCGCCGATCAACGAATTGGGCAGCGCCGAATCAAGGTCGAACAAAACTTCGACGTTCTTGTCACCCTGGTTGCCGGACAGGACCACGCCCAGGTCCTGCATCAACGGTTCCAGCTCGAACGGATGCACGTCGAGTTGCAGCTTGCCCGCGTCGATCTTCGAGTAGTCAAGAATGTCGTTAAGCAGGCTAAGCAACGACTTCGCCGCTGTCTGTGCCTTGCTGACGTAGTCGCGCTGACGCAGATTGAGATTGCTTAGTTGTACAAGATGCAGCATGCCCAATACTGCATTCATCGGGGTGCGGATCTCGTGGCTCATGTTCGCGAGGAACGAAGACTTCGCAGCGCTCGCAGCGTCAGCCTGCTCCTTCGCCTCACGCAACTGGAGTTCTAGTTGATGCTGGTCGGTAATGTCGCGGTTGATCCCTGTCATGACGACCGGCGCGCCGCTCGCGTCCCGTTCGAGCCGGATGCGCGACTGGATGTAACGGATCTGCCCACCTGGAAGCACGATTCGAAAGAGCGGGAGCTCGCTGCCGTTTCCACTGATCGCCGCGGTGAGCGAATGCATCGTGGCGTCGATGTCCTCAGGATGCACGCGCGTGCGCCAGTGATCGAAATTCAAACCGCCGCCGAGCAGCGACTTCGGTTGTTCGTAGATATCGAACATGCGCGCGTTCCAATGCAGCGCGTTGTCCGCCAGGTCCCAGGACCAGATGCCAAGCTCTGCCGTTTGGGCGGCCAGTAACAACTGGTCCCGCGTGGCGGCCAGCGCCGTGCGTTGTCCGTGCTGTTCAGTAAGATCCGTGATGACGCAGACGAAACAAACCTCGCCCGCGACGACCATCGGGGCAGTGGAAACGTGCGCCGGAAAGATCGAGCCGTCCTTGCGCAGTCCCGCCAATTCCCGGCCGCTGCCGGCGCCCGTCCTGCCTTGTTGTGCAAACTGGGCGACGTAATCGTTATAGGCATCGACGAAGTTATCGGGAACGAGCGTCCTGATGTTCTGCCCGACCAGCTCATGCGATGCGTAGCCGAAGGCTTTCTCACCGGCCGGATTCAGCGAGCGCACAACACCGCCGCCATCGATGGTGATGATCGGGTTAATCGCTGTATCAAGAATGGCACGCGTCATTTCGAGGCTGGCCGCGAGCCGCTCTTCCGCCGCAGTCCTTAGCCCGATGAGCCGGATAAGGCGAAAACCAAAAAACGCCAGCGCGATAACCAACGCGCCTACACCTGTCGAATGCCAAAGCGTATCGGACCACCAATCCGCCAGTATTTCTTGCTGCGACAAAGCAGCAGCAACGAACAGCGGATAGTCCTGCAAGCTTCGAAAGCTATTGAGCCGCACAACGCCATCTTGTGATGACTTCGAAAGGAACGTTCCTGACTTGGTCAGTTCATGGGCGTGGAAAAGAACCGTCTCCGAAACATCCGCGCCCAGAAAGCGGCTCTCGAACGGCCGGCGTACGACCATTCGCCCGTTATCAAGTATCAGCACCGCGGCGCCGCCATGCCCAATATCCAGGCTGCTATAAAACCGCAAGAAGAAATCGATGTCGATTGTCGCCACAACCACGCCGGCGAAATTACCGTGAGCGTCGTCAATTCGCCGCGACACGGGCACGGTCCACTTTCCGGTCGTACGGCTGAGCAAGGGCTCGCCAACGCGTACACCGCGATCCGGGTGGCTCTGATGAAAGACAAAATAATCCCTGTCCGCGTTGTTATAGCTGCGCAATTTCCCGGGCTCTGCGCTTACGATCAGCTGACCGGTCCGGTCAAAAACAAACAAGCCGTTGAGTTGCGGCAGTTGGCTCAGGCGGGACGAAAATAATTGGCGGAGCCGTTCCAGGGCAGCCGGGTTGGTGCCGTCGTGTTCAACACGCTCGACGATGCCCGTTATTGCGGTGTCAGACTCTTTGATCGTGTCGTTCGCGTGCTGCGCCATCGCGCGGGCGAGATTCGTCGTGGCCGACGTCATTTCCTTCAACTGCACCTGTCGGGCAGCCAGACTGCGCCAGATATCCGTGCCCACGAGCAACGCGCAGACCACGACGATAAACGCAGTCATCCGGAACGTGAGCGAATGCTGTTTTGCCACTGTACGACCTCAAAGGATGCAAGCTGTTGCAAGACTGGTATAGGACTTTACGGCAAGAGCGGATAGCACTTGAGAAAATAGCCGAATCTCCTGGAACGAATGACCCGCGATGACGCCCTGCTCGTCGCGGCTGAAAGACCGTCCGGGCTGGCGTTGCAAGCGCCGGAGCGGTTCTCGCGACCGCCCCGCCCGCTCCCTCGCATGGCCCCTCCCCGCCAACCTCGAGCCGTGTCATATCTTCGCCACGTAGCGCGGTTACGGTGCTGTACCCACACTAATAATCCCCTCCACGATGTCGTCGACGTCCGAGCACGGCCGCGAGAAGCAGGATGCCGCCTTCAAGGCGGCCCAGGTAAGCGTTCTGCTGAACGCGGCCTTGATGACGATGCAGATTGTGATCGGCTGGCTGGCTTACTCGGACGGATTGCTCGCCGACGGCGTACATACGCTGGCGGATCTGGCCGCGGACGGAATGGTGCTGGCGGTCTTGCGCCTCAGCGCTACGGCGGTGCACCGGAGCGCCAGAGACTCATGCGATCGATACGAAACCATCGGGTCGCTGCTGATCTCCTTCCTGCTGATCGCGACGGGAATGGAAACGCTGTGGAGCAGTCTAGGACACGTGGCCAACGAGGCCAATGCTTCCAGCGTTCATGCAAGTGCATTGGTCGTGGCGGTGTTCGTGATCGTCGCCAAGGAAGCGCTGTTTCGCTACATCATGTCCGTGGCTAAGCGGACTCGCTCCACCATTCTCGTGGCGAGCGCCTGGCACGCGCGCTCGGACGCCATTTCGGCGCTGATCGCCGCAGTGGGAATTCTGGGGAGCATGGCGGGTCTCGCGATATCGGATCGCCTGGCCGCTGCGGTTATCGGCATCATGATTGCGCGGATGGGCTTCAACCTCGGCCGGAAAGCCTTCAAGGATTCATTCGATCGGCCCGCGAGCGAAACCGCCGGGCAATGACACGCTGACCGCTCAGCGTATCCTGGTCCGGTTGCGGGAGTTGAAACACGTTCCCTTCCGGATCCTGGCGTCGTCACACTCGTTTGCGCCCGCGTGAGGCCGCCGCGAGCAAGCGCCCGCTTCAGTCCTTAGTACCGCGTTACCCTTCCCTCGTCCGGGATCTTGAACACGGATACCGCGGCCTTCAGGTGGCGCGTCTGCTCATGCAGCGAAGCCGCCGCCGACGCCGCCTGCTCCACCAGCGCCGCGTTCTGTTGCGTCATTTCATCCATCTGCACAACGGCCTGATTGACCTGCTCGATGCCCGTGCTTTGCTCGAGCGACGAGGCGCTGATTTCCGCCATCATCTGCGTGAGGCGCGAGATTGACGTCGATACCTCGCGCATTGCCTCACCCGCACGACCCGCCAGCGCGGAACCATCGTTCACCTGCGAGACCGATTCGCCGATCAGTTCCTTGATCTCCTTCGCCGATTGCGCGCTGCGTTGCGCAAGCCCACGCACCTCGCTCGCCACGACCGCAAATCCGCGACCCTGCTCACCCGCACGCGCCGCCTCGACAGCCGCATTCAACGCAAGAATGTTGGTCTGGAACGCTATGCCGTCGATCACCGAGATAATCTCCGCAATCTTGTCGGAGCTCCTGGCAATGCTGGTCATCTTCTCGACCACCTGATCGACCACGCCCGTGCCTCGTGATGTCGCAGTCAGTGCGTCGCCGGCAAGGCTGTTCGCATCGCGGGCATGCTCGGCGTTTTGGCGCACCGTCGCGGTCAGCTCCTCCATGCTCGATGCCGTCTCTTCCAGCGATGCGGCCTGGTTCTCCGTGCGAGCCGACAGATCCGCGTTGCCGGTGGCGATTTCATCGGCGCCAAGATTGATCGAATCCGACGACTCGCGCACCGTCTTCACCGTGTGCGCGACGCTTGCCTGCATCGACGCAAGCCCGGCGAACAAGCGGCCAATTTCGTTGGTGCCGCGATCGGCAATGTGCTCGTCGAGCTTGCCCTCGGCGATGCGCTCGAAGTGGCGGCCGGCTTCCTCGAGCGGGGCGACCACGGCGCGGCGCAACGCGACGTGTACGAACGCGACACCGGCCACGAGCAGCACGAAAATCGCTAAGCCGACGCCCCGGAAAAGGCCAAGCCGGGCATCGATGGAATCCAGATACGACTGGCTCGCGGCGTCGCCGAACCGGGCGAAGTTTTGTTGCTCGGCGAGGTAGCGGTCCTGGAAACCCTGAGTTGGCTGATCGAGGAACGCCTGGAGATTGTTGGCGTCGAGGTACTGGGTCAGTTCACTCAGCGCACCGTGATACGCCTGGAATTTTTCCTGCAATGCGGCGGTGCGCGCCGTGTTTTCATCGCCGGTTTTAGGCGCATTGACGAAGGCTGCAAATGACTTGTCGGCTTGCGCCAACTGCTCGCGCGCATGCTGGACGATGTCGGCCGGTTCCGTGCCGCCGCGCGCCATGCGCGTGCCTGCGCGCGACAGGTTGATGCGCGCGTCCATCAGGCGCTGAGTGGTTTCATTGACCTCATTGACTTGCTTGAGCGCGATGTTCGACAGGTTGCCGACATCGTCGTGAGTGGCGGTAAGCGACCAGAAACCAAGCCCTTCTGTTACGACCTGGAAAAGACAGAACACGACCAGAACGAGCAGGAGGCCGGTGGAAACACTCGCTTTTTTAAGCATATTTTGACGACTCTTCGTAACGTTGAATTCGATATGGCCCTTCAACGTGTCTTAACGCGTCAAACAATAAATATCTTTGCAGCACCCATTGACCGGTCACGTTCGCGGGAGCACGAACGGAGCCCAAGTGTCATCGGGTGCGGGTCGAAAAAGCTATTGCAGAATGGTCGTCGAGTGATCTAAGACAGCGTTGAAACCTGACAGGCCGGCCTCTTGTTAACGGCGGTATCAGCGGATACTTAAGTTTGGGAAATGACTCGACAGGTTTTGAATTGCTGGTGAACCGGCCCTTGAAACGCTACTCCTGACAAGATCTGACAGGGGCAGCAGATACACTCTCTTTCCGGCGTTGTGTTAGCCGCTTTCATGACGAGCCGCCTGCAACTCCTTGCCAATTTCAACAAGAAAACGATAACGATGTCGGACACCGAAAACACCGCACTGAAAGAGATTTTCAACGAGCGCCGATTCCGCGACATGGCGCTCGACGTCAAAGCGGTTTATCCCTTATTCGACACGCGGCGCTTCCTCAAGATCTCGCTAGCCGGACTCGACGACCTGACGCTGATGCAGCGCCTGCGCCGCATGACCCAAGCACTCCATGCAACGCTGCCTGCCGACTACCGCCAGGCGCTCGAGGTTCTTCGTGCGCTGGCACAGCGTATCGAGAAGGGATTCGCCACGCTGGTCCCTCCCGACTACGTCGGGCAATACGGCCTGGACGACTTCGATGTATCGATGGACGCACTCAAGTTCTTCACGGTCCTGGGTTCATCCGAGTTCGCGGTGCGCGAATTCCTGCGCAAGGATCTGAAGCGAGCGCTGGCCATCATGAAAGTCTGGTCACGCGATGACAGTGAGGACGTGCGGCGCCTCGCGAGTGAAGGCAGCCGTCCGCGCTTGCCCTGGTCTTTCCGGCTCGACGCAATCCTGGCGGATCCTTCGCTGGCTGCGCCCATCTTGGAGAACCTGCGCTCGGACCCGAGCCTCTATGTCCGCAAGTCGGTCGCCAATCATCTGAACGATGTAACCAAATCGCATCCCGAGTGGGTGTTGGATCGGCTGGCGACGTGGCCGATCGAAAAGGCTCACACGGCCTGGATCGCAAAACGCGCCCTGCGCTCCTTGATCAAGGCCGGCAACGGCCGCGCGTTGGCCGTGATCGGCGCGGGCGGCGTGCCCGATGTGAAGCTCAGCAAGTTCGCGGTGACGCCACGCCAGGTTGCATTGGGGGAGCGTGTGACCTTGTCATTCGACCTTGCGTCCAGGTGCCCGGAAAGCCAGCGGCTGGTGATCGACTACAGGATGCATTACGTGAAGAAGTCGGGCGTGACGGCCGCGAAGGTATTCAAGCTCAAGGAGTTGACACTCGACGGCGGGCAAAAGGTTGCGATAGAACGCACGCAGAACATCCGGGACTTCACTACGCGCATCCATTACGCCGGGCGGCACGATGTCGAAATCCTGGTGAACGGGGTATGCCTTGCCAAGGGATATTTCGATCTGAGCTGCTAACGTTCACGCATCAGGCGCCGTTACAAGCGCCTCGACCAGCGCGCGCTCCGGCCGTTGCAACGCCTCCAGATTGCGCACGCAGATCAGGAGCTGGCGCGTAGCCCAACTGTCGGTTAACTCCACCGTGTGCACGCCAGGCGTCCCCCGATACCGCTTGGCCGCCGTTGCCGGCACGATCCCCAGCCCCGCCCCTTGCCCGACCATGCAGTAGATGTTTTCGAAGGTCCGCACCCGCGCGCGAAAGTAGAAAGGCTGCCCGGCAAACAGCGCCTGCTCGCCCAGATAATCCTGCAGTGCACTCCCGGCGCTCAACCCGATGAAATCTTCCTCGACCACGTCTCTTAGCGCGACACGACGTTGCCCGCTGAGCGCATGGTCGCGCCCGACGATCAGAACCAGCTTGTCGGTGGCGAACGGAAACGTCTGCAACATCCCGTGCTCGACTGCATCGGAAACAATGCCTATCTCCGCCGAACCGTTAAGCACTGCCTTGACCGTCTCGGTACTCTGGCGCTCCTTCAAATCGATGTGCACGCCAGGATTGTTCCGAAGAAATCCGCCCAGAGGACGGGGCAGGAATTCCGTCACGGCCGCGGTATTCGCCCACACCCGCACACGCGTTCTGCGAGCCTCTGAGTGCTCCCCCAACTCACCCTGCATTCGCGCGATCTGGCCGAGTACCAGGCGCGCGTGGTGCGCCAGCGTGTCCCCTGCCGGCGTGGACTCGACGCCGCGGCGGCCTCGCTCCAGCAGCGGCATCCCCAATGCCTCCTCCATGCCGCGCAAACGCGCACTGGCGGACGGCAGGGACATGTTCGCCTGAGCCGCGCCGTGCGTGATGCTGCCTGTTTCGAGGATGGACAGGAAAAGGCGCAGGTCTATCAGGTCGAAGCGCATGGCCGAAGAAACTTGGTTGATCAGCCTTAGTTATACCCTAAGGCACAGTACGCATCTTCCGCATTGTGGCCGTTGCGAATCCGGGGAAAATCAGGGCAAATCATTTTCCTGCGAAACTTCAATGACCTCTGCTGACACCGCGCGCGTCGCTGCCATTGCGTTGACCTTCCTGATGGCCGGCGCTGTAAAGGGCGTCACGGGCATGGGACTGCCGACCGTGGCAATGGGTGTGCTCGGAACGCTCATGCTGCCCGCCGAGGCGGCTTGCCTGCTGATCCTGCCGTCGTTCATCACCAACGTGTGGCAGCTTCTTGCAGGCCCACGCCTGGGTGCGCTTGTCAGGCGCTTGTGGTTGATGATGGCGGGAATTGTGATCGGTACCGTGGCTGCGGCTTCGTTCATTGCCGGCAGCGGCGGGGCGTGGGCCGTCACCGGGCTTGGCGCCGCACTGACGCTTTACGCGGCCTCCGGGCTCCTGTCCTGGCGCTTCTCCGTACCGGCACGGTATGAGCGGCGCCTGTCGCCCGTCATTGGCGTGGTGACCGGTCTGGTCACGGGAGGAACGGGCGTTTTCGTCATACCCGCGGTCCCGTATCTTCAAGCGCTCGATCTAAAAAAAGAAGACCTCGTCCAGGCCCTCGGACTATCATTTACCGTATCGACCGTGGCCTTGGCAATCGGGCTTGCCCGCGCAAGCGCATTCACAACCGCCGATCTCACCAGTTCGCTGCTCGCCGTCGTCCCTGCTTTGTGCGGCATGTGGATCGGCCAACACATACGTGGCCATATCAGCCCCGCGACCTTCCGCCGATGGTTCTTTATCTGCATGCTGGCGCTCGGTCTTCAACTGCTGTTACGGCATTTGATTTAAGCGTTGAGTCGGGAGCATGTAATCGGCTCGACTCTCTGGGAGGTCTGACGCGATGCTCTCGCCATTACTCGAAACATTAGGCGCGCTGGCGGTGTTGGCTAGCCTCGTGATCAACCTTCGTGCGTTGCTCAAGCGTCAGCGCTAGCCTGGGCAAATCGCGCCGGATAGCGCGATGACTGCCGCCTTGGTTAGTGTGACTTAGCAATCCCGGTCAACAATTGCACGAGCGCGTCCGCTTCGTGTTCCGTTGTCCGCCACGATGACACGCTGATCCTGAATGCCGGCCGCCCCTGCCAGACGGTCGCACCAAACCAGGCTTCGCCGGATGCCTGGACCGCTTCGCGGGCGGCAACCGTGAGTTCATCGGTGTGTGCGCGAACGAGGATCTGGTTTATCGTGACGCGGTTCAAAATTTCGAATCCCGCTTGTTCAAGACCCTGCGCAATGCGACGCGCCAGCGCGCAGTGCCTATTCACCATCGACGCCACGCCTTCACGCCCTAACGAGCGCAACGCGGCCCACACCGGTATGCCGCGAGCCCGTCGCGAGAACTCGAGGGTCAGGTTTTTCTGGGCATCTCTCGCCCCGCTCAAATACACCGCATCGCTGTTCATTGCTGCGGCGAGCGCTTCGCTATCCCGGCAGATTGCCATCGCGCAGTCGTAGGGTGTGTTCAGCCATTTATGGGCGTCGGTGGTCCAGCTATCGGCCCCTTCTATCCCTTTCGTCAGGTCCGCGTGGGAGGACGCACGTGCCCACATGCCGAACGCAGCGTCAACATGAACCCAGGCGCCAGCAGCGTTGGCCCGGGGAATGAGTTCGTCGAATGGATCGAATTCGCCCGTGTTGACCTCACCCGCCTGCAAGCACAGGATGGTCATGTCATCGAGCGGCGGCAAACGTTCCGGGTCCACCTGCCCATGATGATTGACCGGCGCAAACACTATCCTGTTCATGCCGAAACCAAGCAAACGGAGTGCTTTTTTCACGGTGATATGCACAAGCTCGGACACGACGACCCTGACCTCGGGAGCACCTGTGAGGCCGTCGTTGTCGAAGTCCCAGCCCTTGCGTGCAAGCAGCACGCGACGAGCGGCGGCAAGGCAGCTTAGCGTGCACGCCGTCGCGCTGGTTCCGAACCCCACGGCGCTTTCGCGAGGCAGATCAAGCGCTTCCAGCACCCAGCCCGCCGCAACGCGTTCAAGCGTGGCCGCAACCGGTGAATTGTCGAACGACGATGCGCATTGGTCCCATGCCAGCATCAGCCGTTCTGCGGCAGCGGCGGCAGGCAGCGCCGCGCCAATCACAAAGCCGAAGTAACGAGGCCCGTTCGAGACCACCGTGCCGGGCGAACCGATATCGTCCAACATCCGCAGCACGTCTTCTGGCGCATACCCGCGCGCCGGAAGCGGCTCGTTGAATGCGGCGAGCGCCTGAAGCGCCGCTTGATCGGGGAACACGCGGCGTTCCGGGATGGACTCGGTATAGCGCCGGGCGCGGTCATCGGCTTCGGTCAGCAGGGTCAGTTCGTTCATGGACTTTTTCTTTAAGGTATTCAGTGGTGCGAATAGGCTCACGGTTCTTGCGGAGTATGTATCGCAATGTCAGCCCTCAGAATACCAGCGCCAGCGGGCTCGTGCCGGCGCCGGGCAAACAGGCGTGCGCTCATAGACGGGATTGGAAAGGTGGCGGCTGATACCGGGGCCGACGCTTGAACCATGACATTCGATCGTTCCCGGAGCGCCCGGGCGTCAGACAAAATATTGGGTCGGCGTCACGCCAAAGGTCCGGCGAAACATCGCGATGAACGCGCTGACGTTTTCATAGCCAAGGTCGAGCGCAATAGTCGTGACAGCCGCGCCCGATGCAAGCATCTCCAACGCCTGCATCAAACGCGCGCGTTGCCGCCATTCGGAAAAACTGAACCCCGTCTCGTCGATAAACCGCCGCGTCAAGGTTCGCGGCGCAACGCCGCCCCAGTCGGCCCATTCATCCAGACGGCGGTTATCGGCGAGATTGTCGGCAAGTGCGTGGGCGATCCTGAGCACACGCGCATCACGCGGCATTGGCAAGCCAAGCGCTTCACGCGGTGACGAGCGAGTTTCATCGAGGATGACCCCCGCCACGCGCATCTGCGCCTCGTTCAGCGCCCCGTCGTGCCAGCTTGCTGCGCGGCTCACGGCCTCGCGTAACAGGCCGGAAGTGCGAACCGTGCAAGGCTCTTTGGGAAGATCAGCGCAGGCGCTTTCACTGACGTAGACGCTCCACCCGGCAAACGCGCCGTGTGAACGAACAGAATGCGCGCGGTTTGGCGGAAGCCAGACCGCGTGGATAGCGGGTACGACCCATTGGCTGTCATCGGTTCCTACGGAGAGCAACCCGCGAACCGCACCGAACATCTGGCCACGGGCGTGACGATGAGAGCCGGTGACACGCACGTCATCGCCCGACAGCTCGACGGCGAACAGCACCGGACCGTCAGGTAAATCAGTTTTTGCAGGATCAAGAAGCGGAGCGGACATGGGTAGAAAATTCTCTGGAACGGCTCTTATACCGCAGCGCCAGGACTCCGCACAATAAAAAAATCCCGCCATCGCGGGGCTCGTCGGACGCGTGAGTCACGAGACCCGAATGCGCCTGCGATCGATCCGGTTCTTGCTTTGATGCTCGTTCCCGCTGCAGATTGCCGGCGTGAAAACGGCGGCTAACAAGCCGCCGTTTCGGTCGCCATTACCGTTGCCAGGGAGCGCCCGACTCCGACGCCACCTTCCCATACTGTTGCGACGCTTTTCGCACTATGGCGATATCGATCTCACCGTCATCGGCCAGCGCTTTCAGCGCAGCGATCACGATGGATGCGCGATCCACTTCAAAAAACTCGCGCAATGCCTGACGGGTATCGCTGCGACCGAAGCCGTCAGTGCCAAGCGTTACATAGCGACGCGGCACATACGCGCGGATCAGTTCGGGCACGGCACGAACATAGTCCGTTGCCGCGATCACCGGGCCGCGCGATGCAGAAAGCATTGTGCTCACATACGGCGCGGGGGCCGTCTCGCCAAGCCGTGCGAGCCGCTCAGACGCCATGCCGTCGCGCTGCAACTCAGTGAAGCTCGTCACGCTCCATACCGCTGCTTCAATGCCCCACTCGTCGCGCAACATCCGCTGCGCCGCGATGACCTCGCCGAGAATCGCGCCGGCACCGAGCAACTGCACCTGCGCCGTCGTATCCGGTTCCGTTGCAAGCAGATACATGCCTTTGAGAATGCCTTCACGCAGCGTCTCGAGATCGCCGCCGGGCACCGATGGCTGCGCGTAGTTCTCGTTCATCACCGTGACGTAATAGAACACGTCGCGTTGGCGCTCGACCATCTCGCGCATGCCTTCATCGACGATAGCCGCGACCTCATACGCAAACGCGGGATCGTATGCACGGCAGTTCGGTATCGTCGATGCCACGAGATGGCTGCTGCCATCCTGATGCTGCAGCCCTTCACCGCCAAGAGTAGTCTTGCCCGCGGTCGCGCCGATCAGGAAGCCGCGTGCGCGCTGGTCCGCCGCTGCCCAGATGATGTCGCCAATGCGTTGGAAGCCGAACATTGAGTAATAGATGTAGAACGGCAACATGGGCAAATCGTGCACGCTGTACGACGTGGCTGCGGCGATCCATGACGACATCGCGCCCGCTTCCGAAATGCCCTCTTCAAGAATCTGCCCCTTGGTGTCCTCGCGGTAATAGAGCATGGAGCCAAGATCCTCCGGCTCATACAACTGACCGAGCGGCGAATAGATGCCGACTTGCCGGAACATGTTCGCCATGCCGAACGTACGCGCCTCGTCTGCCACCACCGGCACCACGCGGGGACCAAGGGTTGCATCCTTCATCAGCGTGCCGAACATGCGCACGATCGCCATGGTGGTCGACATCTCCTTGCCTGCCGCGTCGATTGCAAACTGGCCCCAGGTAGTCATCGAAGGGACGATCAGCCCCTTCGATGCCACTCTCCGCCTTCTGGGCAGATAGCCTCCAAGGCCTGCGCGGCGTGCGTGCAAGTACTGCATCTCCGGGCTGTTTTCCGCAGGTTTGTAGAACTTGACTGCTTCGACATCCGCGTCCGACAGCGGCAAGCGAAAGCGATCGCGAAACGCCTTGAGGTCGTCGAAGCCGAGCTTCTTTTGCTGGTGCGTGGTCATCCTGCCCTGGCCCGATGTGCCCATGCCAAAGCCCTTCATCGTCTTGGCGAGGATCACCGTTGGCTGGCCTCGATGAGCCAGCGCCTTCGCATAAGCCGCATGAAGTTTGCGCACGTCGTGGCCGCCGCGGCGCAAGCCGTCGATATCCTCATCGCTAAGATGCGAAGCCAAAGCGGCGAGCTCGGGATTCTGGCCGAAGAAACGCTCGCGGTTATAACCGCCATCGTTCGCCGAGAAGGTCTGGAACTGGCCGTCGACCGTATGCGCGAATGCGCGCAGCAACGCGTTCGTCTGGTCGCGCGCGAAGAGCGCGTCCCAGTCTGAACCCCACAGGACCTTGATCACGTTCCAGCCAGCGCCGATGAACTGTGCTTCGAGCTCGTCGATAATGCGGCCGTTGCTGCGCACCGGACCGTCGAGCCGCTGCAGGTTGCAGTTGATGACGAACACCAGGTTGTCGAGCTGTTCGCGTGCAGCCAGGGACAACGCGCCGATAGACTCCGGCTCGTCCATCTCGCCATCGCCGAAGAAGCCCCACACCTTGCGGTCCTGTGTCTTTGCGAGGCCGCGGTTTTGCAGATAGCGCATGAAGCGCGCTTGATAGATCGAGTTGATCGGACCGATGCCCATCGAGCCCGTGGGAAACTGCCAGAAGTCCGGCATGAGCCACGGATGCGGATACGAACACAGCCCCGGTCCCGCTATCTCCTGACGGTAGTGCTGCAAGTGCTCTTCGCTAAGAAAACCTTCGAGGAACGCGCGAGCATAAACACCGGGCGATGAATGCGGCTGGAAATACACCAGATCGCCGCCCGTACCCTCACCGGCGTCCGGCGCTGCCGCGCGGAAGAAATGGTTGAAACCCACTTCAAAGAGATCGGCCGCGGACGCATAGCTCGCAATATGACCGCCCAGTTCGCCGTAAGCCTTGTTAGCGCGTACGACCATTGCAAGCGCATTCCAGCGCAACGCGGCGGCAAGCTTTTCCTCTATCTCCAGATTGCCCGGATAACGCGGCTGCTCGGCCACTGGAATGGTGTTGATATAAGGCGTGACCCGCGCCCGCGATGACTCGATTCCCAGCGACAGCGCATGCTCCGCGAGGCGGTCATAAAGGTATTGCGCGCGGTCGCGGCCGATGTGTTCCGTGACTGCATTGAGCGCCTCCAGCCATTCGGCGGTTTCCTCGGGATCGCTGTCTTCGCGACCTCGGGATATCGACAGAATCTGTTCGCTTCCGCTGGATAAATCAGTCATGGCACGGCTCCGCATTGAATGGGGGAATAGCGCTGCTTATGAATACAGCTTAACTATTGCGTCGCAGAATGTGCCTCTCATTTGCTTTTAATCGGGCTCCGGGATAGTGTATTTATTCCGTGTACGTCCACTTTTCCAGAATATTCGAGCTATGACCACATTGCCTAAGCGCCTGGACCGTATCGACATCGGCATCCTGAACCAGTTGCAGCAGAATGCGCGCATCACTAATTCGGAACTGGCGCGGGCGGTGAACCTGTCGCAGACGCCTTGTTTTAACCGCGTGCGAGCGCTCGAAAAGCTGGGGCTGTTTAAACAGCAGGTCACGCTGCTAAACCCGGAACCGTTGGGCTTGCGGATCAATGTGTTCATTCATGTCAGCCTGACGAAACAGGATGAAGACGCGCTGCGGCGTTTCGAAGAAGCGATCGGCGAGCGGCCCGAGGTCATGGAGTGTTACCTGATGACCGGTGACGCGGATTATCTGCTGCGCGTGATGATGCCGGACATCCAGTCGCTGCAGCGCTTCATCATTGAACGGCTTACGAAGATCCCGGGCATCTCGAACATCCGTTCAAGCTTCGCGCTCAAGCAAGTTAGATATAAGACGGCGTTGCCGCTGCCGTTGGCGGGAATGACGTTACATGAACCTGATGAGAATGCGGATACGGAGTGGAGTTAATAGCTTGCAATGGCTTGCAATGGCTCGTGAGCCGTCCCGTTGGCGTGGAAAACGTATCGAATGGCATTTACTCCGCAGCGCGTTCGATTGCCGCTCGATAGAGTCGAGGGGGTCAACCACACCAGGAGTACATGATGCGCGCTGCAGATATCCTTCCCGATGACCTCAACAACGTCACGCTGAACGGCGTCTCCGTTCGCAAAGGCACCGTCGGTGCGTTCCTCGCCAATGCACGAGTCTGGGCCGATCCCTTGACGCCCGCGAACGAGCGTACAGCGGCGGAGAACGATATTGTCGAGGCTCTACCCGCATTACGAGCGCTTGGCTTGTTCGATTTGCTGGAGATCCGTGACCCCGGATTACGGGCGCTGGTCGGCGCGCACTAGCTCGTCGAACGCGCCAACGCCCCACCGTCGCCATGCCGAAAGTCCCGCGGCGACATTCCGAAGGCCGCGCGAAAACGGCGGCTGAAATGGGCGGCATCGTTAAAGCCGTTTCGATAAGCTATCCTTTCTATCGATAGCGACACTAGAAGTCTTTGAATACAAGCGCCGAAGCCGTGCCGTAGAGCAGGAAATCGTATTGTTCGATTGCGGTGCCGAGGAAAGCCGAGATGAAGACATAGGGCCATCGGGCGCGAGGAGTAGCGGACATGGGAGGCTCGGCTGGACTTGTTTCAATGCGGCCAGTATCAATTTTGTCCAGCGCCCACACTTGTCCAGAGGTGAACCGATGTCTTGCCCCCGAGCGAAGTGCGCCAAGCCGTCTTCCTCAAATCCATTTAATACAAAAATAATTCAATTAACTTACATTTTCTTTAATTCATCGATTTATTCGAAAGCTATCCGATCGATGCATTGCACAGAAAACATCAAACCATACCGGGGTTAATACCAGTTTGGCGGATCGCGGCGAGCATCCAATTAAACAGCGGCGTACACTCCACCCTGCCGACAGCGGCCGAGCGCCTTATCCGGCGCGGCGCAGAGAAAGCTTCGGTCACGTCGTCATGATTAATCAATTACGCGAATGGGGAGATTACGGCAATGAGCTGGACGCGAGAACAAAGAAACGTGACGATTGCGGCCTATTTAGGCTGGACACTCGATGCCTTCGATTTCTTTCTAATGGTTTTCGTATTGAAAGATATCGCCGCGGAATTCAATACGAAGATTCCGGAGGTCGCATTAGGTATTACCCTGACGCTGGCGATGCGCCCTATTGGAGCGCTGATCTTCGGTCGTCTCGCCGACAAGTTCGGCCGGCGGCCGACGCTGATGGTCAATATCGCCATCTATTCGCTGCTGGAAATGCTCTCGGGCTTTTCGCCGAATCTCTTTACGCTGCTCGTGTTGCGCTCGCTGTTCGGCATTGCAATGGGCGGTGAATGGGGCGTTGGCTCGGCCCTGACGATGGAAACCGTGCCGACCAAAGCACGTGGTTTTGTCTCAGGCCTTTTGCAAGCGGGTTATCCAAGCGGGTACCTGCTGGCTTCCATCGTGTTCGGCGTCTTGTATCAATATGTTGGCTGGCGCGGAATGTTCTTTATCGGCGTGGCGCCTGCGCTGCTGGTTTTATATGTGCGCGCACACGTGCCTGAATCGCCGGCGTGGAAGGCCATGGAGAAGCGGCCACGGCCCGGCTTGCTGAAGACGCTCAAGCAGAACTGGCAGTTGTCCATTTATGCCATTGTCTTGATGACCGCGTTCAACTTCTTCTCGCACGGCACCCAGGATCTTTATCCGACCTTCCTGCGCGAACAGCATCACTTTGATCCCCACACGGTCGCGCTCATTACCATTGTCCTGAATATCGGGGCGATCTGCGGCGGCCTGTTCTTCGGGTCCATGTCGGAAAAAATCGGGCGCCGCTGGGCAATTTTTATTGCCGCTTTGATCGCGTTGCCGGTATTGCCGCTCTGGGCATTTTCGACTGGCCCCGTTGCGTTGGCCGCTGGCGCTTTCCTGATGCAGATATCCGTTCAGGGCGCCTGGGGCGTTATCCCGGTTCACTTGAATGAGATATCGCCCGATGAGATCCGCGCCACATTTCCTGGACTTATCTATCAGTTGGGGAATCTGCTGGCATCGGTCAATGCGACCATGCAAGCGTCTATCGCTATCAAGAACGGCAATAACTACGGACTTGCCATGGCGCTGGTCGGCGGCACCGTCGCCGTGGTGATCGCGGGGCTTATTTTCTTTAGCCGCGAACGCCGCGGCATTGACATGACCGAGTCCGCGAAGCATGTCGGGGTGACAAGTTAGCTTCAAGCATTTTTAGTCGATGGGGACGCGCTCGCGTCCCCATTTTTTTCTGCGCGTCCCGTCCCCTTGCACGATCGTTCTCTTTTTAGAGAACACGCTCCATGAAATGGCTTGTCGATATCGCCAAAGCTTTTTATCTTGATTAGAACGCCCGTTTTAATTAAAGGCTTTACTCGACCATCGACCATTCCCAGAATGTGGACCGCCGCAGCGGTTCCGGAGACGCCAGTGCCTACCCGTTCCACCCCCACCGCATCCAGTCGCGCTTCATCACGCGCGTCCGGCGATACCAAGACCCGCCTCCTCGACGCCGCCGAAGCGCTCTTCATTGACGCCGGTTACGAAGGTATGTCGATGCGGCTCATCACGGCTCGCGCCGATGCCAATCTGGCCGCCGTGAACTATCACTTCGGCGGCAAGGACGCGCTGGTCCACGCGATGCTCAGCCGTCGCCTCGATGGTCTCAACCAGAACCGCCTGGCCTTGCTCGAACGCTTCCAGTCCTCTCTGGGTTCGCAACTCACCTGCGAGCACATCCTCGGCGCGATGTTCATTCCGGCGCTCGAGCAATCTCGCTGCCTCGAGAAAAGCGGCCCTGCGTTGCTTCGCCTCCTCGGCCGCGCTTACACCGACCCGTCGCCGTTCATTCGCAACTTCCTGCGCGGAATCTATGCGGATGTCGCCGAGCGCTTCTTCTGCGCGTTTCAAACTGTGCTGCCGCATTTGCCTCGCGAAGAACTTGGCTGGCGGCTGCACTTTTGCATCGGCTCGTTGAGCGGCATTCTCGCCGGAGCCGATACCAATAGCCTGATCGCCGATTTCACGCAGGGTCAGCGTCTGGAGGACTCGCAATTGATCGGCCGTCTCGCACTCGTCATGGTGGCCGCACTCAAGGCGCCCCTGTCTCGCGCAAACGGCGCCTGCCCGTTCGCCTCCATGTTCGCCGGGCGCGAGCCGGCCTCGAACAGCGCAGCGAGCTTGACGGCGGACCCTTTGAACATAGGTCCGTTAGCGCACGACATCGCGTCACAACATGCCGTTGCCTGAGATAAGAACGCACTTGAGAACGCACGTACCGGGTATGTAATGTGCTGAACAATAAGCTGCCGATGCACACCGCCTCCATACCGTTCCAGCGCACACTATCGAACAACATAAGGAGAGGTCGTCATGACAGCCAGCTTCGTGGTCGCCTTGTTTATCGTGAGCGGCGCTCTTCTGTATATGCAAGCGCCCGCAGTTGCGTGGCTCGCATGGACGGTGATATGGGTGGCTGTCGGTTGGTTCGCGGGGGTGACCGGACCGGTCGTCACAGCGCTGCTTGCGATCGTCTTCGTGCTGCCCGCGCTCGTGCTTGCTATCAAGCCGCTTCGCCGCGCGCTGCTGACCAAACCCATCTTCGAGCTGTTCCGCAAGATCCTGCCGGAGATGTCGCCGACCGAACGCGATGCGATTGAAGCAGGCACGGTCTGGTGGGATGCTGAGTTGTTCTCAGGACGTCCAAAGTGGGACACGCTGCTTGCCCTCGGCGCACCGGTGCTCACGGCAGAAGAAAGTGCGTTCATCGATACGGAATGCACGCAACTCTGCGACCTCGCCAACGACTGGGAAACAACGGCGGTGTGGCAAGACCTGTCGCCGCAAACGTGGCAGTTCATCAAGTCGAAGGGCTTCCTCGGCATGATCATTCCGAAGCAGTACGGCGGCAAGCAATTCTCCGCCTACGCGCATTCACAAGTCATCATGAAACTCGCCACGCGCTGCTCTGCTGCAGCGGTGTCGGTGATGGTGCCCAATTCGCTCGGACCCGCCGAATTGCTGATGCACTACGGCACCGAAGCGCAGAAGAATCACTATCTGCCGCGCCTCGCTCGTGGTGATGAAATCCCCTGCTTCGCGCTGACCAGTCCCTACGCCGGATCGGACGCGGCGGCCATTCCCGACGTGGGCATCGTGTGCAAGGGGTTGCATGAGGGCCGCGAAACGCTCGGCTTTCGCGTGACCTGGGATAAGCGGTACATCACGCTCGGGCCGATCGCGACCGTGCTCGGCCTCGCGTTTCGCGCACTCGATCCCGACCATCTGCTAGGCGCCGCCGATGAAGCGGGCATTACTTGCGCGCTCATCCCGACCGCGCATCCGGGCGTGAACATCGGCCGCCGTCACTGGCCCCTGAACGCGGTGTTCCAGAACGGTCCGAACTGGGGCAAGGATGTATTTATCCCGCTCGAATGGGTGATCGGTGGACGCGAACAGGTCGGCAACGGCTGGCGCATGCTGATGGAATGTCTCGCAGCGGGACGCGCCATTTCGTTGCCATCGTCGAACGTGGGCATGGCGAAGCTGGCCGTGCGCGGCACCGGTGCGTATTCCGCCGTGCGTCGGCAGTTCCGCACAGCCATCGGCAAGTTTGAAGGCGTACAGGAAGCGCTCGGACGCATGGGCGGCAACTTGTATGTGATGGACGCGGCACGCCGCTTGTCGGCGCAAGGCGTTGATCTTGGCGAGAAACCGTCGGTGATTTCCGCGATCGCGAAATATCACATCACCGAACGCGCACGCAAAGTGATCAACGACGGCATGGACGTCGTCGCGGGCAAGGGTATCTGCATGGGACCATCGAATTTCCTCGCGCGCGCTTATCAACAGGTGCCCATCTCGATCACGGTGGAAGGCGCGAACATCCTCACGCGCAGCCTGATTATCTTTGGTCAGGGCGCAATCCGCTGTCATCCGTATGTGCTGAAAGAGATGACCGCTACCCGCGATGCCGACCGCGCCAAAGGCCTGCGTGATTTCGACAGCGCCTTCTTCGGTCACGCGAATTTCACTGCATCGAATATGGTGCGCAGCTTGGTGTTCGCGTTGGGCGGCAGCGCGCTGATCCCCAAACCTGCCCGTGCCGACTCGCGTCTTGTGCCGTACTATCGCGCGGCCACACGCTTCGCCACGGCATTCGCGCTGCTCGCGGATGTATCGATGTTCGCGCTCGGCGGCGAACTGAAGCGACGCGAACGCCTGTCGGCAAGACTCGGCGATATTCTCTCGCAGCTCTACCTGATCTCGGCCACGCTCAAGCGTTTCGAAGACGATGGCCGCCCTGAAGCCGATCTTCCGCTCGTGCGCTGGGGCGTTGAAGATGCGTTACATCAAGCGCAAACGGCCTTCGAAGGCGTACTCTCCAATTATCCGAAGCCGTTCGCGGCCGGGTTCGTGCGCGCGCTCGCGTTTCCTTTTGGCATGCCGCATCGCGTGCCGGGGGATCGGTTAGGGACGGCTATCGCCGAGTTGATGACAACGCCCGGCGACGCCCGCGAACGTCTGATTGCGGACTCGTACGCGCCGCCCGTGCATATCGATCCGCTCGGTTACGGCGAGTTGATGTTCGCGCTTAGTCCGCGTTACGCCCAGATCGAGAGCAAGCTGCGAGACGCGGTTAAAGCCCGGCAAATCCCGCCGATGCCGCAAAGCCTGCCCGAACTCGATGCCTGGGCCGCGGCCTGCGAAACGCGTGGTTTGATCGATACGGCCGAACGTCAGGTACTCTCCGACTACGCGCGTTACGGCGTGGAAGTCGTCAAGGTAGATGACTTTGGCGCGGATTTCGGTATGCTCGATGCATTGAAGAAACGCCAGGAAGCCCTGTCGATCGAGCCCGAGGAAATCCATGCGTGACGCTTCACATAAGCGCTAAACCGTTTTCAGGCAGGCATGAAAGATCGCTATCTCGACTTCGTCAATTCCCCGTTCGGCGCGAGCGTCGCGCGTTCCATCGGCTTGCCTCAGCCGGAAGTATTGCGGCGGCATGCGCTGGGTCGCGCGGAATTCGGCGGTATAGCAGCGATCGGAGCGGGGCCGTCGCCTACGTTGTTTGAACCGCTGATTGCTCTCCTCACCTCCCTCGGCATGACGAGCGTGGCCCACGAAAGTGCGCTCGGCTGGTTGCCGGTTGTGGCGCAACACGGCGCGATGAGCGGACGCTTCGAACCGCGCGCGCCGGGCGCGCCGGCAAACGACCGGGTGCAGGCGCTGATCTTCGATGCCACGGGTATTTCCGATAGCACGCAACTGCATGCGCTCTACGGCTTCTTCCACGATGCCATCCGCTCGGTGGCGAAAAGCGGCCGTATCGTCGTGCTTGGGTTGCCGCCTCAATCGTGCACGTCACCGCGCGCGTGGACCGCGCAACGGGCACTGGAAGGCATGACACGTTCGCTTGGCAAGGAAGCGCGTGGCGGCATCTCTGCAAATCTGGTTCAGGTGGAACCGGGCGCCGATATTGAAGGCGCCTTGCGTTTTCTGCTCTCGCCGCGCTCGGCGTATGTGTCGGGGCAAGTGGTGCATATCGACGCCACGCCGTCTACGCCACCCGCCGACTGGGACCAGCCGCTCGCGGGCAAACGTGCGCTCGTCACGGGCGCGGCACGCGGCATTGGTGCAGCAATCGCGCAGGTGCTGGCCGATCGTGGCGCGCACGTGATCGGGCTGGATGTCCCTCAGGCACAGGACGCGCTCGACCAGACCATGCTCGCGCTGGAAGATGCGTGGCCGTCGCAAGGGGCGCACACGGCGCTCGTCGCGGATATCGCCGCACCCGACGCACCCGAGACCATTGCGGCCGCGCTGCTAGCGCTGGGTGGTATCGATATCGTCGTGCACAACGCCGGCATCACGCGCGACAAGACCATCGCGAAGATGACGGAGGCGGCGTGGGACAGCGTGATCGATGTGAACCTCTCGGCGCAGGAACGCATAGACGACTTGCTGCTCGACCAGAATGTGCTGCATGCAGGCGGCCGGATCATAGGGGTGTCGTCGATCAGCGGCATCGCCGGCAATCTCGGCCAGACCAATTACGCGACCTCGAAGGCCGGCGTGATCGGCCGCGTGCAAAGCATGGCGGAGCCGCTTCGTACACGCGGCATCACGATCAATGCGGTGGCGCCCGGGTTCATCGAAACGCAGATGACCGCCCGCATTCCGCTGGGACTTCGCGAAGCCGGACGACGCATGAATTCGATGAGCCAGGGCGGCCAGCCCGTGGACGTGGCGGAGACAATCGCGTGGCTCGCCAGTCCCGCTTCCGCCGGCATCACAGGCAACGTGGTGCGCGTGTGCGGACAAAGCCTGATCGGAGCATAACCATGGGCATGCTGCTTCCGTCGGGTTCGTCGCCAGGTTCGCCGCGCATGCGCACGGTGATCCTCGAGGCCCTGCCGCCGCCCGCGAAACTCTATGGCCGAGCGCTGCAGGGCATTTTCAAGCGCTCGGAGCGGGTCGCCGAACTACCGCCGCTGCGCCTGGTGCGTCCAAGCGTGGCACTCGATCCCGAACAAATCGGCCGCTACGCGCGCGTATGCGGTTTCATCCCCGAGCAAGGCGTGCCTGTCACCTTCCCTCACGTGATGGCGTTCCCGCTGCACCTGATGCTGCTCACCGATCCGGCGTTTCCATGGCCCGCGATGGGTCTCGTGCATGTGTCGAACAGCGTGCACTTGCGGCGCACTCTGCACTCGGGACAAGCATTGCGCATTGAAGTGGAAAGCGGCGCGCTGGTGGCTCACGACAAGGGCCAGGCATTCACGCTGCATACGCGCATCTATCGTGGTGGCGAGGCGGTCTGGGATGCGGACAGTGTGTATCTGAAGCGTGGTGTCGCGGGTCGCGCTCAGGCCTCAGTTGCTCATTCAGTTCCTCAGGCCGACACCACGCCGCCCGCGCTGGTCCGTGAAGCACGCTGGCAGCTTCCCGCACAACTCGGCCGCGACTATGCTAAAGCGTCCGGCGATTTCAACCCTATACATCTGCACGCACTATCGGCGAAAGCGTTCGGCTTTCCGCGCGCCATCGCGCATGGCATGTGGACGCTCGGGCGCACGCTCGCGGCGCTGCAACCGTCGAAGCAACTCGGTGCCGCCAATGTGCAGGGCGACTTCAAGTCACCCATCCTTTTACCCGCCGAAACCACGTTGTGGACCGCGGCTTTATCGGCGACAGGACGCGACTTCGAAGTACGCGATCTGGCGGGTGAGCGATTGCATCTGCGCGGCCGCTTCGAGTGGGAATTGCCATGATTCGGGCTCGTGGCATGGACGAGCGCTGCGACGTAGCCGTCGCGTTGTGCAAAATCATACGGCGTTCTAAGCAATTCATGCCGGCTGAAACCGATCCTGAAGCGCCCACCGTATCCCTCGACGAGATCTCATCATGACTGTGAGCGCCCTTCCCGCTGTACGTCGCGTAGCGATCCTCGGCAGCAACCGGATTCCGTTCGCCCGCTCCAACACGGCGTATTCGACGGCATCGAATCAGGACATGCTGACGTCTACGCTGCAAGGCGTGATCGACCGCTACGACCTGCACGGCCTGCGGCTCGGCGAAGTCGCGGCAGGTGCCGTCATCAAGCATTCACGCGACTTCAATCTCACGCGCGAGGCGTTGCTCTCCACCACGCTTGCCCGGGAAACGCCCGCCTACGACGTGAGCCAGGCGTGCGGCACCGGCCTTGAAGCCGCGATCCTGGTTGCGAACAAGATCGCTCTCGGACAGATCGACGTGGGCATTGCAGGCGGCGTGGATACGACTTCCGACGCGCCTATTGGCGTGAACGAACGGATGCGCAAGATCCTGCTGGAAGCGAACCGCGGCAAGTCCACGGCACAGCGCATGAGCGCGCTGGCGAAGCTGCGGCCCGGCATGTTGCTCAAGCCCATGCTGCCGCGTAACGTCGAACCTCGCACCGGACTTTCAATGGGCGAACATTGCGAGCTGATGGCCAAGCGCTGGAAGATATCGCGCGAGGCGCAGGACGAGCTTGCGCTAGACAGTCATCGAAAGTTGGCGGCCGCGTACGAGCGCGGCTTTTTCAACGACCTGATGACACCGTACAAAGGCCTTTCACGCGACAACATCCTGCGGCCGGATCTCACGCCGGAACGGCTCGCGGCGCTCAAGCCCGTCTTCGACCGCGACGCCGGCACGCTGACAGCCGGTAATTCCACGCCGCTCACCGATGGGGCCTCGGCCGTGTTGCTCGCGTCTGAAGAATGGGCGGCCGCGCGCAACCTGCCGGTGCTCGCTTATCTCACGCTCTCGGCAACCGCAGCCGTCGATTTCTTCGACAAGAAAGAAGGCCTCCTGATGGCGCCCGCTTACGCCGTGCCGCGATTGCTCGAACGCGCGGGACTCAAGCTCGCTGATTTCGATTTCTACGAGATCCATGAGGCATTCGCGGCGCAGGTGCTGTGCACGCTCGCGGCGTGGGAAGATGAGGAATACTGCCGCACGCAACTCGGCCTGGACGGCCCGCTCGGCTCAATCGAGAGCCGCCGCATGAACCTCAATGGCGGGTCGCTGGCAACCGGTCACCCGTTCGCGGCGACGGGCGGACGGATCGTCGGGACGCTCGCCAAGATGCTGGCTCAGGCGCCCGGCGACACACGAACCCGCCGCGGCCTCATCTCCATCTGCGCGGCGGGTGGACAAGGGGTGGTTGCCATTCTGGAGCGCTGAGGCGGGCGGGCCAGCCGCTCAGGTCGTGGTCACCAGCGGCCGCCTAAGATAAAACGCGATGACCCGGAATTTCCGGTCTCTCGGAAGCGTTCTAAAACAAGGAAAAGACGGGGAAAGGTTTTCGCCGTGAACTGCGCGACGTATACGCGGCCAAAGCAAAATGAACGCACCACGGAGAACTTCATGCATCGAGGACGACAGCGCTGCCAAAATCGTAAGCTTGTCCCCGCAAGCGTTCGGATCCGGCGTCTGTTCGCCACGATAGCCCTCATGGCCGTCGCCATGCCCGCCAGCGCACAGGAGGTGGCCAGCATGGCCATGGCCGCACTGCCGACGTCCGCTGCCACCTCCGCGGCCGGTCCGGCGCTTTCTGCCGGCGCAACGACTACACCGCCGAAGACGCCCGCGGCACAGGTCGGCAAACTTCCGCTCGATGCCCAGGTCCGCTGGCTGAGTCACGCCGCACTGAGCGGCATGCTCGCCAGCATGAGCGACCAGGCGCTTGTTGCGCTGTTCAAATCGCTTGATCCGCTTGCGCTGCCGCGCTATTTGAAGAACGGCCCGATTGGTTATCCGTCGTATGAGTTCACCATGGTGCGGCGTGAGCGTATCCACGGAATGTGGCCGGGTCAGGCCGACCACATGCTGGTGCGCGTGACGCGCAACCCGCTGCGGGTCTACGCAAAATGGCTGCCCGACGGAGCACACGCGGGCCAGGAGATTCTCTACGACGAAACCGCGCGTTCAGATGAAATGTACGGCCATCTGGGCGGTTTGCTAAAGGTGATTGCGCTCTGGACGTCACTCAACGGCTCACTCGCGCGCTCGCAATCGCGGCATTCTATCCGCGATCTCGGCACCGAATACATCACGCAGCAGTTCCTGGCCGAAGGCAAGAAATTCGCTGAGGCCGGGATCACGCACGCCAGCAACATCGAAGTAAAAACGATGGATGGCGCCCGCGTAGTCGCCTTCACTTACGAAACCCCTTCTGGACAGCCGGAGTTCTATGCCAAGAAAGAAGTCCTCGGCCTGGACCTGAGGCGGCCGTATTTCCGGACGGCGGAATCCTTCGACAACGATGGCAAGATCTTTGAAAGCATCGTGTTCCAGAACATCGCGCCGAAGACATTCGACGACGCCACGTTCAGCCCCAGGAACCCGGCTTACAATTTTTAACCTCATTGATCACAATTTTTTTCCTCGTCAAACGTCTTCATGGCAGACGCATGCGCGGCTTTTCGTCTGTTTTAAGTTTCGCCTAAGACTTGGTCGATACCCTTGCCCAACTTTATCGAAACCTTTATCGAAACATCAAGCGCCGCTGTCTGGTGCGATCGACGCGCTGCACGATACACAAAGACAAAGCATTAACGAAAGGAGTTCGTCATGAACCTCCGCAACGCATCGGCTCCGGTACGGGCCATCAAACGATTACTCAGTCACCACGAAATCGCCACGCTGCTGCTGTTGCTGCACGCGCCGATCGACGCAATGGCCGCGCCTCCCGACGTTGCCTCGCTGAGCGAATACGGCTACGTGGAAATGGTGTCGCCCACGCCGGGTGAGTCCAAGTTCCGCCTGACCGATGATGGCAACGCAGTACTGCGCGGGCTCGGTATCAAGTAAATCCGGGCTTCCACCCCGCACCGCGATCTCTGGAATAATCGATTGAGTGACGCTTTCCCTCAATCGACAGGAGATTAGCAATGCCAGCTGTAACACCCGCTGCAATTCCCTCTTCGCTGCCCAGACTTGCACGCGTTCTGCTAACCAACGACGATGGTATCGACGCACCCGGACTCGCCGTGCTCGAAGCGGTGGCCGCCGAACTCGCGGACGAAGTGTGGATCGTCGCGCCGGAGCACGACCAAAGCGGCACGTCGCATTCCATCAGCCTCCATTCGCCGCTGCGCGTGAGCGAGCATGGCAAGCGTCGCTTCGGGGTGCTCGGTACACCGGGTGATTGCGTGGTGATGGCAGTGCGGCATCTGATGCAGGACGCGCCGCCCACGCTTGTGCTCTCGGGCATCAACCGCGGCGGTAACCTGGGTGTGGAGACCATGTTTTCCGGCACGGTCGGCGCGGCCATGACCGCCTTGCTGCTCGGCTTGCCATCCATCGCATTGAGCCAGACCTTCAGTGACCGCGACAACGTGCGCTGGGATACAGCGCGCGAACTCGCACCCGGCGTGATCCAGTCGCTGCGCGCGATCGAGCACGACGCCCCAACCTGCTTCAACGTGAATTTTCCGGATATAGACGCGGCTCTCGCCGGCCCGCTTACTCCGACTCGCCAGGGCGTGGGACTGGTGGAAGGTATCGACGTGCTGCCGCAAACCGATCCGCGTGGACTGCAATATCACTGGCTGCGTTTCCAGCGCGGTCCGCGTGAAAACTCGGCCGACAGCGAGACGGCAGTGGTCGCATCGGGACGCGTGTCGGTGACGCCGCTGCAATTCGAACGCACCGACGAGCGCATGTTCGCCGCGTTGAAAGTTGCGCTGGCGTAGAAGTCAAATCAGGCGAGAACGCTCGCTTCAACACCGCGGCCTGCGAAGCCTCTCACCCCACGACGCGCGTTTCAGGTTCTTCGTCGAAGATCTGGAACTTGCGCATTTTTTCCCAAAGCACCTTGCGGCTGATGCCCAGGTGACTCGCCGTGTCCTGGCGCCGCCAGCCGTTTGCGTCCAGCGCGGCCAGCACGCGGTTGCGCTCGTTCATGTCCCACTTGCTACGGTCAACCAGCACTTCAGCGCTCAGCTCCGGCGGGACCGGCTGCGAGGTGCGGGCAAGCGCGAGCAGGCGCTGCAGCCGCGCGGTATCCCACGATCCCACTTGCCGCACGGTCACGCCTATGCGCTCCGCCAGGTTGCGCAGCTCGCGGACGTTGCCGGGAAAATAACTATCGGCGACAGCATCGGCCAGCCAGTACGGCAGCTCAGGCAGGCTCGCGAGTTTTTCCGGCCCCACCACCTGTGCAATGAACGACTTGAACAGCGCAATCTTGTCGAGCGCCCCGCGTTCCTCCAGCGACGGAATCTTCAACTCGATCACAGCCAGCCGATAGTAAAGATCCGCGCGGAAGTCACCGTCCTTCACCAGCTGAGGCAGGCTCTTGTGAGACGCGGCGACCAGCCGGAAATCCAGCTTGAGCGGCGCGGCCGAACCAATCCGCGTGACCGCGCTGTCCTCCAGCACGCGCAATAACTTGACCTGCTGATAGAGCGGCATGTCGCCTATTTCATCGAGGAACAGCGTGCCGCCGTCGGCCTGCTCGAAGTAGCCTTTGTGCGCGATCACGGCGCCGGTGAACGAGCCTTTGGCGTGACCGAAGAACAGCGATTCGAACAAGCCGTCAGGAATCGCGCCGCAATTGACCGGCACGAATGGTCCCCCGGAATAACGCTTGTGCTGGTCATGCAGCATCTGCGCAATGCGTTCCTTGCCCACACCGGTTTCGCCATGCACGAGCACACTGGTATCGCAATCGGCGAAGGTCTGCACTTCGTGCAGCAATGCCTGCATGCACTCGGCATTCGCTATCAGGGCACTCGATTCCTGCACTTGCTCCCCATGCGCACGCAGTTGCTGGGCAAGCTTCGCCACCATCCGGCGCAACTCGGCGCCGGTGAAATCAAGCGGCAGGATATGCGAGTAGTCGGTGGGAAACACGCTCGTGTCACGCTCACGCGGCGCCGCGCCCACCCAGATCACCGGCATGCCGCGATGCGCTTCCCAATCGCGCAATGCGAACGCGCCCGTGTCGATCACGGTCACGCTCACAATGGCGATCGCCTGGCGCTGGGCGTCCTGGCCCGCGGCAATCGACATGCCGTCGGCGCGGATCACATCGACTTCAAAACTCGACATGCAGCGCACCACCTGCTCGACGATATCCGCCTTGCCTTCCCACACGTAAATATCGAGGTCGTCGATTTTTGTCGCTGGTCTCATTGCTCAAGTCTCATGGCTTTCATCTGTTGGCTTCGCAGCCCGTTGCGTGCGTTACTAAGTTAACGGCGCCGGCGGGTCGCAAGTCCGGTCACCGGTTCGATCATTCATCCGATAGGCCTCTCAATACTGAAGCTGCGACTGACCGCATGTCAGGGATAAATCGTGGATCGTGCTTACGCCGATCTGCACGCCCAGGAGTTGCAGGACCGGGACGAGGACCGAGTCAAGCGCACCCAGTATGGGAGTCAGCAAATTCACGAGTGTGCTCAGCGTTGCGCTAACCAGGCCAGGGATGAGCAACTGAATCACCACATTGACAATCGGCACGGGCGTGTTCACTACCAGCCCGCCTTGTGAGATCGCCGTGGAAAGATTGGCCAACGCGTAGCTGATCACGTGGCCCGCACGGTTCGAGTTCACCCTTTGATAATCATCAGCATTCCCTACGATGCCATCGAAGGTCAGCGTGGAGCTGCTGTCCGGCGGAACTACGGCCGTGATCGGCGCTTTCACCGAAATGGTCAGGAGGGGAACTCCAGGAGTCAGGACGTTGGGTACGGACACCAGCGTTGCAGGCTGCGAACAACTGAACGCCGCCGACGCGGACAGGTTCGATGGCGGATTGCCCACGCACACGTTGGCAAGCCCCGGCTGCACGCCGACAACGCTGTTGCTCGCCGCTGCCGTCGCGGCGCATTGAGTGGACTGGAGCCAGGCGGTTCCGGGCGTGACCTCAAGTGATATCGGCAAAGTCAGCAAGGGCGTCGACCCCAGGCCGAGGAACGAACCGGGCACGGCTCCCAGGCTCAGGACGAGATAAGCGCGTACTTGCGCTGACGTCGCTATGGTCCGCCACGCTCCGGCCGGCGTCTGCCCGGCCTCGCCTATCGCCAGCACCGGGGGCTGGATCACCTGGACTTGCAATGAGGCGGTCGCGATACCAAGATTCAGCCCGGTACTGACACTCACCGCTGACTTTCCTGCCTGCGCGATGTCGGCCGCGACAAACAGCGCGTCCAACGGGCTGATAGTCGCGGTGAGCGCGGACTGGGTATCGGCGAGTCCAACCTGCAACAGGCCCGGCGTGCCATTCACCGCGCCTAGAGGGAACGTCTGCGAGCCAGGAATATTCGCGTTCACGACGGCCTGCAACGCACCAACCGCCGCCGATAAATTCGCGTTCGCAACCTGAGTCGTCTGCAACGCGGTGAGCATCAGATTGGCAAGTTGCGCGGCCGTGACGTTCATCGCAAGCAATTGGTTCACCGTGCCCACACCCGCTGCCGTCACAAGATCGCCAATCTGGATACGCGATTGTGCGAGACCTGCATAACCCGCCGCCGATATCTGCAGCGTATTGATATTCGTCCCGAGCATCGCGTTGAGCACCCCGGTAATGACCGTCGGATCGACGCTTGCCGTCGTCGTGCCGATGGTGAAGGCCCCCACGTTGACCGCTTGCGCCAGCCCCGTCGCGCTCACCACCCGTCCTGCTCCCAGGAAGAAATAAGGCACTTGCTTCGACACTGTCACCTGCACCGCGTTACTCGGCGTAGCGTTCGCCGCGTAGTAGCTGGGACCCACATAGAGCGTCGGATCCCAGCGCCCGCATGTCGTGGTAATCGAGTTGCCTGACGCCGACGCGTTGAAGCCATTCGCACCGGCGATGCCAAGGGCGGTGGCCGGCGCACGCGAGCAAGCGTTATCGACGACCTGGGCGCCCGCATTCGCCGCCATGTCCGCCACACTCTGCATCACACGCCGCTGATAGAACACGTTACCCACATCAATAGCGGCAAGCGCTGCGACCGCTACCAGCAGCCAGAACGCTGCCAACACGCTCGCCACACCACGCTGGCGTTTGCGCCCACGCGATGTCGCTCTGCTCGGAGATGTCGGAAAGCGTTTCATGTCAGTTCGACGTTCCGCTGCCTATTGAACCACCTGTTGCACCGCCGACCGTGCCCACCGATGAATCCAGATGTTCCGGAATCGGATGATCGAAAGACTTCAGGTAACGCGCGTACGCGGCGCTCGCTTCTGCACCCAGCATCGGCTGTGGCGGCGCCGCCAACTGGCCGCTTCGCTGCAACGCGAGGATCGATAACGTGGCGTCGCCGATCAGCGTGACATGACGAACCACAGCTACCGTTTTTGACGGCGCCGCCGCTTGTGCCTGTGCTTGCTGCTGACTCTCTAGCGCTGCGGGCGGTTCCTGCGACGTCAGCGGAGTCTGCGTCTGAGCCGCCGCATCGGTAGCAATCGCCATCGAGCACAACACGGCGACCAGTCGCGCGGTCAAGACCTCCATCCTGCCCAGCCCTCGCCCCGTCCGAAATTCATTCATCATTCTTCCCCTCACCGTGCGACCAGTTGCGCTTGTTTGCCCGATACTGCGCCGGATGGATCGAACGTCTGGGTCAGGGGCAATTGCGCGTTGAGCAGAGCATCGACCGTCTCCGGCGCACGGATGGCGGGAGCAGGAACGCGTGCGCGCTCGGCCGTCGTCGCTGCACCCTTCGCGACTTGCGCTTGCGACGCCTGTGCAGCGGCCGCCGCGATGCGCTGCGCATCCGCGCGAATTGCCTGCTGCACTTCCAGCGAAAATTTTTGCTGCGCGATCAGCCCTTGCGCTGCGGCAGGCTGCCCATCGGCCAGCAGGAACAGCGCGACATTGCACAGGATCTTCCGGTTATCCTGAGCCAACTCCGCGGCTTTCATCAGCGGTACGCGAGCGCCTGCCACATCGCCGAGACGCAAGCGCGCGTATCCCAGATCCGATAGTGTGAGAGCGTCGGTTGGCTGCAGGCGCGTGGCAGCATCGAACCCTTCGGAAGCCTTAGCAAATTCTCCTGCTGCCCCGGCCAGTAAACCGAGACCGCGATATCCCCGCGCCGCCAGCGGCGTGTTCAATAATTTCGTGTATGCGTCGGCGCTGGCCTGGGCCTGACCAGTCTGGCGCAACGCGTCGGCGCGCAGCAGACTTGTGTCGGGCGTCGAGCCATACTGCTTCTCGTATGCGTCAATGTGCGCAAGCGATGCATAGAACAAACCTTGCGACTGCATCCGGTCGATCAGCGCGAGATACATGCCGGGTGTATCAGGCGCGTCCTGTTTCTGCTGCGACTGCTGAAGCGCAGCTTCGCGCTCCGCTTGTATGCCGACCCCATACCCGCTTTCCATCTTCGACGCACAGCCGCCCAGGCCCGCGAAAACGCTGCATGCAAGCATCAGGACAACAGTGGGCAGGCGGTTCCTGATCGCGATCGATTTCATGGTGTCACTCTCTTCAACGTCTATCTGTGCATTGTGGATAACGAGTGGTATATGGCGATAAATCCGGGACCCGCCGTCATGATCAACAGAGCGGGAAGCAAGGTCACCACCATCACGCCGGTCATCTTTACGGTCAATGCGCCGATCCGTTCACGCAACGCCGCGCGGCGCGACTCGCGCAACCGGTCGCCGAACTGGCGCAGCGGTTCCTGTACCGCGCCACCGTGTTTGTCGACCTGGACGACCAGCCGCATCACGGCATTCAGGTCGTCGTTTTCATAGCTCGTCGCGAGCCGGCTCAGCGACTGCTCACGCGTACGCCCGGTGTTGAATTGCCGGTGAGCCAGCGCGAGTTCCTGCGAGAGAACCGGCAGCACAGTTGCGAAGTCGTTGATCATCACCTGCAGGCACTGATCGAGCGACAGGCCGACGCCCTGCAGCAAACGCAGCAAGTCGACGAACATCGGTAACTCGCTCGCTACCGAGCGTTGACGCGTTTTCGCGCGTCGCCGCACGAACCACTTCGGCAACATGAACCCCAGCACGAGCGCGGCGATCATCGACAGAGCGAGGCGAGGATCCCCGTTGAACCAGGCCAGCGCAAAGAGCGGCAGGAACGCGGCGCAACCAATTCGTGCCGCGAAGAAACGCGCGCGCGTGTTGGCATCGAGGAAACCGCATTGATCCAGCAATCGCCGGTCTTCAGCCGCGACGACGATTGCACCGAACGGCGTGTCCAGCCACCCCACCGCCGCGCGGCTGAGCGCATCGGCCAGACGCGACCGGCGGGCGTCTTTGGTCCGCCCCCTCCCGGCCTCGCTCGCGTTCTTCGCGTCCGTTGACTGCCAGGTCTCCTTGCCCGTTGCAATCGCGCGTGCCGCCGAGCTGGCCGCGCGTTGATCGAGCGCATGGTCGAGCGTGCGCGCGCCGCGCTGCATGCGCGCGAGGCCCGTGAACACGAGCACGCCCAATAAGGCGCATCCCAGTGCGGCCACGAGCAAGGCAAGAGCGAACACGGTGTGAGCGGTCATGATCAATCCTTCAGGCGCACCAGCCGATACAACATGAAGGCGCCGAGCGCTTGCAGTCCCAGCGCCACATACACAAGGCGCTGACCAAATGGATCGGACCACATCTCGCGGAAGTACGACGGACTGGAGAGCATCACAAAGCCGCCCAGCAGCGCCGGCATCAGACCAAGCACCCAGGCTGACAAACGCGTCTCGGAGGACAACGCAATCAGTTCACGCCCGGCCTGTTCAAGGTCGCGCATCACCGCGGCCATGCGGTCCAGCATCACGTCGGAACGGCCGCCGTACTTCACCGAGATACGCAGCACCGAGCCGACCAGCTCCAGCTCGCGCACGTGATACATCGAGGCCACATGTTTCAGCGCCACATCTATTTCCACGCCCGAGCGCAACATGCGTGAGACCCGGTCGAGGCAGTCGCGCAACGGCGCGTCGGTGGTCGTCACGGCAGCCTGGAACGCGGCCGGTACGCTGTTGCCGATCGTGATGAGCCGCACGATGCCATCGAGAAATACGGGCAACTGGCGCGAGATGCGCTGATGGCGTTTCTGTGCGCGCCATGAGAGAAAAGCAAACAGGCAAAGCACACCGAAGACGAGAAAACCCAGCCCCAGTATCCAATGTGCCCGCAGACCGACCAGGCACGCGCCTGGCAGGATAATTACGCAAGCGGTCCACAGCAGCTTGGCGGGACTCGCGATACCCGCGCGGTTCATCAGGTTGTCGAAGGCGCAGAGGAAACGGGCCCGCAGATGACGCAGATGTTCGCGGCCACCGTGCTCGGCATTCGGTGATATCGCGGCGGCAGCGGCAGAACGAGTGCGCTGGCTGTTCTGGGCAGGTGCTACACCCGCTGTTGCGCCCGGTGTTGCTCCCTGCAACGACGCCACGCGCCGGTCAACAAAAAGGTCCGTCAGCGCGCGTTCGCGGCTGTCCTTCGCGCGCTGCCAAAGCAGCAGGCCGCCGGCCGCGCACAGCAGCGCAACGACCAGGACGAGACCGATACCGCTAGACATTGAAGCCCCCACCGGAGCGGCCGAAACCGCTACTACCGCCGCCTCGTCCGAAGCCGTCGTTGAAGCTGTCCGCGCTCCTGTCGTTGCCGAGGGACTGGCGGTACTTGGCAAGCTTCGGCGAGCTGGGATGAATGCCGAGCGAGACCCAGTTGTCCTGCTCCTCGCCGCCTTCCATGATCGGCTCGTAGCGGTACAACTCCTGTGTCGCAACTATGTTGTCCGAGAGTCCCGTCACTTCCGTCACCGACAAAATTCGCCGCCGTCCATTCGACAGGCGCCCGATCTGAACGATGAAGTCGATCGCGTTCGCAATCTGCCGCCGCAGGCTGGACTCCGTGCCCTGGAAGCCGGCAAACCCTGCCAGCATCTCGAGCCGGTAAAGACATTCGCGCGCCGAGCTTGCGTGGACGGTGCCCATCGAACCATCGTGGCCGGTGTTCATGGCCTGCAGCATTTCCAGCACTTCGCCGCCGCGTACCTCACCCACGATGATCCTGTCCGGACGCATCCGCAGCGTATTGCGCAACAGGTCACGAATGGACACCACGCCCGCGCCGTCAAAACCGCCCGGACGGCTTTCCAGACGCACCACGTGCGGGTGATTGAGTGAGAGTTCGGCGGTGTCTTCTATCGTCACCACGCGCTCGTGCTTGGGAATAAAAAACGCAAGCGCATTGAGCAGCGAGGTCTTGCCCGAACTCGTCCCGCCCGACACCAGCACGTTGCAGCGCGCAGCGACCGCCGCATCGAGCAGCTTGCAGATCTCCTGGTCGAAGGTGCCGTTCGCGAGCAGGTCGTCGGGGCGCAACGGGTCGCGACGAAACTTTCGAATTGACACCACCGGACCATCGAGCGATAGCGGCTCGATCACCACGTTCACCCGGCCGCCATCGGGCAGGCGGGCATCGACCATTGGATTGGATTCGTCCAGTCGCCGCCCCATAGGCGCGAGGATGCGCCGCACGATCCGCAGCAAATGTGCGTTGTCTGCGAAGCGCACCGGGATCTTCACGAGCATGCCGTGGCGCGAGACGTAGACGTCGTCGAAGCCGTTGATAAGGATGTCCTCCACGGCAGGATCGGCGAGCAGGTCCTCGATCGGACCGAAGCCGGCCAACTCCTTCGTCAGGGCCTCCGCGATCAGCCGCACTTCGCTCTCGTTCAGGGGAATGCGCCGCATCCGGACGAAGCCGTCGATCTCCAGGTCGACGAACTGCAGGATCGCCTGGCGCGACCAGCGTCCGAACTCGGCGCCCAGCTCCTCGATCCGCGTAAGCAGATGCTCGTGCGCCGCGTTCTTGATGTCCTGGAACTGCTGCGTATGCGCAAACGAAGTAGCGTCGTCAGCGAACTCAATGTCTCTTGCCATCGTCTATGGCCGCCTGGTGAAAGTGGGAAGGAGCCGCTTGAGGAATTGTTTTGAGCCGCTCGGCGTGTCGGTGAAATCTGCCGTCTTCTGCTTTAGTGCATCGGTGTCCATGCCATCGGACAAGGGCCCGCATGCGGGCGTGACGCTTTCCGCGGCGGCGATTCTTTGACCGCCGAGCCGCGCGACCAGCGGGTCCAACGCGCGCACATAAGCATCGCGTTCAGCGATATCCGCCAGGAGGCGCCCTTGGTTCACTGCGCGTCCAAGCGCCTGTGCGCGTGCAGGGAGTACCGCGAGCAACGGCAAACGCAGCCGTTCCGCGATTTGCTCGGCGCCAAACTGCAGCGTCGGGTCGAACTTGTTCACGACCAGATGCAGCTTCTGCAGCGCATCGGGAGCCTCGCGGTCCTTGGGCAAGCGTGACTCGACATCGCAGACACGCAGGCCTTCCAGCAACTCCATGGCGGATACCACTGACGCCACGTTCGGATCGCAGACGAGCCACACGTTATCCGCCGCGCGCACCATCTGGGCGATGAACTCAAGGTTCGTAAAACCGCCGAGATCGATGATCTGATGATCGAAGAAAGTCCGCAGCCGGTTCACCAGGTTGACTGCCGACGCATACGAGACCTCGCGCATCGCCGTGAGATCCGCCGGCAGTGTGGTCACTGCCAGGCCGCTGGCGTGGCGTCCGAAGGCCGTATGAACAAAGGTCTGGTCGAAGCGGCGCAGGTTGCGCACGGCATCGACGAAATTGAATTCGCTTTGGGTGTCGAGCAGCACTGAACTGTCCGCGGCCGGGATGCCCAGGTCGAGCAGCGCGGAGGTCTTCTGTGCCGCCGCGCCTCGTTTCTGCAACCTCACCGCCAGGTTCGCCGCCAGCGTGCTCACGCCCATGCCGACGCGCGCACCCAGCAGCACCGTCATATGGCCGTGGCGGTTGGCGATGGGTTCCGTCCTCGCGGACTGGCTGGCCTGTTCAATTAATTGCTTCGCTATCCGAAGTGCTTCATCGGGCTCGCCTTCAACATCGATAAAATCACGCACGCCGGCGCGCAATGCGGCAATCGCGCTAGCCGACTGCTGCAGCGAGCCGAGTGCAACGATGGCCAGGCCCGGGAATGCCTCGTGCACCGCGGTCGCCATCGCCGTCGCGCCGGCGATGCTGGCCTCGGGCGCTTCAAGCGGCGCACAGGCGAAATCGATGAACACCAGCGTGGCGCCCAGCGACGAGATCTTCGGCATCAGTGCAACAGCGTCGAACGGCACGTGTTCGAGCGCGCCCAGCGTGCCCAGCGCACGCGCGAGCCAGGCCCGGCGTCCCGCATCCGAGCAGACGCACAGGAACCGGACGCCTGAAGGGCGCGCTTCCATGTCAGTCAAAGATAGAACTCTTGCGTTCATCGTCGCTTTCTCCTGCCACATCGGCGCGTGCCATGCTGCCAGCACACCTCGCCGTTCCAGACGGACTTGCGCGCGTCTTCGCCACCTGCCCGCGGCTTTCCTTGTCAGACAGGACGACCGTCATTTCGAGAATCCCGGCACCGCTTCACGCGATGCAAAACCACCAATGAACGAGCGCCACACAGGTCCGTCGCGTCGCTCGGACTGTTCGCCAGGGGTGGCCGGAAGGACCGCCCCCTTCGCAATCGGCGAGACCAGGTGCGGCGTCACGATGATCACCAGCTCACGATCGTTTTGCGTGTACTGCAGGGTCTTGAAGAACGCACCGATGACCGGCAGATCACCCAGCATGGGCACCTTGTCGACGTTCGACGACGTCTCGCGATCGATCAAGCCGCCAATCACGAAACTTTCGCCATCACCGAGTTCGACGGTCGTATCCGCTCGCCGCGTAGTGATCGCCGGCACGGAAATGCCGTTGATGGTCAGCGCGTGCTGGAAGTCGAGCTGGCTTGCTTCCGGCGCGACCTTCAGCGCGATCCGGTTGGCACCGAGCACGGTCGGGGTCACCGTCAGCCCGATACCGTAGGGCTTGTAGACAATGCTGATCGTGCCGAGCGACTGCGGCACGGGTACCGGAATCTCGCCGCCGGCGAGGAAGCTCGCGCTTTGTCCCGACAACGCTACGAGCGTCGGTTCGGCCAGCACGCGCGCCAGGTTGTTCGATTCGAGCAGGCTGAGGTTCGCGAAGATACCGCGAGAACCCAGGTTCACCATCAGGTTGAAGGCGCTGCTGATAGGCGATGCAGAGGCAACCTGTAAATTCGTGGTCGCGCCGCCTGTATACGATGTCAGCGCTGACGGGGCGAAGGTGCCGAACGCAAACGCGTTGTTCTGCTTGAAGAGATTGAAGCCCGCTTCTTTCAGCACGGCCTTGCTGAACTCGACCACCTTCACATCGACCTGGACAACGGGACTGGTTGCTATCGTCGATGCATCGAGGACAGCGCCTCCCTTTGCACCGGCCCCCTTGTCTCCCCCAGTTGCAAGCGGGTCGGACGCGCTGTCGTTTTGCGCCCCCGAATCCTTGCCAACAGATCCCGGCTGCGTATCCGACGAGCCTGCGGCTTTTGCGACCGACTCTTTCGCCACCGCCAATGCAACTTGATGCGATTCCATGCTGGCAGCCGACCCTGTGATCACCGCCGTGCGGCCAAGTACGTTCACTTTGGGGGTATCCCTGCCGAGCAGCTCGCGGGCGGCAAGCGTAGTGACGTTGATCGTATAAGTGCGCGGCGCGGCTTGACCGCGTTCCCACACCATCAGCTCCGTGCGTCCCGCGCTTTTTCCGACCAGCAACAAACCGCCGTTCGCACCGCCATTGCTCTTGAGCCAAAGCACATCGGCGACCGCGGGGTCTCCCACGGCTACGCGCTGCAACGTGCGTCCCATCGCGATCTGCTTCTGGGTACCGACGATGATGTCGATCACCCGTGACCCCGCGGAGCCGGTCGCATCTGCCGCAGGCCCCGCAGCCTTCGCACCGGCAAGCGGGGCCGCCGCGCACGTGCATACCAGCGCGGCGAGCAATAATCGACGCGCGCCAGAGACGCCGCGTCCTCGATAGAAATCTAAGGCTTTCATGATTTTTATATATCAACTGCGTACTGCGATGTCGCCTCACGGCGGCACGGCCCCGAACTTCCCTTTGATGCTGGCTGCTACTCGTCCTTCTAAATTTGTTTACGCCACGGCCATCGCTTTCAGTAAGTCACTTTTTCCCTACGCGCACCGCGAATCAGCTCAAGATCATTCGACGCTGCCTGGACGCGCGGCGTGCGCACCGCAGGCATCGAAGGCACGCCAGGTAACGGTGGCATGACTGGCGTGCGCGCCGGTCGCTCGCCGCCGGCACCCGCCAGCGCCTCCAGCGACAAGCCCGCTGCGGCACGTGACGCGTCATTCTTCGGCATCCTTATCGATGCCATAAGCGGCGCCATGGCAAGCGGTTCGGCTGTGTCAGTATCGGCGGGATTGCGCAACGCCAGCACCAGGCGGCCCGCGCCTTCGGCAAGCGTGAGTGCGTCGATATCCGCCGCGCGCACGGCCAGCACCGCCGTACGCGCCCCCCCACTGCGCGGGGCATTGGCCGCGTTAGCCGCGGCGACGGCAGCGGCCGACATGCAGGGAAGGGCCGCATCGCCGAGACTGAGCACCCGGACCCTCGATAACAAAAGCCGC
>NZ_JNFG01000043.1 GCF_000729995.1 Caballeronia sordidicola | reverse complement strand
GCCCGGTCGCGCCGCGTGGCCGGGCAATCTGGACGTTGGTTGAGAGTATCATCAGCGGGTTGTTGAAATCATGTGCGACGCTGCCGACCAGATTACCCAGCGCTTCCATCTTGCGTGCCTGCCGGTAAGCGGATTCGATCGACCGGCGCATGGACGCTTCCGCCTGCCAGCGTTCCCAGGCATCTTCTTCATTGGCGAGGCGGCGTAGCGACAGCCAGATCACGCCCCATAACACCACGCACGGTGCGAACAAGGACAGTATCAGCACGCTGAGATGCCGATACCACGCAGCCCAGATGGTCGAAACGGGATATCCGCTGGACACGTACACCGGATAATTCCCCACCTTGCGATACGCCACGATTTTCATTTCATCGTCGAGTCCTGAGCGCATTCGCGCGACGCCGTTGCGCTCACCCGAGGCATACGCTTCGCGCAACGGCGAACTGGCGGCAAGTTCCATGCGGTTGGCTGGCCGCGGCGGATACCACGCGAGCACAGCGCCGTCCGTGCGCGTGAGGCCGAGCGATACGGTCGTGTGTTCGCCCAGCAATTCGCGATAGAACCGGCCAAAGTAACTGGGACGAAGGGCGATGGTCACAATGCCGTCGAAGCGGCCATCCGGGGTTTTGCGCGGCACGGCCGTGTTGAAGACGGTCTCTCCCGCCACCTTGCCGAGCATCACGCGGGACACGTTTTCAAACATCTTGTTGTCGCGAATGCCGACAAAGTCGTCGCGGGTGGCAATCGATACATCCGGCGAAGGGAAAATGCGGCTCGTGGCAACCAGGCGCCCATCCGCGCCAATAATGCTCACCGACGCCACTTGCGGATAACCGCCGCCCATTCCCACGAGTCTGTTGTGAATGTCGTATTCCTCGCGGCGCAGGGTGTCGTCGTCGACGCCGTAGATCAGGTCGATCACGCGGGCGTTGAGCGTCTCGTTCATGTCGAAGACTTTCTGCGCGTGTTCTTCGGCGACGTGCGCGTTGCGATCGACCATCTCGGCGGCTTCGGCTTCACGCGCTTTCAGGTCGCTCCACGACATCACCGCGACGTACAGGCAGGGCAAGACAATGGCGGCGATCAGCAGGACCAGCAGGGTCATGCGCTGGGCGGCGAAGTTACGTTCCGGGACCACGGGAAACGGCGGTTCGTCCTGCCATTGGTCAGCGCCCGGTTCCTCGCGTTGCGGCGTCATGGTGAGTCGTCGTCCCGTTGTGGATGGCTGAGCGTGGCATCTTTATACAACGATGAACGCAGCGAATGCGACGCGCGGAGTTCTGCGCATTCAGGCGCTCGTTGTTTGCCGGCAGCGCTCAAAATCAAAAAAAGCGTGCATAAATCGTGCCTTTTAAGCGATCCATCGATGTTCTGCCAAACACCCGGTATCGACGTTTAAAGCGCATGGATTGAGGCGCGGTGAAGAGCCGCGCGGGAGGTAAAAAGCGGCGAACCGGGTAAAATTGGCGCAGAAGATTGGCCTCGCCGCCGCGCAGACGGTCGCGCTCGACGGCTTCGACTATCGGATATTGCGTACGTCGCCCGGTCGCCCTAACCTACCGCTTTCGCGGCGGCTGAAGAGCCATACAGCCAAACGGCCGACGTTTTGTACGAAGGTTGAGGCCGGATGGCAAGCGGGTTGAAAGCACGCGGTAGGGCAGCTCAGGGCAACTCTTCACAAACTTGATATACTTTTCGCCGCTTCCGGCACGGCTTACACGCCGCCTGAAGCCGGTGTCCAAGCCATAGCCAGGTTTGCATTCAGCTTTAAAGCATGTTCCATGAAGCCGGATGCCCGGCGCCCGATCTAACACTTGCTGCCCTTGGGGGCGCCACAGCGGAGTCCGTCTTGGCCGTTTCCAATCTTATCGCCGACGATCCTGCTCCCGACGTTGCCAAGGTAACGTCGGGTAGTTCGTTCTATCTCGCCATGCGCATCCTGCCGGCTGCGCAGCGCGACGCCATGTATCAGGTCTACGCGTTTTGCCGCGCGGTTGACGATATAGCCGACGGCACGTTGCCGCGCGGCGAACGCGCCGCCGCGCTCGAACAATGGCGTGCTGATATAGACGATTGCTACGCCGGCAAGCCGCGCAGGTCGCTGGCTGCGTTGACACAACATATCGAAGCCTTCCACCTCTCGCGCGATGACTTCATTGCCGTGATCGACGGTATGGCGATGGACGCCGCCGAAGACATCGTCGCGCCCGATGAAGCCACGCTCGACCTCTATTGCGACCGTGTGGCGAGCGCGGTCGGGCGGTTATCGGTGAGGATATTCGGGATGCACGAAGATGCCGGACGGCGTCTCGCGCACCACCTCGGCCGTGCGCTGCAACTCACGAACATTCTTCGCGATATAGATGAAGACGCCGGTATTGGACGTGTTTATCTGCCGCGAGAACTGCTGTCGCGCGAAGGCATTTCCACGACCGACATCACGTCCATAGTCAACGACGCCCGCTTGCCGCGCGTCGCCCTGACGCTCGCCGATCGTGCGCGGAGCCACTATGCGCAATCCGATGCAATCATGGCGACGGCGCCCCGTGCTCAGGTGCGTGCGCCGCGCATCATGTCGGGTGCGTACCGGTGCGTGCTCGAGGCGAATTTGAAGCGCGGCTTCGATCTCCCGCGCAACCACGTCCGCACACCGCGTTCGCGGCTGCTGTGGATCGTCGCGCGACATATTTTCTGATGTCGCGTCTCATTCATGTGATTGGCGCCGGGTTGTCGGGACTCGCCGCCGCGGTCCAGTTGCAGCGCCGTGGAGCGCGCGTAATGCTGCACGAAGCCGCGCCGCACGCGGGTGGCCGCTGCCGTTCCTACTTCGATATCAAGCTCAACGCCACGATCGATAACGGCAACCATCTGGTGCTGTCGGGCAACCACGCCACGCTGAGCTATGCGAAGGCGGTAGGAGCGGCCGACGAGCTCGTCGGCCCGACGCAGCCCGAGTTTCCGTTCATGGATTTGCGCAGCGGTGCGCGCTGGACCGTAAAGCTTTCGCCGGGCCGCGTGCCGGGCTGGATCTTCGATTCCTCCGCGCGTGTCCCGGGCACCATGCCTGCGGATTATCTGTCGCTGTTACCGCTACTGTTCGCCAAACCCGGGCGCACGATGCAGCAAATTATGCGCACGAACGGGCGCTTGTGGGACGCGCTGATCAGCCCGCTGTTCCTGGCCGTGCTGAATGTGGATCCGCGTGAAGGCAGCGCGGTGCTCGCCGGCAACGTGCTGAAGGAATCGCTGCTGCTGGGCGGCCAGGCGTGCCGGCCGCTGGTCGCGCGCAACGGGCTGGGCCATGCGTTCGTCGATCCTGCATTGCGTCTGCTGCAATATGGCGGCGCGGAGATCAAGCTGGGGTCGCGGGTGCGTGAGATCGGCTTCTCGGGCACGGATTCGAAGACGCGTGTCACGTCGCTTGATTTCGACGATGGCCGCGTGGACATCGGTCTTCACGACGGCGTGGTGCTTGCCGTGCCGCCGAACGTGGCGCAGCAACTCGTGCCGGGGTTGATCGCGCCGAACGAATTCCGCGCCATCGTCAATGCGCACTTCGCTATTGATCCACCGCTTGCCTTCGAGCCGATGACCGGTTTGCTGAACGGCACCGCCGAATGGCTGTTCGCGTTCGATGGACGTCTTTCGGTGACCATCAGCGGCGCGGATCGTCTCCTCGATACCCCGCGTGAGGCCCTGGCCCAAGGCATCTGGCAAGAGGTTGCGAAGGCGGCGCGTTTGCCCGTTGAGCGCATGCCGACATGGCAAATCGTCACGGAAAAGCGTGCGACCTTTGCGGCCGTGCCGAGCCAGGAAAACCTTCGGCCAGGAACGCGTACGCGCTGGCCCAACCTGATGCTGGCCGGCGACTGGACGGCCAACGGGCTGCCCGCCACCATTGAAGGCTCGATCCGCTCCGGCCAGAAGGCGGCGGACCTGCTTATGAATCCCTCCATTGATTTCTCGGTGCAACGCTGATGAACGAAACTGTCCAGCCGCCCGGTATCCAGCCGGTGACGGCGGCGGCGCTGGAAGCGTCGGTGGCGCGTGCTGCCGATGCCATCCTTGCCGACCAACATCCCGACGGCTACTGGCTTTACCAACTCGAAGCCGACGCCACCATTCCCGCCGAATACGTGCTTCTCGTGCATTACCTTGCCGAGACGCCGAAGCCTGGGCTCGAAGCGAAGATCGGGCGGTACTTGCGCAGGATCCAGCGTGCCGATGGCGGCTGGCCGCTTTTCACCGATGGCGCCATGGACGTCAGCGCCACCGTGAAGGCGTATTTCGCGCTGAAGATGATCGGCGATTTGCCCGAAGCCGAACATATGCAGCGGGCGCGCCGCGCGATTATCGCGGCCGGCGGTGCGGAAAAATCGAACGTGTTCACGCGGATTCTGCTGGCGCTGTTCGGCGTGGTGTCGTGGCGCGCGGTGCCCATGATGCCCGTGGAAATCACGCTGTTGCCCGAGTGGTTTCCGTTCCATTTGTCGAAGGTGTCTTACTGGGCGCGGACCGTGATCGTGCCGCTGCTCGTGCTCAACGCGAAGCGGCCGCGCGCGCGTAATCCGAAGGGCGTGCGTATCGATGAACTGTTCTTCGATGCCCCCGTCAACGCCGGCATGGCCGAGCGTGCGCCGCATCAGCATCAGGGCTGGTTCGCGCTGTTCCGTTGCGTGGATGCCGTGCTGCGCGCAGTTGACCCGCTGTTCCCGCGCCACACGCGGCAACGGGCGGTGGAAGCGGCCGTGAGTTTCGTCGATGAACGGTTGAATGGCGAAGATGGTCTCGGCGCGATTTTCCCCGCGATGGCCAACTCCGTGATGATGTACGACGTGCTTGGTTATCCGGAAGATCATCCGAACCGGGCGATTGCGCGCCAGTCGATTGAGAAGCTTTTGATCATCGATGAAGCGCCGGGCGGCGAGGCTTATTGCCAGCCGTGTTTATCGCCGATATGGGACACGTCGCTCGTCGCGCACGCGCTGCTCGAAGCCGATACGCCCAACGCGCGCGCTGCCGTTTCGCGCGGTCTGGACTGGCTCGTGCCGCTGCAGATTCTGGATGTACGCGGTGACTGGATCTCGCGCCGGCCGAATATCCGGCCTGGGGGGTGGGCGTTCCAGTTTGCGAATCCGCATTATCCGGATGTGGACGATACGGCCGTGGTCGCGATGGCGATGGAACGTGTCGATCGTGAAAACGGAACGGCGTTGTATGGCCAAGCGATTGCGCGCGGGCGGGAGTGGGTCGTCGGCATGCAGAGCAGCGACGGCGGATGGGGCGCGTTCGAGCCTGAGAACACGCAGTATTACCTCAACAACATTCCTTTCTCCGATCACGGCGCGTTGCTCGATCCGCCTACTGTTGATGTGTCCGGGCGTTGTCTTTCGATGCTCGCGCAGTTGGGTGAATTGCCGGCGACGAGCGAGCCGGCGAAGCGCTCGCTCGACTATATTCTGCGCGGTCAGGAACGCGATGGAAGCTGGTACGGGCGTTGGGGGCTGAACTATATCTACGGGACGTGGACGGCGCTTTGTGCGTTGAATGCGGCTGGACTACCTCTTACCGATAGCCGCATGCAGCGCGCCGCGGATTGGCTCATTAGCATTCAGAACGCCGATGGCGGCTGGGGCGAGGGCGGGGAGAGTTACAAGCTCGACTATCGTGGATATGAAGCGGCGCCGAGCACGGCTTCGCAGACATCGTGGGCGCTGTTGGGGTTGATGGCGGCGGGGTTTGTCGATCATCCGGCGGTGGCGAAGGGCGTGCAGTATTTGTGTTCTACGCAGCGCGAGCATGGGTTGTGGGACGAGACAAGGTTCACCGCGACCGGATTCCCGAGAGTGTTTTATCTGCGATACCACGGGTATAGAAAGTTCTTCCCGCTATGGGCGCTGGCACGGTACAGGAACATGATGCGCGACGGTACGTCGCGCGTGACGGCGGGCATGTGAATTCGCGGTCTGGCTTCGCTTCAGGCTCGGGTGTTGATTCTGGCTCGGGGTCAGGCTCGGGCTCTTCTGGCTTAGGTGATGCGCGTCTGCCCGTTATTGCCGTGACGGGGATGGCGTTTGAAGCGCGTATCGCGCGTGGGCCTGGGGTGGAGTCGGTGTTTGCGGCGCGGTCGGATTTGCTTGAACGTGCTTTAAGCGAAGCGTTGGTGCGAGGGTGTTCCGGGATTATTAGCTTCGGGACGGCTGGCGGGCTCTCGCCGGAGTTGGAACCGGGGACGGTGATTATCGCGAGTTCTGTGTCGGGACCGTTCGGTGTGCTCGATACCGATCCGGAATGGTCCGCAAGGCTGTTCGCGGCTTTTGCCGGGACGCCGCTGGAGGCGAAGGCGGTTCGAGGGAAGATGGCCGGCGTGGCCGCGCCTTTGACCGGCGAACAGCAGAAGAGCTCGCTTTATCGGGCTACCGGGGCGCTTGCGGTTGATATGGAATCGCATATTGCCGGGGCGATTGCTACGGCGCGCGGATTGCCGTTTGCGGTTTGTCGGGCGATTGTTGATCCGGCTTGGCGGAGTTTGCCGAGTGCTGCGACGGCGGGGTTGCGGGATGATGGGACTACGACGATTCTGCCGATATTGCGCGAGTTGTTGAAGGAGCCGTCACAGCTTGGGGCGCTATTGAAGGTCGCGGGCGATGCGCGGGCGGCGCGGACTTCGTTGGTTCAGGCGCGGCACGCTATGGGCGCGGCGGGGGCGCTGGGGGTTTAGGCGCTTTTTGGTTTTGGCTTAGCCGCTGCGCGGCTTCTTTATGGGAAATGGCGGTCGGTGGGTTGGCGTGAGACCGCGTCTCGATCCTGTTTCAATCATCCATGCAGTGATAAGCCCTTGATGGCTTTATCGACTGCTTTCTTCGGGCCTCTTACGGCCAGTCCGACAAGATCGGGCGCATCTGCTGGTTCCTTCAAGAACACCTCCCGATTTGCTTCATCGTGGCCAGTGGAAAACATCGCGCGGACGTAGACGGCGCGGGTTAGTTCTCGTTCTATCGCTTGGCGGAAGGCGCGGAGAAGGGCGGGGGTGTCGGCTTGGTAGACCATGATGGGCTGGCCGAGGAGGCGGGCGTGGGTTCTGCCGGTGGCATCGATATAGGGCTCGCCCATCGCGTCAGGGGCTGCGCCAGCGATGCCGGTCGCGAGGAACGCTGTGACGTTGAGCTTCTGCCAGACGGCAAGGTCGTCGAGGATGATGATGGCAACTTTGGTGTCGAAGTCCATGGGGGTGGGGGCTTTAAGGGGTCGGCACTTTGGGATGGTAAGCAAAGTGATGGTCGGGCGGGGAGATGGCGTGTCAGAAACGAACGGGCTTCGACGAAAACAGTGCGTAGAGCATGGAGCGTTCTGTTTGGCCGCATGACGTTCGGCGGAGGGAAGGCCTCACGGGCATAACAGTTCTTTGGCATGGCAGAAAGTGCAAGAGATGTTGCGTTGTCCGCATGTCCTAAATAGCCGATTGCTATCCACCATGTTTACCCGGGTCAACGCAGGCTCAATCTTTATCCGGTCAAAGTTGGCCTCGCCACGTCGCCAGAGATCAGCGTCGTTGTCTCATTAATATCGTCTCGAAAGCTTACGATATCCATCATGTTGTCAGACTGAAAATCTGCTTAGGAAGATGACGACTTATCTGACGCTGATAACCCCCCAAAAGAGCTCCCATCGATGTAGCTTGAGAAATGAAAACCGTCTACGATTGACACCGTTCGCGCGGAAGGCATACCGCGTCCTGCTAGAAATTCATTCTGAACACTATACCGTTGGAGATTGGCATACTTTGTACGATCAATCTTTTAACCATTCGACGCTCCGGGGCGTAATTCAGCGCGGGGATTTTCTTACATACCCGCCGCTTCGAGATGTCATCCATAAAGAAGTCACCGTGCAGAACGCGGTGAAAGCGGCGGAATCGATGTTCTCTGGCGGAAATCCCGTCTCCTCGATTTTGGTGGCTGGAAAAACGATTAACCGTGTCGCCAGTTTCTCAGACAAACTGGTGATAAGGAAGATTGACCGTAATATCAAGCGGATTAGTCCCACATTTCAAGAATCCCGATCCTCAATTGTTAGCAACGTAAAGTCACTTCTATCGGAAGGCGTGCCCTATCGCTCCTACCGCTTAGATGTTAAAAGCTTCTTTGAGTCTTTTCCGAAAAATTTCATCATAGATTTGCTGCACGACGCGCGAACCCTTAGCACGCCCACCAAACAGTTGACGGCGAAGTTGCTCGATCAAAACGGTCCTGGATTGCCCCGGGGACTGTCGATCAGCTCGAGCCTCTCTGAGTTGGCGATGATCCCGTTCGACGCGGCGCTGAAGAAACTCGACCATGTATTTTTCTACGCTCGGTTTGTGGATGACATCTTGATCGTTACGAGCGGAGATGAACCAGAAGGTTTTGTCGTCGATTATATTGAGGCCACGCTGCCCGCAGGATTAACACTTAATAGGAAAAAGCTTGAGACGCCGACAAAGCTAACCACGATTAAGCCGTATGATGCCAATAAGACGAAGGTACAGACATTCGGACAAGGGAAAAATCCACTGTTGTCGATGGAATACCTTGGATATGCCTTTGAGGTCTACGATCCGCCAAAAACTGATACTCCACGAAATCAATTTAGAACTGTTCGGCTTGATATTTCCGAAAGCAAAAGAAACAAGATAAAAAAGCGCATTGTGCTTGCTGTATATAGCTACTGCAAAAATAAAAATTTCCAATTATTAGAAAATAGATTAAATTTTTTGACATCAAATTTTAGTATAGAAGACAAGAATCGTGACCAAAAGCGGCTAGCAGGGTTGTACTATAATTACTATCTTATAACAGATAGCGATGCGGACGGCCTCAAGGAATTAGACTGCTTTCTTCGTGCCGCGGTTCTTTCGAACAAGGGTCGAACATTCGCTCGATTCTATAAAAACTCTACACCCCTCCAGCGCAGGCAACTGCTGACACATAGCTTTGTCTTCAACTTTAGAAAAGAGGCCTTCGTCCATCATACGGCGAAGCAACTAAAACAAATTCAGCGATGCTGGAAATATGCCTAATAATTATATAAAAAAAATCCGAAAGGCAGATTTCGAGCGGATTTTCGTCACAGAGACCTTGCCAAGCGAAGTGCCGTTAATGGTGTCGAATGATGGCTTTTATCAAAACAGCAAAACCAATGGCTCTGCGGGCGTAATCTCAAACTTTATCTTCGGGAGATTAGTGCTGGGACAAAAACGGAAAAAATATTACACAATCGCATATGCCTATAAGATAAAAAAAAGCGCGTCCAGCTTCAGAAAGCTCGCATTTGTTCATCCGATCTCTCAGTGGGAGATGAAAGAATTTTACGAGCAATTTGAGAAACTGATTTGTCACTTTTGTAGCAGGAGCCCCACAACTATAAGGGCTCCGCGCAAAGTTGCGGGCACCTATTTCTACAAAAATCCGCTCGAGAACTTAAAAAAATACAAGCACGCAGCTGTTGAGGAAATGCATCTCGACTCGCTTATGCGCTATAGTTCATCGTACTTTTCGTATCGTGGGTACGATCGACTATACAAATTTTTCGATTCGAGTGCGTACCTTAAACTAGAAAAGAATTATCCATACCTTAAAACGTTCGACGTTACCAAGTGCTTCGAGAGCCTTTACACTCATTCTATTTCGTGGGCGACTAAGGAAAAAGTATTTGTTAAACATAACGTTACAACCGGAGGGACGTTCGGTCAAAAATTTGACACGTTGATGCAGCGCGCAAATTATAACGAAACGAACGGAATTCTCATTGGACCTGAAATTTCGCGAATATTTGCCGAGATAATATTTCAAGAAATTGACTGCAACTCCATTGATGCGCTAAAAGATAAGTGTAATTATTTAGATAGCAGAGACTACACGATTCGTCGTTATGTTGACGACGTTTTTGTCTTTGCAAAAACCCAGGAGATAGCAACGAAGGTTTTCGAGATATATAGCGACGAGCTGGGAAAATTTAATCTTCACACCAACAAGCAAAAAGAGGCTAACTATGTTAGACCGTTCTTTACAAAGAAATCCCGCGTAGTACACCAGATAAATATCATTATTAATGAATTTACTGCTAAATTCTTAAAAAAACCTGACGAAACCGCGACACTTGTCCCGACTGAAATTTTCCATCCTGATCGGCTTGTAAAGAGCTTTATTGATTCGATCAAAAACGTTTGCTCAGTCGAGTTGCTGCCATACGATGAAGTGTCGTCATATATTATCTCTTCTATTTCTAATAGAATCAAACGGATGATAAATTTTGGGGACGTAGAGGTAGAAGAAAATTCCTTAATTTACCTTAAAGACGCATCGCTGGTATTGCTAGAAGTTATCTTCTTTTTTTATGCCGTAGCGCCATCGGTCAACGCATCGTACAAGCTTTGCACGTCAATTATTTTGCTGTCTCGTTTTGCGGAGCGTGAGCTTAGTTATTTTTCCTCAACGATCAAACAGAAAATCTTCGAGCTCGCGATCGAGCTGCTATCTGGCGATATAGCAGCACTACAAAGCGAGGTAGATGGCTTTATCTTTCTTGAGGCGATCAACGTATTGCTCGCAATTAGGGATCTAGGCGATGACTACATGCTTCCGGTCAGGGTCATAAAAAATCTCTTTGACGGTAAATCAGGTTATTACCATGTAGTCAGTTGTCTTTTTTACATTCGGGACAAGCCGGAATATGAAGATCTTCGTAAAGACATCATATCGCGGATTGACAACGCACTCGCTGACCTGGGCGACATTTCTATTAACGCGGAGAAGGCCTGCCTTCTTTTGGATGCGTTGGCATGTCGTTTCATTACCAAGACCCAGAAGGCTAAGTGGATCAGGATTTTTTATAAAGGTATGGGCGAAACCGCTCCGTCGCCAAATGAAATTGAGTCCTTTTGCGCAGAAGCGAACTCTCGTTATTGGTTCGTGAACTGGGACGAAGTTGATCTGCTTAGTGCGCTTGAAAAGAAGGAGTTGAGACATGCATACAGTTAATGGTATTGTAGCGCGGGGTTGCTCAATATGCTCTTGACGTGCGCATACGGGAATATTTGTAAGCGCACTGTCATACGTAGTTTGATGAAGTCGAACTACCTAGTTTCGAGGTAATTTCGATGGATTTAGGTACGGGCGTTAAGTTGGTTAGGCGCACACACTTAGGGATGAGGGCAACTCCACCCCTCCAATTTTCGGGTAGCCGCGTTTCGACGGCGGCAACGAATACATAGCATAGATATCCTACAAGTTTCGATTGCAGCCCAGCCGCGGACCTGCAATCGGCCGCTGACCGGGGCGTCGGCAGATATTTGACTATGCATGTTCTTGGTGAGCGTATAAACAGCGGATTTCCGTATCTACTCCGCAGAAAAGGGGTGGGTCCCAGAGACGTACGAAGGTATTGAGTAAGCGGCGTGAATAGCCTCGAAACCGTAGTCAAGATTTTCACGGCTATGTGGCACGCGAAAGTATTCAGCAGATTGGCCCCTGTACCGAGTAACAACCGACCTGCTAGATTGCGTTCGCCCGACTGCGCAGCCGCTGACAGAGTCAAAACATATGACTACGCAGTGCATGAATCCTTTCGGACTGGTTTTGCTGAGACCACGTACGCAATATCCGTTTTACGGCGCCAGACTATCAAAGTGACGTCTCCTGCTGGCTAAGGTGTTTGGACATATGACGGCATTGGGGATAACCGTAAAAGGTGCAGCGTAGCGCATTCATTTGTATTACTCGACGTACGCGTGGGATTGATTGCCACCCTTGATATCTATTGCGAAATATTCCGCAACATCGAACAACGACGGTTTGCCAATGCCCGCTATGACTCATGGGGCGGCTGCGATGCTTCCCATGGGTGGGGCCCTTGATGAGGATCCGCGCATCACCTGTGCGCTTACACTCGCCGATTGTTCTAGGCTCCGACCAGTAACTAGGATGACTAAGCAGCGAACAAAGAGCACCGTGTCCGATTGTCTCTATTACGCATAGAGCTGACCGGTTATTCGGTCCGCTTGGCGAGGTCTACGGTTCATTCAAACCAGTCGTCTATCGAACGTTTGCGGATTTTTCGGCCGCTCATCAGTGTGGGCTCACCTAGCGAGAACAGGGAAGCCGAGACGCGGTAGCGCCGACCTGTAACAGCCATGAGCAGTAAACCTTTCAACGTTTGGTGCAGTGACGGCTCTAAATCGGAGGTAAGAGGAAAGCCTTTCGGGTGCTTGCTTCGCGCTACGCGTTGTGCGATCCAGTACATGAGGAAGAGACAGGCGGGAACGACCCCGATACAAAACGGTACACCTAGCCAAAATGGCAATGTTTCAAGATGCCTAAATCCTTTCCAGCCATAACGATGCAGGATGAGTGCTCCTGGGATGACAATGGCTGGCGCGGCACCGACGATCCAAACGAACATAATCGCGGCCGAAACTCTCTCTACGAGTGACGCTAAGCCTTCGCGGCCTGTCAGGTCCAGTGGAGCCAGTTGACCGAGCACCCGGCCTGACGCGCATAGTTCCACGTGAGGATTCGAGCTTGTAAAGTAGAGAGATACGAGCAAATCTTCGCCCGCGGTGAGGCCTTCTAGGACGATTTCCAGCAGGTTGTTCCCGATCTGGTGCACCTCAGCATTCACCCCGTCGATTTGAGAGAAGACTTTCGCCCCCAAAATGTAGCTATCGCCGCCCAGTTTCAATGTCAGAGGTGCAGACCGTGGGATGTCGGCAGGCACAATTGGCGCCTCCCCGCGATTCCAAAGACGCACCAAAGCAGCGTACACGCCAGTGGTGATTGCATTCCCTTGCAGGTCGACCAACTGGAACGGCAGACCTTCTGGGACTTCTGCAACAATCCCTCGACCAACGATCGAAACCTCAAGTCGTTTCTGTGGGGAAGGGGCATGTCGTGCCATTGCTGCAAGGACTCGGGAAACGGCTCCGATCAGAGTATTGGCACTAACGGGCATAGCGTCCTTTTGACAAGTTATGCATACGCGTCTCCCACCAGTCCCCGCGGTGAAGGACCCATGTGTTCACGGAACCGACGGCAAGTTTGTTATTACTGTCCCTTGGCGCAACAAAGACTGATGGCAACTTGGTAGCAAAGACCGTCCAAAAGCTCATGTCACAAACCATCACGCATCCCCAAACGGATTCCCTTTCTTAGTCGCTGGCGTTTGCGTCTTCGTCGCCAGATGGTTCTGCAACCAGAACATCGCTTTGTTCAATCCGAGCGCGTGCCAGTCCTGGCCCATTTCGCAGATGAACACTCGATCATCGGCCGCTGTCGCACGCGAAAACGAACCGGCCAGTTCCTTCGCATTGCGATCCGTGTTCAGCACCAGGAACGCCCCCATTTGGTGGAGATGCAAGAACTCATAGTCGTCGCCTGACACCTGCGCCGCGATGTCTTTGATCTGTGCGTGCTGCTGTGTCGGAGTACCGATAAATATGCTGACCAGATACGTCACTTTCTTGTTCAAGTTCATGTTCTTCCGCCGTGCCGTAGTTGAGTAGATCAGGAACTTTGATTGTCACACAACGGGAAGGGCATCTCTCAAAGACGCGGAGCCCACATCGGTGAGAAAGCGATTCATACGAACTCGACCGCGATTCCAGCGACACGAGGAGCCACCGCACGGCGCCGAGACCGCTGTAAAGATCAGCCTCATCGCCCATCGCAACGCGTTGGGAAGCGAGCGCGGCCCACATCCATAGCGTGACGGGCAAGACGCCGCACCACGTCAACCCCAACCCCCAAAACCAAAAAAACTGGCGAGCCACCCACGCTCGCCAGTCCATCCACCATCACCGCGTCATCAACCCAAACCCCTACGACTTCCCATGCCCCGCGTCCAACGGCTTATGCTGCTCCGCACCTGACCCGGGGAAGAACGTGTCCCAAACCGCTCTAACGCCCTCGGCGGCCGTCGCTTCAGCCTCAATACTCTCCGCCCCTTCAACCTTACTAGGATCGCCGGAAAGGCCGCGCCAGTGAGTGAAGACGAGCATCGGTTTTTCGGTCCATCCGTCCGTACCGTATTTCGCGAATGCCGTTTCGCCGCTCGCGAGTTGCACCTCGTACCATCCGTCGCGCGCCGGCGCGTAATCGCTTAACGGAAACCATGCAGTCGGATCGAGTTTCACAAGCTCCCCCATAGATCATTAGGACATTGCTGTCGGTGTAAGGATTGCGCGCATACCACGTGCCCGGCATCGAGATCAAAGCATGCCAAAACGTCGTCACATCGCCAAGCAAACCTAAGTGTCAGAATACGCGAAGGTAAAAAGGCACTGCAGAATCTCCCAGCCCGCTGCGGGTCATCGAAGCGACCGGAACCACTGGAATCACCCGGCAAAACGCCCGGTCTCGCGGCAAGACGTAGTCAAGCTCAACCACCCCGAACCCTCCGCCAACTCCAACCGCAAAAACATTCAACCCCGCAATCACCCCTCCGCCATCAATAGCATTAACCGCACAACAACGGTGCATCCATGCGTTGTCCCACGTTTCTCATCAAATTGACATACTCTGTCTGTATAAGCGTGCGTTCACGCAATGCTGCATCCGCAAAATAAATGAAGTACTCGCCACATAAGAACTGGGTAATCCCACGTATAAACCCTCAACACAAAAAATCCAGTTGATTGTTGTTTTCTGTTTATTGATAATGCCTAAACACAATGTCGTGCCAGAGCAATCGGTACGCTGAGAGAGTAGTGAGTCGTCAACTTGGGGGGAATCAGTCATGCAATACGCTGAGATCGCTTACGAGAATGTCGTCTTGATTCCGCTGGCCGCGTACGACGATGGCTTGTACGCAGCCATGCTGATCGTCAGGGAGGTTGATGGTGTGCAGCGCGCGACTGGCGTGCTGGGCCATTTCCCGTGCCCTGTCGATGCCCGTAAGTTTGCCCTTGCGTATGGCATGGCGGAAATAGACGAACGTCAACATGCGCCGCAACAGCGAGTAATGCAGCAGTCTTTCGGTCAGGCCGCATAAATCCGGCCGTCCAATCCGAAAGTCAAAGCCAAGCCGCTTTGAATCAAACCGTATAGGTTTCGATAAAACACGCCCGTTGAAAAGCGGGCGCGTTCAATATGGGCAATTGCTCATTAGCGATACAAATAGTCATATTAATCCGCTTAATAAAACAATGCCGTTTTATGCCCAGTCGACAGCCGAATTGAATAAAGCAATACGCGCCGTGAAAGATGGGTGAACCATAGAGCGCGCTTTTCGACTTATCGATATTGATCATCGCTTGTCTGGCCTGCCCCGGCGCGCAACTCTTCCCCCAGGAACTCCACGAACGTCCGTAGCTTCGCGGACAACTGATGCCGCTCCAGATAGATCGCGTGGATATCGGCATTCGGCAACGCCCAGTCGTTCAGCAGCACAACCAGCTTCTCGTCACGCACCAGCGCCTCCGTCTCCCATTGCGAGCGCACGGCAATGCCGCGTCCGTCCAGCGCCCATTGCAGCACCGCGCTGCCGTCATTGCTGCTAAGCGGGCCATCGACCTTGACGGTTTCCACCTTTTTGCCGCGCGTGAAATGCCACGCTCCATACGCTGATTCGTTCTCGCGCAGCACGAGGCACGCGTGCCGCGTCAGGTCGTGCGGCATAACGGGCTGCCCGTGCTTCTCCACATATCCCGGCGATGCACACACAATCCGCCGGTTCCTGAGCAGCAAGCGCGCGTTGATGCGCGCGTCGGGGACATCACCGAAACGGATGCCCAGGTCGAAACCTTCCTCCTGCAAATTCACCGGCCGGTCCGACAGATGAAGCTGGATCTTGATTGCCGGATATCGCTCGATGAACTTCGACACCGCCGGTGAAATCCTGCTGCGCCCAAATCCAAACGATGCATTCACGCGCAGCAAACCCGTCGGCTCCGCCCGGCTTTTCGTGACGAGTTGTTCCAGTTCGGCGAGTTCATCGAGGATGCGCGAGCCGTTCGCCAGATACAGCTCGCCCTCGGGCGTGAGACTGACGCGGCGCGTGGTGCGGTTCAAAAGCCGCACACCCAGCCGCCGTTCGAGCTGCGCGAGACGCTTGCTGATGGAAGGCGGCGTCACGCCGAGATCGCGCGCAGCCGCCGCCAGATTGCGATGCCGCGCGACCAGCGTGAACAGGTTGAGGTCCGAAAAGCCGTCCATCGATTAGTTCCTGGAAGTTAAGTCTGGATTGCCTGAATAGAAACTGTATCGGGAAATGCATCAATTAAACTTCATAAAACTACTGGAGACAATGATGTTCGATGACTTCAAGGACGTATCGGCAACGGTCGATGGCGTCAGGATCAAGGCGATACAAGGCGGCAACGGTCCCGCGTTATTGCTGTTGCATGGCCATCCCCAAACCCACGCGATCTGGCACAAGGTCGTGCCCGAGCTGACGAAACACTTCACCATCGTGGCGGCGGATCTGCGCGGTTATGGCGATAGCGGCAAACCAGAAGGCTTGCCCGATCACAGCAATTATTCGAAGCGCCGTATGGCACAGGATCAGGTCGATCTGATGCGCACGCTGGGTCACGAATCGTTCGCGGTGCTCGCACACGATCGCGGCGGACGAGTGGCGGCGCGGATGGCGCTGGATCATCCAACCGTGGTCAACAAACTGATCACGCTCGACGTAGCGCCGACGCTCGCGATGTACGAGAAAACCTCGTTCGAATTTGCTCGCGCTTATTGGCACTGGTTTTTCCTGGTCCGTCCGGCGCCATTCCCCGAGACGCTGATTCGCGCGGACGCGGACCTGTATCTGAAGCAGACCATCGGCGCGCGAAGTGCGGGGTTAAAGCCGTTCACGCCCGAGGCCTACGCGGAATATCTGCGCTGCCTGCAGCAGCCGGACACCGCTCATGGCATCTGCGAGGACTATCGCGCGAGCGTCACGATCGATCTGGAACACGATCGGGATTCGTTGGCTACAGGCCAAAAAATAACCTGCGATTTGCTAGCGCTATGGGGCGCGGAAGGCGTGATCGAAAAGTGCTTCGATCCCATCGCTGAATGGAAAAAATTCTCCGATAACGTCAGCGGCCACTCGCTGCCATGCGGCCACTACATTCCGGAAGAAGCGCCCGAGTTGCTGCTCGAGCGTGTGCTGCCGTTTCTTCAGGGTTGAGCATCATGTCGAACCACACTACCTTTTATAAGAAGCTCGTCGACTCGCATACGGTTACGCGTATCGACGATCAGAACGTGCTGCTCTACGCACGGAGTTACGTCCGCTTGTCTGTCTGCGGCTTGTATTTGCGAAACGACGGCAAGCCTTGTTTCCTCAGATCACACTGAAATTGTCTGTTTCGGTACGTTGGCTATCGGGGCAATAGACCTTTAGCTATCTTGACGCGATGCGGCGATAGGCGAGCGGGACATTGCTGTCCGCCTTTCGTTGTGATTCGGAAAAAGGCGGTCGAAACATCGATCGATATTTTGTAGCTGTCTCAGACAAATCATCCATGACATCGCAAACTCACGATCCTTCCAAGGCAGTCGTTACCTCAGTCGGCAGCAGTTTAGCGGGAGGAATTGCGTTCGGCCATCCGATGATCAGTGGCACAGCCGATCCGGGCAACGTGGTGCTGGTATTTGACGGCGTGAGAATGATCGGCACCGCGCTGACCGGAGCCGATGGTACCTGGTCGTTTCAGCAGACTACTGACATGAAAGTGGGCTTGCACCGCTTCGCCGCCATTCCCATGGATGACGCCGGCAACTACGGCGCTTCATCAAATCCATTCGATATCATCGCGATCCTGGTTCCCGTCGCTATCGTGACGGTTCTTGATTCGGTCGGCATCAAGACGGGACCGATCCCCCAGGATGGCATCACCGACGACACCCGGCCGGCCATTAGTGGCGTCGGCGCGGTAGGCGACACGATCCGCCTCTATGACCATGATCTGCTGGTTGGCTCGGCGCTGGTCGATATCCACGGTAATTGGTCGATCCAGCCGGCGAGCGCGTTGCCCGAGGGTGACTGCGTGCTCACCGCGACTGCGACACACTCCGGCGGCTCGACCGAGACGTCGGCGGAGTTCCGTTTCACCATAGATACAAGCGTGCCCGACAAGCCCGTTATCGACAGTATCACCGACACTAAAGGCATGGCGATTGTGGCCGCCACCAGTGACGTCCATCCGGACCTGAACGGCGTAGGCAAGGCCGGCGACACGATTACGCTATATGAAGGGAACACGGTGCTGGGCTCGGCCATTGTTGACGCGAGTGGCCACTGGCGCGTCGAGCCGTCGGCGGATCTGTCGTACGGCAACCACGACCTGTATGTGATCGAATCGACCCGGGCGGGGGGGCAGAGCGTGGCTTCCGATCATGCCATTTTCAACGTTTTCATGATCCCGCCCTCTGCCCCGTTGGTCACAGCGCTGATCGACGCACTCGGCCCGCTGGCCGGCAATGTAAGCCCAGGTGGCCTGGCGACCGACGCGCGGCCCACCTTGACCGGAACGGGACACCAAGGCGACACGATCAAAGTTTATGACAACGGCACTCTGCTCGGCACCACGATGGTGGCCGAAAACGGTACCTGGAGTTTCATGCCGGCGTCATTGAAGAGCGGCGCCCATAGCCTGACGGTGACCGAATCGAATGCAGCGGGTACCAGTCCTGCATCGGCGCCGTATCCGTTCTCGTACACACAGATTCTGATTACGGGTATGACGGACGGCAGCGGTCACGCCGTAGCCAACGGCGGCACGACAGACAGCGCGGTGAAAATCACATGCTGGATCGACCCAGCGGTGCATGCGGACACGTGTTCGCTGTATCTTTCGGGCGGACCTTTCGGCGACTGGGTCAGTACGGTGTGGCCCAAACCGACGATATCCGGCAATACGATGACGGTCGTGTTACCGAGAGGCACATTTTGTGGAAAGTCGTTCGAGACCGGGTACCTTCCCAACGGAACTTACTCGATCGGCTTAAGAGCCAAAGGTAGCACGACGGGCATCGACGTGATGACCATGACTAACCCGGCACTGACCTGGAGTGTCACCGACACGTGGTCGCTTCCAGCTCCCAGCACACCGTCGATCGCCAGTCTTGTCGACGCGGTGGGCTCGATTACCGGCCCGATTGTGAACGGCCAGACCACTGACGATCCGCGTCCCACTCTCAGTGGAACCGGGACTACCGGCGACACGATCACGCTCTACGACAACGGTGTGCTGGTAGCTACCGCAGTGGTCACGGCAAACAAGACCTGGAGTATCCAACCCGCGGCTGCGCTGGGAAACGGCCCTCATTCCTTTACCGTTTCCGAAGCGAACATGCAAGGTAGCAGCGCCGAGACTAAGCCTATAACCTTCACGCTCGACACCACTACGCCCGCCACTCCGCTGCTTCCGGTTGTCACCGACGGAGCCGACACGATCATTCCTGCAGATAGTTCGACGACCTCGAACCGGCCGACATTCAGCGGGACGGGCGTGGCTGGCGACATCATCATGTTGTACGACGGCCTGAGCGTTGTAGGCTCTGCCAAGATTAATGCGACTGGCAACTGGTCGATCACTCCGGCCACGGCCCTGAATAACGGTGCGCACGACTTTACGCTGACGGAAACGAACGCAGCCGGGACATCCAGTGCGCATTCCGAGCATATTGCGTTTACGGTGGCAAGCGGTGGGGTCCAGAGTACGTACACCCCGGTCACGCCTGGTGGTGAGACCGATCCAGTCATGACGCCTGTCACCCACACAATAATCGGCACGCACGAGACGTTTATTGGGTCGTCCGCTCATGAATCGATTGATCTGGCTGTCGATCCCACTGTGTACTTCAAGGACAATGCAGCGCACATCGAGGGCGCGAAGGGGGCCATTGACGTATTGACGCTGCTGGGTGATCACCAGGTGCTGGATCTGACTTCGCTGACGGGAAAGACGGCGTCGGCGAAATTATCAGGTGTCGAAGTATTCGACCTGAATGGTCATTCGAACACACTCAAGCTCTCTTTGGTGGACGTTCTAAACCTAGGGGAAGTGGATATCTTTAAGGCCGACGGCAATCAGCAAGTGCTGGTTAACGGCAAGCAAGGAGATTCAGTGGATTTATCGAATTCTCATGTGGCGGGTCTCGATTCGGGCGAATGGGCGCAACACGGAACGGCTCAGGTTGGCGGCTTGCAATACGACGTGTACGAGCATTCGAGCGCGCACGCGGAATTGCTGATTCAGCAAGGAATACAAACGATTGTGCATTGACCGTTCGCGGATTCATGTCCGCGAATACCGATTCGATTCATGCGTGCCGGACGCTTCGCCGGATGGAAACATTTTGCCGTTTCTTCAGGGTTGAGCATCATGTCGAACCACACTACCTTTTATAAAAAGCTCGTCGACTCGCATACGGTTACGCGTATCGACGATCAGAACGTGCTGCTCTACGTCGATCTGCATTTGATGAACGAGTACACGAGCCCGCAAGCGTTCAGCGGTCTCGCTGACAAAGCCAGGCCGGTACGTCGTCCGAAGCAGCAACTCGCCGTAGTGAGCCACATCATTCCGACGCACGCGGAAACGCCGCGTGTGATTCGTGATGCCGCCTCTCTGCTCCAAGCTGAAAACCTCGCACGCAATTGCGACAAGGCGGGCATCCGGCTGTATGCCGCGAACGATCCGTTGCAGGGTATAGAACACATCATCGCGCCGGAACTGGGGTTGATCCGCCCTGGCATGGCGGTGCTCTGCGGCGATAGTCACACGACCACCTACGGCGCGTTGGGCGCGCTGGGGTTTGGTATCGGAACGTCGGAGGTTGAGCACGTTCTCGCAACGCAGACGCTGGTGTATCGCGTGGCGCAGACCATGCGTATCACCATCGATGGCGCGTTGCCGTATGGCACGGCATCGAAGGATGTGATCATCTGGATCATCAGCCGTATCGGCGCTCAAGGGGCGCGGGGTTATGCGGTGGAATTTAGAGGCTCGACCATCGCGTCGCTGTCGGCGGAAGCGCGCATGACCCTGTGCAACATGACCGTGGAAGCGGGCGCACGGGCGGCGTTGATCGCGCCGGATAAAACCACGTTCGACTATGTCCGCGCACATGCAACATCGCTAGATGAAGCCGCGTGGAACGCAGCGCTCGCCGACTGGAGCGATTTGAAATCCGACGCCGATGCCACCTTCGACGCCGAATACACCTTCGATGCCCGCGATATCGCGCCCTTCGTCACATGGGGTACGAGCCCCGACCAAGCGATGCGGGTTTACGCCCTGGTGCCCGACGCCGCCCAACAAGCCACGCCCGAAGCCGCCGCCGCATTGCGTCGTGCGCTCGACTACATCGGTCTTGAATCGAATCAGCCGATAGCGGGAACGCCGATCGACCGCGTGTTTATCGGCTCATGCACGAATGGTCGGATCGAGGATTTGCGCGTCGTCGCGTCGATCGTGCGCGGGCGCAAAGTCGCCCAAGGCGTACGCGCGATGGTCGTGCCGGGTTCGGGCTCCGTGCGTCGGCAGGCTGAAGCGGAAGGCATCGCGGAGATTTTAAAAACAGCCGGCTTCGAATGGCGCGAGCCGGGATGTTCGATGTGCCTCGCGATGAACGACGACTTCCTCGAAGCGGGCGAACGCTGCGCATCGACGACGAATCGCAACTTCGAAGGCCGGCAAGGACGCGGCGGCCGCACGCATCTGATGAGTCCCGCGATGGCCGCCGCCGCCGCGCTGACCGGCATGATCACCGACGTCCGTTCGCCGGAGAATCGCAATGACTAACATGACCACGATTGAAGGCACCGCAGTACCGTTGCCGATCGAGAACCTCGACACCGATCAGATCATGCCGAAGCAGTTCCTTCGCATCATCGATAAAGCGGGTTTGAGCAAAGGCTTGCTCTACGACCTGCGTTTCGATGAACACGGCGCACCGCTCACAGATTGCGTGCTTAATCAGCCAGCTTATAACGGCGCACGCATCCTGATCGGCGGAGCGAATTTCGGTTGTGGATCGAGCCGGGAACATGCGGTGTGGGGACTTCAGCAATACGGTTTCGACGCTGTGATCGCACCCAGCTTCGCCGAAATTTTCTACTCCAACGCGATGAACAATCGTCTGATGCTCGTGCAACTTGAACGTGAAGCGGTGGACGTGTTGCTGCGCGAATCGACGGACGATCCGGCGTCGAAGATCCTTATCGACCTGGAAGCGCAGACGGTTACTACAACAACCAGCACTCAGGTCTTCAAGTTCCCTCTGGGCGCGCGTCACAAGCGCATGGTGATCGAGGGTATGGACACGATCGACCTGACGCTGACCGCTCTCGCCGACATAGAAGCCTTTGAAAAGCGCCACTTCGAGCGCCATCCCTGGGCCGCAGTGATGTAGCCCGCGCGGCTGCGGCCGCGCTCATCAAAAACACCGTAAGCCCGACCGCACTGGCGTAATCAAAAGCGGCAGGGACACGTTGCCCAAAAAAGGAGGAGACGTGAAAACGGGGTGGCGACGATCGTCGTGGCTTCGTGGGAGAAGGAACTGGATCGCGGGATGCTGCGCGCTCAGCTTGGAATGCCGGAACGCGTGGAAGAAGTGGAAGAGGGCCGCTCAACCCTGGCCAGCCGATGGAAACACCGCGCGGCCAAGCGGTCCTCATAAAGCTGAAGCACTCGCGATACGGCGTCCGTACCGCGAGCCAAAACTAACCTACTTCCCAGCCGGTGCCGACGCCGGCTCGGCCGCGCCCGGATCAGCGTAGTTAGGCAAGCCTTGCGAACTGCTGCTCCCGCCCGTGCCCGGCTTCGCCGGCGCCGCCGTCGCGCTTGCGCCGTCCGCAGGCGTTGCAGCTGCACCGCTGTCATCACCGTAATCCGGTAGCGCCGCGCCCGCCGCGCCCGTCAGCTGATACTGCCGGCGCTGCGTGTAGGCATCGCGGACGAACGCATATTTATCCAGCGCGGCTTGCGACAGGATGTCCGTGGCGCCGAGCAAATCGGCCCGCGCGCTGACAAACCGCATGACGAACAACGACACGTCCGCTTCCGTACTCAAGTAAGTACCCGGATTGAGCGGAATACTCGCGATCCAGTTCGTTGCATCGCGCGCCGAACTCGGGCCGAGCAGCGGCAACACCAGATACGGCCCCGACGGCACGCCGTAATGGCCCAGCGTCAGCCCGAAGTCCTGATCGTGTTTCGGCAGCCCGGCGGCTGAAGCCCAGTCGAACAAGCCGCCAATACCCAGCGTGGAGTTGATCGCGATGCGCATGAAGTCTTCGGTCGCATCGGTGATCTTCAACTGCAGCAGGTTGTTCGCGAAGTTGCCAATGTCGCCAATGTTCGAAAAGAAGCTGCTGATTGCTGTCCGCAGCGGCGCCGGCGTGACTTTCACGTAGCCGGTTGCAATCGGGCGGGCGACGTATTTATCGGCGGCGTCGTTGAACTTGAAGATCTCGCGGTTCATCGGTTCCAGCGGATCGCCCGGCCTGGCGGTGGGGCCAGAGGCGCAACCGGACAGGGCGAAAGCAGCGGCGAGCAGCACGCCGCCGGAGAGCGCTCGCAGTTTGCGGGCGGCATCAGGCGTTTTTGCCATCCTCATGGGTCGGTTTCCTTGCGGTCTGCGTAAAGTAGTTAGTACGTTTAAAGGGACGGTCTACAGGGTTTTGGCCACTTTTTTTGCCCGCACCCGGGGTTTCCCCATTAGAACCGGCTGAAATATCACTGCGCCGATCAATGTTGTAAAAAGCGCCAGGACGAGGAGCCTGCCCATGCTCGACGTGCCCGGATGATGCGAAAACCACAAGCTGCCGAACGCCGTCGCCGTGGTCGCGGCGCTGAACATCACGGCGTGCGTGAGGCTGGACTGCAGCAGGCCGGTTTGTCCCGAGCGCCATGCCATCACGAAATAGATCTTGAACGCCACGCCAATGCCCAGCATCAATGGCAATGCAATGATGTTCGCGAAGTTCAGCGGCATGTCGAACACCACGCATAGCTCCAGCGTGACGATGGCGGACACAAGCAAAGGTATCAGGGTTCTCAAAACATCGCCTATACGGCGCAAAGTCAGCCACAGCAGGATCGCAATGGCAATCAGCGACCACGCCGCCGCCTGCTCGAACGCCTTGATGATCGTGTTGGCCGAATGCAGCACCGAGATCGGCCCGCCGATCGCATTCGGCTCCGCTTTCTGCACGGCATTGGCGAAGCGGGCGAGCAATTTGTCGTCGTCGCGGCTCTTGCCGTCGAGCGCTTTCGGCGATGCTTCCACGAGCGCCTGGCCATTGGCGCCGATCCAGCCTTCCGTCATCGATTTAGGCAGCGTCGCCAGCGTGATCAGCGACGGTTGCAGCAGCGCGCGCATCTGGCCCAGCGCGATGCGCAGCGGGTCAGACATCGCGTGTTCGGCGCGGTCGCGGGTGGCGACATCGGCTGCCGCGAGCTTTTTCAGCGTCGCCGCCAGGTGGCGCGCTTCGTTTTCACCGGGGCCGGGATGTTCATCGGCGGCGAGTTCCAGCGTGTTCGACAGCCGCTTGAGCGTGGCGACGCGCACGGCGTCGCTGACGGGCGTGGCGACACGCTGGTCCAGAGAAGGCAGCAGCACCGTGGCCGCGGCGGCAATCAAATCGAGCTTTTGCGGTTGATCAGCAGGAATGAGCGTCGATAAGGTCGTCGCGCGTTCCACCTCCGGCAGCTTCTCGAGCTTCGCGGCGATCTTGTCCGCTTCCGCGAGCGAGGGCGCGAGCACCTTCACGTCGTTCACGGCTGCTTCGGGCGCGTCTTTCAGCGAAAGCAGCGTGGCCATGGACTCCGTTTTCGGGTCCTTCAGGTTCAGCGGATTGAAGTCGAAACGCAGATGCAGCAGCAACGGCAGCGCGCAGATCACGACCACCAGCGTCCCGATCAGAACCGGCGTGCGATTGCGCGCGAGGTAATCGTCCACCGGCGCGAGCTTCGGAAAGCCCGGCGAGCCTGCTTCACCCGGCGGCGCGAACACCTTGATCAGCGCCGGGAACAAGGTCATGTTGGTGATATACGCGACGATCATGCCCACGCCCGCAATCTGACCGAGTTCGGACACGCCGCGATACGCGGTGGGCAAGAACGAGAAGAAACTCGCGGCCGTCGCGGCGGCGGCGAGCGTCAGCGGAATCCCAACGTGGCGCGCGGTATTCACGAGCGCGACGTCCAGCCGGTCGTCCTTGAAGCGTTCCTCGCGATACCGCACGCCAAACTGGATGCCGAAATCCACGCCGAGCCCGACGAACAGCACCATGAACGCGATCGAAATCAGGTTCAGCGCGTGGACCATGAGCAGGCCAAGCGCGGCGGTGATCGCCAGTCCGACAAACAGCGTGATGAACACCGCGATGATCATCTTGCCCGAGCGCAGGGCGAGCCATAGGATCACCAGCACGACGATGAACGTCAGGATGCCGTTGAGCACGGCGCCGTCTTTCAGCGACGCAAATTCTTCGTCGGAGAGCGGCTGTTCGCCGGTCAGCCGCACGACTGCCCCATATTTCTCCGATAACTTCAGCTCATTCGCCGTCGCGCGAATCGCATTGGATCCGCTCGCGCCGGGTTCCAGCGCGTTGTAGTCCACCACGGGCTGCACGGTCACAAATGCGCGGGCGGGATGCGTGGCCGAGGTGTCGACCAGATTGCGCCACGAAAACACGGCGGGTTGATTGGCAAGGACTTTATCCAGCACGTCGGCGCTCTGGCCCAGCAGTTTCGACATTTGCCCGAGCGTCACTTGCCCAAGTTGCAGCGGCAGGTTGAGGCTGGTGTTGAGCGTGCCGGCAAGACCGGTGAGCGTGGGGTCGTGCGCCAGCGCGTTGATCAGCGGACGAGCTTTCACGAGTTGCTGGGTGGTGTCGGCGACTTTATCGGTGGAGAGGTAAAGCAGGCCGTTGTGCTCGAAGAAGTCGCCGCCCGAGGGTTGCGACACCGCCGTGAAGTGGTCGGTGTGCTTGGCCAGCGCGGCGGCGAGCTCGTTGGCGGCGGCATCGGCGAATTCAGGCGCTTGCGCTTCGACCACCACGAGCACGGTGGATCCGCGTTGCGGAAAGGCTTCGTCAATCGCGTGGCTGCGCGCGGCCCATTCGGGTTCCGTTTCGATCAACTGGCTGATGTCGGTGCTGATCTTGAAGTGATGCACGACGTAATAGCCGCTCAGCACGGCAATCAGCAGCGATAAAACGATGATCCAGCCGGGTCGGCGAATCGATAACGTGACGAGACGGGCAATGAGAGGCGTGAGCATGAAGACGGATGCCTCGGAGGGCGTGTTCTGGTGTTTTTGCTGAGTGGGCAGGGAGCCATAAGGCGCCGCGTGAGTATACCGGGCGAAAGCAGGTACTCGCAGAAGAGCGTTCGCGGTATATGTGCAGGCGGGACGTTGCTGGCGGACGAAAACTTGTCGCTCGGCTCAGAAGTTTGCGGGCCTGCTTCGGATGGACGCAGAGGTCAGCGCACAATTAATGACAAATTGTACTAACATTGTGCAACCACGCACTTCGTTTACGGACTAACATTGTCATCACGGTGAAGCGATGAAAACAACGATTCGCAGGATGGGTAATTCGCAAGGTGTGTTGATTCCGAAACCCATTCTGGCCCAACTTGGGCTGGAGGACGAAGTGGAGATGGAAGTGGAAAACGACGCAATTGTTTTAAGAAAACCGCAGAAGAAGGCCCGCCAGGGGTGGTCTGACGCGAGCAAGGCTATCGCGCAGGCCGGCGACGACGAGCTCGTGCTGGGCGAGTTTCCGAACGCCGATGATGCGGAGCTTTCGTGGTAGTGCGCGGAGAGGTCTGGCTCATTAACCTGGACCCTACCGTTGGCAGCGAGATTCAGAAAACCCGGCCTTGTGTGGTGATATCGCCGCCGGAGTTGCATGACCATTTGCGTACGGTGATCGTCGCGCCCATGACGACCAAAAGCCGGCCGGCTCCGTACCGTGTGTCCGTGGTGCTCAGTCAGAAGAAAGGATTGGTTCTGCTCGATCAGATCCGTACGATCGATAAAACGCGTCTGGTCAAGAAGCTCGGTGCAATTCCGGCTAATACGTTGTCGGTTGCATTGCGGACCTTGCAGGAAGTCTTCGCTGCTTAGCTCAGCAAGGCTCTACGTCTCGCTCCAAAGCCTCAGCAAATTGTGATAACAGCCCACGAGCGTTCGCCTCGCGGCGTCGTCGGCGTTTTCTGCGTTGAGCCTTTGAATGGCGTTATCCATATCGAATAGCAGGCTGCGGCGGGTGTCATCACGAACCAGGCTCTGCGCCCAGAAAAAACTCGATACCCTCATTCCCCGCGTCACCGGCCGGACCTGATGCAAGCTGGTCGCCGGATAAACAATCGCATGCCCCGCCGGCAGCTTCACTTCCTGAACGCCATACGTGTCCTCGATCACCAGCTCGCCGCCGTCGTAGTCCTCCGGCGGCGTGAGGAACAACGTGATCGATACATCCGTTCGCACCCGTGTGCCATGTCCGGGCACAAGCCTGATCGCCCCATCCACATGACTGCCGAAATGCATCCCGCCTTCGTACCGGTTGAAGAGCGGCGGATATACCCGATTGGGCAGCACCGAACTGATGAACAACGGATGCCGCTCGAGCGAGCCAATAATGATGTCGCCAAGTTCGAACGCAATCGGCGCTTCCTGCGCGATCTGCTGGTTGCGCTTGACCGGCGCGCCCTGATAGCCGGCCGTCGCGCGGCCGTCCACCCATGCATCCGACGCATCGAGCCGCTGGCGCATGGCGGCGGCATCCTCGGGGCTGAGGACGTTGGGTATCGAAAGTATCATGTTTTCTGGGGTCCGGCGGCCGCGCGACATGCATCGCGCGGCTCGCGTGTCCTGCGGTAGATCAATAGAACCGGTAGTTTAGCGTTGCGAGGAACGTCCGGCCGTAACCCGGCACCGCGCGGCCGCCATCCGATGGAATCAGCGCATCGTAGTAGTGCTTGTTGGTCAGGTTCTGCACGTTGAGCTGGACGTCGTAATGTTTCTGGTGGAACGCGGCCATTGCGTCCCAGCGCGTGTACGCAGGCACTTGCACGAAGTCGTTGCTGGCGGCATATCGCGCCGACGTGTACACCGGGCCGCCGCCGAAGGTCCATTGCGGCGTGACGTCATACGTCGTCCACAACGTGATCATGTTGCGCGGCGTGTTCGCCAGGGTCTTGCCGTTGGTGTTGTCCAGCGCCTTCACGACCTGGCCGTCCATGTACGTGTAGCCGCCAAAGACCTGCCATTTGTTCGTGATGTGACCTGCCAGCCCGAGTTGATAACCTCGAACGCGCACGTCGCCGTCGAGCGAGTAGCTGCCGTCGGCCTGGAGCGTGCGGGCATTGGTTTTATCGATATTGAACAGCGACTGCGTGACCGACAACCCGCCGTTCAGCAAATCCCATTTGGTGCCCACTTCATACGAACGGTTTGATTCCGGCGGCGTGTTCTGCTGGTTGTTCGTCAGCGTCAGCGCTTCCAGTGACGGATTGAACGACGTGCCGTATGAAACGTAGTACGACTGCCAGTCGGTCGGCTGGAAAATGATCCCGCCGCGCACGCTGGTGAAATAGTTCGTCTGCGTAGCGTAAGAAGGCAGGTTGATGGTGTTCTTGATCGACGCCTCGTAACGGTCCCAGCGCAAGCCGCCCACGACCTTCCAGTACTGCCCGATCGACACCGTATCGTTGGCATAAATGCCAACACCGTTCGCACTCGATTCCGCCCGGTTGGTCGCCACTTCCTGCGTATTGGCCGGTCGCGTGGTGTATTGCGGATTGAGCAGCGGAACGATCGCAATGGTGTTCGACGGCAGGCCCGGCGTCGTCGCGGTGAACGACTGGTTGCTGTAGGTCTCGTGGCTCAGGTCAATGCCTGCAATCACCTCATGCTTGAGGAAACCGGTGTTGAATTTGTAATCGATGTCGGTCGTGTTGTAGACCGAATGATCGTTGATGTTGCGGTCCTTGCCTTGCAACTTCACATACAGCGACGACAACGGCAACGACGTGAAATTGCCGTTGGCCAGCGCCGTCGATGTCCCCAGCGGCCCGGTCAGGACAGCCGCCGCGTTGGTCGCGGTCGCTTCGGTGCCGTAGTGGCTGAACTGGGTCTCGTTGCGCAGCGTGAGGTTGTCGTCGAAACGATGCTGGATGCGCGCCGAGAGCGTCTGCACGTCCTGGATCGTCCGATCGCCTACGAAGCCGTAGAACTGGCCCTTGCTCACCGGCACCGGCGCACCGTTCACCGGCGGAATGCCGTAGTCCGGCTGGTCGCGGTTGTGCTGGATCAGCGCTGACAAGGTGACTTCCGTTGGCGTTCCAATGCCGAAGCGCACGGTCGGCGCGAAGCCGTAGTCCTTGCTTTTCATCACGTCGCGCGTGGAGCCGAGGTCTTGCCCAAACGCGTTGAGCCGTACGGCGGATGTGTCGGACAGCGGCTGGTTGATATCGAACGTGGTGCGGTAGCGGTCGCTCGTCCCGACCATCGCGGACACCGATGCGTGCGCTTTCAACTCCGCCTGCTTGCTCACCTGGTTAATCACGCCGCCCGTGGAGCCGCGCCCGAAATAGAGCGAGGACGGACCATACAGCACGTCGATGGATTCAAGGTCGAACGTGTCCCGATAGTACTGGCCGCGATCGCGGAAGCCATCGAGATAAATGTCGGTGCGCGCCGAGAAACCGCGCAAGTTGATGTTGTTGCCGATCTGCCCGCCTTCCGCCGCGCCAAGGGTGACGCCGGGGACGTTGCGAAGCGCATCGGAGAAAGAGGTGGCCGCCTGGGACTGCAGCACGGCTTTCGGGACCACCACGGCCGCTTGGGGAATATCGCGCAACGCGGTAGGGACCTTGGCGCCGACGCTCGACTTTTCGGGCTGGAAATCCGGTGCGATGGCCTGACCGGAGACATGCACGGCCGGCAGCGCGGCGTTTTCAACGGGGGGTGCGGCTTGTGCGGCTTGTTCCGCCTGGACGGTTTGCCCGGTCTTGCTGACCGGAGCGGCTTGCGCGTGAGCATAAAGCGGTACGACAGCAGGCGTCGCCACCACGGTCATGATTGCCGCGGCAAGCGGTGTCTTCCTCAACATGTGTTTCCCCGAGTACTGGATAGTCGAAAAGCCGGCGCCGTTGCGCCATGCCGGTCAATTGCTTCCGCGATGCCCGCGGCGGCGTGAGCAGTTGGCAACAGGCGCAGCCGAAGCAGAGGGCCGTCGTTTCGAAGGACGTGCGCCGGTTATCTGATATTTGTGAAATGCGAATCAATATCATTACACAAGTAAGAATTGTTTTCAATATGACTTCGGGAACTATGCGGATGGCTGACGCACCAAGGCCTCGCGTTTTTTCACGAGGCGATTTATCGGAGGGTGTAAAACGCCCCGCAGAGGGCGGGGCGTTGTGGGGCGGGGATTAGAGGCGTTATGCCGGAGCGTGGAAGGTAACGGACGTGGCTGTGCAGGTCGCGGTCAACCGTAATGATCTTACAAAAACAGAGCTTTCATTCAGGCGAGGTCGGGGTGTCTTCAAACGCCTCTTCAAACGCCCTGAGCGCCCCCGCCACGTCGCGATGCAATTGCCCAAGTGCCACGACTTTCTGGTTGGGCGGCTGCAAACCCTGCCAAAGAAGCAGCGACAAGCGCTTCGACGTCTCTTCAATATCCACCGTTTTCTTGGCTATCGCATCCCATAGCACGTGTTCCATCGGTCCATAGATGCTGGAGCGCAGCAGGCTCAAAGGGAGGTCGTCGCGGATATCGCCGGCCGCCACGCCGTCCGACAGCACCTGCATCAGCGGCGCGGTATAGCGCCGCTGAAGTTGCACGATTTCATCGCCGAAGGTGTCGTCTTTCGCGCGCCCCTCGGACAGGATCAGCGCGCACAGCCCCGGCCCATCGATCATCAGCCGGTACAGGTGCGTGCGGATCAGGAAAGACAGCTTCGCGCGGGTGCCCGTGATGTGCGGCAGCGTGGCTTCGATCTCAGCGATGATCTCGTCGTACCAGTCGCAGATCACCCGCACGCACAGGTCGCGCTTGCCGGAGAAATACGTGAAGACAGTCCCCTCCGATACCCCCAGCCGACGCGCCATGTCGATGGTCGTCGCTGATGCATATCCGCGCTCCGAAAACACCTGCCGCGCGACGAGCAGGATGTCCTTGATGCGTTGTTCGGACTTGACGCTTGACGGTGGGCGGCGGGAGGGAAGGGTTTTGGGCTGGGTCATATAGGCGATGAACATCGACCGTCAGGGATGGTATTTTGAGTTTAGCTCAATTAGATTTGTAGTGGAATTTCATGAGCAAATTTGAAGTAAGTTAGCGTTTAACCACCTTGACGTTGTCACGTAGTTGAGTTTTACTCAAACGCATTGCGGCCCACTCGCCGAGTCACGTTGAGAATCATGGAATCCAATCCGAACGATCAACGCGGTCAGCATCAATACCGCTCCGTCTTCCGCCCCGGCCTGTTCACCGGCAAAGTGGTCATGGTGACCGGCGGAGGCAGCGGGCTTGGCCGATGCACCGCGCACGAACTCGTGTCGCTGGGGGCATCGGTGATGCTGATCGGACGATCGCTGGCGAAGCTGGAAACCGTGCGCGACGAGCTGGCTGAGGACTACCCGGAAAGCGTCGAACGCGTGCGTTGCTACTCCTGTGATATCCGCGACGAAGCGAGCGTCAAACAAGTCGTTGCTACGGCACTTGCCGATTTCAACCGGCTCGATGGCCTCTTCAATTGCGCGGGCGGCCAGTTTCCCGCGCCGCTCGACAAGATTTCGCTGAATGGCTGGGACGCTGTCGTGCGCAACAACCTGCACGGCACTTTCCTGATGTCGCGCGAATGTTTTACGCAATGGATGCGCGATCACGGCGGCGCGATCGTCAACATGCTCGCGGACATCTGGGGTGGCATGCCCGGCATGGGCCATTCGGGTGCGGCGCGCGCCGGCGTCTGGAACTTCACGGAAACGGCCGCATGCGAATGGGGCTACGCCGGCGTGCGGGTGAATGCCGTAGCGCCGGGATGGATTGCATCGGCAGGCATGGATAGTTACGACGAACGTTATCGCGCGTTGCTGCGCGAGCTCAAGCACAAGGTGCCGTTGCAGCGCTTCGGGACCGAATCGGAACTCGCAGCGGCGGCGGTATTTTTGCTGTCGGAGGCGTCGGCTTTTATCAACGGGACGGTGATTCGCGTCGATGGCGGCGTGCCGAACGCACGGCATTCGTGGCCCTTGGCGGCCGCTGCGCGTACGCTGGAATTCAACGGATTTTCGCGCTATCGGCCGCCTGCGGGGTTGCAGGAAACGGCCGATGCCAAGGACTCGGACGAGCCAAACGATGAAGCCGCGCCATCCAGCGCCGCCGAGTGAGACTTACCAAAAAACCAGGGAGAAGCGATGCTTCCCGCAGCCGATTCATATGAAACCCTCGACGCGGCCTTCGCGTGGAACGTGCCCGCGCGCTACAACATCGGCGTGGACGCCTGCGATAAATGGGCCGACGGTTCCGGCCGCCTCGCGCTCATCTACGAGACGCGCGAAGGTTCGGAAACGCGTTTCACCTTCGATGAACTGAAGGCGCTTTCCAACCAGTTCGCCAACGCGCTGGCCCGTGCGGGGCTGACACGCGGCGACCGCGTGGGAATATTCTTGCCGCAGTCGCCGGAGACGGCCATCGCGCATCTGGCGATTTACAAGGCGGGTTATATCGCGGTGCCGCTGTTTCAGCTATTCGGCGTCGATGCCATTCAATACCGCCTCGCCGATAGCGGCGCAGCGGCGCTGATCACCGACCATGCCGGTTTCGAGAAGCTGGAGCAGGTTCGCGGCACACTGCCGGACCTGAAAGCGGCTTATACCGTCGATACCACCACTCGCGAGAACGCCCATCCCTTCTGGGATTCGCTACGCGCGGAAACCGACGTCTTCACCCCGGCCGATACCTCCTGCGACGACCCCGCCGCGATCATCTACACGTCCGGCACGACGGGAAAGCCCAAGGGCGCACTGCTTGCCCATCGGGCGTTGCTGGGTCATTTACCGGGCGTCGAGATGTCACAAGGACTTTTTCCGGCGCACGCACGGCTGATGTGGACGCCCGCCGACTGGGCGTGGATTGGCGGCCTGTTCGATGTCCTGCTGCCCGCTTGGCATCACGGCGTCGCGGTGCTCGCACGGCGCTTCGAAAAATTCGACGGCCCCGCAGCCTTCGACCTGATGGCGCGCCACGGCGTCACGCACACGTTCCTGCCGCCGACCGCGCTCAAGATGATGCGCTCAGTCGCGCATCCCGAGCAGTGGCGGTTGTCGTTGCGCGCGGTAGCGAGCGGCGGGGAATCGCTGGGCGAGGAGCTGATCGCGTGGGGCCGGGCGGCGCTTGGCGTGACCATCAACGAGTTTTACGGGCAGACCGAATGCAACGTGGTGGTGTCGTCGTGTTCTACGTTGTTCGAGCCGCGCCCGGGGGCAATCGGGCGGAGCGTGCCGGGACATCGCGTGGCAATCGTCGACGATGAAGGCACAGAACTTCCGCCCGACACGCCCGGAAATATCGCGATTGCAGCGCCTGACCCGGTCATGTTCCTGCGCTACTGGAACAACGAAGCGGCCACGCGCGATAAATTTCGCGGTCAGTTCCTGCTGACCGGAGACCTCGGTTTATGCGACGCCGATGGTTTTATCCGCTTCGTTGGCCGTAACGACGACGTGATTACCAGCGCGGGTTATCGGATCGGTCCTGCGCCGATTGAAGATTGTTTGCTGCGCCATCCAGCCGTGAGCATGGCAGCGGTGGTGGGGGCGCCGGACGCGACGCGCACGGAGATCGTGATGGCGTTTATCGTGTTGAACGCAGGGTTCGTCCCGGACGAAACGCTGGTGCGCGAGCTGCAGCAGCACGTCAGGACGCGACTGGCTGCGCATGAATATCCGCGCGAAATTCGATTCGTCGATGCATTGCCCATGACGCCGACCGGCAAAGTGATGCGCAAGGAATTGCGCGCGGGGCTGCCGGGTTTGAATGGTTCGACAGCGCCATGAGCCTTGAGGCCCCGCCGATGACCTCGTCCAAACGCCAGCCCCAGACCCCCCTCGACGCGACCGACCGCAAGCTGCTGGCCCTGCTTGCCGAAGACGCCACGCGGACCTATGCCGAGCTTGGCCGCTTGCTGCATTTGTCGGCGCCCGCCGTGCACGAACGGGCGAAGCGCCTGAAGCAGGATGGCGTCGTCAAGGCGACCGTCGCGGCGCTGGACGGCGCCAGGTTGGGCCGGCCGCTGCTGGCGTTTGTTCACGTCGATACCTCCAGCTGGGCCGTCACGCGCCAACTGCTGCAACTGTCGGAGTTTCCGGACGTCGAAGAGATCCACACGGTGACCGGCGAAAGCGCGATGCTCCTGAAAGTGCGGACCCGCGACACGCAGACACTCGAACATCTGCTCGAGCGCATTCATTCGATAGAAGGGTTCACCGGCACGCGCAGTTATATTGCGTTGACGACGTATCTGGAGCGTGGGCCGAGTCCGCAGGTTTGAACCGGCAATCCTTCGAACGCGCTGAACTGTCACAACGGACGCGGGTCGATATACTTACTGCGTTTCCAGCTAACCGGCGCGTCGGGTTGCACGCCGCCCTCCATTACTCGATAACGGTCGTATGAAACGCTATTTTCCTGTCCGCGTTGTCCTGTTCGCCCTGGCTTTTTCTGCGGCGGCGTTTTCCAGCACGTCGTTTGCGCAGACGAGCCCCGATGCCGTGGTTAAAAGCGCCGTGGAAGGTACTGTCGCCGCGATGAAGGCTGATCCAGCCGCGCGTGGCGGCGACATGAGCAAGATCTCGCAACTGGTGGAGTCGCGCTTCGTGCCGGCAACCGATTTCCAGCGAACTACGCGGATTGCCGTTGGGAAGGCGTGGGGCACCGCGACCCCTGACCAGCAGAAGGCGCTCTACGAGCAATTCCAGACGCTGTTGGTGCGGACCTACACGTCGTCGCTGTCGCAATTACGCGATGAAGACGTCAAGTTCAAATTCGACGCCCCGACGCTCGATGCCGGTGGCAAAGACGCCGTCGTGCAGTCGCACGTGTACTCGACCGGCGGTGATAACCCGGTGCGTTATCGACTGGAAAAGACGCCCGACGGCTGGAAGATCTACGACATCGACATGATGGGCGCATGGCTGATCCAGGTGTACCAGACGCAGTTCGCGGGTCAGTTGGCCAAAGGTGGCGTGGATGGTTTGATCAAGTTCCTGACCGCACATAACGCGCGAACGGCGGAGTGAGGAAGGGGCGGGGCCACGATCTGGACTCGCGCATGGGACGTTGGTAAGTGGGCGCGAGGTATCGCACAGCAGGTGTAGTACTACCAACAGGCGCAACTGGCGACACGCTGGGAGCGCCTTTTTTTTGCGTCGCAGTTTGCTCAACCCTCACAGCCGTTACAGAACGTCGGCACATTCGCCAAGATAAATGTCAACCAATGACCAAGGGCGCGAAATGCCAAATCAGCGAGTATCGAAATCCGAATTCAGAGCGAGAGCATTTGAATTCTTGAGGCGGGTGGAGTCATCGGGGGAGAGTTTGATTCTCACCGATCGTGGCCGGCCGACGCTGGAGTTGCGGCCATATCAAGCGGATGCGCGGGACCCGCTCGATATACTCCGCGGCTCCCTGTTGCGTTACGACAATCCGATGGACCCTGTGGCTGTTCATGACTGGGAAGCGGCACGGTGATCGCATCTGGTCACGCAGACTAGCCTGGTCGGCAAGCTCCAACTCTCACGCATCGCCGAAACTTTATGCGCAGCAAGTTCCGCCCTCACGGATTAACTGCCGCCTCAACATTCCGACACAAGCACCATCGCCTTCGACGAAACGCTCTTCGCTGACTTCAGTGCTTTCTCTCTCACTGCGGTCATGTTTTCGGTCTCACTGGAGTACTTGAACGATGCGGGCAAGAGCCGATAGTCCGCTGCCACTTGCGCGGCTTTCGTCTCGCTGAAGCCGGTCTTGAGCAAGATCTTCGCCAAGAGCGAGTAGTCATCCAGATCGGCTTTGCCGAGATTGATCATTACGCTGAAGTCAGCCATTGTTTCCTGCTTGTTTGCCTTGAAAACCCGCGATGCTACACGGGTACGCCGCCTACGCATCTTGAAATACAAAACGGGTGGATAACGCCGCTCGTCGCGACCTTATCCACCCGTTCCTTATGCCGCAAGCAGTGAGCTCAAATAACACCCTGCCAGGCTCACCCACTCAAACTCAAGCAGCAATCGTCGTTTGCTTGCCGCCCTTGTTGTTCTTCGCGCGGCCGATTTCTTCCAGCTTGATCTCGACGTGCTTCGAGAACACGAATTCCGCCGGGCGTTGGTTATCGACCGGCAAGTCCTTCGCGTAAGCACCTTCGGTACGCGGACCACGCAAGGCGACGCGCGCCGCCTTCAACGGATGCGCAACCGTATCCATCACGGCGGTGGCTTCAAAGCCGCAATGCACCATGCAGTCGGCGCATTTCTCGTACTTGCCCGTGCCGTACTTGTCCCACTCGGTGGTTTCCATCAATTCCTTGAAGGTCTTCACATAGCCTTCGCCGAGCAGGTAACACGGACGTTGCCAGCCGAATACGGTACGCGCCGGGTTGCCCCAGGGCGTGCATTCGTAGGTCTGGTTGCCGGCCAGGAAGTCGAGGAACATGCTCGACTGGCTGAACGACCAGCGCTTGCCGTTATCGCCGCGCTTGAAGATGTCGCGGAACAACGTCTTCGTCTTTTCGCGATTCAGGAAGTGCTGCTGATCCGGCGCGCGTTCGTACGCATAACCCGGCGACACCGTGATGCCGTCCACGCCCATGGGCCCGAGCGTATCGAAGAAATTCGCGACCCGTTCCGGGTCGGCGTCGTTGAACAGCGTGCAATTGATGTTCACGCGGAAACCACGGCGCTTCGCTTCCTTGATGGCTGCAACAGCCTTCTCGTACACACCGTCTTGCGAGACCGAATGGTCATGTGCCTGCTTGTCGCCGTCGAGGTGAACCGACCAGACGAAGTACGGATTCGGCTCGTAGTCGTCCATCTTCTTTTCCATCAGCAGCGCGTTCGTGCAGAGATAAACGAACTTCTTGCGCGCGATGATGCCCTTCACGATCTGGGGCATTTCCTTGTGCAGCAGCGGCTCGCCACCGGCGATAGACACCACCGGCGCACCGCATTCGTCCACCGCCGCGAGGCAGTCCGCCATCGAGATGCGCTGGTTCAAGATGGGATCCGGATAATCGATCTTGCCGCAGCCGTTACATGCCAGGTTGCAGCGGAACAGGGGTTCCAGCATCAGCGCGAGCGGATAACGCTTGTTGCGCATGAAATGCTGGCGCGCGATGTAAGCGCCAACCCGGACTTTTTGCAGCATTGGAATAGACAATTGCGTGTGCTCCTTAATCTTCGCGAAGGGCGCCGGCGGATGCCGTTGCCGCGGCCAGCGGCTTCGTCAGCTTCGCGGGGAGTTTGAATTCAACCTTTTCTTCGCGTCCGGACATCGTCGTGACTTCAACGGGACCCAGCGCGCGCAGTGCATTAATAACGTGCTTGACCATTTCTTCCGGCGCGGACGCGCCGGCTGTAATCCCGACAGTTTGCGCATTCGCAAACCAGTCGGCTTTCAATTCCGAGCCGTCCGCCACGAGGTAGCTCGGCACGCCGGTTTCGGCGCCGATCTCGCACAGACGATTCGAATTGGAGCTGTTGGTGGCGCCAACCACCAGCAAAACATCGACTTGCTTGCTCAGCTCGCGCACCGCCGCCTGGCGGTTTTGCGTGGCGTAGCAAATGTCGCGCGTGTCCGGACCGACGATGTCCGTAAAACGGCGATGCAATGCGTCGATGATGTCGCGCGTATCGTCCACCGACAACGTGGTCTGCGTGACATACGCGACGGGCGCATCGACGGGCAGCGCGAGCGTGGCCACCTCAGCTTCGCTTTGCACCAGCACGACCGTACCGGGAATCTGGCCGATGGTCCCTTCCACCTCCGGGTGCCCCGCATGACCGATCAGGATCAGCGTGCGGCCCTGTGCAACATACTGCCGGCCTTGTACATGGACCTTCGTCACGAGCGGGCACGTGGCGTCCAGCACGTCCAGGCCGCGCGCTTGCGCGTCGGCTTCCACCGTTTGCGCTACGCCATGCGCGCTGAAAATAGCAACGGCGCCGTGCGGCACTTCGTCGAGTTCTTCGACGAAACGCGCGCCCTTGCTACGCAGGTTGTCGACGACATGCCGGTTGTGAACGATCTCATGGCGCACGTAGACGGGCGCGCCATGTCGTTCAAGAGCGCGATCGACAATCTCGATCGCACGGACCACGCCCGCACAAAAGCCGCGGGGTTGAGCAAGGATAATACGCATATTCGGGCGAACTCCGACTGGCGCGGGTTTCGAATGGAACCGGCTATAAACTTCGATCAAATCCGGTTGATTTGTTGTAAGCAAAATTAAAGCTTCTCGGAAAAAGCTTTCGGAAACAATTGCCTGGATAGAGGCCTTTCGTTTCAACTTTAAGGCCGAAGTTGACCGCGTATTCTAACTCGTTCAGTTTTTGGATGCTTGTAAGAGGGTGTTAGAGGATGTTTTCCGTTTCTTCGGGCAGGGTTGATTTACTGCGCGGACGCGGAAGCCGGTAAACTAGCGCTTCGCCGCGTTTTCCGCGAAGCGGCCTTGAAGCCGCCATGGCTGTGCACCTGTCGGGCTTTTGAGGCGGCTTTGAGGTGGCTGCGGCACGCGCGGGCGGGTGGCCCGATCAGCGCTGCGAGGCACGCTGAAAAGCCGCGGGCAAATGGCCTGCCGGGCAGGATCGGCGGGGATCGGCGGGGATCAATGGCAGTCGAAGCATTGATCCTGGCAGCAGGATCAAACCGAAGCTGACGCGAATTCAAGCCACACCTGCGTTGGCCCTGATGCCAGACAAGCGCATGAACGGGCATAAGTGCACCGGATTCGCGCCTGGTTCTCCAACAGGTTCTCGGGCGGCGCACGACAAGAATTTATCCCGTGTCGAGCCGTTGCGCCTAACCAACATTTACGTTGCCCTATAGCGGAATGTTGTTTCGCGTCAGCGACCCGGCACGCTCGACCTGCGTGCGTCGATGTCCATTCCGGCATCCGCGCGCCGTGTCGAATACCTGGACGGCCATATGGAAGTCGATCACTACGAAAATTTTCCGGTAGCCAGCATATTGCTGCCGAAACGGCTGCGTGCGCCGGTCGGCGTGATTTATCACGTCGCGCGCACGGCAGACGACATTGCCGACGAAGGTGTCTTCGACCCGGCTGAACGCCACGCCCGTCTCGCCGATTTCCGCACCGGGCTGGATGCGGTCGCCGCCGCTCAGCCGGCGCCGGTTCATCCCATGTTGTTCGAGAAACTGGCCGGCACCGTCGCGCAATACGGGTTGCCGCTTGGACCCTTCTACGATCTCGTCTCGGCGTTTGATCAGGATATTGATACGTCGCGTTACGCCGACTGGCCTGCTTTGATGGACTATTGCCGGCGTTCGGCGAATCCGGTCGGGCGGCTGATGCTGCATCTCTTCGACGCCAGCACGCCCGAGAACCTTGCCGACTCCGACGCGATCTGCACCGCGCTGCAGCTCATCAACTTCTGGCAGGACGTGGGTATCGACTGGAGAAAGAACCGCATTTATATGCCACTGTGCGACCTCGAGCGTTTCGGCGTGACCGAACGGCATATCGACGAGCAAATCTGCGACGATGCCTGGCGCGCGCTGATGCGCCATGAAGTCGACCACGCACGCGCGATGATCGTTGGCGGCGCGTCGCTTGCGGTTCGCATGCCCGGGCGGTTCGGGCTGGAACTGTGCTGCGTCGTGCATGGCGGTTTGCGAATTCTTGAAAAAATCGAACAGGCCGACTACGACGTGTTCCGCACGCGCCCGGTGCTTAAAGTCCCCGACTGGGCGGTGATCGGCGTACGTTCGCTCGCGATGCGGCTGCGTGGCCGGGTGGGTGTGCAATTGCGCTCGGTCGAAAGCTGACTTTGCGCGCATGTGGCGTCCCTCCTGATGTTGAATCTGCTTAACCTGAATTGACAATGCTCCTGATTGCCTGGTTGTCCCTCTTCATCTGGCTGGTCCTGCTGTTTGGCCGCGGCGGTTTCTGGCGCGCGCAAGCCCTCGAACGGCTCAGCGAAAGTACCGTGCACGCAGTCGGCCAGGCGGAAATCGCGCGTCGCGGCGCATGGCCGGCGGTCGTCGCCGTCGTGCCGGCGCGCAATGAAGCCGACGTGATCGGCCGGGCCGTGAGCTCGCTGCTCGCTCAGGATTACGCGGGTTCGTTTCATCTGATCGTCGTCGATGACCACAGCACCGACGGCACCGCCGACGCCGCTCAGGCCGCCGCGCGCGACGGCGGTTTCGAAGACCGTCTGACCGTACTGACGGCCGCTGCCTTGCCGCCGGGCTGGTCCGGCAAGGTGTGGGCGCAGTCGCAAGGGATTGCGGCTATCGATGGACTGGGTTTTCCAGCCGATTACCTGCTGCTCACCGACGCCGACATCCGCCATCCCGCCAATGCCGCCTCGCAACTCGTCGCGCGCGCCATCCTGGAAGATCGCGATCTGGTCTCGCTGATGGTGCGGCTGCGCAGCGATTCGTCTTGGGAAAAGGCGCTGATTCCCGCGTTCGTGTTCTTTTTCGCGAAGCTGTATCCGTTCGCGTGGGTCAACGACGTGAGCAACCGCACGGCGGCCGCCGCGGGTGGTTGCATGATGGTGCGGCGTGCGGCGCTGAAGGAAGCGGGCGGGATCGAATCGATTCGCGGCGAGCTGATCGACGATTGCAGCCTTGCTTCGCGCATCAAGTTTCGTAACGGCGTGAACGCGGCGCGGCCGATCCGTCTGGATCTTGCCGCCGACAGCGAATCGCTGCGGCCTTACGACGACTGGAGCGAAATCTGGAACATGATCGCGCGCACGGCATTCACGCAGTTGCGTTATTCAGCGCTGCTGCTGGTCGGGACGGTGCTTGCGATGTGCGTGATTTATCTCGCGCCGCCAGTGGTTGCCTTGACGCTGGGTGCGAAGGGCTGGCCGGCATGGCTCGCGTGGATCGCGATGTGCTGCGCCTATGCGCCAATGTTGCGCTACTACCGCCGCTCCATTCTCTGGGCGCCAATACTTCCGGTCATCGCGCTGTTTTATGTCAGCGCGACGGTTGGCTCGGCCATACGGTTCTGGCGCGGGAAGGGCGGACAGTGGAAGGCGCGGGTTCAGGCGCCTTGAGCGGATGGAGGCGAGTCGTATGGGCGTTTGATGCCCATACGATCCAACTCACCGCTTTGTCAGCATTGCGTACATCTCGATCACCATGTCGGGCGAGAAAGAGAACGGCACCCAGCCGTGTCCGGTATGGCGCAACACCAGCAAACGATCGCCGTTCGAATAACGTTGCGTGGCCATCACCGGGTTTTTCGTCGCGACAAAGCGCCAGTTGGGCGGCAGTCCGCCGGGCTGTTCGACGTCCATCGAAGCGCGCGCGTTCGATAATTCCTCGATCAACTCCGATACCCCTTCAGGGCTCAACGCCACCGACACCCCGCCAATGGTCATCGCGATCAGGTTCTTTTCCGGGCGCGAGACGTTCAGCGTGGGCTTTTCTTCAGCCACGGGCGGTTCAGCCACGGGCGGTTTTTCTTCAACAACGGCCGCGATCGACCCAGAAGCCGGGGCCGGTTCAACGGCCGCGTCAGCAACAGAGTCAATGGAAGAGTCGGGAGAAACTGGAATAGAAGCGGCGGCAGAAATCAGCTCATCGAGGCTTGATTCCAGCGCGCCGAGCTGGTCGGTTAAGTTCATGCGTTGTTTGCCTTGCTAGCCTTGCATCGAACCTGCGATTTTAACTGCTGCGTATCGCGCAACGTCGCCACACGTTGTAACAAAATGCATGTAGAGCGTTAAAAATGTCATCAAAACAACAGGCATCGCGCAGTACGAGTCATCGCTTCATCGCGCTTTATCGTTTCAGATAGCCGTTCGCCCGGAACCAGTCCAGCGCGTGGCTCAGGCCTTCGCCATAAGGCCGTGCCTTGTACCCCAGTTCCCGCTCCGCTTTCGCCGACGTGAAGTACATCTTGTTCTTGGACATCCTCAAGCCATCGACCGTAACAAACGGCTCCTTGCCGCTGAACTTGGCATAAAGCTCTGCGCCGATTGCAAGCGGATACAGCGGGCCGCGCGGCAGCTTGATGGTCGGCGGCTTGCGTCCGGCGAGGCCGGCAATGTCCGCCAGCATTTGCTGCAGCGACAGGTTTTCGCCGCCGAGAATATATCGCTCGCCAATCACGCCACGCTCCAGCGCCAGTAAATGACCGTTCGCCACGTCGTCTACGTGCACGAGGTTCAGGCCGGTATCGACGAAAGCGGGGATCTTGCCCGTGGCCGCTTCCACGATGATCCGCCCCGTCGGCGTCGGCTTGACGTCGCGCGGACCGATCGGCGTGGACGGGTTCACGATCACCGCCGGCAAGCCGTCAATCGCGATCATGCGCTCGACCGCGCGCTCCGCCAGCACCTTGCTGCGTTTGTACGCGCCAATGGTCTGATGGGCCTGCGCAGGCTTCGTTTCATCGACGATATCTCCCGCCGGACTCACCTTCAGCGTCGCCACGCTGCTCGTGTACACGATCCGCTCGACCCCCTCGGCCAGCGCTGCGCGCATGGTGGCCTCGGTGCCTTCCAGGTTGGCGCGCTCGATTTCGCCCGGATCGCGCGCCCAGATGCGGTAGTCGGCGGCCACATGCAGCAGGTAGCGCACGCCCTTCATGGCGGCGCGCATGGAGGCCTCGTCGCGCATGTCGCCGATCACGACTTCGGCGTCGAGACCTTCCAGGTTCTGCCGGGAACTGGTCTTGCGTATGACTACGCGAACGTCGAAACCGCGCTCCCGCGCAATGCGAGCCACCGCCGATCCGACGAAACCGGATGCGCCGGTGACAAGCACGCGCCCGCGGGCGTCCCCACTTAACGGGTCAGTCATTTTTGCCTCTTTTTTGTCTTGCAAAGGTAACAGTTGCGCGTCTTCCGAAGCGTCTCGTTCAGCCGCCAGCCCATATGTGACAAGGGTTCGCGGCTCGTGCTATGGTCCGGTGCTGCTTAAGTCCGCCAGACCCGAAATTTAAAGAAAAGTCTTCAGCCAATGTTCATAGACAGTCGAAATCGATCCGCGTGGCTGACCTTCGCGATCGCGATGTTGCTCCTGATCGTCTTTGCGGTCGACTGGCTCACGCCGCTGCGTGTGGCCATCTGGGTGTTCTACATGCTGCCGGTCGCGCTCTGCATGTGGGTCGACCGGCCCAATATGCCGTTTATCACCGCCGGCGTGGCCTCCGTGCTGATGTTCACGGGTTATATCCTCACGAACGCCGACGCGCTCACTGCCCCGCTCGTGCTGCAACTCAACCGCGTGATCGGCGTGATCGTGATGTTCGTGCTGGCCGGCGTGGGGCATCTCTATATCAAAACGCGGCTGAACCTGCAACGCAGCGCGTGGCTCAAGCAGGGCGAAGTCCAGATCGGCTTGCAGATGCGCGGCGATCTCGTCCCCGCTGCCGTCGCTGACGGCATCCTTCGCTCGCTTGTGCCGTACGTCGGCGCGCATGTCGCCGTGCTGTACAGCCGTGAAGGCGAAACGCTCGAGCGCATCGCGGCCTGGGCGCTGCCTGCCGACAGCGACGTGCCGCAGCGGATCACGCGGGGCCAGGGGTTGCTCGGGCAAGTGCTCGACGAGAAACGGGCGATCGAGGTCAGGGGCGCGGGATCGGATTTTCTAAAGGTCGGCTCGGCGCTGGCATCGGCGCCTTCGAGCCACTGCGTGGTCGCGCCCATGATGGCCGATGGCGAAGTGACCGGCGTGCTGGAAGTGGGCTTTATCGGCGATGAAAACTCGGTGAACGATACCCGCGAGTTGCTCGAGAACGCTGCTGAAGCAATGGGCATGGCGCTGCGCTCGGCGCAGTATCGGTTGCGGATGGTGGAGTTGCTGGAGGAAACGCAGCGCCAGAGCGAGGAATTGCAGGTGCAGCAGGAAGAGCTGCGGGTATCGAATGAAGAGCTCGAGGAGCGCGGCCGCGTGTTGATGGATACGCAGGCGCGGCTGGAAACGCAACAGGCCGAGCTCGAGCAGACGAACGTGCATCTCGAGGAATACACACAGCATCTCGAACGGCAAAAAACGGAACTGGTGCGCGCGCAAAAGGAACTCGAAGCGAACGCGCTGGCCCTGGAGCGCGCGAGCCAGTACAAGTCCGAGTTCCTCGCGAACATGTCTCACGAATTGCGCACGCCGTTGAACAGTTCGTTGATCCTCGCCAAGCTTCTGGAGGACAACAAGCACGGTAACCTCTCCGATGAACAGGTGCGTTACGCCGCGACCATTCATTCGTCGAACAGTGACCTGCTGTCGCTGATCAACGACATCCTGGATTTGTCGAAGGTGGAAGCAGGGCAGATGGATGTGCAGTTCGCACCGGTTGCCATCGACGGGATGTTGCAGTCGTTGCAGCAATCCTTCGCGCCGATTGCGGACTCGAAGCGCCTGAAGTTCGTGACCGAGCGCGCGGAGGGCGTGCCGGCGTATTTCGTCACCGACAACCAGCGGCTTCAGCAAGTCTTGCGCAACCTGTTGTCGAACGCATTCAAGTTCACCGAGCAGGGCCAGGTGACGGTGTCCGTGCATAAGGCGGACAACAACGAAAACGCGTTGCGCTTCGATGTGCGCGATACGGGCATCGGCATTGCGCGCGATAAACAGGACCTCATATTCCAGGCGTTCCAGCAAGCCGATGGCACGACCAGCCGCAAATACGGCGGCAGCGGCCTGGGGTTATCGATATCGAGGGAATTCTCGCGGTTGCTCGGCGGTTCAGTGAGCGTGGCGAGCGAACCGGGCAAAGGCAGCGTGTTTTCGGTCACGCTGCCGCTGGCCGTTCAGGAGGGTACGGTAACCGCCAAGCTCGACGTGATCGGGCATATGAGCGAGCCGGAGCACGCCGTGTCGGAAATGGCCGCCAGCGTTGCTGAGGTGCAGAACCACGCGCCGGCGCACCTCACGGCGATGGCATCGGCTCCTGCTTCTCTTGAACCGTCGGCCTGGCGCGCGCCGCATGCGAACTTCCCGGCGCCGCAGCCCATAGCCGACGACCGCGCCAACCGCAAGCGCCCGGACCGCGTGATCCTGGCGATTGAAGACGACTTGCGTTTCGCGCACATCCTGCACGACCTCGCGCATGAACTCGAATTCGACTTCGTGCACGCGACCACCGCGACACAAGGCGTGGAACTGGCCCGCACGCTGCAGCCGAACGGCATCCTGCTCGATGTCGGCTTGCCCGACCAGTCGGGCCTGACCGTGCTCGAATGGCTCAAGCACGATCCGCTCACGCGTCACATCCCGATTCACATCGTCTCGTCGACGGATCATGCCGATGTCGCGCTGCATCTCGGCGCGATTGGCTACACCCTCAAACCGAGCGCACGCGACACACTTGCCGGGGCCATCCGCAAGCTCGAAGCGCGTTCGGCGCAGGGCACGCGGCGCGTGCTGGTGGTCGAGGACGACCCGGCGCTGCGCCAGAGCATCCACGCGTTGCTGAAGAGCGAGACGGTCGAGATCGTGGAAGCAGGGACGATTGCACAAGCGCTGGAGCAGATAAACCGCACGAGCTTCGATTGCATCGTGATGGATCTCGCCTTGCCGGACGGTTCGGGTTACGACTTGCTGGAACAGGTATCCACGTCGCAGGAGCATGCGTCGCCGCCGGTGATCGTGTACACGGGGCGCGTGTTGTCGCCGGACGAGGAGCAGCGCCTGCGCCGTTATTCCAAGTCGATCATCATCAAGGGCGCGAAGTCGCCGGAACGTCTGGTAGACGAAGTGACGTTGTTCCTTCATAGCGTGGAGAGCGCGTTGCCGCCGGAACAGCAGCGCATGCTGCGCGCGGCGCGCCAGCGCGACGACGTCTTCGAGGGCCGCACGATCCTGCTGGCCGAAGACGATGTCCGCAATATCTTCGCGTTGTCGCATGTGATCGAGCCGCTGGGGGCGAAGCTGGAAATCGCGCGTAATGGCCGCGAGGCGCTGGATTCGCTTGCCCGCCATCCGCAGATTGACCTCGTGCTGATGGACATCATGATGCCGGAAATGGATGGGCTAACCGCCATGACCGAGATTCGCAAGAACCCCGACCATGCACGGCTGCCGATCATCGCGCTGACCGCAAAAGCGATGGCGAGCGATCGCCAGAAGTGCCTGGAGGCGGGTGCGGACGATTATATTTCGAAGCCGATCGACGTCGACAAGCTGGTGTCGCTGTGTCGAGTCTGGTTGCGCCAACGATAGCCAGATCCGCCATGCCGCATCGAACCCTGAAGAACACGGAAGAAGCGATCTTCGACATCGAGTTGAAGCTGTTGCTCGAAGCCGTTTACCTGAAGTATCAGCATGACTTCCGCCATTACTCCGTGAGTTCGCTGCGGCGGCGCCTGACTCAAGCGCTGCACGACCTGGGGTTCGCGACGCTGTCGCAATTGCAGGAGCGCATTCTCCGTGACGCCACGTTGTTCTCGCGCTTGTTCCAGTACCTGACGGTGCAGGTCAGCGAGATGTTCCGCGACCCGGCGTATTTCCGCTCCATCCGGGAACAAGTCGTGCCGATCCTGCAGACTTATCCGTCCATCAAGGTGTGGGTGGCGGGGTGCAGCAGCGGCGAGGAATTGTGGTCGCTCGCCATTCTGTTCGCTGAGGAGAACATTGCGGACCGCACGGTTTTGTACGCCACGGACATCAATGCCGATGCCTTGCGCCAAGCCGAGAACGGCATTTACCCGCTGGATCGCCTAGCGAGTTTCAGCCAGAACTATCTGGCGGCGGGCGGCAAGCGTTCGCTCTCCGACTACTACCACGCGGCCTACGGCGCGGCGAAATTTTCGCAGACCCTCAAGTCGCGCGTCGTGTTCGCCGATCACAGCCTCGCCACCGACAGCGTGTTTCTCGAAGCGCATCTCGTGTCGTGCCGTAACGTCCTGATCTATTTCGACCGTGCGTTGCAGGACCGTGCGCTGGGTCTGTTCAGCGATTCGCTGGTGCGGCGCGGATTCCTCGGGCTGGGCAGCAAAGAGAGCCTGCGGTTCTCAAAACACGCGGGCAGTTTCTCCGATTTCGATGCGCGCGAGCGTTTGTATCAAAAGGTCTAGCGATGACACCATCGACAGATTCCCTGGATGCAATCGAAGCCATCGTGATTGGGGCATCGGCGGGGGGCATCGAAGCGTTGAACCACATCTTGCCCGCGCTGCCGGCCGATTTCCGCCCTGCCGTGCTGGTGGTCGTGCATGTCAGGAACGACCCGCCGAGCATGCTGCCCGCATTGTTTGCCGCACGTTGCCGGTTGCCGGTCGTCGAGCCCGATGACAAGGACGAGATCGCCGGCGGCACGATCTATATTGCGCCGCCGGGGTATCACATGCTGGTCGAGCCGGACTGCACGATCTCCCTTTCCGTCGATCCGCCCGTGCGGTTTTCGCGGCCATCGGTGGATGTGCTGTTTGAATCGGCGGCACTCTGTTTTGCCGATACGCTGCTCGGCATCGTGCTGTCCGGCGCCAACGACGATGGCGCACGCGGCCTGGTTGCGATCTCGCGGGCAGGCGGGCGCTGCTGGGTGCAAGACCCGCATACCGCAGTGGCCGACGCCATGCCGCTTGGCGCCATCGCGCGCGGCGGCGTGCACGACATTCTCACGCTCGACGTCATGGTCGCCCGCATGGCGCGCATGGTTGCGGGCACGCGCCGCCAACGCGGTTGACTTGGAGCTGACACGCTAATGGAACTCCGCTAATGGAACACATCAGGCAACCCGGCAGGCAGCCGCTGAAGCCGCCCATTTACGTCCTGATCGTCGACGATGTGCAGAACAACATCACTGCACTGGAAGCGTCGCTGGCGCGGCCGGATATCTCGGTGCTCGCGGCAGGATCGGGGCCGGCCGCGCTCGAACTGCTGCTCAAGCACGAGGTCGCACTCGCCATTCTCGATGTCAACATGCCCGGCATGGATGGCTTCGAACTGGCTGAACTGATGCGCGGCAGCCCGCGTACCGCGCATGTGCCGATCATCTTCCTGACCGCGACCGCGCAGGACACCGGGCGCACGTTTCGCGGCTATGAAGCGGGGGCGGTGGATTTCCTCTACAAGCCGTACGACTCGCGGATCCTGAATTCGAAGGTAGATGTCTTCATCCAGATCGAGAAGCAGAAGCAGCAGCTCGCCACGCAACTGGCGACGGTCCAGCAACTCCTCGATGCCAACGAAATGCTCATGGCCGTGCTCGGCCACGATCTGCGCACGCCGTTGTCGGCGGTGATTGCATCGGCGGAATATCTTGCGCGGTTCGTGCCGGATGAAAACGTGGCGAATATCGGCACCCGTATCAAGAGCAGCGGCATGCGGATGGTGCGCATGGTCGACCAGTTGCTCAATCTCGCGCGCTTGCGCGGCGGGCGCGTGACGCTGCAGCCGCGGGCGGTGGAGTTGATGACGCTGGCGAAGAATATTGTCGAGGAATACGAGGCGCGGGTGGGTCAGGGCCGCATCTTCATTTTCCGCGATGGCGATACGCTGATGCAGGGCGATGGTGATCTGTTGTCGCAGGTGTTTTCGAATTTGATCGGCAATGCGCTGACGCACGGACGTGAGGGCTCGGCTATCCAGGTGCGTCTGAACGGC
>NZ_JNFG01000042.1 GCF_000729995.1 Caballeronia sordidicola | reverse complement strand
CGCTTCCGGCCGCTTAGCCTTCCTGCTCCGACAAAATTCCCTATCGGCGTCGTGCATCAAGCAAACTGAATTTTGCAGGTCCGACTATTTAGCAACGTATCAAGTCGCAACTGGATTTTCTCCGGCGCCACAACGAAAGCTTTTTTGGTCGTGTAATGCGCCCAAAATGGCGCCGAAGATTAAAACCACCGAACCCAGGTTATCTCCGGGAAACACGAGCCTCGGACGGATCCTTCTCGCGCAATACCGCCGGCAAACCGAACAGCAGGAGCAATGCGCCGATCAGGCTCATCGCGCCAATCGCATATAGCGCAGGCGTCGTGGTGCCGGTCAGGTCGCGAACCCGTCCCACCATCACCGGACTCACAATGCCGCCGAGTTGCCCGATCGTATTGATCAGCGCTATGCCGCCGGCAGCACCCGCCCCCGTGAGAAGCTTCGGCGGCAGCGCCCAGAACGCCGGTATCGAAGCCACCACGCCCGCCCCCATCACGCCGAGCGCCACGATCAGGAGAACCGTTTGTTTGTCGAAGATGCCTGCTGCAAAAAAGCCGATCGCCGCCATCACCAGCAGGGCGCATACGAACTTGCGGCGCTCGCCCGAGGCGTCGGAGAGACGGCCCACCACGATCATGGCGATCGCACCGCAAATGTAAGGCACCGCCGTCAGCAAACCAATGGTGGTCGGGTTGTGCGTGCCCGCGCTTCGAATGAGTTGCGGCGCCCAGAAATTGAGCCCGTACGACGCCACCTGGATCAGAAAATAGATCAGCCCGAGCATCAGGAAACCGCGTGTCCTGATTGCATCGAGCAACGAGTTGCCGGCGCCCGTGTGCGCGGCGGGTCGCTGAATACGGCTTGCAAGCAATGACTTTTCCGAGGCGCTGAGCCAGCCCGCGTCTTCGATCCGGTCCTTCAGTAACTTGAGCACCAGCAGGCCCAGGACAATACAGGGCAAACCGCCAAGCATAAACAGCCAGTGCCATCCGCGAATGCCCAGCACGCCGTCCATGTGTCCGAGGACCAGACCCGACAATGGCGCACCAACCAGCCCGGAGAATGCCGAGGCAAGAAACAGCATCGAGGTGATGCGGCCGCGATGGCTCGGCGGGAACCACAACGTGAGGTAGTACAGAACGCCGGGGGCAAAGCCGGCTTCCATCGCGCCGATAATGAAGCGTAGCCCATAGAACTGCCATTCATTACCGACCAGCACCATGGCGCTGGTGGCGATACCCCACGAAATCATGATGCGCGCGATCCAGCGCCGGGCGCCGACCTTGTAGAGCATCAGGTTGCTGGGCACTTCAAACAAGACGTAGCCGATCACGAAGAGGCTGGCGCCGAGACCGTATGCGGTGTCCGAGAAACCGAGATCGCTTTGCAGTTGGAACTTCGCGAAGCTGATGTTGATTCGATCGAAAAAGGCGAACAAATAGCAGATCATGATGAGCGGCATCAACCGCCAGGCGACCTTGCTGATAACCGCTTTGAAGTCGCTTTCGCTTTGTGCCTGTGGTACGGCCGTAGTTGCGCCAAGATCGCTCATGATCGTCTCCTTGCCGGACTGGCCTTGCGGCCGTCCGGTCATATGTGTTCTTTGATGTTTGAGGGAAAGGTCTTGCGGATAAAAGCAGCGGCGCTTATTGCACGGCGCCCTCGCCGCGTAGCCGTGCGACATCGCTCGCATTGAAACCCAAACCGGACAGTACGGAGTCCGTATGTTCACCGAGCGTGGGCCCCTGCCATCGAACTTCGCCGGGGGTGTCGGAGAGCTTGGGCACAATGCCGGGCATCTTCACCGACACCCCGCCGGGCAATGCGGCGTCAAGCAACATGTCACGGGCCTGATAATGCGGGTCCGCAACAATGTCGGCCACGGAATAGATCCTGCCGGACGGCACTTCCGCCGCTTCGAGCGCGCCGAGCACGTCGTCGATCGGGTGATGCGTGGTCCACGCGGTGATCGCTTCGTCGAGGCGTGCGCTTTGTGCGGCGCGGCCGTCGTTGCGGGCGAGCGCAGGGTCATCGGCGAGATCGGCGCGACCTATTACATGCATCAGGCGCTTGTAGATCGGATCGCTGTTGCCGGCAATCACCACAAACGCACCGTCTTCGGTGCGATACGTATTCGACGGCGCAATGCCCGGCAACGCACCGCCGCTGCGCTCGCGCACGTGACCGAGCAAGTCGTATTCGGGGATCAGGCTTTCCATCAGGTTGAAGACGCTTTCGACAAGCGATACATCCACGACTTGGCCCAGGCCCTGCCCGGTCTTGACGCGCAGGATCGACATCAACGCGCCTATCACTCCGTGCAGGGAAGCCAGCGAGTCGCCGAGAGAGATGCCCACGCGTGCCGGTGCGCCATCGACTTCGCCGGTTGTATAGCGAATGCCGCCCATGGCCTCGCCGATCGCGCCGAAGCCCGGACGATCGCGATACGGTCCGGACTGCCCATAGCCGGAGATGCGGACCATGGTAAGTTTGGGATTGATTGCGTGCAGCACGTCCCAGCCAAGGCCGAGTTTTTCGAGCGCACCGGGACGGAGATTTTCAATCACGACGTCGGCGTCCGCGGCAAGACGCTTGACGACATCCACACCGTCAGGTGACTTCAGGTTCACGCACACGGACTTCTTGTTGCGCGACTGGAGATACCACCAGAGCGACGTGCCCTCGTGCAGCTTTCGCCATTTGCGAAGCGGGTCGCCATTGTCCGGCGCTTCGATCTTGATAACGTCGGCACCGAACTCCCCGAGCATGCGGGCGGCGAACGGCGCTGCTATGAGCGTGCCGATTTCTATGACGCGAATGCCTGCGAGCGGTCCAGCCATGATGCGTGTCTCCCGAAAAAGCTAACCTGGAAGACAGCTTAGGAGCCGGCAACGCACCCCGTCCAACCGCATTTCGCCAATGACCGTTCGCGAACGGCGAACGCTCAGGCCTTGTTTTGCTCGTCGTGCTCGACGGTTACGAGGTGATCGAACAACATACGGCTCACCGGCGGGAGTCCGGCGACATCGCGTACCACGACGATCAGGTCGCGCTGGCTCCAGGGTTCGTCGAGCAAGACAGCCGTGAGTCCGAGCGGACGGCCGATAGTGTTGAATACCTTGAGCGGCAGCACGCTGATGCCCAGGCCTGCCTGCACCATGCGGCAGACGCCATCGAAACCGGGCACCTGGATGCGCAGCCGCAATGGTTTACCCGCCTGACGTGCCGCCACGTGCGTGCGCAGGTTGATCGAGCTTGCCGCATGCAGGCCGACGTAGTCGCTATCCAGCGTTTCGACGAACGTGACCTGCTCGCGAAGCGCGAGCGCATGATCTATGGGCATCACCACGACCAGCGAGTCATGCCGGTAGTGCGAGACGTCGAGGCCTCGCGTATCGGCTTCGCCTGAACAGATGCCGACGTCGGCGAGGCTGTCGGCTATGCCTTGCACCACACCGCTGCTCGGACGCTCTTCGAGGTCGAGCTTGATGCGCTCGTTCATCGAGAAGAATGCGCGCAAGTCTTCGGGAAGGAATTCGACGATGGCCGAGAGGTTCGCCATCATGCGCACAAAACCGCGCACGCCGGTCGCGTGCTCGGCCAACTCGATCCCGATGTTCTCGACATCGCGCAGCACGCGGCGCGCATGATGCAGCAGGGTTTCGCCCGCGGGCGTGAGCTCCATGCCCCTGGCACGGCGCACGAACAGCGTCGCACCCACGGCCTGTTCGAGTTCGAGCAGCCGCTTGCTCGCGGCCGAAACAGCGATAGCCTCGCGCTCGGCCGCACGGGTGAGCGTGCCATCCTCGTAGACCGCGAGAAAGAGTTGCAGCGTGGTCAGGTCAAGCCGTCTCAACAGGTTTTTGAGTGCCATGCGGGTGGTGGGCAACCTAAACACAGAAGATGCCCGATGTTACCCGAGGCATGGACAACGCATTACTCCTGCTTTGTTTCGCTCCAGCCGCCACCGAGCGAACGGTACAACGCGACCGCTGCAAGCGCGTGTTCACGCCTCGCCTGGTTCAGCGCATCCGAGTCCTGCAGATACGCTTCCTGTGCCGCGAGTACATCGAGGAAACCGCTCGCACCGCCCTTATAAAGTTGCGTGGAGAGGCGTAGCGATTGATCGGAGGATTGCAATGCTTCCTTCAGGCGGTCAGCCTGCTCCGACGTGCTGACCAGATCGGTGCGCGTGTCTTCCACATCTTTGAGCGCCTGCAGCATGGTCTGACGCAGACGCAGATCGGATTCGCGCATGCGGCTTTGGCTTTGCTCGATGCCCGCCGTAATCCGCCCGGCATTAAAGATAGGACTGGTCGCATTGAGCGCGGCGCTGAAGAGGTTGTCGGTGAGCGTGGGAAGCCCAAGATACGACGCCGCCAGCAAACCATCGGTCAGTTGCAGCGAGAACTTCGGATAGCGGTCCGCTTGCGCGACACCCACTTCCGCTGCGCGTTGCGTCAGCTCGGCGTAGGCACTGCGGACGTCGGGACGGCGCAGCAACGCCTCCGAGGGCAGCATCTGGGGCACCGCGCTCGAGGGCGTCGGGATGGTCCCGGGCGTGGCAAGCACGAGGGTATCGACTGATTCAGGCGTGCGCCCCGAGTACACCGCGATCAGGCTGAGCTGATGTTCAACAGTGGCGTTGGCACGCGGCAAACGCGCCTGCAACTCGCTCAACTGATTCTGTGCGCGGGTAACGTCAAGGCGCGGCGAGAGCCCGTATTGCATGCGTTCCTGCGTCAGACGCAGCGCACGTTCCCTGATCGCGATATTGTCCTGCAGAATCTTTTGTTCGCTTTGCGCCCAGCGCAGATCAACATACGCCGATGCCGTATTGGCCGCGAGCGCGAGACGAAGCGCATCGACATCATGTTGACGGCCCGTCAATTGCGCCTGTGCCGCGAGCAGCTCGAGGCGCTCGCCGCCGAACACGTCGGGCGTCCAGGCGAGCGTCAGGCCCAATCCCGCCTGCCGAACATAGCCCAGCGGCGGCGGCGTGTTCTGGCGAGCATCGGCAGCGGTGGCGCTCGCGTCAAGTTCCGGCAGCAGCGCCGCGCGTCGCTGCGTGGTCACGGCCTGGGCCTGCTTCACCCGTTCCAGTGCAGCTTGCACATCCAGGTTCTGGCTCAGTACCGAACTCACCAGTTCGTGCAGCACCGGGTCGCCGAATTGCTCCCACCACGCCGCGGCATCCACGTTGTCTTGCGGCGCGTCGGCGCTCCAGTTTGCGGGCGCTATCGACCGTACGGTCGACGGTAAATCCGCATGGTTCGCGGGTTGCACGGCGCACGCCGCGAGCGTCATGCTAGCTGCCAGTGCCAATAAAATCTTATACATAGTCGATCTCAATGAGCGTCAGGAGAAGGCGGCGCGGCGCCGATAGGCCGCACGAAAATCACGCTGACTATGCCGACGGCGAAGCACATCGTGAGTACGTAGAAGGTGTCGGAGAAGGTCATTACCAGCGCCTCGCGAAACACCAGCGCATGCAGGTTGGCGAGCCCCGCGTTGGTCGCGTTCAGCGCATCTCCGGCTACCGAGCCCCAGTGGGCAAATTGCCTCGACAAGAACGCTTCTGTTTCCGGACTGCCGGTCGTGACGCTTTCGCTGATGCGCAGATAGTGAAAATTCAGCCGGTCGTTGAGCATGGTCGCGCTGACCGCAATGCCGATCGCGCCGCCGAGATTACGCATCAGGTTGAACAATCCGCTCGCCGACTTCAGGCGCGATTGCGGCAGCGACCCCAGCGCCATTGTCACGATAGGGGGCACCGCGAACTGCTGGCCAATACCACGCAGCGCCTGCGGCAACAGCAGTTGCTGCCAGCCCCAGTCATTCGTGAGCGGCACATAGAAGTAGCAACCAAGACCGAAACACACGAGGCCAAAGAGCAGACACCAGCGCATGTCGACGAGACGAGAGGTGAATGCATAAGCGCCAAGCGCGAGCAACTGAAACACGCCCACCGACAGCAACGCAATCCCGATCTGCAGCGAATCCAGTTCACGCACGCGGCTGAGGAACAGCGGCGTGAGAAACACTGCGACGAAGATGCCGATGCCCGTCACGAATGACAGCAAACACCCGATCGCAAAGTTCCGGACCGCGAGCGCGCGCAGATCGACAACGGGATCTTTCGCAGTGAACGCATGCACGAGAAACAGGAAGCCGCAGATTGCGGAGATCCATGTGCAAGTGATGATCACGTCGTCGCCGAACCAGTTCTTGCGTGGACCTTCCTCGAGCACATATTCAAGGCACCCAAGGAACCCCGACATCAACGCAATGCCCAGGTAATCGCCCTTCTTCAACAACGAAAGGTCCGGTTCGTCGATATGCACGAACTTCGGCACCAGGAATGCGACTACGAGCCCCGGAACGAGGTTCAGGTAGAACAACCAGTGCCACGACCATTGCGACGTGATCCATCCGCCGATCACCGGGCCGATCGCTGGGGCAAGCGAAGCTAGCGCGCCAATCGTCGTCGATGCAATCAGCCGCTGCTTGCCGGGGAACAGCACGAACGCCGTGGTGAAGACGGTCGGGATCATCGCGGCGCCCAGCGCACCTTGCAGGCCGCGGAAAATGATCATCGAATTGATGTCCCACGCGAGGCCGCACAGCATGCTCGTGATGGTGAAACCGACCGCAGAAGCCACGAACAGCCAGCGCGTGGAGAACACCTTGGAGAGCCAGCCGGACATCGGGATCACGAGGATTTCCGCAATCAGGTACGAGGTCTGCACCCACGAAAGTTCGTCCTGACTCGCCGACAAGCCGCCGCCGATTTCCCTGAGCGAGGAGGCCACGATCTGGATGTCCAGCGTGGCCATGAAAAAGCCCAGGCACATCAGCGCGAACGCGAAAACACGCTGCCGGGTGGGTTGATCGGCGGGGTTCAGTGGGACGGACGGGCTCATGAACGGCTCGCCGAAAGGCTCGCGCTGTCGAGGTGCACCCTCACCGTCGCCGAGAGGCCGGCGCGCAGTACGTCCTGCTTGTCCTTCGGTAAGTCGAGGTGAATCCGCACCGGCACGCGCTGTACGATCTTCGTGAAGTTGCCGGTTGCATTCTCTGGCGGCAGCACGCTGAAGGTCGCACCCGTCGCGGGCGCCAGGCTTTCCACATGACCCTCAAAGGTCCCGCTGGAGGCATCGAGTTCAACGTCCACGCGGTCACCCACCTGCATCTTCTTGAGCTGGTCTTCCTTGAAGTTCGCGTCGATCCACAAGCCGTCCGTGGGCACGATCGTCAGCAGCGACGCCCCCGTGTTCGCGAGCATGCCCACGCGTGCCGTCCGGTTGCCGACGTAACCGTCCACAGGCGCGCGGATCGTCGTGTACTCCACGTTCAGTTCGGCTACGCGCCGCAACGCTTCAGCGGTCGCGACGCGCGCACGGGCATCGTCTATCTGCGCGGCAAGCACGGCGAGCTGGCGTTGGGAAGCGAGCGCAGCTGCGTTGCTGTTATCGAGCGTGGCACGAGCCTTCAGGTAGTCCGCATCGGCACGTTCGACCACCTGGTCCGATACCGCCTCGTCCTTGACGAGTTGCCGGTAACGCACCTGGTCGGATGCACTCCGCGTGACTTCCGCCACCGATGCCCGCACTTGCGCCTGGCTCTGGTTGATCACGGCCGCCTGCAATTGCTGCTTCGCTTCGAGTTCGGCGACGGCGGCACGCGCGCCCTGCACGTCGGCATCGGCCTGCGCGAGACGGGCGTCGTAGTCGCGGGAGTCGAGCCGGATCAGCACCTGGTTCGCCTTTACGCGCTGGTTGTCGGTGACCAGCAACTCGGTCACGAAACCGTTCACTTTCGGCGCCATCACAGTGACGTTACCACCGACGTACGCGTCGTCCGTGCTTTGAACGAAACGCAGCACGGTGACCCAGTATGTCGCGGCTGCAGCGATCACGATTACCACCACAATGATCGCGAGCGGCATCCAGCCAATGCGAAAAGGCCGCCGCGCTCCGCGCTCAGCCGTGGGCGCGGCGGTGGAGATAATTGGCGTGGAGGGTGTGGTCATCGGTCAGTCCTGTTGGTTGCGTCGAATGGTTGATGCGGGCGTGCCCGGTGATCTGTGATCGGCGAGGCCGGCGGTTCACTCGCCGGTCAGGCGAAACAGTTCGCGCCGCAGACGTGCCGCTTGCCGGCGCCCGAACTTCGCCTCGAACTCTTCTTGTGCTGCCTGCCAGTGCCGCAGCGCGTCGGCGAGCTTGGTCCGGCCGCCTTCGGTCAGCGTCAACTGCAAGCGCCGCTGGCAAGGTCCGCCCAGCCTCGCCAGGACAAGCCCGCTGCGCAGCAACGGCTGCAGCACCCGGACCAGCGTCGTGCGCTCCATCACCATGGCCTGCGCGAGTTCCGCCATCGTCATGTCCGGCATGCGCTCAAGCGCTGAGACGATGCTGAATTGCGTCGGCGTGATCTGTACTGCGGACAAGTGCCGCTCGTACAACTGCGAGATGTGCCGCGCAGCCTGGCGAACGGCAAAACAGTCGTCGTGTCGTGGAGGGCGTGTGTGCATATGCACAGAGTATGTGTGCATATGCACGTAGTCAACCGCTATCGCGCGCATCAATTAATGACGAATCCGTCAACAATCGAAAAGGAATCGAGGCGAAATAAAAATGAAAGCCTGCACGCCTGACTCAGGCTTCGAAGAATTCCGCCGCGTGTTCAATGAACGCCCGCACCTTGGCCGGTAGCAACGTGCGGCTGCTGTAAGCCAGGCGGATTTCGATCGCGCCGTCGACGATCTCGAAGTCGTCGAGCAGCGACACCAGCTTGCCGGACGCGAGCTCGTCGCGAACCAGAGCCGCCGGCAGCACGCCCAGGCCGAAGCCCTCCAGCACCAGTTCGCGGTTGAACACCGCGTTGTTCGATGTCACGTCTGCTTTCAGCGGCACCGTGATCTGTTCGCCGCCGTCCAGCCGGAACGTCAGCATGGGCTTGCGGATCGACGCGTGCATGGCGACGAATTCAAGCTCGGCGAGCGCGGACGGATGGTTCGGCCGCTGTTTGCCTTCCAGATACCCTGGCGTCACCACAATGACCAGCGGAATGCGCTCGAGCAGGCGCGTAACCGTGGTGTCGCTGGTCAGCATGAAAGGCAGCACGACACCGAGGTCGTAACCGTCCGCCACCAAGTCCACGGGCCGCTCGGTCAGCGTGACGTCGAGTCCGATCAGCGGGTATCGGCGGCGAAACGTGGCAATCAACGGGACCAGCCGGTTGACCGTTGCAGTCGTATGGGCGACCAGGCGCAGCATGCCGGTCGGATCACTGCTGCGATTGGCCGCCTGCGCCTCCAGCGCGTCGAGCTCATCCAGCACGCGTGAGCAGCCCGCGAAGAATTGCTCGGCAGTCTCGGTCAGCGAGATATGGCGTGTGGTCCGATGAAAGAGCCGGTTGCCCAGCCGCTGCTCGAGTGTGGCGATGGCGCGCGACACGACCGGCGGCGACACGCCAAGCAGATCGGCGGCGCGCGTGAAACTTTTTGCCTCCACGACCGCGCGGAACACTTTGAGGCTCGTCAGATAGTCCATGTCTCGGTCCTTGAGGGTGCGGCGCGGGTGCGTTCAATCGGACTTGCGGCCAGGCAATTCCGTCGCGCATCGCCCGGATTCTCCTGCAAGCCTGACTTTCTTGCCGGTCATCAAGCCACGCTGAACAGGAGATCGGCCTCACCAAGTCAATTTCTCACCCAATGAGAAATGATTTCTTTCTTTGAGAATTGGCGAGAGAAACTTCTGTCATGAAACAGTCGGCCAAATCTTCCTTCGTTGTCGATCGCGTCCTTCACGCGCTGACCAGCGTCGCCCGGGCAGGACGACCTATCGGCGCGAAGCAGATCGCAGAGGACATCGGCGCGCCTTTGTCCACCGTGTACCGGCTGCTGGGCTCGCTCAAGCAGTGGGGTTTCTTGCAAGAGCATGCGAGCTCCGGCCTGTTCGAACCGGGTCCGTCCGGCGTGCAGCTTGCGTGGGGTTTTGACCAGAACGCGCAGCTCGTCACCCAAAGCCGGGACGAAATCAGGGCGCTCGTGCAGCGGACCGGCGAGAGCGTCGGCTTGCTCGTGCCGATCAACGACACAGTCGTATGCCTCTCGATGGTCGAAAGCGACCAGCCGCTGCGCTGCTCGTTCGCCCGTGGCCGCACGCATCCGCTGACACGCGGCGCTTCGGCGAAAGCGCTGCTGGCCTTCCTGCCCGAAGCAAAAGCCGAGGCCGTGATCGCCGGCAGCGCGCCTGGCGACCCTGAAAGCGCCGCCGCGCTGCATGTGCAACTGGCGGAAATTCGCCGCCGGCGGTTTGCGACGAGCGAGAGCGAAGTCGACATAGGCGTATGGGGCGTGAGCGCCCCGCTTATATCGGATGCGGGACGGCTGGAAGGAACCATCACCTTGATGGCGCCGGTCGCTCGCATTGCAGGACGTGAAGCCGAACTGGCGCAGCTCACGCGCGCGGCCGCAGACCGTATCAGCTACAAGCTTTGAGCCCCTTTATCTTTAACTTGGCTTGCCACCCATCAAGGAAACCAGCATGAAACTTATCCAGGCACTTTCTGCCCTCGCGCTCGCCGTTGTAGTTAGCGTAGCTGCTGCGCCCGCCGCCCGCGCCGCCGATGACACCATCCGCGTAGCAACGGATGCGACCTTTCCCCCGCTCGAATTCGTCAAGGACGGCAAGCGCACGGGCTTCGATATCGAGTTGATCGAAGCCATGGCCAAGACCATGGGCAAGAAAGTGCAATGGGTGGACATCGACTTCAAGGGGTTGATTCCAGGGCTGATCGCGAATCGCTTCGACGTCGCGGCGTCGGGCATCTACATGACGGACGAACGCCGCAAAGTCGTCGATTTCACCGATCCGTACTACAAGGGCGGCCTCGTTGTGCTGGTGCGCAAGAACGACACATCGATCAAGACCCCCGCCGATCTCGACGGCAAGAAAGTGACGGTACAGGTCGGCACGAAATCGGTCGCCTTCCTGAAAGACAACTATCCGAAGGTGCAGCGCGTGGAAGTCGAAAAGAACCAGGAGATGTTTGACCTCGTGAACATCGGCCGCGCCGATGCCGCCGTTACCGGACGCCCCGCCGCCGTGGAATACGCGAAGGCGCAGCCCAACGTGCGGGTGCTCGACAAGGGACTCACCACCGAGCTCTACGGTTTCGCGCTGCGCAAGGACGAAACGGCGTTGACGGCGCAGATGAACGAGGCGCTGCAGACGCTGCGCGCTAACGGCACCTACGACGCGCTCACGACGAAGTGGTTCGGCAAGCAGTAACGCGACGGCCCTTACAGCAGAGGAGTAACTGATGACGCTCGATTTTTCGCCCGTATGGGCAGGCTGGGAAGCACTCGCGACCGGCGCTGCGACGACTATCGAAGTCACGGCCTGCTCACTCGTACTCGGCTGCGTGCTGGGCCTCCTGGTGGGAATCGGCAGGCTCGCACCGCAGCGCCGCGTGGTCTATGGCGTCTGCACCGCCTACCTCACGTTCATCCGCGGCACGCCCTTGCTCGTACAGCTTTTCATCTTGTTCTTCGGGCTGCCGCAGTTCGGCATCATGCTGCCCGCATTCGCATGCGGCGTGCTCGGGCTCGGCGTTTATAGCGGCGCGTATGTGTCGGAGATCGTGCGGGGGTCGATTCAATCAGTGGATCGTGGCCAGATGGAAGCCGCGAGATCGCTTGGGATGCCTTATCGAATGGCGATGCGCAAGGTGATCCTGCCGCAAGCGTTCGTACGCATGATCCCGCCGCTCGGCAACGAGTTCATTGCGTTGATCAAGAACTCGGCGCTGGTCTCCCTGCTGACGATCAACGACCTGATGCATGAAGGCGAGAAGATCATCAGCGTGTCGTACCGGTCGCTGGAGGTGTATATCGTGATCGCGTTCATCTACCTGATCCTGACGAGCGCTACGTCGCTGGTGTTGCGCAAGACAGAAAAAACGCTGCGTGCCGACGGGAGAGTCTGACCATGAGCACCACCGTGAATGAACCTATTGTTTCAGTCAGGAAACTGGCGAAGTCGTTCGGATCGAACCGCGTGTTGAACGGTATCGATATGGACGTGCAACCGTCTCAGGTGATCGTGGTGATCGGTCCGAGCGGTTCGGGCAAGAGCACGTTCCTGCGCTGCCTGAACGGGCTGGAAACGGCCGAAGAAGGCACGGTCCGGATCTGCGGCCATGCCCTTGTGGACAACGGCCGCATGATCGATGAGAACGGCCTGAACCGCATCCGCCGGGATGTGGGGATGGTGTTTCAATCGTTCAACCTGTTTCCGCACCTGACTGTGCTGGAGAACGTCACGCTGGCGCCGCGCTCGCTGGCCCGCGTTAGCGCGGCCGAAGCCGAGAGCGAGGCGCGCGCGCTGCTGGCTAAGGTCGGGCTCGGTCACAAGGCAGACGTTTATCCGGGCACATTGTCCGGTGGCCAGAAGCAACGCGTGGCGATTGCGCGGGCGCTTGCGATGCATCCGCAAGTCATGCTCTTCGATGAACCCACTTCCGCGCTAGATCCGGAACTGGTCGGTGAAGTGCTGCAGGTCATGCAGGCGCTGGCGAGCGAAGGCATGACCATGTTGATCGTCACGCATGAGATGAATTTTGCGCGCGACGTGGCGGACACGGTCGTGGTGATGGACCATGGTAGCGTCATCGAGGCAGGACCTCCGGCACAGATTTTCGGGGCGCCGCGCGAAGCCCGCACACGCAGCTTCCTGCAAGCCGTGTTGTCGCGCGAACAGGCGGTATGAGCAGGAAGCCTTACGGCCTCAGGATGCCCCCGTTGCTCCCGTTTCCGCTGGGTAGGGCCAGCGGCTAAAGCGCGATTCCGGCATGCCTTCGTCTTCGTCCGACGGTGCCGGCAAATCTTCTGCAAACCACGCCACATCGGTTCTGCGCTCCTTTACGTAACGCTCCCATCCGTTCGCATTCCCAGCGAAGAGATCGTGCTGCACCGTCGACGCCAGCAGTGACCGGTTCAGGTCTTCATCGAGGAGCGTTTTCGGCCAAAGAAAAAACGCAGCCGTCGCGCGTTCGCTCACTTGATGCGGGGTCATGGCGGCATCGAGGTATCCGAGCCATGTGAAGGTGGCAAGCGAGTCTTCACGGGCAATTGCGTCGCCGAGGGTGGTGTACCGCTGTCCGCCACGCGACAAGCACGACAGCGCTTCCAGCACATCGCCCAGATGCAGCAATAGCGCACGTCGTTCATAAGCATCTTTCATCAAAAATCTCCAGATTCATTGGACCGGGCCCTGAGCGATTCGAAAATCACGGCTTCGGCCCGATGAGTAAAAACGCGCTCGAATAGAAAGGAAGCTTGCTCTCCGCGGTCATTCCCTCGCGGTTTGACTTGTTCCCAGAGCGTCGAACAGATAGCGGCTCACTCGCGGATGCACGTGTGTTGGGTGAGCATGAAGTGGTCCAGCATACGATAAGCGGCAAAGCGAAACGCTCGCTCGGCTTTCGATATCGCCTCAGCCGACGATCATAGCCGGCTCCCTTACGACCGTTCGTGCGTTCGATCAAGCCGTCTGCGCGAAAGTATCGGGAACACATGGCGACGGGTGACAATCCACTACAAAACGGCGGCATGAACTCATAGGCCATCGTCAAGCGTCCGCCTCGAGTTTCTGAAAGCTCAGACGATAGTCATTCGGCGACACGCCCAGCCGTTGCCGGAACACAATGCGCATGCGATCCGCTGTTCCGAAGCCGCACTCATACGCGATCGTTTTGAACGGCGTCGTGCTGCTTTCCAGCAAGTTGCGCGCTGCATCGATACGCGCGCGCTCCACGAAATCATGTGGCGTCACGCCTGTCTCTTCGACGAACGCACGCGCGAAATTGCGCTCGCTCATACCCGCGATCTGCGCCAGCTTTTCAACCGTCATGCGTTCGCCGATGTGCTCCATCACGTAGGCCTGCACCTTGGCCGCGGGCGAGGTCTCGTCGGCAGGCGCACTCAGGTACGGGCTGAATTGCGACTGGCCGCCGCGGCGCTGCGCAAAAACCACGAGCCGCTTGGCGACAGCCAGTGCGATACGCGGGCCATGATCTTCTGCGACAAGCGAGAGGGCAACGTCAATCCCCGCCGTCACGCCCGCCGATGTCACCAGGTTGCCATCACGAATATGAATACGGTCGAGCTCGACCCGGGCCAGCGGAAATTGCCGCGCGAGCTGCGGCGCATTTTGCCAGTGAGTTGTGACATGACGGCCATCGATCAAACCGGCGTGACCGAGCGCGAACGCGCCGGTGCAGATAGAACCGTAGCGCTCGCAACGCGAAGCAACGTCGCGCAGCCACGTGCTCAGGCGCAGATCGGGCACATCGGACGGCAGACCCGGCCCCCCTGCCACGAGGGCGACATCGTAATGCTGCTGCGGTGCATCGCACGCAATGTCCGCGAGCATCCGCGTGCCGTTCGACGCGCGCACCGGCGCGTTGTCTACGCTAACCAGCGTGATCGCGTATCCCTCGCCAGACGCGACGAAGCCGTTCGCCTCGGCGAATACGTCGAGTGGACCCGCGACGTCGAGCGCCTGCACTTGCGGAAAAATCGCGATGGCGACGCTACGCATAAGGTCTTGCTCCTGTGTCGACCAGAGTTGGCGCTTTAGCGCTTACTCTGGTCCCATGCAATTCATTGCGGTCGACCAGAGTTGGCGTGTCGACCAGAGTTGGCCCTTCAGCGCTTACTCTGGTCCCATAGCGCTTTACTCCGGTCCCATGCGATTCATTGCGGTCGACCAGAGTTAGCGCTTTACTCTGGTCCCATGAAAAAAGCTATTTTTCGCGCGTTTTACGCGCTTGGCAGGAGACGCCGTGCGGTTGGCAGACTTCGACGGACCTGCCGCATTGCGGCCTTGGCCGCGCCCGGCGACACTAACTTCGTCGTCCAGCCGCTGCCGCTTCTCCCGATGTTGCGCCCCAAACGGCGCATTTTAACAAGGTGACAGCGGCATCCAGGCCAAGCCCACTATCAGTATCCCAGGAGCATTGAACATGACCACTACCATTGCAGGCATCCGCATCCCCGACAGCGCCATGGCGCGCGCCGCGACTGAACTCGTTCGCGATACCGAGCCGGACCTGCTGTATAACCACTCGCGCCGCGTGTTCCTGTTTGGTGCGCTGACCGGCGAACGCCGTCAGTTGGCCTACGACGCGGAGCTGCTTTACATCGGCGCCATGTTCCATGACATGGGCCTGATCGATGCATACAGCAGCCTGACCGAGCGTTTCGAAGTGGACGGTGCGAACGCCGCGCGTGACTTCCTCAAGGGTTATGGCATCAACGAGTACGACATCGAACAGGTTTGGGACTCAATCGCCTTGCACACGACGCCGGGGATTCCGCAGCACAAGAAGCCGGTGGTCGCGTTGGTCACGGCGGGCGTGGAGATGGACGTGCTCGGACTCGCGTACGACCAATTCACCGACTCGCAGCGCAAACAGGTCATCGCCGTGCATCCGCGTGAGGTGAATTTCAAGGAAGGGATCATCGATGCCTTCGCCCACGGCACGATCAAGAAGCCGGAGACCACGTTCGGCAACGTGAAGGCCGATGTCCTCGCACTCAAGGATCCGAGCTACAAGCGCCTGAATTTCTGCAGCCTGATCCTGGGGTCGTCGTGGAATGACAGCGCCGCCGGATGCGCTCATTGCAGCGATCCAGCGCATAATCATCAATGATTCAGCGGGCCAGACGCAGTGGGAATGAAGCCGCCCCTCTACTGGAGCGGCTCGTTTATCGTTAAAACAGATAAGCGTATGGGATTTGGTTCGTTGACGTGGTTCGCACGGGATTTTAGATTCGCTGTCTAACCTGGATAACGTGGACTTTTGCGGCGTATGTTGTCAGTGCTTCAGCGACGCGTCGCCTCAAGCGTTCCCGCCCCGAATTGAATTAACGAGTCCCGCGTGACGACCTTATCCCCACACCAGACCATCGAAATTACGCCGTTTGAAGGTGCGCCGTTGGGCGCTGAAGTGACAGGTCTTGACCTGAGCCAGCCGCTTGCTGACGAAGATTTCAAGCGCATTCATCGCGCTCACCTGGATCATCACGTAGTGGTGTTCCGCGACCAGCGCATCACGCCCGACCAGCAAATCAGCTTCAGCCGCCGTTTCGGTCCGCTTCAAATCCACGTGCTCCACCAGTTCCAGTTGACGGGCCACCCGGAGGTGCTGATCGTCTCGAACGTCATGGAAAACGGCAAGCCGATTGGTCTCGGCGACGCCGGGCATTTCTGGCATTCGGATCTCTCGTACAAGGAAACACCGAGCCTCGGTTCCTTGCTGCACGCTCAGGAGTTACCAGCGGAAGGCGGCGACACGTTGTTCGCCAACATGCATCTGGCATGGGATACGCTGCCCCAAGCGCTGCGCGACGCGGTGAAAGGGCGCTCCGCCGAGCACACCTATCTGGCGAAATACGCCGAGTTGCAAAAGCGCAGCCCGTGGCGCCCCAACCTCTCTGCAGAACAGATCGCGGAGGTGAAACCGGTCGTGCATCCGATCGTGCGCACGCATCCGGAAACCGGGCGCAAGGCGCTGTTCGTCAGCGAGCATTTCACGACCCGCGTGATCGACTTGCCGGAAGACGAGAGCCGCGACCTGCTGCAAGCCCTCTTCGAACATAGCGTTCGCGACGAGCATCTCTACCGGCACGTATGGCGCGAGCACGACCTCGTGTTCTGGGACAACCGCTCCCTGATGCATCTCGCAGCGGGCACGCCCGATCATCTGCGCAGAAAGATGTATCGAACGACGATTGAAGGCGATACGCCGTTCTGAGCGTCCACTCGCCCTGCTTCGAATTCAATTCTAAAATCACTTCTTCGGACTTTCGATGCCGCTTTCGTTCTTCCCCCGGCGGGGACCTGGGGGTTCCCGCTCGCCGCTACGCACGCTCACTGCAGCGTTTGTCTCGTTCTCCGTTGCCATCACCTCGCTTGCCGCAGCCTCGCCCGCACGCGCCGAGGGCACCATCCGCATCGCGGAGCAGTTCGGTGTGGTGTATCTGCTGCTGAACGTCGCGCGTGACCAGAAACTGATCGAACAGGAAGGCAAGAAAGCCGGCGTCGATATCAAGGTGGACTGGCTGAAGTTATCTGGCGGCGCAGCCATCAATGACGCACTGTTGTCGAGTTCCATCGACATCGCGGCCGCAGGCGTCGGTCCGCTGATGACGATCTGGGACCGCACGCACGGCAAGCAGAACGTGAAGGGCGTGGCCTCGCTTGGCAATCTGCCGTACTACCTCGTATCGAATAATCCGAACGTGAAAACCATTGCGGATTTCACGGAGAAGGACCGCATTGCGTTGCCGGCGGTGTCTGTTTCCGTGCAATCGCGCGTGCTGCAGTTCGCCGCAGCGAAGCGCTGGGGCGACAAGGACTACGATCGCCTGGACAAGCTGACTCAAGCCGTGCCGCATCCGGATGCCGCCGCGGCCATCATTGCCGGCGGGACGGAAATCACCGGGCACTTCGGCAATCCGCCGTTTCAGGAGCAGGAACTGGCAGGCAATCCGAAAGCGCATATTGTGCTGAATTCCTACGATGTCCTCGGCGGCCCCAGCTCGGCCACCGTGCTCTATGCAACTGAAAAATTCCACGATAACAATCCTAAGACGTATCGCGCATTCATCGCTGCGATGGCGGATGCCGCGCGCTTCGTGTCGGCGAATCCGGAAGCGGCGGCTGATACCTACATCCGTGTGAACAATGCGAGGATCGATCGCAATCTGCTGATCAGCATCATCAAGAACCCGGCAACGCAGTTCAAGATCACGCCGCAAAATACGCTTGGGCTCGCCCAGTTCATGTACCGGGTAGGCGCGATCAAGAACGAGCCCAAGTCATGGCAGGATTATTTCTTCGCCGATCCGGTGCTCGGCAACGGAAGCTGACCTGCCTTGCTTCACGGCCACGTTTAGACAAACGCCCGCGATGCCAGCGGGCGTTTTTTCGACTATCGCTCGAACATACAAATGCGGCACTGGAACGGCAAAACCGTCGCTTATGCGTCGGCGTGTTTTGAATATGCGCAATGATTGGTTCACGCGCGCGAGGCGCCCCGCTAAGGTCGTGGTTTATGCAACTATGCACAGCCATGGCCGCCAGTCCTACCGTTCTATATCCCCCGCCCGCGCCCAGCGATTCTCCCGCGACGAGCGCCAAGCTTCTCACCGTCGATAAAGTCAGCCTCGAGTACCGCACCCGCGAGCGCATCGTACGCGCGACGCATGAAGTCAGCTTCGACGTGTATGGCGGCGACCGCTTCGTGCTGCTCGGACCCTCGGGTTGCGGCAAGTCGACGCTGCTGAAAGCCGTAGCCGGCTTCATTGAACCGACCGCGGGGACCATCCGGATCGACGACAAACCGGTACGAGGTCCGGGCACCGATCGCATTGTCGTGTTCCAGGAATTCGACCAGTTGCCGCCGTGGAAAACGGTGCTGCAAAACGTGGCCTTTCCGTTGCGCGTCGGGAAGAAGCTGAGCCGTGCGGAAGCCCGCGAACGAGCGCTGCATTTCCTCGATAAGGTCGGTCTCGCCGCTTTTGCCGATGCCTACCCGCACACCCTTTCCGGCGGCATGAAACAGCGCGTGGCGATCGCTCGCGCCCTGGCGATGCAACCCCGCGTGCTGCTGATGGACGAACCGTTCGCCGCGCTCGACGCACTTACGCGCCGCAAGATGCAGGAGGAATTGCTGCGCTTGTGGGACGAGGCGAGTTTCACGCTGCTGTTCGTCACGCACTCGATCGAGGAAGCTTTGATTGTGGGCAACCGCATCTTGCTGCTGACGCCACATCCCGGCCGAGTTCGAGCGGAGCTGAACAGCCATCAATTCACCAAGGACAGTTCGGGACGCAACGACTTTCAGCAGAGTGTTGCGCGCATTCATCGGCTGCTGTTTGAAGACACGGAGGCGGTTCAATGAGCACACCCACTATCCCCTCTTTCGAACCCGCAGCACTTGTACCGCCGGTTCGCGAAGAATACGAACGCATTCCTGAACCGCTGCAGGATGTCGCCGTTGAGGCGCCGTTACCGTTCGGCAAGCGGCTTTCCAATCAGACGTGGTTACGCAAGGCGTTGATCGCCCTCGTCCTGATCGTGATCTGGGAAGCGGCTGCGCGAGCTGTTGGCAACGACCTGCTGTTGCCGACCTTCACCGATACATTAAAAGCCTTCATACAAGGCATATGGTCGGGCGAACTGATCGCCAAGACAGCGATCTCCTTGTCCGTCTTGTTGAGAGGTTATCTGCTCGGCGTGGTGCTGGCGTTCGTGCTGACATCGCTTGCCGTGTCCACGCGTTTTGGCCGCGATCTGCTGTCCATGCTGACCGCCATGTTCAACCCTTTGCCATCAATCGCGCTGCTACCGCTCGCGTTGTTATGGTTCGGCCTGGGGACTGGGAGCCTGCTATTCGTGCTCGTGCATTCGGTGTTGTGGCCGCTCGCGCTGAATACCTATTCCGGCTTTCAATCCGTGCCGGAAACGCTGCGCATGACGGGCCGCAACTACGGGCTGAAGGGGCTTCGGCATGTGTTGTTGATCCTGGTGCCCGCCGCCTTGCCATCGATCCTCGCCGGGCTTCGTGTGGGCTGGGCATTTGCATGGCGAACGCTGATCGCGGCGGAACTGGTGTTCGGCGCCAGCTCCGGGAATGGCGGCCTCGGCTGGTACATCTTTCAGAACCGTAACGAGCTGTATACCGATCGCGTATTCGCGGGATTGGCGGCGGTTATCGTGATCGGCCTGGTCGTCGAGCACCTCGTGTTTGATACCTTCGAACGGCTTACGGTGCGTCGCTGGGGCGTACAACGCTAGATGGCCTTAGACGGCTGCAGGGCTCAAAAAAGCCCGCTGGACGAACCTGGCGGGCTGAGCGCGTGGTTGAAAATCCACGCTTTATCGACTGGATTCCACGCCGGTGAGCCGCGCCCATCACGCCGCTCACCGCTTGGCTTAGCTTATTCAATGGCTGTCGATCTTCCTGGCAGATATTTAAAACACATTAACCGGAACGTTGACCATCAAACGATAGACGTCACTACTGGAATCCGAATAGTACTTGCTGCCGTGATGGTGCATGTAATAGAACTTCGCAGTCGTTCCCTTCAGTTTTCCAGAGCCGAACGTATATGACGGAATGAAGCCGAACTCATAGTGAGTGCCGTGAACGGCCTCGCCATTTTTCCAGTAGAGATCATGCAGTGCAGCCGATGGATCGGCGTATCGATTCGCCATGTCCGAAGCATCCGCACCCCAGCCATACGCGGTCCATAACGTCATTTTCAAACCCGGAACACCATAATCTTTCATGTTGACCGTGTAGCTGAGCGACAAGGACTTTTCGTGCGGCGCGTTGTAGTCGACATCCAGAGAATTCGCAAGATAATCGCCTGCCGATTGCCCGACATAATCGAAGAACTGATTGCTCGCGATCTGCTGGAATCCCACCGCTACCGTGTGCGCGTTGTGTGTGCCGGAGAACAGCAAACTATACGCGTGGTTATTGATGGAGCCTTCCCGGCTCTGCCCAACATCATGCGTATAGTAATAGGTCAGACCGCCCGTCCAGCGAATCTGCGACGGATCGCCAATACTGCGCGAGAGCGACAGATAATATTGATCCCACACATTTTCCGCGCGGCTTCCGTATAACGACACAGCCGTATCGTCATTGGGCGTGTAGTCACCGCCCGCGAACGTGAAGCGGCTGAAGTGCGTCCCGCCGTACTCGGTCGACAACGACGAGACGCTGGTCTGGCCGCGCGCCAGCACCGCGTCCACACTACCCGCCTTGAGCGTCAGGTTCTTGATCTCGTCGCTCGCGAGGGACACGCCTCGGTACGTGGGCGGCAGTGCGCGGTTATCGTGGGGAACGAGAAAGGGATTATCGAATAATTGTTGACCATATTTAACAACCGTATTCGATACCCGCATTTTCACGTCCCACACACCCGGGTACGTCCAGGCGAGCTGATTCTGTCCGCTTTGCCCGTCGTGATTCAAATGCACGCGGTTACCGGCGCCTTGTCCGCCGTTCAGCTTGAACGCGCTGAACAACGATGCGTCAAAACCGACACCGAATAATCCGCGCGTATACCCCGATTCAAATACCGCCTGGTTACCAACAACTGATGCGTCCTTCTTCTTGATACCTTCCGACTCGAAGTGTTCAGTATAACTGCGAAATAAAAGATTTAAATGTGAATCTTCGATAAACCCTTGCGACTTCGCCTGGTTACTAATCGGCGCATCCGCTTCGGAATTCGGCGGAGAACTGGGAGGCGCCTCAGTATGTCGTGTTGCGACATCATCATCGTCATCCGCGAATGCGGCAATGGACGGGGATATCAAACCGGTGAAAACAATTAGAGATAGAGCGATTGAGCGAGTTTGTTGTTTCATGTGCTTGTCTCTTAATTCTTATGGCAGCGAGTAGAGAGGCCAGTGGTCGTTCTCATATAATTTGATCGCGAGCTGAAACGCTCACGCCGGGCTCGGAACGACTCACCGGAGGGATGTGACTGCAGGAACTACGGGAACGACAGGGACTACGAAAACTTCACGATTGACCGAACCCGGCCCTCGTTAAAAACGGGGACCATTGGCTTTGCGGGGGATTGTCGAAACGGTCGTTAGATCAGGCGCTTTTCTGCAACAGACAAATCAGGCGAGTAAGCAGGCTGCCGCAACTCCATGTTCAAGTGTGCGCAGCGGCGGCACTTCGACAGAACAACGCGCCTCCGCTATGGGGCAACGGGTATGAAATACGCAACCCGTTGGGGGATTGATCGGACTGGGAATATCGCTGGATAGGATCTGCACGACCTTCGTGCGTTCGATGGCCGGATTCGGCACCGGTACCGCGGAAAGCAGCGCGCGCGTGTACGGATGCCGTGGGCGTGCGTAAAGCGAGTGTTTGTCGGCGAGCTCCATGACATGACCGAGATACATGACCATCACGCGGTCGGAGATGTGCTTGACCACGGCCAGATCGTGCGCGATGAAAATCAGCGCGAGCTTCATTTCCTGCTGCAACGACTTGAGCAGGTTGACGATCTGCGCCTGGATGGAGACATCGAGCGCGGACACGGGTTCGTCGCAGACAATCAGCTTCGGCTCCACGATCAACGCACGCGCAATCCCGATACGCTGGCACTGTCCCCCTGAAAATTCGTGCGCGTAGCGGTTGATCATCTGCTCGCGCAAACCGACCTTCCCCATCATTGCGCGTACCCGCTGGTTCATCTCATCCTTGGACATGCCCGGACGATGTTCACGCAACGGTTCCGCGATGATCTGCCCGACCGTCATGCGTGGGTCGAGCGAAGCAAGCGGGTCCTGGAAAATCATCTGGATATCGCGCCGCACACCGTGCCACTGCTTCGCCGTTGCGCCGCTGAGATCCTTGCCCATCCACACGATTTCGCCGTGCGTTGCCGGAATGAGGTTAAGGATGGCGCGCGACAAGGTTGACTTGCCGCAGCCCGATTCACCCACCACGCCGAGCGTCTCCCCCGCCTTCAGGTCGAAGCTCACGCCGTCCACGGCCTTCAGCGTGCGCGACGGCGCCCACGGCAACTTGCTCTTCGCCTTGACGTTGAAATGCACCCGGACGTCGCGTACTGACAGAATGGTTTGCTCAGACATGGGCCACCTCGTGCAACGACTTCATTTGCTCGACCGGGCGATTGCAGGCTCGCAGCCAGGTGGTGTCGCCGCCAAACGATTCGAGCGGCGGGACCGAGTCCGCGCAACGCTGGCTTGCATCTATGCAGCGCTCCTGGAACGGACAACCTGACGGCGGATGAGCCATGTTCGGTGGATTGCCGGGAATGCCGACGAGCGGCGCGTCGCTTTGATCGAGCCTCGGCAGTGCACGCAGCAAACCGATCGTATAGGGATGCGAAGGACGGGCGAACAGGTTGTCCGCGTTGCACTGTTCCATCACGCGGCCGCCGTACATCACCATCACTTGCTCGCACAGACCGGCAACCACGCCAAGGTCGTGCGTGATCAGCACGATTGCTGTGCCGAAGTCGTGCTGCAGGTTGCGCAGCAACTGAAGTATCTGGGCCTGGACCGTGACGTCGAGCGCGGTGGTTGGCTCGTCGGCGAACAGCACTTGCGGTTCGCACAGCAGCGCCATGGCGATCATCACGCGCTGGCGCATGCCGCCGGACAATTCATGCGGGTATTGATCGATACGATGTGCGGCTTCGGGAATGCGCACGGCTTCCAGCATCTCGATCGAGCGTTTCTTCGCCGCCCGGCGCGTCATGTTCTTATGCAGCTCAAGCACTTCCGTCATCTGGCGTTCAATGCTCAGATACGGATTAAGCGACGTCATGGGGTCCTGGAAAATCATGGACAGCCGATTGCCGCGAATGCGGTTCAGCTTTTTCGCCGGCATGGTCAACAGGTTCTCACCCTGATAAATCGCGCTGCCTTTTGCCCGGCCATTGGTTGCGAGCAGCCCGAGCATGGCGAGCACGCTCTGGCTTTTACCCGACCCCGATTCGCCGACAATGCCCAGCGTGCTGCCTTCTTCCAGGTCGAAACTCACGCCGTTGACTGCGCGGACCACGGCATCAGGCGAGTCGAACGCGACTTCCAGATTACTTACCTTGAGCAGTGACATGGTGCTTACCGATCCTTCGGGTCGAGCGCGTCGCGCAAACCGTCGCCGACAAAGTTGATGCAATACAGCGTCACCGACAACAACGCTGCCGGGAACAGGAGAATCCAGGGCGCCGTTTCCATGACACCAACGCCATCCTGGATCAGCACGCCCCAACTGGTCATGGGCTCCTGCACGCCGAGTCCAAGAAACGATAGCACGGACTCCGTAAGAATAACGCCAGGAACCGTAACCGTTGTGTAAATAGCCACAATGCCGAGCAGGTTCGGAACAATGTGACGCAAGATGATGCCGCTGGTGGAAACGCCGATAGCGCGCGCAGCTTCAATGTATTCCTTCGAGCGTATGGCGAGCGTCTGGCCACGTACGACGCGCGCCATATCCATCCACGAGAACACCGTGATGGTAAGCACCACGAGGTAGAACTCGCGGCCGAGCAGCGTGACCATCAGGATGGCGATCAGCAGGTACGGGATGGCGTACATCATGTCGACAATGCGCATCATCGCGTTGTCCACGCGGCCGCCCACGAAGCCCGCGATAGCGCCCCACACAATGCCGAGCGTGACCGACGTCAGCGTGGCGAGACCGCCGATCATCAGCGAGACGCGGCCGCCAATCAGGCAGCGCACGAGCAGGTCGCGGCCGGTATCGTCCGTGCCGAACAGATGCCAGTTGGCAAACGTTGGCGTGGAACTCATCATGTTCCAGTCGGTGGAATCGAAGGCGTTCGGCAGCAGCATGGGGCCGATTGCGCAGGCCAGCGTGATCAGCAGCAGGATCACGAGACTTGCCACGGCGGCCTTGTTGCGCGCGAAGCGCATACGGGCATCCTGCCATGGGCTGCGGCCCTCCACCGGCACTGCCAGCACGCTCTCGAGCGCGGGGACGAGCGTTCCTTGTTTCATTGCGGACCTCATGCTGGTTGACTCATTATTTTAGTAGCGGATTTTCGGATCGAGCCACGCATACGCGAGATCGACCAGCAGATTGAGCAGCACCGCGACCACCGTCACCAGCACGACCAGTCCCAGCACGAGCGTGTAATCACGGTTGGCCGCGCCGTTCACGATCAGCTTGCCGATTCCCGGCAACGAGAAGACTGACTCGGTGACGACCGCCGCCGTGATCGAGCCGATGGCGAGCGGACCGATCACCGAGACCACGGGAATCAGGGTCGGCCGCAGTGCATGGCGCAGCACGACCGTCCAGCGCGACAAGCCCTTGGCATACGCTGTTCGGATGTAGTTGGTGTTCATCACCTCGATCAGGCTGCCGCGGGTCACGCGTCCCACGGTCGCCACGTTGATGATGGTCAGCAGCGCAACCGGAAGCACCATGTAGCGCACATGGAAGCTGTTCCAGCCACCGGCCGGCAGCCACTTCAACAGGATCGCGAATACGAGGATAAGCACCGGTCCGATCACGAACGAAGGGAACGCGCTGCCCGCATTGCCGATGATCATCAGCAGGTAATCCGCCGGGCTATTGCGATAGAGCGCGGCAACAATGCCAAGCACGACGCCAAGCACAATGGCGAGCACCATGGATACACCGCCGATAGTCAACGACACCGGTAACGCACGCAGCACGAGGTCATTGACGCTCCAGTCGGCGTATCGGAACGATGCGCCCAGGTCGCCGTGCAGCAGGCTGTTGAGATACAGCAAATACTGCTTCCACAGCGGTTCGCCGAGATGGTATTTCGCCTGCAGGTTGGCGAGCACCTCTGCAGACACCTTGCGCTCACCATCGAACGGACCGCCCGGCGTAGCGTGCAGCAGCAGATAGCATACCGTGATGACAATCAGCAGCGTAGGCACCGTCAACAGCACGCGCCTCAACGTATAAGACCACATTGAACATCTCTCCTGGGGAGCCGCGACCCAGCGAGTCGCGGCGACAGCCTCTTGCTGTTTGCTGGATAGTATTGCGGGTCTGGCGTCGCGCTCAATGCGCCACGATATACATGTCCTTGCTGCGGTAACGGTCCATCGGGTTCTTCAGCGAGTAACCGCCCACATAACTTTTCACCAGCCTGACCGTGGTGTATTGCAGCAGCGGCAGGATCGGATAGTCGTCCATCACGAGCTTTGCGGCCTGGGTTTGCAACTGCGTGCGCTTAACCTGGTCCGTGCTTTCATTCGCTTCTTTGATCAGCGCGTCGGCCTTGGGATTGCAATTGCCGCTGTCGTTCTGGTCCGAACCGCATTGCACAAGCTGCAGGAACGTGGTCGCGTCGTTATAGTCGGCGACCCAGCCATTGCGTGCGATCTGGTAGTCGCCGGCATGACGCTTCTTCAGCAGGACCTTGAACTCCATTGCGTCGATCTGTGTATCAAGACCGAGCTTCGTCTTCCACTCGGAGGCTGCAAAAATAGCCATTTTCTTGTGATAGTCGCTTGTGTTCAGCGCGAAGTGCAGCGTCGTACCCGGCTTCACCCCTGCTTGCGCGAGCAGCTTTTTCGCTTCTTCCACGCGCTTGGCCATCGGCCACGTCGACCACTCGTAGGCCGTCACGTCCGCGCCCTTCACACCCTTCACGATCACGCCATACGCTGGTATCTGCCCGTCCGCGGTGACGCGTTGTGCGAGGATGTCGCGGTCGATCACCATGGAGAGCGCCTTGCGCACGCGCACGTCCTTGAGCAACGGGTCTTTATTATTGAACGAGTAATAGCGCAGTCCGAGCATGGGCGCGATCTTCATGTCGGCGGCAAACTCCTGCTTGTATTTCGGGTACATGCCGGACGGCAGCTGATACACCCAGTCGTTGTCGCCCGACTGGAACAGCTTGATGTCCGAAGTCTCGCTCTCGACCGGCAGATACGTCACTTGCGACAACTGCACGTGCGCCGCGTCCCAGTACTGCGGGTTGCGTGCCAGCACGAGCTTGTTGTTCACCTGCCAGTCCTTGAGTATGAACGCGCCGTTGCTCACCAGCTTGCCGGGTTTGGTCCAGTCCTTGCCGTATTTCTCGACGGCGGCCTTGTTGATCGGACCGAGATTCGTATTCGACATCAGTTCCGGAATGAACGATACCGGATATGGCGTCTTGATCTCGACCGTGTACGGGTCGATGGCGCGCACGCCCAGCGTGTCCGGTGACTTCTTGCCGGCCACGATTTCAGCACCATTCAGCAAGAAGATACCGAACGTACTGGCATACGGCGAAGCAATCTTCGGGTCGACAAGACGCTGGCATCCGTACACGAAATCACTTGCAACCACCGGTTCGCCGTTGGACCACTTGGCATTCTTGCGCAGATGGAAGATCCACGTGGTTGCATCCTTCTGCTCCCATTTTTCCGCCACGCCCGGCACAACTGTCCCGTCGGCATCGGTTGCGGTCAGCCCTTCGAACAGGTCGCGCGTGACGTTGTTGGACGGCACGGTCTCGGCCAGGTTCGGATCGAGGGTCTCAACCTCGGACGCGTTGTTGCGCACCAGTTCCTGCTTGGCTGCAAGCTGCACGCCGGGCGGCACGATAGCCGCATGAGCCAGATGAACGTTGCTTGCGGCTGCAACACAGACACTCGCAGCAAAGGCCGGAAGCCACTTGCCCGGCACGCGGCGATAAACAGCATCGCCTGGACGGAAAAACGCGTCAACGCGTGCGCTACGGGCAACGAGAGCTGCAAACAACGTCATGGAAATCCTTATTGTTCATGTGTGCATCAAGCACGAAGCGCTGGAGCATAAGGGCTTTTGACCCAGTGCAACACAGCGATGCGTGCCGCTATGTGTAGCTTTTTGTCGCTATGTACCGCCGTTCGCGTGCCGAAGCAGACGGACGGCGGCCGGCATCTTAGCCCACCTAACATTTCACTTTCGAATTTGCGGTTTAAGGATCGACATCGTGTGCCTGCCCTTGTCGCGTATTCGGCCACTTCTCCAACAGTTACCTTCAAAAAACTTTACACATATCCTACGAACCGACGGTATAACCGAGTTCGCCGGGAGTATTTCAGAGCAATAAAGTGGAATCCACTCACATGTGCTTATAGACCATGTGTTTTGGGTATAGGCGGGAGCTTGGTGGATTCACTTGTGCTTTATCTACGCGCGCGCGCCCGTTAGTCTGCAGGCGCGCGTGGTTCGCGCTACCATCGGCGTCCTTGAGAATCACGAAGGTAGATGCAAGACAATGATCCGTTTCCGACAGATAGAAGCTTTCCGCTCATTGATCATGATGGGTACCAGCGTCGGGGCCGCGCGCGCGCTCCACGTCACCCAACCCGCTATTAGCCGCCTGATCGCGGATTTAGAGGCCGACCTCGGTTTTAGCCTGTTCAGCCGCGTGGGCGGCCGCTTGAATCCGACTAACGCCGGATTGCGCTTTTATAAGTCGGTCGAAGAGAATTTCCTCGGACTGGAACGTCTCAAACAAGTCGCGGAGATCATTCGCGACGAGGCGTCCGAAGGGCTGACCATCGCGTGCTTGCCGGTGGTCGCGAGCACCCTGCTGCCTCCCATCCTGGCCGACTTCGTGGAGCGTCATCCGGGCGTGCCCATTCGCGTCGATTCGGTCAAGGTTCCGGAGGTCCTCACGATCCTGCAGAACCACAAGGCGGACGTTGCTATCAGCCAGGCGTTTGCATCGGTTGCTGGGATCGAGGTGGAGAAATTGCTGCACGCGCGGGGGCAGTGCGCCATGCCGGCGTCGCATCGGCTGGCGAAGAAAAAATGCATCACGCTGGAAGACCTGCGCGGCGAACGCATCATCGGCTGGTTGCCGAATTCACGGCAGCCCTATGCGGCCGAGCAGTCGCTGTTCGCTGCCGGCGAGAACCGGGCGAACTACACGGTCATGACCGACACCGCGCATACACGCTATGCGATGGTCGCGGGCGGCCTGGGTATATCGATTGTCGAACCGTTTGCAGCCAAGGTGTGGCGCGCGCACGGCGTGGTCGTGCGGCCGTTCGATGCCGCAATCGAATACGAATACGTGCTGTCGTATCCGAGCAGCGGCATACGCTCGGATCTGGTTGCTTCGTTTCGCGAGTCCGTGCTGCGCGTGGTGGCAACATACTCCCTCGACGAAACGTCGGCGCCCGCGAGTGCCGAGGCCTGACGCACGGGTCAGGATCAGGACAAACGGTCCGCATAATCAACTTCCCGCGGCCAAATAGATCGCGCGACTCGTCTCCTGCGCTGCGGACCAACTACCCCGCTCACGGTCAAGCACGGGGCTTCCCACCCTTTCGGAATCAATTACGCCCGTGGTATAAGCCCGGGAGCGTCTCCGCTTGAGCGCGGCGCCGGAAAAGGCGACGGGGCAAGATTATTACCCGCGGGCGGGCACCCATTTCCAGGAGGAGCAAGATGTCCATGAAGAAGTCCATGAGTTTGCTGCATCGGACACGTCCGTTCGCGCTTGGAACGCTCGCGGCTGCGGCGTTTTCGCTATCGTTCGGGTTTGTCGAAAGCACGCCCGCCTACGCGAAAGTCGCGCCGCAACCTGCTGTCCTGACCGCTTCAGCCGTGGCAGTCGCCGACAAGTTCGCAGCCGACGCCGCCGAGCAGGTCCTCAAGGAAGGCGGCAATGCCGTTGATGCAGCCGTCGCCATCGCCTTCACGCTGGCAGTGACGTACCCTGAAGCGGGTAACCTGGGCGGCGGTGGTTTCATGACGCTCTACGTGGATCATCGTCCGTACTTCCTCGACTATCGCGAGCGTGCCCCCATTGCAGCCACGAAGAACATGTATCTCGATGACAAAGGGGAAGTCATCAAGGGCATGAGCTTGTACGGATATCGCGCGGTCGGCGTGCCGGGTACGGTGTCGGGCATGTGGGAAGCGCAGAAGCGCTTCGGCAAGCTGAAATGGAAACAGGTCGTCGCGCCCGCGATCAAGTACGCGCAGGACGGCTTTGAAGTCAGCGACCAATTGCAGGAACGAAAGGACGCCGCGTCGAAGGATTTTGCCGGCAAGACCAACTTCGACAGTTACTTCGGAACCCTGAATAAAGGCGTCAACTTCAAGCAGCCGGAACTGGCTGCCACGCTTCAGCGCATCTCGGACAAGGGTGCGAAGGGATTTTATGAAGGACAGACGGCGGACCTGATTGCAACCGCCATGACAGGCCATGGCCTGATCACGTCGCAGGATCTGAAGGAATACAAGGCGGTGTGGCGGCAGCCGGTGCTCGCGAGCTGGAACGGCTATCGCATCATTACCGCGCCGCCGCCGAGTTCCGGCGGTATCGGTCTCGTTCAGCTGTTGAAGATGAAGGCCGATCTCAAGGACAAGTATGCCAACGTGCCGCTCGACTCCGCGCAGTACATTCACCTGACCGCGGAAATTGAAAAGCGAGTGTTCGCGGATCGCGCCCAGTATCTCGGCGATCCCGATTTCTACAAGGTGCCGGTCGCCCAGCTCATTGACGACGACTACATCCTCAAGCGCGCCTCCGAGGTCAATCCCGACACGCCGTCGGATACCAAGAGCGTCGTTCCGGGCCTGGGCACCACGATGCCGGAAAAAGCTGAAACCACGCACTTCTCGGTAGTCGACAAGTGGGGCAACGCGGTATCGAACACGTACACCATCAACGGCTATTTCGGCTCCGGCGTGGTGGTGGACGGCACGGGTGTCGTGCTGAACGACGAGATGGACGACTTCTCCTCGAAGCCGGGCGTAGCGAACATGTTCGGCGTAGTGGGCAGCGACGCCAACGCCATCGCACCGCGCAAGCGCCCGCTTTCCTCGATGACACCGACCATCCTCACGAAGGACGATCAGGTCGCCATGGTGATCGGGACGCCGGGCGGCTCGCGGATCTTTACATCGATCTTTCAGGTAATCACCAACGTCTACGACTTCTCCATGCCGCTGCCTGACGCCGTCGCGGCAATGCGCTTTCATCATCAGTTGCTGCCGCCGAACACGATTTTCTGGGAGCCGTACAAGCCCATTGACGGCGATCTCGCGAAGGAACTGGAAGCAAAAGGATATACGCTCGCTAAACAGGATTTCAACGGCGATATCCAGGTCATCAAGATCGATGGCAAGACGCCGGAACCGGCTGCCGATCCGCGTGGCCGAGGCGTGACGCGCGTGATCCAGTAAGCGGCTGCGTTTGTTGTAGACAGGTTGTAATCAGACAAAAGGGCCAGGTCGTTCAAGACCTGGCCCTTTTGTTTTTATATCGTACGCGTGCTCCGCCAGCGCCGGTTTGAAACGGACCTTATAAGGATCGCGGCATGACTGGAATCCCATTTTTGAGATTGGAGGCGGCTTTATGTTGCCCTAGTCTCTGTTCTGGCCCAGTCCAGTGCGTTGGCTCCCGCCAACACGACAAATAAACCTATCGAGACGACCCTGAAGACGGCGTGCCCGGTCTGCGAAAGACCATCCGGCCCGCTTGTTTCAGCCTGCTGATAAAGGAGAACAGCTCATGATGGAACCCCACGTCCAGCCGCTTGGCGGCATCGACATCCAGGATGACGCACCCGCGTCCCAATCAGGCGGATTGATCGACAAATACTTTCAAATCAGTGCACGCGGCAGTACGCAACGCCGCGAAGTGATCGCCGGGATCACTACTTTCCTGGCGATGGTTTATTCCGTGTTCGTCGTCCCGGAGATGCTCGGCAAGGCAGGATTCGACACCCGCGCCGTCTTCGTGGCGGTCTGCCTGACGACTGCGTTCGGCTCGCTCTTGATGGGCATCTGGGCTCGCTTGCCTATCGCGATCGGCTGTGCAATCTCGCTCACCGCGTTCACCGCGTTCGGGCTGGTGCTGGGCAAAGGGCTCTCGCCAGCCGTCGCGCTTGGCGCCGTCTTCCTGATGGGCGTCACCTTCACCGCGATCTCCGTCACCGGCGTGCGCTCGTGGATCCTGCGCAATCTGCCGGCAGGCGTGGCGCATGGCACGGGGATCGGCATCGGCTTGTTTCTGTTGCTCATCGCAACGAACGATGTCGGCCTGATCGTTAAGAACCCGGGTGCCGGTTTGCCCGTTTCGCTCGGCCATATCACGGCGTTTCCCGTGCTGATGTCGATCTTCGGGCTTGCGGCGATCATCGGACTGGAACGCCGGCGCGTGCCGGGCGGCATCTTGCTCGTGGTGGTCGGGTTGTCGGCGCTGGGACTGGCCTTCGATCCCGCCGTCCGGTTTACCGGCGTGTTCGCGCTGCCCTCGCTGAGTGCACCCGGACATGCATCGCTGATCGGCGCCATGGACATTCGCGGCGCGCTTTCGCTGGCCGTGCTGCCTAGTGTGTTCGCATTGGTGATGACCGCTGTCTTCGATGCCACCGGCACGATTCGCGCGGTGGCAGGCCAGGCGGGTCAGATCGACGAGAAAGGCCGGATTGTGAACGGCGGCCGCGCGTTGACGGCGGACTCGGTCAGCTCGATTGTCGCTGCGTGCCTGGGCGGTGCGCCGGCTGCGGCTTATATTGAATCGACGGTGGGCGTGGCGGCAGGCGCGAAATCGGGCCTGGCGGCCGCTACCGTTGGTGTGATGTTTCTGCTGGTGATGTTCTTCTCGCCGCTCGCCGGACTTGTGCCCTCTTACGCGACGGCTCCGGCGCTGATGTATGTCGGCCTGCTGATGCTCGCAAGCGTGAGCAAGCTTCACATGGACGATCTTGTCGACAGCATGTCAGGTCTGGTCTGTGCCGTATTCATTGTGCTGTCGGCGAATATTGTGACCGGCATCATGCTCGGCTTCTGCACGCTCGTGGTCGGGCGCGTAATAGCCGGCGAATACAAGAAGCTGAACGTTGGCACGGTGGTGATTGCCGCAGTGCTTGCCGCGTTTTATCTCGGCGGATGGGCAATCTGACCTGACGGGCTGGCGAGCATTTAGCCCAGTCAGCACGTTCAGAGATTAATGCCCCGGTTGCCGGCGGTTTTCCCGGCAACCGTCCTCACCTGGACGGAGACGCATGAACCGACGTTCGAGAGCGATGATACGGCTCGATCGGTAAGTCGATTCAGCGGTTGGCCAGGCTACAGCCGATTTACTTCCGGCGATACGCTTCAGCCAGCACTGCGCAATTTTGCAGATGCAGGTTCAGCGCGTGTGCTGCTTCGCGGCTAACGACAGCCTTCGCCTTACGGAACCATGAACCGAACGAAACGAGAAACGAACTTTGAGCGGTGGTTTTCATGAGAGCACCTCAGCTTTAATTAGGGATTACCCGTTAGGGAATACCCTTATTATACGCATCTGATGCTGCATTGCAAAAATATTTTGAGATCGGCGGGCATAAGAAGGGGCTGCGCGACAGCGCTTGGCTCTTGCCGGGATTGGTCAGCCCTTTTAGCCCAGACCAGTCCCGGGCGCCCACGGCGTGCCGACTGCCCCGCGGGATTGCTCAGGGCACGACGGAAAGAAACAGGAAAGTCGCGAAAATAACCAGGTGAACGGCGCCTTGCAGCACCGTCGAGCGCCCGGTGCCAAGCGTCAGGACACTCACGATCAAGGTCAGCGCGAGCAGTACGATTTCCTTCGAACCGAGACCGAGCGCGATCGGCTGGCTGATCGCAAGCGACACCACCGCCACCGCCGGAATGGTCAGCCCGATACTCGCCAGCGCCGACCCAAGCGCGAGATTCAAGCTCGTCTGCAACCGGTTCAGCCGCGCAGCGCGCAATGCGGCGACGCCTTCCGGCAGCAGCACCAGTGCAGCGATCACCACCCCCACCACCGCTTCAGGCGCTCCGGCACTGGCAACCCCCGCCTCGACCGCCGGCGACAGCAACTTCGCCAGCCCGACCACTGAAATCAGCGAAAGCAGCAGCAAACCACCGGAAGCCCACGCGTAACCATTGGTCGGCAGCGGGGCATGAACGTCGTCAGATTCGACTCGATTTGGATCGAGCGCCGGCACCGGGGGCAGGAAATAGTCGCGATGCCGCACCGTCTGCACGAACACGAACATGACATAGAGAACCAGCGACGTCACGCCCACAAACACCAGTTGCGACGTCGATAACCCCGGCCCTATCACCGTGCTGGTGAAGTTGGGCAAGACCATTGTCAGTACGGACAGCGCACACAGGATAGCGAGTGTCGCGCTCGCTCCCTGCAACTGGAAATTCTGCTCGTGATGGCGCATCCCACCTACGAGCAGGCAAATCCCGACAATGCCGTTGCACACGATCATGATCGCGGCGAACACCGTGTCGCGCGGCAACGCCGCTTTTTCCGGACCGCCTGAAACCATGACGGAGACGATCAGCGCCACTTCGATCACCGTGACCGCGATAGCGAGCACCAGCGTGCCGAACGGTTCGCCGACGCGATGCGCCACCACTTCAGCGTGATGGACCGCGGCGAATACGGCCGCCGCGAGTGCGATGGCGGCAAGTACTAACAGGAAGCCGTTCGGCATGGCGAACGTCAGTCCAAGGATGACAAGTGCGGCAAATGGCGCGATGCACGTCCAGTCCAGCTTGAATTTCATGGATGCTCCAGGCGGTGCTGCGTATGGGAGGAAGTGTCAGGAAGGCTGAGCGGCGGTAAGGTTCAGTCCGGCCCGATTACTTGAAAGTGCCCTCAGATTACAGGTTCTTGACCCGAACGGCCGCTTGCAAGGCTTGCAACGAGCGTCTGAAGATGCATGGCCAGCTATGGATAGCGTTCCTGCCTGCAAAACGTTGGGGAACCCTAAACCGTTACGCGTCAGTGAGTTGGCGGCTGCTCACGCATGTTGTCCACATGGCTATCCACAAAAAATGTGGATAAGTCGGGTCCTTGATTTTAGTCGGTCGCGTGTGTCAGTTGATCAATTGACTATCCGCGGGCAGGTCCACGGCGCTCAACCTGAAGGGCCTCACGACAGCGACGGGCGGAAAACTCCGCACAAAAGAAAGGGCGCGGCCAGTTTCGTGGCCGCGCCCTTGAGTACACCGGTCAAACAAAACTCAGGAGACGAATTCCGTGCTCAACGTGATCTTCGCGTTTCCAGCGAACAGCTTCGACACCGGGCAGCCCTCTTTCGCCGCGTTAGCGAGCTTCTCGAACGTGGCTGCGTCGGTGCCGGGCACCTTGCCCTTCAGGTCCAGATGGCAGGCCGTGATCGTGAAGCCTTCGCCGTCCTTATCCAGCGTCACGGTAGACTTCGTCTCCAGACTTTCCGCCGTGAGGCCCGCCAGCGTAAGTTGCAGGGACAGCGCCATCGTGAAACAACCCGAATGCGCAGCGCCGATCAGTTCTTCGGGATTCGTTCCCGGACCTTCTTCGAAACGGGCTGCAAAACCATAGGGCGCGTCTTTCAATACGCCGGTTTGCGTCGAAATGTAACCTTTACCGTCCTTGATGCCACCGCTCCATTTTGCCGATGCTGTCTTTTGCACGAGTGTTCTCCAGAAAGTCAGGGTGGGTACGCCGCGCAATACAGCCGCAGCATGGAATCGACCGTCAGGCCGACTGAAAATGCGCCGTCGGCTTTGACGCGCCATCGGGTTGAGGGAAGCACACAGGATGCCCGAAACCACAGCGGGTGGTTTGCCGGATCCATTTTCCGGCCCGGGTCCCTTACAAAGGAGGATAGATGGGTCCGCAAGTACTTGAAGTCATCGAAGATCGTGATTTACCCGAGCGGGTCGATGTTGTTGTTATCGGCGGCGGCATTATTGGCGTGACCACGGCCCTTTTTCTCGCCGGGAAGGGCATTTCAGTAGCCGTCTGCGAGAAAGGCCATATTGGCGGCGAGCAATCCAGCCGCAACTGGGGCTGGTGCCGCGCGACGCATCGCGACTTGCGCGAGCTGGAACTGAGTCTCGAAAGCCTCAAGCTGTGGCGCGAGCTGGACCGGACGCTCGGCATTGATACAGGTTTCCGGGAGTGCGGCATCCTCTACGCCGCCGACGACCTCAAGGCCCTCGCCGATCACGAAAGCTGGCTGGCGCGCGCCGTTGGCCTGGTGGGCCGCGAGGGGTTCGACTCGCGCATCACATCGAGCGACGAGACGGCCGGGCTGATGCCGGGCGCGGCGTGCAGGTTTACCGGCGGCATCTACACACCCTCCGACGGCCGCGCGGAGCCGCAGCGCGCGACACCCGCCATTGCCCACGCGCTGCGTGCGAAGGGCGTGAAGGTTTTAACGCCGTGCGCGGTGCGCGGTATCGAGACAAGCGCTGGCGCGATCAGCGGCGTCGTGACCGAATATGGCCCGATCCGCTGCACCAGCGTGGTGGTGGCGGGCGGCGCGTGGACACGCTTGTTTGCCGGCAGCGTTGGCGTTGAAATGCCGCAACTGTCGGTGCGCTCGTCTGTCCTGCGCACAGAACCAATCGACGGCGGACCGGAAGTCAGTGCGTGCAACCAGACGGTCGGATACCGCAAGCGGCTGGATGGCGGCTACACAATCGCAAATGCGTTCCGCAGCCTGGCCGAGATAACGCCCGACAGCTTCCGGCTGTTCAGCCAATACCTGCCGGCGCTGAAAAGCCAGTTCAGGTCGATGGACTTCGCGTTCGGCGAACGATTCTTCGAGGCGTTGCGCCAGCCGCGGACATGGCGCCTTGATCAACCGACCGTATTTGAAACCGTTCGCACGCTCGATCCGGCGCCCACTCAAAAATTCAACGATGTCGCGATCGACGCGTTTCGTGCCCTCTTCCCGGCGCTTGGACACGTGAAAGTGGCGCAGGCATGGGCGGGTTATATCGACGTCACGCCGGATGCCCTGCCGGTGATCTCGGCCGCGCAACAGGTGCCGGGCATGTTCATCGCCACGGGATTTTCGGGTCACGGCTTCGGGATCGGGCCGGGTGCCGGAAAGCTGATGGCCGATATAGTCGCGAACGACAAACCGCTGGTGGACCCGCGAGCGTTCCGGTTGAGCCGGTTCAGCGACGGCACGAAGATTGAGATGGACGGCGGGTTTTAACCGCGCAAAGCACAGGAATGCGAATGGTGCAAAATATTACGATTGGCATTTATAGCCTGCGTTGCCCCGAAGGCCCTTGCAGCATGGACGCCGGGAAAACATGGCATCGCAATTCGCATTCGCAGACCTCCCGTCCCTGCCTGACACACCTAGATAAAGCCGGTGCAAACGGGTAGTGTTAGTAATGTGCCTGCGAATACATTGGAATTAGCGCGTTAGCTAAATCTGCGCGGTGACTTCTTTGATAAGTGGAAGGCTTATGGGCGGCGATGCTTCTTAACGAGAACAAGTATTTTCTCTAAAGGGCGCCTACAGGCGCCCTTACTTTTTTGAGCACCCTCTTTTAAACATCAATTATTGAGATACAGAATGTGGCGACTCGCTGGCAATCTTGCTTCGCTCGTCGCAGTTGCCGAGAAAAAACACGCACACGCAATGGCCTCGCCGAGCGGGAGGCCCAGGGCTGCGGTTAAACACGATCGGCGGAGCCAAAGTTGAACGTCGTGGCGTGTCGGTCCCCTTGTGCTTGCAGAGAACCTCTGGCCCGAAGATACAACACCTCTAAAAGCGTGTCGCCCACGGCCAGCTCCGAGCAGTCGCTCAGAGCTGCTTTACAGTATTACTTGCCGATTACTCGACGTGCTTCGATCTCAGCAAGTTCGAGCGCAGCCTGTTCGGTTTTCACCGGACGCCCACATCCGCGTCCAATTGTTTGCCCAATCGACTCGTTTCCTTGCTGGGTAACAACGCGGATATAGCCCTTGAACATTGCGCCCGGTGCGGGCATTACTAACGCCTCGACGGTCTTGTTGCCCTTCGTTTCTTTGAATGCCATTGCGGCCCCCTGTTTAATAGTGGGCGGATCCTATCACGAACGGGCGTTCTACCCTTTCAGCGGCACCCTGTTGCGCGCTGCTCGGCGGCAATACGGCTCATTCACGCCGCATGACTAACCGTCATTCCGATGCTGTGAACGCGTGCAGCCGGGCTAAAGAGTGAACGGAAGTAAAGTCCAATGTCGGGTAGAATTTTGGACTAATTTTGGACCAATCCCGGACCGCCCTTATATGACAAGCTCCAAGCTGTATCTCGACGTCTGGTCCGACTTTGTGTGCCCTTTCTGCTATCTGGAGGTGCCGGTTATCGACCAGTTCAAGAATACCTATGGCGACGCGGTCGAAGTGCGTTGGCACGCGTTCGAACTGCGCCCCGAGCCCATGCAAACGCTCGACCCGGATAGTGACGAGCTGCACGAGACCTGGGAGAACTCCGTCTACCCGGTAGCCAACGAACGCGGTTTGCTGTTGCGCCTTCCGCCGGTTCAACCCCGTAGCCGCAAGGCGTTTGAAACCGCATTTTTCGCGCGCGAGTCGGGCCGATTCGACGTTGTGCATCGTGCAATCTTCAAGGCGTATTTCGAGGATGGCATCGATATCGGCGACACCGATGCGCTGCTGGATATTGCGGCCACCTGCGGCATCGATCCGGAATCGCTGGAAGAAGCATTGCTCGGCGATGAGCTCACCGACGCGGTGATCGAAGACGAAGAATTTGCGAAGAAGCTCGGCGTGACGGGCGTGCCGTTCGTCGTGCTGTCGCGTGACGGCGTGGGCAATCAGGAACCGCCGCCGCCCATCGCATTGCGCGGCGCGGCGCCAATCGAGCATTTCGAAGCAGCGATCGGACGCTTGTTCCCCGATGGATTTTCGGCCGCTTAAACGACCTTCAGCACACTTTCGAAGCTCGAATCAGGACACGGTCCCGGTTGCGACATCGTGAGCGGCGGGCGCCATCGATCCCGTCAACACGCCTTGTATCGCATCCAGCACCATCGCCACATTCGGCGGAGCGTGCTGATCGCCGACAGACACCGAATGCGCCGACGAGCCAATGCCGAAATGCTCGCGCGACGTCGCCGTAAAAATCATGACCGTGGGCCGGCCCAACGCATACGCCAGGTGGACCAGCCCGGTATCCATGCCCACGACCAGCGCCGACGCCTCAATACAATGTGCGCACTCGGTCACGGTCAGCTTCGGCAAGACAATCGCGCCCGGCACGAGCGCTGCAATCTGCTCGCCCTCCCGGCGCTCGCCTTCGGTGCCCCACGGCAGCGCGATCCGATAACCCCGCGCCGTCAGCGAACGTCCCGTCTCGGCCCATCGGTCGATTGGCCACTTCTTTTCATCGGCTGACGTAGCGTGGAACAGCATTGCGATGGGCGCGTCCTGCGGAAGCTGAAGTGGCGCGGCCAGCGGTGGCAGATGAAGATTGAAGTCGGGGGTTTCGTCAAAGGTATAACCCAGCGCATCGGCCACGCTCACGCGCATGCCACGCCACGCATCCGTTTTCGGCCTCGGCCCGAAACGTTTGTTGTACGCAAACGCCGCACCGAGCTCACCGAGATCCTTGTTCTTGTAACCGTAACGTCGCCGCCCGCGAGCCAGGAACGCGATGATCGCGCTCTTGTACACGCCATGGATATCCAGGATCACATCGTACTTCTCGGCCCGCAGCTCTCCGATGGACGCGGCGATGTCTTTCAAGTCCGACCAGCTTCGTGCCTTCTTGAACTTGCGCAGCGGCGCGCTCAATACGCGGTCCACGGCCGGATTCCAGCGAATGATGTCGGCAAAGGCCGCGTCTGCCGCCCAGTCGATCTTGGCGGAGGGAAATGCACGGCGAAGATCGGAGACGACAGGTTGCGTCTCTACGATATCGCCCAACGATGTCACCTTGACAATCAGGATTCGCTTCATGGGGATGCTATGGGACCTTTAATTCGCCGGCGCGTGGATTCATGCTTCGATGCGTGAACCGCTAGCGCTTGACGGCTGGATCGCTTGACCAATATTGCTCTCGGCAGATCGAAAGCTATTCGGATCATGATCGATTGAAAACCGGAATTCTAAAAAATTGGCTTAATGAATTGGCTTAGTGCCGCGCTGTCAGCATGTGTAAGTTCTGCGCCGCGCGTTCTGCCCGAATTATCCGTCGAATTAACGGTTTTCACTACTATTTCACGGTCTTTCATGGCCAAAGCGCCGAACGTACAGGCGCTTTGACAGTGAAACTTGCGTTGCCCGGTGATTGGGAAAGAACAGCGCTCAGAGCGTTTTGGAGCCGAAGGTGTCGCACTGCCCCAGATCGCCTGTCGCCAGTCCGCGATTCAACCAGCGCTGACGCTGCGCGCTCGTGCCATGAGTCGCATCCACCCGGCCGGCCGACTTTGACGCAGTGCGGTTGATTGTCGCGGAAATGACAAGCAGAAAATTTTAGGCATTAGCGCTCTCTCTCAAAAAAATCACTAATAAACAGCGAGTTACGGATCACGCACCTCAAAAATTGCGACATTTCCGCACATTCTCGCCTCCTGCCGCGTCGCACCATTCATCTCAAAAATTGGCTTAGAGTCACTCCCGTCGTACTCAGTCCAACCAACCAGCGCCCGCCCGCGAGCTCGTTTCGAGTGCGCCCGCGATGGATGCACAACCTGTCATGCATGCCACTCAGCAAGCGCTCGATCTAGCGCGTATCCAGTTCGCTTTCACCGTTTCTTTTCACATCGTTTTCCCGGCGCTCAGCATTGGCCTGGCGAGTTTTATCGCCGTGCTCGAAGGCATGTGGCTTAAGACCGGTAAGCCGGTCTACAAGGAGTTATGCCTGTTCTGGTCGAAGGTATTCGCCGTCGCGTTCGGCATGGGCGTGGTCTCCGGTGTCGTGATGAGCTACGAATTCGGCACCAACTGGGGCGGCTTCTCGAGCTTTGCCGGCCCGATTACCGGCCCGCTGCTCGCCTATGAAGTGATGACCGCGTTTTTCCTGGAAGCGGGATTTCTCGGCATCATGCTGTTCGGCTGGAACAAGGTCGGACCGAAAGCACATTTCGGCGCCACGCTGATGGTGGCCATCGGCACGCTGATCTCGACCTTCTGGATTCTTGCATCGAATAGCTGGATGCAGACGCCGCAGGGGTTTCGTATCGAAGGTGATCATGTCGTGCCGGTGAGCTGGTTCAAGATCATTTTCAACCCGTCGTTTCCGTACCGGCTTTCGCACATGGCGATTGCTGCGTTCATTGTCGCGGCGCTCGTGGTGGCGGCAGCGGCCGCTTATCACTTGCTGAAGGGACGCAAGGATCCAGCCATCAAGAAGATGTTTTCGATGTCGCTCTGGCTGCTGCTGGTGCTCACCCCGCTTCAGGCTGTGGTCGGCGACCAGCACGGTCTCAACACGCGCGAATATCAACCGGCGAAGATCGCGGCGATTGAAGGCTTGTGGGATACGGAAAAAGGCGGCACTGCACTGAACCTCTTCGGCATCCCGGACATGGAAGCTGAAACCACCAAATATGCGGTCTCCGTTCCGCACCTGGGCAGCCTGATCCTGACGCATAGCTGGGACGGTGAAATCCGTGGCCTCAAATCGTTTCCGAAAGAGGATCGGCCGAATTCGACCGTCGTGTTCTGGAGCTTCCGGATCATGGCCGGGCTCGGCGTACTGATGATCCTGATGAGCGTGGCCGGCTTCGCATTACGGCGGAAAAACAAGCTGTTCGAATCGAAGATGTTCCAACGCTTCGTGCTCGTGATGGGACCGTCGGGCTTCATCTCGCTGCTGGCCGGCTGGGTGACGACGGAAGCAGGACGTCAACCATGGGTTGTCTACGGCGTGATGCGCACGGCACAGGCCGTGTCGCCGGTCACCGCGCAGCAAGTGGGCACGACGCTGCTGATCTTCGTGATTGTTTATACGCTTGTGTTCGGTACCGGCATCTACTACCTGCTCAAGCTGCTTCGAACAGGTCCGGCGTTGCCCGGCACAGTCACGCTCGCACCCCGCATGGACGACGACAACCACACCGCGCGCAGGCCGCTGTCCGCCGCGACGCATTCAATCGAAGGAGCCTGACATGGACTTGTCCCTGACGTGGGCCGCGATCATCGCGCTGGGCGTGCTGATGTATGTAGTACTGGATGGTTTCGATCTCGGCATCGGCATCCTGTTTCCGTTCTTCCCCGAGGAGCGCGATCGCGACGTCATGATGAATACCGTGGCGCCTGTCTGGGACGGTAATGAAACCTGGCTCGTGCTGGGCGGCGCCGGCCTGTTCGCCGCGTTCCCGATGATCTATTCGACCGTGCTGTCGGGGCTTTACCTGCCGTTGATGTTCATGCTGGTCTGCCTGATCTTTCGCGGTGTCACGTTCGAGATCCGTTCGAAGGCGGCACGCACGAAGCACATGTGGGATCTTGCGTTTATCGGCGGATCGGCTGGCGCGACGTTCTTCCAGGGCGTGACGCTCGGTGCGTTCCTTAACGGCATTCCGGTAGCGGACGGACGTTTTTCCGGCGATGCCTTCACGTGGTTCACGCCCTTCAGCATGTTCACCGGACTCGCGCTGGTGGTCACCTATGCGCTGCTCGGCTGCTGCTGGTTGATCGCGAAGACGGAAGGCGATCTGCAACGCCGCTTTTATCGGATCGTTTGGCCGTTGACGCTGCTGCAATTGGGGACCATTGCGGTCGTCAGTATCTGGACACCGCTGCAGGACGCGGGCATTGCGACGCGCTGGTTCGATACCCCGTGGTTCTATCGGTTCCTGCCGGTACCTGTGCTCGTGGTCGCGTGTGCATGGCTGATGCGCAGGTCAATTCGTTCACGGCACGAAACGCAGCCGTTCATGATGGCGCTGGCGTTCGTACTGCTCGGTTATAGCGGCCTGGTGGCAAGCATTTCGCCCCATGCCATTTTCCCCGGCGTGTCGCTCTGGGAGCTCGCGGCTCCGCACTCGAGCCAGAAGTTCACGCTCATTGGCGCGGCGGTGATCTTGCCCGTGATCATCGCGTACACGACGCTGGGTTACTGGGTTTTTCGCGGCAAGGTGCGCCATGGCGAACATCACTATCATTGAGACCGATATCAAACACCGCAAGAGTTCGCGGCTCAAGAGCACGTTGTGGTTCGTCGCGCTCTGGTGTGTCGGCGTGGGTGGCGCAATGCTGCTAGCGCTGCCGTTCAAGCTGCTGATCCAGGCGGCTGCGCATTAGAACGTGGCGAAGATATCGAAGTACGTGCTCCAACTACGATGAGCAGTTGACGTCTATGAAAAAGGGGCCGTTTCCAACGCGAGTTGAAAACAGCCCCCTTGTTTATAACGCAACAGCAGACACTGCTGCATCACCAGCGTGTGTCAGACCCCCAGCGCCACCGCAAGCACCCCCGCCGCCACCCCGAACCCGACCACCGCGACCGCCACGAACGTCAGCACTCGCGGCGGAAAGGATCGGCCGAGCATGGCGACCGACGGCAAGCTGACCGGCGGCAGCGTCATCAGCAACGCGCCTGCGGGACCGACCGACATACCGAGCGACAACATAGCCTGGATGATCGGCACTTCGCCCGCTGTCGGGATCACGAACAACGTGCCCGCGATAGCTAGGCCCACAATCCACAGCACGCTATTGTCGATATTCGGACCAATGTGCGGAAACAACCACGCCCGCGCAGCACCAAGCACTAGCACGAGCAAGATATATTCGGGCACGAGCCGGATCGTCATGCGCCCGAGGATGCGAATCCAGCGCGTGAACGCCGTACCAGGATCTTCGGCGGTAACCAGCTTCGCCATCTCGCCGCGTGACGCTTCGGCTTCCTTCGGCGTCACCATCCGGTTCACGGCGTAACCCAGGCCGAACACCATGAGGATTCCCAGTGCGAGCCGCAATCCCATCCATTGCCAGCCGAGCACGAAGCCCATGAAAATCAGCGTGGCCGGGTTCAGCACCGTGTTACCGAGCCAGAACGCGATAGCCGCTCCCGGCGCCGCCTGACGCGCCCGCAGGCCGGCCACGACCGGCGCGGCGCAGCAGGTGCACATCATGCCCGGCAGCGACATCAGGCCGCCGTTCACCACACTGCCGAAGCCGCTCTTGCCAAGCGCGCGCGCCACCCATTGCGGCGGAATCAGCGCTTGCACCGCCGAGCCGAGCAGAAGCCCCAGGACCATTGCCTGCCAGATCGCCTTGCCATAGGCGATGGCGTAGTCGAGAGCAGCATGCCACGACGGCGCCGGCGCGCTCGCGGCGGTCCCCATCAGGATTGATTTACCGATGGAATGCTGACTGGCCGCCACGAACGCACGGTTGTAGTAAGGAAACCATTTGACGTAGAACAAACCCACGACCGCGATCAGCAAAAACGTGATCCAGCCGAGTGCGACGCGTGGTTGTCGAAGTGTGGATTGCATGGTCTTGGTGGCTTGTATTGGAATGAACCGGCGTCAGGCCGACGCGATCGGCGGCCTTTCGATCTGGGCCTGCTGCGCGGTGTCGAGCCGTGCCAGCAGCGCCCTTGCCTGCTCGACCACATCGGCGTCGTTCGGCCGGAACACCATGTGCGTGGCGTGCGGCAATTCGCTGAAATTCTGGCGGCTGCTCCGTAAATAGGCCGGATCGTAGTGCAAGTCGATCAGTTCACGGGCCAGCTCCGCCCTACGGCCTTCATCGATTAATGCATGCCAGACGCTCACCCGCTCGCGGCTATGCAGCCCGATGAGTCGCGACAGTTGCTGCTTGAACGATTCCGGATGTTGGAAAAGATGCGCGTAGTCATGCAGCAGGAACGTGGCGCGATCGTCGCGGCTTGCTTCAACCTCGACACACGCGCCGCGGTGAAACGTGTCCAGCAACGCGAGCGGCAAAGAGATCGCGCCGATCCGCCGGCTCTCCGCCTCGATAAATACCGGCCGGGTCGGATCGAAGCTGCGCAACGCGCAGGCCAGCAGCGTGTCGAACCATTTCTGCGATGGTTGCTGCTCACCCGGCAACGCACCAAGCAGGGAGCCGCGATGTGCCGCCAGTTGTTCCAGGTCCAACGTCTGCGCACCAGCTTCGTGCAATGCGTGCAGCAGACGCGTCTTGCCGCTGCCGGTGGGGCCGGTGAGCACGATATACCGGAACGTGGTCGGCAAATGATCGAGCGTATCGAGCGTCGAGCGACGATAGGTCTTATACCCGCCCTCCAGCTGCCGCGCCTGCCAGCCGATCATGCTGAACATTGTGGTGACGGAACCGGACCGGGTACCGCCGCGCCAGCAATAAATCAGCGGGCGCCAGTTGCGCGGTCGATCGGCAAAGATCGTATCGAGGTGCTGCGCGATATTGCGCGCGACCAGCGCCGCGCCGACGCGGGACGCCTCGAACGGCGACACCTGCTTGTACATCGTACCGACCAGCACTCGCTCGTCGTTGCTCAGCACGGGGGCGTTTAGCGCGCCAGGGATGTGGTCTTCCGCGAATTCGAGCGGCGTGCGGACGTCGATTATTTCATCGAAATCAGCCAGGCGATCGAGGGAAACAAGCAGGTTTTTCAAGGTGTGGCGCGCAAAAGTGCCCGGTTGGGAGAGCCAGATTATCGCATGCGGAAAGTCCGGTAACGGTGCGCCCGGCGTGCGGTCCATATTGGAGATCCGACATGGACACTCGGTCTGCCCCGTTCAAATTACCGGGTCCGCATTTTTGGCCGTTAATTATTTCACCGCATACTTCGGGTTAACGCCTGCATCGACCACAGGCTCTGGTCGTCAGCGAAGAATGCGGCTCAACCTGCGCACGACGCTTGCCGGATGCCTTAGCGCTGGCCGGCCGGCGAGCGCGAATAAGTGCCTGGAGAAGCCTTGGAACAAGGATTACGCAATGAGCTATAACGAAACCATCGGTTTGCGGACATACCGTTTCGACGACCTGAAGACGTTGCTGGCAAAAGCCAGCCCGCTGCGTTCCGGCGACCAGTTGGCTGGCGTAACAGCCGACACAGAAGAAGAACGCGTGGCGGCGAAGATGGCGCTGGCGCAAGTGCCGTTGCGCACTTTCCTCAACGAAGCCGTGATCCCGTATGAGAGCGACGAGGTCACGCGCCTTATTATCGATGACCACTCCTCCCAAGCTTTCGCCGATATTTCGCATCTCACCGTAGGCGATTTCCGCAACTGGCTGCTGGCAGACACCACCGATTCAGCCGCGCTGAGCCGCGTGACGGCGGGACTGACACCCGAGATGGTCGCGGCCGTATCGAAGCTCATGCGCAACCAGGACCTGATCCTCGTCGCGAAAAAACGGCCGGTCATCACGCGCTTTCGCAATACGATCGGCTTGCCTGGACATATGTCGGTGCGCTTGCAGCCGAATCATCCGACCGACGATGTCAAGGGCATTGCGGCATCGATGCTCGACGGCCTCATGTACGGCTGCGGCGATGCGATGATCGGTATCAATCCGGCGTCGGATTCGTTGAGTGCAATCACAACGCTGCTCCTGATGATCGACGACTTCCGGCGGCGCTATGAAGTCCCGACGCAATCATGCGTGCTCACGCATGTGACCAACACGATTGCTGCAATCGAGAAAGGCGCGCCGGTCGATCTCGTGTTCCAGTCGATTGCGGGCACCGAGAAAGCGAACAGCAGTTTTGGCGTCTCGCTGGCGCTGCTTCAGGAAGCGCACGAAGCGGGGTTGTCGCTGAAACGCGGCACCGTTGGCAACGACCTGATGTATTTCGAAACCGGCCAGGGCAGCGAGTTGTCCGCCGACGCGCATCACGGCGTCGATCAGCAAACCTGCGAAGTGCGCGCTTACGCGGTCGCGCGCAAGTTCAGCCCGCTGCTGGTGAACACGGTGGTCGGTTTCATCGGGCCCGAGTATTTATATGACGGCCGGCAGATCATTCGCGCCGGACTGGAAGATCACTTCTGCGGCAAGCTGCTCGGCGTCCCCATGGGTTGCGACATCTGCTACACGAATCACGCTGAAGCCGATCAGGACGATATGGACACCCTGCTCACGCTGCTGGGCGTGGCCAATGTCAATTTCATCATGGGCATTCCCGGCTCCGATGACGTCATGCTCAATTATCAAAGCACGTCATTCCACGACGCGCTGTATGTTCGCAATGTGCTCGGCTTGCGGCGCGCGCCGGAGTTCGAAGCATGGCTTGAGTCGATGCGAATTGTCGGTCCGCGTGGCATGTTGCTGAACCAGTCCGCATCACAACCGCTGCTTGAATGGATGAGCGCCTGATGACTGAATTCGACGATCCTCCCTCTTCCGTCGATGCCAATCCGTGGGACGCGTTGCGCCGCTTCACGAATGCACGCATTGCGCTGGGACGAGCGGGCAGCAGCCTGCCGACGGCACCGCTGCTGGCATTTGAGCTATCGCATGCGCAAGCGCGCGACGCTGTGCATCAACCGCTCGATGTGGCCGCGCTGCATGCGTCTTTACGTGCGTCCGGCTTCGATACGCTCGACGTGGAAAGCGCCGCCCCCGATCGGGAGCATTATCTGCGACGCCCCGATCTGGGGAGAAAGTTGAACGGTGAAAGTGCAGCGCGCTTGCGCGATTACGCGGCCGCCTCACCCGGTGCGTTCGATGTGGTATTCGTGGTCGCCGATGGTCTGTCGGCCTACGCGGCAGCACGTCATGCCGTGCCATTGCTCGAACGGATGCGCTCGAAGCTGGTAGGCCTGAGTATCGGTCCGATAGTCATCGCACGGCAGGCACGGGTCGCGCTCGGCGATGGTATCGGTGAGCTTTTGCGGGCGCGGATCGTGGTGATGCTGATTGGCGAACGGCCGGGTTTGAGTTCGCCCGACAGTCTCGGCATCTACCTGACGTATGAGCCGCGCATTGGCAAAAGCGATGCAGAGCGCAACTGCATTTCGAACGTGCGGCCCGAAGGTCTTGCCTACGATCCCGCCGCGTTCAAGCTGCATTATTTGCTGACAGAAGCGACGCGTTTGAAGCTGACGGGCGTCAAACTTAAAGACGATAGCGATGCGTTGTTACCGGCAGCGGCGGGATCGGGCTCGGCGTTGCCGCGGTAAGGCAAAGCGCGACGAGGCGACGATCATCGCGCGCGGCGCTTCCAACGGCATCGTTGCGCGATACCCCGTTGCTTCGCTCCGCCGGCTTGGTGATCGACCTTGTCGCGCTCATATTACCTACTGATACGACATGGTGAAGGTCGCTTTTGCATTCACCGATCCGCTGCCGATCTTGCCCGTGCGGATGTACCGGGCGGTTAGCGGAACGCTAAGCACGCCGCCCGTGGTTGGCGCGGGCGTCAACACAAACTGACCCGGGTTTCCCGGTACCGATGAGTCAACGCCGAACTTGACGGGCGTCGCGTTATAAAGAATTTGATAGCCGATACCTTGCGCAGTCGAGTCCGGACTGAGCGACAGCGTTGTCGTCGTGTTCTCTGGCGTGCTCACGTCCGTTAGCGTGGTGTACACCTTGGTGCCCGGGTCGCAGTTCAGGCCTATGTTCAGGCTCGTTTCACCATCGGTTGATCCGACATTCGGCAATCGGTAGGTGTAGGTCTTCGGCATGGTCACGGCTATGGAAGATGTCGTGACAGTGCAGGCCGCAACGGCGAATGTGCCGGTTGCAACACCCGAGAAACCGTTAGCCCATATCGTCAAGTTTTTTGAATTATCGTAATAGACTTCGTTATAAACAGTGGGAATTTTTGAGAGAGTTCCAGTAGGGCCGCTGGATGTCTTCATGAAAATTGCCGACACTTTGAGCGCAAAGGTTTTGAGTGTGCCGGCCGACGCCGATTTAATTGAGCAAACGACATTTCGGCGAGTCGACAGCACTTCGGCTGGGAAGTTACCGATATACGGCTTGCATGTCGAAGTGCCGTCGCCACTCTCGTAGATGTATCGAACACCAATGCCGGCCACGTCGGTTTGAAAATAGGCTGTCTGCCCTGGAACAAGGACCCCGTCGTATGTGCCTATCTGGATAGAGAGGGAGAGATTTGCCACCGGATCCGTTGTGCAACTTACGTTCAGAAGCGTGGAAAAGGGTGCGCTGGTGGTTCCCACAGGAGCATCGCGCGGGAAAAGCTGCGAGCCGACAGCGGGACTAAAGTTCAGACCCGATAGTGGCGTGCACAATATGGCGTCGGCAGCCTGCGCGTTCGAAATGCCAAAGACCATTGGCAACAAAAGCAGCAACATTGCAGAGAGTTTTTTCATCATAAAACAAGCTCCTGAAATAAGACCATTCAACACGTTCAACTACGCGGAACGTCGAAATTCATAAAGTCCGCGTTTATCGCCAGCGATATGTCACTTCGACTACCTTGCCTTAGGATCCATGCCACCGCCTATCGTGCAACAGTCGCCGGCGTCGCTGCGTTGTTCGCACCCGCCACCGTTTCACTCCCCGGCACGCAATGCGACTGCAGCGACAAATACCCGGGGTTATAAGCCTTCGCATCTTTCTTCGGCAGCGTATAAGCGATCCGGCATTGTTCAACCGGACCACTGCCCCATTTAACCGTCAGCGCACCCTGGTCTTCCAGTCCACGCGCAAATATTCTGCTGTCCTGACCGACCACACCCACGCTCTTGCCTTGTTCGTCTTCCA
>NZ_JNFG01000041.1 GCF_000729995.1 Caballeronia sordidicola | reverse complement strand
CGTGACTTCCGGCTCGACGGGCGGTTGCGGCGTCGACAGGTCGACGATCGGCGCAGCCGCTTGATGCGGGAACAGGCTGCATCCCGACATGACCGCCAGGACAAGGAGGAATGCAAGCGTCCGGGCTACTGTTCGCCAGTGCCATTCGTACGCTCGAAGCGGGAAACCGCCACTCATCACAAGAGCTCCATGTTGCAGGGCTGCCTTCACGAAAATTGTGCGCCGTCGCAGGGGTTATCGACAGCGCGTGGGTTAGGGGGGGATGTTCGATACGAACCGGACGAGAGGCGCGAAAAGCGGTAGCGCTCGTGTCCTCCGGCTTCGCTCAAACGCCCGGCGGACGCGACTTCGCCTCGGTCGCCTGCGCGAGCCGCGCGGCGGTGTCGGGGGCGCCCATCTTCGCGGCGGCGTCGCGTGCGGTGAAGCCGTTCGCGTCCTTCGCATCGGGGTTCGCGCCTTTCGCGATCAGGAATTCGACCATCTCCACGCGATTGAACATGGCCGCGATCATCAAAGCCGTGCGTCCGTCCGGCGATGCCCCTTCCACGTCCGCGCCGTGTTCCAGCAGCGTCTCGATCACCGGCTTGTAACCCTTGAACGCCGCGCCGGCGATGGGTGTCTGGCCGTTGTCGTTGCGCAGGTTCGGGTCAGCCTTGTGTTCGAGCAGCACGCGCACCGCATCGGCATGGCCGTGATAGCTCGCGAGCATCACCAGCGTGTCGCCTTTGTCGTTGCGCAGGTTCGGCGGCAAGCCCTTATGCAGCAAGGTGTCGAGCATGGCAGCGTCGCCGCGGCGAGCTACGTCGAAAACCTCGCTCGCGAAATCGATGAGTTCGTCGCTCAAGGGTTCCGGACTTTGACCGGGAATGCCTGCGGATGAATCGGGTTGCATGGGAGGCTCCATTTGGATTGCATGGACGGGTACGGCGCGGCCGCTGTTCGATGCCGGGGTACAGGCGGGCGCCGGGTCGGGCGATGTTCGGTTGATACTGCGCTCAGTCGTATCCGGCAGCGACCCTGCGGCCGGTCGCGGTTTATGCAGCTTCCGCGGTCCTTGCAGTTTCTATCAGTGCGTCAGGATACACAGGTTTGGCGGCCGGTCGCACCGGGATAGCAGGAATCGCGCCTTGGTCCGGTCGATCTTGCTCATGGTTCTGACAACCTGTTCGGAGCGTCATTCTAAAGGGTGCGTGTTCATCGGCCTTCGTTTGTTCGGTGACGCCGATTGCGAATAATTAGCCTGAGCGGCGGTTTAGCGGTTTGCGCAGTGGCATTGCGTGCTCCTCATTGCGGTCTTTTTCCGCCTCTTCTCCGCTTTTCATCAGCAGGTTGTCCGGGCCTCCGACATTGGCATTTTTCGTCGTGCTCGCCGACAAAAGCTATCGGAAGCGCTTTGCTTGACCTGTGCCTATCGCACGCTTACGCTCGCCAGCACTTCATCAGGAAACGCACCGTGAACCACGATAACCCCGACACTCTCCGCCGCGTGGCGCCGGCCGCCGAACGCAATCGCGGACCCATTCTCGACGTGCTGAGCCGTGTACTGCCCAAGTCCGGCGTGGTCCTCGAAATCGCGAGCGGAACGGGACAGCATGCCGTCCACTTCGCCGCAGCGTTGCCCACCGTCACCTGGCAGCCGAGCGATCCCGATGCCGCGTCGCGAGCATCCATCGACGCCTGGCGCAAGCACGCTTCACTCGCCAATCTCAACGCGCCGCTCGCGCTGGATGTCCGGTCGGACCCGTGGCCCGTGCCGGATTCACTTGCGGCAATCGTCTGCATCAACATGATCCACATTGCGCCGTGGGCGGCGGCCGAAGCGCTGTTCAAGGGGGCCGGTGAGCATTTGGCAAACGACGGTGTGCTCTTTTTATACGGACCTTACAAGCGCGACGACTCCCATACCGCCCCGAGCAACGAAGCCTTTGACGATCAGCTTCGCGCCACCAATCCCGCCTGGGGTGTGCGAAATATGGAAGACGTGGTGAAGCTCGGGCGTGCGGCTGACTTGTGGATGGAAGAAGCCGTGCCCATGCCCGCGAACAACTTCTGCCTGATATTCAGGCGCACGGGCATCTGATGAATCTGGGGTAGTGGGCATTTGGTAGCCGGACTGAGGCAGACGGACCGAGGCAGACGGACCGAGGCAGACGGACCGAGGCAGACGGACTGAGACAGACGGACTGAGGCAGACGGATCCAACGCAGCCGGCCTTCAGTAGGCGGACAGGCAGACCGGCCCAAGCACCCGGGTCTGACGCAGGGCGGTTCGGTCTAAGGTCCGGGACACACCCAAATGGTTCCGTATCGGCAGGGCGGACGTTCCAGGGGCGTAATAAGCACAGCGTAAAAGACGTCGTTAGAATGTTGGCCGGCGCAGCCACGAAGTGCCGCAAAAATACCGATGCAGCGCCTGCGCACGCCCATCCAGCCCGCTTCCGACGGCCGCAGCCGTGCCCCGGTCGCGCCTCAATTGGCGTCTGGCGTGTAGACTGCGATAGGCCTTTGGTTGCAACGTCTCCTCAAAGCACATTTTTCGTCTGTTTTCTTGCCGATACCCTCAAGCGGAGGCATCGTACATGCATGTAGCGCTGCAACAGGACGTCGCTCAGAGCGAACTTCCGTCCCAACAATCTCAACCTCCGGCGCGTGATCTGCGCCGTGTCGATATTCACCCTGATCACTGGTATCCCGTTGCCTGGTCGCGAGAAGTAAAACGCGGCAAGGCGCATGGCGTTCGTTTCGCGGGCGACCCCGTCGTGCTGGTTCGCACGGAAACCGACAAGGTGTTTGCGCTGGAAGACCGCTGCGCGCATCGACAGGTGCCGCTGCATGCGGGCGTAGTCGACGGCGAATCCATCCGTTGTTGTTATCACGGCTGGACCTACGATTGCACCGGCCGCTGTATCGACGTTCCGTATCTCGGGCGCGAACGCCTGCCGAACGGCGTGCGCTCGTATCCGTGCCGGGAAGAAGCCGGCCTGATCTTCATTTTTCCCGGCGACCCGCTGCTCGCCGAGTCCACGCCGTTTCCGGCGCTTGGTTCCGTCGGCGACAAAGCCTACAAAACCCGCCGGTTCGGCCGCGAAGTGAAGTGCCATTACTCCTTCATGCACGAGAACCTGATGGACATGAACCATCAGTTCCTGCATCGAAAACAGATGGGTCAGATGAAGGCGCGTTCTGTCGGGCGCAGCCGCGGCGATGACTGGGTGGAAGTGAACTATACGTTCGCGCGCGAGGAGGGCAAGCAGCCGATCGGCGAGGCGCTGGTGTTCAGCCAGAAGCGCGGCACGAAGCCCGACGACAACAACAAAGACGTGATGACGATTCGCACGGAGTATCCGTACCAGACGCTCAGGATCCGCACCAAGGACCAGACGATGGTGATGGATCTGTGGATCGCGTACGTGCCGCTCGACGCCGAGCAGCGCACCAACCGCACGTTCGGCCTGCTGTCCATCCGCCGGCCGAAACTCCCGGGCATTCTAGATGCCGCGTGGCCATTGCTGGTGTGGTTCACGGAGCGTATCTTCAAGGAAGACCGGTGGATTGTGGAGCGCGAGCAGGAAGCGCATGACCGGCAGGGTGCCGACCATAACCATGAGGTTTTCCCGGTCATCCTCGAACTGCGCTCGCTGCTCACTGAATGCGGCGCGCCGGTCCGGGAAAGCGCGACGGAGCGTCGTGTGCATATGATCCAGCCGATCAGCGACTAGTCTTGAAGGGTCGCCGGCCAATCACCGGCTGACTCTCGCACACGACAAATTGCCGCAGTACCAACGTCTTGATCAAGACGTCGCAGTCATGAAGTATTAACCAGAAGAGGTCGACCATCATGGAACCCAACTCGACAGAGAACCCGGTCAAGCCGGCGGCGGAAGCGCCCCCCGAACAGGATCACTTCGATGCCGCCATCAGCCACGTCGATCATTCCTATGCGTCGGGTGTCATGGCTGCAGGTGCGGCCAAGGGCATTCTCTACAGCGTGATCGAGACGCTGGGCACGCTTATCGGCGACCCGGATTTGCCGGAGCACGCGCGCTCCGGCTATCAGGCGTTGAGGGTGAGCGCGCAAGAACTGCGCTCGAAGATCGACTAAGCGTTTTCGCTTTGTTTTCGTTTTAACCTGGAGTCGTGCAGCAAGTCCCGGTGGCGCATTTTTGTGTCCCCTATGTTCCCAAACTGCAGCGGCCCGGGCAATAATGTCAGGTCAACCACGGAGCACATCATGAGCAAGAGCCAGGACGCGAAGAAAACCGAGAAGAAGGTCGCTGTCAAATCGCCGAAAGAAAAGAAAGAAGCGAAGAAAGTGAAGAAGGAGGCGTCCAAGCGGCAGTAATGCAGTACCGGAAGTGAGGGTTTGGAAGTGATGCAAGATCTGTAAACGGGCGCGTTCAAACGTCCGCCCGTTTGATTTTATCCGGCTTCAGCTTCCAGATTTCCAGCTTCCCGCAGCACGTTTTTGATCATCTACGGCCCGCTTTTAGCGGGCCGTTTGTATATGAAGGTCATGCGCGAGTGAATAGCGGACGAAAGCCATGGACGAAAGCCATGGACGAAAGAGGCGGGCGATCGTGATCGCGTGCTCGTGGCGCCATCAGGGAAGCAATGGCGCCACGAGCGATGTTTTGGTCTCGTGGCCGATCAACAAATTACAGGGAGCTGGAAATTGGCTGACAGATTGTTCACTAATGCGAATCGTTATCATTTGTAGTTGCATTAATGATAGCGCGCTGTGTGGCAGAAGAGGCTTACTGGGAAAGGCTGAAAAATAGGGGCCGAGGTCGTGGATGGCCGAGCGAGTGGCTTGTGCGAACGGTATGGCTGACCGGACTCTTAAACGCCGCCCACCCAGCGCTCTTCCGACGCTTTCAAATGCGACCGAATGGCTGCCTGCGCGGCAATCGGGTCGCGCGCTTCCAGCGACCTCAAGATCCGTTCGTGCTCGGACAGCGCGACGCCCCAGGTTGTGATGTTTTCCGCGAGTCCGCTCACCTTGGCTGCGATTGGGTCGTTACGGCCATCGAATAACTCTCCGACCAGCCGGGTCAGCACTGAATTCCCCGCGATTTCAGCCAGGGTTATATGGAACAGCCGGTCCGGTTCCAGCGGCGAACGTCCTTGCGCGATCAACTCGCGCATCGAGTCCACGCTCTTTTGCAGGCGTGCCATGCCTTCCGCCGTGAGCCGTGTGCAAGCCAGCACGATGACGCTTCCTTCGATCGCCGCACGTGCCTGCATCAACTCGGTAGGGCTTTCACCCATGGAGGTCAGCGGCGGCTCTTCGGCGCTGCCTTCGCAGACATACACGCCCGAGCCCATCCGGATCTCGACCTGACCGCGAATTTCGAGCGCGATCAATGCTTCGCGCAACGATGGCCGCGACACCCCCAACTGCTGCGCAAGCTCACGTTCCGGCGGCAGGCGCGAACCCGCCTGAAAGCTGCCGAGGCGGATCAGCGTGTTGATCTGGTCAGCGATGGTTTGATACAGCCGTCGCGTTTCAACCGGTTTTACAGATGTCGTCATGGGCGTCGGGCAGGGATCGAAGTGTAAGGTGGCTTGACCAATTGCTTTCAGGATCGCTCGATCGGCATGGCAAAGAATATAAGGGTAAATACCGCGATTCCATAGCAGGCCTAACGCCATTATCATTCACAACAGGTAAGGCCACATGCTGAAAGACAAAAATTGGCTTGACCACTTTGGCGCCGGAACGATGAGCGGCGCCATCCCCAAAACTGAGAGACCCCGCCGAGGAGACAACGCCCGTGCAAATGCTCATACGAGTCGACGAGGCCCAGCGATGAACGCGGCAGCCCAACAGGGCGCGGCGCATATCGCGCCACGCGCCGAGCCACGTGCAACCGGCCCGCACGCCATGCCGGACGAGCCCTTGCTGCGCCTGAACAGCGTTGGCAAGCGCTTCCCGGGCGTGATTGCGCTGCAAAACGTCAGCTTCGACGTCCGCGCAGGCGAAGTGCATGCCATTTGCGGTGAAAACGGCGCGGGCAAGTCGACGCTGATGAAGATCGTCAGCGGCCAATATCGGCCGGACGAGGGTGAGATCTACATCGACGGCCGCGAGCATCACTTCGCGTCCACGCTCGAGGCGCAGGCGGCGGGCATCGCGATCATTCACCAGGAACTGAACCTGATCCCGCACTTGTCCATCGCGGAGAATATCTTTCTGGCGCGGGAGCCCAAGCGCGGAATTTTCATCGACCGGGCGCGTCTGGCTGCTGATTCCCAAACTGCGCTCGATCGGATCGGCCTGCCGCTGAAACCGCGCACGCTGGTGGGATCGTTGTCGGTCGCGCAGCAGCAGATGATCGAGATCGCCAAGGCGCTGTCGCTCAACGCGCGCCTCTTGATCATGGACGAACCCACGTCGTCGCTGACTGAATCCGAGACTGTGCATTTGTTCCGGATCATCAAGGAATTGCGCGAGGCGGGCGTGGGCATTGTCTATATCTCGCATCGGCTGGACGAGTTGGCCGAGATCGCCGATCGCGTCACCGTGCTGCGCGACGGCCGCACCATTTCCACCGATGACTTCGCCGCCACCACCATCGAGCAAGTGGTCTCGCATATGGTCGGCCGCGATCTGGACGATGTCTTTCCCGAACGCAAATCGCAGCCGACGAATGAAGTTCTGCTGAGCGTGAACGGCCTCACGCGTCGCGATGTGTTCGGGCCGGTGAGTTTCGAATTGCGTCGCGGGGAAATCCTCGGGTTTGCCGGATTAATGGGCTCGGGGCGCACTGAAGTGGCGCGCGCGGTATTCGGCGCCGATCCGGTTGAAGCAGGCGAAGTCCAGTTGCAAGGCAAGCGCCTCTCGATCCATTCACCCATCGATGCGATCCGCAACGGCATTGCGTATCTGTCGGAGGATCGCAAGGGCAATGGTCTCGCGCTGCAGATGACGGTCGCGAAGAACATCACGCTCGCGAACGTCGAAGCCGTGTCGGGCGCGGGCGGGTTTATCCGCTTCGAAGAGGAGGCGAAGGTTGCGCGCAAATATGTCGATGCGCTGGGCATTCGTACGCCGAGCGTGAACCAGATCACGCGCAATCTTTCGGGCGGTAATCAGCAAAAAGTCGTGATCAGCAAATGGCTGTTCCGCGAATCGAAGATCCTGTTCTTCGATGAACCCACGCGCGGCATCGACGTCGGTGCGAAATACGCGATCTATGAACTCATGGACCGGCTCGCGGCGCAGGGCATCGGCGTTGTATTGATCAGCTCGGAGTTGCCCGAAATCATGGGCATGACAGACCGCGTGGCCGTGTTTCATGAAGGCCAGATAGCGGGCGTGCTCGAGACCCGCAAAACCAATCAGGAAGAAATCATGCACTACGCATCAGGACGGACCGCCCATGCTTGAGATGACTACCGACCCGGCGCACGCCGACCGTGCCCGCGCTCGTGAACGACGCAAGGACCTGATCCAGAAGTTCGCGGCGCTGGGAAGCCTCGTAATGCTCGTGGTCGTGTTCTCGGCGACCAGCAACGCGTTCATGTCGCTCGGCAACGGCATGACCGTGGCGTTGCAGGTGACGTCCATCGCTTATCTCGGCCTCGGCGCGACGTGCGTGATCATTACTGGTGGCATCGATCTGTCGGTCGGGTCGGTGCTCGCGCTGTCCGGCGTGGTCGCCGCGATGCTCGTGAAAGCCGGCGTGCCTGTGCCGATTGGCATGCTCGGCGGCGTGGTCGTGGGCGCGATCTGCGGCGCGTTTAATGGGTTGTTCGTGACGCGCATGGGCTTGCCGCCGTTCATCGCCACGCTGGGCATGATGCTCGTTGCGCGCGGCGTGGCGTTGCAGATTACCGGTGCGCGGCCGGTCTCGGGACTTGGCGATTCCTTCGCTGAACTCGGCAACGGCTCGCTGTTTCGCGTGGTCCGCATGGGCTCGGACGGCTTCCCCGACATCGTGTTTCCCGGCATTCCGTATCCCGTGATCATCATGGTCGTGCTGGCGGTGCTGGTCGCCATTATGCTCAGCCGCACCTCGCTTGGGCGGCACATCTATGCGGTGGGATCGAATGCAGAAGCGGCGCGGCTGTCGGGCGTGAATGTGAATCGCGTGAAGCTCTTCACCTATGTATTGTCCGGCGCGCTTGCGGGTTTGACCGGGTGCGTGCTGATGTCGCGACTGGTGACGGCGCAGCCGAACGAAGGCGTGATGTACGAACTCGATGCCATCGCAAGCGCGGTGATTGGCGGCACGTCGCTGATGGGCGGAGTAGGCACCATCTCCGGCACGGCGATAGGCGCGTTCGTGATCGGCATCTTGCGCAACGGGCTGAACATGAATGGGGTATCGAGTTTCATCCAGCAGATCATCATCGGCCTGGTTATCTTGGGGACGGTGTGGATTGACCAGATCCGGAACCGGAGATGAGTTTCATCGAACGCGTCTTGAGCGTTCGCGATGTAGAAGAGACGATGTAGAAAAAAGCGAGGGTCCAACGGGGTGTTGCAAAATCAACAGGAGCGAGACATGAAACTGACTACGAAGGCGATGTTCACCGCTGTGCTTGCCGTCGCTGCAAGCAGCGCGTTTGCAGCGGGTGGCGAGATTGCCGTGATCGTGAAGAGCGCCGATTCGAACTACTGGCAGAACGTCAACAAGGGCGCGACAGCGGCACTGGCCAAGGAGAAGGGTTACACGATGACCTTCCAGGGCCCGGCTGCCGAATCCGACATAGCCGCCGAGGTGAACATGGTTGAGAACGCGGTGAACCGGAAGGTTGCGGGGATCGTGCTGGCGGCGTCGGATCCGGACGCGCTGGTGCCGGCTGTGAAGAAGGCATGGGAAGCGCATATTCCGGTGGTGATCATTGATTCGGCCTTGTCCGATTCGGGCAAGCCGTATTACCAGGCTTTCCTGTCCACCGACAACGAGAAGGCCGGCGAGATGTGCGCTCAAGCGTTGATCTCGCGGGTGGGGCAGACGGGCAAGATTGCGTTGATGTCCTATGTGGCCGGTGCGGGGTCCGAAGTGGGGCGCGTTGGCGGGTTCCGCAAGTATCTGGCGGCGCATTCGAAGTTGCAGGTGGTCGGACCGTACTACTCGCAATCGCAAATGGCGAACGCGTTGAATCAGACGACCGACGTGCTTGCCGCCAATCCCGACCTGAAGGGTATTTTCGGGGCGAACGAGCCGACGGCTGTGGGGATGGGCCGCGCGCTGGCGCAGTCGGGTAAGGCGGGCAAGGTGATTGCGGTTGGATTCGACGGTAATTCGGATCTGCAGAACTTCGTGAAGGACGGCACGATCCAGGCGATAGCCGTGCAAGGCTCGTATCAGATGGGCTACAAGGGCATTCAGACGGTGATTGGCGTGATTGAGAAGAAGGCGCCGCCGAAGTTTGTCGATACGGGTGTCGTCATGGTCGACAAGGGGAATATTGATCTGCCGGTGGCGAAGAACGTGTTGTATTGAGCGTTGGTGGTCGCTGGGCTTTAAGGTCAGGCCCAGGCAGGCGATGCGCAGTGCGAAGGGATTGCTGGATGATCCTTTTGCGCTGCGTTTTTTTTGTTGGTTTTAGCGGTTTTGTTTCAGCGGAAGCTGATCGGGTTTTATTGTCAGTTTCTCCATTACCCTCACCCGTAGAACAATCTTTCCTTGCGGCGTGGCTATCCGCCGCATATCAGCTCGCATACCATGCCGTATCGATTACGACCCTAAGCCTGATATGCAAACACCCTTGTACCGATGGTTACTAGCGGCTTCCGCCGCCACCGCTTTATTCGCCAGCGCCGCTCAAGCCCAGGTCGACACGACCAAAAGCACGGTCACGGCGACATCGAAGCAAATGAACGTGCCGGTCGAAGGCAAGTTCAAGAAGTTCACCGCGCAACTCGACTTCGATCCGGCCAAGCCGGCGGCAGGTAGCGCAAATCTCACCATCGATACGGGAAGCTACGATCTCGGCGATGACAGCTACAACAAGCAGGCGACCGACAAGGACTGGTTCGATACGGCCCATTTCCCGACCGCCACTTTTGTTTCAACGGCCATCGCGCCGGCTGGCGGGACCAAGTTCAACGTCAGCGGCAAGCTGACCATCAAGGGCAAGTCGCAGAACGTCACCGTGCCGGTCACCGTCACGAGCCAGGGTGCAACGCAAACCTTTGATGGCTCATTGCCCATCAAACGCACGCAGTTCGATGTCGGCTCGGGCGAATGGAAAGACACCTCGGTCGTCGCCGATGAGGTTGTCATCAAGTTTCACCTCGTCGCGGCCAAGAAATAACTCACGCGATAAGCCAAGAAATAAACGCTCATCGATCATCACATTCATCCTGGAAAACTCATGAAAAAGAACCTTCTGATTGCAGCCGCCGGCGCGCTTTTCGCGGCCCTTTCGTTCAACGCGATGGCTGAAGAAGTCACGTATCAGCTCGACCCGAACCACACGTACCCGAGCTTCGAGACCGACCACTTCGGCGGCATCTCGGTCTGGCGCGGCAAGTTCGACAAGAGCAGCGGCACGGTGACGATCGATCGCGCGGCCAAGAAGGGCACGCTGGACGCGACCATCGACATGACGTCGATTGATATCGGCAACGACAAGCTGAACGGCGAACTGAAGAGCGCGCAATTCTTCGACGCCGACAAGTTCCCGACGGCGACCTACAAGGGCACGTCGATGAAGTTCAAGGGCGACGTGCCGGTTGAAGTGATCGGCGAGCTGACGCTGCATGGCGTGACGAAGCCGCTGAACCTGAAGATCGAATCGTTCAAGTGCTTCACGAACCCGATGCTGAAGAAAGAAGTGTGCGGCACGGAATCGACGGCAACGTTCGATCGCGGCGACTTCGGCGTGGACTACGGCAAGGCATACGGCTTCAAGATGAAGACGACGCTGCATATTCAAGCCGAAGGCGTGAAGCAGTAACTTCCGCGGAAGAATGCTGGCGTGGAGGTCGTCGCGCCTATCGTTCAGGATAGAAAAGCCGTTTCAGCTAACGCTGGAACGGTTTTTTAGTTTGTAAGCACAACGCGAATCCGCGTGTGAGTTCGCGTACGTCATCTCGAGGCTGCAACTCGGCAATACCTGCGGATCATCGTTGCGCTCGTTATCAATGCCCTTATGTCATGAATGTAATGACAGCCGGGCTATCGTCAATCGGGGTTCTGTCGAACACAATCCTCTCCAACGCAGCGCTCGCTGCCTAATTTTCTGGAGAGAAACCATGATCGCAGTGACCGGGATCACAGGGCAGGTTGGGGGCGTTGTTGCGCGTTTGTTGTTGGCCGCCGGCCTCGAAGTCCGCGCCGTCGTTCGCGACGCAGCGAAGGGCGAGGTTTGGGCGAAGCAGGGCTGCGAAGTCGCACTTGCCGACGTCAACGACCAACAGGCATTGCAGCACGCATTCGAAGGCACGGAAGGCGTGTTTGTCCTGCTGCCGCCGACGTTCGACCCTACGCCGGGCTTTCCCGAAGCACGCAAGACTATCGCCACGTTGCGGGCCGCGCTCGCAGCCGCCAAACCGTCCAGGGTGGTCGTGCTGTCCACGATCGGCGCACAAGCCACGCAGCCGAACCTGTTGAACCAGCTGCAAATCCTCGAGCAGGAACTGGGTACGCTGCCAATGCCCGTGGCTTTCCTGCGCGCTGCATGGTTCATAGAAAACGCTGCATGGGATGTGACACCTGCACGCGAATCGGGCATCGTGCCCAGCTTCTTGCAGCCGCTCGATAAACTTGTGCCGATGGTCGCCACCGCCGATATCGGCCGCGTCGCAGCAGAACTGCTGCGCGAATCGTGGACGGGGCACCGCATTGTCGAACTGGAAGGACCGCAGCGTATTTCGCCCGACAAGATTGCTGAGAGCTTCGCACGTTTGCTAGGTCGAGACGTCAGCATGACCATCGTGCCGCGCGACACGTGGGAAGACCTGTTCCGCTCGCAAGGGATGAAAAACCCGACGCCGCGCATGCAAATGATCGATGGCTTCAATGAAGAATGGATCTGCTTCGAAGGCGCTGAAAACGAAGTGCGCAAAGGCCGTGTGCCGCTCGATACGGTGTTGCAATCGTTGATTGAAAGGGCGTAGAAGAAGGGCGTCGATCCTTTGGATCAGGCTTACGAGCATTCACATTTATTCAGGAGTACAACCAATGACTCGAACGGGGAAAAACACAGCGCCTGAAGGCCGGCTCGATGGCAAGACAGTGATCGTGCTCGGCGGTTCATCGGGTATCGGCTATGCGGTGGCGGAGTATGCGCTGGCCGAAGGCGCGCACGTCGTGATTGGATCGAGACATGCGGGACGTATCGAGGCCGCCGTCACTGCGCTTGGATCGAATGCTGAGGGCCACGCGCTCGATCTCGCCGATGAACACGCTATCGAAGCGTTTTTCAACGCGATCGGCAGCTTCGATCATCTGGTGTTCACCGCAGGCGATTCGCTGCGGCTTGGTGAGGTCGCCGCGACGGATTTATCGCAGGCAAGACGCGCCTTCGATATCCGCTATTGGGGCGCGCTCGCCGCGGTCAAATACGGCGCGCCGCACATCGTGGCGGGTGGTTCGATCGTGCTGACAACGGGTGTCGCGGCGTTGCGTCCACGCAGCGGCTGGGCATTCGGCGCAAGCGTATGCGGAGCAATGGAAGCGCTCACGCGCGCGCTTGCTGTCGAATTGGCGCCGTTGCGCGTGAATGCGGTGTCGCCAGGATTGATCGCGACGAACCTATGGCAGGACATGTCAGAAGAGGACCGGCAAGCCATGTACGAACAAGCCGGCAAGCATTTTCCCGTCGGACGAGTGGGCGAGGCACGCGATGTCGCGGCGGCGTATCTGTTCCTGATGGAAAGTGGGTTCGCAACGGGACAGACGTATGTGGTGGACGGCGGGGCGGTGCTGGTTTAGGGGACTGGACGAAGCGCGGTAGATGCCTGAACGTCATCAAATACCCGCTGCCGTGGCGTCACGAAAAAGTGGATTGAGCGAACCCGCCCAATCCACTTTTTTTACGTTTAATTGATTACCTTATCAATTCGTTAGCGACAGATACGGCGACGCCAGCGGCGTCGGCGGGAAGGACAGTGCGCCGGCTTGTTTCGTGAAGCTGTACCGCACGTACACGGCGGCCAGATATTCGCGATACTGATACGCATTGCCAAGAGACGCTGTCGCCCCGACCGTGAGCTGCGGTGCAAGTTGATATTCGGCCGTTGCGCTGAACGAATACGAGATGCCTGTCTTGCTGCTGCTGGGATACACGCTGCCGCTGGGCCCCGAACTTCCCGGCTGGACGTTGCCGGTGATCGGGAAATAATCCGAAGAATCCTGCCGGTAGTGCTGCACGCCGATCGAACCCTTGAGGTCGTAGGTGAACGCGCCATTGCGGCCCATATACTCGACCGGCAGGTTCAGGATCATGTACTGCTGCGGGCTGAAGTAACCGCCCTGGCCATAGGTGAAGTACGACAGGTTCTTGTCGTAGTGCATCAGCGTGGTGTTCACGCCCGCCGTCAGCGTGGTGTTTCCGTCCTGGAACAGGCGCGTATAGAAACCGCCGCCGCCTTTCTCGGCCGTGTTGCTCGCGACATTGGTGCCCTCGTAGTACTGGAACGCGTAGTTCACGTACACGCCGCTCGTTCCGTCGTCCCAGCCGAGATCCGCACGTCCGCCATTCGATGTGACGCCACCCCATTGCAATTGATGACCTTGGTCGCGTGTCCCTGCATACGAGAGCAAGCTGTCAGTAACCGCCCGGCGTGCGACGGCGATCGAGTACGAAACCTTGTCCGTTATCTTGCCGTTGTACTGTGCGCCGCCGACCACGCTTTCTTCAAGAAAGCCGAGCGGCGTGGTGCCGACATCGAGCTTGACGCTGTTCGTTTCGTATCCCACGGACAAGCCCACGCCGCTCGCCGTTTGATTGCCGTAATTATTGTTAAGGGTCGATGCGGCCTGTCCGGAGCCAAAGCGCTTGAGCGTGTCGGCCGTCGATTGCGCATCACCGGCATCCAACGTGATCGGCGTCGCCGTCACGACAATATGCCCGTTCCCTGCCGCGATGCGACCCTCCACCGGCGCTTCGATATCCGTCAGGTTCGACAGCCCGTCCTCACCCGTGCGTTGGCGAAAGATGATGCCGCCCGACACCGTGCTCGACCGGGCGCGGTTGATTTGCGCGAGTTCGTCGGCGACGCCCAGCGTTTGTGCGTTTGCCACGGTCGTCGGATTGTTGCCCGCCATGCCTGAGTACGCCTGAGCCGTTTGCGCGGGAGCGTAGCCATAACCCGCGGGCGGTTGCGGAATATAGGGCTGCCCGTAGCCCTGGTTCGCGTACGGTTGTTGTTGCTGCGGATACCCGTACCCCTGCTGCGCATACTGCTGTTGCTGCTGCGGGTAAGGCTGCTGCCTGTAGTCCGTTTCATCGGCTTGGCGGCTATTACGCGACGTGGCTTGCTTGCGCGTTGCCGTATGTTTCGACTTCGCTGCCGACGCGCTCGAATACGTGCGGGGTTGCGGCTGCTGAGCGTTCGCTTGTGCTTCGCGCGCAGCGGGCGACATGGGCCACGGCGAACTCACCGCCGCGTCGTACGGCTGCTGAGCTTGCTGGTACTGAGCCGGATACGGCTGCTGTTGTTGATAAGGCTGCTGTTGATTCGGCTGCTGATATTGAGCCTGCCCCTGAGCCTGGTATTGCCCCTGATACTGTCCCGAATCCTGAGCCGGCCCTTGCCCCGGATAAGGCTGCAGCGGCGCTGCAGCCGGCCCACCAGACTGGCTTGAACCGGACGTATCCGGACCGTATCCGCCGCTTGCCGCTACCGGGCGCGCACCATTGCCCGGCGTCGAATAGGGCGCGACATACGGTGTCGAATAAGGCGCGGGTTGAGGCGGGGGCAAATAGTTCGGCACGTTCTGCGTCGGTGAAGAAGGCTGGAGATAAGTGGACGGCCCGCTGGACGACCCATTGGGCAGTCCGGGCATCGGCGTGGTCGAGCGCGAGAACAGTCCGCTCAGCGGACCGGTCGCTGCGCCCGATGCGCCTGATGACGTATCGACGGCGGTCTTGCCTTCAAATGGATTGGTGCCGGGCAGGGGCATGGACCCGATGCGCTGCATCGCTGATTCCCAGCCGCGCGGCACGTTAGGTTGCGCACCCTGGCCGGCGACACGCGCCGTTTGACCCACAGGCGTATTCGCTGCGATCAACGCCTGCTGCAAATAACGCGATGCCAGCGAAAGCTTGCCCTCGGCGTGATACATGCGGCCGGTCGCGGCGAGCACGCGGGGATCCTCAGGCGCTGCGCGCAGCGCCTGATTCGCCGTTGCCTCGGCAAACGAGAATTCTCTCGCGCCGGTCGCGGCGCCAATCGCTGCGACCTGCAAATCGATGTCGTCAGGACGTCGAGCCAGCGCCGCGCGATAACTCGCGAGTGCGCTGCGGTCGTCTCCTGCGGAGGTGTACAAACGGGCCAGCGCGCCTTGAAGATCGGGGTTATCGGGCATGGCGGCAAGCCAGGGCGCGATTACATCGTAGGCGCTTGCCAGGTCCCCGCGCTGGCGCACGGTATCAGCCTGTTTCACCACAATGCCGATGTTCAGGTTGTTGAAGTCGATACGTTGCTGCGGCGTGAGCTGGGAAGCCGCCAGCCGGCGCATGACCGAACTCAGTTCGGCTTGCTGCTGCGGATCTGTCCGGCCTGCAGTCACGGGAACGGCCGTCAGGATACCTGCGTATTGCAGCAGCAGGCCAGTGTCGTCGGGGGCAGCAGCCATTGCGCCGCGCACCAGCGACAACGCGCGCATGGTGTCGCCCGCCTGCAGATACGACGACGCCAGCACGCCGATCAGTTCCGGGCTGCCCTGGGCAGTCGGCGTGGCGCCTTGCAGAATGGCTTCGGCTTGTTGCGTCTGCCCGGCACGCGACATCCGGTTCGCGAGATCCGCCTGCGTATGCACCCATAAGCGATGTTGCAGCACGGTCATGGCCGTCGTGCGCTGGCTGACCGGGATCCGTTCCAGCTGCGATAACCCCGTCGCCCAGTCCTGCGTCTCAGCCGAGAGCAGCGCGCTTGCATAAAGCGCATCGGTCATGTCGGGGTGCGTGGCGAGCAAGCCGTCCATCATGCTGCGCGCATTGCCGACCGCACCTTGGCGCACATAGATGCGGGCAAGGTCGAGCCGCATCCAGACATCGTCGGGATTGTTCAGCAGCGCATCTTCGAAGAGACTGCGCGCGGTGCCCAGGTCGCCGCGTGCTTCCGCCACGCGCGCTTGCGCCGCCTGCGCTTCGCCGCGCAGCTTGTTGATGCCGCCAGCCTTCGCCTGCTGTTCCGCGTTCAACTGGTTCGCGAAGCTGAGCGCCTCGTCGCCGCGGCCTTGCGCGGCCAGTGCACCGACCAGTCCGCGAATGGCGTCCGGATTGTCGGCCTGACGGCGCAGTGCCATCCGGTAGGCCTGTTCAGCGCCGCGCGGGTCGCCGCTGTTGAGCAGCGTTTCACCGAGCATGGTCTGCGCAGTGGTGTCCGACGGATTCAGCGCGATCGCGCGCTCGAACATCGACCTCGCCTTCGCGATCTCGCCATTGCTGCGCGCGCCGATACCTTCGCTCGTATAACTCCAGTAGGTCGCGCTCGTGAGCGCATCCTTCCAGCGCGCCGGATTGCCGGCACGCGATGCACGCTCCAGATACGTGCGCGCTTCGTCGAATTTTTCTTGCTTCAACGCGGCGATACCCATGCCGCCGAGCGCATCGCCGTCGTCCGGGCTGTTCGCCAGCACCGCCGAAAAGCGGGCGCGCGCCGTGACGATATCGCCACGATCCAGCGAGGCGAAACCTTCGGCAACCTCGCGTCCCCGGGCATCGACAGTGGCATCCGCTTGCGCGCGATCGCGGGCCTGCTTGTCTTGCTGGACCATCGAATCGAAACGCGCCTTGACCGCAGGATCATCCGGCGATGCTTGCAAATACGCTTGATAAAGCGGCGCATCGGACGCACGTGCACCGAGCCACAGCAGCGCCTGGCGCCAGCTTTTCTTAGCTTCCTCGCCGACCGTGCTGTCGGTGCTTAACTGCTGCAAGCGGGCGATACCGTCACGCCGCGTGGTGTCGCGGTAGGTCAGGTGCTGCGCAAGCGCCAGCGCGTAGCGCGGGTCGTTGGGGTTTTGGCGCGCAAGCTGCGTCAGGCCTTGACGCGCCTGATCCCAGCCTTGCGGCGTGGCGGCAAGCGCCTGGTAATACTCGAGCGTGAGTTCGGGCGTGGCGGGCTTGCCGTCGATCGCCCGCTGGTATTCCTGCACCGCCGACGCGGTCTGCCCGCTTTGCGCGAGCCGCCGGGCATCGTTCACGGTCTGGTCGCGCGGGCTGGTTTCGCCGAGCCGCCGGCCGAGTTCATCGATATTCGGATACTGCGGCGCAGCTTCCCGCAAGCGCTGCAGATACTGCTGCGCACCGCTGCCGTCCTTGCGGTCCGACAGGATGATACCCATGCCATAGAGCGCGTCAGGCTGCTTCGGATCGATACGCAGCACTTTCTGCCACGCCTGCTCGGCGAGATCGCCGCGGCGATGCGCTTGCCAGTAGCGGCCCTGATCGATCAGCACGGCTAACGGTGAATTGGCGCTGGCGCCGGTAACGGCGCCAGCAGTCGCTGCGCTGCTGGCGGCTTGCGCGAACACGGTCAGAGGCACATTGGCGACGCAGCCCGCCGCGAGGCTCAGCGCAATCGCCCGCGCGCCGGCGTGCGGCTTGATGGGGAACAGGGGCCGTTTCAACATGCGCTTCTCCAGCTCGGCACGAGTCGGCCGGCTTCGTCGAAACGGTATCGGCCTTCTATAAATCCGGCGCCGAACAAGCCCAGCACCCGGTCGTAATAAACCGGTTCACGGTTAGGATTTGCAGACGTTGCAGCTGGCGAGTTCGCCACGGGCGCGTCGAGCGCCGCGAGATGCGCGCGCGCAAGGCCCAGGCCGCGATCATCGCCGAGCGTCTTGAAGTACGGTGCGAGCGCAGCCCAGTAGCTGAGCGGGCCTTCGCCGCTGGTCGCGCCCGTCGACACGCTCACGCGTTCCGGCGGATAGCCGTTTTGCGCGACGGCCTGGCGCATGCCGCCGAGCTTGGCAAGCCACGGCTTGCCAAGCGGATCGGCGCCGGATGTCAGCCCGGCCCACAGATACACGCGAATCGCGTCATAGCTGCCGGTGTCGGCGGTCTGCGGATCCACGACGAACTGCCCCGACTTGTACGCCGCCCAGTCAGGAGAAAAGCCGTGCGGCGCGGTGGTCGTCACGAGCTTATAGCTGTTCTCGGCAAGCTGGTTCCACGGGCCGTCCGGCATCTCGCGAGCGAGTCCGCGCAACACCGGCAACGGCGAATAGCTCGGATTAAGACGCGTCACATCGCCGGTTTTGAACCCTTGCGGACCAGGCAGCAGCATGGGCCCGAGGCCAGCGAGATTCGTCACTTCGTGGCGCACGATCTGAGTGGCCAGCGCCATGCCCAGTTGCGTGTAAGTCTTCTCGTTCCACAGACGTCCCGCTTGCAGCAGGTCGTAGGCGATCCACAGGTCGGAATCGGAGGCGGAATTGGGATCGAGCACGCCGAACGAACCATCCGGCTTCCTGCCCCATTGCCATGAAGGCAGTTGCACATTGCCTGGCTCGAACTGGTTCGCCGCGAGGTTAATGCGGGTCCAGGCGAGCAGCCGGTCGAAGGTCGCGCGGTCGTTCGCGACCAGTGCGAAGAACATCGCGTACGACTGGCCTTCGGAGGTTGTTTGCTGCGTCGGCGTGGAGTAGTCGATCACACGGCCGTCGGCCTGCACGAAGCGCGCCGTGAACGTGCGGTAAGCGCTCCAGTCCGTGCATTGCGGCGTGGGCGTCGAAGACGCATGCGCGCTGAGAGTTGTCCCCATGCCGATCAACGCCAGCGCCAGAATTGCAGTCTTCGATTCACGTCTGAAACCAGCCTCCATATCAATCCCTCAAACGGCGCGCGGCAATGGCGCGCAGCGACCGGTAGAACAGTGCCGCAATGATGATGGCGGCAAGCAAGCTGCCCAGCACCAGCAAGAGCGGATGCGACGACAACGCCCAGCGCATGTACTCCAGCGGCGACAGGCGGCCGACGTAATACGCCTCGCCATTCGATGTCACCGTCACGTCGCGTCCATGGATCACCGCCATGGCGCCCTGGATCTCGGGCAGGATGTCGTTGTCGAGCAAGGCGGCGGACAGGTCTGCGTCGGACTGGCCGGCCGCACTGATCAGCGCCACCGCACTGCGATTGCTTTTCAGGGGCGACTCGAAGCCAGTAATGAGCGCGTCGCCGCTGGAGCTGACAAGCGACAGGTCGGCGCGCGCCGGCAGGCGCTCGACACCATGCGGGCCGTGCCACCAGTCGACCACCTTGAACGCCACGTCGGAGAGCTGGAAGCTGCGCGAATCGCCGTCACCGGAGAACGGCATCTGCTTCGCCCAGGTTTGCAGCAGCGGCTGGCGGCCGGGGGAGCCCAGGATCAGCAGGTCTTTATCTTTGAGATTGTCGACCTGATCGGCCTGGGCGACGGTCACGCCGGTCACCGGATAACCCGTCGATGCCCCCATGCGTCCCATCTCCAGCAGGTACAGGCTGAAGTCGGCGGAGTTGGGATCGTTCGGCATGATGACTGCCGTCTCGGACAGGTCGGCCATGCGCGTGAACGGGAAGCCGCCATTGGCGAATGCCGCGAGGTCGGGCAGCGCCATGTAGTGCGGGAAGCCCGAGAGGTCGATGGTCGAATTCGGATCGATGGAACCCACCACGTTATCCAGCACGCGGCCCTGGCATTCGCCGGTCTTCGGGTAGTCGTAGTAGAAGTGCAGGCGCAACTGCGAGCGCGGCGTGAGCAGCAGCGGCGGCAAGTAGATCTCACGACGCGCAGCGGCGGTCTGGTCGGGCATCACCCGGTTGAAATAGCGGCCGAGATCGAAGGTGGACGTGGCCACCGCCGGAATCCGTAGCGACTGCACGAAACCATCGTTCACGTTGATGTTCAGCGTGGACCGGTCGAGCGCGGGACGCACCGTGTAGCGATAACCCAGATCGATCGGCACGCCCTTCGTTTGCCACATGAAGAGGTCGGGCGGCACGCGCATGTTCACGCGCACGGCGTCGGCGTTATAGCCCGTCACCGACAGGTCGCGCGCTTCCGCCAGTTCGCCGAAACGCACGGGCCGGTCGGTCGGCAGCCAGTTCGGCGCGTCATAGGGCTTGCGCGGGGCGAAGTCGTTCAGTTGCGTGATCGTCGCGGTCGTACCGGACAACGTGTTCTGGCCGATGCCGAGCGCCTTCGCTGCGATCTTCAATTCGGTGTCATTGCGTCCCATCACGAGCAGCAAGCGGCCGCGCGAGGGCGAATTGGGATCACTTGCGCGATCCAGCACCGTGATGGTCGGGCCGTTTATATCGGGGATCTTCAAGCCGGCCGGGTGCTGGTCACTGGTGGCGAACACCACGGCATTGCCGGACAGCGGCACGTTGTCGATCTGCGCCGGAAACACAGCGCCACGATACCCGCTAAGCGAGCCGAACCACGACGCTACCGCGCCCGCTGCTTCAAGCGTGGCCGCGCTTGGTTTCTGCGCGAACACGAACGGCAGTTCGAGCCGGCGAACGTCGCGGCGATCGAAGAAAGGCACAGGCAACGCGGCCAGGTCAGGCTTGCTATCAAGCGATGCATACGTGAGGTCGAGCGAGCTCGCGTTGCTGACGGTCGCCCACAACGTGGAGTTCGACGGATCCTCGCATTGCTGCGTGTAATGGCCGATCAACTGAACGTTGAGGTGATTGAACTCGGTGATGAAGCGCGGGTCGATGGAGACGTCGCGCGCAACCAGGATGCCGGCCTGCTCGCGCGGCACCGGCAGCGTGGCGGCGACTTCGCCGTTGACCAGCACCTTGAGTTGCGAGATCGACGGCAGCAGCGAAGGGGAATAGCTGTAGATCAGGTGCAGCACCGCGCCGGTCACGACTTCGTCGCTGCGAACCGAGAACGGTACGCCGTTCTGGCCATCTGTGCCACGCAGTTGCAGCGGATCGAGCGCGCCGAGGTCGGAGAACGTCAGCGTTTGGCGGCGGCCGCCAGGCACCAGCGTGCCGGGCTCGGCCGTGGTGGGCGTCTTTGACGCAAGCGTGCGCACCGGAGGCGCAGCAGACCCTCCCAATGCTCCCGAGGCCGCCTGTGCGAACGCCGGTACCGGGACGGCGAGCTGCGGTTGCTCGATGGTCGCGCGGTTGAACGGCGTGGCCGGGCCGGGGGGCGGCACGGCGCCCACGCCGGTAGCAACTCCGGCAGCGGTCCCGGACGCGGACGCGCTGGCCGAGGCGTTAGTCGAGGTATTGGTTGAGTTACTAGCCGAGTTATTAGCCGTCGCGGCGCTTGCCAGCGATGCCAGCGGCACGGCCAACGCCGTTTGCAACGCAAGCCAGCAAGCGAGGCTACGCATCAATGCGCGGGGAATGGGGCGGGAGCTGAACGGAGTGAAAGCCGTCGTGTCCGGTTCGCCTTGTCTATTGCCCGGGCGCAGCATCGAAATTCCCTTACCCATGTCAGTCTTTGGTCTTCAGTTTTTTAACGTCGGGTGAACGGGTCGTCAGCCAGTTCTTCGCGTCGGTGAAAAGATGCTCGAACAACGCGCCGATACCGCCCATGCCCACCACCAGCACGTGCCGCAAGCCGCGCAACGGCGCGTCCGGGGTGCGTCCTTCAGACCAGTTCGTCCAGGCATCGGCCCGGGCGAAGGTGGTCTTGACGAACTCGAATTCCTGCTCGCGCGTGAGCGCGGAAAAGCGCAATCCAACGCGCCCGGCGGCGGTAAAGCCGACGGTCGCGGGAAACGCATATTCCTCGTCGCCGCGAAACAGCGAGACGGTGACTTTTTCGTGCAGCGGCACTTCCAGGTTGCCCGGCAACTTCACGCCCACGCCGCCTTCCGAGTAGTCCATGGTTTCGCAGGCGAGGGTGCGGCCGGTCGAAAACTTGAGCATCACGGGCATCTTCATTTCTACCCGATGCGTCGTGCGCACTTGCCGGCGCTCGCTTGCAGCCGCGACGCTCGCGCCGAGGATCAGCATGTTGTAGGTGGTCCATGCGAGGTTCAGCAAGACCGTATTCACTTCGCTGCTGACATCCCAGTGCAGGTAGATGTTCACGATTCCCGCGATAAACCCGAGCAGGTTCAGCACCAGCAGGAACAGATAGGGGCGCGAGATCGCGTAGTCGAAATAATCCTTCGAGATCTGGCCGCCCTTCGCCGTCACGTTGAACTTGCCAAGCTTCGGGTTGATCAGCGCGAGCAGGGTAGGCGCCGTGATGTACGACGCCAGCACGGACTCATACACTTCAGCCCAGAACGAATGCCGGAACGAGCGCTGCATGCGCGAGTTCGTGATGCTCGCATGCATCATGTGCGGCAACGCGAAGATGGCGATCGTGCCGGCCGCCGCGTGGATCACGTGCGCGCCAAAAAACAGGTACGACAGCGGCGCGGTAAGGAACACGAGGCGCGGGATGCCGTAGAAGAAGTGCATCATCCCGTTCAGGTAACAGAGCCGCTGACCGATCTTCAGGCCCTTGCCGGTGAGCGGGTTATCGATCCGGAAAATTTGCGTCATGCCACGCGCCCAGCGAATCCGCTGGCCGATGTGACCGGACAGGCTCTCGGTCGCAAGACCTGCCGCCTGCGGGATCGCAAGATACGCGGTGGTGTAGCCGAGCCGATGCAACTTGAGCGCCGTATGCGCGTCTTCCGTCACCGTCTCGACGGCGATGCCGCCAATCTCTTCCACCATCGTGCGGCGCAGCAGCGCGCAGGAGCCGCAGAAGAAGGTCGCGTTCCAGAGATCGTTGCCGTCCTGTACCAGCCCGTAGAACAGCTCGCCTTCGTTGGGCACCTTGCGGAACGTGCCCAGGTTGCGTTCGAACGGATCGGGCGAGAAGAAGTGGTGCGGCGTTTGCAGCATCGACAGCTTCTTGTCGCGCAGGAACCAGCCAAGGCCGATTTGCAGGAACGAGCGCGTGGGAATGTGATCGCAATCGAAAATCGCGAGATATTCGCCCTTCGTGATTTTCAGCGCTTCATTGATATTGCCGGCCTTCGCATGCCGGTTGTGCGTGCGGATCGTCCAGGTAACGCCGACCTCTTCGCAGAACGCCTTGAACTCGGGACGGCGGCCGTCATCGAGGACATGAATGGAGATCTTGTCCGCCGGATAGTCGATCGCAAGCGCCGCGTAGATAGTCGGCTTCACCACGCCGAGCGGCTCGTTGTAAGTCGGGATGAAGACGTCGACAGTCGGCCATTCATCGCGGTTTGCCGGCAATGGCATCGGCTTTCTCTGCAGCGGCCACGCGGTCTGGAAATAACCGAGCATCAGCACGATCGCCGAGTAGAGCTCAGCTGAGACCAGCAGCAAACCCCAGGCGGCATCGAGCGGACGTTCCCAGTAAGTTGTCTCGGTCAGCCGCCAGTACATGTAGCGCCCGGTGACCGCGACCGACAGCATGATCATCACCAGTGTCGCGTACTGGCCGCGCAGGCGCCGGAACGCAAGTGCCAAAGCGAAACAGCAGCACGCGAACACCAGTTGCTGGGTGAACTCGAGCGGCACCGTCCAGACGAAATACATTGTCGAGAGGGCGAACAGCGTGAGGATCGTCGTAAAGATTCGGTTGCTCCAGATCTTCGAATCGACAAAACGTTCCAGCCGGGACGCGACTTCATCGGCTTCAGATAATGGTTGTACGCGAGCTCCTGCGCGTGGCTTGCTCATGCGACGCTCCTCGGCGAGAGCTGCCTGGAATCGACCGCATTGGTGAGCCATTCGCCGCACGTGCGCAGATCGGCGGCGGCCTGGCTCAATGGGTCGTAATGGATCAGCGTGGTGTCGCAGGCAAGCGACTCGCTCACGCCTTCGTCAAGGTGGATAACGCCCGGGAACAGCTTGTCGCCGAGCAGGTTGCGCAGCACCTTGAGCACGTCCTTCGTCAATTGCCGCGACTGGTCGACCTGGTTCACCACGTAACCCGTGCCCACAAAATCTGCCCGCGGCGTGGCGTAGGCCTCGATCATGCGTTCCATCTGCGGGATGGCGGCGTACGAAGCGGCGTCGGCCAGCACGACATTCAACGCGAAATTCGACGCGCACAGCGCCGTGCGCGTGTAGACCGTCGAACCCGGCGGGGTATCGACTATCACGATATCCGCGGCATCGAGGCCCAGCCTTTCCAGCGATTGCGCGAGCCACTGCGGGTCGCGGTCGATGTGCGACTCGAAGCGGCGGCGATCGTCTTCCACCACCGCGCCGTAGGGCAGCACGGTGACGCCGTCGACACCATCGAACATCACGGTTTGCCACGGGTCACCGGCGAGGGTGGCGCGCGACAGTCCGTCGATACTGTCGAGCGGAATGCCGAAATGCAGGCGCAGTGCGTTTTGTGGATCGAGGTCGAGCGCAATCACGCGCCGCCCGCGTGCGGCGAGCACCGAGGCCAGGTTCGCCGCGAGCGTGGTTTTACCGACCCCGCCCTTGGCAGAGACAACGGTGATGACTTTCATGACGATGAGTGGCGCTTGGCGAGCCACGAACCTGCGCCCGTGACCGGTGCGTTCAGCGGCGAGTTGACGGGTGCCGGCGTTGTTGCCGGCGCTGAAGCAGCGGGTCCGCGCAGACGCTGGAACATCGACTCCAGCGAATCCGGCGGTGCGCTCGGTTGATGCGCAGGCTGCGCGTGCGGCTGCGCACGGAACAGCTTGCCGAGGATCGATTGGCTTTTTGCTTCAGGCGTGGGCGCCGGTGCTTGAGCCGCCGCTTGAGCCACTTGAGGTGCCTGCACGCGTGGCAACGACGGCGATCTCGTCGCAGTGTTCGAACGTTGCAGCGCGGCGGCGAAACCCGTGGGTTGGCCGGGCGCGCTCGCAGGCGTGGCGAGCGGTTGCGTGCGCGGTTGCGGTTGCTGCTGAGCCAGCTGCGGGAGGTGTTGCTCTTGCTGCGTGTGGAACGGCCGGAACAGCGGTTGCGGCAGACGTGCTGGCTGCTGCGGTTGCGCAGCGGCTGCCGCCACGGCCTCGGCTTCTCCAGCGTTCGACGTTCCTTCGACCGCTTCGACGAGAGCAGAGAAACGCTCTGCGCCGACCGGCGCCGCCGGCAAGGTGACATTGGCGACCGGCGGAACCGTCTTGCGATGAGCGCGTGCGAAGAGCGGTGGTTTGCCGCGGTTGATCGGCGCTGCGCCCTCCGGCTGCGTCAGGCTGTTCGGCACGGTGCGATGTTCGCCGGAACGATCTTGCGTGTGCGGCAAATGAGCTTCGCGGCGAGGCACGATGCTCGGAATCGATGGCTGCGAGAGGTCGAGGGTCGCGAGCAACGGCCAGCGCGTACGGGCATGGACGGCTTCGTTTTCGCGGCCGATTTCCTGGTAGTTGCCGGCATCGCCGCCAAATTTGTCGAACAGCTTTTCAATATCGCGCGATGGGTTCATATGCTGCGTCCTCGTACTCTAGGTTGTGCTTTGAGCCCTGCCTCGACGATCACTGGGCGGTGATGTCTCGCGCGCTATTGGGCGCTGATGCGGGCAATGCCTGTTTGTCTACATGGTTGACTGCTTGATCCGGTGTAGGACCCGTACTGCGTTCGTCAAGCCGAGGGGGATTTTCCGGGCCAGCTCAAGGCAAGCTCCGCCAAGCGAGATCAGACGCGCCCTCAGTTGGCCTCAATTGCTATAACGGCCCAATCTGAATTCGACTGTAGCGCTTTCGTCAAACTCGCCGGCTTGCACCACCGACAAGCCTTGCGCGCCGAGCGCGCTTAGCCATTCCTGATACGCGCCTTCGAGAAACGCCGGGCTCCACGGAAGTGCATTCGCGCCGAACGCGAGCAGGGGCGGACAGCAATGAACGATGCGGAGATAATCCGGCTCGTCGCCCACCTCGACAAACCCCCAGTCGAGGTCATTCCAGATCGCGTTCAACGCGGCGCCGAGTTCGGGCGTGGTGGCGCAGGGCGGCAATGGATGGGCAGCGGCAAAACGCCGTCCTACCCGTTGCATCAACTGACGTAGCTCGTCGCGGCCGATCTGGGTATCGAATTCTTCCGCCAAGGCGACCAGCACGCCACGCCATTGCGAAGAGATTTGCCGGTCAAGCAGGTAGTCGAGGGTCATGGCCATAGGGTTAGAGAGGAAAGCTTCCAGCTAAATGAGCGCAAAAAAACGATACGGCTTAATCAGTAGTATTTACACTGTGCCGTCCTTCGATAGACGGTAATAGTGATACGACTTACCTTTTAAGCCGGAGTCTACTTGAAGGCGATTTGTTTTTGCCACATAACGCACATTAGCAAATAGTTCTGTGGTTAAAGCCGCAAACAGAGGGCAAAAAAATCGTTATGTCCAGGTTATGTAGTACCGGACATTTAGCGCAAACGTTTAATCACGCAATTCATTCGTCAGTTTAATCTTGCTGCTTGCGCTTGTGTCATGAAGTTTGAGTGAGTCGAACTGCGCGTTGATATTTCATAAGGTGTTGCCGACGGGTTCCTGGCTTGCCAATGCGTTTCCTGCAAGCCGCCGCGATTGCTGGACGCGCTCATTCGCTGCGTTTGACTCCCGGGTCAATGCGCAGATGCCAAGAGCCGAGGTTGCCGATATCCGCCAGATCGTTTCCAGCGTGGCGGAATAATGCTGGTCGCGTACCCGGGTGATCCTCACGCCTGTCAGCAGCAATCCGATCTTCACGGCGCGACTGCCAGTGAGCAATTCTTGCCGCATTTGCCGCCTGACTGATTCAACGGCACCGAGTTCGGTAGCCGGTCGGCGAAGTCAGTTGAACAAAGACGGTAGAACAGGAAGCGTATGGCCGAATGCGGGATGTGATGAGTGTTTGTTCAGGATGGCGTATTGATTGAGACGCGCCTCGTACCAAATATTTCCTCTGATGAAAGAAATTTGCCGAGTTGCCGTCCGGCGGGTGGGCGAGCGCGAGGCATCATCAGGCGCGTTTGCACCGGTCAAGCGGCGCTGAAGCACAGTAGCCCGCGCAACTGGGCTGCAGCCAAGCGCGTCACAGGGTGAGCAACGCAGCAATCACTGCATAACGCGCCGTTTTCGCAATCGCGACGATCAGCAGGAACGACCATAGAGGTTCGCGCAGAACGCCCGCGATCATGGTCAAGGGATCGCCGATCACCGGCGTCCAGCTCAAGAGCAGCGTCCAGCGTCCGAAGCGCCGGTACCAGTGTTCTGCGCGCTCGAGTGCGCGCGGCTTGATCGGGAACCAGCGGTGCTCGCGCAGCTTTTCGATCGATCGTCCCATTGCCCAGTTGATGGTCGAGCCGACCACGTTCCCGACGCTCGCGACTGCGACGAGCATCCAGACCGGCTGTTTGCCGGCGATCAGCAAACCCGCCAGCAAAGCCTCGGACTGAAGGGGGAAAAGTGTCGCCGCGACCAGCGCAACCGCGAAAAGCCCGCCGTATATAGATAAATCGACCATGAGAAAAAATGCGGGCAACCGTGAACGAGGGCGACAGCTTAGCCGTTTTTCAGCGATGTCCCGCTTGGGGAGGGCGCATCGTGGGATTGGGGGATTGAAAGCTTCCTCCACAGTTGATACCTTGAAGGGCGGTTGAAACCTCAATCCAGGAGATGTCATGTCTTATATGCTGCTCATCGCCGAACCTGTTGGACAACGGGCCGAGCGCTCGCAAGCCGAAGGCAAGCTCCTCTACGAGAGCATGGTCGAGTTCGGTGCGGGACTAAAAGAACGCGGTTTGCTGATTGCCAGTGAATCGCTGGCGTCGGGCGGCGTACGTGTCAAGAAACGCGACGGCCAGGCCAGCCTGATCGACGGCCCGTTCGCGGAGGCGAAAGAGATGATCGGCGGGTTCTACATGCTCGATTGCGCGACGAAGGAAGAGGCTATCGAGATTGCGTCGGCGTGTCCGGCCGTCGAATGGTGCGAGGTCGAAGTGCGCAAGATCGGTCCCTGCTGGGACTGAGGTTTTTGCGGAGTCTTCGTACGCGCTTCGTACGCGCTTTCGTACGCGTTAACCCTTGCTCAACTAAAAATTGTCGATTTCTCCGGGCGTGACTCGTCGTGGGGATGAGAGCGTGAACGGCGTTCTCGTTCGCACAACGATCACACCACGAGGAGAACAACAATGCGATTCATCATCCTGGTCAAAGCGACCGAAAAAAGCGAAGCGGGCGGACTCCCCGAGGACGCGCTGATCGGCGCGATGGCGACCTACCATGAAGAACTGGCGAAAGCGGGCGTGCTGCTCGATGCGAACGGTCTCCAGCCGAGCGCCAAAGGTTGGCGCGTGCGTTATGAGGGTGGCCGGCGCAGCGTGGTCGAGGGTCCGTTCGCGGAGACCAAGGAGCTTGTTGCCGGGTACACGCTGATCCAGGTGCGCTCACGCGAAGAAGCGATCGAATGGGCGCGCCGTTTTCCTTCGCCCATGGGCGAGCACGAAAGCGGCGAAATCGAAGTGCGGCAGTTGTTTGAACTGGACGACTTCGGCTCGAGTGAATCGATCGAGCGTTTCCGCGAGCTTGAAGCGTCGCGGCGAGTTTGAAAGCGGCTTGAACAGCCTGAAACCACTCGCGGAAGCCGGCTGACGCCAGCACTCCGCATTTCTTGAAGGGCAATAAAAATGCATAAGCAAATTTTCATCAACCTGGCGGTGTCGGACCTGCCGAAAGCGCGCGCCTTTTTCAACGAACTCGGTTTCAGCTTCAACCCAACGTTCAGCAACGATCAGGGCGCGTGTTTGATCCTTGGCGAGAACCTTTACGCGATGCTGCTGGTCAAGCCGTTCTTCCAGACCTTCACCTCGAAGACGATCATCGACCCGAAGCTGCAGGTCGAAGCGCTCACGTGCCTGTCGTGCGAGAGTCGCGCCGAGGTCGATGAAATTGTCGCCAAGGCCGTGCGCGCGGGCGGCACGACGCCACGGCCGGTGCAGGATCTTGGATTTATGTATGGCCACGGTTTCGACGATCTCGACGGCCATTCATGGGAGTTTGTCTACATGGAAGCGAACGCAGACCCGCACGCGGCGAGCGCAGCGTGAGTGGACCTTCCGGTGAGTCCGGCAGCCAGGAACTGGCCACGCATCGCGCGATAGAGGCGGTGTGGCGGATGGAATCGGCGAAGGTGATCGCGGTCGTGGCGCGTTTGGTGCGCGACGTGTCGCTCGCCGAGGAGTTTGCGCAGGACGCGCTGATCGCGGCATTGGAGCATTGGCGTGTGGATGGCGTGCCGGACAATCCGGGCGCGTGGCTCATGACCACGGCGAAGCATCGTGCGCTTGATCGTTTGAGGCAGGATGCATTGCACGCCCGCAAGCACGAGGAGTTGGGACTCGACATGGATGCGCGCGAGGAGCACGTCACGCCGGATTTCGTGGATGCGCTGGATGCCGCGCGTGAGGACGATATTGGCGACGACTTGCTGCGCCTCGTGTTCACTGCGTGTCATCCGGTGCTGTCCGTCGATGCCCGGGTTGCGCTGACGTTGCGGCTGCTGGGCGGCTTGACCACGGATGAAATCGCGCGGGCGTTCCTGCTGCCGGAGCCGACCATCGCGCAACGTATTGTGCGGGCGAAGCGGACTTTGTCGGCGGCACGGGTGCCGTTCGAAGTGCCGAAGGCCGATGCACGGGCGGCGCGGTTGGCGTCGGTGCTGGAAGTCATTTACCTGATCTTCAACGAAGGGTATTCGGCGACGGCGGGGGACGACTGGATGCGCCCATCGCTCTGCGACGATGCGTTGCGTCTCGGGCGGATTCTGGCGGGGTTGACGCCTGACGAGAGCGAGGTATTCGGGCTGGTCGCATTGATGGAGATACAGGCCTCCCGCATTCATGCACGAACCGATGCGAACGGGCGGCCGGTGTTGTTGATGGACCAGGACCGCAGCCGATGGGACCCGTTGCTGATCCGTCGCGGCCTCGCGGCATTGGAGCGGTCGGAGGCGCTGAACGGGGCGCGCGGGCCTTATGCGTTACAGGGTGCGCTGGCGGCTTGCCATGCCCGCGCGCGGCGGGCGGAGGATACGGACTGGGCGCAGATTGTCGCGCTCTACGATGCGCTGGCGATGGTGGCGCCTTCGCCGGTGGTGGAACTCAATCGCGCAGTGGCGGTGGGAATGGCGTTCGGCCCGGCAGCGGGGCTGGAGATAGTCGATGAGCTGGGGTCGAACGCAGTCCTGAAGAACTATCACTGGCTGCCGAGCGTGCGGGGTGATTTATTGGCGAAGCTGGGTCGTCGTGAGGAAGCGCGTACGGAATTCGAACGCGCCGCAGCAATGACACGCAATGTGCGGGAGAAGGAGTTGTTGCTCGAGCGAGCGGCGGAGATGAAGGGGATGAGGGAATAGCGGGTGAAGTGGGCTTACCCGGCGGCAAGCTAGCCGAGGCGAAACTGGAATCGCATAGAACCCAACGTCCCTACAAAACCTACTCCACCCCCATAGGCGCAACTTCGACCACGACCCGTTCTAGCGCCCGGAACGGCGCGAGCCTGAATTCATCGGCGAGGGTGGTGGTGATCAAACGCCAGTCGCGCTCCAGCGGCGTCCAATGCTGTTGTCGGGCGCGCCCGAGCTTGTCGGCATCGGCCAGCACCACTACACTCGCCGCCCGGCGAATGATGCAGTCCTTCAGATAAGCCTGTTCCGCGCTGGCCTCGCACAAACCAAAATCTGCGGCCACGCCATCCGCGCCGAGAAACGCGAGATCCACGCTCAAGCGGCTCAGCACGAGTTCGGCCAGTGGCCCGAGCGTGCTCATGCTCGATGCCCGCAGATCACCTCCAATCAACGTAATCCGCATGCCGGGCACATTGGCAAGCGTCATCACTGCCAACAGGTTGTTGGTCACCACATGCAAGTCCCGATGCGCACTCAAATGACGCGCAAGCGCGGCGCAAGTCGTGCCGCCGTCGAGCAGCACCGTATCGCCATCTTTCACATGCAGCGCGGCAGCCTGCGCAATCGCTTCCTTCTGTTCACGCTGCGTCGACTTGCGTTCCTCCAGCGACGCTTCCGGCTCATGCGCACCAACCAGCGCAGTCGCGCCGCCATATGTACGCACAAGACGGCGCTCCTTCGCGAGCATGGTGAGGTCGCGCCGCACCGTTGCCTCCGATACCCCCAGCGCCGCGCTCAACTGCTCTACGTTGGCGTCGCGGGTGAGGACGAGATCGAGGATGGCGCGGTGACGGTCGGCTGCTTTCATCGATGAATGCTCATGCGGGTAACAAGGCCGCCGATGTTACACGAGCGCGCTTACTGAGCCGCGCATCCGCTGGTCCGCTCACCCGCGTCGTGTCGCGAGTTCGGCGCCTTGGCGCAGCGCTTCGAGCAGGCTGCGTTCATCGGCAATCCCCTTGCCCGCGATATCAAACGCCGTCCCATGATCCACCGACGTACGGATCACTTCCAGCCCGACCGTCACGTTCACGCCCGCCTCGAGGCCGAGCACCTTGACCGGACCATGTCCCTGATCGTGATACATCGCGACCACGAGGTCGAAGTCACCACGGCCCGCACGGAAAAAGAGCGTGTCGGCGGGCAGGGGACCGGTGACATCGAGTCCGCGTTCCTGCAGGATCTTGACCGCCGGGATGATCTTTTCTTCCTCCTCGCCATAACCGAACAAGCCGTTTTCGCCCGCGTGCGGATTGATGCCGCACACGCCGATACGCGGCTTCGCAATACCCGCTTTCACCAGCGTCGCGTTACCGCGTTCGATCGTACGCTGCACGAGGCCGGGCTCGATCTTCCTGATGGCGTCGATGATGCCGATATGCGTCGTCACATGAATCACGCGCAGATGCGGCGCGACCAGCATCATCGAGACTTCCTCTACGCCAGTCAGATGGGCGAGCATTTCAGTGTGGCCCGGATACTTGTGGCCGCCTGCGTGCAACGCTTCCTTGTTGAGCGGCGCGGTGCAGATCGCATCGATCTGCTGCGATTGCGCCAGCTCGACGGCGCGCGCGATGTACTGGTACGCGGCATCGCCGGCCACCGCCGAGAGCTGCCCGAAGGGGAGGTCGTCGGGGATCAGGTTCAGGTCGATGCAATCAATGATGCCCGCCTCATACTTCGCCTCCGTCGCATCCTTGATGCGGCGGATTTTCGCGCTGCCGTGCACGATCTCGTTGGCTTGCTCGAGGCGGCGCGCGTCTCCGATCACAAGCGGACGGCACTGCTCGTAGACCACTTTGTGCGTGAGGCTCTTGACGACGATCTCGGGACCGACGCCGGATGCATCGCCCATCGTGATGCCGATTACGGGGAGAGTATTGCTCATGATGATTCGTTAAACTCCGTATAAGTGTTCGCTGCGAGGCGAGGTAAATGCTGGTTTCGCGCTCATTGGCGTTAATGCGTGTTGGTGGCCGCGTCGGGCGCGCGCAGCGTCGGCTGCGATGGCTGCTGCGTTGGCTTTGTTGGCAGCGGCAGTCTCTGCAAATGTTCCCACGCGCCAAACAGCGCATGCTCGCTGCCGAATGCGCCGGCCTTGGTGACAATGGCCGGGCGTGCCGCATGCTGCCCGCAAGGCCGTGCTACCGCGACGCCTGCTTCGACTTCTGCGAGCAAATCGAGACTGCCGATGCCGGCTGCGCTCAACATCGCGCGGGCCGTTTCGCCACCCGTCGCGATCAAGCCACCGACATGCCTGAAATGCGGCGTCACCAGCGCGGCGAGCGCGGTGGACAGATGCGCGCCTTCGGCTGGATCGAACGCATCGTCCCGGCCGATGCGTACCAGCAAGTCGAGATGCCGTTCGAGATGCTCGCCAATCTTCGATTGCCACATGCGCCAGTCCGTGTGCTCACTGCCCACACGCAAGACCGCCGGTGGCACGATCAGTTCGCTTACGCGTGCCCGCTCGCGCAACATCGCGCATTGGCGTTCGGAAACCGCCGACAGGCTTCCGACCAGGGTCAGGATCGCGCCTTCCTGTTTTTCGTGGACGAGGGTCTCGCGGGGCAGGGCATCGAACAGATCGGGCAGCGATGCCAGTTCGCGTGCGAGTCCACCCGATCCGACCCAGAACAACGGGTGCTCGCGCGGATCAAGTTGCGTGGTGGCCTGCGCGAGCCGCTTCAGGTCGCCGCCGCTATGGGCATCGACGATTAGCGCTTGCACGCCTTGCGTCCCCGCTGCCTTGATCCTGTCCAGCAGCGCGTCGATGTCGCCTCGCAAAGTGTCCACATCGATGGACTCGCAGCGCAGGCCCGCTTCCTCGAGCATCGTCCGGACATTTGCCGGCCTGCCGGCGTTTTCCAGCTTCCACGTGTCCGTGTTTTCCAGCGGTTCGCCATGCACCAGCACGCGCGCCTGATGCAGCGTGCGGCCGGTCGCAGGAAACGAGGGTGCGACGATTGCCAACCCGGCGAGCGGCTGCAACGCGGCCACTTCAGCCGTCCAGTTGCCGCGCAATGTCGAATCGATTTTCTTGTACAAGCGCCGGCCGGGCGCGTTCAACGCGTTGAACGCATCGGCGGTGTGCTGTGCCGCGTCTTGTGGCGAAAGGCGGCGGGTATCGGTATCAGCGGCGATAACGTCGACGTGGTCCGCCTCTGCAGCGGCGGTCGTCACGCCCGATGTCTCCAGCGTCACGACTGTGCGCCGTCCTGCACCAGCGAATGCGATGGCGCAGTCCGCCGCGCCGGAGAGATCGTCGGCGACGATCAGCATGCTGCGGGTGTTCATCGCGTGGCCTCGGTTTGGGCTTTCTGCACGGTACGGCGCTCTTCAGTTCGGGCGTTCACGCGTTTCGCCACCGCCGCCGTCAGGACCGGCGACACGATAGCTGTCACCACCACGCACGCTGCGACCAGCAGTGTCGCGCTTTTTGCGGCTTCCGCGTAGACCGGATTCGCCGCCGCGATCAACGCGGGAACCGCCGCCGCATTACCCGCCGTGTTGGCCGCCGCCACGCCGGCCACGCCCGTGCCGCCCGTCATGCGGTCGGTGAAATACAGCGGAATTCCTGTGACGACAACCACCGCCAGCCCCAGTCCGATGCCAAGCAGGCCCGCTTGCCACACTTTGTGCAGATCGAGACTTGCCCCCAGCGCAAGCGCGAAGAACGGGATCATCACGGGCACGGCGCGCGCGAGGAAGTCGCGCATTTCGCGATCCAGGTTGCCGAGCAACATGCCAACCGCGAGCGGCAGGATGCTGCCAACCAGCGTAGGCCACGGGAACGCTGCAAGCCCCGCCACGCCGAGTGTGACCATCGTGAGAAACGGGCCCGACTCCAGCGACATGATCGTGTATGCGCCCGCATCTTCGGACTTCCCGTATTGCCCCATCAGCGCCATGTAGAGGCCGCCGTTGGTGTCGTTCATCGCGGCGACCACAGCCAGCGTTGAGATCCCCGCGAACAAGCCCGACGAAACAGGCTGCTCACCCAGAAAATGTCCCATCACGATACCGACAACAATCGCCGAGCCGATCTTCGCTGCGAACAGCGCGCCGCCTTTCTTCACAAGATACGGGGTCGCCTTGACGTTAATGCTCGCACCCATACATACATAGAACACCGCGAGGATCGGCAGTGCCCCGGTGAAAATCGCATTGGTGAACGAGCCGAAGAACTTCGGCATGCCGGGCAGGAAAGTCGCGACCAACGAGCCGATAAGCAAAGGCACGATCATCATGCCGCCGGGAACGCGCTCGATCGAGCGCTTGATGGGAAGCTGGGCCATACGGGTCTCCTGTTTGACGAGCGAATTCAAGTTCAATGCTCGAATCGATCACGTGTTTGATTGAAACAGTCAAAAGGAAGTGTAATCCTGTCTTGAAAAATGCGCAAACCGATCGTTTTTATGATCGATTCGATCATTTTGTAAGAAGATGACGCGGCGGTCGTCGATTCATCGCTTTCATCTTTGGGTGACGGGGCCGGCAAAAACACACCGTGACCGTGCCGTTGCGACGTAGTTTTCCTCGCGCGCCGAACACGATCAAACAGGCTTTCCCGGCGGCTAATAAACTAGCGACATGACTGCTGCAAAACCTTCGACTTCCAATTCGCTCGACGCCTTCCATCCCGCCGTCGCGGCGTGGTTCAGCCGGCATTTCCCCGAGCCCACGGAGGCGCAGGCGCGCGCCTGGCCGTTACTCAAAGCGCGTCGATCGACGCTCGTGGCCGCGCCGACCGGCTCGGGCAAGACGCTGACGGCGTTTCTCGCGGCAATCGATGAACTTGTCCGGGAAGGCGTGGCGAGCAATGACCCATTGCCCAACCAGACCACTGTGGTCTACATATCGCCGCTCAAGGCACTGTCCAACGATATCCGCGTGAACCTGCAGGAACCGCTTGCGGGCATCTCGGACGAGCTGGAGCGCATGGGCTTGCCGCCCATCGAAATTCGCGCAGCGGTGCGCACCGGCGACACCACGCCTCAGGAGCGCAACGCGGTCAAAAAACGGCCGCCGCATATCCTCGTCACCACGCCGGAATCGCTCTACGTGTTGCTCAGTTCCGATTCCGGCCGCGCGATGTTGTCGACGGTGCGTACGGTGATCGTCGATGAAATCCATGCCGTTGCCGGCAACAAACGCGGCGCCCATCTCGCGCTCAGTCTCGAGCGGCTGGACGCGCTGTGCGTTGAACATGGAAATGCAGCGCCGGTGCGGATCGGGTTATCGGCGACGCAAAAGCCGATCGAACTCGTCGCCCAATTCCTGACCGGCAAACGGCCGTGTTCGATCGTCGATGTCGGCCATGTGCGCAAGCGCGATCTCGCGCTTGAACTGCCGCCCATCCCGCTTGAAGCGATCATGTCGAATGATGTGCGCGAACGTGTCTACGATCGTCTCGCCGATCTCATCGCGCAGCACCGCACCACGCTCGTGTTCGTGAACACGCGCCGGATGGCCGAGCGTGTCGCGCGCCATCTCACCGAACGGCTCGGCAAACCCGCTGTCGCGGCGCATCACGGCAGCCTCGCGAAAGAGCAGCGGCTGGATGCCGAGCAACGGCTCAAACGCGGCGAGCTGCAAGTGCTGATTGCAACGGCGTCGCTTGAACTGGGGATTGATATCGGCGATGTGGAGCTGGTCTGTCAACTGGGTTCGCCAGGATCGATCGGCGGTTTCCTGCAGCGCGTCGGGCGTTCGGGGCATCAGGTAAGCGGTACGCCGAAAGGACGGCTCTTTCCTGAGTCGCGCGACGATCTCATCGAATGTGCGGCGCTGCTCGATTGTGTGGCGCGCGGCGAACTCGATGTGCTGCATATTCCCGAGGCGCCGCTCGATGTCCTCGCGCAGCAGATCGCCGCTGAAGTGGCGTGCCGGGAGTGGAGCGAAGATGCGCTGTTCGAACTCGTGCGCAATGCGATGCCGTATGCATCGCTTGATCGTACGCAGTACGACGCAGTTATTCGCATGCTCGCAGAGGGGTATACGAGCCGGCGCGGCGTGCGTGGAGCGTACGTTCATCGGGATGCGGTCACTCGTAGTTTGCGCGGCAGGCGCGGCGGCAGGCTGACGGCGGTGACCTCAGGTGGGGCGATCCCGGACAACGCCGATTTCGCGGTATTGCTGGAACCACAAGGCTTGCAGATTGGCACGGTCAACGAGGACTTCGCGGTCGAAAGCCTGGCCGGCGACGTGTTCCAGCTCGGCAATGCGTCGTACAAGATCCTGCGTGTGGAGGGTGTGCGAGTGCGCGTGGAAGACGCGCACGGCCAGCCACCGAACATTCCGTTCTGGCTCGGCGAAGCGCCGGGACGCAGCAATGAATTGTCGGCGGCGATCGCGCGTTTGCATGCGCAAGTGGGCGCCTGGCTGGGCGAATTTGCACACGACATCGCCATCACCAAGCTGGCTGAGCAAACCGGTATCAGCGAGGAAGCGGCGCGGCAGATCGTGGACTATCTCGCGCGCTCGCGAGCCGCTCTCTCCGTTCTGCCGACGCAGGACGTGCTCGTCATGGAGCGTTTCTTCGATGCCTCCGGCGGCACACAACTTGTTATTCACGCACCGTTCGGCAGCCGCGTGAACCGCGCATGGGGCCTCGCGCTGCGCAAGCGGTTCTGCCGCACGTTCAACTTCGAATTGCAGGCGGCGGCGACCGAGGACGCGATTGTGCTGTCGCTATCTGGCAGCCACAGTTTTCCACTCGATGAAGTCTGGCGTTATCTGCGTTCGAGCACGGCGGAACACCTGCTGATCCAGGCGCTGCTCGACGCGCCGCTATTCGGTGTGCGCTGGCGCTGGAACGCGACCAACGCGCTCGCGCTGCCACGTTACGCGGGCGGCCGTCGGGTCGCGCCGCAATTGCAGCGGATGAAGAGCGAGGATCTGCTCGCGACGGTGTTCCCCGATCAGGTCGCGTGCATTGAAAACGTGGTGGGCGAGCGTGACGTGCCGCGTCATCCGCTGGTCGATCAGACGATCGATGACTGTCTGCACGACGCCATGGATTGCGACGCGTGGCTCGCGCTTCTAAGGCGTATGGAAAGTGGCGACGTGCGGCTCGTCGGCATGGACGACGCCGGCCGCTGGGCGTTGCTGCGCCGCTCTGAAAGCAGCGCCGCGCCCGGCACTGATTCGCTCGAGCATGTCGCGATGACCCTGTTGCGCCGATACGGCGTGATCTTCTGGCGCTTGCTCGAACGTGAGGCTGACTGGCTGCCGCCGTGGCGAGACTTGCTGCGAGTCTTTCACCGGCTGGAAGCGCGCGGTGAAATTCGCGGCGGCCGATTCGTGGCGGGCCTTTCGGGCGAGCAATTCGCGTTGCCCGAAGCCGTGCCGCTTTTACGCACGATGCGCAACCGGCCCGCCGACGGCAGCTTCATCGCGATAAGCGCGGTCGATCCGCTGAATCTCGCCGGCACTTTGCTGCCCGGCGAGAAAGTGCCCGCTTTGCCGGGCAATCGCGTGCTGTATTGCGATGGTTTGCCGGTGGGCGCGGTTATCGCGGGGAAAACGCGTTTCCTGGTGGAACTCGATGCGCAATTACAAGAGCGCGTGCGCTGGCATCTTGTCCGGCGCAGCTTTGACCGAATGCCCGCTTCCCCGTTAATAGCGAGCCGCTGAAAAGAACCAACCGGGGTTCCCGATAAAGATTGTCGATAAAACGCTGGTTTACTTACTAAACGTTAGGCGAATCAATCGAATCGTAAAATCACCAGCGCGCAAGTCAGCCCCGTCCCTTATTAATGCAAGTGGAATGAAAGTTATGATCGTGGGTGGCGAACCTCCATCGCCCAAAAGATAACCCGTGCGGACAATCCCGTGCGTCGTCGCATTATTGATTTCAACGCCTTTCAGCAATGAGCATCCTGCCTGACCCGGGGTGCATTCGTGGCCGGCCGCGCCTGGAAAGCCAGAACCCGTTTGCGTCTGCCACTAAATAAACGAATCAGCACATAGCGACAACTCCCCGTTCCCTGCAGATCGTTTTAAACACATGCTAAAGTTTTATCGATAAAACGCCGTTAATCTCTTTGCGATGTCGGGTAATGCCACAAGCCGAACCCGGCAGCTCTGAAAAATCATGTGGAACCCTGCTGTTATGGAGGTTGAGTAACGCCATGTCCACGCCCATCAGATTCGACAGTGGCGATTTCCCCGAGAATGAGGCCGAGGAAATCTGGCGCGAAGGAATCGACGCCGTATTTGAAATCAAGCGCCCGAAAGTTGCCTCCGTGCCCTTTCGCGCGAAGATGGAAAGCTGGCCTTTAGGTCCAATGCTGCTCATGTCGCACGTCGTGGGCGGAGACGTCGAATTTCAACGCACCCGCCGCAGGATTGCGACCTCCGGCGTCGACCATTACCTGGTGCATTGCCTGCTCGACGGCACGCTGATGTCCACCTTTGGCCGCGACATCCAGAAAGTGCCGCTTGGGTCGGTCGTCGTGCGCGATCTCGTCGTCGAAAACACCGGCTTCACCCGCGACGCGCCCATGCTGACGCTCACCATTCCGCGCCAGGCCATCGACCGGCGCACGGGCGGCGCGTTGCGCCTGCATGGATTGTCGTGGGAGGCCGCCGACCCTATCGGCGTGCTGATCGCTTCGCATATGCGCAGCCTGGTGAGCGTCGCGAGTTCGATGGACGACGAGCAGGCTCGCGTGGCGGGCGAAGCCACGCTGGACTTCGTCGCGGCCTGCGTGCTGCGGCGTGCCGAGCGCTGGGAGCAATCCGGCGATCCGCGCCTGACGCCGGTGATCCGCGCGCAGGCCCTGAGTTTTATCGAAGGCAATCTGGCGGACATGAGCCTCGGTCCGGCGAGGCTGCGCGAAATCCTGAAGGTATCGCGAACTGCGCTCTATGAACTCTTCGAACCGATGGGCGGCGTGGCGGAATATGTACGCGCTCGCCGGCTCGACGAAGCCATGCGCCGGCTCGAGTCCCCGCTGCATGCGCGCGATCTCATTGGCGCCATTGCATGTGCGGTGGGCTTCATGAGCGAATCGACGTTCAATCGCGCGTTCAAGGAGCGTTTCGGCTGCACGCCGACAGAAGCCCGCAGGCGACGCGCTGCCGGAGTCACGGCTGGCGCCGTTTCGCCGATGAACGACAGCAGCCGCGCCCGCGACGCGCGCGGCGTCGGCGTCAGGACCGCCGCGACGATCCGCAGCCTGGGCGCCTGAGCGCGTAAAGCGGGTGTAATCGATGTTCACCATTTGTCGATGCGCTGAACGAAATGGGTGGAAAGAGCGGACGGAATGAGAGGGAGGTAGCGTACGTCGAAGGCATCATTGTCAGGTGTGTACGCAGGCATCGCGGACAGTATTTGTCGGTCGCTTGGGGGGAAACGAGGCCGGCTGTTTCCCGGTCGCGGAATGTGTCGCGCAATTCATGGTGACTCGCTCGCCGCTTTCGCTAACAAGCTCGCGCTCTCGGTGCGCATTGCAGGCGCTTTCCGCGTTGAACGCAAAGCAGGGTTCTTTGGCCCTCGGTGATCACGGCAAGCGCCGCGATGCCCGTTCCGCCGAGTTCAGGCCTGACCACGCCTGAAGACTGAAATGCACAGGATTGCCGACCTGAGAGAGAAAGCGTCATCAAGACGCTTCAAGGCGAACACGCCTCGCGGGGAGATGTCATGGACATCGAGCCACCGCGTGTTTGACCTTAAACCAAGAAAAAAGTGATACCGGGGAAACACATGTGGCTGTTTGCTTTGTTCCAGGCTAGAACCTTGTTCGGTCGTATCGTCAAGACAGGGTCGTGCGGTGCGGCGGCCGTCGCGCTTTATGCGGGGCTCACCTCGACACCGCCGTCGGCTACCCAGATTGCACTGTCGCTGGCGGTGATCGCAGCGCTTTGGCTGCATGGGTATCGGGAAGGCAGGCGGTCGTCGTATGCGTCGGCGCAATGCGAGGCTGAGATTCGTGAGGACGAAGGCCGGATTCGGGTAGCCGGCGGCGGTGTCGATCTCACGTTGCATCTCGTCTCGCGAAGGCTCACGGTCAACAAGGTGGCAAAGCGATTTGTCTCGACCGATGCCCCCGGCGAATTTCAACGGTTGCGCTCAGGCCGCTTCGAATGGCCGTTCCGGGCGCTGGCGGTCGCGCCTGAGCCTGCGTCGAATGCCGGGAGCGTTCGCTCAGGGTCTGGAGCGTCAGCAGCACGATGGGCGGGCGAGGGCGCTACTTCGACTTCCGATATCGATACCGGCGAAACCACGGCGCTGACCGGCGAACGTGAAATTGATGTGTACTGGAAGCACCCGGGCCAGGGCGACCGCCTGTTGTTTTCGGTAGCCGGCCCGGGAGGAAAATATGAAGCGCTGGACCGCGCGTTTTCGATCTTCGCTGCATGGATCGATCGAGAGGACGAAGCACGGCGCGCGATCGAGCATCGTCATCAGGCGGAGGCGTGGCAACGCGACTGGGAAGCGAAACGGCTGGCAGAAGAAAGCGATCACGCGCGCGGCAGAGGGGACAGCGCCTTCGACGAAACCGATCCCCACCTGCGGGTTGTAGCCAAAGCGGCCAAAGCAATCATGCCGTTGAGCAGGTGGTAGCCGCCGTCCGTCCGCTTGAAAATGCGGCAGCGGAGTGCGGTCGTCTTATTCCGCGGAAGGCGTAAAAACGCGCAGACGATGACCGTCGGGGTCCAGCGCGACGAAGGTAAAGCCGAAATCCATTTCCGTCGGCCGCTGGATGATTTCCAGGCCGCGCTTGACCCAGTCGGCGAAGAGGCTGTGCACGGTGTCGCTGTTGTTCACCGCGAACGCGAGTTCGCCACCGCCACCCGCCGCCCCGGGCGACGCGGGTTCGACCGTATGCTTTGACCACAATCCCAGCTTGAGACCCGACTCCAGGATGAACATGGCGAACGTCGGCGAGGATTCGACGGGTGTCTTGCCGAGCAGGCCCGCATAAAAATCGGCGCTGACGGAAGGGTTGTCCACGTACAGGATGATGAAGTTGGGATCGGTCATGGGTTCGCTCGCGTTGGGTCGATGGAAGTAGCCGCGGTGCACGGCCGGGAATCCAGCAACGATCCGGCGATTAACTGCCATGGCCGGTGCTGAAGTTGAACCCATCGTAAGCGTAACTGCTGACAGTTTGTGTCAGCAGTGCAGGGGTTGTTGCCGTGCTCTATCACCGGCGTGTGCACCAGCACCCCTTGCCGTCCACCCCTCACCCCAGCGCCGCCGCCACGACCGCGGACAAATTCCCGATCGAAAATGGTTTTCGAAGCAGCGAGATATTGTTGCCCATCGCGGCGTCCAGAGCAGAGGTGTCCGCGTAACCGCTCGCGAAAACAATCGGCATTTGCAGACCCTGGGACCGCGCCAGTTTCGCCACCGTAGCGCCATCCAGATGCGGCATCGCGAAGTCCAGCACCAGCAAGTCGGGTGGATCGCTTGCCATCATGTGGAGCGCCGCGCGCCCGCCCGTCGCCGAGTCCACGCGATACCCCAGCGAGACCAGCGTTTCGACCATGAACGTACGAACATCCGGATCGTCGTCGACGACCAGGATTCGCGGCGCACTCTGGTCGCTCGCATTGACAACAGCCGACGCCGACGGGTCCGGCGCGGCGGCTGCAGCGGGCGAACGCCGCAGAAACAACGACACCCGGGTGCCGCGCGGACTGCTCTCGATCTGCGCATGGCCGCCCGCCTGCTGGCAGATGCCGTACACCTGGGCGAGACCCAGACCGGTTCCCGCACCCACTTCCTTGGTGGTAAAAAACGGCTCGAACGCCCGGGCCGCGACATCGGCGGGCATGCCGGTGCCTGTATCGGCGACACTCAATTCCACGTAGTCGCCATCGGCGAGATCGGCGTCGTCCGTGATCGTCCACGCCAGCGTGCTGATGCGCAGCACGCCGCCCGTGGGCATTGCGTCACGTGCGTTGATGGCGAGGTTGAGCAAGGCGAGTTCGAGCTGAGTCGCGTCCGCCACGACCTGCGCGTCATCGTCGCCGAGTTCCAGCCGCAGGTCGATCCCGGCGCCCAACGTGCGGTCGAACAGATCGGCCATGCCGTGTACAAGCCGCGCCAGTCCAACCGGTTTCAATTCAAGTTTCTGGGAGCGCGAAAATGCCAGCAATTGCGCGGTGAGCTTGGCGCCGCGGCTGACGGCCCGCATGGCGTTGCCGGTCCAGCGCAGCACGCGCTCGGGGTCTGACGGCGCGCGCTTCACAAGTTCCAGGTTGCCGTGAATGGCCTGCAGCAGGTTGTTGAAATCGTGAGCCAGGCCGCCGGTCAACTGTCCGACCGCTTCCATTTTCTGCGCCTGATGCAGGCGCGCTTCCATCTGACGTTGTTGCGAGAGATCGGAGATCACGCCGCAGATCAAACGGTCCTGGTCGCGTTCGGATTCGAGCGCCTTGAAGCTGCAATAGACGGGCGTTTCCCCGTTGACCGAGAGCACCGTCAGTTCATCGCGGGCAGTACCCGTAGCGCTTTCGCGGATCAACTCGTGCAGGCGCGCGTGCTGCCCGTCGAGCACAAAAGCGCTGAACGCGGACCCAACCACGTGCTCTACCTGGGTGCCGAGCAACTGCCCGGCACGTTCGTTGGCGTAGAGAATGGTGCCGTCGGCGGAGAGCATCACCGCGCCTTCCTGCATCTGCTCCACGAGCACCCGGTACGGCCGGTCCGCGCTCTCGAGCGTGTAGATGCGGCGGTCGTCGTCGCTGCCGACCACCACGGCGTCCACTGCGCCGCTGCGGATGGCGTCGAGGGTATCTTCCGCCTCCCGAAGCCGCTCGCGCAGCTCCTCGATGGAGGCAGTTTCCAGTGAAGCGGAGTGGGATTGATCGGACATACGTGTCAAGGTTTGATCAACGCGTCTGAGGACGGATCTAAAGACACGCCTGAGGACGCGCTAGCGGCTACGTTCGACACCATCACGCCGAGCGCGGCCAGCACCTTGTTCGAATCCGACAGGTCACCGATCACCCGTCGCAACGGCCCGGGACGCAGCTTGACCAGCGTCGGCGCGGCAATGATCTGGGCCGCGACCGCGGCTTCCGGATGCAGGTAGATGTCGATCACTTCAAGCTCGAAGCGGCCCGCCGCGTGTGTTTCCAGCAAGCGCCGAGCATTGTCGACGGCACGCGTGGAACGCAGCGTGTTGCCGGTCACGTACAGCCGCAGCACAAGCGTGTCCGATGCCGGCGGAGGCGGTGCGTCATATCCACGGCCCCCGCCGCCTCCACCGTCGGCTTCGACGGGAAGGGCACTCACGAAGGGGCCCTCGGCCGGATGTCGAGGCCCACCAGCACGCGCTCGGTATTCGACAAATCGCCGATTACTTTCCTGAGCGGCGCGGGCAGACGCCGCACGACGGTCGGTATCGCAAGAATCTGGTCGGCGGCCGCAAGTTGCGGGTTGATGCGCAGATCGATGACCTCGATCGAATACTCACCGGCCAAGTGCGTGGCGCAGAGCGCTCGAAGATTGCGGATGGCTGCCATCGATTTCGGCGTTTCCCCCGCTACATATAAGCGCAGTGAATACGCGGCGGCAACCGGCATTTCTGCGGTGTCCGGTTCGTGTTCCGTTGGCGTTGACGAGTCCTGTTCGGTCATTCTGTCGATCCCCGCTGTTGCGCCATTCGGGTACGGTCGGTTTCCTGCAGGCGCTTGTGTTCGTCGCTTTGCTCGATTAGCGCATCGAGTTCCGATGCTTCAGCGTCGAGCGCCGACTGCAGTTCAGCGACCTGCTGTTCGACCGCCTTGCGGCGCCGTGCGAGTTCGCGTTTCTTTTGCATCACAAGCTCGTCGCGGGCGGCGGATTCGTCGCGTTCCTGCGCCTCTTGCGCGAGCCGCGCGGAACCTGTCAGGACGCCGCCTGCGCCTATGTATGCCGGCACCATCGCGATTCCCTCATTGCTGATCTGATATTCGCGGACCTGGTTCGAGTGATCCATGCCGCGCGATTTCAGCACGTAGACAAGCCGGTTGCGCTCGCCGTTCGTTTCAATATGCGATAGCGAAATCCAGGTATCCATGAGCGACGAAATGCTGCGGTCGTTTATGCTGGATGCCTGGTCGATGCTGCTGAGACTTGTAAAAACTGCCGTAATGCCGCGCGATTTGAGGAGATCGACGAGCCGCAACAGCGTCGCTTGCACTTCAGACTCCACGCCACGCAGCGACGAAATCGGGTCGATCACGACGGCGGACGGCTTGAACAGGTCGATGTCGCGGACCATCCGCGCCAAATGCATTTCCAAGCCGAAAAAGCTGGGCCGCGCCGATTCGATCCTGAGCGTGCCACTCAGACAGTGCGCAAGATCCACGCCCACTGAGCGCATGTTGCGCACGATCTGTTCGGGCGACTCTTCAAAGGCGAACCACAGCGTGCGTTCGCCGAGTTTGCAACGGGCCTCCACGAACTTTGCGGCAAAGGTGGTCTTGCCGGTTCCCGCCAGTCCCGACATGAGTACGCTGGAGCCGACGAAATAACCGCCGACGCCCAGCATGGAGTCGAGATCCACGATGCCCGTGGAGATGACGTCGCTCGAGGTCAGATGTGCCAGGCCGGCCGATGTAATGGGGAGGACGCTGATGCCGGTGGTATCGATAAGAAACGGGTATTCGTTGGTCCCATGCGCCGAGCCGCGATATTTAACGATCCTCAGGCGCCGCGTGGTGACCTGGTTTTCGACGCGGTTGTCGAGCAGGATCACGCAGTCGGACACATATTCTTCGATGCCGTGCCGCGTCAACTGGTTCGGGTCTCCAGTTCCACGCTCCGCGGTCACGATGGCGGTGACGCCGCGTTCCTTCAGCCAGTCGAACAGGCGTCGCAACTCGGCGCGCAGCAATACGACGTCGGGGAAACTGGCGAACAGCGCTTCGAGCGTATCGAGTACGACGCGCTTTGCGTTCACACTCCGAATGGCGTAGTCGAGTCGCACGAACAGCCCTTCGAGGTCGTATTCGCCGGTGTCCTCGATTCCAGCCGGGTCGATCTTGACGTGATCGATGGCGAGTTTCTTCTGATCGATCAGCGACATCACGTCATAGCCAAGCGAAGCCACGTTCGCGGCCAGGTCCTCCGCCGATTCCTCGAAGCTCACCAGCACGCCCGGTTCACCATACTTCAGGACGCCTTCGACGAGGAAGGTCATGGCGAACAGGGTCTTGCCGCATCCCGCTGCGCCGCACATCAAAGTGGGGCGGCCCGCCGGCAACCCGCCGTGAGTGACGTCGTCGAAGCCCGAAATGCCTGTCGGCGATTTTGAAAACACTGCTCCGGTCATTGTTTTTCTTTAGAAGGTTTATCAGGAAGGCATCGGCCGGCCCAGGCTCCGGTTCAGACTCCGGTTCAGGCTCGATCCCTGCGCCAGCTGGTCGATGGCGACAGCGCATCTTGGCATCGCGGTCCACACTATGCAATCCACAAGATCGCGGTCGCCGGTGTCCGCGACAGCCGTCTATTTTTTACACCCTTGGCGCGCGCACCCCGACCCGTACAATCGGGTGCAGCGCCGGACAGAAGATATCGAGCACCGAGAGGTAGGATTTTGAACCCAGTTTCCGGAGTTTTGCAGGCCGCCATGGACGACAGCGAAGAAGCGATTGCGCGCGATGTGGCCATTATTGGCCGGATCGGCGCAGTTCCGTCCATGCTGCGCGTGATCTGCAAAAACACCGGCCTCGGCTTCGCGGCGGTGGCGCGCGTCACCGAGGGAACCTGGACCGCCTGCGCCGTGCAGGACGACATTCAGTTCGGGCTCCTGCCTGGCGGCCAACTCGACGTGCACACCACGCTGTGCAGCGAGGCCCGTGCCATGCGCCGGCCTGTTGTTATCGACCATGCGAGCCTGGATCCGGTCTACCGCGAGCACCACACGCCGCGCATCTACAACATCGAGAGTTATATCTCGGTGCCGATCATCCTGCCGAACGGCGACTATTTCGGCAACCTGTGCGCAATCGATCCGCGTCCTGCGCTGCTGTCGGATGCACGAACGCTCACCATGTTCACGCTCTTCGCAGAACTGATCGCGTTGCAACTGGAGAGTGAGAGCGAGCGCTCGGCGACCGAAGCTGAGCTCCTTGACGAGCGGACGACCGCGGAGTTGCGCGAGCAGTTCATCGCCGTGCTCGGCCACGATATGCGCAATCCGCTTGCCGCCGTGGGCGCAACCGCGGAATGGCTGGTACGACGCAGCAGCGAACCGGAACTGGTCAGCATCGGCACGCGGCTGCGGGCGACGACCCGGCGCATGTCGCGGCTAATAGACGACGTGCTCGATTTCGCGCGGGGACGGCTTGGCTCGGGGATTGGCGTGTCGCTTGCTCCGGCTGATGATCTCGCCGACGCGCTGCGCCACGTCGTCGCGGAACTGCGCGATGCGAATCCGGGGCGCGTTGTGCTGGAACAGATCGCGGTGGACGGCTGTGTCCACTGCGACCGGGGGCGCGTCCAGCAACTGCTGTCCAATCTGCTTGCCAATGCGCTGACGCATGGATCGCCGGATCAACCGGTGCGCGTGGCGGTATCGGTGGATGCGGGCGAGTTTGAGGTCTCCGTCTCCAACGCCGGGGCGCCGATCGCGCCGCAAGACCTGGAGAAAGTCTTCGAGCCGTATTGGCGGCCGGCAACCAGTCAGCCGGGCGGCGGGCTGGGGTTGGGGCTTTATATTTGCTCGCAGATCGTTAAGGCGCATGGCGGGACGTTGAGCGTGAGCTCATCGGCGCAGACGGGGACCTGTTTTGTGGCACGGATTCCAGTGAATGACAGGGCGTCGAAATGAAAAATGCAAGGTATCGGATGTTCGTCGAGTTGACGCAGAAACAGAGGCAAGCATTGAAAGAAATCTCCAAGGCTGAAAACCGTGCCGAATCCGCGATCATCCAGGATGCGCTCGATGAATACATCGCGCAGCACAAGCAGCCAATTGCTTCCGACGTGTTCGGGCTATGGGAGCATAGACAGATCAACGGCCTTGAGTACCAAGCCCTGCTTCGGTCTAATGGTGAGCACGTTGGGCCTCGTATGTGACTTGATGCGGCGGCGCGGATCAACCCCCTAAACGTTCATATCACCCGTTAGAACGACGTCTGGCTGCGCGGTCGCGCGGCCCCAACGCTCCGTTGCTGCCAATTCGCCGCCACCTCCCTCGCGACAGACGCGCCTCTCAGCCCCCCAACCCTCTCCATACAAACCCGTATTGTCCGCGCCAATTCGCCGCTGCTATCGTTCGCAGGCACTTGTGGAAGCGCTTCCACTCCACTGCTCAAACAGGAGTCCTCGTGGCACTCGACGCATCCGTTGTCTCCAGCGATCCGTTTTCCCCACCATCCGATTCGGCCCTCTGGCGACGAGATTTTCTGCTCGGCGCAGCCACCGCCTCCTATCAGATCGAAGGCGCCGTCAACGAAGACGGCCGACTCCCGTCGATCTGGGACACGTTCTCGGCTACGCCCGGCAAAGTGCTGGCCGGCGACACCGGCGAGGTCGCTTGCGATCACTATCATCGATGGGAATCGGACCTTGATTTGCTTACCGCGCTGAATGTCGATGGGTATCGCTTATCCATTGCATGGCCGCGCGTGATGGATGAAGCGGGGCGCCCGAACCAGAAGGGAATCGACTTTTATAAGCGCCTGATCGGGCGGCTGAAAGAGAAGGGCCTCAAGACCTTCGTCACGCTTTATCACTGGGACTTGCCGCAATATCTGGAAGATCGCGGCGGCTGGCTGAATCGCGACACTGCGTATCGCTTCGCCGATTACGCCGACCTGATGAGCCGCGAGCTCAGTGGTCAGGTCGATGCCTGGGCCACGCTCAACGAACCGTGGTGCTCCGCGTATCTCGGCTACGGCAACGGCCATCATGCGCCGGGTCTGGCGAACGGCCGCTACGCGACCCAGGCCATGCATCATCTGCTGCTTGCACACGGAACCGCCGTGCCGGTCCTGCGGGCTAACGATCCAGCGTCGCTCAAGGGCATTGTCGCGAATGTGGGCCGCGGTACCGCCGATACCAACAGCGAAGCCGACGCACGCGCCGCGCATCTTTTTGAAGTCCAGCACAACGCATGGATTTTGGACCCGCTGTTGAAAAAGGCTTATCCGAAGGACCTTTTCGAACTATGGCCGGGCACCGAGCCTCTGGTGCTCGAGGGCGATATGGAGACCATCGGCACGCCGCTCGATTTCCTCGGCATCAACTATTACTTCCGTACCAACGTGAAGAGTGATGGCGCGCATGGTTTCACTGAAGTGCCGTTGCCGGACGTCGAGCGCACGCAGATGGGCTGGGAGATTCATCCCGATGGCCTGCGCGACCTGCTGATCGGGTTCAACAAGACATATCCGTCACTGCCGCCGATCTATATCACCGAGAACGGCATGGCGTCGGATGACAAGGTAGTCGATGGACGAGTCGATGATGCGCAGCGCATCTCGTTCCTCAAGCGCCATCTTGCTGCCGTGGATAGCGCGATCAAAGCCGGCGTCGACATACGCGGCTATTTCATGTGGTCGCTGATGGATAACTTCGAATGGGCCTTCGGCTATGAACGTCGCTTTGGCGTGTTCCATGTCGACTACAAGACGCAGAAGCGCACCATGAAACACAGTGCCGAACTGGTTGCGAAGTTCCTCGCGGAACGTAATGCCAAGGCCGGTGCCTGACCCGCAGTTCGATTTCAATGCCGACGCCGTTGGACCCCATGAACTACAGGGCCAAATGAAAGACATAGCCCGGAGGAGACTCAATGAACAGCATGAAGAAACTGGTGGTGAGTGTCATTGCCGCTGTCGCGGCCGTTGCGGCTAGCAGCGCCGCGCACGCGGATCCGGTGAAAGCGACCGTGATCCACTGGTGGACATCGGGTGGCGAGTCAGCGGCCATCAAGCAGTTCGCCGATGCCTACAACAAGGCCGGCGGTTTGTGGGTCGACCAGGCCGTGGCCGGTGCGGACCAGGCGCGCTCGACAGCCATCAACCGCATCATGGGCGGTGATCCGCCGACCGCAGCACAGTTCAATACGTCGAAGCAATTCCACGACATCATCGACCAGGGCTTGCTGAACAACGTGGACGATGTGGCGGCCAAGGAGAACTGGGACAAGATCTTCCCGCAGTCGATCATAGACAGCATCAAGTCGGGCGGGCATTACTACGCGGCGCCCGTGGACATCCACATGCCGGCATGGTTCTTCTATTCGAAGCCGGCGTTCCAGAAGGCCGGCATCACGAAAGAGCCGGCCAACTACGATGAGTTCATCGCGGATCTGGACAAGCTGAAAGCGGCCGGCGTGATTCCGCTCGCGCTCGGTGGTCAGGCATGGCAGGAGAAGATCACCTTCGACGCCGTGTTCGCCGATGTTGGCGGCCCGGACCTTTATTTGAAGGTATACCGCGATCGCGATGTGAACGCGGTCAAGTCGGACGCGTTCAAGAAGGTGCTGACGCAGTTCAAGCGCCTGCATAACTATATCGACCCGGGCTCGCCGGGCCGCAACTGGAACGACGCGACAGCACTAGTGATCTCCGGCAAGGCCGGCGTGCAGATCATGGGCGACTGGGCGAAGGGCGAATTCTCCGCAGCCAATCAAACGGCAGGCAAGGACTTCGGCTGCTTCCCGGGCTTCGGTCCGCATTCGCCGTATCAGGTCGCCGGCGACGTCTTCGTCTTCCCGAAGACCGATGACCCTAACGTGATCAAGGCGCAGAAGCTGTTGGCGACGGTCATGACATCGCCCGCTGCGCAGGTTGCGTTCAGCGCGAAGAAGGGTTCGATTCCGATTCGCTCGGACATCGACGATTCGAGTCTCGACATGTGCGCGAAGGAAGGCATCGCGATCATGAAGGACAAATCGCGGCAGTTGCCGAATCCGGAAATGCTGACGCCGCCGGATATCAATGGCGCGTTGCAGGACGTCATCACCAACTTCTGGAACAAGAACCAGTCGGTGGAGGATGCGCAAAAGGCCTTCGCGAGCGGGCTGAAGAGCTGATGGCATCGATGCCCGCCGGCAAGACCGTGCGCGCTCCGGCCGGCCACGCGAAGCGCAAACCGCTGAGGAAGCGGTTTGCGCTGGCAGCCTATATTGCGTTGTTGCCAATGGAGCTCACCGTTGTGTTCGCTTATTTCGGCACGATGTTATGGAGCTTGCGCACGTCGTTCACGAACTCGCGCACGTTTGCATCGAATAGCTTCGCGGGCGTGTCGCAATACGTGCGGCTCTTCAATAACGACCGGTGGATGCTGTCGCTGCAAAACATCGTGATCTACGGGGTTTTGTTCATCGTCATATGCCTCGCGATCGGGTTGCTGCTGGCGGTGTTCATCGACCAGAAGGTGATGGCGGAGGGCGCGCTGCGCACGGTGTTCCTGTATCCGTACGCTATGTCGTTCGTCGCAACAGGTCTGGTGTGGCAGTGGATCCTGAATCCGGAACTGGGCATTCAGGAAGTGCTGCACAGGATCGGTTTCACGCATGCACGCTTTGACTGGATCGTCGATCAGGATCGCGTGATCTACACGCTTGTGATAGCTACGGTTTGGCAGGCGTCGGGGCTTGTGATGGCGCTGTTGCTTGCGGGGCTGCGCGGCATTGATGAAGAGATCTGGAAGGCGGCGCGTATAGATGGCATTCCGCGCTGGCGTGTCTATGTCAGCATTGTCATCCCGATGCTGGGCGCGTCCATTTCAACCGCCTTTATCCTGCTGTTCGTGATGGTCATCAAACTCTACGACGCGGTGATCGCCATGACGCAGGGCGGTCCCGGCACGGCAAGCGAAGTGCCCGCGAAGTTCATCATGGACTATCTGTTTGGACGCGCGAATCTGGGGCTGGCATCGGCGGCGTCAATCGTTCTTCTCGTGACCGTGCTCGCGATCCTCGCGCCGGTCTTTTATATTCGCAGCCGCGCATTGCGGCTCAGGGATTCCCGATGAACGCGCCACGCCACCCCTTAAAACGCAGGTCGCGCTTCACGCCCGCGCGCCTGGGCGTGTACGCGTTCCTGCTGACGTCGGCTTTGTTTTTTCTGCTGCCGTTGTATGTGATGCTCGTCACGTCGGTGAAGCCGATGGCGGAAATCCGGCTTGGCAATATCCTGTCGCTGCCGGTGCATTTCACGCTTGATGCGTGGCGTGTCGCTTGGCAATCGGCGTGTACGGGACTGGATTGCCAGGGCATCCAGGTCGGCTTCTGGAACTCGGTGCGCATCGTTGTGCCGAGTACCGTTCTGTCCATTCTCGTTGGTGCGGTGAACGGTTATGCGTTGTCGTACTGGAAACCGCGCGGGGCCACCACGTTGTTCGCGATCCTGCTGGTGGGCGCATTCATTCCCGTGCAGGTGATGGTCTATCCGCTCGTGCGGGTACTCGCAACGGTGCATCTGTTCAGCTCGTTGCCCGGCATTGTGCTGATCCACACCATCTTCGGCATGCCCGTGATGACCCTGCTGTTCCGCAATTATTATTCAGCGTTGCCGCATGAACTTTTCCAGGCGGCGCGCGTGGACGGTGGCGGGTTCTGGCGCATCTTCCTGCAATTGATGGTGCCCATGTCTACGCCGATCATCGTGGTCGCCATCATCATGCAGGTCACCGGCATCTGGAACGACTTCATCCTGGGTCTCGTTTTTGCGGGCACGAAGAACCTGCCGATGACAGTACAACTGAACAACATCATCAACACCACGACGGGCGAACGCCTCTACAACGTCAACATGGCGGCGACCATCCTCACTTCCATGGTGCCGCTTGCCATCTATTTCGTTTCGGGTCGCTGGTTCGTCCGCGGCATTGCTTCCGGTGCGGTCAAGGGTTAGTCCAGGGCTCATTCATGTCTACAGTCATGTCGAACGTTTCAATCCGCGACCTGGAGATCCAGCTTGGCTCCCATACGATCATCGAGTCGCTCGACCTTGAAGTTGAGCCGGGCGAGTTTCTCGTATTGCTCGGACCTTCGGGCTGCGGTAAATCCACCTTGCTGCATAGCATTGCAGGACTGATCGATGTGAGCGGCGGCAGCATCGAAATTGGTGGCCAGGATATGACCTGGGCCGATCCGAAAGATCGCGGCATTGCGCTCGTGTTCCAGTCCTACGCGCTGTATCCGACCATGAACGTCGAGCGTAATCTCTCGTTCGGCTTGCGCATTGCCGGCACGCCTAAAGCCGAGATCGAGCGGCGCGTCACGCGGGCGGCCGAGATGTTGCAGCTTGGGCCGTTGCTTAAACGCAGGCCGGCGCAGTTGTCGGGTGGGCAGCGTCAGCGCGTGGCGATTGGCCGGGCGATCGTGCGTGAAGCGGACGTGTTCCTGTTTGACGAACCGTTGTCCAATCTCGATGCAAAACTGCGCACGGAACTCAGGCGTGAGTTGAAGCAACTGCATAAACGCCTTGGCGCAACCATGATCTACGTGACCCACGATCAGGTGGAAGCGATGACGTTGGCGACCCGCATGGCGGTCATGCGCGGTGGGGTGATTCAGCAGATCGGCACGCCCGCGGAGGTGTATGCGCATCCGAATAATTTGTTTGTCGCTACGTTCCTTGGCTCGCCGGGTATGAACCTGCTGAAGGGCGCGTTGCGTCGGGAGGACGGTGGAGTGCGGTTTCGCAATGAGCACGTTGATATCGATGTCTCCGCGTACCCGTTTCTTCAGTCACCGTCTGAGCACCAGCCGTGCGTGCTCGGCGTGCGTCCCGAGGATGTAGCGATCGATCCGGGGTTCGAGCATCGCGGCACGGTGTCGCTTGTTGAACCGATGGGCAATCACCGGGTAATTTGGCTCGATTATCATGGCGCCCAGATTGCGTCGATCGCGCAGGACACGGCGACGGCGGAGGTTGATGAGATCACCGGGTTTTCTATTGATGGCAAGCGCATCTCGCTCTTCGATGAAACTGGCGGCGATCGGCTTTAGGGTTTCGTTCGCACTCGGGGTTCTGTTAAGGGTTTGCTGGTGCTGGGGGTTTGGTCGTTGGAGGTAGTGGTGGATCGGTGGTGGGGTGCTAGGTTTTGGGGTTAGCGGTCGGGGTCATTGCCGGGTTGCTGCTTTCGGCCTTAGTGGTCTGCGTGAGTTGGATGTTTTCTTTATCACTATTAGCCACTGTGCGTGGCGGCACGTCATTTCTTTGTCCAAAGCGACAAAGAAACGAAGCAAAGAAAACGCTTTCAGAACGAGGGCTCGTAAGTTGACCTAGCGTGCAGTTTCTGAGTTTTTGGCACCCCAAAAGCACGGTGCTCGCCAGAACCACGGATGTGTGAAACCCTCTTTCTCCGAACACGGATACCCACACGCTTCGCCACCAGTGACTGAACCTGCCCAAGGGGCACCCCGCGCTATCCGCGAAAAACCATCCTTCGAATTTGTACGAACGTCGAACCATGTCGCCAACCGACCTCGAAACAAGACCGCTTGAACGCAATGAGGCCCTACCGACAAACTAACCGCGCCCGATCATGCCGACCAAGCAGCTAACCCACGAAGAGCCGCGGCAGCAGATACGCGTGAGGCCGAGCTGGTTCTTGGGCAAGCGTGCTTGCCCGAGAGCGTACGGGGCGAAGCGTGTGCGTGTAAGAATTCGCGAGAAGGAGGGTTTCACACATCGGTGGTTCTGGCGAGCACCGTGCTTTTGGGGTGCCAAAAACGTGGAAACTGCACGCTAGGTCAACTTATGAGCCCTCGTTCTGAAAGCGTTTTCTTTGCTTCGTTTCTTTGTCGCTTTGGAC
>NZ_JNFG01000040.1 GCF_000729995.1 Caballeronia sordidicola | reverse complement strand
TGAGCCAGCCCGATATCTGCGCAGGTGCCCATTGTTGTTTGAGCTTACTCGCCACGAGCATACGTAGTCGCGCCCGGTTTGAAAGGGCGCACGCTTTGGGCCGTAGCGCGTTCTTCCAGGCATTGGCGTCGGCCTGTTGGGCGCGGTACTTTATCGGCCCGCCGTTGCGTTCGATCTCCCGGCTGATCGTCGATGGGGCTCGGTTCAGGCTCGCTGCAATGCGGTTTGAAGACCAGTTTGCGCTCAGCCCACGCGAGATCGCTTCGCGCTCCTCGGGCGTCAGTGCACGTGGCGAGCGCTTTCTTGGCGGCGGTGCGATCCCACCGCGCTTAGCAAGCATCCGATGCACCGAGCCCACTTCACGCTCCAGCGCCCGACTAATCTCGCTGACAGACTCCGCTGCGCGCCAGCGCTTCCAAATCTCCCCCTTCTGGGTCGACGTCAACCACGGTTTTGCTTGTCGTTTCATAGCCTCATCCTCCGATTTCCGTATTGGAACAGAGGTGTTGCATCGACCAGTTGAATCCGCCCGTCATTTCTTTGTCCAAAGCGACAAAGAAACGAAGCAAAGAAAGCGCTTTCAAAACGCGGGCTCGTAAGTTGACCTAGCGTGCAGTTTCCGCGTTTTTGGTACCCCAAAAGCACGGTGCTCGCAAGAGCGACGGATGTGTGAAACCCTCTTTCTCCGAACACGGATACCCACACGCTTCGCCACCAGTGACTGAATCTGCCCAAGGTTCACCCCGCGCTATCCGCGGACAACGACCCACCGAATTTGTACGCATTCCGAACCACGTCGCCAACCCAACTCGAAGCAAGGCTGCAAAGATATCCCAGGCCCTACCCCCCAGACTAGGACCTGCTACCTAGCTTTCCCTGCCGTCCCGTTAGCAACCGAACGCGCCATGTGCGCGGCAGCGCCCAGGTAATTCGCCGGGTCGGTCAGCGCTCGCAACTGAGCCTCTCCAAAGCTTTCCCGGATCTGCGTGTTTTCAATCAGGACGTCATGCAACGTACGGCCGCTTTCAATCGCAATGCGGCACGCGTCATAGACCACATCATGCGCATGCTGACGCCCGATTGCCGGAGCGAGTCCCATCATCACCGCTTCCGCCACAATCAATCCACCCGTTAAATCGAGGTTCTTTCGCATCTTCTCACTATCGACTCGCAGCCCGCGCAACATGAAGTTCGCCTGGAACAGTGCGCTCGCCGCAAGCAGGAAACTCTCAGGTACCGCGCTCCATTCGAGATGCCACGGACCAGTCGCACGCTCGAAGTCGTGCATCATGGCATCCAGCATCAGCGCCGCACGCTCACGAAGCATCTTCGCCGCCGCAAACATCAGCTCACTCGAAATCGGATTGCGCTTCTGCGGCATAGTGGAACTCGCACCGCGCCCCGGGACAAACGGTTCGGCCACCTCGCCGAACTCGGAAGCCGCCATCATCATCACGTCAAGTCCAATCTTTCCGAGTGACCCGCCAATGCTTGCCAGAAGCGATACAAGCTCATTCAACCCGTCGCGGGCAACATGCCATGTGATCTCAGGGTTGCGCAACCCCAGTTCTTCAGCAAGCAGCCTGCGCGTTTCCAGCGCTCTTTCCGGGTCACCCAAGGAAGCAAGCGTTCCCGCCGCACCGCCGAACTCGACCATCAACGCTCGCGCCTTCGCTTGCTGAAGACGCTCGGCATGGCGGTTCAGTGCCGATAACCACACGGCCGCGCGAAATCCAAACGTCACCGGCAACGCATGCTGCAAGTGCGTGCGCCCAGCCGTCACCGTATCGGCATGCTTGAGGGCCAGCTCGCGCAACGCCTCGCGCACGTCGTCCAGTTGCTTCTCGATGATCGCCACGCCCCGCGCACACTGCAGCATGGTGGCAGTGTCCATGATGTCTTGCGTCGTCGCACCCCAATGCAAGTATCGGCCGGCCTCACCGCACATCTCGCTTACCTGTTTAACCAGCGGCAGGATCGGATAACCGACGATCTCAGTCTCATGACGCAACGCGTCCAGGTCGAGCTTCGTGAAGTCCGCTCGCGCGGTAATCTCACGCGCGGCCTGCTCGGGAATCAGTCCGGATTTCGCCTGCGCCCTCGCAAGCGCGGTCTCCGTGTCGATGCAGCGCCGAAGATACGCCTCATCCGAGAACACGTCCCTCATCTCGGGCGTGCCAAACATGTCGCGGAAAAGTACCGAGTCGAAAACAGTAGTTGCCATTGCTCATTCCTCAATCAGTTTGCAAGGCGCGCAAGCCACGGGCGCAGCGCGTCTTTTTCTTCAAGTCCAAAGCCTGCCGCATCGGTTGGACGCACAAGTCCGCCGCCCACACCGCACCCCGCCGGATATCCGCCGAAGGGCTGGAACACGCCCGGATACGCCTCGCACCCGCCAAGCTCCAATCCAACGGCAATATGAAGGTTGATGAGATGGCCACCGTGCGGGTAAGCCTGAGCACGGTTGAAACCGCGGCTCTCGATAAGCTCGATCATCCGCGCGTATTCAGTCAACCCGTAGGCAAGCCCCGCATCCATCTGGAAGATGTCCTTGCCCGGCCGCATGCCGCCAAAGAGCGCGAGGTTCTTTACATCAGGCACGGAGAACAGGTTCTCGCCGGTGGCGATCCGGCCCGCGTAAGCCTGCGCGACCTGACGATTCAAATCGAAGTCGAGCGGGTCACCAATCTCTTCGTACCAGCGCAGGTCATACGGCGTGATGGCCTCCGCGTAGCTGAGCGCGGTTTTCAGATCGAAGCGGCCGTTTGCATCGACTGCGAGCCGCTGCCCTTCCCCCGCTACGGCCAACGCCGCTTCAATGCGGGCAATATCCTTTTCAAGGCTCGCTCCGCCAATCTTCATCTTGAACGCATCAAAGCCCAGCTCGCGATAAGCATTGAATTCATCGACCAGACGCTGCGTGCTTTCTTCGGGATAGTAGTAACCGCCTGCCGCGTAGACGTTCACGCCTTCGGTCTTCCCCTTCCTGCCGAAATGCCGCGCGATGGTGACGTGCGCCGGTTCATCCAGTAGCTTGGCTTTCAGGTCCCAGACGGCCAGCTCGATTGCACCAGCCGCTGCAGCACGGTCCCCGTGACCTCCAGGCTTCTCATTGCGCATGATGGTCCGCAACACTTTCTCAGGGTCAAAGCTGCGCCCCGACGAATCGAGCAACCCCTCAGGCTCCGCTGCCATGAGCCGGGGAATCATCCGGTCGCGCAGGATGCCGCCCTGAGCGTATCGGCCGATGGAGTCGAACGCATAACCCGTGACCGGTTTGCCGTTACGCATCACGTCAGTCTCCAACGCGACGAGCGATACATCATGTTCGGCAAAACTCACGAGGGCGTTCGCAACGTTTCCTTCCAGTGGGACGGATATTTCCCTGACCGCAGTGATACGCATGACTAATCCTCTAACGCTTTGAAAACTTTTAAGTCAGATGACCTTGCCCGGAGCCGTGCCGAATACGCGCTGATACTCGCTGCGTGCGGCACTCTCATCAAACTCACCGGTCGACCTGGCGATCACGAGCGTTGCCACGCTGTTACCCATCGCGTTGCAGATGGAGACCGCCTGCGATGTGAATCGATTGATGCCGAAAAGTATCGGCAAGCCTTCAATGGGCAACATGCCCGATGCCGTGACGGTGGCCGCGAACACGATGAACGTACCGCCCGACACAGTGGCCGCGCCCTTCGACGTAATCAGCATGATGACAAGCAGGCCAAGCTGCTGATGCAAGTCGAGCGGCACGCCGTATGCATTAGCGATAAACATCACGCAGAGCGACATGTAGACCGCGGTGCCGTCGAGATTGAACGCATAGCCGGTGGGAAGAACCAGACCCGTGGCTTGACGCGAACATCCAAGCCGTTCGAGCTTTTCGAACAGCCGGGGCAATGCGCTTTCAGACGAAGCGGTGGCGAACAGCAGGAAGATTTCGTCCTTGAAGTAGCGCAGGAAGCGGAACACGTTGAAGCCGTATAGGCGCAGCACGATGCCGAGCACGACAACCACGAAGAACGCGAGCGACAGATACATCACGATGAGCAGGTAGCCGAGGGAAATGACGGCATTCATGCCACTGCTTCCAATCGCAAAAGCAATCGAACCGAAGGCGCCCAGCGGCGCAAATTTCATGATGACGTCGACGAACTTGAAGAAGCAGTCGGACATCCGCGACAACGCATGCTCGACGCTGCCGCGCTGGTCCTGGTTCAACATCAGGACCGCTGCGCCAAAGCCGATCGAAATCACGAGCACCTGCAGCAGGGAGCCGTTCGCGAAAGCCCCGACGAAATTGTCCGGAAACAAAGTAAGCAGGAACTGTTGGACCGAGACGGCTCCGGCCTTGCCGTATTGCGCGTGAGCGGCAGCCGCTGCTTCGGGGCTCTGCGTGAGATGCATGCCCATCCCTACGCCGGACAGGTTGGCGATCACCATGCTCAGCGCAAGCGCGACGGTCGACACAACCTCGAAGTAGATCAGCGCACGCAACCCGATACGGCCGACGTTCTTAAGATCGCCCGCGGCAACAATGCCCAGCACCACGTTCAGGAAAACGAGCGGCGCGACGATCATCTTGATGAGCCGCAGGAAGATATCGCCCAATACCTTCATATCCACCGCGAGCTTCGGGGCGACGAAGCCAAGCGTGATGCCAAGCACGATCCCGACCACAATCTGCACGCCAAGCCGGCCGTAGAACGGCGTCTTCCTGCGCGCCGTTGCAGGCTCCGCGTCTGGGCCGTGGCGAGGTGCGGTCTCCGTATGAACAGCCATGCTTTTCTCCAGTTTCAGCGACTGCCCAGACATGGACTGGTTCGCTCAATATGTCCGTACTTATTTTATATGTCCGGACTATATTAGTGATTGGCGCAATGGGTCAATCTCGGGTTTACCTTGATGAAGCCCTTGGCGGATGACGGCGCGACGTCAAGCGGCCCGCGCGCTTGGCAATGCGCGTGCTGCAAGCTAGCATTAGCGCGCCGCAGCATTGCAGCGGCTTTAAGAGGCGGCGTCAAAAAGCGGCTTTAAAACCAGAAAAGGATTGAACCAGATGAAACCCCGGTACGCCGAATTGGCAGAGCAGCTCATCCAGGCTATCGGCGACGGCACGTTCGAACTCGGCTCCGCGTTGCCTACCGAGCTGGACCTGTCGGCCCAGTACGGCGTCAGCCGTGCGACGGTGCGTTCAGCGTTGGAGCGGGTGCAGGAACTTGGCCTGATATCGCGGCGCAAGCGGGCCGGCATACGCGTCGAAGCGACCAAACCTCGCGTGGCATTCGACCAGTCGCTCTCCAGCGTCGAAGACCTGATTCAGTTCGCGGTCGTCACCGAGCGTCATGTGCAGTCGGTCACGGAAGTGTCGGCGAGCCCGTCGCTCGCCGCGCAGTTGGGCGTGGCGACCGGCTCGCGCTGGCTCAGGACCGAAATGCTACGGGTGGATCCCGCCAAGCCCGACACGCCGATCTGCTGGACAGACGTGTACCTCGAGCCCACGTTAGGCGCGGGTATCAAGAGGGAGCTGCGCAAAAGCACAGGCCTGATCTGCGAGATGGTCGAGCAGCGATTCGGCCGCGTGGTGAAAGAAGTGCGACAGGAAATCCGCGCGATAGGCGTACCCGCTCGCATCGCGAAGCAGCTTGTGACCGAACCGGACGGACACGCACTCGAGATTACGCGGCACTACGTCGATGAAAACGGCATTGTCTTCGAAGCGACGGTCAGCGTTTTTCCCGCCGACCGTTTCACTTACTCATTGCAGCTTCGACGGCACGATTGAGTGCCGCGATGCCCGCTAAAGATCAGATACGAAAGCGGACAGCGGCTTCGCGAAGAATCTGCGCCTGCTCAGCCAGCGACACGGCCGCTGCCGTCGTCTCTTCAACCAACGCGGCGTTTTGCTGCGTGACCTCGTCCATTTGCGATACCGCGCGATTGACCTGTGCAATGCCGTCGCTTTGTTCCTTCGATGCGGCGGCCACCTCACTCATGATGTCGTTCACCCTCTGAATCGAGCGAACGATTTCGTTCATGGTCGTGCCCGCGGAGCCGACCAGGCCAGTACCTTCGGCAACGCTCACTGCAGCGCTGTCGATGAGCGCCTTGATCTCTTTCGCTGCGCTCGCCGAGCGCTGCGCGAGCGTTCGAACCTCGGTTGCGACTACCGCGAAACCCCGGCCTTGTTCCCCCGCGCGCGCGGCTTCAACGGCAGCGTTCAACGCAAGGATGTTGGTCTGGAAAGCAATGCCTTCAATGGTGCCAATGATGGTGGCAATTTTCGCAGACTGAGCATTGATCCCCGACATGGTGTCGACAACGCGGCTCATCATCGCGCCGCCGGTTTCCGCGACCTTCGCCGCCTCGCTTGCCAGGTTGCTCGCGGTGTTGGCGCTTTCATTGTTCTGCCTGACAGTCGCCGTCAGCTCTTCCATGCTGGCTGCCGTTTCCTCCAGCGCGGCAGCCTGCGATTCCGTTCTGCGCGACAGGTCTGCATTGCCCGATGCAATTTGATGCGTTGCTGTCGCCATGGACTCGCTGCTTGAGCGGACCGTCGACACGGTTTCACCCAGACCGCTTTGCATCGTGGCGAGCCCGCGCATCAACGCGCTCATCTCATCGCGGCCATGCGCTTCAATACGCTGTGACAGGTCGCCCCGCGCCATGGCCGAGCATGCATCGAGCGCTTTAGCAAGCGGGCGCGAGATAGCCCGGTGCAGGCCGACGGCACTCGCCAATGCGACCGCAACCGCGAGGAAGAGCAGGATGCCGGAAGCGAGGCTGACGGCGCGCAGCGTCGACTGGAACTGCTCGTAGTTGCTTGCCCCGTGTTGCATCAGGTAGTCGTTGAGCTCGTTCGTGCTCCTGGTCAGCGCAAGCGACAGCACGGGCATGTCGGTCATCGTGATGTGGTCTGCGGTGGCTGCGTCCCCCGTTTGCAGTGCCTGCAACGTCGGCTCTATGGCGCCCGCGACGAGACTATCGAAGGTCGCGGATACGTTGTCCGCCAGACGCTGCTCGCCGGCGCTCTTGGGTAACGCGAGATAACGCGCGTAAGCCGTGCGCGCCGGGTCGATGTAACTGCGCGCCTTCGTCACTAACGCCTGCACATCCGGAGCTTGCGGATGAAGCAGCGCGCGGTCCATTGAAACCCGCGCAATCGCCAGGTTGTATTTCATGTCGCCAATGGCGATCGCCGAAGACAGTTGGACGGCATAAGTGTCGTGCAGCGCGTCCTTGCCCGCTTTTGTCCCGTACTGGCCGAAGGCCGCCACAACAAGCAGAAGCGCAACGAGCAAGCCGAACGCGAGGGCGATGCGCGCTTTGATCGAAAAATTCGAGAACATGAACGTTGACCTATTCAGGATTGGAGTGCGCAAGAGGGACAGGCGATGCGACCGACCGCTTGACGACGCCAACTCACGACGCCGATATCAATATGTGATTACATATTGATATCGGTCGCAGTCGCTCATAACGCATAGGTATAAACCCTTATTCGATGAAACCCGGTGAATCTTTTTGGCACGGCGAATCCCTGCAGCGTCAATGTAAGCAGGCCTGTCGCCTGGTCCGTCCCGAATAATGGCTCTGCTACTATTTCTGCTTCTTTCGAGCTCTTAGTTTCGATCACGCACATGGCAAGTCCTCTTTATTCCCGGGTCGCACAGGATCTTGCCGAGGCTATCGGCTCAGGACGGTATGCGGTTGGCGCGTTGTTGCCGACCGAGATGGAACTCTGTCAGCACTACGGAACAAGTCGTCCCACCGTGCGGCTCGCGCTGCAGGAATTGCAGGGAATGGGGTTGGTATCGCGGCGAAAGCGTGTAGGCACTCGGGTCGAATCGAGTTCCCCGTCGGGTGCTTACAGCCAGTCGGTCGCCTCGCTTGACGGCCTTGTTCAACTTGCTGAAGATCAGGAGCGCGTGATCAAGGCGGTCGACGAAATCGTTGCTGACCGTGCGCTCGCGCGCGAACTCGGATGCACGCCGGGAAGCAAGTGGCTGCGCATGCAGATACTGCGGCTGGACCGCAAAGGCGACGCATTGCCAATCGGATGGACAGACGCGTATGTGGACCCCGCCTACGCGGATATTCCGGCGCTGTTAAAGGAGTCGCCGACGAAGCTCGTCAGCTCGCTCATTGAATCGAAGTTCGGCAAACGGGTGGCGGAAGTCGAGCAGACCGTTCGCGCGATCTCACTCACCGCCGAGCTGGCGGTGAGCCTGAACGCGGAGGAAGGCATGCCGGCATTGAAAATTATTCGTCGATACCTCGACAACGCGAACGAAGCTTTCGAAATCACGGTGACGGTTCACCCGGCCGACAGGATGCAGGTTTCAATGCGGCTTCGTCGCGACCGTCCGTAAAGAGACTGACCCGGCGAGATGCATCTGCGATTGCCAAAGGGATGGGCAAAACGTGGGCCGCTGCTGCCAAAGACATGCGCGCGGACCACCCTCCGAGCATGACGTTCAGCACACGATGCGGCGTCACGACCGCAGCCATACCCGCGACCACAAGCCCGATGAACGATCCGCGCATGGCTGCTACATGTCCTCTGACGTTACCATGCCGAATAGCCCAGATTGCACGCACGAGGCTAAGCGCGGTCAGCACCGCGAGGCTGTGAACCCATGAAAGCTGACCGTGGTTCAACTCCCGTATGTCAAACGAACTCAGCACAGTGACGAACATGGCCGCCACCCATACGCGGCCCGTCAACCTGTGGCGCGTAGTGCCCTTTCTCAACAGGAGTATTGATGCTCCGACCACGAGAGACAGGACGGCCGCGGCAATATGGACGGCTATGACGGTGCGCATGCGGGACTCCCTGCAAGACGCGTGAACGCAATGCAAGGAGTCTGTGCGGCAGCTTCGTTCTTTTCGAGTCGCTTGCGACGAAGCCTGCGAATCCTGTCGCCAATGGTCGGTAAATAAGCGCGAGGCGTGCGGGCTGTGTTTTTTTTGTTAGCGCAATTCTCGCGGTCCCCGCTTAATTTTCTTAAGGATGCAAACCGGCGCTTCGAGCGCTACGTCCCAATGCGCTTTCTCCAACATTGCCTGCACCAAAAGCGTTCGTGCTGCCGGTGTACACGCCGCTACCATTGTTGTTGATGTTGCCCGCCGCGTTCGGCCATGCGTGCTCCAGCCAGTCGCTGTCGGCACTACCGGCGCTCGCGCGTGCGAAGACCGGACGATGCAGGCGCTTCGCAAGCCTCGGTTTGTGTTGTGTCACTGTTGGATCTCGACTTATCGCTGCCCCATCACTGCGTTGTTAATCAACCGCCCTTGCCTTTCGCCAGCGCACCGGCACTGTTGGCGCCGCCGAACAGTTGCGTCAGGTACTGCGAATTCTTGTTCATCGTCGCCATGACCGTGTTGAGCGCCGTGAACTGCGCCTGGTATTGATGCGTGAGCTGCGCCGAGTAGCTCGCCAGGGTGTCTTGCTGCGTGCTGATGCCCTTGAGGTCCGCGTTGAGCGGGTCCTGGTTATTCGCGATCAGGCCGCGCTCGCCCAAGAATCCGTTCAGGCTCTTGGTCATCTTCGCGGCCACGCCGGTCGTCGAATTGAACAGGGTCGCCACCCCCGCCGGATTGCTTGTCAGCTCGCTTGTAATCTTCGTGCTGTCCGCTGTGAGGGTCGCGTCCTTGTTCAGCGTAATGCCAATAGCGCCGAGCGAAATATTGGAACTGCCGTTCTTGACGCCGCCGCTGACAATGCCCGCGAGCGTGCTCTTGATCGTGTTGAACATCGCGTTGCCAAGCAGCGGGCCGCCTTGCGCACCCTTGGCTTTCGAACTGTCGAAACCGGCAACCTGGCTATAGGTCGTGACCAGGGTGTTATAGAGGTTGACGAAGTTGTTGATGGCGGTCGCTGCCGATGTGGTGTCCTGTGCCACGGTCAGCGTCTGCGGCGTGCCGGCAGGCGCGCCAATGGCCGCCGCGGTGAGGTTCAGCGTGACCCCCTGGATCGCGTTGGTCACCGTGTTGCTTGCACTCGTGCCGGCTGTCCCGTCGATGGTGAACATGGCGTCTTTAGCCGATTCGGTCTGCGTCCACGGGCTCGTGGCGGACACCGATGCAATGGTCGACGGGTCCGCGCCGCTGGCGCCGGCCGTGGACGATACGCCGAGACTGGACAGGCCCGCATCGTCGGTCACCGTGCCTACTGAAACACCAATCGTGTTCGATGCGCCCGTGGCCGATGAACGCAAGATCAAGTGCGCGCCGTCGGTGCCCGTCACGACAGTTGCCGTGACGCCGGGATTGCTCGACGACCCGTTGATCGCGCTTGCAATGCCGCTCACGGTGTTGTTCGCCGACGTGATGTCGACGCTCGCCGACTTGTCTCCGACTGAGACGTTCATCGTGCCGGTGCCCAGAGCGGTTGTTGCGCCGAACGCTGCCGACGACAACGTCTGCGCGCTGGCAATCTGCGTCACCGCGACCGAATAGCTGCCCGTCGCCGCACCGGTGCTGCCGCTTGCCGTCAGCCCCGTGCCGTCGGCCGTCAAGGTGAACTGCCCAAGAGCGGTACCGTTCGCGAGCGGCGCAATGCCCGCCTGCAACGCCGACAACCCGGCCTGCAAGGCGCCGATTGCCGAGAGCTTGGTGCTGTCATTTCTCTGCTGCGCGATCAGCGAGCCGGTCTGGCCCGCCACCTTCGCGTTGACAAGGCTCGTGACCAGCGACGACACATCCAGTGACGCATTGCCCGTCGAGCCGCTGATGACGGACTGCGCGGCGGACGCCCTGGCCGAGGCGGCGGCAGCCGTGGTGTCGGCCGCGCTCGAGATGGCGTTGGCCGAGGTCGCGGGGGCTGAGATCGCAGGGGCCGGGGCGGGCACGCTTGAAGCGCTGGACGCGCTGGAAATCGTCGACATTAAAATGCTCCGTACGTCAGGTTTGCTGTTGAGCCTGGATGAAAATCGCCCACTGAAGGCAAGCCTCAGGAGAGCCTCAGGGGAGCGTTATGCGATGCGATGCGGCAGCCGCGCGGTGACCGGGCTGTGCATCGTCTATTCGCGCAGTCATAGTTGCGCACTTCCGCCAAGCGTGAAACGGCGAGCAACACGCGCCTCCCGCAGGTTCTTCCCAAATCTTTAAAAAGATTTCCACGCGTGTGTCGAGGCCGTTCGAGGTCGCCGGTGGCCGACGACCCTATCTGTCAGTGAGGTGACGGAGTCCCGCAGAAATATCCGTGAGACTCGGACAAGGCCCTTGTTCTCTCGCGTCTCGCCGGCATTTTTTGATTTTTATTTCAATATTTTTTCGCGGATGCTTGAGCGCGAATTCTGGTGCGCTTTGGCTCTTGCGGACCAAGCCTTTGGTTTTCAGTCGCTTTTTATCAAGGCATCGTTCTTGCGGCTCGAGGACCGTCTTGCGACCCGCCCGCGGTCCAGCCCGGCGTGCGGGCTGGACAATGAGGGTTCGTTTTTGCAAATCGCCATGAAAGCGCAAATCGCAAAAAACTTGCGGCATTGAGAGCGGCAGCAATCGATCGCAGTTTGTTTGTTGTCGAACCTCCTCCGCCAATCCAGTACACTTATTGAATTGAAAGCACCGGTTCTGACAGGCAAACCTGGTCAGGGTGTTTGACAGTTTCTAATAGTTGAGAGGGAGAAACGTACGTGGCTAATGACAAGATGCTGGCGCAAATGAGCAACAAACCGGGGTTTATCGCGGCCCTCGACCAGAGTGGCGGATCCACCCCCGGCGCCCTGAAGGCGTATGGAATTCCGGAGAGCGACTACAACGGCGACGCCGAGATGTTCAAGCTGATGCACGAGATGCGGGTACGCATCATGACCGCACCCGCTTTCACCGGTGAGAAGGTTGTCGGCGCCATTCTCTTCGAAGCCACCATGGACGGACAGGCAGAAGGAAAGTCCGTGCCGGCCTTCCTGTGGGAAGACCGTGGCGTGGTTCCTTTCCTGAAAGTGGACAAGGGGCTCGAGGCCGAAGCGAACGGCGTGCGTCTGATGAAACCGATTCCCGGGCTGGACGCGCTGCTCGAGCGGGCGGTCAAGCTGGGCGTGTTCGGTACGAAAATGCGCTCGGTTATCGACCATGCGTCGCAGGAAGGGATTGCGGCCATTGTCAAGCAACAGTACGAAGTCGCGGCGCAAATCCAGGCGCACGGTCTTGTGCCGATCCTGGAACCCGAGGTGTCGATCAACAGCCCGGACAAAGCGGCAGCGGAAACCATCCTGCTGGCTGAGCTGCTCAAGGGCCTTGATGCTTTGCCCGATGGTAGCAAGGTCATGATCAAGCTGACCATCCCGGACGTGGCGGATTTATATCGTCCGTTGATCGAGCACCCGGCTGTCGTACGCGTGGTGGCGCTCTCGGGCGGCTACTCTCGGACCGACGCGTGCACGCGTCTCGCGAAGAATCACGGCATGATCGCCAGCTTTTCCCGTGCGCTGATCAACGAGCTCAAGAAGCCGATGAGCGACAGCGAGTTCGACGCAACGCTGGCAACGGCTGTCAATGAGATCTATCAGGCCTCGGTTGAAAAGGTCTGATCAATAGGTTGCAAGCGGGTTGCAAGTAGGTTTTGAAGCAGTGTTTGATACAGGCCGCACTCGAAGCATGAGTGCGGCCTGTTTTTCATGCCGCGCGAGCAACGCTCGCTTGCGGCAGTTCAAGACGGCGCGACCACGTGGCGAGGTGGCGGAAAGCGACGGGCGGTTTGCACAGGATGGCGCTGTCATATTGCTTGCCCGCGAATCTGACGAAGTCGTCGATCCGGAAGCCCTGGCCCCGGTAGAAATCAATCAAATGTGCAGCGGGTTGCGGGGTATCCAGCGCAAGCTCTGCGTAACCGCGAATGGCGGCCCAATGATCCGCGTAGGCCAATAACGACTTCCCGATCCCCCTGCTCTGATAGGCAGGATCAATGCCGAACTGGCGAACACTCGCAATATCATCCCGCCGATAAAGCGCACATACCGACCCGGTATCCTGTGCGTAAAGTGTCATGGTTCCGACCAGCCGTCCGTTGCATACCGCAACATAACAGTCGCCGCGCATGGCACGGGCGCGAGTAACCAGCGCGGACTGGTCAACGCACGTGCAGTTGAGCCCCATGCCTCCAAGCCGCGCGAACGAACGGTGCAGCATCTGGGTCAACTCATCGAACGAATCGCACGCCGGGTCAAAGCGCCTCAGTACGACGCTGCCGACGCCACGATGAACGTAGCTGATACGCGTGTGATTCTTGATTGCTGTGTGTTGCTTCGACATGACACCCCCGGTCTCATCATTGCCAGAAGTGTAGGATTCCTCGCCGGTTCATAACAAGAAAAAATGCCGTAAATATTCTGTGTTTTACGGCATATATATACAGGCCGCGTGGGGTTTTACGGGATTTTTATTTCAGGCCTGCTCTCAAGAAACGCGTACACTTTCCGCATTCATTTTTTCGATGGTGAGATTCACCGATCGCGCTGTCAAAGGGCCGGTCCGATGCCTGACCCCGGCCGGTACCGTCAACATCTCGCCTGCCTTTAACTCGTATCGCGCCGTTTCCAGCTCGACCAGCAAGACGCCCTCGAGAACGATGAACACTTCGTCCGAGTCAGGATGGAAATGCCAGAAAAATGGCGCATCCATCACGCTAAGATGAACAGCGTGATCGTTCACCTTAGCCAGGACCTGATTGAAGTATCCCGCTTTGGTCTGCGCTGCGACTGCGCTCAGGTTGATCAATTCAGCGTCCAAGATGATCCCTCCGGATCCATGCGGCGAAGCATGTGAGCCACGACTAAACTTAGCGCACATTTGCCAATTATCAGCCGCTAGTCACCAGCCTAACCACCCGCAACCTGCGCGCAAAGAGAGAAATTTTCACCGCGACGTGAGTCAAATTCACAAGGCGTCAACGCCTCGCTGCCAAATCAGGACGATAAGAACCGTCAGAACAAAATATCCTGCAACCGGTAATACGCGCCGACCAAAGGCAGCGTCCACGCGCGGCCAGCATGTCCGGGCACAGGGGGCCAAGGCAGCGAACGCCACGGATTGGCCTGTTCGGAACCCGACATCATGTCGGCCATCATGCGCCCCATGTGCGTCGACATCTGCACGCCGTGGCCGCTGTAACCCATCGAATAGTAGAGCCCTTCGTGCTGACCTGCACGAGGAAGCCGGTCCACGGTAATGTCGATCAGACCACCCCAGCAGTAGTCGATCCTCGTGTTGCCAAGCTCCGGAAAGTACTTGGCCAGTCCCTTGCGCAGCACGTTACCGCTCTTTTCATCGGAGTGAGGATTGGACATCGCGAAGCGCGCGCGACCACCCCACAGCAGCCGGTTATCGGGCGTCACGCGAAAATAATTGCCGATGTTGAGCGACGTCACATAGCTGCGCCTGTGAGGGAAAAACGCGTCGAGTTGCTGAGTGGAAAGCGGCTCCGTCACCACGATAAAACTGCCCACTGGCGCCATGCGCTGCTGGAACCACTGCAACGGCCCCACGCGCGATGCACCCGTTGCCACGAGCACCCGGTCCGCCCTGATGACGCCACGCGCCGAGGTGAGCTCATAGCGCTCCCCGTCAATGCGTTTCAGTTGCGTGACCACCGCGCCTTCGAAGATACGCGCGCCGTGCCGCGTGGCAGCCTGTGCCAGCCCGACTCCGAACTTGCCCATGTGCATCTGCACGCCGTTGCGCTGCAACAGCCCACCATGAAAACCATCCGAGCCGATTTCACTGCGCATGCGATCAGCCGGAATCAACTCGACTTCCGGGTCGACCTCGCGGCGCAACACCTCATAGGTACGCGCCAGTTTTTCGTAGTGCTTGGGCTTGGCCGCCAGCTTGAGCTTCCCTGTGCGGACAAGGTCGCAATCGATCTGATGACGGGAGACGATGGACTCCACACTCGCTACCGCACTTTCATAGGCACGATAAAAGCCCCGGGCCTGCTCCAGTCCGACTCTCGCGGCAAGCGAAGCGAAGTCCTGCGCGACGCCGGTGTTGCACTGGCCGCCGTTACGCCCGGACGCCTCGCTCGCTATGCGCCCTGCTTCGAGCACGGTGACCGATACACCACGCGTGGCCAGTTCGAGCGCAGCCGACAAGCCCGTGAACCCGCCACCGATGACCACCACATCGGCGCGGCCTTCCACGGGACCCTGTGCACCTTCGCTGAATACGGGAGCCGTATCCAGCCAATACGAATCAAGCTTCATTGATTTTTCAGTTGAATGTGGCGCGACGAGTCTGCTTCTGAATTTTGCCTCGTGCGCCACGATAGCCGCTTCCGATGCTTCCGCCGCTTCAGTGGCGCTCCTGGTCAGGCGGTCCACCAAACATGTTCGGCGAACGAGAAGCCCATCATCGCACCGGTCGGGATCGAGCCCAGCCCTTTCAAGCGCTTGTCGTTGGCATCGAGCAGGCTGATGAACGACGGGATACCGATGCCACCCTGATCCGCCACCAGCACCTGCATCTCGCCGTACATCTGCTTGCGTTTCGCTTCGTCGGTTTCAGCACGCGCGCTCAGCAGCAACTGGTCGAAGCGCGGGTCCTTCCAGCCTGACTCGTTCCAGGGCGCGTCGGACTTGAAGAACTGCGTGAACAATACGTCCGCGCTAGGACGCGGGTTGATGCTGCCGAAACCGAGCGGATGTTTCATCCAGTGATTCGACCAGTAACCATCGGCGGGAACCCGGTTCACAACGAGGTTCACACCAATCTTCGCAGCCGTCTGCTGCATCAGCTCGGCCATTTCGATAGAACCGTTCGCGTCGGTGGTGGCGTAGATCGGCGGCAAAGCCGGGCCGACTGCGCCGGCCTTCTGCATGTAGAACTTGGCCTTGTCGAGATCGAACTTGCGTTGCGGCAGCGAAGCGTTGAAGTAGCGGTGGCCCGGCGGGATCGGCTGGTCGTTGCCGGTCACGGCATAGCCCCGGAACACGGCCGTGCGGATCTGCTCACGGTCGAACAGGTTCTTCATGCCCAACACGAAGTCGGGGTTGCCCGTGAGCGTGTTATCGCGACGCATGATCAGGTCGGTGTAAAGACCGGATTTCGTTTCCTTCACCGCGTAACCCGGGGTCGACGCAATGCGCTGGGTCGAGCGCGGATCGACGGAGTTGATCAGGTGCACGTCGCCCGCGAGCAGCGCATTCACGCGGGCAGCGTTGTCGCTGATGCTCACCAGTTCGATCTGGTCGAGGTACGGTTGTCCAGCTTTCCAATAGTTGTCATTGCGCACGCCGACCGTGCTTACACCCGGCTTGAAACTCTTGACCTTATACGGTCCGGTTCCAATCGCCGAGGCGAAGTTCGTCGTGCCGTCCTTGACGATCACAAGTTGCGGCGTGGCAAGGATCGCCGGCAAGTCGGCGTTCGGCACATCGAGCACCATGGTCACTTCGTTCGGACCGCTCGCCTTGATATCGGCGAACTGATCGGCGAGGGTCTTCACCTTCGACGCCGTCTGCGGATTCTTGTGACGCAGCAGTGAATAAACCACATCGGCAGGCGCGAGCGGCTTGCCGTCGTGGAAAGTCACGCCCTGGCGAAGCTTGATGATCCACGTTTTCGCATCGGAACTTGATACGGACTCCGCAATGTTCATTTGCGGCGTCAGGCTCTCGTCAAACTGGGTCAGGCCGCTATAGAACATGAAGAACCGGATGTAGTCGCTACCCGTCGAACCCACGGCAGGGTCGAGGGTGTCCGAGACCGAACCCGCGTCGTACGCCACCCGGATACTGCCGCCTTTCTTGGGGGTATCGGCGGCCAGCGCAGCGGCAGACACCGACAGCAGGCCGCCGCCGGTGACCGCCATCATGCCGGTGCCGGCCAACACGCGCATCATGTCGCGACGACTTAGACCACCGCTTTTTATATCATCTTTCACTTGAATGACTCCGGACGGGTAAGGGATCTGAAAGAACGTTCAGGAGGCGACGGGGCTAGGTTTATCGCGTCTCTTCAGCAGCATCGTATGCTTGCAGAATCCACGCGAAACGCCGACAAAAACCGCAAAACAGCATAAATCGCTTGTTATCGCATCGCTAACGCGGTGCTTTGCATGGCCGCCAACCAGCCGATGAAAATGTCCGCGTTTTCCCCATGCTTCAGGCAACGGCGGACTGCTCCGCGTCGAGCAATTGGGGGTATCGCCGCAGCACGTCGGCATACAGTTCGTTAATAATTCCGGCGCCGGCCGTCAGCGTGCCCGCTGCTTCCCTCGCGTCGAGCGCATCGAAGATCTTGTGCTTGAGGAAATGACGCCACACCACCGGCGCGCGAGCCAGGATGCCGGTCAATACGTCGTAACGTTCGCGTGTCCACTTCGCCTCATAGGCGTTGCGCTCGGCACCATAGTCGAAGTGGGCGACTGCGGTCTGGGCCGCTATCCTTTTGGCCTCGTCGCGCAATTGCGCCGTGCCGGTTTCGTCGATCGTGCCGTCGACCAGCACGACGCCATACAACTCACGCGCCTGATCGACACGAAGGTAACCGCGCCGCACGTCTTCGGCCACCTTCTGCGCATCGCGTTCGTGCGGATGGCCGTAGCCGCCACCGCCGCAGCCTTCGAGGCGGATGACATCGCCGGGACCGCACATCACGAGGTCGGTCACGCCGAGGTCCTCCTCGTCCTCGCGGCCCGGATTGCGGGTAAAGCGTGAGACGGCGCCCGCCTTGCCCCCAAGGACGCCCCAGGAAGCGAAACGCGAGCGGTCGCGATTGCGGGCCGTCACCAATGTGCCCGGCGAAAACGCCCTGAACTCCATCACGGTGCCCAGCCCGCCGCGGTACTTGCCCACGCCCGCGCTGCCGGGCACGACGCCATACTTGGTGATCCGGATCGGCACTTCGGCTTCGTTGATCTCGACCGGCGTATTGCGCAGGAACGCCACGTTCGCGCCGGACGCATCCGACCCGTCCCCCGAGATCATGCCGCCCGCGCCACCGCCGACCGGACCGATGGAAGCGATCACCGCACGGCCGCGGCGATCCACGGTCTTGACGTTAAGTATCGACATGCCGCCGGCCGGACACGCCGGCAAACGTTCCGGGCACACCATCGAGAATGCACCGAAGGTCACGTACTGCGCGACCTTCGCGGTCAGGCTGCGCATCCCGACCGCAGCCGGTGGAACGCAATTCATGATCGTGCCTTCAGGCAGGATGCAGCGTGCCACCTTCAGCATGCCTGCGTTGAGCAGAAGATCGGGATTGAGCGAGTACAAGACATAGTTGAGGCCGACGAGCGCGAGGACGTGGCGTTCCTTGCCGCCCGTGGGCATGTTCAGCGACGAATTCAATTGCGGATCGCTGCCGGTGAAATCGAAGACGAGTGAACCGTCCGAAACAGTCAGCGTCAGCGCAACACGCAGCGGTTTGCCGTTGACCGAATCTTCGTCGGCATATTCGGCGAAGAAATATTCGCCGTCCGGCATGCTCCTCACGATCGTGCGCGCCTGCTCTTCCGAGTACTCGAGCAGCGCGTCCATTCCGGCGCGGAATTGCTCGATTCCGAAGCGCTCGATGATCTCCAGCACCCGGCGCTCGCCGGTCATCAACATCGCAATCTGTGCCTTCAGGTCGCCGCGATTCTGCTCGGGCGCGCGCACGTTGATCGCCATGTGTTCGAGCAGGACCTCGTCCAGCACACCCGCGCGAACAATCTTGGTCGGCGCGAAGCGGATGCCCTCCTGGTAGATCTCGGTCAGCGTGCGCGACAGCGACGCCGGCACCGCGCCGCCCATGTCGGTGTTATGAATATGTCCGCCGACATAGCAGACAATCTCGCCGTTGAAAAACACCGGCTTCCACATCATCACGTCGGGCGTGTGGGTCGCCACGTAGCCGCTGTACGCGTCGTTGGTCATGCAGATATCGCCCGGTTCGTAGTGGTCGATCATGTCGATCACAGCGCCGAAGTCGAGACCCGGATACCACGTGGCGCCGAGCGTCTTCGGCGAAGCAAACGTGAGTCCGCGGGTGTTCATCAGCGTGCAGGAGAAGTCTTCCGTTTCCTTCACGAACGCGGAATGCGCGGTACGCACGAGCGTATAGGCCATGCTTTCCGCGGCCGCGACGCAGTAGTTCGCGAAGATCTGGAGGACGGATTTATCGAATGTCATGTTGCGTTTCCAAAGTCAGCTAGTCAAACGGCTTCGAGAAAAAGATTGCCGTAGTCGTCTACGCGGGCGTTGAAACCCGGCAGCACGCAAGTGGTGGTGTCGTCCTGGGCCACGATCGCGGGGCCAGGAAATCGATGCCCCGCCAGAAGCGCTGTGCGCCTGTAAAGCGGAACGCGACGCCACGCACCGTCGAGGTAGACGTCGATTTCTGATTCGTTTTTTGGTGAACCCTCGCCCGCCGCTATCTTTGGCAACTCGGGCTTGGGCGTGGGCGCGGTGATGACGAGCCTGAGAGCAACTACTTGAATCGCGGACTTTTCATCGCTGTGGCCAAACAGGCGTTCGTGCTCGCGATGGAACGCTTGCGCGATTCCTTCAATGTCACCGTTGGCGATAGCGTCGGCGGTAAGCGGCGTATCGATCTCAAACGATTGCCCGCGATAGCGCATATCCGCCGAGACCACGAGTTCAGCCGTTGCATCCGTGCCGGTCTCGCGGATGACCCAGGCGCGTGCATCGGTTTCCAGCAGCGCCAAGTCGTGCCCGAGCCGTTCGAGGGACGCACGGTCGAGCGGATAGTATGTCGTACGAACAAAATCGTTCTTGGTGTCCGCGATCAATCCGCCGAGCGCGCTCAGCACGCCCGGCGTAGTCGGGATCAGCAGGTTCCGCACATTCAGCGCGCGTGCGAGGAAACAGCCAAGCATCGGTCCCGCGCCGCCGAAAGGCATGAGAGAGAAGGTACGCGGGTCGATGCCGAAGCGCGAACTCAAGCGGCTCACGCCTGCATACATGCCGGAGATCGATACCTCGATGATCGCCGCAGCTGTCTTATATACATTGAGTCCCAGCCGCTGCGCAAGCGGTTCGATTGCGCGCAGCGACGCGTCGACATCCACCTTCACCGCGTTATAGCCAAGCGCCGCGCTGCCGAGCACGCCGATCGCGGCGAATGCGTCGGTGATAGTCGGGCGCGTGCCGCCGCGACCGTAGCAAACCGGGCCCGGATTCGACCCCGCGCTTTCCGGTCCGACCTTGAGCACGCCGAACTCGTCGACCCAGGCGATCGAGCCGCCGCCATCACCGATCGACGACACGGAGACCGACGGAATATGGATCTGGAATTCGCCGATATATTCGCCCGTCGCGTACTGCGGCTTGCCGTCCACGATCAACGCAATGTCCGCTGTCGTCCCACCGATGTCGAGACTCATGCAGTCCTTCACCTTGCAAAGCTTCGCGAGATACGCCGCGCCGATCACACCGGACGCGGTGCCGGACAGGATCATCTGCACGCAGTTCTGCTTGCCGTTCTCGGCGCTCATCACGCCGCCATTCGACTTGGTGACCTTGAGGTCCGCACCAATCCCGCTTTCTTCCAGCGCCGCCTGCAATTTCGTGAGGTAATTCGACACGCGCGGTTGTACATAACCGCCAATGGTCGCCGTGACGGTGCGTTCGTATTCACGGATGATTGGCCAGACTTCATGCGAGCACGAGACGAACATACCCGGCATTTTCCGCTGGATGATCGTCTTCACCTGCTGCTCATGCGACGGGTTGCGATACGAATGCAGCAGCGACACCACCACGCCCTCGCAGCCAGCCGCTTGCATGCCGCGCACGGCGTCGAGGACGCAGGTCTCATCGACCGGGGTTTCCTCCTCTCCCTCCGCGGTCAGCCGGCCCACTACGCCGAACACACGGTCGCGCGGAATCAACGGCGTAGGGCGGCTGGACATCAGGTGATACATGTCGGGGATCTTCAGGCGTGCAATGTCCAGCACATCCTCGAAGTTGCGCGTGGTGATGAGCCCCAGCTTCAGCCCCTTGCGTTGTACTACCGCGTTCACGCCCACGGTCGTGCCGTGCGTGAAATAGACCACCTCTCGCGGCTCGATGCCATAGCGCTCCCGCAGGCCTTCCATCCCGGCGAGCACTTCGCTCCCCGGACTGTCCGGCCGCGAAAACACCTTCAAGGTCCGTATTGTCCGCGTCGCTTCGTCGAGCACCGCGAAGTCGGTGAACGAACCGCCAATATCCACTCCGATTCTCAAACCCATTGCGTTGTCCTTGCCTGTCGAAAATGATGAAACGTCCGGACGCGCCGGCTGTCTTGACAGCACCGCGTCGCGAGGCCTGTCAGCGGCCGATCTGCTTGTTCCACTGTTCTATCCACTGGGGTGAATGCTCGGAGACCTGCTCGAACTCCACCCAGATCGATTTGTCCTTGGTCGCGACCCGTGGCGCCACGCGCGTGTCGTACTTCACGTGGAGGTTCGACGCCGCGTATTGCATCGCGTTGACGAAGCAGCTCTGGCCATCGGCGGACGCCAGTTCGTTCAGGAACTGCAAGCCGAGCGGCGAACCGTTCCTGACCTTCTGCGCCATGTTCGGGAATGCCACTGAGCCCGGGGACGGGCTGATGAAACCGATGTCGGGATTGTTCGCGTCATGCTCAGCCCAGGCGCGGCCGTCGTAGTACATCGCGATATCAACGTCACCGGAACGCATGGACATGAGCGGTGTGTTCGGGTCGCTGTAGAACGTCGCGTTACCGCTCGCCGACATGCGCTTGATCTGGTCGAGCGCGGGTTGGATGTTGGTGCTGGACCCGCCGTAGACCTTTGTGAAAAGCGTGATCAGACCGGGCGGCGTTGCAACGTACGCAATGCCGGGTAACGCCGCCTGCCACTTGCCGACCACGGTTCCATCGACGAATTCCTTCCACGTCTTCGGCGGGTTCTTCACGGTCTTCGTGTTGTACATCAGGCCGAAATCACCAAAGGTGATGGGGAAGCCGTAGCCCTTCCCGTAAGCCACGAGACGAGGATCGAGTTGCGCGACGTTCGGCACGTTGGCGGCCGTTACCGGATCCAGCAGATTCAACGACATTGCTTTATATGCTGCCTCAGGTGTACTGACGATTACATCGATCGGTGGTTTTGCTGGATTCGCTGCCACCTGATTGACCCATTGCAGCGGATTGCCCAAAACAACGTCGACCGACTTTCCGGTCGCCTTCTCGAACGGCTGCACGAAGCAGGTGCGGTACGCCTTTTCCCACGATCCACCGAATGCGGTAACGGTCAGGTCGGCGGCGCTCACCGTTAGCGGTAGCACAGCGGCTAAAGTAAAAACAGCGCGTATGGCGAAAGCCGGGATCGATTTCATGCGTACCTCGTGGCAATCAGTGAAGGGGGAGTCATGCATTGAGTGCACGCAGTCCGTAGGTGCGCTCGACCACCAGCAGCAAGCCGATTGCAATCAGCATCTGTACGGTGCTGATTGCGGCTATTGCCGGATCGAGCTGGTTCTGCAGGTACGACAGCATGACGACCGGCAGTGTGGTCACATTGGCCGTCCCGAAGAAGTAGGAAACCGGCAGGTTGTCGAGCGAGATCAGCACCGCGAACAGCGCGCCGGCGAATACACCCGGGCTGATGAGCGGCAGCGTCACGAAATAGAAGCGCTGCAAACGGTTCGCGCCGAGCACGGCAGCGGCCTCCTCGAAGTTGATGCCGACGTTGCGATAGACCGCGAGCACCGTACGCATCACATACGGCACGGAAATCACAGTGTGGGCGATCAGGAGCGCAACGAACGACACGCCAATGCCCAGGCTCGACAGGAAATAAAGCAAGGAGAAACCGATCACGAGGGCGGGGATCGCGACGGGTGCAAGCAGGAAGGTCGTCAGCGCGGCAGCGGCGGCGCTGCGGCTACGGCCTAGCGCTATGGCGGCAGGCACGGCCAGCAGGATCGCGACGAACGCCGAACTTAGCGCGAGATAAACGCTGGTCATCAGCGAGTCGATGAACGGCCGATATTCAATCAGCCGCCGATACCAGCGCAACGACACCCCGTGATAAGGCACGGTAATCGCGTTGCCCGCCGTGAACGACGCGGCCACGACCACGACAATCGGCGCAATGAGGAATGTGAAGAACAAGAGGTTATAGAGCGACAGCGGCACGCGCGCAACGCTTGTCCTTCGCAGCAACGCGATCATGGCCGCACTCCCCGGCCGCTAGCGAACCGCTGCTGCAAGAAGAGGCAAACGAGTACGATGAAAAGCAGCAGGTTACCCATTGCCGCAGCAAAGCCGATGTCCTGCGTCAGGCTGAACTGCTGGAAGATCAGCACGGGTAGCGTCACGACCTGACCACCGCCGAGCAGCAGCATGGTCACGAAACTGCCATTGGTCAGCATGAACACGAGAATGCACCCGGTCACAATGCCTTCAATGCTCAACGGCAGTGTCACGTTGAGAAAGGTTCGTACCGCGCCGGCGCCAAGAATACGCGCAGATTCTTCGAGCCGCCGGTCTACACCCTGCAACACGGGCGTAATCGACAGCACCATGAACGGCACCATCACATGAACCAGTCCCATATACACCGAGCCCGCGCTGTTCAGCACGTTCAAAGGCCGGTCGATCAGATGCAGCGCCTGTAGAGCTTCGTTGACCATGCCGTGACGGGCGAACAGAATGCGCCAGCCGAAGGTGCGCATGATGATTGACGTCAGCAGCGGCGCGACGAGCAGAAACAGCAGCACCGGACCGAAGCGGCCCGCGCGCCGCACAAGAAAGTAGGCCACCGGGTAACCCACGACCGCACAGATCGCCGTGGTGACGAAGCTGACCTTCAGCGTGTTGATGATTACACCCATATAATAAGGATCGCTAATCAGCTTAGTATAAAAACGAAAGCTTAAAACTGCACCCTCACGGGAGGGCGCCACGCTGCGCAGTATGTTTTCAAGCAGTGGCGCGAGGAAAAATACACACAGGAAGATCAGCGCTGGCAGGTAAAGCAGACTCGGGCGCACTCGTCGTTTCGTGACCTTCGTTTCGATCCGCTGCGCTGTGATGGCGTCGAACGTCTGCATTTACGCCGCCTTTTCCAGAGCAGGAGCGGCATCGGCTTCCAGCAACACGGCGCTTTCGGCGTCGAAGGAAACCACCACTTGCGCGCCTGCGGAACGCGCGCCGCCGCCCGAGGACGACGTCGCCATTTCATAGGCGTAAATCGGCCGGCCAAGTGCCGCAACGTCGACCCGGTACGCGTGGTGCGCACCGCGAAACACGTGCTGCACAATACGTCCGTCGAAACGGACATGATGCGATTGCGGCGCGTCGAGCACGACTTTCTCAGGGCGGATTGCAAACTCCGCTCGCTCGCCGGAAAGCCTGACATCGCGTAGCGGGACCACGACTTCCGCCTTGCTCCGGTGCGGCCGGAGCTTCACGGCCTGCGCATGACGCGCGATCACATCGCACTCGATCACGTTTGCGGTGCCAAGAAACTCGGCGACGAAACGTGTGCGCGGCTGTTCGTAGACATCAAGGGGACTACCAGTCTGCAAGATCCGACCACGATCCATCACGACCACGCGGTCGCTCATGGTCAGCGCTTCCTCCTGATCGTGCGTCACCATCACGCTTGTAATGCCCAGCTCGCTCTGTATCTGGCGAAGTTCGAACTGCATGCCTTCGCGCAGGTTCTTGTCGAGCGCACCCAGCGGTTCGTCGAGAAGCAGCACCGACGGATTGGTGATCAAGGCACGCGCCAAGGCAACGCGCTGCTGCTGGCCGCCCGATAGTTGCGCGATGTTGCGCGCCTCGATGCCCGGCAGCCGGATCGTATCGAGCATCTTCTTCACGCGTGCCGCGATCTCGCCTTTCGGCGTGCCCGCCATGCGTAACCCGAAGCCGATATTCGCGCCCACGCTCAAATGCGGAAACAGGCTGTAGTTCTGAAACACCATGCCCAGGCCGCGCTTGTCCGACTGCAGGCCCGTGACATCGCGACCGCCGATACTTACGATCCCGGTATCAGGTTGATCGAATCCGGCAATCAGTCTCAGCGTGGTGGTCTTGCCGCAACCCGAGGGTCCGAGCAACGCAAGTAGCTCGCCCGGATGAACATCGAGTGTCATCGTCTCGAGCGCAGTGATCGCACCAAAGCGCTTGCTGACACCATCAAGAAGCAGACGCTGCGACCGCTCGGCGCTACTCGGCGAAGATGATCCGACTGTTGTTGCCATCATGGAAGGTCCCGGTTAAGAGCGTGCCGCTCACGCGTGCTGCCTGCGTTTGTCAATGACATCGCGAATCTGGTAATAGCTCCCCAGCGCCGGCATGAACCACGGCTTGCCTCGATAAAGCGGGTGCGTGAGCATCGGCGTGCCATAGGCGCTGCTCTCGGGCGCTTGTCCTTCGATGATCAGGCGCGCGATCTTGTAGCCGAGGTAGGTCATCATCACCACGCCGCTGCCGTTGCAACCCAGCGCGTAGTGGATACCGTCGGCGGTGCAGCCCAGATGCGGCAGGAAGTCGAGCGTGAGCGCCACCGTGCCGCCCCAGCTATGAGCTACTTTTACGTCGGCCATCTGCGGAAAGCGCTCCACCATCTGCGCGTGCAGGATCGCACCCGATTGACGCCGGTCGAGGTTATAAAAACGCGCGCGGCCGCCAAAGAGGAAACGCTTGCCGTCGGGCGAATAGCGGTAGTAGTTGACCACGCGACGCGTCTCCGAGATACCGCGGCGCTTCGGTATCAGCGATGCCTGCAGGTCGGCGGGAAGCTCTTCGGTCGCGATCTGATGCGACACGACCGGCACTACGCGGCGCTTCAGGTCCGGCATCGATTCGCCCGTGTAACCGTTGGTGCAGATCGCCACGTGCCGGCTCGCGAGCGTTCCTCGCGCAGTCTCTGTGCGATACCCCGCCCCCGAAGGCGCAACGCTCTTGACCGGTGCCTTGCTGCACACCGTGACACCCGCGCCGCGAGCGGCTGCGAGCAGCCCGGCGAACATCATCGACGGGTGGAGCTGTCCCGCGCGCTCGAGCAAGACGCCGCCCGCGTAGATGTCGCTCGCGAGTTCGCTGCGCAGCTCGTCGCGCGAGAGGATCCGCGCGCCCGCCGACGCGTACGCGTTCAGGTTCACGATGCGCTTCTTCCACGCGGCCAGGTGCGCGTCGGTCCACATCGCATTGATGCGGCCGGCCTTCAGATAAGCGCATTCGATTGCGTTGTCCCTGAGGATGCGTTCAAAGACGCCGTAGGAAGCCGCGGCTTCACGCAACAGCGCTTGCTGGCGTTGTTCGGATACGGCGCTGTCCAGCTTCTTGCCTGAGGGCGCCTTGCCCACGTTCACGCCTCCCGACACTTGTCCGCCGCTGAGCGTGCTCGCGCCGATCCCAGGCACATCAGCTTCGAGGACGGCCACGCTCAAGCCTTGCTTCGCGAATTCGAGCGCGCACGACAACCCCGCATAGCCCGCGCCGACGATCGCCACGTCGACTTCGCGCGGCACTTCGGACATCAGGTCGTCGTGTGGACGCCAGTCTTTCCACCAGTACGGGGTGTCGGTGAAATCGGAGGAAAACACTTGGCTGCGCGTCGACACGGTGAGGTCCTTGATGTGAATGCGTAAATAATAGGACTACGACACACTGTGGTTTCAGTGCGTTGGTATTAGTAGTGAAACAATCAGCCGGACACGGGCAAATCCTCGCTCGCCGCATGCAGCGCCTGCCGCGTAATGCCAATAATTTCGTCGATATCCGCTCGCGTGGCGATCAGCGGCGGAGCAAATCCAATGATGTCGTTAATGCCAAGCGGACGAACAATCAGGCCACGCGCAAGCGCTGCCTGCGCGACCCGGTTGCTGACCTTGAGCGCGGACGCAAACGGCGTGCGTTCGGTCTTGTCAGCCATTAGCTCAAGCGCCGCCAGCATCCCCTCACCTCGTACATTACCGACGAGCGGGTGATCATCGAATGCGGCGTGCAGGCTCTGTTGCAAATACGCGCCGACGTCGGCGGCATTGCGCGTCAGTTGCTCGCGCTCGAGGATGTCGAGGTTCGTCAACGCCACGGCCGCGCACACCGGATGGCCCGAGTAAGTCCAGCCGTGGCTCATTGCGCCCTGCTCCCGCGAGCCGCGCTCGATTACGTCCCATACCCGCTCGCCGACAATCACGCCGGACAGCGGCAAGTACCCGCTCGTGAGTCCCTTCGCGACCGAGATCAGATCAGGTTCGATACCGTAATGCCCGGAGCCGTTGCGTGAGCCAAGACGCCCGAAACCGCAGACGACTTCATCGGCGACGAAGAGGATGTCGTGCCGCTTAAGCACGGCCTGGATGGCTGGCCAGTAGCCGGCCGGCGGCGGCAGGATGCCGCCCGAGCCCATGACCGGCTCGCCAAAAAATGCGCCGATGGTGTCCGCCCCTTCGCTCTCTATCAACCGTTCAAGCTGCTCGACGCAATCCGCCACGAACGCACTTTCGCTCTCGCCCGGCCGGGCGTCGCGATAGAAGTCAGGACACACCGTGTGCAGCACTTGCGGCATGGGCAAGTCGAAGGCCGCGTGAAACTTCGCTTGTCCGGTGAGGCTGCCGGTTGCAATACCCGAACCGTGATAACTGCGATGCCTCGCGATGATCTTCTTCTTGCGCGCACGCCCGAGCACATTGTTGTAGTACCAGACCAGCTTGATCTGTGTCTCGTTGGCGTCCGAGCCGGACATGCCATAGAACACCTTCTTCATTCCCGGCGGCGACCAATCCTCGATCAGCCGTTGCGACAGTTCGACAGCGGGGTCGTTCGAGAAGCCTGCATACGTGTGATAGAACGACAGCTTGCGGCTCTGCGCCGCCATCGCCTCGGCCATCTCCTCGCGTCCATAACCGATGTTTACGCAATACAGTCCGGCGAACGCATCGATATAGGAACGGCCCGCGTGATCCTCTATGCGTATGCCCGAAGCACGCCTCATCAGCCGCCCTTCCAGCTCGCCGGAAGCATGCTCGGACGCATGCGTTCCGGGATGCATGAAGTGGCGCCGGTCGGAGGCGAAGATCGCGTCACTCAGTGAGGCAGAGGTCGGATTCATGGCTGCGCCGCGGGTGAAGGGGTATGCAAGGTGTCAGCGATGTCCCATTCCGGATGCCACGCCGGCTTGCTCACGCGGCCATCGGCGCGGGCGAGCGCGCTGATGCGCGCCATCGACGCGGCATCGAGTTCGAAATCGAATACCGCGAGGTTTTCCCCTATGCGTACCGGATTCGATGACTTCGGAATCGCGGCGACCCCGGGCTGCTGGATCAGCCAGCGCAAGATGATCTGCGCGCGTTGCTTGTCATGCTGACGGGCAATCTCCGCGATCACCGGGTCCGCAAGCAGCTTGCCGCTGCCAAGCGGTGAGTGCGAGATCAGGGCCATGCCATGCCGTGAACAGGCAGCGAGCATTTTGGTCTGGTCGAGATACGGATGGTATTCGCACTGGTTCGCGACCAGTGGCAACGGCGAGAGCGCCACTGCACGATCGAGCAACGCCACCGGAAAGTTCGATACGCCGATATGGCGCGTCAGGCCACGGCGTTGCGCGTCGTTGAGCGCGCCGATCGTCTCTTCAAGCGGTACCTCGGGGTTGGGCCAGTGCACGAGCAGCAGGTCGACGTGATCGATTCCAAGCCGCGCGACGCTCGCTTCTGCCGCACGGCGGAAATCGGCTGCGCGCAGTTCGGTATGCCAGACCTTGGTGGTGATAAACACGTCGTTGCGCGGCACGCCGCACGCGGCGAGCGCCTGGCCGACCGCCTGCTCGTTCTCGTAGCGGGCGGCCGTGTCGATATGCCGGTACCCGGCGTCGAGAGCCGCGCGCACCGCACGGACGCCTTCATCGTGGGTGGATTGCCATGTGCCCAGACCCAGCCGGGGAATCAAGGCGCCGTTAGCGGCAACTGCCTGCAAAGGCGCTGACGCATGAAGAGGAAATGTCATCGCGAGAATTTTTCGGGATTCCAGGTTTGTTATTACCGTGCCATAATGCGGCACGCTGTTCCATATTTACGACAGATGCAAAGTAACACGCGCTTTTTCGCGGCGCAAGGGAACGACTGCGCGCCGAACGAGCGTGTGCTTTTTCCTGCGGCGGCGAATCAAGGGAGGAGTAAATGAACAGTTTGTTGAAAAGCCTGGAGATCCTGGAGGCGGTATCGCAGCACCAGCCGGTCAGCGTGGGTGTGCTGGCGCGTCTGCTTGATATGCCGAAATCCAGCGTCCAGCGCGTGCTGATGACGTTTCACGAGGCCGGCTGGCTGCGCCAGACCGGCGGCGACCTGACGCGCTGGGAAGTGGGTGCGCGGATCCTCGGCGTGCGCCCTGCCGCGCTTCGCGGCGGCGCACTGTATGCCGCTGCGCGCGAGCCGATGCGCGAGCTGCGGGAGTTGACCAACGAGACCGTTCACCTGTCGATTCCCGACAGCACCAAGTCGATGGTGCTCATCGACCGCGCGGATTGCACGCAGACGGTGCGCACCTTCAGCCCTATCGGCGACCTCAGTCCGTTCCACGCGACGGCAACGGGCCTCGCCGTGCTCGCGTACATGAGCGAGGCCGAGGTGGAAGAAATCCTGAGCCGCGACCTGCCGAAATTCAGCGACACCACGCCGTGCGACCCCGCCGAGATACGACTCGAACTCGAACGTATCCGCAAGCGCGGATACTCGATCAACCTGTCGCAGTACCGGCGCGCGGTGTGTGCTATTGGCGCGCCGATCATCGATTCGGACGGCGCGCCCGTCGGCAGCATCTGCATCTCCATGCCCGAATCCCGTTACGAGCCCAAACGCCTCGTTGAATGGGGAAAAGCCGTTGCGAAGGCAGCGGCGGCTATCAGCGTTTAGGGCCTCGATCGATGAGGTGAGGCGCGTATGCCGCATCAGTGACAAGATTCAGGCGTACGCTGTCACCACGCTCATGAAGCCACCTGAACCTACTGCCAAAGGACCCCATCATGCGAATCGAAACGTCATTCCTCTTCGACCTCGACGGAACGCTGGTCGACAGCGTGTACCAGCATGTTCTTGCCTGGAAAGAAGCGCTCGATGCAGAAGGTATCGAGCTGTCGGTATGGCGCATCCATCGCAAGATCGGCATGAGCGGCGGCCTCTTCACGAACCAGTTGCTGCGTGAGACGCACGGGGATATCAGTCCCGAGCGCGTGGAGCGTTTGCGCCGCACTCATGCGGACGCTTATCAGCGGCTGCGTGCACAGGTTTGCCCGTTGCCCGGCGCACGCGAGTTGCTCGCCGCCCTCACCAATGCGGGCACGCGCTGGGCCATTGCGACCAGCGGCCGGATGGAAACGGCGGCCGTGAATCTTGAAGCGCTTGGTGTCGATCCGGCCAAGTCGGTGGTCGTCACGCGCGACGACGTGAAGTACGCCAAACCTGACCCTGATCTTTTCATTGCAGCGGCGGCGCGTCTGGGGGTGTCGATCGAGCATTGCGTCGTGGTGGGCGACAGCATCTGGGACATGCTCGCCGCGCGGCGCTGCCGCTCGCTGGGCGTGGGGCTGCTGTCGGGCGGCTACGGAATGGATGAGCTGGAACGGGCCGGCGCGCTGCGCGTGTACGAAGACCCGGCGGACTTGCTGTTGCATCTGGATGAAGTGGCTGCAAGGCCTTAGGCCCTACCTTAGGCCTTGAAGGCGAATGATTTCGGCGGCCGTTGCGGCTGTGCTAGATTGCGGCTCAAAGACCTGCAACCCGCGATCAGAAAAATTAAAATGAAAGCGTTGAACAATAAAATAGACAGCTTCTTGCTGTCTGGATGCACCGGGGTACTTCTTCTGCTGCTCGTATCGTGCGCACCGGTCAGACCGGACGGCCCTCATGCGGACAACCAACCTGATCCATCGGCATTTGCCGACGCGCTCAGTCCGCCAGGCGGCGTACCTTGTCGCCTGGGGCGGCCGGCATACACCGCACTGCAACGGCAAATGGGCATACGGGGCAGCGTCCGGATCACGTACGTGATCAACACGGCGGGTCGAATCGACCTGGTCATTGTCGACAAGAGCAGCGGCAACCAGGAACTCGACAGCGCGGCCCGCGAAGCGATCGCGAAGAGCACGTGTGCCCCTTATGTCGTCGATGGCGTCGCGCACCGGGTCGTGCAGCACACGACCTTCAACTTCGAGCCCGCGCTTCACGTCCCGCCGTCGAACCGCAGCGACACCGCGGCAGGCATTAATCCATCGTCGGCCCCGGCAGGGCTTTACCGGCCGCAACAGGCGGCCGTCAATCCGGTCGCGCCGGCACAGGCGCTACCGTCTGTATCGGCTGTATCGCCGGCCAGCCCACCGCTTCCCGCTTCATCGACGGGGAGCTTGTCGCTGGTCGAAGCAATCCAGGCCGCCCGCCTGCAAAAGCTGGGCATTGCTCCCGACTCGCCCAGGGCTGCCGCGATCAAACGCTGGAGCGAGCGCATGCGCACGGATCCCGACGTCGGCCGCTTCTTTGGAAACGGACCGGACCATGCCAGCTTGCTTGCGCTCGACCCGCAATTGCGCACGGAATTCTTCACCGAGGGCACGCTGCGTCTCTCGCCGGAAGAACGCAGCAAGATGGCCGAACTCGCATCGAAGGCATTCGACAACGCGCCTCCCGATTGCGGCGGTATCAAGAGCGTGCCGCTGGTGATATCACGCTACACGTCGCTCGCGACCATGTCCGATGCCGATGTCGACACCTACTTCGGGACCACGTTCGCGATACTGAAGCAGTCGGCATTGCAAACCCCGTTCGCTCAAGTGACGCAGGAACAGCGCGCGCAGGGGCAGTCGGCTGTGTTGCACTCGTTGCAGGACCTGTTGAAAAACGACGCCCAGGCCACACGCGATGTCGCCGCAGCGGTAGTCGATCCGACAGGCGTCTCGGCCGAAGTCTGGTGCCGCAACACCCGCGTCTACAACCGCGCACTGCTCGCGACCCCGCAGCCCTTTCGCGACTGGTCGATTGTCGCTGCCGGCATCGATGCGGAGAAGCGTTTAGCGTCGATGGCGCAACCGCTCATGCCGGGTGCCGGCGCGCCGCCTGCGGGCGACTATGCGACCCGGGTTCAACGACGCGTACGGCCCAACATTGTGTGGGCCGGTCCGGCGCTCGATCTGGAAACGATCATCAGCGTGCGATGCGCGCCGACCGGCACCTTGCTCTCCGCGAGCATTTCTCGTAGCAGCGGTAACGCGACCTGGGATATGGCGGCTTTGCGGGCAATCCAGCGGTCTGATCCGATGCCGCTCGATACCGACGGGCGCGCGCCCTCCATGTTCACTATCACTATGCGGCCGGCGGCCGGCTAGTTTTTGGCGGCGATGAACGACTGGCGTTTTGGCGCCCGTCGTTCATCAAACTGGGGTCGAACTGGTCCTAAATAAAACTTCATGAATACGCGGACTTCGGGATAGGGCTGAGTCGTTAATCTGCATGAACCGGACAACAACGACGGTTCATCGCAGGTCCGGTAACTCGCTAATGCTCGTTCCAGGAGAACACCATGAAGACTTCAATGATCGCCCTTGCCTTCGCAGGATTGCTGGCAACCGGTTCCGCATTCGCAGCACAGACGGCACCGTCGACGCAGACAGGTCAGACGGCGATCCAGGCTGCCGGCCAATGGGTTCCGCCGTATGGGCAAGCCGTCGCACCGAAGACACGTGCAGAGGTCTATCAAGAGCTCGTACACGCTGAGCAGGATGGCCAGCTTGCGTATCTGGACGCCACGCTTTATTCGCATGGCTAAGCATCAAGATACGCGTCTCGCGAGCCCTGCTAGGTCCATGAGACGCGTTATCGTCAACCAGCGGCATACGAGCCTGGTTGACGCTTCATCAATCAACTGCCCTCAGACGCTATAGGCGAGTCGCAATCCGCCCCAATGACGGCCAGCGACCATGATCGGCGCGGACACGTCTTTCATCAGCGCATATTCCCCGCCGCCCATATCGCGTCGATAAGTCTGCAACAGGAACGGCTTGGTGTGCGACCCCGAAGCCAGGCCGGTGCGGTCATTGAAGATGCGCCGGTTACGCGAATGGGCGGCGTTCCAGGCAGGATCGGAGCCTTGGGATTGCGAGAACTTCTTGTTGTGCGTGGGCAGGTAGCCCTTGGTGTCGACAGCTGCACAGAACACCACGCGTTTATCCAGCGCCAGCAAGGGCTCCTGTATTCCCGGCAGGATGTGATCGGCAAGCTGAATGTAACGGGTCGTGAATTGCTCGGGATTGGTACCGGCAATCGGGTTATATGCGGAATCGAAAAGATCCGCCGCCGAGATCTCACCGCGCGCAATCGCCTGCTCGAACGCCCGGCCGATCTTCTGCGCGGCGCCGATGACCGCGTCTATAAACCGCGTATCGGGCGTTTCTATCCCCGCTTCCGCCGTCAGCTCGATCAAGGTTTCGGACACACCCAACAGCTTGCTCAACTGATCGCGCGCCTTCGTGAAGCTCCCGCTGGACTGCTCGACACCTCCGACCATCTCGGAGACTTGAGACGCAAGCCCGCTGCATTGTTGATCGATCGCTTCGGTCTGCAAAGCAATCTGCTCCGCTTCAACGCTCAACTCAGTGATCGCTTTCCCTGTCGCTGACACCACCTCGCCGATCGCATGCGTGCCCTCCTTGACCCGCTGTGCACGTGCCGCGCTGGCGGAACCTTCGGCCATCAGCAGGTCGGCCTGAGCCGACAGCCTGGTGAGCGTCGCCCCGATCTCCGAGGTGGCCTGTGCGGTCTTGGCGGACAACGCCTTCACTTCAGCGGCGACCACGGCGAAGCTCTTGCCGGACTCGCCCGCGCGGGCCGCTTCGATCGCGGCGTTCAAGGCCAGCAGATTGGTCTGGCGCGCGATGATCGAAATTTCTTCGGAGATCTTGCTGACGTCGCTCAATGAGCCTCGCAAGGTCTCGATCTCCGCCGCCATCACCGAGACGCTGTCGACCAGACTATGGATGTCTGCCAGCGACACCCTGACCGTCTCCTGGGACTGGCTGACGTCGGATGCGGCCTGATCTGCCACGATACGCATCTGACGCGCCGCCGCGGCAATCCTCTGGTTGCCTTCCATGGTCGACAGTGAAGAGCGCTGCAAGCCGTGGCACAAATCGCTCTGACGCGTCGCGCGGGCCGCCACTTCCTCGACGTGCCCCGATACATCGCAGATCTCGATACCCAGCTTGCCCGCATGCTCGGCGATCTTGCCGACCGCCGCGAGCGTGCGCCCCCGTTGCCCGAATCCGAAACCCGTCATCCCTTGCCCCCGGTGTTTGATTTGCGTGGAATTCCCCGGTTGCGTCTCGACATGCCGGGTCCGCGAATTCCGCGTGACGTCCCTCGGTATAACGTCCGATTGCAGGGAAAACTAAAGGGGTGCGACGCGATGGATGCAAAACATCGGGTTTGCCCTGCGTCAGGGCCGGCATGCGGCCGGTTCGCCATCAATGCAGTTGATGATGCCGACCGCAGTTCACTTCAGGCCGCCGGATTCAGTCGCGATCGGCAGGCGCTCCCAACGGAAACAGCGGCCGATACGGACGCGCTTCGTCAACCGCCCGTGCGAAAGATGGACGCGCCAGCAGTCGTTGCCGGTACGCAATCACGTGCGGGAACGACGCATCGATGCGATGCGTCCAGTCCGCATAAAACAGGAACGGCGCGGCGCCGCAATCGGCCAGGCTGAAGTGAGCACCGGCTGCCCACTCACGCTCGGCCATGACGTCATCAAGCCAGCCGTAAGCGGTCTCGAGCATCGCGCGTGCATCGGCAACGCCTCGCGGGTCGCGTTCTGTTTGCGGGCGCAAGCTGTCGGCCACGATCTTCTGCTGCGGGGTCGAGATGTAGTTGTCGAAGAACCGATCCATGCTGCGCACTTCCATTGCGCTACGAGGATCTTCAGGCAACAGCAGTACGGGGCCCGGATGATATAACCCCAGATGCTCAATGATGATGCTCGCCTCGGCCACGGTGCGGCCGGCATCCACGAGCACGGGAAAGCGCTTCATTGGCCAGAGCGCCGTCAGCTCTTCCATCACCTGCGGGTTCTCATGCGACAACGCGCGCCATTCGAACGGGGTGCCATTCTCGTACAACGCGACCAGGACCTTCTGGCAATAGGACGAGAACGGATGGGCGTAGAGTTTCAATGTCATCGGATCACCTCGGGTTGAGAAAGACTGCTTTCCCTGACGACGAACGAGGCTGCCGAAAATCGACATCCACTCTGAAGAATTTTAAAACCTCTGCTGCTGGAAGCGGTTTTGTTTACGAAACTATTTCGGAAGCAGGGCGTAGATGGCAAAGCTGAACGACCGCACGGGAAGTGTTCCCTTCATCCTGCCGGCGAGCGATCCTCGTTTGAGAATGCCGCGAGACACGCCAGGCGCACCCGCTCGACAGCCGTCGACCAGCTCTCATCGGCCGCTTGCCGGAACAGGCGCAGCGTCTGCGGATACCACGGAGAATCGTCACGCTCGCGCATCCAGCGCCAGTCGATGTCTTCTCGCGGCAGCAACACCCAGCATGGCTTGCCCAATGAAGCCGCGACGTGTGCCGCGGAGGTATCCACACAGATCAATAGATCGAGCTCGCCGATGATGGCGGCGGTATCGGCGAAATCGCTCAGGTCGGTCCCGAGGTGCAGCAACGGAAGACTCGCGGGCGGCGACTGACCTTCTTCTTCTCCCTGCCCTTTTTGCAGGCTCACGAAGCTGACCCCGGGCACGCTCCAGAGAGGCGCAAGCGTTGCAAGCGAGGGCAGCGAACGGTTGGCATCGTTGTGATGTTTGGGATTGCCTTTCCAGACCAGGCCGATTTTGCGGCCGGGTGGCAGCGTCGCCAACCGCGTGCGCCAGTGTTCGACGAGCAGTGGGTCGGGTGTCAGCCGGAGGGGATCGGGAATGGTGTCCATGGTCGTGCGCAGATGCAGCGGCACGCTCATCGGACTCGTCCAATGATCGTATTCGGGCGCCCGGCCTAGCGCGGTCTCGTGGTCGAGGACCGCATCGACGCCCTCCAAGGCCGCGAACAGCCGATGCAGCGCAGGCGCACAGGCAAACGCGATGTGGACCGCGCCTTGTGCCTTGAGCAAGGGTAAATAGCGGCCGAACTGGACCATGTCACCAAGACCATCTTCCTGCCACAGCAGCAGCGACTTGCCCGCAAGTGCTTCACCGCGCCACCGCGGACACGTGAGCAAGGACTGCGTCTGGTAATGGATGAATCCCGGCTGCTCATAACGGGAGTCGTAAAGCTGCCATCCCTCTTCGTATTCGCCGATGCTGAGCAGCAGCGATGCAAGACTGACTTTTGCATCGTGATAGTCAGGGCGGATCGCGAGTGCTCGCCGGAAAGCTGCCTCGGCGTCGGTCAGACTGCCGAGTTCCTTCAGCACGTTGCCAAGGTTGTGGTGCCCCTCGGCAAGATTCGGTCGAAGAGCAAGCGCGCGCCGGTAAGCCGCAACGGCGTCAGCCGGGCGATGCAGTGCCCACAGCACGTTGCCAAGATTGTTATGGGCTTCAACAATATCCGGTCGGATCAGCAACGCTTGGCCGTAGGCCGCCTCGGCCTCGGGCAGCCGCTCCAGAGTCTGCAGCACGATGCCCAGGTTGTAATGAGCTTCCGCATAGTCGGGCCGGACTGCGAGCGCCTGCCGGTAAGACACCTCCGCTTCGGGAAGGCGTTTGAGGGCGACCATCAACGCGCCCAAATTAAGGTGGGCTTCGGCGTAATCGGGGCGGATAGTCAGCGCCATCCGGCAAGCGAGCTCGGCCTCGGGCAGGCGGGCTAGTTCCTTCAGCACGTTCGCCAGGTTATTGAGCGCCTCGGCATATTGAGGCCGGAGAATCAGCGCCTGCCGGTACGCCGCCTCGGCTTCTGCAAGACGGGCGAGTTCCTTGAGCACATTGCCCAGATTGTTGTAAGCCCCGGCATCGGGAGATAGAACCAATGCCTGCCTGTAGGCACTCTCGGCTTCGTGCCAACGGCGCAGGTCATAGAGCACGATGCCCAGGTTGTAGTGGGCCTGCGCGTAATTTGCACGGATCACAAGCGCATGCCGGTACGCCGCCTCGGCGTCACGCAGGCGTCCGAGATCGTAGAGCACCGCACCCAGGTTGTTGCTAGCCTCGGCGAGGTCCGGGCGGATGCTCAGCAGTTGCCGGTAGATAGCCTCCGCCTCATGCAGTGAGCCAAGTCCCTTGAGCAACATGCCGAGATTGTTGTAGGCATCGACGAAATCGGGCTTGGCCTCGATCGCCTGCCGCCAATACGCTTGCGCGTCCGCCAGTTGGCTCAAGCCTAGTGAACAGACCGCCGCTATGTTCAAGGCCTCCGCAAGCGCATTTCCGGTCAAAACCGGATGCGGTTCAAGCATGGGCTTAACCATCGACAACGCTTGTGCGTATTGTCCGGCCATGCATAGCGAAGCAGCCGACTGATGCCAGTCCGCAATGGGAGGTGCGCTTGTTGAGACAGATGTCATGGGCCGATCGTCGAAGCCTGGGTCAGCGGATCCTGGTCGGGTGCTCTTACCTCTCTCCACTTGGCATGAGATCGATACGCCGCGATTCGAACGTCTGCGGGAAAGGGGAAGCGCCCATCACGAAGGTTACGATAGTTGCCATCGGCGTGACGGCCGGAAATGAGCGCATTGCTGCACGCTATTCGGAGGATGGGGGCGCTAAAGAGTGTTTAGAAAGCCTTGGCGGGCTAGCGTAATTGCGTCTGGGCCGCCGCTAAAGGTCTTGGTGAATCGCAACTGCTGTATTCAGCTTGGCTGAATCGAAGCTTACAAACGCGCTTAGGGATTCTTCAACACGGCCCAATGCACAGACACGCCATTTCGTTCTCTCTCCAAGAGCGGTGATCTGCCCTTAAAGAGAACGCACCGGCATTGGGCCGCTCACTACACAATCGCTTAGTGCTGCGTGCCGCTCGTTACGCCAAAACGTCTTGCCGGCAGCCGATGCGAAAGGTTCGGCATCAACGCCTGGCGAGCCGCCTCAAACGCGTTCCAGTCAGCCGCTTCCGGCAGCGAGGGAATCGTGACCAACTCGCCCTTATCCAGGCCCGCAAGCGCTGCGTCCACCATGTCCTGCGACGTCATCACAATACTTTCCGGCAGATAGCTTATGGGCGTGCCCGCAACGTCCCAGAACTCCGTGCTGGTCGCGCCCGGCAACACAGCCTGGACCCGCACGCCCTTCGAGCCCAGTTCGTGGTGCAGCGACTGGCTCAACGCGAGCACGAACGCCTTGCTGCCGCCGTACACACCGTTCAGCGTCTCCGGCGACACAGCGACAATCGATGCAATATTCACGATCGTTCCTCCGCCACGCGCGACGAAACCCGCTACGACCGCCTTCGTCAAATGCGTGAGCGCGACCACATTGAGGGTGATCATCGCGTCCATCTTGTCGATGTCCGAATCCACGAGCGGAGCGGTCGCGCCCACGCCGGCATTGTTCACGAGCATCGTGATGCTGGAGTCGTTGCGCAGCACATCTTCAATTTTCCGCACACCCTCGGGCGTCCCCAAATCCGCGACGACAACCTCGACATTCCGTCCGGTCGATGTTGTCAGCGTCTTCGCCAGCGCGTTCAGGCGGTCGCGATTGCGTGCCACCAGAATGACGTCATAACCGCGTTCAGCAAGCCGCTTCGCGTAGTCCGCGCCAATGCCGGTCGATGCGCCCGTCACGAGGGCCGTACCTTTGTTCGCACCATTGCTCATTTCCGTTCCCCAGTTCTTCAAGTGTTCCGGCAGAAGCGCCGGTGTGTGAACGGAATAGTAGAAGTGTGCGATCATGTCCTCAATGACATAGATGCCACTTTTTAGGACATTGCCCGGGATTCCTTTCCCGGCGCGCAGGAGGCCATGTGAAAACGATCGGAATCATTGTTTATCCGGACTTTCAGGTGCTGGGGCTGGCAGTCTCGACCGTGTTCGAATTCGCCAACATGACGGTCGGAGAAACCGCGTACGAGGTGCAGTTGTTGTCGGAACACGGCGGCTCGGTGCGCTCCTCGCTCGGCTTCGGCATGGAGACCAAAAGTTTCAAGGGCAGCGCATTCCACACCCTGATCGTCACCGGCGACACCATAGGCACGCCGCATTCGGCCGGCGTAGGGGCATTTCTTCGCGACGCGCTGAAGACCTCCCAACGCATTGCAGCGACCTGCACAGGAGCGTTTGTGCTGGCCGAGGCGGGCTTGCTGGACGGCCGCCGCGCCACCACGCACTGGTACTACGCGCGGGCGCTCCAGCGGGCGTATCCGCAAGTCAGGATGGAGGAGGACCGGATCTTTGTTGTCGACGGCCCGATCTGGACGTCCGCCGGTGCGAGTGCCGCGATCGACCTTGCGCTGGCGCTCGTCGAGAAAGATTTGGGCACCGACACGGCACGGCTCGTGGCGAAAAAAATGGTGGTCTATCATCGTCGCGCCGGTGGCCAGTCGCAGTACTCCGCGCTGCTCGAACTGGACGCGAAGTCGGACCGGGTGCAGACCGCGCTGGCCTATGCAAAGGCCAACCTCACCGCGAAACTGTCGATTGAGGAGCTGGCGGAAGCTGCCCACCTCAGCCCGCGTCAGTTCAGCCGGATCTTCACCGACGAGACCGGACAGTCGCCCGCCCGGGCCATCGAAAATCTACGCGTGGAGGCCGCTCGCCTGATGATGGAAGCAGGACGCCATTCAGTCGATGTAGTCGCACGCGAGAGTGGCTTCGGCGACCGTGAACGGATGCGGCGCGCATTCCTGCGTGCGTTTGGACAGTCGCCGCAAGCCATGCAGCGGATGACGGAATCGCAATTGGTTTGATGAAGGGCTTGTTTTGCGCGGCGGTGGGGCATGCGCGTGTTAAGTGTCAAGTGTTAAGGACACACTTGCTGAATCAACTTGGCGCTCCTCTTAGTGCCTTCGGCTGAAGCTATACCGCTGGCGCCAACTGCGCGAGCACAGTCGTCATGCTCATGACCTGCCGGTCACCCTCTGAAATTCCCGCGTCTTCGGCAGCCCTGGCCAATTGAGCGTTGGTCAGTTTGGCAAGGCCGTCGAAACTCTCGCGGAGAATCGTCGCAGTCATGGCGGAACTGGTCCGAAGCTCCCAGGTCTTGTCTTCCACAAGCCGTTGAAGCACAAATTCGCGAGCAGCCGTTTTCGCGGCAAGAATGCCGCGCGCTTGTTCTTCTGTCATGGTGTTCTCCCCGAGTCCGCACTCGTTTTATAGCAACGCGGCGTGCCCATGGCGGTTCGGCAGAACACACTTGGCTCAATTCTTTTCCGGGCGGACGTCCGGGCGATGATCTTCTTCGGGTCACTAATCGTATTCCGAGTACCCGGAAGAAGACCTCCCCGGTCTTCAGTCCGACGCCAGCCGTGCGATCGCACGCTCCACGCCACCGCGTCCGAACGGCACACCCTGCACGGTCATCGCGGCTTCGACGCCGCCGAGGCATCCAAGGATCATTGCGGGGTTAATATCGCCGAGATGCCCGATGCGAAATGCGCGGCCCGCAAGTGGTCCGAGACCACCGGCAATCGCAACTTCGAAGCGCTCGCGCGCGACGCTGCGGATAGCTTCCGGATCGATGCCCTCGCTCACCGCGATGGTCGTCACCGACACCGAGCGCGCCTCAGGCACCTCGCAGAAAAAGCGCAACGCCCCCGCTTCGCTCCAGCATTGCACCGCAGCTTGCACCGCTTGCGCGATGCGCCTATGGCGTTCCAGCACTTGAGGCAGGCCTTCGCGGAAAATCAGCCCGAGCGATGCCTCCAGCCCGGCGATCAGGCTTTGCGGCGGCGTGCCGCAAAACTTGCGGTACGACAGCGGACTTTTGCGCCGCTCCCAGTCCCAGTAGAAACGCGGCGTGGCATTGCGGCGCGAGACTTCCATGGCCGCTGCGTCGACGGCGACGAACGCGAGTCCCGGCGGCACCATCAACGCCTTCTGACTGGCCCCGAGCACCACGTTGATGCGCGTTGCATCCATGGCGAACGGCGCGGCTGCAAGCGATGCAACCACGTCGACCACGAGCAGCGCCGGGTGATCGGCCCGGTCGAGCGCCGCCCGCATGGCGGGCAGATCGTTGGTGATGCCGCTGGCGGTGTCCGTATGAACGATGAAGACCGCAACGATCTCGCGTTTCACATCTTCCCGCAGTACGGCTTCGATATCCGCTGGATCGATTGGACGGCCTGCGACCCAGGGGGTACGAATCACACGGCCGCCCATTGCCTCGGCCTGCACCGCCCACGACTCCGAGAAGTGGCCCGTGCCTGCCACCAGAACCGCCTGACCCGGTGCAACCAGGTTGGCGATGACTGCCTCCCACGCGCCATGGCCGTTCGCGGCATAGAGGAAGACGTCCGCTTGCTCTGTCTGCAGCACGCGCTTCAGTCCCGCTTCACACGCGGCAATACAGCGATCCAGTCGCGGGTCAGCCAGGTCCATGGGCTGACGGCTCATTGCGTGCAGGACTTCATCCGGCACGCGGCTAGGTCCCGGCGAATGCAGAAAGCGATGGCCAGGCAAACGGGCGAAGTCGTTCATGCGAGGAGCATCAGAAATGGGTGATTGCCGCTGGAGTTCGCGCGCGCTTGAGCTTTGTCGTCAGTCAGTTTCATTGCAAGCCTGGCTAGTTGTTGGCCGAAATATTCTACAGGGCTTGCCTTTTCACCACCAGTTCGGCCCTAACGTTGCTTCCCCGTCATCGAATGCATCGCCACGGCGATATCGCTCGCCACGGATGCGAGGGCTCGGCTGTGTGCTTTGACCAGGGCGTCGTAACCAGGGCCGCCTGCGCTCTCGTGTACAACACTGCGTCCGCTCACGTTCTCACCGCCCTTCGGCGAACGCACCGACCAGATAACCGCCAGTGTTACTGTGCCGTTCGTTGACGAATCGAAGGCCTGCACGTCGATCGAAATGCGGTAGGCGTTGTCGTCCACACGCTGCGGGTAGGTGGACACGATCGCTCCCGGGATGAACCGCCCAAGATCCGCAGCCAGCACGCTTGGAATCTGCTTCTTCAACGGCTCTGCCCAGCGAGCAAACTCATCGATAGACACGCGGTTCGCGTCCAGCTTAGTCACTATCTGCGATCGATCGACCAGTTCGGGAACCGTAACGGGATCGATCGCGATCGCGATCGTGATCGAATGGCCGCCAGACGACTGTTCGACGGATTGTTCGACGGCCTGAACAGGGCTCAGCGTGTAGAACTTCGATGCAGGCGACGTTGCGCACCCCGCGAACAAAGTCAGCAAGATCGCGGTCCATAGGAACCGTGGATATCGGCTCATTGCTTGTCCTCGGTCTTGCCGCGGAGCAGCGCTTCCGGATGGCGTTCGAGATACTCTGCAAGTGAGCGGAACGAAGCTGCGGTCCGTGACAACTCGCGCATTGTTTCGGCGGTGCTTTGCTGCAATGGCGAGTCGCTTTGCAACGCGCGATTCGCCGACGTGAGCGCCTCGCGAGCTGCGGCTAGCGTAGTTTTCGCCTCAGGCGCCACATCCGTATTGATTGTGTTCATCAGCATGTCGGCGTCACCCAGCGTCTTGCGCAGGTCCTGGCTGATTCCCTCGAACGGAATCTTGTTCAGCTTGGCGACGAGACTGGTGATCGAGTCTTGTAAGCCTTGCAAATTACCTGGCACTGTCGGCAGTTGGGGCGTCCCTTTACTCCAGTCAACAGTCGCTTTCGGTGCGACAGGAAAGAAATCGATCGCAATATACAGTTGTCCAGTCAAAAGGCTCGCGGTCCTCAGTTGCGCCCGCAGCCCTTTCGATACCAGGTCTTCCGTAATCGCTTTTCGTTCCGACGATGTACTCGCACTACTGGCTCCCGAGTCGTCGCTCGCGACCAGGCGCTCGGGAAAAATGCTCACCTCGACGGGGATACTAAATTCCCTTTTTGCCGGATCAAAGTGCGTGCGGATCGCCGATACCTCACCAATGACTATTCCGCGGAAGTCGATTGGCGCACCAACGGTCAACCCGCGAACAGACTCCTTGAAGTCCAGCACGTATTTATCGACGATGGCGTCATGCAGCTTCATTGCTTCGGCCCGATCGACAAAAAGTTCGTACGGGTGCCGCGCTTCTGCTTCAGCCTTGCTGGTCGTGTCAGGCGGGTTCTCGAATGCCAGGCCGCCAATCAGGATTGATACCAATGATTCGGTATTGAGCTTCACGCCGGTCGTATCCAGAGTCACATCAACGCCGCTTGCGTGCCAGAAGCGCGTGTCATTCGTTACGTACTTGTCATAGGGCGCATTGACAAAAACGTGCAGGGTCATTCCCGCACCGTCGGGGTCAAGCGCATACGAGATGATCTGGCCGACCTGAAGGCGCCGGAAGAATACGGGCGAACCTATATCGAGTGATCCAATGTTCCCGCTCTTAAGCACGAACTCTCGCCCTGGCGCGCCCGATGACAGGACCGGCGGTGACTCCAGTCCGACAAAATCGCGTCGCGCATTCTGCGCCGTACCGACGTCCATTCCGATGTGAGAGCCGGACAATAATGTCCCTATGCCCGACACTGTGCCGCCGGAGATGCGCGGTCGAACGACCCAGAAGCGAGTGTCGTCAACGAGCATGCTGGAAGCGCTGCGGGACATTTCAGCGCTGGCGAGCACTGTCTTGTGATCGTCGGAAAGCTCAACACTTTTGATCGTGCCAATATCGACGTTCTTGAACTTGATCTTTGTCTTGCCGGCCTCAATCCCTTCGCCGGTGGAAAAGCTGATAGTGATGGTCGGGCCTTTTTGCATAATCGCCTGCGCGGCCAGCCATCCGGCAATCAGGACGGCGACAAGCGGCACCAACCATACAAGCTGCATGCGCCACTTCGACCGCTTGACAGCAACCGCTGTCGGAATACCGGGCGCATCGTTTTCATCTTTATTCAATTTCCGGCTCCACTGCGTCCCATATCAGCCGGGGATCGAATGACAGTGCGGCAAACATGGTCAGCACGACCACGGCGCCGAATGCGATCGCGCCGGGCCCTGCTTCAATACTTGCAACTGAACCGAATTGCACGAGTGCGACCAGGACGGTAATGACGTAGATGTCAAGCATCGACCAGCGGCCGACGAACTCCACCAGGCGGTAGATACGCGTTCGCTGTCGTGGGATGAATGGAGAGCGCAACTGAGTGCTCCACGCGAGATAGGCTAAGGACAGGATTTTGAGCACCGGCACCACGATACTGGCGATGAAAACGATAGCTGCAAGCGACCACGATCCTGCATTCCAGAGATAAACCACGCCGCTAAGAATCGTGTCGGACTGAGTCCCGAACAAGGTGCTGGTGACCATGACCGGCAGGAGAATGGCGGGGATATAAAGGACCATGGCCCCGAAAACGAATGCCCAGGTGCGTACGAGACTGTCGGGCTTGCGCCGATGCAGCGTGGCGTCACAGCGCGGGCAAATTCCGGCATGGACGTGGGCAAAGAGCGGCTTCGAGAGCAAGCCGCAGTCGTGACAAACGAATAGACCGGCGCGCGCCGCGGTATCTGCCGTCGCAGTTGCCTGTACCGCGCATGAAGCATCACGGTCGCTCTGCACGGAATCGATACGCGCCCAAATATCACGCGGATTAAACGTAACGGCCGCTGCCGCCAGCAGCAACATCACCGCTCCAATCGCCCAGATCGCAACGCCAGGGACAACGGTGGCGATGTGCTGGAGTTTGACGAGCGCGACCAGCATGCCAAGCATGAGCACTTCGATCATGCCCCAGGGCGCAATGTGCCGCAGCACACGAAGGACAAGCTCGGGTCTTTGGGGAAGACCACCAACATGCAGCGGAACGAGCAGATAGATAACCGCCGCTATGTTCAGTGACGGCATCAACAGCGTAGTCACGAAGACGAGGCCCGCTATTGGCCACATGCCATCTACGTATAGAGACCAGGCAGCTCCAAAGAGCGTGGTTTCGAGCAGTGTTCCATTGACCCAAAGTCCGACGATTGGAAAGCAGTTGGCGAGCACAAACAAAATCGCCGCAGCCGACGTGAACGCCAGTGCGCGGTCGAAGCTGGCGGGCAAGCTTCGGTAGAGCGCTGCCCCGCATCGTCCGCAACGCGCGGTACCGACCTCCGATAGCGGCGCTTCCCACTGGAGCAAATCACATTCGTGACAGGCTATTAACTTGGCTTCATTCATCTTTGGCATCCGCTTGGGGCAAAACACACGGTCCAGATGCGCGCCCGCCATCCGACCAGCGCCTCTGTGTTCGTGGTGGCGCCACAGACATCGGCCGATCTGCCGGAAACCGGTTTTATCGGCCGCCGCCTTCGAGAAGATACGGTGCATACGGGCGACGCGGGACAGGCCATCCCGTAGGCAGCTAATCGTCGTCCCGTATTCCAGCTCATTTCAGTTGCGCAACCAACGCATCAGCGCCCTTCTCTATACCCGTCTTCGACGCATTCAGTGCCCCGAAGCTCGCGCCGACGTTATAGGGGTTCGGGTATTGCTTTGTCACGTAAGCACTGAGGAGTTTGTCGTTCGACGCGTCGTAGATTTCAACGGCGTACATGACGGAACCTGTGAAGGCGCCTTCCTTGCCTCGGGCTGTTTGAACTACGTTGTAAATACCGCCGGAAAGGTCAAACCGCGAGAAGGGACCGAGAAAAGGAGTGGTTGTTGAAGCACCTGTCAGAGTCAGCTTGACGCGCAACGTGCTCGAACCTGGAGCATTCGCCAGTTCGAAGCGAGTCCGCAGTTTTTCTTCAAACTTGGATTGCATGTAGCCGGCGAGTGCTTTCTTGTCTGAGTCACTCATGTCGCCAAACTGGTTATCGGCGGCTCGATACACGACCACCGGATCGATAATCACCTTCCTGTATTGCTGCCAATCCACCTGAGTCGAGAAACGATACGGCACACGACCAGACTTATCTTCCGGATCAGGCTTCAAATAGGATGACGACGTAATTCCAGAATACGCGACTGGTTGCACGCTCGAGCAACCAACCACGGTTGTGCAAATAGCGGCTAGCAACAGATGCCGCGCCTTGATTGACTTGACCATTCGGATCTCCGATTTCGATGCTGCGCCCGTCGGTTTCCCGATCAGGTTCAGACATGACAGCTCATGTGAGGCGCAAGCGTAACACCGTAAATTATTTTCGTAAACCGTCCAGGCGGTTTGTTTTTGGTGAAAAAACGATGAAATCCATTAGGGCATCAGAGTTGGCGAGAGACGTGTTCATGAAGCGCTTTGAAGGGAAGTCGCCGCGACGCCGACGCAGCGCGCATACAATGCAAACAAATCCGCATTCGGTCCGGCCTGCTCAGGCCGCCGCTTTCACACCCAAGGACATGGCATGACGTCGGCTACCCCTTCGATCGGCACCTCGCCTTCATCTTCGTCTTCATTGCGAGGCGACGTCGACTATGACGTGCTCATCGTGGGCGCCGGTTTGTCTGGCGTGGCCGCTGCACATCACCTGCGCGAACGCTGCCCCTCCGCCCGGTTCGCCATACTCGAAAGCCGCTCCACGATGGGCGGCACATGGGACCTGTTCCGCTATCCCGGCGTGCGCTCCGACTCCGACATGTTCACGCTCGGCTACAGCTTTCGCCCATGGCATGGCGAAAAATCGATATCCGGCGGCCAGACGATCCTCGATTACATCCGGGACACCGCCAAGGCATTCGGCATCGATAAGATCATCAAGTTCGGTCACAAGGTGACAAGCGCGAACTGGGATTCTCAGGCCGCACGCTGGACGGTGCAGGTTCACCGTACCGAGGGCAATGTCGACATGGAAACGCGCTACACCTGCAAGTTCCTCTACATGTGCAGCGGCTATTACGACTACGACGAAGGTCATGAGCCGCGTTGGCCCGACATGGAGAAGTTCAAGGGCCGCATAGTCCATCCGCAGCATTGGCCCGCCGACCTGGCCTATGCGGACAAGCGGGTTGTCGTGATCGGCAGCGGCGCCACGGCGGTAACCCTGGTGCCGGCAATGGCGGACACGGCCAAACACGTGACCATGCTGCAGCGCTCGCCGACCTACATTTTTTCTCTTCCCGCACGCGACAAGTTCGCCAACACGCTGCGCAAATGGCTGCCATCAACGCTCGCGCACAAGCTTATCCGTAGCAAGAACGTGCTGCTGACCATGTACCTGTACAACCGCGCGCGACGCAAGCCGGAAGAGACCAAACAATTGCTCATCAGGGCAGCAGGCTGGCAGTTGGGACCCGAGTTCGACGTCGATAAACACATGACGCCCCGATACAACCCGTGGGATCAGCGCCTGTGTCTTGTCCCGAACGGAGACCTGTTCAAGGCGGTGCGCGCCGGCAAGGCATCGATTGCGACCGACGAAATCGAACGCTTCACCGAGACCGGCGTGAGGCTGCGCAGCGGCGAGCATCTCGACGCCGACCTGGTGATTACCGCTACGGGGCTGAAACTCAAGATGCTCGGTGGATCGGTGATCTCCGTTGACGGGCGCCAGATTTCCCTCGGAGATACGGTGTCGTACAAGGGCATGATGTATAGCGACGTACCGAATCTGGCGTCGTCGTTCGGCTATACCAACGCTTCGTGGACCCTGAAGGCCGAGTTGATTGCGCAGTATGTCTGCCGCCTCGTGAATCACATGAAGGCAAATCACTACGATGTGTGTGTACCGCGACTGAGGGAAAACGAAATGGGTTCGCTGCCCGCCGTCGACCTCACGTCTGGCTACATTCAGCGGGCATCGAACATCCTGCCCAAGCAGGGACTTCACAAGCCGTGGAAGTACCATCAGAACTACCTGCTCGATCTCGCATCGCTCAGGTTCGGCGCCTTGAGCGACGGCGTCATGCAGTTCGAGCGACGCCCCATGACAACAGCCAGGCTCAAGCGCGAAGCGCAAGAGCCCGCATAAAAGTAAAGGTGAGTACGTGACGCTTATTTTCCTGTCCATCATCGCCGTTTGCGTCATCGTGATCGCGGGGCTTGTGGCTTTTTCCCTGTACATTGCACGCCGCGTTGAAAAGGCGCTGCCCCCGCAGGGCCGCTTCATCGACATTGGCGCGGACCGTATTCATTACGTCGAATACGGGAATGGGCCGCCCATTGTCTTCGTCCACGGCTTGAGCGGGCAGTTACGCAACTTCGCGTATCTGCACATGGATGAGCTTGCGCAAACGCATAGGGTGATCCTCATCGACCGGCCAGGTTCGGGACATTCAACGCGAGGTGCAGGATCGTCGGCCAGTATCTCCGCACAGGCACGAACCGTGGCACTGTTCATCGACGCCATGGGATTGAACAAGCCGGTGCTGGTCGGACATTCGCTTGGAGGGACCATCGCGCTGGCAGTCGGCCTCAATCATCAGACCAGCGTCAGCCGGCTGGCATTGATCGCCCCGCTCACCCACCTGGTCGACCCTGGTCGAGCCTTTGGCGGACTGATGATCCGATCCTCGCTGGTCCGGCGAATCGTATCGGTCACGGTGGCCACTCCGTTCGCTATCAAAGGCAGTCGCGCGATCCTGGATATCGTGTTTGGTCCTGAGCCCGTCCCCAGCGATTTCGCCACGAAAGGCGGCGGGTTGCTTGGCTTGAGGCCTCGCAGTTTTTATGCGGCGTCATCCGACATGATGGCAGTCCCTGACGAACTTCCCGCCATGGAAAACCGGTATGCAGGTTTGCGCATGCCCGTCGACGTGCTCTACGGCCGCGAAGACAAGATATTGGATTGGCGGAGTCACGGCGAAACGCTCAAGCGAAAGCTGGATAGAACCAATTTGCGATTGGTCGACGGTGGCCATATGCTGCCGGTAACCGCCCCGTTAGTGACAATGGAATGGCTCCGGACAATTGCAGACGAACCGCTGACGACACCTGCTTCCCCACTCGCCCAATAGTTCGATGACGCGTCGTGTTCGGACGCAGCATGCAGGTCATTGAACCGGCTACGCGGCGCGTCTCGCATGGAAATGATGGGTTGCCAGCCTTGTGATATTCACGCCCGTGCACGATCAATCGTGCCCGCGGACTGAGGACGGACGCCTCGATCACCCCTGATCATATCGACAGCCTTTTCGGCGATCATGATGGTCGGCGCATTCGTGTTCCCACCAATCAGCGTCGGCATCACCGACGCATCGACAATGCGCAGGCCCTGCAGACCGCGCACGCGCAGTTGCGAGTCTACTACCGCGTAAGTGTCCTGCCCCATCCGGCAAGTGCCGACCGGATGATAGACGGTATCGACGCGCCGTTTCAACGCATCACGAATCTCATCGTCCGTGTTCACGTTCGCGGTAAACAAGTCCTCCGTGACCCATTCAGCAAGAGCAGGCGCTTGCATCAGGTGTCGCGCGAGCTTGAACCCCTCCACCATGCCATCGAGATCGAGAGGGTCGTTGAAGAACGCTGGATCGATACGGGGTGAAACGTAGGAGTCCCTGCTTTGAAGCGTCACTTCTCCACGGCTTCGTGGCCGAAGCAAACATACGTGACACGACAACCCATGGCCCAGATGCAACGTACGCGCGTGGTTATCCGCCAGCGCCACGACAAAGTGAAGCTGGACGTCGGGCATTGCCAGGTCCGGCCGAGTCTTGAGGAACGCACCGCCTTCGGCGAAGTTCGACGTCAGCGCCCCACGGCGCGAACTGCTAAAGCGCAGGATCTCCCGCAATAAACGCGCGCTGCCGCGAAACGATATGCCGAAGGTGTCGAGGCTGCGAGTCCGATACCCGAAGATAAAGTCAGGATGATCCTGCAGGTTCTTGCCCACGCCGGGTAAATGCTGGACCACGGGAATTCCGAGCCGACCGAGCTCCTGCGTATCGCCCACACCGGACAGCATCAGCAGTTGCGGTGTCTGCAACGCGCCCGCGGCCAGAATCACCTCGCGACGAGCGCGGATAATGCGGGTTCCGTCCCCCACCGTTACCTCGACGCCGACAGCACGCGTGCCCTCGAAAATGATCCGCTGCACGTGCGCATAAGTCTCGACGGAGAGGTTCTTGCGCTTCGTCATATGCGGCAGCAAATAGGCGCGTGCGGCGCTCCATCGCTCGCCGTTCTTTTGCGTGACCTGATAGATCCCCACGCCTTCCTGCTCGGCGCCGTTGAAGTCGTCGGTTACGGGTAACCCGGTCTGGCGCGCGGCCTCGAGGTACCGTGCATGGAACGGATTGTCGGTGCGCAAGTCGCTGACCCAGAGCGGTCCATCGCGGCCATGCCATTCGTTGGTTATCCGCTCGTTGTGCTCGCTACGCAGGAAGTACGGAAGCACATCCTCATACGACCAGCCTTCATTGCCTAACGATGCCCAATGATCGTAGTCCGAACGATGCCCACGCGCATAGACCATTGCATTGATAGCGGACGATCCGCCCAATGCCTTGCCGCGCGGCTGGTAGCCCTTGCGGCCATTAAGGCCCGCCTGCGGCACGGTTTTGAATGCCCAGTTGTTGAGCTTTGTCGGCAACATCACAACAGCGGCCGCCGGAATCTTCACCAGTGCGCTGTTGCCGCTCCCTCCCGCTTCAAGAACGCAGACCGTGACTGCAGGATCTTCGCTCAGCCGCCCTGCGACAACACACCCACCCGAGCCTGCACCGATCACTACGAAATCGAACACGTCGCTCATTCCGGTCTCCTGCCAAATAGTCGGCGCATGCCACGCCGCTGGCGTTTTGTTTAGGTAATACGCTTGATCAGCCCCAGCATCAGGTCGAAGGTCTTGCCATAAGGCGGATGGAAAAGACGCGTGCCATTCAGCCGCGCCTGGTAGAAAACGGGTTTCTCTTTAGTGAAGGTACGGAAGCCCCATTCGCCGTGATAAGCGCCCATGCCGCTCGGGCCAACTCCGCCGAACGGCTGCGCTTCCTGCGCCAGATGCCACAGACAGTCGTTGATCGTGACACCACCCGACACTGTTTCGTTCAGCACGCGGTCGCGATTGACAACGCTGCGGCCGAACCAGTAAAGCGCGAGCGGCCGGTCGCCCCGGTTCACCATAGCAATGGCCTGGTCCAGTCCGTCATATTCGACAATGGGCAGCAGCGGCCCGAAGATTTCCTCGCGCATCAGACGCGCGCCGGCGCCCGCGCCGACCACCAGCGTCGGTGGAAATTTGCGCGTGTTTTCGTCGAAGCGTTCTCGGGCTGGATTGACTTCGATAATGCGCGCTCCGCCTTCACGCGCTTCCTGCACTATCGCAAGCAGCCGTTCGCGATGCCGCGTGCTGATGATCGCCGTGTAGTCCGGATTCGCGATCAGCGTGGGATAGAGACGCGTAATAGCCGCCTTGAGTTGATCAGCGACGATGTCAGCCAGACCCGCCGGCACGAGTACATAGTCCGGAGCAATGCAGGTCTGTCCGGCATTCAGGAATTTGCCGTAGGCAATGCTCGCGACGGCAGCGGCTATGTCGCAGGACGCATCGATTATTGCGGGCGATTTTCCGCCGAGCTCCAGCGTCACCGGCGTAAGGTTCGCCGCGGCAGCCTGAGCGACTTGCCGGCCGACCTGGGTCGATCCGGTAAAGAACAGGTGATCGAACGGCAACCCGGTAAAAGCCTGTCCCACGTCCACGCCACCGTTCACTACGCTGAACTCATCCGGCGCAAACGAAGCGCTAACCAGGTGGTGCAGCAACTCGGAAAAGCGAGGGGTCAGTTCGGAAGGTTTGAGCAGCACCCGGTTACCAGCGGCAAGGGCCGCGAGCGCCGGACCCAACGAGAGTTGAATGGGGTAATTCCACGGCGATACGATACCGGCCACACCAAGCGGTTGCCGCAACAGGCGGTTATAGCCTGGCAGGAAGTGCAGGCCGGTCGCGACTCGCCGCGGACTCATCCAGTGCTTCAGATGTTTGCGTGCATGACGGATTCCAGAGCGCACCACAAACAACTCGGCGATCCGCGTTTCATGAGCGGACCGGCCGCCGAAGTCGGCATCAATCGCACGCACGAAGTCGCTTTCATGATTTTCCGTCAACGCAAGCAACCGGTTCAGCCGGTCCATGCGAACCTGCAACGGCGGATTCGATTCCGCAGCGAACGCTCGGCGTTGCGCCTCGAAGCGTTCTTCCAGGAAAGAAGGCGGGCTCACCTGCATGGTCTGTTTCCTGTATGTGGAATGACGCTAGCTTACGCGATGGCCCTGCATTTTTCCCCGCGGGTATCTCCCCATGAGCGCTCGCCTTCACTGCAACGCCATGGCGATGAAATTGACGACCCGCGGTGCTAACCGCGTCGACCACCGTCGCCGTCACCTTGAGCGACTGCTCGGATGCCGGCTAGCGCGATCGTGGAATAGAGGTCAGCAACTTCGTCGAGGGGCTTCAGGCCCGTCTGCATGACATCGACAGCGCCCGACAAGGCGGCGAGCAGCATGCGGGCCACGATCTCGGCGACCGTGGTGTCGAGGCCGGTTTCAGTGGCGATCATCCCGGCCCAGTTGGCGACCGCGGCGTTCTGGATCGTGCTCGCGTAGTGCTCAAGCGGTCCCTCGCCGTAAAGCAAGCGGCGCAACAACGGACCGCGCTCGGCGATTGTCGCCAGCCATAACCGTGTATTCACTCGCAAGCGATCCTCGAAGCTCGTGATCACGGGCAGCTCTTGATCGACACGTTGCCTCATGACCTCGAACTCACGTTCGACGAGCGCGCCGATGAGATCGTTGCGGTTCGTGAAGTATCGATACCCCAGCCGCTTGTCGACGTTGGAGCGCGCCGCCACGGATTCCATGGTCACCGCCGACACCCCGCTCTCGACAATGATTTCCGCCGCCATGTCGAGAAAGCGTGCGCGCCGCTCAGCACCGCTTAAGCGACTACGAGGCACGCGATCAGGATCGGGTAAGGCGGAGTTAGTTTTCACATCGATTGCCATCGTTGAGTTTTATCCAGCAGGACATCGTCTGCACGCAATCTGCAGCGAGCTGCACGCATTGTGCTGCCGGTCCGGTTCGTCGGTCCACGCAAAAGAGCCGGCGGTGGCAAAGCATAATCTGTTGCCGGCTATCGCAGGCATCCGGCATTTTGACCGGCCAATCATGCCTGTCGAAAATACTCAGTAAAATCGATCCCGTACGGGCAAAGCCAACCTGCCGCCCATCCTGGATATCCCCGCCACTGTGACAAGCACACTCGAACAACTACGCGCCGGACAGCTCGCCGGTACCCAGCGACTGACACTAGCCTGCGGCCTGACCGAATTTCCGCGCGAGATATTCGATCTGGCGGCCACGCTGGAAATCCTCGACTTGTCTGGCAATGCTCTTTCGTCCCTGCCCGACGATTTGCCGCGCCTGACCCATCTGCACACGATCTTCTGCTCGAACAACCAGTTCACCGAGCTGCCTGAAGTCCTCGGGCGGTGCACGCAATTGACCATGGTGGGATTCAAGGCAAACCGCATACGCAAGGTATCCGGTGCTTCACTTCCGCCCAAACTTCGCTGGCTGATTCTCACCGACAATCAGGTTGAAGCCCTGCCGCCCGAAATCGGAAACTGCACTCAGCTGCAAAAGCTGATGTTGGCGGGCAATCAGTTGCGCACCCTGCCAGTGGAGTTGGCAGCATGCTCTCGCCTCGAATTGATCCGGCTGGCAGCTAATCGGCTTGCCGAACTGCCGGTCTGGGTAGCGTCCTTGCCCCGGCTATCGTGGCTGGCCTATGCGGGGAATCCATTCAACGAAAGGCTGGAAGCCAAGGCGATGGCGAATACGCCCGTCGCCGATATCCCGTGGCAGGCGCTGGATCTGCAGCATCGGCTGGGTGAAGGGGCATCGGGTGTCATTCATCGTGCAGAACATCGGCCGGAATATCCGGCGACTGGCGACGCAACCCAGGCCGTTGCAGTCAAGCTATTCAAGGGCGCTGTTACAAGCGATGGCCTGCCGCACTGCGAGATGGCCGCTTGCATTGCTGCGGGCTCACATCCGAATCTGATCCCGGTAATCGGGCAAGTGAAGGACCATCCCACCGGCGTCCATTGCCTGGTGATGGAATTGATCGACCCGCAACTCAGGAACCTTGCCGGGCCACCCAGCCTCGCTTCCTGTACACGCGATATCTATGACGCCGGTACCCGCTTCTTTCTACCTTCAGCGCTAAGTGTTGCGCATGGAATTGCATCGGCAGCCTCGCATTTGCATCAGCAAGGCATCATGCATGGCGACCTGTATGCCCACAACATCCTCCATGGAGGCCAAGGCTACGCGCTGATGGGCGATTTTGGCGCGGCATCTTTTTATGCAACCGACGATCAGGCGCTAGCCGCCGCACTAGAGCGCATTGAGGTAAGAGCCTTTGGTTGCCTGCTCGAAGAATTGATCGATCGATGCGATGCACAAGAGGCCGCGCAAAGCAGCATGGCAGTGCTAGCAGGCCTGAAAAATAGCTGCCTGAGCGAACAAGCTGCCGACCGGCCGCTGTTCGACGAAATCGTGAATACCTTGTCTGCGCTGAGGGATTCGCATCGCCACGAGCCAACTTCAGCTTAAATTAAGGTGCTTTAAACCGCGCTGTAAACCCTATACTCATTCTCCCGTTCCCGTAGCGAGAGAGACCGTGCCAGTGATTACCTGCATCGAGGATTTGCGCGTGCTCGCGCAGCGGCGCGTGCCGCGCATGTTCTACGATTACGCCGATAGCGGCTCGTGGACCGAGAGCACCTATCGGGCCAATGAAAGCGACTTCCAGCGTATCAAGCTGCGTCAGCGCGTAGCGGTCAACATGGCAGGCCGCAGCACACGCACGGAAATGGTCGGTCAGGAAGCCGCCATGCCGGTGGCGCTTGCCCCCACGGGATTGACCGGCATGCAACATGCGGACGGCGAGATTCTCGCGGCACGCGCGGCAGAGAAGTTCGGTGTCCCGTTCACCTTGTCCACCATGAGCATCTGCTCGATCGAGGACGTGGCGGCACACACCAGCAAACCGTTCTGGTTCCAGCTCTACATGATGCGCGACCGCGACTTTATCGTGCGGCTGATCGAGCGCGCCCGGGCCGCGAAGTGCAGCGCCCTGATGCTCACGCTCGACTTGCAGATCCTCGGTCAGCGCCACAAGGACATCAAGAACGGACTGTCGGCGCCGCCCAAACTGACGCTGCCGAACCTCGTGAACCTCGCAACGAAACCACGCTGGTGCCTCGGCATGCTAGGGACCAAGCGGCGCAGTTTCGGCAACATCGTCGGTCATGCAAAGGGCGTGGGGGATCTCTCGTCCCTGAGTTCCTGGACCGCGGAACAATTCGATCCGGCCTTAAGCTGGGCCGATGTCGAGTGGGTGAAGAAGCTGTGGGGCGGCAAGCTCATCCTGAAGGGGATCATGGATCTGGAAGACGCGCGCCTTGCCGCCGACAGCGGCGCTGACGCCATGATCGTCTCCAACCATGGCGGCCGCCAACTCGACGGCGCACCATCGTCCATCTCCGCGCTACCCGCGATTGCGAGCGAGGTGGGCAATCGAATTGAAGTGTGGGTGGATGGTGGCATCCGCAGCGGACAGGACGTACTGAAGGCCGTGGCGCTCGGTGCGAAGGGCACGCTGATCGGCCGCAGTTTCCTGTACGGGCTGGGCGCGATGGGTGAGGCCGGTGTCGAGCGATGCCTGCAGGTCATCCACAAGGAACTCGACACTACCATGGCCTTTTGCGGTCACACCGACATCCGGCGCGTGAACGATCAGATCCTGTTGCCCGGGACCTTTTAACGACCGGCGTTGTTGCCAGGTCGTGCGGATGTCCAGCGGATAAACCGGCCGCTGGACGTTCCTGAATTCGAACAGGCCGCACTGCCGCGTTTTCCATTGCTGGATTCTCACGCGCAGCCGCGAACAGCAAGCGATCAACGACCGGATGCTCGGTGCTGGTTAAGCGCTGCCCGCGGCCTTCCCGGGCCCCTACATACTGCCCATGAATTTGCCGAGACAATATTTTCCATACACCCGGCAATAACCGGTGACGACAAAGTGTTTTTCAACGCTGACACGCGACTGCACCGACACGTGAATCACGTTTGGAGCGAACGACCGCGTAACGGGATTGAGAATGGCGAATAGCGTAAGAACCAGGAGCCCTATCAGGCGACGCGCCAGGGTTATTGTGCGGCGGAGCTGATTTTGGTCCATCGCCAATCCTTCGTGGGCTTTGCATTGATTGCACGCTTCAACGGTCCTGATGAACTTACGATAAAACACGCCAGCCCACCAAGGCCGAATCGAGTGGACATGGCGCCGTCGTAACGAACGTAACGAACGTAACGAACGAAGCGAACGAAACGAACGAAGCCACGCCCGCGGATTGCTCTTAGTGCAACCAGATCATCTGCACGACCTTTACCACCACCAGCCCGACCGCCACGATGAGGTAACCGCGCAGCACGCCCATCCAGATCCGCTTTGTCAGCGTGAGGTTCGACGGCGGCAGCTGATCCAGCGGCGGCATGCGCCACGTATCCCGTGTTTCCTTCAGGTAGCGCTGCCCGGTGCGCCCTTGCGCGCTGTCCGATACTTCGTGGCCGCGTTTGCGAAACACCACCACGGACAGATACCCCACCACGGCCAATGCAGTTCCGCCACCCAGCACTTCAAGAATGGTCTCGCCGGTGATGTCCGGGTACACCACGGATGCCGTCAAGATAATCGACAGCATAACCAGGATCCAGATAACAGCGCCCGTGAAAACGTTAAGCTTCTTCGAGTTGGCCCACGGTCCCAGCACCGCTTTGTCGTTGCACAATAACAGTAGAAAAACCGTTGCGCTAGGCAACAAAACGCCCGCGAGTGTCTGCACGGCTTCCGTCAGCAGTCCAAGCGGGCTGCCGGGAATGAGCACGAGTGCTGCGGCAGCAGCCACGATGCCGAAATAAACCAGATAGAAACCTTTTGCATCCGACACGCCACGGTGCAGCGAGTGACGAATCTTGAATACATCGCCAATGGCATAGGCCGTCGACAACGACACCGCAGCAGCACCAATGATGCATGCATCAAGCAGGGCCACGGCGAACAGCGTGGCGCTCGTGCGTCCCGCGTATTTGCTCAGGCCCGCGATCACCCCGCCTGCATCGGTAAAGTTGCCGAACTCGGGCTTGCCGGCGTACAGCGCCGCGCAAAAGGACATCATTGCCACGCCGCCGATCATCACGAAGACAATACCAATCCACAGGTCGGCTTTCTCATATTTCATGAAACGCGGTGTAATGCGCTTGTCGACTACATAGCTTTGCTGGAAAAACAATTGCCACGGTGCAACGGTGGTGCCGACAATACCGATCACGAGCAACATCACGTCGCTCAGCTTCGAGTGCGCCGGCCAGGTCGGCACGAAGAAGTTGCTTGCGATCTGCGACACGGGTGGGTGGATCGACACCAGCACGGGAACAAGCAGCAGGCTTAACAGGCATAGACCAATCGCGAACCGTTCGAAGCGTCTGAAGCTTCCCGTGCTGACGGCCGCCATGGTCAGCGCTGCGGCAATGCACACACCCAGTATTTTGGAAATGCCAAAGAAATCGAGGACAAACGTGATGCCGATGAATTCGGTCACGATAGTAAGCGCGTTAAGAATAAACAGGTCTATGACGCTAAATGCGCCCCAGAACTTTCCGAAGCGTTCGAAGATCAGCCGGGCGTGGCCGACTCCCGTAACGGCTCCCAGACGCAACACCATTTCCTGGTTGACGAATAGAACCGGAACCAGCAGCAGCAGCGTCCAGAGCAACGTTGTGCCGTAGTTCTGACCTGCTTGTGTATAGGTGCCGAAAGCGCCGGCATCGTTGTCGCCAACCATCACGATCAGGCCGGGGCCGAGAATGGCCAGGAGCGTGCGGATGCGTGCCCACCAATTGGTGCGCGCGCCTGTGTCATGTTGGGCGATTGTGCCGAGTGCGCCCTTGATGTCGCCAACGTGGGCGTCATCGAGCACCGCGCTGCGTGGTGGTAGAACGTGAGATGCGGTGGACATTTTTATTTTCCCCGAAAGCGTGGTGGCTATTAGTCAGGTGCCGTGCTTACCCCGTGCACGAACGACGTGAGTCATCCCTTGATGAAGTTCAGGATCAAGTTCAGGAGACGCCGGACGGTGTACGTGGAAGCGTTAATCAGGCGCGAAACACGAATTTGCGAAATGCCCGCCATGCATTGGCGCAACGATGCCGGCTGGTGGAATCCAGCGACAGCATGGTGTTGTAATGAAGGCGTGATTCCTGGACGTGCGGAAGGTGCGAGACGAGCAAACCGAAGTTCATGATGCTTCTCCGACAATGTGGCTTTTCAATGAATGGAAAGCCAGCAGACCGGAGTTCGGGCACGCGGTGCGCGTGCCGAAAGGAATCTACTCGCCTTCCCTGGCAAAAGTGAAAGTGCTGCGGCGTAAGGGATAACTGTCACTGTCCGGCATGGAGGCTCCTTATTGCGTATGCACGCACGTCATCATCCGCACGGCGCGCCTTTCTGTGTGAAAGGCGCGAGCGGAACCAGTCGCGAGGGTCAGCTCGCAACGCGTTTTGTATGGACGCAGGTTGTCCTGACGTCAATACGCTTGTTTCAAGGGTGCACGGAGTATTTACTGCGGCGCGCACCGTCTGCCTGCTGGCAAGACGGCGGCTAGGAAATCAAGCGCGAACGTCCTGCCTGTCAGGCAGAGAAAAACTTCGAAGGTCGACTACTACAACTGTCCAAGGCATTAGCCCCGCTTGTGACGATTCCCGGATTCTAGGCGCGCGTTAAATATCAAGTCAACCCCATTCGTTAAGCAGAGCAGAAATAGTTTTGATGCGTTGCCAAGGTGTCGTTGAGGCGTCGTTATTCACATCGCCAAGGCGTCATTTTTTGAATTGGCAGCAATGTGCACGTAAGCACAATGAAATAAATTCCCGGCTAATCCAGGCTTATTCCTGACTTGGCGGGAATGCGAAAGAGAATGCTTTCTTACTCAATGCATGACGTGGTTTTCTTGCTTCATTTTTACTTGCCAATGCGTTTGCACCGAGAATACAATCCGCCCGTCTCATCACAAGGAGTCCCCTCGTGGACACATGCCCTGGTAGTGGAAGTTCGATGCCGGCCAGCGCCGGCGAAGCATCCGCGAGATAGCGTCACAGGAATACTCCTTAGCCGCTAACTCGCTCTGTCGGGTTAGCGCGCTTCATCCACGACCGGCTGTACGTCCGTAAGCCCGTCTGTCTGCAGCACGCTCCCCTTTGTCTGATCGCTCTTTGCAAGTTCATTTGCAAAGCCGCGTCATGTCTTTGCACGTCGCTCGATTCAGTCGAGCTGGACGGGAGTCTGCTCATGTTTGTCAATTCGCTTATCTCGCGCATCGGTCCGGTATTACGGCCGTCACATCGCTTGTTCATTCTTAACCCGTCCTCGGGGCAGGCTGAGCGTTGCCTGGCAACGCCGGGCAACGCGTGCATTCGCCGCTTCTGGGCCAACGTGATTCGCGCGGTGCCGCGCAAGGCCGGTCACGTCGGCAGCTCGCTCACGCCGACGGTCTGCCTGCTGATTTTTTTGACTGTAGCAGCCATTGTTATCGCAGGCGCTTTATCCGCTACCTCAGTCGGCGACGAGCTCGGACGCGCAGTGCGTTTGAGCTGGTGGTTTGCCTGATCCCGGCCGCAGCACGTACTCAACCCTTTGACCCTTCTTTTAACTTTCACTGAGAAAAAAATGTAGATCGTCAAACCATCTATCTCTCCACAGACCATGAATAAAAACCTTAAGAAATCGCCTTCGAGTCTTCTCGAAGCATCGACGCGACCGTTCTACACCGAGCAAGCGCCACGTCTCTCGAGCAGGGCGCGATCCAGTGTCCGCAACGGGGTTTCGCTATTGCTGTCGTTGGGCGCGCTATCCACCGCCGTTGCACAGACAAATGTCGATGCCCCGGGCACAACAACCGCAGCCGACGCGCAAGCCACCGGGCCGCAAGCAGCACCCGCGCCGACCGGGCTTTGGGAGCGCTCGACGTTGTTCGGGGACATGGGCGGGCTGCGTCCATGGCTGGGTAACTACGGCGTCACCCTCAGCGTGCAGGAGACCAGCGAATATCTGCGCAACCTGTCTGGTGGCGTGTCGCGTGAAGGCGCCTACGACGGGCTGACCCAAGCGACCGTCCAGGTCGATACATCGAAGGCCTTCGGCCTGCCGGGCGGTACGTTCAATGTCTCCGGCTTGCAAATTCATGGTCGCAACCTGACCCAGCACACGCTGCTTACGCTGCAGTCCGCAAGCGGCATAGAAGCGGATACAAGCACTCGCCTGTGGGAGCTTTGGTACCAGCAGTCGCTGCTCGACGGACGGGTCGATGTGAAGCTTGGCCAGCAAAGTCTCGATCAGGAATTCATGATCAGCCAGTACGCCACGCCGTTCATGAACGCGACGTTCGGCTGGCCCGTCCTGCCCTCTGTCGACTTGCCCTCGGGCGGCCCCGCGTACCCGCTGTCCTCACTGGGCGTTCGTGTCAGGGCGAAGCCAGCGGATGCGGTGACCGTGCTCGCAGGCGTCTTCGATGGCAACCCGGCCGGGAGCAATGCCGGAGACCCGCAAAAACAAAACAGTCACGGCACGAACTTCAATCTGGGTAACGGCGCGTTGTTCATCGCGGAGGTGCAATACGCCATCAATCAGCCACCGGCCGATCCCAAAGCCCCTCAGCCAGGCGGACTCCCGGGCACTTATAAACTCGGCTTCTGGTACAACACGCAGAACTTCGCCGACCTGCAGCACGACACGAACGGCTTGTCGCTGGCCAACCCCGCTTCGAATGGAATTCCCGCCAGTCATCGCGGCGACTACAGCGTCTACGCCGTCGCCGACCAGATGATCTGGCGTCCGAGCGCCGACAGCCCGCAATCGGTCGGCGTGTTTGCCCGCGTGATGGGTGCACCCGGTGACCGCAATCTGGTGGACCTCGGCGTGAACGCGGGTATCACTCTGAAAGCGCCGTTCAAGGGCCGGGACAATGACGTTGCCGGACTTGCGGTTGGCTACGCAAAAATCGGGGCGAACGCGCAAGGCCTCGATCGGGATACCGCATCGTTTTCAACACCCGGTTATCCGCAGCGCAGCGCGGAAACGATCGTTGAAGCGACCTATCAATATCAGGTCGCGCCATGGTGGCAATTGCAGGCCGACTTCCAATATGCGTTCCGGCCGGCGGGTGGAATTCCTGACCCCGCGAATCCGTCCGTGCGCGTGCATGACGAAGCGGTGGTCGGGATACGCACCGTCGTTAATTTCTAGGAAACGCGGTCTTCCGGCATCTGATCTATTCACGTGAGCCTGCTGCTCGTCGGATAAAACCAATTAGCGTAATGTGGAGCAACCCGTGGAGCGACTCATGGAGCAACCCGTAAGGAAAAGGCCAGACGCGGCCCGCGCCGCAATCAACCGAAGGAGGCGACCGTGCACATTGCGAATTCGTCCGCCGCGCCGCTCGATGCAAGCGCCGGTGTGCCGCGTTATTCACCCGCGCAGATCGCTCTGCACTGGGTAATCGGGCTGGCGATCATCGTCATGCTCGGCATTGGTCTCTACATGGTCGCGCTGCCGAAAGGGCTCGCTTTCAAGTCGAGCCTGATCAGCTTCCACAAGTCGCTTGGGATGACTATCTTCCTGCTTGTGCTGATTCGGATCGTGGTTCGCCTGGTTGCCGGCCGACCTCCGCTTCCCCCAACGCCGGCATGGCAACGCGTCGCCGCGAGCATGACGCAAGGTCTGCTATACGTGGCGATGATCGTCATGCCGCTGACGGGTTACCTCGGCTCGTCATTCAACAAGTTCAGCACGCGTTTCTGGGGCATCCCGCTGCCGATGTGGGCCTGGGACGACCCCGGCTTGCGAAAGATTTTCTTCACGGCGCACGCGGTCAGTGCCTGGGTGTTGATCGCGCTGATCGTGCTGCATGTGGCCGGCGCGCTCAAACATCAGTTGATAGACCGCGACCGCTTGATGGATAGGATGCTGCCATGACGAGGCCCAACGGATGCTCGAGTGAGGGACACTGCAAGCGTCGCCTCGGATGAAAATCAAGGTGCGCGGTTCTTCTATGGGCGGCGGTTCCGCAATGGAACGGCAACTTCCGTAAGCATGCCTGAACAGTGGCCGGCACAGAGCGCCGGACGTCCGCTCTACCCGGGTGCATTGAACGCAGCCGCGGCAGGAATTGCTACGCAAAAGAGAAAGAGCCTTGCCGCATGCCGATCGCAATCTGCTACCTCAACTCATATACCCGAGATGCTCGGCCAGGATCACCGACCCGATAACCACAAGAATAAACCCGCCCGCAATCTCCGCGCGCTGCCCCACTGCCTTGCCGAGAAAACGTCCGACCATGACGCCCAGGGTCACCATGACCAGCGTCGCCAATCCGATGGTCGCAGCCGTCGACAGGATGTTCACATCGATGAAAGCGAGTCCCGCTCCCACCGCCATTGCGTCGATACTGGTCGCGAACCCGGTGAGCGCCAGCAGCCAGAAACCGTGGCTGTTGGGCTTCTCGACGTCCGGCGTGGGCGCGCGCAAGCCCGATGTGATCATGCGTACGCCGAGCACGAGCAGCAGGCTGAACGCGATCCAGTGATCCCATGAAGTGACGTAGGGAGCGGCCGCCTTGCCGAGCGCCCAGCCGACCAGCGGCGTGATGGCTTCAATCACGCCGAAGATCAGGCCGGTACGAAGCGCCTCGCGAATCCGTGGACGATGCAGTGTGGCGCCCTTGCCGACCGCAGCGGCGAAGGCGTCCGTCGACATGGCGAAGGCGAGCAGGAGAGTGGAAGCAATATTCATGGGGATGTCAGGGTGTCGTTATGGCATTCAGGTCGGGCGAGAACATGCGATGCAGCGGCGAGCCCGACCGGTCTCCCCGCTACATCGATGGTCTTGCCAACCAAAAAGCTAACGGCGGCTCATGCCACGGTTCGATCGAACCAAGCGTGTTGACATGAGCGCTCCCAGTGAATGGAAGCCGGCTACTCCCCAAAGACGGATAGGAGGCTACCACGATTGAAATGAATTTGTAAGATTTCACGGGCAAATTGAAGGGGGCACTTCCGGACCGCTCCTTCCAGGATCATGGATGCGAATCAAGGGTCCGCACCGGTCCACACAGCCGACAAACCCGGCTAACCTTGCGGGTCGGCAAAACGGTCACGAAAATTCAAGCCGATACAATGCGGCCAGCCAAGAATGGCGAGCCTCCCGATCGAACCTGCCGCGCGATGCCAAACCTGAAATCCAACCCACTGCCTGACAGCGCCTGCCCAGCGCCGCACCGCGCCACCTGCCGCCGGTCCTGTCATGTCCTGCGCCGCCCGTGGCTTGTGGGCCGCTCGCGATGAACCCTGCCCCGCCCCCCACCGCAGGTTTGAGGAAACGCCGCATCAGGCCTCGCTGGACAGCGGTCGGCATGGCCAGCGCGCTGTCCAGCCATCCGATGGTCGCGGGCGTTGCCGGTACCGTGGTCGCGGTACTGATGGCGAGCTTGTCCATCGTGACGTTGTACCAGGGGCGCCAAGGCGTGCTCGACCACGCCCACGAAACATCGGCGAACCTGGTCGCGATCATTAGCAGCGACCTCGCCCGCAATGTCGAAATCTATAGCCTCTCCCTCAACGCAATGGTCGAGGGCGCGCAGAATCCGGCCATGCGGGAACTCCCGCCCGCCCTGCGCCGCCAGATCCTCTTCGACCGCGCGACCTCCGCCGCCTACATCACCGGCGCCTACGTGCTGGACGCACGCGGCCTGGTCACCGAGGTGAGCAAGGACGGCCCCCTCCCGGCAGGCTCTTTCGCCGACCGCGAATATTTTTACGCCCAGCAACGCAGCGCCTCGGTCGGGCTGTTCTTCTCGCATCCGTTTGCGTCACGCCTGCGCGGCATCCCGACAATCGGCTTGAGCCGGCGCGTCAACGCACCCGACGGCTCGTTCGCCGGTATCGCGCTGCTGGCGCTGAACGTCGCCTATTTCCACTCGTTGCTGGACAAGCTCAACGTGGGCGCCGAGGGGTCGATCTTCATCGTCAACGAGGACGGCACGATGATCGCCCGCAAGCCTTTCCGTGACGACCTGCCCGGGCGCAGCGTCGCCGGTTCGCCCACCTTCCCGCGCATGGCGAATGCCATGTCGGGATCGTACTCGGCAGTCTCACCGGTCGACGGCGTGCGCCGCCTCTACACATTCTCGCGGGTACCGGGTACCCCGTTCATCGTGGGCGTAGCGCCGGCAGAAGAGGATGTGCTGGAACCGTGGCGCGAACGCAGCCGGATCATCGGGGCGCTGACGCTGCTGTCGGGCTTGAGTTTCGTCGCGGTGTCGTGGCTGCTTGCGCTGTCGCTGCGCGAGCGCGCCCGCGCACAAGAGGAGCTCGTCCGGCTGGCCGGCACGGATGCACTCACCGGCCTGCCGAACCGGCGCGCGTTCGACGAACGCATGGACGACGAATGGCGCCGCGGACGCCGGGCGGGCACGCCGTTGTCGGTGCTGTTCATCGACGTGGATTATTTCAAGCCCTACAACGATACCTACGGCCACGCACTCGGCGACGACGCGCTCGCCACCGTCGCGCACAGTATTGCCACGGCCGTGCGCCGTCCGGGCGATGTCCCCGCGAGGTACGGCGGCGAAGAGTTCGTCGTGCTGCTGCCCGATACGCCCCAGGAAGGCGCGCTGCATATTGCAGAAGCGATCCGGCAGCACGTGCAGGCCTGTGCGATCCCGCATCGGGCCAGCGCGTCCGGCAAAGTAACGGTCAGCATTGGCTGCGCGACGGCGTCGCCGCCGGGTCTGGGCGGCCCGTACGGCCTGCTCGGCGCCGCCGACCAGCAGCTCTACAAAGCGAAGGCCGCAGGGCGCGACTGCGTCCGGCCGCTGGCCCACGCGGCGGCGCCGGTAGTCGCTTCCTGAGCGCGCCGGCTGCACCTTATTACCGGCCGAAAGCGCCCGAATCCGCTCCTGCGATCAAGCAAACACATGATTTGCAAGGATTTTTCTCATCTGTATAATGCGACCTTCCCTTCCAAGGCCACTTCACCATGAGCAGACTCCTTTGGCTTGCTGCGCTGACGTTCGGCGCGATGCTAGGACCGATGCCAAGCGCGGTGGCTCAGGAACGTATTCCTGAACGTGTTCCGGAAGCCGCCCAACAAGACACAGCAGCCAGCGACGCCACCGCCGAGGCCACGCATCAGGTCTCCCAGTTGATCTCCCAGAAGTTCGGCGTCGCGCGCGCCAAAGCGGAGCAGATTTCAGCCGCGGTCATGTCAGCAGCATCGAAATACTCGCTCCCTCCCGCCCTCCTCCTCGCCATCATCTCCGTTGAATCCCGCTTCAAGGAAAAGGCCCGTGGCGCCAATGGCGCAACCGGGCTGATGCAAGTCGTGCCGGCCGCGCACAAACAACTCGTGCGCCACATCGACCTGACCGAAGCGACGGCGAATATCGAAGCCGGATCGGCGATTCTTCACGGTTATGTCCAGTCTGCACAAGGCGATGTGGGTGCAGCCCTGAAGAGCTACGGCGGTTCGAAAGCCTACGCGGAAAAGATCAGCCTGCGCGCCAAGGCGTTCGCTCCGCAATTCGGCTCAGGCGTCGATGCCGATGCCAACAGCAACGCAGAAACGACCGGCGACTGACTCCCGGCTTCAGCGCTCTGCAGTAATCGCCAACGTTCAACTCCGCTCATTGCACCGCGCCCAGCGCAAATCTGTGTTTGCCAATCTCGCTCGGGGCCGACTCGCCAACTGCTCGCCAACTTTTTCGCACCGAATGGCGCGTCGATAAGCTAACGCAGTCAGCGCAGCACCAGTTCCCGCAGTTCTTCGATATTGAACGGCTTCGCGAGAATGGTCACCCCCGTGTGACGCGCGCGCTCGAATTCGTCGGCATAACCGGTCATCAGCGCGATCCGCTGCGAGGGCCAGGCGCCGCGCACTTTCTCGGCCAGATCAATGCCGTTGAGCCGGCCAGGCATTTGTATATCCGACAACACCAGGTCGAAGCGACTGCCTTCGCTGAGCAGGTCGAACGCTTTGTCGGCGGTGAGTTCGTGACGCACGTCGCAGCCAAAGGTCGCGAGCACCGCCGCCACGCCTGCTGCCACTTCCTCGTTGTCTTCCACCAGCAAGATCGAACCCGGATGAAGCTCCGCCAGCGCAGTGTTGTCCGGTGAGTCCGGCGTGTGGGCTGCGTCGTCTGGCGCAATGAACGGTGCGGCGGACGGACCGTGGTATCGGGGCAGATAAAGCCGCACGGTCGTGCCGCGCCCCGGCACGCTGTCAAGGCGCGCGGTACCGTCCGCCTGCTCGCAAGCCGCCAGCACTTGCGCCAACCCCAGCCCGGTGCCCGAGCCGCTCAGCTTGGTCGTGAACAGCGGCTCGAATGCACGCCGCGCGGTCGTTTCGGGCATGCCCTCGCCGCTGTCGGTGAAGGCAATCAGCGCGTATTCGCCGTCGGGCAAAACGTTGTCGGCCGTCACTCGAACGTTCTGACTGCGGATGACAAAACGCCCGCCGCGAGGCATTGCATCGCGGGCATTCACGGCAATGTTGATGATCGCGAACTCGAGTTCGGTGGCGTCCGCGCGAACCTGCCACATGTCCGGCGACACTTGCACTTTCACCTGGACCTTCTCGCCCGCCGCCGTTTCGATCAGCCCGGCCGCTGCGGGCAACCAGACAGCGAGGTCGATCGGCTCCTGCTTGAGCGGTTGCTTGCGCGCGACGCTGAGCAAGCGCCGCGCGAGCGCTTCGGCGCCGGCGGTGGCGCGCTCGACTGCCAGCACTTCCCGTTCGAGCCCGTTGAAATTCTTGCGCCGCGCGAGCTCCATATTTGCCGCCACCACCATCAGCAAATTATTGAAGTCATGCGCCACGTTGGCGACCAGGTTGCCGAGCGCGCCCATGCGCCGCAACTGCCGGCTGGATGCCTCGGCCGAGAGCCGCATGGCGACTTCCGCCTGCCAGCGCTCCCATGCGACCTGCTGCGCCCGCAACTGGCGCAGCGAAAACAGCACGAGCAGCCAGACCGCGACGCACGGGGCCGCCGTCATCACGGCTATTAGCGTGTAGTGCTGCCGCCACTCAGCAAAGATCGCACCGGTCGGAATGGCGCTTGTCACGTAGAGCGGGTAGTCGCCCGCACGCCGAAACGCCACCACGCGCTCCACGCCGTCAATGCTTGAGCGGATCCGCACGCGGCCGAACAGCTCGTTGTTGCGCATCGCGCTGGTGAACGCCGGGTCGCGGACGTGGGTGATGCCGGGGCGGGTAGGCGGCTCGTGCACGAGAATGCCGCCGTCGCGCCGGTACAAGCCGACGCTCATGCCCGGTTCACCATTCGACAGATCGCGATAGAAGTCTGCGAAATAATCGCGTTTGAGCGCGATCGACACGACGCCCGCAAAACGGCCGTCATTCAGGCTGCGCCCAACGCTGGTCGTAAATACATCGGCTTGCTG
>NZ_JNFG01000039.1 GCF_000729995.1 Caballeronia sordidicola | reverse complement strand
AACGAACAGTCGATGCAGTGTGGCGACAGCAGCCTCTTCATAGCAGGCGATTGCGACGGCCCGCGTGCATTCCTCTCCGACGCCGCCGTCTAAGGCAAGCTCGCCGGCGACAATGCCGCGCGTTTCCCCAATGTGCAATCAGTCAAACGCAAGGTCCCGTTTTCGATCGTGTTTTGTGAGCCGCAAGTCGCAAGCGTAGGCGCGTCCTACGACGATCTCGACAAGCAGATGACAGTGACCGGAACCGTGTCGTTCGAAACGCAAGGGCGCAGTCGCGTGCTGCGCCAAAACCGCGGTTTGCTGCATGTCTATGCCCACGCCAAGACGGGTAAGTTGCTGGGCGCTCAGGGGTGCGGACCGGCCCTTGAACATCTTGGTCATCTCATTGCATGGGCGTTGCAACTGGAATTGTCCGTGGAAGATATGTTGAAGCTGCCGTTCTATCACCCGGTAATCGAGGAAGGTTTGCGCACGGCACTCAAGGAAGCGAACAAGAAATGTTTTGAAGCACGCGCGCAAACTGCACCCGAATTGGTCAACGCAGCAGGTTGCTGATCCGCACCCGAAAGAACGCCAAACCAACCAACGAAAAAAGCCCGCTCTAGCGAAAATGCTAAAACGGGCTTTTTATTGCTGCGAGAACTTGTTTGACGCTACCGCTTACAACGCACGCTTATGATGCGCGCTTACATTGCATATTGCAGCGCAAGGTCGAATCCCAGCACGACCACTGAGCAGAACACGCCAAGTAGCAGGTTAGCCGCACGATGTGCAACGTCGTGGTGTTTCGTCAACATGGCCGCAGCCATGAATGCAATTTCGACCACAATCTGCATTGCAAACACAGCTAGCATCAGCGCGAACTCATACCCCATCGAACTGAAGTCCGAGAAGTTGAAACCACGCACAGCCACCCACGAACCCACGCGCCATAACTCATACGCCAACAGCACCAACGGGAACAGATAGCTGAACACGTAGGTCGGCAGCGTTGCGTGCCGCAATTCCATGTGAATGTGACGAGTTGTTTGCATCTGGCTCTCCTTGATCCTGGTAATTTGCCGCCAGTATTTCGCTGGCCTTAATTAACCTGTTAATCCTATAAACACCTCAAAGCGGCTTCGCTGTCTTCGTCATTTACTTACTAATACAGACGAAGACATGAACGTCGTGCTTTGAGAATAGGCCAAAATCAGAAGAAGCGAATCATCGTATTCCCCATGTCCTTGATCAGCATGGCAGAGCAAAGGCGATGCTGCAACGCAGCTTAAAAGACCGCATAAAATGCACTGCAGCAATCCACGATCGGCAAGTTTTAATCAGGCCTCCTCGCTACCGTACAGCTTGATAATCGCGGAGAAGTCCAACCCGCCCAAGCCCTGCATGCTCATGGTCTGGTAAAGCTGCTGCGCGAGCGCGCCAAGCAGGATGGGTTGCTTGACTTGACGCGCTGCATCAACGGCCAGCCCCAGGTCCTTAAGCATGAGATCGGCGCCGAACCCCCCGGTATACCCGCGTGACGAAGGCGCATTGGGTAAAACGTTAGGGTAGGGATTACACGTATCGGCGCTCCAGCAACGTCCCGTCGATGTGTTGAGAATTCCGGCAAGCTTGTTCGGTTCGATCCCGAGCGACGCACCGAGTTTCATCGCTTCCGCCACGCCGATCATCGAAATGCCGAGCAGCAGGTTGTTGCAGATTTTCGCGATTTGACCCGTCCCCGTTTCGCCGCACTGAACCGTGTTCTTGCCCATGCCGGCAAGCACGGGTTTGAGCGTTTCGAACAGCGCGTCATTGGCGCCGACCATGAACGTGAGCGTGCCCGCCTGCGCGCCGCCGGTGCCACCGGACACGGGAGCATCGGCGAACGGATTGCCCTGCTTCAACGCGGCTTCACCAATCACGCGCGCGGTCGCCGGATCGATCGTACTGCTGTCGATCAGGGGCACGCCCGGACGCACGCCAGCCAACACGCCATCCGGCTCCAGATACACCGCCCTGACGTGCGCGGCGGCCGGCAGCATGGTAATCACCACCTCGCTTTCCTGAACCGCCTCACGAGGCGATGCTGCGGTCTGCGCGCCCGCAACGACCGCCGCCTGCACCGCCGTCTTCGATAAATCGAACACCGTCAGTGAATGCCCTGCTTTCAGCAAGTTGGCGGCCATGGGTCCGCCCATGTTGCCCAGTCCGATAAAGCCGATTTCCATTGCGTTTCCCCTTTTTATTGCAGCGTCAATCTGGCAACCGGCTTAGCGCAGCGAAATAGTCGTGTTGACGCCGTCGTTGACGGTGGCGTCGTCGAACCAGCGCGACGTGACGGTTTTCGTTTGCGTATAGAACTGCACCACTTGTTTGCCGTACGGCCCGAGATCGCCCAGCTTCGAACCGCGCGAGCCGGTGAAGCTGAAATACGGCACGGGCACGGGAATCGGAATGTTGATCCCCACCTGGCCGACATCGATCTCGCTCTGGAACTTGCGCGCCGCCGCGCCGCTTTGCGTAAAGAGCCCGACGCCGTTGCCCATCGGATTGCGGTTCACCAGTGCGATGGCATCGTCGAGCGTTGCGGCTTCCAGCTCGCAAATCACGGGGCCGAAGATCTCCTGCTTGTAGATGGTCATGTCAGTAGTGACGCCTGAGAATACCGTCGGGCCAATGAAGTTGCCCTTCTCATAGCCCTTCACCTCCACGCCGCGGCCGTCCAGCGAAAGCGTTGCGCCTTCGCTCACACCCGCTTCGATCAACCCAAGAATCCGTTCCTTGGCCGCACGCGAGACGACCGGACCAACGTCGGTATTTGCTTCCGTGCCGCCGTTCACGGACAAGCCGCGCGCCCGCTCAACCAGCTCCGGCAACCAGTCCTTCGATGCCCCCACGAACACCACGACGGATGTCGCCATGCAACGCTGTCCCGCTGCGCCAAAACCCGCGCCGGCAAGCGCGTTCAGCGTCTGCTCGCGGTTTGCATCGGGCAGCACGACCGCGTGATTCTTCGCGCCCATCATGGCCTGCACGCGCTTGCCGTGCTGGCTGCCGAGGTTGTACACGTGCGTACCCACATGCGTCGAGCCGACGAACGAAATCGCCTTGATGTCCGGATGCGTGCAGATGGCGTCGACCACGTCCTTACCGCCGTGCACCACGTTCAGCACGCCCGCCGGAATGCCCGCCTCGAGCGCCAGCTCGACCAGCTCCATGGTGGACAGCGGATCCTGTTCCGATGGCTTCAGCACGAACGTATTGCCGCACACGATCGCCATCGGGAACATCCACAGCGGGATCATCGCCGGGAAGTTGAACGGCGTGATGCCGGCGCAGACACCTATCGGCTGGCGCAGCGTGTAGGTATCCACGCCACCCGCGACGTTCTCGGAGAACTCGCCCTGCTGCAGCGTGCCGATTGAACACGCGTGTTCGATCACTTCAAGGCCGCGGAAGATATCGCCTTCGGCATCGGGCAACGTCTTGCCCTGCTCGGCTGTCAGCGTCTGCGCGATCCGCTTCATGTTCTGGCGCACCAGGTCCTGGAAACGCAGCATCACGCGCATACGTGCGCCAAGCGGCGTGAGGCGCCACGTCTGGAACGCTTTTGCTGCCGATGCCACCGCGGCATCGACTTCTTCCTTGGTCGCAAACGGCACCCGGCCGACCACCTCCTGGGTAGCGGGGTTGACGATGTCGCGCCACTCCTGTGTCGTCGATTCCACGAACTTGCCGTCGATCAGCAATTTGGCCGTGCGCACGCCGGCGTTGGATTGAGTGGCTAATACCGGACGGTCAGCAGCGGTATTCATGAGAGAGGCTCCTTGAAAAACGAGAACGTTCCTTGGCGGGAACGGGATGCGGAGACAGAGGCACGCAGACAGGTGGACGCGCGCGGATACCGCGCAGGCCGCCCTAGGGGAATGTCGTCTCCGGATTATTTAAATGTTGTCGGCTCGCCCATTACACAAAGGTACACAGCGCGTGCAAAGCGAGTCCACAAGGTTCAGTATAGTTATGCAAATCTCCACGATGTATCGACACAAACACCCATCCGATATGCAAAAAAGCACGACTCCGGGCATCAACAACCTGAATTGGGACGATCTCCGGTACTTCCTGGAAGTGGCGCGAACCCAGCGTGCAAGCGGCGCAGCGAAGCGTCTGGGGGTCGACTACACGACCGTCGCCCGCCGCGTGCGGGCGCTGGAAGACGCACTGGGCACCCTGCTCTTCGATAAATCGCGCAGCGGCGGTTTCATCCTGACCGCGGAGGGGCAGCGCCTGCTTGCGTACGTCGACGCCATGGAAAGCACGGTCCAGTCGGCGACCGAGCACATTGCCAACTCCGGACACGCGCTGTCCGGACACGTGCGGGTTGGCTCGACCGAAGGATTCGGCTGCTTCTTCCTGGCGCCGCAACTCGCCCGCTTCCAGGATGCGCACCGGCAGATTTCCATCGACTTGTTGCCGGTGCCGCACTTCGTGAGCTTGTCCAAGCGCGAAGCCGACATAGCGGTCACGCTGGAGCGCCCGGAACACGGCCAGACCGTCTACACCAAACTCTGCGACTACCGCTTGCGCCTCTACGCCACGCGCGGCTATCTCGATCAACACGAGCCGGTCACCAAAGTGGAAGACCTTGGCGCCCATCGCTTCGCGAGTTATATCGATGACCTCGCGTTCAGCTACGAACTGCTCTATCTCGAACGCACGATACCGGGCGCTGTCTCGCGCTGGCGCAGCACCAGTGTGATCGCGCAATATCACGCCGCGCTGCAGGGGCACTCGCTCGCGATCCTGCCGTGTTTCATGGCGGCGCAGGACCCGCGCCTCGTTCCCGTTCTCGCGGATGACATCGTCGTCACACGCGCGTTTTACCTGTCCTGCCGCGAAGATTTGCGCAAATTGAAACGCATCACCGCAGTGTGGGACTTCTTGCGCAGAGTGGCTGAATTGAATCGTCCGCTGCTGATGGGCGAGGCGCGCGAGATGCTATGGAGCGAAACGGTGAAGCCGTGAATTTCGCGTTTGTTCAGCTCCCCTTATATATGAGATACGCATTCGCGTAACGGGTGCATAATCGTCCGCCCATAAGGCTTTCCGCCGTAGCCCTGCTGCGGCGTTTTCACATGGACGTGACCTTTATTTATCTCATTATTAACACTCGCAGACAGACCGGTAATCCACCGCCCGTTCGTCCTCTCTTGCCCGCGCGTTTACCGCGCCCGGTGCACTGATGGCGTTCGTTATCTGGTCCCGCCGGAACGTGTCGCACCAGCGTGTACGTTTCGTCGAAGCGCGCACGGTCCGCGCCATGGTGATCGTCGCCGTCATTGCGATGATCCTGGCCGCGCTCGCGCTCGGCATCGCCATTGGTGCGGCCATGGGCAACACCCACGCGGCCGAAGAGAAGACGCAAACGGAGCGGCGCTCCTATGAAATCGATGAGCTCGGCAAGATCAGCGCAACCCTCACGCATATCGAACCGCGCGTGATCGAGCTCGTGTCACAAGTGAACGAACTTCAGGACTTCGAAGCACAATTGAAAGCGGCGCGACGCGCGGCCGATCACCCGGACATTCACCTGGTTCCACCGCTGCCCGATAACGACGATGAATCGCCGCTCGACAGCAGCGCCTCGGGCGGTCCATCCCTGCCGCCGCGCCTCTGCGATGCCCAGCATGCAGCGCTTACCGGTACCGCGCCGCAGCGCCTGAAGCACACGCAAAGCGCGCTGGATTGCCTCGATGCAACCATCGGTGCGCTCGATGACGCCGTGCTCGCGCATTACGCGTCATACATGGCGTTTCCGGGCCGCCAGCCCGCGCCAGGCGCGCGTTCGGGCTCGCCGTTCGGCAATCGTATCGACCCGTTCACGGGACACCTGAACTTTCATCCGGGCGTCGACCTCGTCGCCCCCACCGGCACGGCCATATACGCCTCCGCCGGCGGCCGCGTCGTGCAGGCCGGACCGCACGGCGGTTACGGCAATGCCATCGATATCCAGCACAGCAGCGGCGTAGTGACGCGCTACGGGCATACATCGAAGATATTCGTGAAGGTGGGCGATCTCGTCATGCCCGGCCAGAAGATTGCCGAAATCGGCTCGACCGGCCGCTCGACCGGACCGCATTTGCACTTCGAGGTGATCATCGACGGGACGCAGGTCAATCCCACGCCTTATCTCGCGCTCTTCAAGCTGAAATCCAATGCCGCAAGCTGACCGAAACAGGCCGACGCACAAGCTCACGCGCCGCACCTACTCCCTGACGTCGCGACGCGGCCCGACCTGGCCCATGCTGCTGCTCGGCACGATTGCCGCGGCCTGCGCCGCAGCAGCGCTCGCCGCGGCCGGCTTCGCGCTGGTCACCTCGCGCGACATCAGCAAGAAAGCCGACGCCCTGTGCGCACCGCCCATGTCTGAACGCGAGATCCGCGAGCAACTTTCGAAGGCGCGCATCGCGCTCGACCATGAGGTGGCGACACGGCTCGTCATGGAGCAACAAGCGTCCGAAAGCCTGGCGGAGATTCATCGAATGCGAACTGACCTGACTTTCCTCAAACGTCAGCGGGACAAGTCTAACTAGACAGACCAATCCCGGAACCACCCTCCACGCCGGCACGTCGATCCATCGAACACCGGCAACCATTTTGCAATCCAGACCAGAAGGGGCTTTCCCATGTTCAAGAAAAAATCCACCGGCGTCAGTCAAGCCAAGCTAGCTACGCTGATCGCCCACGATGTCCAGATCGCGGGCAACCTCGAATTCAGCGACGGCCTGCGCATGGATGGCCACGTCAAAGGCAACGTGACGGGCCGTCCGGGCGAGCAGACGCTGCTGGTCGTCAGCGACCAGGGTTCGATCACGGGGAACGTCAATGCCTATGACATCGTGATAAATGGAACCATCACCGGCGACGTAACAGTGGAACATTTTGTCGAGCTGCAATCGAATGCGCATGTGAACGGCAACATCTACTACCAGCAACTACGCATGGACGTGGGGGCTTCCGTGGAAGGTAAGCTCACGAAACGCGACAATACGTTGGCGCCACAGGCGGAAATGCCGCGGCTCAGTTCCGAAATGACCTCGGACTACTCGCATAGCGAGACGTGACTCGAGCGACGGCTGCGTCGCAAGACGACGGAATACGGCTTTCGAACAGTAAGCTGCTGACAAATCCGCTAAGATTCACGGCAAGTCCGGCCATGCCCGTCAGGCGCTGCCTGTTCTCGTGAGAGGCGCTCGCGAAAGGCGGCATGCGCCGGCTCCATCATCGTGTGCGGGGGCAGGAATCCATGCTGGTCAATTGTGCGGCTTACCAGAAAGGCCGCAAGCTCACCGACGTCGCTATCGACGATATTTCCGTGTATCGGGAAGTCCCCGACTGCTTCGTGTGGGTCGCGCTGAAAGACCCCGGCCCGGGCGAGCTCGAGCATCTGTCACACCAGTTCGGGCTGCACGAACTCGCCGTGGAAGATGCTCAGCAAGGCCATGAGCGTCCGAAGATCGACGAATACGCGGACTCTCTGTTTTGCGTGCTCCACACCGTGGAACTCGATTCCGACAACGAACTGGTGGTCGGCGAGATCAACGTGTTCGTCGGAAATAACTACGTGCTGTCCGTACGTAACCGGACGAGCCAGGGGTTCCAGGATGTGCGCAAGCGCTGCGAGCGCGAACCGCACTTGCTGGAACACGGCCCGGGGTTCGTCATGTACGCGCTGATCGACAACGTAGTGGACCGTTATTTCCCCATTCTGGAAACGCTCGGCGCGGAGCTCGACGAACTCGAGGAGCGCATTTTCGAGCGCAACGGGTCGGCGGCGTCGAGGGTGATCATTGAAGACTTGTATTCCCTGAAGCGCCGGCTCGTGCTGCTGCAGCATCACACCGCACCGCTGCTGGAAGCAGTCAGCAAACTCTACGGCGGCCGCGCGCCGGGAATTTGTACCGGCATGCAGGACTATTTCCGCGATGTGTACGACCACCTGCTTCGTATCGTAAAAACCATTGAGGGGCGCCGCGAAATGATCGTGACCGCCATCCAGGTCAACCTGGGCATGATTTCGCTGGCGGAAAGCGAAGTGACGAAGCGGCTGGGCTCGTTTGCCGCGCTGTTCGCGGTGCCCACCATGATCGCCGGGATCTACGGCATGAACTTCCACCGCATCCCGGAACTCGACTGGGTCTATGGCTATCCGGCGGTCATTGCCGTGATGCTAGCGCTTGACGTCGGCCTTTACTGGAGGTTCCGCAAGGCTGGTTGGCTATGATGGTTATAATGGAGTATTCGGTGCCGCTGGAAGGCGGTTGCGTGACGGAAAACGGCTCGACAAAAATTGCGCGGAAATCGCACGCATACAAGCGTACGCGGACAATCGCAATTAGTGTTGACGGGCATGTCAGCATTGCAGCATCGAGAGGCGGGGCCTCCGGCGACAGCGGAACTTTTTTCTGATTTGCTGTCTAATATTACACAGTGCGCCTCTGGCGCAGCGTGTTCGCCACGGCAGCAGCGATCCATCCAACATTTCAGCGCAACACCTTGGCTGAATGTCATCGCCCCGGCAGTGTGGGCTCCGCAACCGGTCGCGGCCCTGCATTCGTCTTCAAGGTTTAAACAGCAGCGACGTCGACGGTTGCTTGTTTCCACGCGTTGTACCGCGCATGGTTGCATGGGTAATTCGTGCGCAGCGGCATGGGCAGTTCGACATGCGCGGCTGACGTGTTACCGCAGTGTTACCGCGACGTTCATCAACACCTACAGCCCAGCGAGCGGCTGCGCAATGTGTGCGCCGCACGTCATTTTTGCTCGTTTTTGCTCGCTAACACCTGTCGACCGCACGTGCCAAAAGGCGCTGAACGGTTGCCGGAGTGGTTTTCAAGGCATCGGCTGCACCATGTCGATGCCCGGGCGGGCGCAATACAGGAATTCAGGAAACATGAAAGAACTGGTCAAGCCGCTTAAGACGTACAAAGGTTATGAAATTCATCCGCTGATTTACCCCCGTGGCGCCCGCGACGGCGGTGCGGCAGTCCGTGCAGCGGATACCGGTTACGAAGCGTCGGTGCGCATCCGCCGCGCGCCGCCGGCAGGCGAGGAAGCAACGGGCGAAAGCCGCGTGTTTCGAATTGAACAGACCGGATCGTTTGAAAACGGCGGCCAGGCTCGCCGGGCGTGCTTGTTGCATGCGGAAAAGCTGATCGACGGCCAGATCGACGGCCAGACTGTTGCAGATCTGTGACTAGACGCGACTGTTAGGCGTTAAAAGGCATCGCGGGGTCGGGCCGGTCTCGCATACAATCGCATCGAATAGATGATTTAAGGAGCTTTATATGGCGAAAGAAGAGTTACTCGAGCTGGACGGCATTGTTGACGAAGTGCTTCCCGACAGCCGCTACCGCGTGACGCTGGACAACGGCGTGGTCGTGGGCGCGTACGCATCGGGCCGCATGCGCAAGAACCACATCCGGATTCTCGCGGGCGACCGTGTGACGCTGGAACTGTCGGTGTATGACCTGACGAAAGGCCGGATCAACTTCCGGCACAAGGACGAACGCGCAACCGGCGGCGGTCAACGTCCGCAAATGCGTCGCCGCTAAGCAGAACGCTGTCGTGACGCGCGCTTAATCGCATTCAAAGCGAGTCCCGCACAGTCCTGTTCGCCGGAGTCGAGAGCAACGCTTCGTCGGCGCCACCGCTGGATGCTGCCAGTCAGCATCGCATGGCGCCGATGTCGCTCTCTTACGCGTATCTCAGTTACCTCAGTTACGCGTATTCAAGCCTCGCACCGTTATTTTCCCTTCCGGGCCGCCAGCAATCCGTTGAGGCCCAAGGCAAAGCCGTCTTCATCGTTCGTGGCCGATACAAACGTCGCGTGCGATTGAACGTCTGGCGACGCCTGCCCCATCACAATGGAAACACCCGCCACGTCGAACATGGCGACGTCGTTGCCCATGTCCCCCAGCACCGCCACATTTTCCAGCGCAACGCCCGCCAAGCGCGCCAGTTCGCGCACGCCCTCGCCTTTGTTCGCGAGCGGATGCGTGATGTCGAGGTAGTAGGTTTGTGAGCGCATTGCCGTGGCCCGGCCCTTGAGCGTGTCCTGGAACTCTGCCTCCTTGCGTTGAAGCAGCGCCGCGTCTTTCGTCGACGCCACGATCTTTTCGATCGAATCCAGGTCGATATCCTCGAAACGCTTGACCACCACCGCGTCGTATCCCACCGTCCGGCGTTCAAGCGGCACGTATTCGCCGCCGGGGTTCGTGATGTACCACTGGTCGTCAATGAACACCCACGCGTCCACTCCGTCGCGCGCCAGGCTTTCCAGGGCCGTTTGCGCGGCGTCGCGCGGCAGCCAGTGAGCGCTCAGGGTCTTCCAGCCGGCGGGATCGACGAGTTTGCCGCCGTTGAAAGCGGCAAACGGCGACTGGATCCCAAGCGTTTCCACGATCGAATGCATGCCCTTGCCCGGCCGGCTGCTCGCCACCGTGAAGCGGACGCCCGCGGAGGCGAGATTGCGCACGGCTTCCTTCGCAGGCTCGCCAAGCGATTTGTCCGTGTAGAGCAAGGTGCCGTCGCAATCCGAAATCACGAGCTCGACCTTCGCCAGTGCCGCCAGCGCCCGCTCCGGATCGTCATGACCGGAACGCAGATTCAGACCGGTAGCGCCGATGGATGTCATTCAAACGCTCCAGGCGGCAATTGCCGCGTCTCGCGCACTGAACGCGGATGCCAGAGCCGTGCGCCGCCTTCAATGCCCGCCTCGTTCGAGACCACTTTCACGTTATTCGGCAAGTCGAAATTGAGATTGGCTGCATTGCCGCCGCCAATCCACAAACGATCGTAGTTCACCAGCGAGCTCAGGATGCCGATGATCTTCTCCACCCGGCGATTCCAGCGCTTGTTACCCGCCTTGTCGCGCGCCGCGTTGCCGAGATATTCGTCGTACGTCTTGTTTTTGCTCACCGGATGATGCGCCAGCTCGAGATGCGGCATGAGTTCGCCATCGCGGAAAAGCGCAGTGCCCGCGCCCGTGCCCAGCGTCAGCACGAACTCGATGCCTTTCCCTTCGATAGCTGCAAGCCCCTGCATTTCGGCGTCGTTGATAATGCGCACCGGCAGGTGCCCGAGGTGCTCGGCCAGCATGTCCGCGAGCGGCACGTTGCGCCAGAATTCGTTGCCGAGGTTTGGCGCGGTCAGCACGTGGTTGTCCCGCACTACGCCCGGAAAACCGATCGAGATCTGCGTGGCCGGCAGCGGCGTCAACAGCGGCCCGACCAGTTCCACCAGCTTCTGCACGATCACGTCCGGCGGACACGGATGCGGCGTGGCCACCTTGACCCGCTCGGTCAGCATCTTCCCGTGCGCATCGATAATCGCGGCCTTCAGGCCCGTGCCGCCCACGTCGATCGCGAGAATCCGTTCTTTCGCGGCCGAGCGTCGGGTGGTCTTGCCTGCGGTTGTCTTGCTCGCTGTCTTGCTCGCTGTCTTCTTCACTGCTGCCTTGCGTGCTGCTGTCCCCATACGGTTCTCCTCAGTTCTTGTCGTCGTGATCGGATTTTTGCGGGTGGTCGTCCGCCAACGGGCGCCACGCACGGCCATCGGCCTTCAGCAGGTCGTCGGCTTCCTTCGGTCCCGCACTGCCCGCGGTGTAGCCATGTACCGGCAAACGACCGCCTTCAGGATGCAACACCCCGTCAACTGCCGCCCAGCTTTTTTCAATGCTATCGGCGCGCTGGAACAGCGTCGCGTCGCCGAGCATACAGTCGTACAACAACGTCTCATAACCGACGTTCGGCTTTTCATCGAAAAAATCGTCGTATTTGAACGATGACTTGACCGCCCCAACCTGCATCACCGGACCGGGCACCTTCACGTTGAAATCGAAGCTCGTGCCGTGTTCCGGGTCAATACGCAGCGTCAGCACGTTCGGCGCGAGCGTGTCCACGGGGGTGTCACGGAACAGCAGGAACGGCACCGCTTTCAGTTGCACCGATATCTCCGTGCGCCGCGCCGTCATCCGCTTGCCGGTGCGCAGGTAAAACGGTACGCCAGCCCAGCGCCAGTTTTCGACGAAAACTCGCGCCGCCGCATACGTTTCGGTCTGGCTGTCCGGCGCGACATCGGCTTCCTCGCGATACCCGGCCAGGCTCGCGGATTTTTCGTACTGCCCGAGCACGACGTCATTGGGTTTCAGCGGCTGGATTGCGTCGGAAATTTCAGCCTTCTTGTCCCGCACGGCTTCAGCGTCGAATGAATTCGGCGGTTCCATGGCGACCATGCCGAGCAACTGGAACAGGTGGTTCGGGACCATGTCGCGGAACGCGCCCGTCTGCTCGTAAAACCCGCCACGCGCTTCCACGCCAATGGTTTCAGCCGCTGTGATCTGCACGTGATCGATGTATTCGCGCCGGAAAATGGGCTCGAACAACGCGTTCGCGAAGCGCACGGCCAGGATGCTCTGAACCGTGTCCTTGCCAAGAAAGTGATCGATACGATAAATCTGGTTCTCGCCGGCGAACTTGAGAATGCTCTCGTTGAGATCTTTCGCCGACGCATAGTCGTGCCCGAAGGGCTTTTCGATCACCACGCGCCGGAAGCCCTGGTCGCTTTCCTTCAACAATCCCACTCGGCCGAGCCGCTCTACGATCGTCTTGAAGAAGCGCGAACTGACGGCGAGATAAAAAATGACATTTCCGTTATCGCCCAGCGTCTGTTTCAGCTTGTTGAACACGTCATCGCTTTCGAACTCGCCGGCCATGTATTGCAGGCGATCCGCGACCCAGTTCCACGCCCGGTCGTCGAGTTTCGACGTATGGAAGGCGCCGGCTTTGTCGGCGGCGAATTTTTTCAGCGAGTCGGTCAGTTCGTCACGCCAGGCGCTCGTCTCGAGCTCGCCTACGTTCACGCCGATGATCTTCATCTTGTCGTCGAGCAGGCGATCGGACGACAGGTTGTACAGCGCCGGCATCAGCAGCCGTTTGGTCAGGTCCCCGGCCGCGCCGAAGATGACGAGTGTGCACGGCGGAGCGGGATGCTTGCCGGCAGGTGTCGGGGAGGAAGTTGTGCTAGCGAGTGGGGTCGACATAGGGTTCTTTAAAAGAAGAGTTGAACGCACTGCCTACTAAAGACCATGTTGGGCGCGTCTCAGTTCAAAATCCTGCCCAAACGGTCCGCTTCTGTCATTTCGACTCTGCGTATGCAATATGTAATCGGCGCGCGGGCTGTGCCGTAGAATGTCGGCACCTCGCGGCGGCTCGCCCGGCCTCGTTTCCATCATAAGGGCAGGAGTTCCACATGAATCAGACACTCTCCCCGGCGCAACTCGCCGCCTATTTCGACCGCATCGGCTATAGCGGACCTCAGCAGGCTACATCAGAGACGCTGCACGCGCTGCATAGGCTGCATCCGCAAGTCATCCCGTTCGAAAATCTCGACGCGCTGCGCGGGCGCACGCCGCGCCTCGACCTCGCGTCCGTGTTCGCGAAGCTCGTGAGCGCGCGGCGCGGCGGCTATTGTTATGAACACAACCTGCTGTTTCGCGCCGTGCTCGACACGCTCGGCTTCGGCACCACGGGGCTCGCTGCGCGCGTGATGTGGAACAGCGCGGCGTGCAACAGTCCGGTTGCCTTGCCGCCGCGCACCCACATGATCCTGCTGGTCGAAACACCCAACGAAACCTGGCTCGCGGACGTCGGTTTTGGCAGCATGACGCTCACCGCTCCGCTGCTGTTCGACACGGGCCGCGAACAGGCGACGCCGCACGAGCCGTTTCGTCTCGACCTGATCGAGCGCGGCGATTTCCTCCTCCAAGTGAAGCTTGGCGATACCTGGAAGCCGATCTACCGTTTCGACCTCGAACCGCAATTTCCCGCCGACTACGCCATGGCGAACCATTATGTATCGACGTATCCCGAGTCGATCTTCGTGAACCACCTGATCGTGGCGCGGGTGATGCCGGGAGAGCGGCAGACTTTGCTCGACACGACCCTGACACAGCGTGGCAATACCGCATCCACGCGAGAATCCAAACGCGAGCTCGCAAGCGCTGAAGAATTGCGCGGCGTGCTGCAAAACACGTTCGGGCTTGTGCTTGCCGACAGCGACTCCGACACCCGCAGTGAAACCCTGGCCGGCGGACTCGATGCCGTGCTCGAACGGATCGTCCAGCTGTCCACGTCCAGCACGTCCGCACCGTCCTGATCGCCACGATGCGTAAAACCGCCAAGCGAGCCCATGAATCTTATCGGACGCCCGTGAAAAATGCAGTGCTCGAAAACCGGCTGCCACGGTGGCGCTCCACGCTCGTCGTCATGCTGATGTTCGGCGCGTTCGCTTCGCTCACGGCGCGAGCGCTGTGGGTGCAGGTCGTGAACCAGGACTTTTATATCGGCGAGGGGCAAAAACGCTATCAACGCACGCTGGAACTGAGCGCCACGCGCGGACGCATTGTCGACCGCAACGGCGCCATGCTTGCCGTGAGTCTCGCGACCTATGCGATTTGGGCCACGCCATCGCACTTTGATCGCGGCACCCTGCCGGCAGTCGCTCGCCTGATCGATATGCCCGAGAAGGAACTGGCGCGCCGCCTCGATGCCTCGCGCTCGTTCGTGCTGCTGAAACGGCAAGTCGATGCCGACACGGCCACGCGGATTGCGGAAACCGGGCTCGCAGGCGTGACGCTGGTCGCGGACACAAAACGCTTCTATCCCGAAGGCGAATCGGCGGCTCACGTGGTCGGCTTCACCGATAACGAAGACAAGGGCCAGGAAGGCATTGAACTCGCGGCAAACGACCGGCTGACCGGCGAGCACGGCCAGCGCGAAGTGATCCGCGACCGCCTGGGGCGCGTGGTGTCGGAGATTGGCGATGTGGAGTTGCCGGAGAATGGCGAGACCATTCATCTGACTATCGACCGCCGGATCCAGCAGCTCGCGCACACGCAACTGGCCGCCGCTATCACGAAGCATCGCGCGCGGGCGGGCAGCGTGGTGGTGCTGGACGCGAAGAACGGCGAGATCCTCGCGCTCGCGAACTATCCGACCTTCGATCCCAACGACCGCACGCACCTGACCGGCGAGCAGTTGCGCAACCGCGCGCTGACCGACACTTTCGAGCCGGGCTCGACCATCAAGCCGCTGGTGGCGGCGCTGGCTATCGACCTTGGGGTCGTGCGGCCGGATACGCGTATCGATACATCGCCGGGGACGTTCAAGCTCGGGCCGAACGTGATCCACGATACGTCGAACCACGGCGTCATCACGGTCTCCGAGGCCGTGCAGATGTCGAGCAATATCGCGTTGACCAAACTCTCGCTCAAGCTTCGCCCGCAAACGGTCTGGGACAAGTATCGCGAATACGGCATTGGCCAGGCGCCAGACCTGACATTCCCAGGCGCGGCCACCGGACGTCTGCGGGCATACGAACGCTGGCGCCCGATCGAGCAGGCGACCATGGCCTATGGGTATGGGCTGTCGTTGTCGTTGTTGCAGATTGCACAGGTTTATACGGCTTACGCGGGCAATGGCGAGTTCCGGCAGTCCACCTTGATTCGCGGCCAGGCTGCGCGGGACCCCGTGCAAGTCACCAAACCCGCGACTGCAGCGGCTGTGCGCGACATGCTGGAACTCGCGATGGGACCCCGTGGCACGGGACGTGCGGCAGCGGTGGAAGGGTATCGCGTGGGTGGGAAGACCGGTACGGCGCGCAAGCAGATCGGGCGCACATACGCGGCGAACAAGTATCGCGCGTCGTTCGTCGGCATGGCGCCGATGAGCGACCCGCAAGTGATAGTGGCCGTGATGATCGATGAGCCGTCAGCCGGCTCCTACTACGGCGGGACCGTGGCCGGACCGGTGTTTTCGGGCGTGGTCGGCGGCACCATGCAGCTTCTCGGCGTGCCGCCGGATGCGTGAATGCCCTTGGGCACCGGCGCACGGCGGCAGGCGTTCGTCCTCGCCGGCCGGGATCCCCGCAGACCGAAAACGTAAGGCCGCTATGCTGTAATGTCAGATTGTCGTAGTCGAATGTTTTGTTGGACAGGTCGTCGAAAAGGCGGTCGCAAACCTTGAAGGACACCATGAAAAAGATTGTCGGCGCGCTCGCGCTTCCCCTGTTCTTGCTGCAAGCCTGTGCCCAGTTCCATAACCCCGATGCCGGTCAGCCGGAAGTCGAAACGGCGCCTAACGCGTCGGTGGCCAGCATTGTCCAGTGCCTGACGGACGAGGCGAAGAAACATGACGCCACGTTCAAGCAAACACCCATACCCCAAGGGACGATGCTCGAATTCGGCGATTCCAACGTGATCAAGGTTCGCTTCGATAACGGCGAAACGTCGTACCGGTTTTATCCGGGCGAGCGCCACGCGTCGAACCTGTGGCTCGAAGGCGCGAGCAAGAAGTGCGCGCCTTGACCTTAACCTTGACCTTGATCTCAAGGCAGTTTGGCCAGGTATTTCATGACGCCGGCTTCATGACATCTGCGGACTTGCTTTTACACCTGGATGATCGTGCGCTCGACTAAAGCCATCAACGCCGTCGAGCGTCTAAAGACACGCTCCGGCAACCCGCACTATGCCGCGGTCAGCTTGAGCGGCGGCCTGTTCTATCTCGTCGATCGGGCGGCAACCGGCGAGCAAAAACTTTCCGCACCGCAGACCATGGATGATTTCGTGGCCTTTGTGAACGCGCTCAAGCCAGAGAAACCGCGACGCGTCAGCAAGCTCGACCTGGCCATGGACGAGCAGATAAAACGCAGCGGCAAGCCTCGGACTGCAGAAGACGAGTGATGCGCTTTCGCGCGTGCCTGTTGATGTGTTTGACGTAGTCAATACTCCTGCGTTGTTAAAGCGGCTTCGAAACGACCATGAAGCGACTATGAAGCGACTATGAAGCCGTTTTGAAACCGCTCCTTAACTGTCTCCTGCTGATCTCCCGATCGCCCTCCTGCCCGCGCGATATCCCACTGCCAGATTCAAGCATCGTACCGCCGGGAATTAGCGTCGTTCAGCGCACTCGCTTCGTGCCCAAGCACACGGAAAACGTTTGCGTCGCCCGGTTAATCGCGCGCCCGGTGCTTTCAATGTGCGATTTCAGACGGTCCATGCGTCCGGCCTTTGCGACTATGCATCAACGGTTGAATCAAGCCGGGGGCCGCCCAACGCGACCATAAACGCGCAGGCGCAGGGGTAGAGCTGGACGCAGCAATGAACGCACCAGTCGTCGATAGAATCGACAACGCGTTCATAAGCTGGCCGGCAAGAATGGGGCGCAGCATGAAAGCCAAAAGATCGCCGACGTCAGAAGGCCCACGAACGTCGACACAAGCCGACGCAGAGCTTCAGCACATCGAACGGGCCATAGGCCAGCTGCGGGCGATGAGTCAGAAACCAGCCGGTACGCCCAGCGTCGAGTACTGGCACGAACGCTTGACCGCTGTCTGTACGGGCTACGTGCTGGTGCCGGCGCAAAGGCTTCGGGTCGATGCGTTACGCAAGGTGCTGGACTCATTTTCGCAACCCAAAGGCGATCCCAGCTCCGGGCGCAAAAGAACAACCAACAGGCTTTGGGCGAAAGCGGCGTAACTACGGCGCTTTCGCCATCGCGCATCGTGCGCGTAACGACGGCGGCCTCCGGGCCGGCAAATGTCGTGTTTCCAGCGTGCCTATCGCTTGAGCATTTTCGGGGCTCGAGGCGCGAGGCTCCATGTGGATGACTGCGATTGCGCAAAGCGCCATGCTCCATCGCCCCGGGGGCGTCGTTCAAACCAGGTTCAAACCACATTCAAACCAATTCCCGAGCACGGTCATTCAATCTCCGGCGCGATCGCGGCGTGTTTGATGATGCAACCAGCGAAATCCCGCCGATTATGTTGCCAATGAACGTGTGCGCCCTGGAACACAAACAGATAACCCTGCACGCTGATTGCCCTGCGACGCCTCCACCGACTTCGCGATAAAAATCCCTACTGAAAGCTTTCAATTTATCCCGAAGCCTAAGGCGGCCCTACGCCCCAAACGCACGACGTTGCGCGATCCGGCACTTCGGAGCCGCATCGAGATGGCCCGGTCCGCTGACGCTCACCGCGTACGACCGCTCAAGCCTCGATTCTTCACACGGGAACATGCTTAGCGGGAATGCTTGGTTTGGCAGGCGACGAAGCGTCGCTAAGATCGGGGCTCGTTCCGTCACTGAATTGCCATGAGCCTTTACATCGACGATGCTCAACGCCATCAAATACAGCAATTACGCACATCCTGGCGCTGGCGCAGCGAGTGGCCTACCTGGCTGCTGATCGTGGCTGTGTATGGCGGCTGGTTCACGACTGCGCTTAACGCGCGGTCGATTGGAATACCGCTGGCGGTAAGCATTCTCGCCGTGCTGTCGTGCCTGTATTTGTCATTGCAGCACGAACTCCTGCACGGCCATCCGACGCGCTTCCCCTTGTTCAACGCGCTGCTCGGCGTCGCCCCGCTCGCGGTCTGGTTCCCTTACGCGGTGTATCGCGAGTCGCATCTGCGCCACCACAACGACACACATCTCACCGATCCCGATCTCGACCCGGAAAGCTATTTCGTCTCCGCTGAACGCTGGCGCGGCGCCGGTGTGGTCGTGCGATTCCTGCTGGTTCTCCGCAACACGTTCTTCGGGCGCATTGTGCTCGGCCCCTGGTTTTCCATTGTGAAAGCGATCATGTCGGCGTTCGTCCAGATTGCGCGGGGCAATGGCCGTATCGCAGGCGCCTGGGCTTTGCACCTCGTCCTGCTCGGACTGCTCGCCACGTGGCTCCAGCGCCGCTGCGGCATCAGTCCCGCGCTTTTCGTATTCGGCGTTGGGTATCCGGCGCTCGCGTTGAGTGCGATCCGTTCGTTCCAGGAACATCGCGCAGCCGATCACATCCCCGAACGCACGGTCATCAACGAAGCATCGTGGGCCTGGCGTCTGCTGTTCCTCAACAACAATTTTCACGCCGTTCATCACGACCTGCCGAGCTTGCCGTGGTACGCGCTGGCAAGCGTTTATCATGAGCATCGCGACGCGTATCGAGTGCGCAATGGCGGTTTTATCGTGCGCGGTTATCAGGAATGGCTGGTGCGGCATGGTGTCCAGCCGGTTGCGCCTGCGTTGCATCCGCTTCATGCACGGGCCGCCGATCAGATTGCGCAGGCTCAGGCCGGGTCCGCCGGATCGGCAACACTTGGCGGCGACGCGCAGCCTGTCTGATGTGCCTTTTCGGCCGGGTTTGCATGGGCATCGGTATAGGTGTTGGTATTTCACGGCGCATGGGAAAGAATTGGCATGAACTGGGTGGCCGCATTACCGATGTACAACGTCACGCCGGCCCTTGCCGGTGACTGGCGCGTTTTGCTCGATCATGTTCGCGAGCGCTTGCGGCCATGGCTCGACGCTCGCGGCGACACGCTCGCCATAGTCAATCCAGAGAAGTCTCTGCAGGAATTCTGGCTGCGTGACGACCTGCTGCTGTCGCAGACATGCGGGTATCCGCTGGTGAAAGCGCTCGCCGGACGCGTGCAGTTAGTCACTACGCCCGTTTTCACGGTCGATGGATGCGAGGCCGGCGAATATCACAGCGTTCTGGTCACCCGGGCCGCGGCCAAAGTCACTTCGCTCGCGCAATGCCGCGGTTTGCGCGCGGCGTATAACACTCCCGATTCGAACAGCGGCATGAACCTGCTGCGCAGTGCGGTCGCGCCCTTGGCCGGCGGCCAACCGTTCTTCGCATCGGTGATCGAAACGGGTGGGCACCTGGCTTCGCTGCAAGCCCTGCAGGACGACCGGGCCGATGTTGCCGCCATCGACTGCGTGAGCTTCGCGTTCGTACTCGACCATCGTCCGGATCTGGCCCTTGGTCTGGTCGAAATCGGCACGACACGAAGTGCGCCTGGGTTGCCGCTGATTGCATCGAAACGGGTGCCGGCGGAGGGGGTCGACGCACTGGCGGACGCACTCGCCGACGCCGTCGCGCACGATCGTGCCCTGGCAAACCGGCTCAAGCTCGACGGTTTTGCGAGGCGCCCCCTCGACGACTACGCTCGTATTCTTGAAATCGAAACGGACGCCGTTGAACTCGGCTACCCCCGCCTCGCCTGAGGGCGTTGAGGGTGGTCACGGCAGACTTTCCTGACTTTCGGCACAATCGGCTTTTACCCGCGTGTAAGGTGGGTCCTGAGGTGGGTCCTGAGGTGCGTCCTGGATTTTCATCCGGGATTGGCGCTTGACGGCAACCGGATCCCCGGTGCACGCGGGCCGCCGCTGCACGTTGTCATGGAAGCCGCAATGATCCCGTTTTCAGTTCTAGATTTATCCCCTATTCCCGCCGGATCTACCGCCGCCGATGCGTTCCGCCACTCGCGCGAGCTGGCCCAGCATGCTGAAAAACTCGGTTACCTGCGATTCTGGCTGGCCGAGCATCACAACATGACCGGGATTGCCAGCGCCGCCACGTCCGTGGTGATCGGGCACGTTGCCGCCGGAACGAGCACGATCCGCGTCGGCTCAGGCGGCGTCATGCTGCCGAACCACGCGCCGCTTGTAATCGCCGAGCAGTTCGGCACGCTGGCGTCGCTGTTTCCCGGGCGCATTGATCTTGGCCTCGGCCGCGCGCCCGGCACCGACCAGACGACCGCCCGCGCGCTGCGCCGCGATCTCCAGGGCAGCGCGGACAATTTCCCCGATGACGTCGTGGAATTGCAGCGCTATTTTGCCGATCCGGTGGAAGGCCAGCGCGTGCGCGCCGTCCCCGGTGCGGGGCTGAACGTGCCGATCTGGCTGCTCGGCTCATCCACCTTCAGCGCCCAACTCGCCGCCGCGCTCGGCCTGCCGTTCGCCTTCGCTTCGCATTTCGCGCCCGATTACCTGCTCACCGCGCTGCAGGTTTACCGGACGCAATTCCGCCCGTCGAAGCAACTCGAGCGCCCTTACGCCATGGTCGGCGTCAATGTTTTTGCCGCCGATACCACGGAAGAAGCGGAGTTTCTTTTCACATCGTTGCAACAGCAATTCATCAACCTGCGTCGCGGCACGCCGGGCCAGTTGCCGCCGCCCGTCAAGCAGATTCCGTGGAACGAGGCCGAACGCGCCGGCGTGGAGCATTCGCTCGCCTGCTCGGTGATCGGCGACCAGCGTCAGGTGGAGGCGGGACTTGCCTCGCTGATCGAACAAACCCAGCCGGACGAGTTGATGGTGACCGCGCAAATCTACGATCACGCGGCCCGCCTGCGCTCATTCGAAATCACGGCGCAGGCCCGCGCGGCGGTGGCGGCGTAGGACCGGCTGCATCGCTTTCCGGGTATCAAGCGGGTATCTCAGGCGGATGTCAACAGTTAAGCGGTGCGGCGAACACGCATTCGGACGCTGGACGGGTATCGTTTTGACAAGCAATAATGAGGTCGGCGGCTTTGAGATCCGCTGTCCTGCGCCCGCTTTTAGTGCCTTCTTCTGAACGGCAGCGGCGGGTAAGCCGTTCGAAGGGTCTCAACAGATAAGATGTTGGATATCGGAAGGGAGAAAATGAATGACCAGAAGTCCCGCCACAGGATCCATGACCTTGCTGACGGAGCGCGATGAAGCCACCGGTCAGGAAGTGCGAACGTTGCGCCTCGAACCTGCGCCCGACGGCAAGGCCGTCCTGCTGATAGAGGTTGATGAAAGGAAGGCCGGCATCCATCGTGAGGTGCGTTATGAAATCACGCCGGCCGAACTCATTGCGGCAATTCGTGCACATGGTGCGGAATTACCGGGCGAGCAACATAATCGCTAAAATGATTTAGGCATACAATAGCGGCATTCGGCGCTATGATTTCCTTGTGGCGCCCGCGGTTGTCTGGACGAATTGTTGAAATTAGCGGCTGCATGCATGGTGCTTTTGAAACATGAGCAGCCGCCAGCCGTGCACCGATCTGGTCGTGAGCTTTCAGCCGCTGATTCGGCGGCTTACGCATATCGCACCGATCTCAAACACAGTAACCAGTTTGTCGAGCCGCTCGCTCGCAGGAGTCCGATTATCGGGCGCTGCGAGTTAAAGCGGCAATTTGCGGTATTACACTAATTGACGCGCGTCACTCGGCGCGCCACGATTTTAGTCAACCCACACATTCCTCGAGCCGCCCCGGTCCGCGCGGGCAGATGGCTCGCCTTCAAGAAAGTAAAAGCTGAATCAGGACAGCCGTGGACGAAAGAAAGCGAGACAGCATCATTGCCTATTTGCGCAGCCGAATGGCTGAGTTTGGCATTTCCGAAACAGCGCTGGCCGAAGCATTGGCCGACGTACCGGTTTCCGTTACCCCTCCTCCAATGACCAACGGTTCGAGCGCGGCGTCAAAGCGCGCACTGCCGTCAATGCCTTCTTTGCCGGAAAGCGCCAACGGCACTGTGCCGGTATTCAGAAACGCTAGCGGCGACACGTGGGACGGGACGGGCGACATGCCAGAGTGGTTGAAGCGCGCGCAGCATGCCGGGCAGGATATCGAGTTTTACCGGGTTTAAAGCCGCTTGGCAGAGCCCGGTGGAACCATCCGGTGGAACAAAACCGCTGATGCAAATAGCAGCGCCCCGCTTGCCGTGCGGCAGGGGGCGACGCGTGCCTGCGAGGCACGGGAGCAGCATTTTCCGAAGATTGCGTAGTCGTTCGTCCCGCGCCCGCCCGGTCAGTTTCGGTGATTTTCTGCGGCGGCGGTCCGCTCTGATCGTTCGCCTTTTGTTCGTTCGTTGTTTGCTTTAATGCAGAACGTAGCGAGCATCATCGCGATCGGTTTCGGCGCGCCCGGTAACGAGGGGTTCACTACGGCCATCCAGGCGAGTGCGAACGGATCACCCTAGCGCTTGCACCATCCCCTTCTCCACATCGCCTACATAAATACCGAAGGCGTCCTCCGTTCTCTCCTTCACATAGCGTCGCAGCATCGACGCGACAGCGGGGTCACGGATCTTGTCCCAGGGAATCGCGCCGAGCGGCACATACCGTACATTTGCGCTCGCAGGCGCATCATCAACAATGCGCCCCCGATAATAGATATGCGTAACGCCCTTCTCCTCAAACACCGCGAACAGAAAATCCAGATTCGCATTCAGCCGATACCCGCCAAGCACGCCGCGCAAACTAGCGGCATCCGCAAGCGGTTCCAACCGCGTGCCGATAGGTAATTGCAACGCCCCCGACGCCGTCTCGATCAGCACAAGCCCCGCGGGATGCTCGAGGATCGCCCCGACCTGGGCTCGCTGGCCGGTCGCGGCCAACGCTTCCTGCGACAAACTGAAATCTACATAAGCGCCCCGGCAATACCCTAGCGGTGTTGCGCTCGTGTGCGTGAAATCCACCACGCGCCCAATCAGGATGATGTGGTCGCCCGCATCCACCACCTGATGCGTCTCGCAGTCGAAACTTGCCGCCGCGCCATCCATCACCGGACTGCCGGTGCGTCGCGCATGCCAGCTGACTTGCGCGAATTTATCCGCGGTCTTCGATGCAAACACGCCCGACACAGGCCGTTGATCTTCAGCCAGTACGCTGACCGCAAAACGCTGCGTCCCGGAAAATATCGGATGACTAGAGGCTGTCTTCGCGATACAAACCAGGATCAACGCAGGATCAAGCGACACGGACGTGAACGAGTTCGCAGTAAAACCACGCGGCGAACCATCGGGTTGAATGGTCGTCACCACAGTCACGCCCGTTACGAATGCGCCCAATGCGCGGCGAAACTCGGCAGTATCGAAGGATGGCTCGTTCATGCTTTTGCTCCTTAATCTAATCAAGCGTCAGTCAGGCGCTGAGGCGCCACTCGCTTCACGAATGAACTGCACCAACCGCTGGTTCACGATCTCCGGCGCGGTGACGTTCATCATATGCCGCTCATTCGCAATGATTTCGGCGCGTCCTTGCGGCGCGGAAGCCGCCATTGAATGCGACATCGCCGGACTCGAATTCGGATCGCACTCACCGGTCATGAACAACGCGGGCACGGTCAGTTGCGGCAAACGCCCGACATGCGCCTGGTCCGAACTCGCAAACAACCTGTAGGTCCGTGCATAACCCTCCGGGTTCACCGTCTCCAGCAACGAACGCACAAGCTCCGCCACCTGCGCGAGATGACCCGGCACGGGATCGTCGAACCAGCGCGCCACCGTGGCGTCGATGCTCGGTTGCTCAAGCCCCCCGCCTTCCAGCGACGCCGCGCGCTGCATCACGGCGGCCCGCTGCGTGGGCGTGCGGTCGTACACGGCGTTCAGCGCAGCCACGCTCGCCACCCGCTGCGGATATTGCAGCGCAAACTCAAGCGCGATCAGCGAGCCCATCGAGTGACCGACTACATGCGCTGCATCAATCTGCAAATGATCCAGCAGCGCGGCGAGCTGTCCAGCGTATTCATCGAGCGTAGGTGACACCGCCGGTAAGCGGCTGGCGCCATGACCCAGCATGTCGTACGACACGACACGAAAACATAACTGCAGCGCGTCCACCTGAGGCGCCCACACGCTGCGATTCATCCCCACGCCGTGGATCAGGACAAGCGCCGGGCCCTCGCCCGCCACGCTATATGCGGTGCCGTCGAATACGCCGTTCATCGACGCACGGCTGGTGATCGTTTCATGCTTCATTGGACCCAAGCTCCTTCAGATCCTGATAGCGGTCGCCAATCCGATGATGCGGCCGCCCGCCAATCGATGCACCCAGCGCAATCACAAGCTCATCGGGGCCGGGGGCATCGATGATCGAGAACTGGATGGTGAGGTAATGCGAGCGCATGCCTTCATCGCCCTTGTGCATGAGCGGAATAGTGACCGGACAGTTAGGACCACCACGCAAATTCGTAAAACTCAAATAGCTCTTCGCACCCACCGCTTCGCGGAACTTGTTGCCAAAGCGCAGCGTGTGAATCAACGCCGACGCGTGTTCGATCTCACCCGATGTCCCGACAATCGCCGCTTTCCCATAACCTTCTACCGCCTCGCCCGATCCGGCAATTCGCAGGATCTCGGCCGTCAGGATCTCGCCCAGTTGCGGCGCAAGTCCGTGAATCTCGGGACGCAGGTCTTCGACAAAACCACGTCCCGCCCATGGATTGCGCAACACGGCTGCCGCCGCGAACAGCTTCAACGGCTGCTCGGCCGCTTTGCCGCCTTCAATGAAAGTGTCTTCCACATAGGTCACCAGCTTGCGAATCTCGAGTTTCATGGGGTTTTCTCCGTAGGCAAAAACGCCGTGGCTTCATGCGATGGCGTCGTTGGAATATTATGGTATTCCATATTACTGGATGCAAGAATTTTCGACGATTGAGGGGTTTACGAGAGCACGCCGTGAAACCTGAGGGCGAAAAAAAACCGTCGATGTCGACGGTTTCTTAGCCTGGGTTCGATGCCGCATAGTGTTCACGCGCTGGCTTCGGCCGCCCTCTCGGCAAGCGTGGCCATCACGATGCCGGCCGTGCGACGCACATGTTCAAGCGATGCCGCAGCGGCAGCATCGCCGTCTTTCTTGGCGATAGCCGACAGCAATTTGTTCATCTCCCGATTCGAGTCCGTGCCTCGCCCCGGCGAAGCAATCGTCACGGATCGCAACTGGTTGATCCGCGCGTTCAGCGACTTGACCACCTGATGCATCATCAGCTTGTGGCCGCCGGTGAACATGACTTCGTAGAAGCGCTCTGTGTAAGTCAGCACGCGTTTGAAGTCCGACGCGTCGAACGCGTCTTCGATTTCCTTACGGATTTCGCGTAGCTGTTTCACCAGCGCCGGGGTTGCATGCTCGGCACACGCTCGCGCCGCCTCGGACTCCAGCAACGCGCGGATTTCGTAAATTTCCTGAACCTGCTCGGGATCGAGGCGAGCCACGATCGGCCCGGAATGCGCGACGGTCTCGACAAGTCCCTCGGTCTCAAGGTGACGCAACACTTCGCGTACCACGGTCCGGCTGACGCCCAGTTGATCGCACAGCGTGCGCTCGATCAGGCGGTCACCGGGGTGATAAATGCCCTGCGAAATCGCATCGCGCAATTTCTCCAGCGTCAGCTCGCGCAACGTCGGTGCACTTCGGTCGACACGCATTTGATCGATCATGGTTTTCTTGTCTCCGGTCTGATGTCCGGAATCCCTGGTTCTTGGAATCCCATAGTATTGCACACGCGTACTGTATTCCTGCTGCCGTCAAGGGACACGCCTTCGTCAGGCGGCGAACACCCGTGCGCTCTCGTTCTCCCATTCGAGCCAGGCCCGCGCACCAACCGCCAGGCTCGGCGCGTGCAAGCTGATGGATGTCCGCACCGCGATCTCCTGTTCCCAGGGCGTGGAAACCGCATAGTGCATGGTGTCGCCAAGATAAGTGACATCGCGAACGACCACCTGCAAACCGCCTTCCGCAAGGTCAGACGGCTGCGCACGAATGCGGATCTGTTCGGGCCGGAGCATCAGCGCGCCGTTGTCGCCATCGTTCAGCGCGTGACTGAAGCCGCCGACGGAAACCGGCTTGCCGTTCGGAAACACCGCCTGCGACGAGCCGTTGCTGCCGGCCAGCGTAACCGGCAGGAAATTCGAGTTGCCGATGAAACTCGCGACAAAGCGCGACGCCGGCTTCGCATAGAGCTCCTCGCCGCTGCCCACCTGCTCGATGCGCCCTTTGTTGAACACCGCGATCCTGTCTGACAGACGCAGCGCCTCTTCCTGGTCGTGGGTCACATAGAGGATTGTCACGCCGGTCTGCTGGTGGATGCGCCGGAGCTCGGTCTGCAGTTCCTCGCGCAGCTTTTTATCAAGCGCGGAAAGTGGTTCGTCCATCAGGAGGACCGGCGGATCGTAAGCGAGCGCACGGGCGATTGCCACGCGCTGCTGCATCCCGCCCGACAACTGGTCCGGCATGCGGTCGCGGCAATCGCCAAGGTGTACGAGCTTCAACATCTGCTCGACCTTCGACTTCACCTGGGCGTCGGGCAGATGTCGCACGCGCAGCGGAAACGCAACGTTCTCGCCAACCGTCAGATGCGGAAACAGAGTGTAGCGCTGAAACACCATGCCGATGTTGCGCTTGTTCGGCGCGACCGACAGCAGCGACTTGCCGTCGAGCAGCACGCGCCCTTCGGTCGGCGACTGAAAGCCCGCGACGATGTACAACGTCGTGCTCTTGCCCGAACCCGACGGCCCGAGGAAGGTCATGAACTCGCCCTTCTTGATATCGAGCGAGACGTGGTCGATAGCGACCACCTGGTCGTAGGTTTTACGAAGCCGTTGGATCTGCAAAAACGGTGCGCTCACGATTTACCTCTCTTAAGAACAAGCCCCAGCAACATCAGGATGACAGTCAGGCCGACCAGCAGCGACGACGCCGCGGCAATCACGGGCGTCAGGTCCTGCCGCAACGTGCTCCAGATGCGCACGGGCAGCGTCTGCAAGGTCGGACTGGCCATGAAGATCGACACCACTACTTCATCCCAGGACGCCAGGAACGAGAAGATCGCAGCGGCAAACAGACCGAGACGGATAGCGGGCAGCGTCACGCGCCACTTCACTTCGAACGGGCTCGCGCCGCAGATCAGCGCAGCGTCCTCGAGCGCGGTATCGAAACTCTCCAGCGAATTGCTGATGGCGATGATCGAAAACGGCAACGCAATGATCAGGTGCCCGATCACGAATCCGACCAGCGTTCCCGTCAACCCGATGCGTAGGAAAAACCCATACAACGCGACGGCGAGCACGACTACAGGCAACACCATTGGCGTGAGGAAAAACGCTTTCAGCAGCGCACGGCCGCGGAAGTTGCCACGCGTCAATGCAAGCGAAGCAAAGAGGCCCAGCACGACCGACAACACCATCACGACCACGCCCAGTTCGACGCTGGTCATCAGCGAGTCGAGCCAGCCCGGATCGGTAAACAGCATGGCGTACCAGCGCCACGTCCAGCCGGGCGGAGGAAACATCAGCCACTGCGAATCGCCGAACGACAACGCGACAATGAACAGCACCGGCAACAACAGGAACAGCGATACGGCCACACCCACCGCCAGCAGCGCCCAGCGCAACGGTCCGAGACGATCGAAATCAAGCAGCATGTCAGTGAACTCCCGAAGCACCCGGCGCGCGGCCGGAAAAGCGCAGTTGCACCGCATAGAGCGACAGCGTCACGAGCAGCAGCACGAAGGCGGCGGCGCCCGCGAGCCCCCAGTTCAGCAATTGCTGCACGAGTTGCGCGATCAGTTCCGCGAGCATCATGTACTCGGGGCCGCCGAGCAACGCAGGTGTTACGAAGTACCCGAGCGCCATCACGAACACCATCAATGCACCGCTGGCAATGCCCGGCATGGCGAGCGGCACCAGCACGCGCCAGAATGCCTGCCAACGGCTCGCGCCGCAGATAGCGGCTGCGCGTAGCGTGGTCGGATCGATGGCGCGCAGGGTGGCATGCAGCGGCATCACGAGGAACGGCAACATGATGTAGGTCATGCCGATCGTGACGCCGGTCAGGTTGTTGACGAGCGTCAGCGGCTCATGAATCACGCCGAGCCACATCAGCAAGCGGTTGATCGGACCTGTCTGCTGCAGCAGGACCATCCAGGCGAAGGTGCGTGCGAGCAGGTTGGTCCACATCGAGAGCAGCAGGATAGCGAATACCAGCTTGCTCACCCACCGCGGTGCAATGGCGAGCAGCCATGCAGTCGGAAAACCGATCACGAGCGTCACCGCCGTCACCACCGAGGCCACGAAAAAAGTATTGCCGAAGACCCGCAGGTAAGTCGTCGAGCCGAACAACTGCGCATAGTTCTGCAGCCCGGGCGATGGGTCCAGCACGCTCCTCAACAGCAGCGAGAGGACCGGCAACATGAAGAACACGATCAGCAACAGCAGGGCCGGCAGCACCAGCCGTGCCCTCCTGAAACCGGCGCTCATCCTCGGCAGGGAAACCGAGGGCTCCGCGACAGTGCTCACTGTGTTCGACATGACAACTCCTTCAAGATGATCGGCAGCCATTGTTTTTACTTCGATTGCCACGCATACCAGCGCTTGGCAATTTCGTCGCGATGATCGGCCCAGTACTTCATGTCCAGGTTGATCTGCGTTGCCTTGTACTGGTCCGGCTGGGTCTTCGCTACATCGGCGGGAAGCAGCGCAGCCGATTTCAGGTTGATCGGCGCATAGCCCGTTTCAGCCGCGAAATTCGCCTGCGCCTGTGCGCTGGTCGCAGTGGCGAGGAACTTCATGGCCTCGTCCTTGTGCTTCGCGCCCTTGGGCACCACGAGCATGTCGGCGGCGGTCAGGTTCTGGTTCCACGACACACCCACATCCACGCCGGTTTGCTGCAATGCATGCAGGCGGCCGTTCCAGAACACGCCGAGCGGCGCCTCGCCCGATGCCATCAACTGCTGCGACTGCGCACCGCCGCTCCACCAGACAATGTCGCTCTTGATGGTGTCGAGCTTCTTGAACGCGCGATCGAGATCGAGCGGATACAGCTTGTCGGGCGCAACGCCGTCGGCGAGCAATGCAACTTCCAGCACGCCCGGTGCGGACCATTTGTAGAACGTGCGTTTGCCGGGGAAGCGTTTTGTATCGAAGAGATCGGCGTAGTTGGCCGGCGCGCCGTTCTTGAACGTTGCCTTGTTGTATCCCAGCACGAACGAATAATAGAAACTCCCGACAGCACCCGGCGACATGAAACGCGGGTCCAGCTGGCTCTTGTTCACCACCGAATAATCAATCGGCTCAACCAGCCCGTCGCGCAGTGCGGCATACGCAAAATCGCCTTCGACGTCGACCACGTCCCACTGCACGTTGCCGCTGTCGACCATCGCCTTGAGCTTGCCGTAGTCGGTCGGCCCGTCCATCAGCACCTGGACTCCCGATGCCTGGGTGAAGGGCACCGCCCACTCTTTCTGTTGAGCCGATTGCGTCGTGCCGCCCCAACTGGCGAAGACGATCGGCGCGGCCGCCGCGAACACGGGCGCGGTAACGGATGCGGTAACCGAAACAACAGCGGTAACGATCAACGCGCGCACCAGGGCGTGCAAATTTAACGGTTGCTGCATGACGACTGCTCCTTGAAAGGAAACGGCTGGCTTTGAGAGGACTTGAGCTTGAACGGCTGGTTTTACTTGAGCGGCGAAAATGCAGCGGGCTTCATGATTTTGCTTTCCATCGTTTCCAGCAGTGCCTGGATCTTCGGTGCGAATGCCTGCCACGCCGGGTCTTCAGCCAGTCGCTGACGACGCGCCTCGCGGTCATCGAGGCTCGTATAAGCCCACATATGAACGATCTGGTTGAGCGGCCCGATCTCGGAGAAGAAGTAACCCACGAGTTCTCCCAGATGCTCCTTCTGCAACGCGATGCCTTCTTCCTCGACGAGTTTCAGATACGCGGGGACTGCGCCGGTGCGGATCTTGTAAGTGCGGATTTCGTAGTACATGGAGGCTCTATCTGTTTCAACGCATGACGAAGGGATCTGCGATCGGCTCGTCCGATGTGCGGATCCACACGGATTTGGTGCGGGTGTAGTCGAGCACGGCGTCGAGCCCGCCTTCGCGTCCAAGACCGCTCAACTGGTATCCGCCGAACGGAACGATTGGCGAGACCGCGCGATAGGTATTCACCCAGACAATGCCGGCGCGAAGCCTGCGTGTCAGGCGGTGAGCGCGCGTCAGGTCGCGCGTGAACACGCCTGAAGCCAAGCCGTATCGCGTATCGTTTGCGAGCGCAATTGCCTGCTCGTCAGTATCGAAACTCATCACGCTGAGCACGGGGCCGAACAGTTCCTGCGCGACGCTCGGTACGTCCGACGTGGCGCATTCAACAATGGTCGGCTCGAAGAAAAACCCTTTCCCCATGCCCTCGGGACGATGGCCACCGGTCAGCAGCTTCGCGCCCGCAGCCAGGCTTGCCGCCAGCACCGATTCAATGTGGTCACGTTGCTTGGCCGTAGCCAGCGGGCCCATTTCCGTATCCACATTCTGCGGATCGCCTATCTTGATTGCCCACGCTTTCTCGACCAGTTTCGCCAGCAGGCGCTCACGAATGCCGCTCTGCACGAGCAGCCGCGAACCCGCCACGCAACTCTGGCCGGTGGCCGCAAAAATACCCGCGATGACCGCGTTGCTGACGCTTTCAACATCGGCGTCGTCGAACACCAGTACCGGTGATTTGCCGCCCAGTTCGAGCGACGTCGCCGCGAGATTCTCAGCCGAGTTCCGCACGATATGGCGCGCAGTTTCAGGACCGCCAGTGAACGCAATTTTCGCGACGAGCGGATGCGTAGTGAGCGCATGACCGCAATCGGCGCCAAAACCCGTCAGGATGTTCACCACACCCGCCGGAAAGCCAGCCTCGTGAATCAGACGCGCAAACGCGAGCAGCGGCGCAGGGCCCTCTTCCGACGCCTTGATGACGATCGTGCAACCCGCCGCGAGCGCGGGTCCAATCTTCACCGCCGATAAAAACAATTGCGAATTCCACGGCACGATTCCGGCGACCACACCCACCGGCTCGCGTCGGAGAAACACTTCCATGTCCGGCTTGTCGACGGGAAGATATGCCCCTTGAATCTTGTCCGCCACGCCCGCGTAATAGCGGTAATACTCGGCGACATAACCAATCTGGCTGCGCGTCTCGCGGATGATCTTGCCGGTGTCGGCCGTCTCCAGTTCAGCCAGTTCCTGCGCGTTGGCGGCGACAAGATCCGCAAGCCGGTACAGCAGCTTGCCGCGCTGGCTCGCATTCAGGTTGGCCCACTCTGCCGCGAACAGCGCGCGGTCGGCCGCTCTGACTGCCCGGTCGACATCCGCCGCGCTGGCTGCGGGCATGCTCGCCCACACCTCGCCGGTCGCCGGATTGATGCTGTCGAAGCTCTGCGAGGCGTCGCTGAATTCGCCATCGATGTAGTGCTGGAACGTCTGCAACATGTGATCTGCTCCGGTTTAGCGGGCGTCGAACGCGGGCATCACGTCGGCGATAAACAGCTCCAGCGAACGGCGCTTGCGCTCGAAACTCATGTTGCTGTCGAGCCAGAAGCTGTATTGATCGAAGCCGAGTTCTTCATACTGTTTCAACCGGTCGATGACATCGGCGGGCTGGCCGATCACCAGGTTCTTGCGAATCTGCTCCGGGGTGTACTGCGGGAACGAGGCGATGTCCGCTTCCGTCAGCGGTTCAATGAAGCCCTGCTTCACCGGCCGCTCGTTCTTGAACCACTTGCTGAAATAACAGTAGAAGCGGCTCAGGTCCGCGACAGCCGCATCGACTTCCGCGGCGTCCGCGCCCACGAAGGTGTGCATCAGCATCATGATCTGTGGACGCGGCACGTCGGGGTTCGCCTTGCAGGCCGCGTTGAAACGGTCCATCAGGTTCACCACTTCGCCGTCACCCGCCGCCAGCGACGTGACCTGCACATTGCAGCTGTTCCTCACCGCGAACTCATGCGAGTTCGGATCGCGCGCCGCAAGCCACATCGGCGGATTGGGCTGCTGGATCGGGCGCGGCACTGGCGTGGTCGAAGGCCACGACCAGAACTCGCCCTGATGCGCGTAATCGCCCTTGAATAAATTCTGCAATGCCGGCACGAGTTCGCGCATCCGTGCGCCGGCGCCGAACGCGTCGAGGCCCGGCAGCAAGCGTTCGTATTCGAAGGAATACGCACCGCGCGCAATGCCTAGGTCGAGACGCCCGTTGCTCGCGACATCGACCATGCCGGCTTCACCTGCAAGGCGGATCGGATGCCAGAACGGCGCGATCACCGTGCCAGTGCCAAGACGAATGCGTTCGGTGCGCGCTGCAAGGTACGAAAGGTTGATGAAGGGGTTCGGCGCGATCGTGAATTCCATTGCGTGATGCTCGCCGACCCACGCGGTTTCGAAGCCGCCTTTTTCCGCGATCTGGACAAGTTCAGTGAGTTCGTCGAAGAGTTGCCGATGCGACGTGTGCGCGTCGTAACGCTCCATGTGGAGAAACAGCGAGAATTTCATGATCGACCTATGGGCAGAAAAACAGTCCGTCTTGCTGCGGGCGCGAATAACTCGGGCGTCTAGCCGACCGCGTCCCGCTTTGTCTCGACCGCTTGAACGTTGCGGCTGGTATTACGGTATTCCAACGAATGTCGCAAATCAAGCATTTCAATATTATGGTATTCCATAATATTAGATGCGTATGTGGATGGGTTTAGGGAAACGGAGAAAGGCGTGGATCGCGCGGCTAAGCCCGTCCTGCAATGAACCGGGAGGGTGAACCGGCTGTCGTGAGCGTGTGCGAGAGAGATGCAGGGGGTGAATAAGCTGAGGGATAGCGAGCCGCTGGCTTATGGCTGTCTTATGGTCGTTCTTACGGTCGTTCCAGGTAGCCGAAGACCGCGCGGATCACCCGGCGCTCCAGTTCTTCGATGTCCGTTTCAGCCGCCGCAAGTCTGTACAGGGTCACTGACCTCACCGGTGCGCCGTCAGGCTCGAAAGCAAATGGCATTGCGGTGGCGTCGGCAAGGCTTGCGCTTGAGTTGCTTAAGGGTCTCGCTGATTGAGGAACGTCGGACGCTTGTCGACCGACAGGCGATCCGACGTTGACCCGACATCGCCCCAACTAGTGTTTGAAAAACTCGACAGCGAATTTGATGAGTTCCGCCTGACCTTCAATCTCCAATTTTCTCTTGATGGACATTCTGTGTGTCTCCACCGTCCGAATTGAAAGCTCGTGCAACACTGCGATCTGCTTGTTTGACAATCCGTCTGCTATGTCTCGCAGCAGCTCTTGCTCGCGAGGCGTCAATTTTTTCATCTGCAGGTAGCGAACGGAGTCGGGCGCGAGACCTTTTATCGGGAGCGCCGCAGTTTGCTTGAGGTGGTCGTTGAAGTAAGTGCCACCTCCCAGGATGGTGTAAATAGCCGCGATGATTTCCGTGGCAGGTGCATCTTTCAGCACGTACCCGCTTGCGCCTGCCGCCCTCGCCTCGGCCATATATTCCGCATTGTTGTGCATCGATAAAACGAGAACATGCATCTCCGGTCGACGCACCCGGATTTCCCGCGTGAGCGCAACTCCGCTGCCGCCTTTCATGCTCAGGTCGGTCAAGACAAGATCCGGCCCAAGACGCTCGATCGCGCTTAGCGCGTCAGGCATATTGCTCGCCTCGCCCACTACTCGAAAACCTTCTATTGCATCCAGACGCAGCCTCAGACCGTCGCGCACAAGCTGATGATCGTCTACTAGCAAAATGTCGATAGTGCCTGTCATGTCCTGGCGCGGCCCGATGCAATTGAAGGAAGGCCGACGGGAATGATCGCTTTCAGCTCGGTTTCTCCCTGCCGCGATTGAATCACGAAAGTACCGTTAAGCGACTCCACACGCTCGCGCATATTGCGCAGTCCGATTCCTCGACGGGGATCAGACTGTACTGCGTCATAACCAAAGCCGATGCCATCATCGACTATAGTCAGGATCACCTGGCCCGGCGCGCAGGCCAGCGTTATGCGAGCGCTGGATGCGTGCGCATGACGCTGGATATTTGTCAGCGCTTCCTGCGCCACGCGAAACAGCGCGGTATTCACCGCGTCGGGCAAGGGATGGGCATCGCTTGACGCGGCATCAACGGCAATATTCGTGTGGGGCGTCTTGCCCATTTCGTTGAACTCGAGTGCTAGCTGGCGAAGCGCGGCGCCCAAGCCGAGATCGTCCAGCATTGCCGGGCGCAGATCGTGAGAGATCTGCCTGATTTCGGCCAACGTTCGATTGGTTTGGGCCAGCGCATTTTGGATTGGTGGCCCGCTCGCATCGTTCCGATCCGAGTTCGACGGTTTAAGTGCAAGCGCCGATTCCAGCAATAGCTTGATCGACACGAGCATCTGGCTGATGCCATCGTGGAGCTCGCGTGAGAGTCGGCCTCTCTCCGCCTCCTGCGATTCCACCACCTGGCGAGCCATGATCTTCAACTGCGCGTCCGAGCTGCGGTGGTCGGTCACGTTCAATGCGATACCACATGCGCAAATGAAGCCCATGCCGAGTGCGCCTATTAACCCGATCAGGAACAGGGTATGACGAATATTGGACGATGCCTGCCGCCCGGTTTGCAAGAGCGCCATGTTGACGTCGTCCAGGTAGATGCCGGTACCGACCATCCATCCCCATCGTTCGAATGTCACAACGTAACCTAGCTTGGATTCGAGCTTATGAGTCGATGGACGCTCCCACAAATATTCCACGAAACCGCCGCCGTTCCGCGCCTTTTTCAATAGAGACTGAATAGTCAGCGCGCCATTAGGATCGTGCATGGACCATAGATTGGTCCCGACGAGCTCCGACTGCCGGGGGTGCATCAGCAGATTGCCTTGCAGGTCATAGACGAAGAAATAGCCGTCGTTACCGAACTCCAGTTTCGACAATACTGCGAGTACCTGGGCCCGTGTTTCAGGATCGTCACGGCCGGAGTTATACAACGGGGCGACCGCGCTTTCGGCTAGCGCAACGTAATTCTTGAGCTCGACTTCCTTACTGCTTCGGTAAGCGGCCGCAATGGCGCGCTGCTCCGAAGTCGACAAGGAACTGGCTTGCAAGGACACCGCGACAGCGATCGTCGCCATTGCTCCAATGAACGGCAAAAGAGCGAGCACCAGCCACTTACGCCTCATTCCGTGCAAAGAGAGTTGCATCCAAAAGGTTCCGCGTAGAAGTTAGACGGGCGGCCAAACGGGCGGCCCAGGTCGGATTGTGCCACCGAGACAGCCGGGAGTTCTCAAGCGTCTCAGAGTCTGCGTAGTAATACGTAGGGTGATTCCGCGCTTGACGATCGATCGATGCGCTCTGCGCCAAGCGTTGCCTGCCCCGCTTGATCAAGCCGCACCCTTCTACGTATTACTACGGAAGGCGGCTCAAGAAATTCCACCAATACTCCGGCTCCAGTTCCAGAAGAAACTGAAACCAGGAGATTGATATGAGCTCAGAAAGCATCCCCAGCGGAGCGCGCACAGCCGGCACGCTGTTGCTGTTGATTCCCTACGTGGCCTTATTGTGGCTGCCTTTTTATAACGAAACGCACCCCTCGTTGATGGGTTTCCCGTTTTTCTATTGGTACCAGTTGTTGTGGGTGCCGTTGACGTCGTTGATTCTATACGTGGTCTACAGGTGGGTCCGATAATGCCGACGACATTCAACTGGACCTCCGGTCTCGTATTCCTGGGATTTTTTGCGTTGGTCACGGTGCTAGGTTTTTTCGCCGCACGCTGGAAGGCAGGCGACCTGACCCAATTGCACGAATGGGGCTTGGGCGGCCGGCAGTTTGGCCCCGTCATTTCGTGGTTCCTGGTGGGCGGCGATTTCTATACCGCATACACCGTCATCGCCGTGCCCGCGCTGGTTTATGCGGTCGGCGCGTATGGATTTTTTGCGCTGCCTTACACCATCATCGTCTATCCATTTGTCTTCGCGGTCATGCCAAAGTTGTGGTCGGCCTGTCAGAAGAACAATCACATCACGGCGGCTGACTTCGTGCAGGGCATCTACGGCGGGCGCTGGTTTGCAGCGGCCATCGCCCTGACGGGGATTATCGCGACCATGCCGTATATCGCGCTGCAACTCGTCGGCATGCAGGTCGTGATCAAGAGCCTGGGGGTGACCGGCGAGCTGCCGCTGGTGGTCGCTTTCGTCATCCTCGCCGTGTACACCTATGCAAGCGGCTTGCGCGCACCGGCCATGATCGCGTTTGTCAAAGACATCATGATCTACATCGTGGTGATCGCAGCGATCTGGCTTATTCCCAGCAAGCTGGGTGGCTATGCGTCAGTATTCGACGCCGCGGATCACTTCTTCACCGCTAAAGGCGGTGCGACGGGCATCACGCTCAAGGCTAGCCAGTTCACGGCCTATGCATCGTTGGCATTCGGGTCTGCAATGGCAGCGTTTATGTATCCGCATACGCTGACGGGCGTGCTGAGTTCGAAAAGCGCTAAGACCATCAAGCAGAATGCCATCGCCCTGCCCGCTTACACGCTGCTGCTGGGCCTGATTGCGCTTCTCGGCTACATGGCGATTGCAGCAGGCGTCAAGGTCACCTCGGCGACCGATGTGGTGCCTGCGCTGTTCCTCAAATTGTTCCCGTCGTGGTTTGTCGGATTTGCTGCCGCGGCGATTGCGATCAGTGCGCTGGTGCCCGCCGCCATCATGTCGATAGGTTCTGCCAATTTGTTCACGCGCAATTTATGGAAGCCGCTGATCCAGCCGAACATCACCCCCTCGCAGGAAGCCAGTAATGCGAAAGTGGTCTCGCTGGCCGTGAAGCTGGGCGCGCTGGTATTCATCATTTTCCTGCCCACGCAGTTCGCCATCGACCTGCAATTGCTTGGCGGCGTCTGGATCCTGCAGACGTTTCCCGCCGTGGTGTTTTCTCTCTATACGCGCTGGCTCAAGCTGCCCGCATTGTTTATTGGGTGGATAGCGGGTATTGGACTGGGGACCACACTCGCGTTCATGCAAGGCATCAAGCCTATCTACGCCCTTCATCTGGGAGATGCCACGTATCCGGTTTATATCGGCGTGCTCGCGCTGGCAGTCAATATTGTCCTGACCGTCGTATTGTCGGCCGTGTTACCGGCGAAGAGTGCGTCCATGACCGGGGCTCGGGTGTAGGACGGGGTTCTGGATACGGTGCGGTCACGATCGACCGCTGGCGCAAGCGAAAACCAACGTGTTACCGCAAGCGCCAGCCGTGCCCCTGTTGTGCGCGGAATATCTCGAACCCACTAGCCTTCTCTAGCGCGATGCGCCGGTCGATCGCATCGTTCGAGATCGTGTTGAAATCGAACAAGCCGTAGTGGTGCGCAATCATCGCGCGGGCACGGCCGTTGCGCGCCAATGCCACTGCTTCGTCAAGCGTGAAGTTGCCGGGCACGCCGTTGCCGCTGCGCTGCGCATCCCGTCCATTGACCGGCAGCAATGCAACATGCGGTGCGTGCGCAGCGAGCGCACCCTCCAAGCCCGGATAAGGAATGCAATCGCCCGAATGATATAAACGAACGCTCCCGGCATCGATCACATAACCCAGCCACGGATAGTTGCCATTCGAATCCCGGTCCAGCGTCTCGTGCGCCGATGCTATCGGCGATACGAAACATTCGTCGAGAATCTCTGCCCGGTCGCCCGCATTCACCGCGATCAAGCGATCCATGCCAACGCCGCATCGTTTGACTGCTTCGTCGATCACGGCTGCGGGAACGACAAAGCGAGCGCGCGGAAATCTCCGCGCCAGCGGCTGCAATGTAGCAGGGTCCATGTGATCCGTATGCCGATGCGTGCACAGCACGACATCCAGCCGGTCCAGCTCATCAGGCAGGATGGGCGCCGCCATCATCCTCGCGTGCGGAAATTTCGTGCCCTGGTATTTCTCCGCCAGCGAATTCGACAGGTACGGATCGATCAACATCCTGAACCGATTGAACTCGATTACAAAACCCGCTTGCCCCAACCAGTGCACCGTTACCTCGCCAGATCGAGGTCCCGAGCGCGGATCAAGAAGCCGCTCACGCAACGATGTATGGAACGTCTCCACGCGAACGCCTGGCAGCGTGGACACATCACCAGCAGACATAACCGCCGTCGGCCAGAACGATTGATCCAGTCATCAGGCTGGCCGCGTCGCTAGCGAGGAACAGGATGACCGACGCCACTTCATCAACACGTCCCATCCGGTTCATCGGCGTACCGCCCACCCAGTGCTGCAATTTCTCCTTGTCCTGGTAGACATAGGTGTTCATCTCGGTGTCAATGTACGTTGGCGCGACGGCATTCACGCGCACGCCCCGTGCGCCCCACTCCGCTGCCAGCGACTTCGTCAGGTGATGAACCGCCGCCTTCGACGCGTTGTAGTTCGCCTGCTCCTGCGGCCGGTTGACGATAAACCCCGACATGGAACCCACATTCACTATGCTGCCCGCGCCGCGCTCGAGCATGCCTTTGCCGAACGCGCGGCAAGCCCAGAACACGCCGTTGAGATTGACGTCGATGACCTTGTTCCAGGTCTCGTCGGTCATGGTTTCAGCCGGATGATTCGAGATCGCGATGCCTGCGTTGTTGACCAGCACATCCACGCGGCCGTGGCGCGCGACAACGGCGTTGTTCACGCGCTGTGCAGCGCCGGGGTCGGTCACATCGAAGCGTTCGGTTTCCACATGATGTCCCTTCGATGCCAGCGTTTCGGCTGCCTTGGCAAGCAAGTCAGCGTTCATGTCGGTGAGAACGACCAGCGCGCCGGCTTCAGCCAGCGCCTCCACCGTGGCGAGGCCGATGCCTCGCGCCGCGCCGGTGACGACCGCGACCTTGCCGGTCAGCTTGAACTTGTCGAGATACATGCGTTGATCCTTAAATGGGTTTGGCGGGCACCGGTTTGCCGGCATGCGCCGCGATCCGGCTGATCTCGTCGAACTCGGGGCCGCGCACCGGAATGTCGACATGAAAGACTTCGGCAATCACGCGGGTCCAGCCATAGATGAAGTAGGTCCAGCCGTCCTCGATCTGAAGCGCCCGTGCGTGTTCCTGAGCCCGCGCCTGATCGAGGAAAACCAGGTTACCGCGATAGTTCAGGTCCCACACGACAGCGCGCTCGGGGAACACAGCTGCGTCGCTCAACGGCGAACCCGGCGCGTCCTTACCGAGTCCGGTGGCGTTGATCACCAACGCGCCCGGGGACAAACGCTGCAAGACCGCATCGTTATCTTCTGCCGTCGGCGCGACGACATATTCGCATGGAACATCGAATTTCAGCTCGCGATGGATACGTTCAATTTCCTCCAGCCTGCCAGCCGATCGATTCGACACAATGACCTTCGAAGGACGGTCAGCGCCACGTTCCTTTTGCATCAGATGCCAGGTCAGCGCGATGGTCGAACCGCCTGCGCCCATCGAAAAAACCTCTGCGCCGGTGGTGGCGAAGTGATTCTTGTGAAGGAACCCGTCGAGTGCGAAACCCGACGTGATCGGATCCTTCGCATGACAGATGAATTGTCCGCCCAGCTTCGAGAGGCAGCTCGTTTCGCCCATGATCCGCGCAGTCGGATCGATGACATCGAAGAGATCCTTGCACGCCGCGTACAAATCGATCTTGTGCGTCGTGACCAGGGCGCCAAGTGACAGCGGATCATGCTTGAGGAATTCGACCGCTTCCCGGTACGCGCCGGGCGATGCATGTGGCTGGAAATCGATGCCCTTTATTTCGACGTCGCCCAGACCAAGATGCTTCGCCCATTCCGGGAACACACGCATGATCGAACTCTGCGCAGTAGTCACACCGATGAAATAAAACGTGGGCCGCGTAGCGGGTTGATAAATGGCTCGATAAGCCGTCATCGCGACACTCCTTCAGCAGCCAGGACGCCACGCGCCAGCAAGGCCTCGACGTCCTGCTGCGTGCGCGGTTTGTAGTCCGGATTCGGTACGCTACGCCATGATCCCGCACCGTCATCGACAATGCGCAGCTTCATGCCGTTCGATTGCTCGATGATCGCGTAATCCTGCCCCGAATCCGCCGGATAGCAGAAAAGCATCACGAAGTCCTCCTGCCCAAGATTTACTGACCGGTGAATCCAGCGTGGCGGCACATAGCACGCGGTGTTCGGCTTGATCTCGACCACACGCGTATCGCCGGTGGGCGACTCCATCACCATCACGCCGACACCCTTAAGGCCGAAGTACAACTCGGGCCTGTCGATGGCCGCGTGAATGTGCCCTCGCGTCATGAAGAACTCAGTGCCTACTTTGCCGGGGCTCATGCGAGTCACGCCGGTAATCAGATCGCCCGGGTTGCTGTTGGGCCGGTGATCGGTGACCTCATAGACCACCTCATCGCCGCGAGCGGCTGAAAGCGCCTCGAACGCCGCGGAATCGGCATACAGGCCGTCCAGGTCGCGCAGGAACTTCTGATAACGAGAGTCGGTGCCGGTCATCAGGCCGGTTTGCAGGTCGACATCGAAAGAACGCGGTTCAGGCCATTGCATCAGGTCCATCTCCTTGAGATTGCATTCACATCGCCGCGATGGATCCCGGGCGAGCGTTGAATGTGTATTGCCAGAAGGCTAAACGTTAGTTTTAATAATGATAACTTTAATGAAAATCCAGAACATGGGGGTTTTCCCCGAATAACAAGCCCTGTTTTTATGCTGAATGATAGCTATACTATCGTTAATGATGTGCAGAGACAACGTTATTTCCACTTGCGTTGCGAAGCATACAAAGAGGCATGCAAGGCAAGACGGCTCGTCAAAAGCCACCTCAAGCCAACCCGCTGGAGAGATTCGATGCACGAACAACCGTCCCCTGAGCGCAGGCCCTCCCAGCGCGCCGTGAATGCGCTGCGCGAGGCGCTCGGAGCCGATGTAGTCAGCCTGCCGCACGAGTTCGCCGGGCGAAAGAATTCGGACTCGAGCCGCATGCCGTGCGACGAACCGCTTGCACTGATCAGGCCGCGCAATACGGAACACGTCGCCACCGCGCTGCGGATCTGTCATGAGCACAGGCAACCGGTTGTCACGCAAGGAGGGCTGACGGGACTCGCTGGCGGCGCGACTTTCCTCGGCGGCGAAGTGGCGCTGAGCCTCGAATTGATGAACGGCATTGAAAGTATCGACGCGGTCAGCGCGTCCATGACGGTGCTGTCCGGCACGCCGCTGCAGATCGTCCAGGAAGCCGCCGACGCTGCGGGCTTCATGTTCCCGCTGGATCTCGGCGCACGCGGAAGCTGCACGATCGGCGGCAACCTCGCGACCAACGCGGGGGGAAACCGCGTGATCAAGTACGGAATGATGCGTGACCAGGTGCTCGATATAGAAGCCGTGCTGGCCGATGGCAGCATCGTTGGCGGCTTGCGCAAGATGATCAAGAACAACACGGGGTATGACCTGCGCAACCTGTTGATCGGCAGCGAGGGAACGCTGGCCGTCATCACGCGCGCCGTGCTGCGCTTGCGGCCGAAACCCCGCGCGGTATCCACGGCATGGTGCGGCCTGCCGGACTACGACGCCGTGACCACGTTGTTGCGGCGCGCGCAAGAAAGCTTGCCGGCGGGTGTGTCCGCGTTTGAAGTCATGTGGCCGGGCTACTACGATTTCGTGCTGTCGCGCTTGCCCGAATTACGCGCGCCGCTTGAAGGAAAACATGCGTTCTACGTGCTGCTGGAAAGCAGCGGCGCGGATCCGGCGCGTCAGGCCGACGCGTTCGAAGACTTCCTCTCGGGCATGCTTGAAGAGGGGCTGATCAGCGACGCCGCGCTCGCTTCGTCAGAGTCGGATGCCACCGCGTTCTGGGCCATTCGCGACGCACCCGGTGAGTATCAACGGTTGATTCCAGGCCGCGTTTCCTTCGATGTCAGCTTCTCGATCGCCGACGTGGGCGCAGCCGCTCGCCGTTGCGAACAGCAACTTCGCGAGCACTGGCCCCGCGCGACGATCCTGATCTATGGACATCTTGGCGACGGCAATCTGCATATCGTCGTTCAGGAACCCGACTGGCCGAGCGACACGGCGGCGAAAGTCCAGGCGGTGGTGTACGCCGTGACCGCAGAAATGGGCGGCTCCGTATCGGCGGAACACGGCATTGGCACGAAGAAACTGAAGGTTCTGGCGTTATCGCGCACGCCTGCGGAGCTGGCCGCCATGCGCGCGATCAAGGCCGCACTCGATCCACTGAACATCCTCAATCCAGGAAAGTTGTTGCCGCACTGATTCAACAGTTCTGATGTTTTTTAAAACCGCCAAACCCCAACAAAAGGAGGAGACATGACGCGGTTCGTGAAGCAGGTGATGTGTGGTGTAGCGCTGGCAGTCGCAAGCGCAGTGGCAACGGCCCCGGCGTTTGCTGCCGACAAGATGAAAGTAGGTATTTCAATGAAGGTGCTCAACGCACCCTACTTTTCGGCTGCCATGGAGTCAGCCAAAGCACGTGCGTCGGAACTCGGCGCAGACGTCATCACGGCCGACGCCCAGGGCAAGATGGGCAAGCAGATCTCGGACGTGGAAGACATGTTGACGCGCGGCATCAAGGTGCTGATCATCGACCCGGCCGATCCCAAAGGGCTCGTCAATGCAGTCAACACTGCCACTGCCGCAGGCGTCAAGGTCGTCGTGATCGACAGTACGCTCGACCCCAAGGCCAACTACCTGACGCTCGTGCAATCGTCGAATCGCGAGAACGGTGCGCTGGTCGGCTCGTGGGTGGTCGACACCATGGGCGACAAGCCGCTGAAGATCGCGTTGATCTCCGGCGAGAAAGGCAATCCGGTCGGCAAGGAACGGCGTGATGGTGTGATCGACGGGATTGTCGAAGCGCAGCTCGCCAAGACCGGCAAGGTCAACATGCAGATCGTCGGTCAGGGCTGGGGCAACTGGTCGGATGAAGGCGGGTTGAAGGCCATGGAAGATCTGCTGGTCGCCAACAAGGACATCAACATGGTGCTCGGCGAAAACGACAGCATGGTCCTCGGCGCACGCCGCGCAATCGAAAGTGCTAACCGTCAAGGCATCACGCTCGTTGCCGCCGCCGACGGCCAGAAGGAAGCGCTCAACCTGATAAAGCAGGGCAAGTACGGCGCGACCGCGCTGAACGATCCGGCACTCGTTGCACGCACGGCGGTGGACATTGGCATGAAGGCGGCGAAGGGCGAATCGACCAATGTACCGAAGATCTCGTACACACCGTCCGCTGTGATCAACCAGAGCAACGTCGACAAGTTCTACAACCCCAAAGCGATCTTTTAAAGACGCCCGGGTTCATGCAACGCGCGCCGGCCGAGCCGGTGCGCGTGCATTCTGGAGGCACCTTCATGATTCCATTCATCGCCCTTAGCGGCGTCGACAAGCGCTTTGGCGGCATTCACGCCATCGAAGACGTCGACTTCGATGTCCTCAGCGGCGAAGTTCATGCGCTCGTCGGCGAGAACGGCGCGGGCAAGTCGACGCTGATGCGCATTATCGGCGGCGGTCATCAACCCGATGCCGGCACGATCAAGGTCGAAGGCCGCACCATGTCCTTTCGCAATCCGCATGCGGCCATGGAAGAAGGCATTGCGGTGATTCATCAGGAAACGGCCTTGGCACCGGATTTGTCGGTCGCTGAAAACGTGTTCCTCGGGGCGTTGCCGGCCGTGATCGACTGGCGTTCGCTGCGCAAGCATGCACATGAATTGATCGCGAGTCTTGGCTTCGACATCGACCCCTCGGCGTTGGTCAGCAGCCTCTCGGCCGCGCAATGCCAGGTGATTGAATTTGCCAAGGCACTCAGCCGCCAGGTAAAGCTGCTGGTGCTCGACGAACCCACCGCCGCGCTCGCGCCGTCGGATGCCAACAAGCTGCTCGAGATCGTGCGTGACCTGCGCTCGCGCGGCGTGGGCATCGTGTATATATCGCACCGCCTGGAAGAGGTGTTTGCCATTGCGGACCGCATCACCGTGCTCAAGGACGGCAAGCGCGTGGACACCGTCAAGCCCGCGGATCTCGGCATGGATGAACTCATTCGCAAGATGGTCGGCCGCCCACTCTCGGTGCTGTTCCCGCAACGTCACGCGAGCCTCGGCGACGAAGTGCTGAAGGTGACCGGCCTCGTGCGCGGTCATGCCGTGCGCAACGTGTCGTTCACGCTGCGCGCCGGTGAGGTCGTCGGCTTGGGTGGCCTGATCGGCTCGGGACGCACGGAAGTCGCCCGGCTGATCTTCGGCGCGGACACCCGCGATTCAGGCACCATCGAACTGAAGCAAAAGCTGCTGGCGATCCGCTCGCCAATGGCAGCGGTCAAGGCCGGCATCGGCTTCGTTCCTGAAGACCGAAAAGGCCAGGGTGCGGTTTTATCGATGCCGATCCGCGTCAACGCCACGCTCGCCGCGCTTAAATCCGTCAGCAGCCCCGGTGGTTTTCTCGCGTTTGGCCGGGAGCGCGTGTTCGTTCAAAAGTTGATGGAACAACTGCACATCAAGGCCCGTTCAATGGACGCCGATGTCTCCACGTTATCAGGCGGCAACCAGCAAAAAGTCGTGCTCGCCAAGTGGTTTCATGCGGACGGCGACTTGATCATCCTCGATGAACCTACGCGCGGCGTGGACGTGGGCGCCAAGGTGGAAATTTATACGCTGATCAACCAGCTCGCGGAACGCGGCAAGGCGGTGCTCGTGATCTCGTCGGAGCACCAGGAGTTAATGGGCCTGTGCGACCGCATTCTCGTGATGGGCGAAGGCGAGATTCGCGGCGAACTCCAGCCCGCCGATTTCAGCGAAGAGCAGATCCTCTCGCTCTCTTTGCGACGCGCGCCGGACGAAGCCCCCGCCGCGATCAGCCACTAAACCAGACACGGAGACTCGCATCATGAACCCCAGTGCCGTCACTCAGAAAACGCATCAGGCGCAGTCCGGCCACGCACACGCAAGACATTGGTGGTCGGTCGCGCGCCGCTTCAACACGGTCGCTATCCTGATCGTGCTCGTGATCGCCGCGTCGTTTGTATCGAGCGATTTCTTCTCGGTGGCGAACCTGTCCAACATCTCGCGTCAGGTCGCGGGCGTCGGCATCATGTCGGTGGGCATGCTGCTGGTCGTGCTGACCGGTGGTATCGACTTGTCGGTCGGCTCCATCGCGGCGCTTGGCAGCGTGGTCTCGGCCATGCTCATTCCTCAGTACGGCCTGAGCGTCGCCCTGCTCGTCACGCTGCTCGTGGGTGGTCTGTGCGGCTTTGTATCGGGGGCGTTGATCGCCTGGTTCCGCCTCACGCCGTTTGTCGTCACGCTCGCGATGATGACCGTTGCGCGCGGTGTGGCAATGATCGTCTCCAACGGCTCGCCTATCCTCGTCGACGATGCGGGTCAGGCATTGCTCGACTTCGGCCGTCACTCGTATTTTGGGGTACCGGGACCGACGCTCGTGATGCTGCTGGTATTCGTGACTGGCGGGATTGCGCTGAACCGGCTTCGTGCCGGCCGCGTGGTCCGTGCGATCGGATCGAACGAGGAAGCCGTGCGGCTCTCAGGCGTCCCCGTCGCGCGCCATGTGCTCGGCACCTATGTCAGTTCGGGACTGCTCGCGGCGCTTGCCGGCATCATCTCGACGTCACGTGCCGGGGTCGGTGCGCCGACTGTCGGCGTAGGCGACGAGCTGACCGTGATTGCCGCGGTCGTCATTGGCGGCGCGAGTCTCGCGGGCGGTAAAGGCGGTGCGGTGAATACCCTGATGGGCGTACTGATCCTGGGGGTGATCGGCAACATCATGAACCTCGCCAGCGTGCCGGGTTACCATCAGCAAGTGGTGATGGGCGTGATCATCGTGGCGGCTGTCCTTTCCCAGCGTGGCGCCCGTTTTTGGCGGCGCTAGGTGAGTCTGGTCCATGAGTCTGATCCATGAGTCTGATCCATGAGTTTGATCCATGGGTTTGATCCATCAGCTTGATCCATGAGTCCGATACACTTGGCAACCTGGCCTGACGCCTGCACGGGGCGCCGCTTGCGGCGCCCTGTTGACAATGAACGAAGGAACATCGAGTGCCCGATTACAACATCCTCGAACTGATCGACCGCGCGCGTCCGGACCTTCGCCGCGGCAGCCGGCAAGTCGCCGAGTACATCCTTGCAAACCTGGCCTCGATCCCTGACATCAACCTCGCCGAACTCGCCCGCAACGCGCAGGTCAGCGAACCGACCGTGCTGCGCTTTTGCGCGACGCTCGGCTGCAGCGGCTTCAAGGACTTCAAGATCCGCATGGTGCAGAGCCTGGCGCTCGGCGCCCCTGCCACGCACTCGGTACTCGCCAAGGGCGATGACCCGGAGACCATTGCCACCAAGATCTTCGACTACACCATCACGAGCCTCGACTGGGCGCGCAAGAAACTGGATTTCGCGGCTATCGGGCGGGCGGTGGATTTACTGGCCAAGGCGAAGAGGATCGAGTTCTTCGGCTTTGGCGCGTCGGGCATTGTCGCGCTGGACGCGCAGCAGAAATTTCCGCTCTTCGGCGTGCCGTGCGTCGCGCATCAGGATTCGCACCAGCAGTTCATTGCGGCGTCCATGCTCAAGCCCGGCGATGCGGTCGTGGCCATCTCGAACACCGGCTCCACCCGCTCGCTGATCGAGGTCGCGCGGACCGCCCGCGAACGCGGCGCAAGCGTCATTGTGATTACTGGATCGAATAGTCCATTGGCAAGTTTTTCGGACGTCGCGGTGATTGCGGAGACGTTGGAAAATACGGATGTCTATACGCCGACCACGTCGCGGCTCGCGGCGCTTGTCATTATCGATATCCTCTCGACCAGCGTCGCGCTGCGCAAAGGCGATGCTCATACGCTCGCCGTGCTGGACATGAAAAAGCGCCTCGCCGACATGCGCTCGACCGGCGTCATCTGATAGCGGCACCCCTCGCTGCTTGCATAAAATGACAAAGGCCTCCCTGGCCTTTGCATGAGGCGCTCGCTGCGCGCTTGAGGTTCTGCGTAAAGCGCTGCTTAGGCTGACAAGCCTGAATTCCCCCGAAATTACCAGCCTTTCAATAAGATGTTGTTCAAATAATACGCATGCGGATTGAATACCGAGTGCGCCCGATCAGGTAAATATCATTTCACAAAAATGAAATCGGACCCCTTTAAGGTTCGTCGAGCCGGTCGTTCGCTACCCTTCTAAATCCTTACACACCGATGGATACAGGGCGATTCGCCTGCCTGCGATCGGGTCGGTCCTATGGTTGACGGTTTGGGATACTAATTATTTCGGGCATATGAATTTTTGATATGTCGGTTTAGAAAGAAACGGAATAACCAAACAATCAAACATCGGTGGGACTTTACGACCCTATCAAATAGGATATTTCTTCTTTTACCAACTGAAGCACAACAAAATGAAAATCCAAAAGACCACCGCTGCCATCCTCGCGTTCGGCGCATTTGCCGGCGTTGCACACGCCCAAAGCAGCGTGACCCTGTACGGCATTGCCGACGGCGGCATTCTCTTCAACAACAACGTCAAGGGCGCAAAGCTCTACAGTTTCTCGAGCGCCAATTCATCGCGCTGGGGCTTGCAGGGCGCTGAAGACCTGGGCGGCGGCCTCAAGGCGATCTTCACCCTTGGAAACGGTTATACGCTCGGCACCGGCGCGCTGAGCCAGGGCGGCCTGGAGTTCGGACGCAAGGCCTTCGTCGGCCTGAAGAGCGATACGTACGGTACGGTGACGCTGGGCCGCCAGTACTCGGCAAGTAACGACGCCACCGCCTCGTTCGCATCGGGCGCCGACTGGGCTGCATCCGGCCTCGGCTACGGCACGCGCGCAGGCGACGTGGATAACGTGGATACGTCGAACCGCATTCAGAACGCGCTCAAGTACACGAGCCCGAACTACCGTGGCCTGACGGTTGGCGTCCTGTACAGCCTGGGCGGCCAGGCCGGCCAGTTCTCGAGGAACGAAGTCACCGATGCGGCCGTGTCGTATGTCAACGGTCCGCTCAAGGTTGGCGCGAGCTACAACTTCACCAAGGACCCGTACTACGCGACGTTCGGCAACCAGGGCAACTCGTCGTCGCCGACGTCATCGGCCACGGGCGCGAACAACAACATGCCGAGCCGCATTTACGGCGGCTATGCGTCGGCAGGCTCGCAGCAGATCATTACGGCCGGCGGTTCGTACGTGCTGGGATCGGCAACGATTGCCCTGCTGTACTCGAACACGCAGTTCCAGAACTTGGGTCAGGTCAATGCAGTGGGCAGCTACGGCACCAAGTACAACGGCGGCACCGCTACGTTCAATTCGGGCGAACTGAACGTGAAATACGCGCTGACCCCGGCGCTTACGCTGGCCGGCGCCTACATCTACACGCATAACAGCGGCGCCGACGGCGTTGGCAGCGCCAAGTACAACCAGTTCAACCTGGGCACCATCTACTCAGTGTCCAAGCGTACGTCGTTCTACGCGATCGGCTTCTTCGAAACCGCTTCGGGCATCGATTCGACGGGCAAGTCAGCTGTTGCAGACTTCAGCGGTTCGTCCTACTCGTCGAACAACCACCAGTTGGCAGCCATTGTTGGCATCACGCACAAGTTCTAAATGTTGATTCAACGCTTGGGGGCTGTACTCCCACGCGTTTCTTGAAGCACACGGCCTTCTCTCTCCCAAGTCAACCGGACAGAGAAGGCCGTTTTTTTCCGCCTCGATTTTCAGTCTTACACGCCGCTTGCATAACCGCCATCCACAGGCAAGGTCACGCCCGTGATGAACGCCGACGCCGGCGATGCCAGGAACAACGTCGCGCCAACCAGATCATCCACTTCGCCCCAGCGCTTGAGCGCGCTGCGCGAAGCTATCTTCGCAGCACTTGCCGGTACTTCCCATAGCGCGCGAGTCATGTCGGTGCGATGGTAGCCCGGCGCAATCGCGTTCACCCGTACCCCTGCCGGCCCGAACGCGTGAGCCAGAGAGCGCGTCAAGCCGAGAATGCCGGTCTTGCTGGCGCAATAGGCCGGCACATCCACATCGGCGATATAGCTCAGCATGGACGCCACGTTGACGATTGATCCACGCGCATGCTCGAGTTTGTCGCGAGCGGCCATTGCGAGGCGCATGGCTGCGGTCAGATTCACATCGATCACTTCGCGAAAGACATCGTCACGGTATTCATCGACCGGACGCGCCACGCCGGCCGCATTCACGAGTACGTCGAGCACGCTCAGCGTGGCAACGAAACTTTTGATGGCGTCGTTATCGCGGACATCCAGTTGCTCGAAGCGAATACCTTTTAGCGCGGCGTCCGCTCGCAGCCCTTCGAGCTTGTTAGTCGAGCTGCCGGTTGCGATCACCTGTGCGCCTAGTGCTGCAAAACCCTGCGCGATCGCCAGGCCAATGCCACTGGTAGCGCCCGATACGAGCACGGTCTTGCCGTTGAAAAGGCCGGGACGGAAGGCTGCTGTTTCCGGGCCTTTGAGTTCGCCTGTCATGAGCTTGTCTCGCTTGTAGATTTATTTGTCGAATCGTGCCGCACACCGGTTGATCGACGGGATACGGTTCGTTGTGAATGACCTCTTCCGCCCGGCATGCACGCGTCGCCAAGGGCTAGAGCGTGGCTTCATCGCTCATATCCATGAGGGGGGAGTTGAACGCCGAGTGCATCGGCAAGTTCAAGTTCAGAGCGCACGATATGCGCGGCCTCGGGAAAAGTGCCGGCAGCGCTTTCGTGCTCGGGCCATGCAAGCACCCGCATGCCGGCTGCGATAGCCGCGCGGGCGCCGGTCGGGCTGTCTTCCACCACAATGGCTTCGCCGGGTGTCACGTGCAGCAGCCACGCGGCGCGCTCATACGGCTCGGGATCGGGCTTGCCAACGCGAACGTCGTTGATGCTGATGGAGACCAGTTGCGGGTCTTGCAAGTCGAGCGCGCGGAGCCCGGCTTCAAGCAACATGCGCGATGAATTTGACACAATCGCTTGTCGTGTTCCCGCTGCGCGCACCGCGTGATAGACGCTGAGCGCGCCGGGTCGTGGCTGCATCTTCGGGGCTTCGGACAGGTAGTGCCGCGCCCTTGCCATCGACCATGGGCCGTATTCGAAATCGATACCAAATCGCTCGCAGCAGTACGCGTGCACTTCGCGGCCGGTCTTGCCGAATATCGACGCATGCAGGTCGTCGCCCGCGTCTATTCCATGATGGGTCAACACGGCGACCAGCGTGCTCAGATGCAGCGCTTCACTGTCGGCGAGCGTGCCGTCCATGTCCCACAGGACGGCCTTGATTACTTGCGTCATGCACGATCCTCGGCGAGACGATCCAGGTCGTCGTAGAACTGTTGCGAGCTCGCATAGAGCCGCTCGAAGATCGGCATCATCCGATCATAGGTGTCGCTCGCGCGCGGGTCCGGCAAGACCTCGCGTTCAAACTGGACGAACGCCGCGACGGCATCGCCCAGACGCGGGAACTGGCCGTGTGCGGTCGCGGCGAGAATGGCGCAGCCGATCACGCCGCATTCAAGTTGAGCCGGCACGAGGATCGGCGTGCGATACATGCTTGCCTTGATCTCAAGCCAGAGCGCCGCCTTGGCGCCGCCGCTTGCCGCGACCAGCCGCTCCATGTGAACACCCGCCGATTCGATTACGCCAATGTGCCGCCGCACGCCGAACGCGACCCCTTCCAACACCGCGCGATGCAAATGCGCTGCCCCATGCCTGGCTCCGACGCCGAAGAACTGCGCGCGCGAATTCGAATGCTCGCCGAGCCTTTCACCGGTCAGATAAGGGAGGAAGAACAGGCCTTCAGAACCGACGGGGGCGTCGGCAGCTTTCTGCGCAACAGCTTCGTAGCCAAGGGTGTTTTCATGAAACGCACGACGCGCCCAGCGCACTGCGTCGCCGCCCGAATCGAGCAGCATGAACCTTCCCCAGAGCCCTTCCGCCGAGACCATGTTCGAGACTTCCGGGTGCAGCATGGGGGACTCCGCGATCACCGTTATGATCGACGACGTACCGGTGATATCCGAGCCAAGACCGGGCCCATGCACGCCTGAGCCCAGCATCGAAAGCGCGTAGTCCGCACCACCGACCAATACCGGCGTACCTTCGCGCAGGCCGGTTGCCTGAGCCGCTTCAGTGGTCACCGTGCCCAGTATCTCCTGCGGCGAGCGGATGGGAGGAAGCTTGCTGCCGTCGAGACCGAGTGTGTCGAGCATGGGCTGCGACCATGACCGCGTTGCCGGATCCATCAGGAAACTGGTTGATGCATCGCTCCAGTCCCAGGCGCGCTCGCCTGTCAGCCGGAAGTTGATGTAGTCCTTCGGCATGAACACCGTTGCCGCACGTTCGTATGCATCGGCTTCGTTCTGCTTGAGCCATTGCAGTTTGAAGCCGGGCCATGCGGGTGTAGCCGGGTTGGCCGTCATCGCCAGATACGATGCTCCTGCGTGGCTCGCCCGGAAGGCTGCGACTTGCGCAAGCGTGCGTTTGTCGTTCCACAGCGGTGCGGTCTCGCGAGTGAGCTGACCGTCTGCATCGATGAGAACCGTGCCGTGCATCTGGCCACATGCGCAAATAGCCGCGATGTTTTCGGCGGCATGGGGCGTGCCGCCAAGGACCTCTTGAATCGCACCGGCGACGCCCTGCCACCAGTCGGCCGGCCGCTGTTCGGACCAGCCGTAGCGCGGCACGATCTGCTCGTGTTCGCGGGCAGCAATACTCACTATGACGCCATGCGAATTGACCAGGGCAGCGCGGGCGCTGCCCGTGCCAACGTCGATGGCAAGGTAAAACGTCTCCATTACTCGAATCCTCAGGTACTGCCTGAACGAGCAAGCAAAAACTCGCTGGGCCGGCACACGAGTGATTGCGTCCATGTCTTATTAACGTTATTTTGACTACGTTTTTTGCTCATGTCAAATCAAGACAACCCTGATTACCAGCGCTATATTGATAATTCAGCTTCCATCCGCTGACATTATCGTTCTTTTTGCTAACTTTATTGAGCATCGACTCCATCGGCTTCAAACCTAGTGCCCCCCTGCTCCCGCGGCCGCTGCCGCACCATCCTTGCTCGGCTTGGTGATCCAGATAAGCGGGATGATCGCGATGAAAATGACCGCCGAAAGCCAGAAGATATCGTTCAGTCCAAGCATGGCGGCTTGCGTATTGAGCGACGATTCGAAGAACGTCATCGCTTGCGCCGCGCTTCCTCCAAGCGTGCTCTGCAATGCAGCGATACTCGCGACGAAGTTCGGACTATTGACACTCGTTTGTTCAGCCAGTTGAGCATGATGCAGGATCGTCCGGTCGTTCCAGCCGGTACTCACGAGCGACGTTCCAACAGCGCCCGCGAAGACCCGCGTGAAATTTGACAGCCCTGCGGCAGCGGGTATTTTGTCCGCCGGCAAGCCGGACAAAATGATCGCCGTCAGCGGCACGAAAAACAGCGCAGTGGGAACGCCTTGCAGCAAGGTCGGAAGGACCAGGGTCCAGGTATCGACGCCCGTTGTGTAGAACGAACGCATGAAAAACACGCCGGCAAAACCGAGAAAAGCGAGCGTGGCAAGCACCCGTGCATCGCTCTTCGGCATGATCTTGGCCATCACCGGCGTCAGCAGCACAGCAAAGATACCCAGCGGGGCGGTAGCAAGACCGGCATCGACGGAACGATAGTTCAGGTACTGCTGCATCCACGTCGGCAAGATCACGAGGTTCGAAAAGAAGAGCGCATACGCGACTGAAATCGCGACGGTTCCCCCCAGGAAATTACGTCCCTTGAAGAGCCGCAGATTGATGATCGGATTTTTTTCCGTCAACTCCCAGATCATGAAAAACACGAAGCTGATCAACGCGAAGAGCCCCAACGCGACAATCACCGGCGAGGTGAACCAGTCGAGGTCCTTGCCTTTATCGAGCATGATCTGCAACGAGCCGACCCACGCGATCAACGAGATCAGGCCCACTTTGTCGATGGGGATCCGCTTCACCGGTGTTTCGCGCGTCCGATAGATTGCCCACGTCACGCCGGCGGCAAACAGGCCGACCGGAATGTTGATGTAGAAGATCCAGGACCACGAGTAGCTATCGGTGATCCAGCCACCCAGCGCCGGTCCGACGATCGGGCCTACCGTCGCGGTCATGGCCCACAGCGCCAGCGCGTGCGAGCTCTTTTCCTTCGGATATGAACCGAGCAGGATGGCCTGCGAGAGCGGGATCAGCGGACCGGCTACCGCGCCTTGCAGGATCCGCGCGCCAAGTAGCACGGGAAGGTTGGGCGCGAGGCCGCACAACCATGAAGACACCACGAACAACAGGATCGCCCACACGAACAACTTTATCTGCCCGACCCGTTGCGTGAGCCAGCCGGTCAGCGGGATCGAAATGGCGTTGGCGGCGGCGAACAGGGTAATGACCCATGTGCCTTCATCGACCGAGACGCCCAGGTTGCCCGAGATGGTCGGGATCGCCACATTCGCAATCGACGAATCCAGCACGTTCATGAACGTGGCAAGTGCAACGGCAAGGGTGGCAAGCGCCAACTTCCCACCGGTGAGTGGCGCGAGCGCGCCGGACTGAGACGACGTATTCATGGATGCTCCCAAGGACACATTTAATCTGACTTGTCAGATATTTGTTTAAAAAAATGCGTTTAACCGGCGCGATGGAGTTCGGCTTGATCGCGCTTCGCCACAGTCTTGGGAGCGGCTATCGGCATATTGTCGGCGATCACCTTGGCGATCTCCGCATCCGCTTGCGCGCCGTATTGCTCGAATACATCGGTCTTATAGGACGTGTTGGTTGCGGCTGCCAGTTGCGTACCGGATTCGTCACGCGTTTCGACCTCGACGTCCATCGACAAGCCGATGCGCAGCGGATGTTGTTCAAGCTCACGCGGGTCAAGCTGGATACGTGCCGGCAAGCGTTGCACGACCTTGATCCAGTTGCCTGTCGCGTTCTGAGGCGGCAGCACGGCAAACGCGCTGCCCGTGCCTGCGGAAAAGCCCACCACGCGGCCGTGATACTTGACGCTCGAACCATACACATCGGCGGTCAACGTGACAGGCTGACCGATCCTCATGCGCCGCAATTGCCCTTCCTTGAAGTTGGCGTCGACCCAGACACCGTCGAGCGGCACGATCGCCATCAGCGGTGTACCCGGAGCGACCCGCTGCCCGACCTGCACCGAACGGCGTGCAACGTAACCCGTCACCGGCGCGGGCAAGGTGTTACGGGCATAGCTCAGGTAAGCATCGCGAAGCTTGCTTGCAGCAGCCTGGACGTCAGGGTGTTGTTCGATTGAAGTGCGGTCAGTGAGCACGTGGTTCGCTACGGCTTGCTGGCGTATGGCGTCGAGTGAGGCTTGCGCGCTTTTGACGGCATCGCGCGCATGCGACACATCTTCGGCAGACACCGCCCCGGTGTTCTCCACAGCCTGACGGCGTTGCAGATCCGAGTTGGCGCGGGCGAGATCCGACTCGCGTTGAGCGATGCCCGCCGCATAAAAGTCATTGTTGACGTAGAGGCTGCTCACTTCCCGCACGGTCCGGCCAAGCGTCGCTTCCGCATTGCCGAGTGCGATTCTTGCATCGGCTGGATCCAGCGTCACGACCGGGTCACCGGCCTTGACGATCTGCGTATCGTCAGCGTTCACCGCGACCACCGTACCACTGACTTGCGGCGTGAGTTGCACCAGATTGCCGCTTACATAGGCGTCGTCCGTCGCCTGGTAGAAGCGAGCATCGGTGTAGTAATACGCACCGTAGGCTGCGGCCGAGACGACGATTGCTGCGCCGAGCAAGGAAAGCAGCAGCTTGCGTTTCGTGCGCGGTGCGGCCTCTTGGGGTAAAGCACCCTTGGCTGCTGCGTTTGAGTCCACCGCCGCGCGGTCGGACTGGATGGTATCGCTCATTTCTAATTCTCCTGACGGGTCCGTGGCGTGCCGGCTCAGCGCGCGGCAACAGATTGTGAAGACGAAGGTGTGCTGGCGTCCGTGCTGGTGTCGACGCTTGTGTCCACATAACCGCCGCCGAGCGCCGCAGCGAGTGCGATCTGCTGGTCACGGCGGTTCATTTTCAGATCGACCACGGTCTGGTCGGCTGACAACGCGTTCGTGTCGGCGTTGAGTACGGTCAGTTGATTGGTGAGGCCGCCCTTGTACTGGATGATCGCGAGTTCATCGGCGCGATGCGCGGCGTCCTGCGCGGTTTCTGCATCGACGAGTTGTGCATCCGTCGAGCGGATCTGTGCGAGTTGCGTCGCGACATCGCTGAGCGCGGTGACAAGCGTCTGGTCATAGGTCGCAACCGCATAATCGAAATCGGCGTAACGGCCTTTGAGTTGAGCGCGCAATGCGCCGGCATCGAAGATCGGCAAGTGAATCGCGGGACCGGCTGAAGCGGTCCTGCTCGCGGCCGTCAGCAAGCGGCCAAAGCCGAATGCGTCCAGGCCAATCGATGCACTCAGATTGATGTCCGGATAAAACTCCGCCTTCGCTTCTTTCACATCATGCGTGAGGGCGTCCACGCGCCAGCGTGCCGCCACCAGGTCGGGCCGGCGGCTGACGAGATCGGCCGGCAGGTTGTCGGGGAGCAGCACCTGGTCCCCCACGCCAAGCGTCGGGCGCTGGATCGTCAAGCCGCGATCCGGGCCTGCCCCAAGCAATGCGGCGATCTGATAGCGCGTCGTGAGAATCTGGCCATCGAGCGCGCTCAGGGATGCATGACTTGTCGCGACGTTCGCTTGCGCCGTCTTGCGCTCGACTTCCGTGTCCAGCCCGGTCGCGATCCGGCCCGCTGCAATACGTTCAATCTGATCGCGTTGGGCGACTTCCTTGACGGCGATATCGCGCTGGTCGTAAAGCCGCGCAAGCTGGTTATAAGCGCGGGCAATTGATGTAGTCAGCGTCAGCTTCACGACTTCAGCATCCGCTTCGCTTGCCTGTGTTTGAGACACCGCCGCCTTCAGCGCTTCACGATTCTTGCCCCACAGATCGAGGTCGTACGAAGCGCTGGCAAGCAGCGTGTTTTCAGTCTGCCACGAACCCGCGTAAGGAGGCGGCACGAGCGCGTCGCCGGAGTATTGCTTGCGGGTCAGCGAATAGTCCGCGCCCACCTTGGGCATTGTGTTGGCCTTCGCCGTCTCGCTATAAGCATTGGCCGAAGCAACCCGGGCACGCGCCTGATCAAGGGTTGGGCTGTTCTTCAATGCTTCTGCAATCAGCGCTTTCAACTGCGCGTCGCCGAATTGATCGGCCCAACCGGCTGCCGGCCAATGACCGCTCTCAGACGGAATGCTTTGGGTCGTCTCGTACGATTGCGGCTGGGCCATCTGCTGGTCGCTGTGAATGCCTGCATAGTTCGCGCACGCCGACAGCACCGCTGCGAACATCACCGATACACCCACGGTCAATGCTCTCGAACCGATCGATTTCCGATTTAACTGTGATTTCATTTTCTGATCTGTCAGATAATTGGACAAAAAAAAGCGGCTGGCTTATTTGGCTTACTTGCTCGGCTTACCTACTCATCAAGAAATTTGCGAAGCAGGCGGCGCAATTCTTCGAACTCGGCCTTGTTGAAATTCTTCAGGTGCGCGTTCAACACATTCGGTGCCACTTCTGGAACCTGGGCGGCGACCTCCGCACCCTTTTTCGTCAACGTAAGGTCAACGACACGGCGATCTTCCAGGCTGCGCGAGCGCTGCAGCAATTCCTTCGCTTCCAGCTTGTCGAGCATGCGCGTCATCAGGCCGGTATCGATCCCCAGCGCCTTCGACAACTCGAACGGCGTTGCGGCCTCACCAAGCGCCAGGGACATCAGGATACCCATCTGCTGACTGGAGATATCCAGGTCCTTCAGTGCGGCATCCATTTCGACTGTCAGAATGTTGCGCGCTTTGTTGATCATGAAACCGATGCTTTGAGTCGGACGATAGTTTTGCTTGCCATAGTGGTTCATCGCTGCCTCCGTTGATGAACAGCATATTATTTGACAAGTCAGATACTGTCAAGATTGATTTAATACAAAGAGTCGTGGCGTCAGCAGATTGTAAAAATCGAGGGTCGAACGTTCGACGGTCAACGATCGCACTGGCATGTCAGAATCCTTGCATTGGTCATACTTGAGGATACCGGTTCGATGGAAATCTACGTAACCATTCGCGGCCGCGACGACTTGAGCGGACAGATTTACCGCCAGTTGCGCAGCGGTATTGTCGAAGGTCGGCTGGTGGCGGGCGAACGCCTGCCCTCCACGCGAGACCTGGCCACGCAACTTGGCGTCTCGCGCAAGACAACGCTTGATGTCTTCGAGCGCCTCACCTCCGAAGGGTATCTTCGTTCGCGTCCCGGCGACGGCACGTTCGTGGCTGATGGATTGATCCGTGTTCCGACGCATCCCGCCGACGCAACGAAGCATCAGGCAAGGATGCAGGCGATCTGGTCGTCGATGCCCGTTCAGCTTTCGATGCCCAGGCACGACGTGCCCTACCTGTTTGATTTTTTAGGCGGCGTGACTGACAAGCGCCTGTTCCCCTTCGACACCTGGCGTCGCTGCATCAATCATGCGGTGCGATTGCAGGCACGTGGCCGCGGACAGTATCGCGACCCGGCCGGTGAACAGGAATTGCGTCTCGCCGTATCGCGTTACTTGTCCTTTAGCCGCGCCGTGGCAAGCAACTGGCAGGACGTAATTGTCACGCAAGGCGCGCAGCAGGCGATCGATCTTATTGCACGCGTGGTGCTCCGTCCCGGCGAAGTGGTCGCGGTTGAGGAACCGGGATATCCGCCTGCGCGTGCGGCATTCGTGGCGGCGGGCGCGAAGATAGTCGGCGTGCCCGTTGACGACCAAGGTTTGATTGTCGAGCAATTGCCCAAGAAAGCGCGGCTTGTCTATGTGACACCGTCGCATCAGTTTCCACTCGGCATGCCGATGAGTCTCGAGCGTCGCGTGGCGCTGCTCGAGTGGGCGCAGCGCCAGGGTGCGGTCATTATTGAAGACGACTATGACGGCGAGTTCCGTTTCGAAGGCCGGCCGGTGGAACCGCTCAAGAGTCTCGACCGTGCCGGTCTGGTGGCTTATGTCGGCACGTTTTCAAAGACGATCTTTCCGGAGTTGCGGGTGGGTTATGTCGTACCGCCGGCGTCGTTGAATGAGGCCATACAGAAAGCCAAACAGATAAGTGACTGGCATAGCTGCTCGCTGACGCAAGCCGCGCTGGCCAAATTCATGCTTGACGGCGACTTCGCCAAGCATTTGCGACGGATGCACAAGCACTATGAGGATAGGCGGAGAACGCTTGTTTCGTCGCTGCAAAACGAACTTGCGGAATGGTTCGAGCCACTGATTCCTGCGGCGGGAATTCATATGACAGCACGATTGAAGGGATCGTTGAAGGAGAAGCACCTCAGCGGCGGCGCTCTTGATGCGTCTATTGGCTTGTATGGGATCTCGGCGTTCTACATGAACCAGCCCACGCAGGAGGGGCTGATCTTCGGCTATGGCGGGGTCGAGTCGGGCACGGACGGGGGCGCCGCGAAGAAGATGCGGGTGCGGGTTTTGGAGATGGGTTAGGGCCTGTGTCTTTTACACATCTCCCCGCCCACGAGAAGGGCCCCTATCTCGTTTGTAGTCTTCTTGTTTGAAAAAAAAAAA
>NZ_JNFG01000038.1 GCF_000729995.1 Caballeronia sordidicola | reverse complement strand
GTTTCCAATAGAGAAATGAATGAGGTTTTGTAGACACGTGCGGCGCTTAGGATTCCTATCCCAGTCGATGCCGACCGCGCAGTGCGAGCCACCTTTTTTTTCATCGTCTGGATTCGTGTGAGAGGCGATGAACCGGTTCGTCTGCGAGTGAATGAATATTAAGACGGGGTGCCTCCGATGCCCCTCGGAACTCTCTTAAAGAATTAGGACAAAATTGAGAATTCTTAATTGCGGAATGGTGCGTGGGCCGGGGTGAAGCGAGCGCGTTCATGAACGCCAAAAGGCGTCCGCGAGGACGCCTTTTGGCTTTTAGCCGGGTTTAGATAGGTGAGGGTTTTCGGGAGGAGGCTTATTTATCTGCCCTAATACAGGAATCGCGAGCCGTCTTCACGAAGGGCCTAATGGCCGAGTGGCTATTCATAGTTCGCTGGATTCCGAGTCAGCAGGCGTCACGCTCGCGGGTGCTCCGATCCCCTGCGCCCGCGCGGGTGGCAGCGAGGTCGCTCGCCCTCGGGCAGCTTCACGTGCCTACCTCCATGCATCGGCCACACTTAACGGCTCCGATCGGTCAATCTTCCCGGCATTTGCAACGGCGCATTCCACTGCCATAGACACACCCGCTTCCATGAAAATCCAAACCCCCGTCACGCTCCCATTCGCCTGAGCCCCTCCACTCCACCCGGCGCGATCAAAACCTTGATCTGCCGTTTATCCCTTGTCAGCACGTCAAACCCGTCAACCACCGCTCGTTCGAGCGAAACCGTCTTCGTCACGATCGCACTCAAGTCGATCGCACCCGCTTCAACGAGCCGTATCAAGTCCGGATAAACATGCCGATACCCCACACTCGACCTAATCGAAAGCTCGTCATTCACCACCCGAAATGCATCAAATCCGGCTCGCTGCATCAGTCCCACCATGACCGTCTCGCCCCCTTTGCGCAGCGATTGCAGCGCGCCTTCAAAGGTCTCCTGAAGACCCGCCGCCTCGAAGCTCACGTCGACCCCACCCCCAGTCATCACACGAACCATCGATGCAATCTCGCCAGCACTCACACTGCGTGCATCAATGACGTCAGTCGCGCCGAGACGGGCTGCCGCGGCGAGACGTTCAGGCGAAACATCGACCGCAACAATAGACGACGCTCCTTGCAACCGCGCCAGCATCACCAGCAAGATGCCGATAGGGCCCAAGCCGAACGCCGCGCACGTGCCGCCAATCCGTAGCGCGCTGCGCCGCAGGGCATGAAGCGCAACTGCCGCGGGCTCCAGCACGGCAGCCTGGACAAACGAAACGCTGTCCGGCAGTCGATGAAGCATATACGCCGGCGTAACCACATACTCAGCCATGCCGCCGTCGCCCATCAAGCCGGCAAAGCCCATGGAGTTGCACAAGTTGTAGTCGCCAATCTGGCAGTAACGGCAACGGCTGCAGCGATACTCAGGTTCAACGCCGACGCGCTCGCCAACGCTCAAGTCGCGCACATTCGCCCCCACCTCCCTCACCGTGCCACAAAACTCATGGCCTAGCGTCAGCGGTGCGATCCGGCCCGACAACACATGCGGAATCACGACCGGAATGGCATGCGGACCGTTTTCATATTCGTGAAGGTCGCTACCGCAAATGCCGCAGTAGGCGACTTCAATCAATACATCGTCAGGTCCCGGAGAGGGCACCGCAATGCGCGTCAGGCGGATATCGCGTGGGCCATGCCACTGCAATGCTTTCATCAACGTGTTCATGCGTCACTCCGCTGGGCGAACTGCGTCAATACCTGGGGACGGCGCGCAAGGGCGGCAGGCGCTGTTTCGATTAGAAACATGGACGCCACACCGGCAAGCAGCGCGCCGCCTGCCGCGATCCACATGGTCACGAACAAGCCGTAACGATCCGCTGCAAAGCCGGCAGCAGTTGGCGCAACAAACCCTCCGATCAGTTCGCCCACGCCCATGATCAATCCGAGCGTGCTTGCCATTGCGGCCGGCGGCACCGTTTCAGCCGGTATCGTGGACATGAAGAGCGTAAAGCAGCCGAGACCGGTGTATGTCGCGAGCATCAGCAAGCCCAGCGCAAGCGGTGATGCAACCTGCATGAACGTAACCGGACAACAGGCCGAAATTAACGCAAAGATCACCATGGCGGGCTTGCGGCCGATACGGTCCGACAGCGCGGGCACAGCAAAGCCCCATATCACCCACGCGGCGCCGAGACAGCTCATGACAAGGCTCATTTGCGCAGCGGTGTAGTGTTTCGCCTCGATCAAAAAACTGGGCGCAAACGAAACGATCACGACGAACCAGGTCACGAACAGGCAGCTTATTAACGCGCACAACATCACGTTCCGATGCAACAGCAAGGTGCGGTAACGGATCCTCGCCGCAGGCTTGGCGACGGCCTGATCGTCGCGAGGCGACTCGCGCACCCAGCGCCAGATGGCGGCCGCAATCAAGACGCCGGGAATACACGATAAATAGAACGCCTGACGCCAGCCGTATGTCATGGCGATATGCACGACCACCGGTGGTCCGATCATGGCCCCGAGCAACCCTGCCGACGATCCTTGCAACAAACCCATGTTCAGGCCGCGCCGTGCCGGCGATGAACTGTCGATCATCAATGACTGCGATATCGGCAAGACGGGCCCTTCTGCAATACCCATCAATGCCCGGAAAGCGATCAGGCCGGCGAACCCGCCAATCAGCCCGGACGCGGCCGAGAAAAAAGAGAAGCCGAGCACCGCTCCGACGAGCAGCGATTTACGGCGGCCATGGACGTCGGACCATGCGCCTGCGAGGGTGCCGGATAGGGCCCACGTCAACGAGAGCACCGACGACGCCATCCCTAACTCGGCGTGTGTGAGTTTCAACTCGGCCGACATGAACGGGAAGAGAAACGACAGGGCGAGACGGTCAAAGAAAACAAAGCCGACCGTCATGAACAATATGGCCAGCAGTCTGTTTTCGTCACTCGGGGCCAGGGTGCGTCGCATTGAGTGTCTCCTGTGCAGCGTGTTTTTTTCGGTAGGCTTATCGAAACAACTTGTCGACAGCGGCCGCGCCGAGTCCCACTTTCTCGTAGTGGTTCCGGCACATCTCGATGTACGAATGCACATCGAAATAGCCGGTTGTCTCGCCGTTCTCGTCGAGCCAGATCAGCGGGCCCGAGACGATGAAGAAAACCCTCATAGGTTCTTCGTGCTCGAACGCAACCAGCGTGTGTCCTTCGCCGGGCGATTCGTACACGAAATCGCCGCGAGTCGCGGTCCAGTCGTGTTCGAGATAGCCCCATTTGCCCGAGATTGTGTAAGCGAAAACTTCGTGCGGATGGTAGTGTCGGTTGACGAGGCCCGCCGATGTCGCCGTCAGGATGTCGCACCATTTGTTCGCCGACGGTGAGATCCAGAGCGGTCTTGAGGACACCGTATCGGTGAACGGAACATATAAGCGCGGATCGTCGGAGGCGGCGTCGGGAATGTAGACCTCGGGCTTGGCATCGGGCTTAAACGGATTGGCAATCGGCGTGATATCGCGCCAGAATTCGTGACTTGCTTTGGTTATCATTTCTCGACTCCTGAAAGGGGGTGTCGTCAATGTATCGGAGCAAGTGACAAAGCAATTGACCAACGCGGACGCGTTCGTTGACCCGGCGGGACGCGCGTCGGCCAGGCTGTATTACCGGTAGGAGGCACAACAGAAAATGGCCGCTATAGAGACGGCCGAACTGGAGACAAGCAACATGGAACGCTCACGTACAACCCTCATGACGCAGGCCTCGACCCTGCGCCTTCCCCAAAACGAGCGGCTCGATTATTGGGATGACTACAACGCACGGACGCTGGTTGGCTTTCGATGCTCGTCCCTGTCGGACAACGGGCTGAATGCCACGCAGTCGAATTACACGTTGTCCTGTCTCGGTATCGCGGATATTCGAGGCAACGAACATTCGGTCGAGCGCAGCCCTGCACTCACGCGACAGTTCCCGAAGCATTCGGTGTTCGCGTGCTGTCTTATAGAGGGACAAGGCTATTTTGTACAGAGCGGACAATGCATCACGGTCAGCGCGGGCGAGACGATCGTCTACGACACGCGCAAGCCTTATGTATTCGGGTTCGTGTCCACGACGCGGCAGTTGCTGATCGACCTGCCGGCAGGCAGGTTCGCGTCCTGCGCAGGCGACGGCGCTGATCGCCTGCCGCTGTTGTTGCCGCCGCTCACAGGCGTTGCGTCGATGCTCGGTACGACGCTGCGCGCGACTATCCTTCAGTTCCTGCTGGAGCAATCGGAATACGCTGCGCCGGCATTCGAAGAGCGAGTCCAGACGCTGCTCAGCTCCATGCTGCGCTGCCGTCTTCACGGCGCGTCGAGTTCGGTGTCGTCGATGTCGTACTTGCTGACAATAAAACAGTATGTTGCCGACCATCTGGGCGACGCCGAACTCACGCCCGATGCAATCGCCAAGGCAGTGGGAATGTCCGTCCGCCATATGAACCGGATTCTTGCCGCTGACGATACCTCGCTGAGCGCCTACATCTGGTCACAAAGAATTGGCAAAGCTCACGCGGACCTCGTCAATCCCCGGTTGCGCCATTGCAGTACCGGGGAAATCGCTTTCCGTTGGGGATTTTCCAGCCAGTCGCACTTCAGCCGCGCCATTCACCGTCGCTTCGGCGTGACGCCGACAGAACTCCGATGCGTTGCGGCCGGTAACACCCAGCGGTGTGAACTCGCGGAGCGGGTTTAAAACCTATCGTTATATAAAAGTCTCAGGTTCGCGCCGAAGAGCACGGGTGACCAGGAGAAATTGAGAAGCGGGCGTCTTTTTATGAGGACCGCTTGGATCTAACGACGTCCTGCGCAGCACGCAGATGCGGACGGCGCAGACCGTTAGTCGCGTTTTTGCCTAGTGAGTGGCGAGGCCGTCCCCGCCGCTCATCGAACCGCGCGGCGCTCCCCTTCTCTCTTCGACACAGGCACTACCGGCCTTGAACGCATTGCATCGAAGACACGCTGGCGATGTGGAATCGCGAGCAACAGGCCCAACGCGAGAGCATCGGCAGCAAGACCCAGCGGAACGTCGATCAGCCCGTTGGTGAGCGTGAACAACACTGAATCGACCGTCAGCGAAATCACCGCGCCCGCCACGAAACACACAAGGCCATCCCGGCCGACCGCGCCGACCCACGGCAAACGCCGCGCAATCTGTTTCACCACTCCACGGCGTGCCAGGTCGCTTGCAAGCCAGGCAATACTCAAGAAATTGACGATGCGCACGCCGGCCAGATTGCGCTTTAGATCGCCATCGAGGGAAACGGGGAGCACGAGCAACTTGTAATACGCCATGCCCGCGACGATCGCGAGCGCGGCGACGCTGACAACCCAGCCGAACCGGTACGAACTCACTCGCTGATAGACAGGCTGGCAGCACGCGAGCACGCCGAGAACGAACATCAACTGCCACGCGGCAGGATTGAAGTCCCACAGCAAGTCGTCCGCCGATGGCAAATACTCGGCAACAGGCGCCGCCACGGCCCACAGCGCGACACTTGCACCGAGCAGAAGCCACGGCTTGCTACGCGCCAGCGGCAAGACAAACGGCACGGCCAGCGCGAAGAACGCATACATGGGCAGCACGGACGATAAATATGGCTGACGGCGCAAGAGCAGCACGTCAGTGATCGCCGTGAACGGCGCAGCGAGAAAGCTGTCCAGGTCGGCGATAGCAAGATTCGGCGCGCTGCCGAAAAACGGCCGCAACAAGAAACTCGTCAGCAACATGAGGACGGCGGTCACGACAAACGCGCGGTAGATCTCGAACGCTCGACGGAAAAACCGTGCCCGGGCGGCGGATTCCGAGCGACGGGCGGCCATTGACACATAGGCCGTGGCTGTGGCGAAGCCGCCGAGAAAGACAAACACTTCCGCGGCGTCGTTGAGCGCGAACGCGTGCAGCGTCACACGGGAAAGCATGCTGCCGCCAATGTGATCGACTACGATCACCAGCAGCACGAGACCCCGAAAAAAATCCAGTTCGACCAGGCGTTGCGATTTTCCCTGCATGTGGAACCTGAAAAATACCGCTGGACACAAGCAGCGAAGATTTTGGGGGCGCCGCCTTACGTACGGTTCCGGCTAAAGTACGCGTGGGTTCGGCACGACGAGCAGCACTAGAGTTTACCCGCATTTGCGCGACGCACCATTTAGATCGATCGGTCGACGCCACCGCCCCGTCCGGCGAACTTTTTGGCTCTGCGCCGCTCTCAATTATTTCATTAAGCTTTCACTTTTGCTTGGCGCGTCACGTATCATCGCGATCGGCCGCCGGGCAGGCGACTAAACCGTTTCTTCCCACTTTCCCAAGACCCTCGGATCTCATGGACTATTTAGTTGCATTGGCAAGTGACCCCGGCGCATGGGCCGCACTGGCGACGCTGCTTGTCATGGAAGTCGTGCTCGGCATTGACAACCTGATCTTCATTTCCATTCTTACGAACAAATTGCCCGAAGCGCACCGGGCGCGCGTTCAGCGGCTCGGCATCGGGCTGGCGCTGGTGATGCGGCTTGGCCTGCTCGGCACGGTCGCGCTGATCGTGCGCCTGACCGCGCCGATCTTCACCGCTTTCGGCCATGACTTCTCGTGGCGCGACCTGATCCTTATTGCCGGCGGTGCGTTCCTCGTGTGGAAAGCGACCACCGAGATCCATCATCACGTCTCGGGCGAAGGCGAAAATGGCAGCGGTGTCGGGAAGACTTCGACACTCACGCCGTGGTCCGCGATCGGCCAGATCCTGGTGCTGGATCTCGTGTTTTCCATCGACAGCATCGTGACCGCCGTTGGCATGACGGAACACATTCCCATCATGTTTGTCGCGGTGATCGGGGCCGTTTCAGTGATGATGTTCGCCGCTGGACCGCTGTCGCGTTTCATCGAAAGGAACCCGACTGTCGTGATGCTCGCGCTCGGCTTCCTGCTCGTGATCGGGATGACGCTCGTCGCCGAAGGCTTCGGGTCGCATGTACCGAAAGGCTACATTTACGCGGCGATGGCGTTCTCGGCGCTGGTCGAGGGGCTGAACATGCTGTCGAGAAGAGCGAAAAAGAAACGCGCTTTGCAGTGATGGCGCGATAAGTCGAAAACGCCGCGCGGCTCAAAACCTGAACTCGCCGCGCGGCGTTTTCTTATCAGAACGGCAAGTCAGGCTGACGCGGCGGTTTATCGGTGCCAGTCACTTTTTGCGCCTTCAGCCAGCGCTCGATTGCTTGCACGACGTGATCCCGTTCGTCATCGTCCAGTTGTTTCCCCGCTTGTATGCCATGCCACTTGGCGAGGCAACTCCGGCAGCAAGTCGCTGTGGCGTGCTGCGCGATAAATACCGGGTGGCCTCGAAACGGCGTCTGCTTGCCGTCGTTTGGCGGTTGCTCGGGTGCAAGCCGCCGCGTGATCAGCTCACGCGCGTGGCCGATCACTTCCGTCATGCCGTGCTCGCGCAGATACGCTTGCTCGCGTATGCCAAGCCGGAAACGCATTCGAAAATTCGAATGCGACAAGGCGTTGAAAACGGTGTCGAGATCGCGCATGGCACGTGGCACCTGGCTCAGACTGGCTTGCGATACAACGACGAGTCCGTAAAACCTTCCGCATTCAGCACATACCCGACCACGATCAGCGCTGTCCTTTCGATACCTTTTTCAAGCACTTTTCCCGCGATATCGGCGAGGGTGCCCAGGACTTTCTCTTCGTCAGGCCAGCTTGCCCGGAAGATCACCGCCACGGGGCACTGAGCGCCGTAATGCGGAATCAGGTCAGTGACAATCCGTTCGATATGGCGCACGCCAAGGTGGATCGCCATGGTCGCGCGATGGCGCGCGAGATCGGTAAGTTGCTCGCCTTCGGGCATCGATGTCTTCGTGGCGAAGCGCGTGAGGATCACCGTCTGCGAGATGCCGGGCAAGGTGAATTCACAGCCAAGCGACGCAGCACAGGCCGCTGCCGCCGTTACGCCAGGCACGATTTCGTACGGTATCGCGAGCGTATTCAGACGCCTGATCTGTTCGCCGATTGCGCCATACAAGGACGGATCGCCGGAATGTACACGCGCGACGTCTTGCCCTTTAGCGTGCGCGGCTTCGAGCAACGCGACAATTTCATCGAGGTGAAGATCCGCCGTATTCACCACGCTTTGCGCGCTATGCCCGCTCAACACAGCTTCCGGCACGAGCGATCCGGCATACAGGATGACCGGGCACGCGCGAATGAGGCGTTGCCCCTTCACCGTGATGAGTTCGGGATCTCCGGGTCCGGCGCCAATGAAATAGACCGTCATTTAAGGGGTTTTATCGAAAAGTGGATGCGGATGGAGCCATGCTTCGAGTGCGTTCAGAAGCGAGCTTGTATCGGAAAATTCGCGCTCGACCGGGGGTAAGCCGGGCCGCTGCAGCATGACCACGGGCAAGCCGCGTTCCCGCGCGACCGCCAGTTTCGCCTCGGTTGCCGCACCGCCGCTGTTCTTGCTGATGAGCACATCGGTTTGCTGTGCATCGAAGAGCGCACGTTCGCCATCGAGCGAGAAAGGGCCACGCGCAGCAATGATGGTCGCTCGCGCGTTGCCGGGATGCGAGTCGAGGCACCGGATGGTCCAGTGTTGCGATGGGGCAATCTCGTCGAGATGCGAAAGCGGTTCTCGGCCGAGCGTCCAGAGCGGATGGTGGTAAGGCGCGATGGCGTCGAGGATGGACGAGAAGTCGGCAGCCTCACGCCACGCGTCACCGCTTTGCGGTTGCCACGGTGCACGCCGAAGCGCCCAGCATGGCATGCTTTTCAACGCACTCACCGCGCTCGCGTGACGGCTCATTTGCGCGGCGTAAGGATGCGTTGCATCGACGATCAAGCTGATCGATTGCGCTTCAATGAAGGCCTTTAACCCGTCAATCCCGCCAAAGCCGCCCACGCGCACACTGCAGAAGAGATCGCCCGGTATGCGGCCTAGTCCGGCAAGACTATAGACGTGATCGGGACCGAGCCGTCGCGCGATGGTCAATGCGTCGCCAGTGCCGCCCAACAACAAGACCCTTTTCATTGCGCAGCCCCCACGATGCGCCCCTGCCGGTCGATCGCAAAACACTCCACGCCGATACCTTCCGGCACCACGCTCAACGCAAATTGCCGCGCATGCTCGCAGACGATATGACCGAGCGGCACTCCCTGCTCGTGAGCCAGCAGCAGCGCTTCCTGGCTCGTGTTGGCATCACGCATTGCCTGTTGCAGGGTGGTGCCGGCTCCCGCGCTCGCGGCCCACGCGGCTAGCTGCGGCAGATCGATGCTCGAGTTCCGGCTATGCAGATCCATATGTCCCGCGGCCAGCTTGCTGATCTTGCCGAAGCCGCCGCACAGGCTCAACTTCTCGACCGGTGCACGTCGCAAATGCTTGAGCACAGCGCCCACGAAGTCGCCCATTTCAATGAGCGCGATGTCCGGCAAGTTGTAGCGAAGACGCATGGCGTCCTCGCTCTGATTGCCCGTGCACGCGGCTATGTGAGCGTAACCATTCGCGCGGGCAACATCGATACCTTGATGAATTGAAGCAATATAAGCCGAGCAGGAAAACGGCCGGACAATGCCAGTCGTGCCGAGAATCGATAAACCCCCGACAATCCCCAAGCGCGGATTCATCGTCTTGAGTGCGAGTTCGGCGCCGTCTTCCACGCCGATGCTCACTTCGAAGCCACCGCCGTAGTTATGTTCTTCTGCCAGCGCCGAAAGGTGATCGGTCATCATCTTGCGCGGCACAGGATTGATGGCGGGCTCACCTATGGGAAGCGCCAGTCCGGCGCGCGTGATGGTGCCCACTCCCGGTCCCGCGAGAAAACGGACGCCCGGTTCACTGAGCAAACGTACGCGTGCAAAGACGATTGCGCCATGGGTGACGTCGGGATCATCGCCGGCGTCTTTCACGGTGCCCGCTTCTGCTTGACTGTCTCCGGCGAGACGGCAGAACACGAGCGGCATCACGACCTGTTGCCCCTTCGGCAACGTAATGTCTGCGTGCTCGCTGACCCGGCCCGCAAGCAGCAACCGCGCCGCCGCAAGCGACGTCGCGGTCGCGCAACTACCCGTGGTCAGTCCGGTGCGTAGCGGCGCGGGCTGTTCGGGCGTTTCGTCACGCATGGCGATAACCGATCAGCGTCATGGTTTAACAGCATGCAGCAGCGTAATGGGGAGCGCCTGACGCCAGGCATCGAAGGCGCCTAGCGGCTGCGCATGGGCAACGCCGATACGCGTCATCTCGCCGCCATGAAGCACGCGCCACGCCACCAGTGTTACCTCGCTCTGGATCGTGACGGCGTTGACGATCATCCGACCGCCTTTCTTCAGACGAGACCAGCACGTCTCGAGCATGTCCGGCGCAGTCACGCCACCGCCTATAAAAATAGCATCGGGCTCGGGAAGTCCTGCCAACGCGCCCGGTGCTTCGCCCTCGACCAGTTGCAGTCCGGGCACGCCAAGCGCATCGCGATTGTGTTCGATCAGGCGTTGACGCCCACTGTCCGCTTCGATCGCGATGGCACGGCAGCCCGTGTGCGAGCGCATCCATTCAATACCGATCGACCCGCATCCCGCGCCCACGTCCCACAGCAATTCTCCCGGCTCGGGCGCGAGCCGCGACAGCGTGATCGCGCGGACATCGCGCTTGGTGAGCTGGCCGTCGTGGTGATACGCGTTGTCGGGAAGACCCGGCGTCAGAGGCAAGCGCCGCGCATGGCTCTCTGCGATGCATTCGATTGCCACCAGATTCAGCGCCGCCACGTCGCTCGCCGTCCACGCGCAGGCCACGCGATCGATACGCCGCTCCTGCTCGCCACCCAGGTGCTCGAACACACTCAGGTGGCTGGCGCCGAAACCGCGCTTTGTCAGCAACTCGGCAACGGCAGCGGGACTCGATGCGCCACTGCTGAGAACGAACAGGCGCGCACCGGGATGAAGCTGCGTTTCTAGCGCCGCGACCGGCCGCCCGACCAGCGACACCACCGCGACGTCCTGCAGAGGCCAGTGCAAGCGCGCCGCGGCAAGCGACAACGAAGACGGCGCGGGCAGAACGCTGAACTCATCGGCGGGCAGTTCGCGGGCGAACGTGCTGCCTACGCCGAATAGCATCGGGTCGCCACTCGCCAGCACGCACACCCGTTGCTTTTCATGGCGGCGCTCAAGAACGGGGGCAATGGTGAACGGCACCGGCCATGCGCAACGTTCGCCGCCTATGCGGGTTGGCAGCAAAGTGAGATGCCGCGCTCCGCCGAAAATCGTATCGGCCGCGAGCAGCGTCTGGCGCGCGTCCCGGCTCAGTCCGCGCCAGCCATCCTCTCCAATTCCCACTATGGTCAACCACGCTGACATCCGCCGATCCTCGCTTGATTCATTCGCAGCTCATTCGCTGATCATGCCACGCCTACAACGCGGTTAAAGCACGTCCGGCCTGATGCCGATGCGCTTTAGCGGCCGCAAAAACGGGCATAATACCGCGGTTAGTCGGTGCCCTTACGGGCCTAACAGGGAACACAGCAAAACTGTGGCTGCCCCCGCAATTGTACGCAGCGAGTCCGCACCCCACTGCCACTGGTTTCGACTGGGAAGGCCGGTACGGACGGCGACCTGCAAGCCAAGAGACCTGCCGACCGGAATTCTTCGTGCAAGCCAACATCGGGCGGGGTGTACCGATGCCGCGAACATGCCGCCCCCTCAAAGGGCACGGCATGCTCAAGGCGCCGCGCGAGACCGAACGGGTCACGCTTTGAACGAACCACTCACTACTATGCAGGCATCCACGCAAGCATTGCGGCCATCGGCTTGTCCGGGCCTGATGCGGATTGTGCCTGCTCGCGACGGCGGCCTGTGCCGCATTCGCCTCGCATGCGGTGAGCTGAGCGCAGCGCAGGCGCGGGTTGTGGCACAGGCGTCGGACACGTTCGGTTCGGGTTTGATCGACGTCACCAATCGCGCAAATCTGCAGATCCGCGGCGTAAGGGAAGATTCGCAGGAAGCGCTCGTCTCGCGGCTCGTCGACGCGGGACTCGGCCCGATCACGCCGGATTCGGACGATCAGCGTAACGTCATGTCCAGTCCACTGGCAGGCCTCGATCCGCACGCGTTGCTCGATGTCGCGCCACTCGTTTCCACGTTAATCGATCAGTTACAGCGTGACGCACGTTTGCATCAGCTATCGCCGAAATTTGCGTTGATGGTCGACGGCGGCGAGCGCCTTGCGATGCTCGATCATCCTCACGATGTGTGGCTTTCAGCGATATCGGCGGAACGGTTTGTGTTCGGGCTCGCAGGCGGTCCACCGCGCTTCGAAAACGATGCACCCGCGTTGGCTGCGGTGGAAACCGGGCACGTTCCCGCGCTGGTCGATGCGCTGCTGAACACTTTTCTCGATCTCGCACAGCCCTGGCAAACCAGAATGCGCGATCTGCTGACGACGTGCTCCATCGAAGAAATTCTTGGTCTCGTTCAGGAGAAGCTTGGCTTCGCTTTGGATCGTGATGTTAAAAACTGGCGTCGTCCCGCATCCGATGCAAGGCTGCGTTTCGGCGTGCATCGTCAAGGCACGGGCTCCGACGTATGCGTCGGTGCTCAGGTCCCGCTTGGACGTCTGGATGCAGCAATGCTGTCCGCGCTCGCCGATCTCGCACCACGACTGCGCATGACGCCCTGGCAAAGCGTCATGCTGCTCGACGTGCCTTCTTCTAGCGCTCTAGTGGTCGTTGAACAACTCGCCGCGCTCGGTCTCGCGACCCACCCCGGTGAACCGTTCGCGCGCCTGATTGCGTGCACGGGTTCTCAAGGCTGCGCAAAAAGTTTCGCCGATACCAAAGCCGACGCCCAACTTCTCGCTCGTTCCATGCCGCCCGCGGGCGACGTCCACCTGAGCGGCTGCGCGCGTTCATGCGCAGCGGCCCACCGCGTCGAAACCACCTTGATTGCTGTTGCACCCGGCCGCTACGATCTTTACGGCGATGCGCCTGACGCCCTCGCCCGCCATCTCACCATTGAACAGGCAGCCCGCTGGCTAGCCCGGAGCTCCCTTGATGCTTGATTACATTCGCGACGGCCAGGCGATCTATCGCGCGTCGTTCGCGACCATTCGCGCCGAGGCCAACCTCTCGCCCATTCCCGCCGATCTCGAGAAACTTGCCGTGCGCGTGATCCATGCATGCGGCATGACGGACGTGATCGACGACCTCGTGTTCTCCCCCGGCGCGGGCACGGCGGGCCGCTCAGCGCTAAGCCGAGGCGCACCCATTCTCTGCGATGCGCGCATGGTCGCCGAAGGCATCACGCGCGCGCGGTTACCGGCGGACAACCGCGTGATCTGCACGCTCAACGACCCATCCGTACCCGAACGCGCTCGCGCACTCGGCACCACCCGCTCAGCCGCAGCACTCGAGTTGTGGCAACCGGATCTTGAAGGCAGCGTAGTGGTGATCGGCAATGCGCCCACCGCGCTCTTCCATCTGCTCGACATGCTCGACGCAGGCGCGCCCAAACCTGCGCTGATCCTGGGCTTTCCGGTGGGTTTTATCGGCGCGGCGGAATCGAAGGCGCTGCTCGCCGCCGATAGCCGTGGCGTGCCGTTCGTCGCTTTGCGCGGCCGGCGCGGCGGCAGCGCGATGGCGGCCGCTGCCGTGAACGCGCTGGCAACGGAGACCGAATGATGAGCGGACGCCTCTATGGCCTCGGTGTCGGTCCCGGAGACCCCGAGCTGATAACAGTCAAGGCATTGCGTTTGCTGACCTCCGCCTCGGTGGTCGCTTACTTCGTTGCGAAGGGCAAGAAAGGCAATGCGTTCGGCATCATCGAAGGGCATCTCAAGGAAACCCAGACGCGTTTGCCGCTGGTTTATCCGGTGACGACCGAAGCACTCGAGCCGCCGCTCTGCTATGAGACGATCATCGGCGACTTCTACGATGAATCCGCCATCCGTATCGCGGATCATCTGGAAGCGGGACGCGACGTGGCCGTGATCTGCGAAGGCGATCCCTTCTTCTACGGCTCGTACATGTACCTGCATGACCGGCTGGCCGAACGCTTCGAAGCGCACGTGGTCCCGGGCGTGTGTTCCATGCTCGGCGGCGTGGCCGTGCTTGGGGTGCCGCTCGTGTACCGGAACCAGAGTTTGTCGGTGTTATCGGGCGTGCTGCCGGAAGCCGATCTCAGGCAACGTCTCGCCACCGCCGACGCCGCCGTGATCATGAAACTAGGCCGCAACTTCGACAAGGTGCGGCGTGTGCTCACCGAACTCGGACTCGACAAACGCGCGCTTTACGTCGAGCGCGCGACCATGGCGAACCAGCGCATCGTGCCGCTGGAAGAAGTCGAGCCCATGGCGTCGCCCTACTTCTCGCTGCTCGTCGTGCCGGGGGAAAAATGGCAGGCGTGATGACGTTCAATGATGATGTCCCTGTGGCAATCGTGGTGCTGGGGATGGGGGCAATCGACACCGCTCGCCGCATTCAGGCGCGGTATCCCGGTTCGCTTGTTCACGGTCTCGTGGGCCGGGTAAAAGCCGATGTCGCGTTCACTGAACTCGGCCCCCATCTGCGCGAACTCTATGCACGCAACACGCCGATCGTCGCGTTATGCGCGGCGGGTATCGTGATTCGATGCCTCGCGTCCGCACTCGCCGATAAGACCCATGAACCGCCCGTACTCGCCGTGGCCGAGGACGGTAGCGCAGTCGTGCCTTTGCTTGGCGGGCTTGGCGGTGTGAACGTCATGGCGCGCGAAATCGCGGCGGCGCTGGACGTCGCACCGGCGATCACGACCAGCGGCGAACTGCGCTTCGGCACATGCCTCTTGAACCCGCCAGCGGGTTATGTGCTTGCCGATATCGAGCAGGGGAAACGTTTTGTGTCGGACCTGCTTGCGGGCGCCACGACGCGCGTAGAAGGTCATGCTCCATGGCTCGACGCAGCGGACCTGCCACGCGCCGCCGACGCAGGCCTGGCGATTCGTATCACACCGCATACGAGCAAGGTTGCGGGCGAGTTGATGATTCATCCGCGCTGCGCGATCGTGTGCGTGACGGCGTTGTCGCCGTCGCCGGAGCAATCGATTGTCGAACGCGTGCGCCAGATCCTGCGCGAACAGCGCATTGCATCGATGTCGCTGGCGGCAGTGCTCGCACCGTTGAGCATGATGGCGTCTGCACCGCTTGCTGAAGCCGCACAGACGCTCGATTTGCCACTTCGCTTCGGAACGCTTCCTGCAAGCTTCCAAACGCTTGAGTCCCGTGACGACGGCATGACGATTGCCCTCGCGCCACATCCAGTTGATCCCACTATGCTCGGGCAGGCACGCGGCACACTTACGGTGATCGGTCTCGGCCCGGGCAGCGCAAATCTGATGGTGCCTGCAGCAAGACAGGCTTTGGCGCAAGCCGACGATGTACTCGGCTACGAGACCTATGTACGCATGGCCGGTCCGTTCGCGCCGCATCAAACCCTTCATTGCACCGACAATCGCGAAGAGATGCAGCGCGCACGTCATGCGTTCGAACTGGCGAGTACCGGGCGTAACGTAGTGGTTGTATCGTCGGGAGACCCCGGTGTTTTTGCAATGGCCGCGGCCGTGCTTGAGGCTCTCGATCAGGCCCGGGATAACGAGCAGTGGAACGCCGTCGAATTGTCGATCGTACCGGGTGTATCTGCGGCGCTGGCCACAGCCGCTCGCGCTGGCGCGCCGCTTGGTCACGACTTCTGCATGTTGTCGCTTTCGGACAACCTCAAGCCGTGGGCCGTGATAGAAACGCGCTTGCGGCACGCCGCTCAGGCCGATCTCGTGATGGCGTTTTATAACCCTGTCTCGCGCGCGCGGCCGTGGCAACTCGATCGTGCACTTGATATCGTGCGTGAGCATCGGAGTGGCGAAACACTGATTGTTTTGGGCAGAAACATCGGCAGGCCGGGTGAAACACTGACCACCACGACGCTGGATAAACTCCATTCCAGTCAGGTCGATATGCGCACGATGGTGATCGTAGGTTCATCCACCACGCGTAGTTTCGCCCGGGCCAACGGCGATGGAGACTGGGTATACACGCCGCGCTGGTACGAATGAACTAAGCGGAAGTCATGGAAGCGGCCGTACGATAATCCGCTTGCCATGACCCGGCGAGCGTCACGCAACGCCCCAAACGCACCGCCTCACTCTCGAAATCGACGATGACAATCTGGTCCGCGGCATCGGGACGCGATGGTGTTTCCGGACTGCGGCCGTCGGTCAGCAACCATAGGACGCGCCGCAGCGAAGGGCGGTGGCGCGCAGCCTTGAGAAGCACATTGGCGCCTGTGCGTACGCCCAACGCAAGCGGCGTTCCTCCGCCACCCCCTATAGGTGCAATCCACCGATCGTTCCACCAATGCGCCGCGCCGGGTTCGCGACGCACTTGCGCCGTCGCGCCGCCAAAGCAGACCAGCGCAACCTCTGCACGCTCGCGGTACGCCCGGTCGAACAACGCCACGACCAGTCCTTTAGCCAGCGCAAGCCGCTTGCCGCCAAGCATGGAACCCGAGCAATCGAGCACGAAACAATGCAACGCGCTGCTGTCGCCTTGCTCGCGATGAAATCTCAGATGAGTTGCATCCAGAGGCTGATTGCGTTTCGCGAGCAGCGTTTGCAACCAGTCGATACGCGTGCCCGGTTCGCCCGCGCGTGATCGCGTTCTACCTGATGCGGAAGGTTCTAGCCATCGAAGGCAACCGGGGTCGGTCTCTGGATCCGGCCTTCGATGGCTCAGGATTTTTTTGCGGCAAGCGGCCTTACGTTCTTGACCGTTGTTATGTCTACGGGCTCGGGCGGCATGTAGCCGAAGTTTGCGTCATCAGCATCTTGGGAGCGTTGTTGCTGGCGGGGCTCAGTGGCGCGTTGATCGCTGGGCCCACTGGCCTCCTTGCGCCGATGCGACAACACCGATTCCGCCACGCGTTCAACGTGTTCCACGTTCACCGCTGAAGCTTCTTCATACGCCGCCAGCGCTCGCGCTGCGCGCAGCATGACGAGATCGGCGCGCAAGCCGTCCACATGAGCCCCGATGCACAACTCGCTGACGCGTGCGTGAACCGCATCGTCGAATTCGAGGGATGGAAGGGTCGCTCTGGCTTGGCGAAGCTTTGCCGCCAAGCCTTCCTGTTGCCCCGCAAATTGCGAGCGAAAAGCTTCCGGATTCATATCGAATGCGAGACGTGCCTTAACGATCTCCCGACGTTTTTCAGCATCGAAACAATTCTGCAGTTCCACTGCCAGACCGAACCGATCCAGCAATTGCGGCCTGAGTTCGCCCTCTTCCGGATTCATGGTCCCGATCAGCACGAAGCGCGCTTCATGCCGATGCGAAATGCCGTCACGTTCGATCACGTTCACACCGCTCGCGGCTACATCGAGTAACTGATCCACGAGTTGATTGGGCAATAGATTGACTTCATCGACGTACAGCACCCCTTCATGCGCCTTCGCGAGTAAGCCCGGCGAAAAGCGCACGTCACCCTCGCGCAACGCAGCTTGAATATCCAGTGAACCGATCAACTGTTCTTCGCTCGCCCCCAGCGGCAGGGTCACGAACTGGCCCTCCGGCAGTAGTTCGGCAAGCGCGCGAGCCGTCGTCGATTTCGCGGTGCCACGCGGACCGCTGACCAGCACGCCGCCCAGCGCGGGATCAACGGCGGCTAACAAAAGTGCTTGCTGCAAGGGTTCTTGTGCGACCAATGCGGCAAACGGGAAGATGAGTTCATTCACGTTCGTTGCCCTTCTAGTTGCTGTTCGGCGTCCAGCAGATGGCGTTCAATCTGTTCCTGATACGCACCAGGACTTTGCCATAGGCCACGCTGTATCGCTTCGGTCAAACGCTCGCAGATCGAATGCAGTGCGTGCGGATTATGCTGTTGCATGAACTCGCGCGTGTCTGCGTCGTTCACGTAGGCATCGGCAACCAGCGCGTACTGATGATCCGATACGACCCGCGCGGTGGCGTCGTAACCGAACAGATAATCTACTGTTGCCGCGAGTTCCGACGCACCCTTGTAACCATGTCGTTTCACACCGTCGATCCATTTCGGATTGACTACCCGTGAGCGGATCACGCGTGAGATTTCTTCCTGCAGCGTGCGGATGCGTGGCGCGGCGGGATTACTGTGGTCAGGGTTGTACGCATGCGGCTGGGTGCCGGAAAGATGTCGCACGGCCGCCACCATGCCGCCCTGGAACTGGTGATAGTCGTTCGAATCCAGCAGGTCGTGTTCGCGGTTGTCCTGATTCTGCACCACCACGTCGATGGTCGACAGGCGCGCACCAAAGGTGTCGCGCGCCTCTACGCCATCGCCCTTCTGCGAATACGCATACCCGCCTGAGCTTTGGAAACCGCGTGCGAGGTCAGCATCGTTTTGCCATTGCTTCGCGTCGATCATTTCCTGCAAACCCGCGCCGTATGCGCCCGGCTTCGTGCTGAACACGCGCCATCCCGCACGCAAGCGAGCTTCCTTCTCGTCAAGTCCGCGCGCCATGTGTTCGTCGCGTTCACGCATGATGCGCGCACGGATTGGATTGAGGTCTTCGGCTTCATCGTCGAGTTCGGCCACGGCTTGCACGGCGGCGTCGAAGAGATGCATCAGGTTGGCGAACGCATCGCGGAAAAATCCCGATACCCGCAGCGTTACGTCAATGCGCGGACGATTGAAAATGGTGATGGGCAAGACTTCGAAATCAGTCACGCGATTGCTCCCCGCCGCCCACTTAGGCCGCACGCCGATCAGCGCCATGGCTTGGGCAATATCGTCGCCGCCGGTACGCATGGTGGCCGTGCCCCACACCGATAAACCAATCGCGCGTGGGTAGTCGCCGTGCTCCTGGAGGTGGCGCTCGATCAGCAGGTTGGCTGACTTCAGGCCGAGCGTCCATGCTGCGCGCGTTGGCACGGCTCGGGTATCGACTGAGTAGAAATTGCGGCCGGTGGGCAACACGTCCGGCCTTCCGCGCGATGGCGATCCGCTAGGACCCGGTGGTACAAAACGTCCGTCGAGACCGCGTTGAAGCTGCTTTAGCTCTTGCGGGCCGCACGCGTCGAGCCGCGCGAGCAAGTCGCCATTCAGGCGCGTCAGCACCTGTGACGTGTTCGGCCCCGCTGCGTCCGATGGACGGTCGAGCAACGACGTTGCTAGCAACTCAAGTCGCTCGCGAGTGTCGCCATGATGACGCCACGGAGCATCGATCACCGTTTCGAGTTCAGCGGGACGAGGACCTGTCCACGGCGCGCTCCAGTCGGCATCGAGGGGATCGAATGCATCGCCCAGATTCAAGTCGCGAGCCAGCGCGGTGAGCACGCTCGCGTTCGCGCCTTGTGCGTCGCCGGTTGGATAGCGGCCTAGCGCAAGCAGGGTATCTCGGCGCTGCACGCCTTGCGGCGACGCGCCGAACACATGCAGGCCATCGCGGATCTGCGCCTCTTTGAGCTCGCACAAATACGCGTCTGCGCGTGTCAGCAACGCATCTTCAGTATCGGAATCACGAGGTTTATCGAGTCCGAGTTCCTCATGCAACCGATGCTCGACAATGCTCGCCAGAATCGTCTTGCGCAGGAGTTTCGCGCGGCGCGGATCGACCATCAGCGCTTCATAATATTCGTCAACCTGACGCTCGAGGTCCTGCAGCGGACCGTAGTTTTCAGCGCGCGTGAGCGGCGGCATCAAGTGATCGATGATGACCGCCTGCGCCCGCCGCTTCGCCTGGCTGCCCTCGCCTGGATCGTTGACGATGAACGGGTACAGATGCGGCATGGCGCCCAGCGTCAGGTCAGGCCAGCACGACGCGCTCAATGCAACGCTCTTGCCCGGCAGCCATTCAAGGTTGCCGTGCTTGCCGACGTGGACGATCGCATCCACGTTGAATCGCAGCCGCAGCCAGAAGTAGAACGCGAGATACGCGTGCGGCGGCACGAGTTCCGCGTCGTGATAACTGGCGTAGTCGCCGCGCTCACGCGAACGCGCCGGCTGGATGCCGATGAACACATGCCCGCAGCGCCAGCCCGCGATCATGAAGCGGCCGCGACGGATCGTGGGATCGCTTTCGGGCGGACCCCAGCGTGCATTCAACTCCCGCTGAACGTTATCCGGCAGCTTCGCGAAAGCGTCGAGGTAATCATCGAGCGCCAGGCTCTGCAACGCGGGACGCAGGTCTCGAACCACGGGGTCATTTGTCACGCCCGATGTCAGCGCCTGCATCAGCGCGTCACCATCGGCGGGAATTGCATCGACTCGATACCCTTCTTTATCGAGCATCGAAAGGATGTTGACGACGGACGCGGGGGTATCCAGACCCACGCCATTGCCGATGCGGCCCTCGCTCAACGGATAGTTTGCGAGCACAAGGGCGATGCGTTTGTCGGCGTTAGCAAGCTGCCGCAAGCGACACCAGCGTTGGCTCAACTCGGCCACGAAACGCACCCGTTCAAGATCGGGCTGATAGCGCACGACGTCGACCTGCGTGATCTTGCATCGATACGCAAGTCCCTTGAAGCTGATCGCCCGCGTGATGATGCGGCCATCGACCTCCGGCAAGGCAACGTGCATGGCGACATCGCGCGAGTTCAGGCCATGGTTATCCTTCAACCAGTCTTCGCGATTGCCCCCGCTGAGGATGACTTGCAGCACAGGGGCGTCGCCCGCGAGTTCGAAAGGCACAGGGTCGTCTATGACGCCCGCGGCGAACGAGCTCGTGTTCAGCACCAGCGACGCACGATGATCCGCGCAAAGCTGCTGCACGACTTCGCGACTCAGCGGATCTTTCAGCGATGCCATCGCTATCGGCAGCGGGTTGAGGCCCTGCGCTTCCAGAGCCTCGATCAACGCATCGAATACGTCCGTATTGCCGGACTGCAAATGGGCCCGATAGAACAGTACGGCGACGACGGGCGCACCTTGAACCCAGCGTTTTTTCCAGTCGTCAGCGGTCGCGATCTGCCGCGCCGGGTGATAGATTGCCACTGCTGGCAACGGACTCGGCGCACGCGCTTCGCGCCCGTACCCCAACGCTCGAAACGCAATGCAACGAAGAAACTCTTCGGCATTTTTCGCGCCGCCCTCGCGCAAATAACGCCAGAGCTGATCGCACAATGCCGGCTCGGCCGTACTCTTCGCTACGAGGTTCGGATCTTCCTGCAAGTCGCCGGAAAACATCACGAGCATCTGGCCATTGCGGCGCGCTAGCGTGGTGATGCTCTCGATTCCGTAAGGCCAGTACGCTTCGCCGCCAAGGTGATCGATAACAATCACGCGCGCATGTTTCAGCACGTCGTCGACGTAAAAATCCACCGATGCCGGTTGCCGCAAGAACGCCTGGTTTGCCAGCCGAACCGCCGGGAAGTCCGCCTCCAGATGCGGCACGACACTCGCGAGTAGCGAGAGAGTCGTGTCGGCAGAGCTGAGCACGACGATCGGTGCCGGCGTCTGATCGATACGCATGACGCCGGCTGCGTCGTCGACAAAACCACCGGGCGTCGTGCGTAGCAGATGCATGGGTCAGGCCTGCACAGGTGCGTTGGCAAGCGCGGTAACCAGCGCTTGTTGCAGACGCGGTTGATCGAGGTCCTCACCAATCAGCACGAACCGGCTGACTCCTTCGCTCGCCTCATCTGCGGTCCAGCGGCGATCGAAGTAGGTATCGAAACGCTGCCCCACGCCCTGCACCACGAGCCGCATGGGCGTGCCCGGCAAAGCCGCGAAACCCTTCACTCGATAGATCGTGTTGGCATCGACCAGCGAGCGTAACGCGGCGACCACGGCCTCGCGCGACTCGACCCGCGCTTCCACCACGACTGAATCGAAGTCGTCGTGATGATGATCCGCGTGGCCTTCGTCGTCGACGGAGCCATGATGGTCGACCCGCAGATGAATAGTCGTTTCCGAAGCCGCCTCGAGCCCGAGCAGCGCATGCAGATCAAGCTGCCCCCTCTGCGCCGGCACGATCTTCACGCCCGCCGGAATCTCGCCGCGAATCAGCGTTTCCACCGCGCGTTGCTGCGATTCATCGATCAGATCGGTCTTGTTGAGAATCACCAGGTCCGCTGACGCAAGCTGATCTTCGAACAACTCATGCAGTGGCGATTCGTGATCGAGGTTCGGATCGGCGCGGCGTTGTGCGTCCACCGCTTGCGGGTTCGCCGCGAACTGGCCGCTTGCCGCAGCGGGACCATCGACCACAGTCACGACGGCATCCACGGTGAATGCATTCTTGATGGACGGCCAGTTGAAAGCCTGAACGAGCGGCTTGGGCAACGCGAGGCCGGATGTCTCGATCAGCACGTGATCGATCTGGTCACGTCGCTCGACGAGTTGCTCCATCACCGGATAAAACTCTTCCTGCACGGTGCAGCACAAACAGCCGTTCGACAGCTCATACAGATTCGGTTGGTCCGTGACGCTTTCGTCCTCGCAGCCGATGTTGCAGCCCTTCAGGATTTCACCGTCGATGCCCAGTTCGCCGAACTCGTTCACGATCACCGCGATCCGCAGCCCTTTCGCGTTTTGCAGGATGTGCCGCATCAATGTGGTCTTGCCGCTGCCGAGGAAACCCGTTACGACCGTGACCGGGATTTTGCGCGTTTGCATCCGTTGCTCCGTTTTATCGATTGGCTGCTTGCTGCCGGATTGCGTAGCCCTGTGCCGACCGAGGCGAGCAATAAAACGCGCTCGCGGATGTCGCGATGTGGGACGGTAATCCGGAAAAGCATGGTGAAAAGTGTTGAACGTTTGCCGCATCCCCGCGACATCGTTCGCTTCAGGTGTTGACTCGTTCCGGCCGGTATCCGGGCTGGCGAAAGTGCCGCTTCACCTTCCCGCATGACATAGCCATGCAGTGGTTTTTCGAAGCTGGCTTTATCGTGCGCAGTGGGGTGAACCCGGCGTGAACCAGGATAAAACCACGTCGCGCGATTTTCGCTTGACCGTTGCGGGGGCAGCGCAGGTTGGCACGGCCGGGGATCCGGCAACGCTTCCTGCTTCCCGTTTAACTGCGCGCAGCAGAAACCGCGCGCGAGCACCAGAAAACTATCGCGAAGTCTAGGCTGATGGGGGATGAGCGTCAAGGTTTGGACGGGGTGCGGGAAGGGCTTCGGTACCTGGCTTCCGACGAGATATCTCGCCGCTGCGGGCGCAACAAACCTGCGCTGCCGAAGGGTTCCAGCCTGTAAAAGCCCAGCGCAACTAACACCCGCTGTGCTATCTTTGGCCCGCGTCTGGTGCTCACGCGCGCTTTTCCCGCGCGCGTAGTTAAACGGGAAACAGGATCTGCATGTGCGTATTTTCAAGGCCTCAGGCCCCGCGCACCGTGTCGACAAAAACCTGTGCTGTCCCCGCAACGGTACGCGACCCGCGCCCGCTTCGACTGACTCTGATTTTTGACCCACATTCGAACCGGGTGCCCATTTCCTCCACAGCCACTGCTCCGACGAGCGGGAAGGCGAGCGGAATGCGGTCGCCAAGCCCGGATACCGGCCAGTCGCCAAGAGGCGCGCTTTAGCTTTAACAGCGCGCCGGCCGCCACATCCGCGAGGGACGGATGAAGGACGTAGTGCTTATATCGTGTCACATGAATCCAATTTTTCAGCGCTCAATATCGAAACCGAGCTCACCTCGACGCCCGCCTTTGCGCAGCTTCGCTGACGTTCGTCCCGATCGCGCGAACCGGGCGCAATCGTGAGCGCTTGGGTCATCGGTATAGGCTGCCGGCGCGATGTAAGCGTCGAACAGATTCATGCCGCCGTGTTCGCGGCGCTGGGGACTCGGCCGCTGGCGAACACTCGCGCGCTGGCATCGATCGATAGCAAGAACGACGAAACCGCACTGCTTGAATTCGCCGCTCGCCACGGTTTGCCCCTGCAATTTTTTTCGAAGCAACGCATCGCGCAGGTTGACACTAGCGTATCGGAACAGGTTCAGGCGCTGCTCGGCATCGACGGTGTCTGCGAACCCTGCGCGCTGCTGGCATCGCGCAGCGGACGCATCATCGTGCCGAAAACAGTGACCGGTGGCGTGACCGTCGCTATCGCTGAAGACGATCCGAATCAACAGACTGACAACGAGAGAACATCATGAAAACGGACGAAGAATCGCATCTGCGCATGACCCAGCGACGCAAGGAAGGCCACGAGAAAAAGCAGGCCGCCGCTGCCCTCGAGAAGGGCCTCCTGATCGTCAATACGGGCACGGGCAAGGGTAAGACCACGGCGGCGTTCGGCATGGCCGTTCGCGTGCTCGGACACGGCATGCGCCTCGGCGTAGTGCAGTTCATCAAAGGCGCGCTGCATACGTCCGAACGCGATTTCCTCGGCGCAATTGCGAACTGCGACTTCATCACCATGGGCGACGGCTACACCTGGGACACGCAGAATCGCGACGCCGACATCGCCACGGCCCGCAAGGGCTGGGACGCGGCGCGCAAGATGATTGAAAGCGGCGAGTATCAGATGGTCGTACTCGACGAGCTCTGCACGGTGCTCAAATACGAGTACCTGCCGCTCGAAGAAGTGCTCCCGGTGCTCAATGCGCGGCCTGAAATGCTGCATGTGGTCGTGACGGGGCGCCATGCGCCGGACGCGCTCATCGAAGCAGCCGATCTCGTGACGGAGATGCGTCCGATCAAGCATCCGTATCGCGAGCAAGGGGTGAAGGCGCAACGCGGCGTCGAGTTCTGACGTGCGCGCCTGCCCCGCTTTATTCATCAGCGCGCCTGCGTCGAACCAGGGCAAGACCACCGTTACCGCCGGGCTCGCGCGCTATCACGCACGCCGTGGCCTGCGGGTACGGGTCTTCAAGACCGGCCCCGACTTCCTCGATCCCATGGTCCTGGAACGCGCGTCCGGCGCGCCGGTGTATTCGCTGCATTTGTGGATGGTCGGCGAAAGCGGCTGCCGCGCGCTGCTCGCGCAAGCGGCGCAAGAAGCCGATTTGATCCTGATCGAGGGCGTGATGGGCCTCTTCGACGGTACGCCCAGCAGCGCCGATCTCGCCACCACGTTCGGTGTGCCGGTGCTCGCCGTGATCGGCGCGCACGGCATGGCGCAGACCTTCGGGGCGATGGCATTCGGGCTCGCTCGCTACCGCGCGGATCTACCCTTTTACGGTGTGCTCGCCAATCGCGTGGCGTCGGCACGCCATGCGCAAATGCTGAGCGAATCCATTCCTGAAGGCATTCGATATTGCGGACATGTGTCGAGCGCCGACGACATGACGCTACCCGGACGGCACCTGGGCCTCACGCAAGCAGCGGAGGTAGCGGACATCGACGCGCGGCTGGATCGCGCAGCGGACGCCATCGGCGAGACAACGTTGCGCGAGTTGCCGCCCACGGTCGAATTTGATCACGAAACCGTCGAGCAGCCGCTGCGTTTGCTGGAAGGCATGCGCATCGCTATTGCGCGCGATGCCGCGTTTTCGTTCGTCTACCCCGCGAATCTCGATCTGCTGACGACGATGGGTGCAACGCTCGCGCCTTTCTCACCCCTCGCCGATGAACCCGTTCCCGCGCATGCAGACGCGCTTTATCTGCCGGGGGGATATCCGGAATTACATGCCGCCCAACTTGCAGCGAACGCAGTGAGTGCGGCCTCGATTCGCGCGCATGTTAAAGCAGATAAAGCCGTGGTCGCGGAATGCGGCGGCATGTTGTATCTGCTCGATTCACTGACAGATATCGAAGGTTCGCAGCATGCGATGCTTGCCCTTCTGCCCGGGCACGCGAAGATGCAGAAACGCCTGGCCCGGCTCGCCATGCAGCGTGTTGAAAGCCGCCACGGCACTCACACCGGCCACACCTTCCACTACTCGTCGATGACAACCAGCATGTCCCCGGTGCTCACCGCGACTCACGCCACCACGGGCGTGGAAGGCGAAGCGATCTATCGTCATGGCTCAATCACGGCGACCTACATGCACACTTACTGGCCGACGAATCCGGGGGCAGCAGCCGCCCTCTTTCGCGGCGAAACGCTATGACAACGCCTATGGAACTGCCAATGGAAATCGAAGTACCGCTCGAACTCACCTTCACCATCGAGCGCGCCAAACAGCTTCAACCCGTGGGCTCGCCATGCACGGACGTGTGCCGGCTCGACAAGACCACCGGTCATTGCGAAGGCTGCTTCAGGAGCCGCGAAGAAATCAAGGCATGGAAAACCATGGCCGACGTCGACAAGCTCGCGCTGTTCGATACCCTGCTCGCGCGCAAGGCCGCGCTATGAAAAAGGGGCGGCCTGCAAGCCGCCCCTCATGGGATCCATACTAACGCGTTAGAGAAGTGCTCAGGCCGAAGCAATCCGCCGTGCCGGCACCTTTTCCAATTCACGTTGCGCGAGCGCGCCGAACAGCAAACCGAGCGTGGTCCAGATCACAGCCTGAATACCGATTGCCGCCACGCGGAACTTCCACAGCAGCGTTGCTGAGAACAGCTTCGGTACTTCGTCGATCGGCGGCAGCGCAAGGTACGCCAGCGCCATCAGCACGATGTACACCGCAGCGGAAATCAGCACCGCGTTCCAGTTGCCGTGGCGCGCTTGCAGACGTCGCTGCAACCGCACAGCGAACACCGCCACGATCAGCGAGATAGCGACCATGCCGAAAAACAGCGCGGTCCGTGCGCCGATCGTGTCGGGGTTTCCCACGGAAGGCGGATTAGGCGGGTATTTAAGGAACGGCACGATCGCGACAGTCACGAAGCCGAACAAGCCAAGCAACGCCGATGTACCGCGTGCCCGCAAAGCGCCAATCCGCGCATACGAAAAAGCGAAGACGAGCGAGAACAGGCCGCCCAGCGCTGTGCCAAACACGCAGACACCGGTCAGCAAACCCAGCCCCGCTTGCGTGCCACGACTGACAAGCTCGACGTCGTCGGCGGGATCGTGCTGATGACCGGCCGCGGCTTCGGCTTCCTCGTGCAGCTTCTCCTGCTGCGATTCAAAGGCAATCGCGCGATCGACCGCAGGCTCACCAAAAGTTTTGGCAACACAAAAGCCGAGCAGGCCCGCGACGAGTCCCGCGATCATGCCGCGTATCAAAAGGTTTCGGATCATGGTCGGTCTCAGTGGCAGGGAAAGCCGAGCAGATGGCGACCGTCGTGAACAAACTCGTGGATATACATGCCCTGGAAGATCGAGGTCGCACCTTGTTCGGCGCCGACAAAATAAATCGCGAGCAGCGCAAGCAGGCCGATAAATATCGCCCAAGGCAGCACTTCACGCACCGGAATGGGCATGGGTGCATCAAATGCGGGATTGTTGCCGGAGAAACTGGCGGATGCGGCAGGATGGTTCATGAACGACTCCAAGGGAATACGCGTCCCGTAAGACAAAAAAAAGGCTGCAGCGGGGGTCTGACTTGCAGATGCTGAAAGAAGACTGAAGCGCTATTAGTCCCATTCGGCATCCGCTTACAGTGGCGCGACCGTGCCGGGTTTTCACCGGCTTCCTCGCGCTGCAAGCTTGCCATTCTAAAATGAGTTGGTGGAATGTAAAGCAATCCGTTAGCAATCTCTCAATCGAGCGCCATGAAAACTGAACTTATCTTGTTGTGCCACGCGACTACGCACGCGATGAAAACCGGCTCGTTTCCGGGTAGCGGCGACGCTATTGATGAGCTTGAGTTATCTCGGCTCCCGCGACTGGCCACGATGTTTCAACCTGATCGTGTCGTCACAAGCCCGGCCCACGCCGCCATGCAAACCGGACGAGCGCTCGGAATTGCAACGAGCGTCGACACGTCGTGGAGCGACCTGGACTACGGTCTGTGGCAAGGACGTCCGATCCGTGAGGTCCATGATGAAGACGCGGCAGGATTGGGCGCATGGCTTTCCGAGCCTGGAAGCGCGGCGCATGGCGGTGAGAGTCTGGAAGCCCTTCAAACAAGAGTCCGCGACGCGCTGGAGAGCAATCGGGAGGCTGGCGTCACGCTGATCGTGACGCATGCAATCGTGGTCAAGACTGTGCTTGCGACCGTGCTGGACGCGCCGCTTACGGCAATCTATTGCATGGACCTGGAGCCGCTCTCGGCCATCACACTGACCCGCTCGGGCGACGCATGGCGCCTCCGATACAAGTCTTCCGTATGATAAAAATACACCGTCCTTATCAGATACCAGATGCTGGAAAAACCAAAGCAGCGCTCTGAGCCGGCGCGCTCAGGCTTTCGCGCCGCGCGCCATCCGCTGGAGCGTCGACGAATCAATCGCGCCCGCGCAGATCCTGATCGCTTCTTTCAGCGTGCGGGGGCGGCCCGCTGCGAAATGCGCTTCAAGAATCGCGATGGCGCGAAGCCGTTCGTTGTTGCCGAGCTTCTCGCCGGTCGCCAGTTCCAGCACCGATATGAAGTAAGTCGCCGGTGGCGTAGTTCGGGAAGGCGCCGTTGGCGTGGCGGCGGGAATGGCATTCGACCATGCCTGCCTTGCAATGGTCGCTACATCGGATTGGGCATGCCAATCCGCTTCTCTCAGTTCAAATTCTTGTCTACTGGTCATTAATCAAGCCCTGAAATAATCCTCGGATCACCGCGAGGTATTTAGAGCAAGGACTATTCCAGCCTGAATACGCGGGCGCTTTTCTTAACCTGCTTCGAGCATCGTCCGGACGACCCTGCACGCGGCCAGATCCCACGCCGCACACCCCACACTCTTGAACACGACTGGCCGCTTGATCCCCGAATCAGCCGCCTGACCGCTCAACGCGCTGGCAAGCGGCCGCACCTCATCCCAATCGATATCCGCTTGAATCAGGTCCCCGGCCTCATGCCGCGCACCGGCCAGGTCATCCACGAATACATCGCTCGCAAGCACCGTCGATGCCGCGATTTCAGCAGCATCAGGCGTGAATGCACCCACTCCAATCACGAGCCGGCCCTCAATGGGTGGCAGCGTATAGACCGGCGCTTTGCTGGTGGTCGTCGCGATAACCACATCGATCGACGCAGGAATATCCGCGTCCTTCAACGCGCTCAATCTCGCCGATAACCCCGCGTGGTCCGCACAAAATGCCTCGGCGCGTTCGACCCGCGAGCCCTGCACGAGGATCTTCGCAGCCGGAAAAAGCGCGCTCAGCGCCTCGACGTGATGCGCGGCCTGCTTGCCCGTGCCGATGACCAAAACCTCCGCAGGCTCGCGTCCGAGCAGCGCCTGGATGCCGATCATGGTGACCGCGGCCGTGCGGCGGCCGGTTACCGTGGGACCGTCAAGCATGAAAAGCGGAACACCGGTCTCAGCATCGAATGCCGTGACCTGGCCGTGAATGGTCGGCAGCCCGAGCGCACCATTTTTAGGGCACACATTGACGAGCTTGTGCATGGCGAGATCGGCGGCTGCAGCGGGCATGGAGAGCATTACGGCGCCATCTTGAAGCGGCACCACCATGCGTTCGGGGCTGGTGATGAGGCCGTTGGCATAGTCGAGCATGGTGAGCTTCAGGGTATCGACGAGGCGATCGAAGGGCAGCAAGCGCGCGGTCTGCACGTCGTCGAAACGAGCAAGCGAAGATGAAAGCGGAGCGGTATGGGTCATGGCAGTCGCAAGGAGAATACCGTTGGCAACGGCAAGGGGGCATTCTAAAGGCAAACAAATAGTCACCGGCCTTCACTGGCCCTCAGCCGGGATCAGTGCACCCCGTCCCACCGCCGCGACAGCAGGATCAGCACCGGCATCAAAATCGCCCAGCCGATAGCCAGAACGATCGTCGCGAGCAAGGGTTGCGCAAACCGCACCGCGCCGAGCGCGGCGCCCGCGCGAAACGACATCGGCCCGGCTATCGCGCCGAGCACCGAAGCAAGCAGCATGCGTTGCGCGGGTTGCTTCAGCCAGCCGAACGTGGTGTTGAACTGGGCCGCGAACAGCGCCCACAATGCAAGGATCCAGTAAGGTGCAGCGCCTGGCAACACGGTGCCGTTGGGGTACACAAGCAACCCGGTAGCAACCGGCACGCTCTCCCAGATCGCGCCCACCACCACTACACTGGCCAGCAGCTTGAACTCCTGCAACGGCCGCTCAACCCGAGCCAGATGCACCGCGAGGAGCACAATGGTTGCCGCCACGCCCATCCATGGCACGTCGTGCGCGGCGCTCAGTACGCAGGCGAACCAGCCGAGCTGCCCGATCACGAAATAGACGGACGGCGCCCAGCGTTCGACCGTTGATCGGCGCCGTGCGCCAAGGGATGGTTCGTGCATGCTGCTTCCGCTTTCCGGGCAAAGTGCGCAAAGTGTGACGACACTACCGCATATCGCATACCGCACCCGGCCGTTGATGCACGCCGCCCGCAGAAAAGCGGATCATTCGTCTAACCGTCGCCTCGCGCTTAACGGGCCGGCCGTAACATTCCTGAAATTATCGGGCCTGATAATCGATAATTTGCAGGATTGCGGGTTTTTGTATTGCCTGCCGGGACGATTCAACGCGGTCAACATGCCCAACCAAACGGAGCTCCCCATGAATTCGCAGGAAAAACAGCGCCGCTTCGAAGAAGACCTGATCGACAGCTACGACGAAGAACTAGAGATGGAAGTCGACGACCGCATCCTCGACGGCGACGGTGCGCTTTCCGCCGAAGCACGCGAGCAGCGCAAGATCTACTTCCGTGAACTGTTCCGCCTGCAAGGCGAACTCGTGAAGTTGCAGGACTGGGTTGTCGCGAGCGGCCACCGGCTCGTAGTGATCTTTGAAGGACGCGACGCCGCCGGCAAGGGTGGCGCTATCAAGCGCATCACGCAGCGGTTGAATCCACGGGTTTGCCGGGTCGCCGCATTGCCCGCGCCGAACAATCGCGAACGCACCCAATGGTATTTCCAGCGCTATGTGTCGCATCTGCCGGCGGGCGGCGAGATCGTGCTGTTCGACCGCAGCTGGTACAACCGGGCGGGCGTGGAACGCGTGATGAATTTCTGTACCGATGCCGAGTACGAAGAGTTCTTTCGCTCAGTGCCGGAATTCGAAAAGATGCTGGCGCGCAGCGGCGTGCAGATCCTGAAGTACTGGTTCTCGATCACTGACGACGAACAGGAAGTCCGCTTCCAGGCGCGTATTCAAGATCCGTTGAAGCAGTGGAAGCTGAGCCCGATGGACCTGGAAAGCCGCCGTCGCTGGGAGGCCTATACACACGCGAAGGAAGTCATGCTGACGCGCTCGCATATTCCCGAAGCGCCATGGTGGGTCGTGCAGGCTGTGGACAAGAAACGCGCTCGGCTCAACTGCATTCACCATCTGCTGAGCCAGGTGCCGTATCACGAGATCGAGCACCCCACGATCGAATTGCCTGACCGCGTTTATAACGATGATTACCTGCGGCAGCCCGTGCCCGAGAGCATTATCGTGCCGGAAATATACTGATTGCTGAAGGTGTTAGCAGTGGCAGGTCTTCTCATGCACGGCATTGACCTGTGGCAACCGGACATCGCGACGACCGGCTTGATCGAAGCGATGCCTGAACACCGCTTGAAACATGTATTGCGAACTCTTCATGACCACGACGAACGTCACTTGCATCAGGTTGAAATCGAGCGTCACCATCAGGCGCATCAAGACCAACAGGGGTAGTACGACGGCGGGTCGGTAGAGTTGTCGTTCGATTAAGGCTTTCATGACGGCTCCCGTATCCATGGTCTTATTTTACGGACCGGGAGCCACCGGATAAACCCTCTGCAATCGAAGACACTTGTCGCGCGTTTCGAACAATCGCGCTGACAGTGCTGCGTTTAATGCTTAACGCGACGCAACGCTCGCGTCTGTTGCAGATGCAACTGGCGCAGCAGGTGCGGCCGGCATGTCTCCCCAACCACCACCGAGCGCGCGGATCAGGTTCACCGTCGACGTCGCCTGCACGCCCGACAGTTGAACCGCTGCGCGCTGCGACTGCAGCACGGTACGCTCGGCATCGATCACGTCAAGATAGTTGACCGCACCCTCGGTGTACTGCGAACGAGACAGCTGCGCCGCCCGGCTCGACGCGCTCACCGCTTCGGCTTGCGTGCGCGTCTGGTCCTGAAGGATGCGCAGGTCCGAGAGGTTGTCCTCCACTTCCTGGAACGCCACCAGCACCTGCTGCCGATAGTTCGCGACATCCTCTTCGTAAATCGCGCGCGCGTTCGCAAGATTGCCCTTGCGTCGGCCGCCGTCGAAGATCGGCAGATTGAGCGCCGTGCCGGCGAACGGTCCGAGCAGGAACGTGCGGCTCGACCAGTTGAAGAGGTCGCCAAGGGTCGCCGATTCGAATCCACCCGAACCCGTTATGTTGAGCGAGGGGAAAAACGCCGCCTTCGCCACGCCAATCCGCGAGTTCGCTGCTGCCATGGTGCGCTCGGCCGCTGCAATATCCGGACGACGTTCGAGCAACGAAGAGGGCAAGCCCGGCGGAATCTTGATATCGACAGGCGTGAGCGGGTTGGCCGCCATCGAGAACTGCGATGCCGCCTTACCCAGCAGCACCGCGAGGCTGTGCTCGGACGCGGCGCGCAAGCGCTGCACCGTCATGGCGTCTGACTTGGCCGTGGCAAGCTCTGACCTGGCCTGCGCCACGTCCAGCTCGCTGATCTCGCCTTCGTTAAAGCGGTTCTGCACGAGCTTCAATGCTTGCTCGCGCAGCGTGACGGTACGTGTGAAGACATCGCTTTCCGAGTCGAGCTCACGCAAGTTGAAGTAGTTCTGCGCCACATCCGCTTGCAACGCGAGTTGCACGGACCGGAACAGCGCTTCGCTTTGCTCGGTGTCGGCGTTCGCGGCCTTCACCGAGTCCGACACGCGACCGAACAGGTCCACTTCATACGACGCGCTCCCCTCCGCGCGCCACAAAGTCTGTGACGGTACGTTGGCGTTGGCGGGAAGGAACTGCGATGCCGGTGAGAGCTTCTCGCGCGTCGGACCGAAGCCTGCATCCAGCGTCGGGAATAACCCCGCCCGCGCGGTCTGGTTGATCGCGCGTGATTCTTTTACACGTGCAGCCGCTGCCTTCAGGTTCTGGTTCGCGTCAAGCGCCTGATGTTCCAGATCGTTGAGCGTCGGGTCATTGAAGACCGTCCACCATTCGCCGCGCAACGCCTGTTCCGACGGTTGCGCAGTCTTCCACGTGCCCTGCTCCGAAGGAGCCAACGCCGTTTCCTGTGGTGTTTCCTTGAAGGCTGCCGGCGCGCTTACGTCGGGCTTCGTGTAAGTCGGCGCGAGCGAACAGCCCGCCACCACCAGCAACGATCCGAGTAACGCCGACAACCCCAGCCATCGCTTCGTATTCAACGTTTTCATTTCAATCCCTCTCATGCTTCGAGCGTTGCATTGACACCGCGCATGTGCGGATTGTGGCCATGCTTGTCGACGAGATGTTCGCCGCCAGCCAACTTTCTCAACAGCACATAAAACACCGGCGTGAGCATCAGGCCGAACAGCGTCACGCCAAGCATGCCGAAGAACACGGCCACGCCCATTGCATGGCGCATTTCCGAACCCGCGCCCGACGACAGCACGAGTGGCACCACACCCATGATGAAAGCGATCGACGTCATCAGGATCGGCCGCAAGCGCAGACGGCTGGCTTCAATAGCCGCCTCCACGATCGAGCGTCCCTGCATTTCCAGCTCTCGCGCAAATTCCACGATCAGGATGGCGTTCTTCGCCGACAAGCCCACCAGCACCATCAAGCCGATCTGCGTGAAGATGTTGTTGTCACCCTTCGTGAGCCACACACCCACCAGCGCCGAGAGAATGCTCATGGGCACGATCAGGATCACGGCGAGCGGCAGCGTCAGGCTTTCGTACAGGGCAGCCAACACGAGGAACACGAGCAGCACGCTGATCGGGAACACCCACATGGCTGCATTGCCTGCAAGGATCTGCTGGTACGTCAGGTCGGTCCATTCGAACTTGATGCCGCGCGGCAGCGTTTCAGCCGCGATGCGTTCCACTGCAGCTTGCGCCTGGCCCGACGAATAACCCGGAGCAGGACCACCGTTGATGTCGGCAGCGGTGTAGCCGTTGTAGCGCACCACCATCTCCGGACCATACGTCGGCGTCACTTTAACGAGCGACGAGAGCGGCACCATTTCGCCATTCGCGTTACGCGTCTTGAGCAGACCGATATCCTCCGAACTCGAGCGGAACGGCGCATCCGCCTGCACGCGGACCTGGTACACACGGCCGAAGCGGTTAAAGTCGTTCACATACAGCGAGCCGAGATACACCTGCATCGTGCTGAATACATCGGTGACCGATACACCCAGTTGCTTCGCCTTCACACGATCCAGATCCACGTTCAGTTGCGGCACGTTGATCTGATAGCTGGAGAACGTCGGCCCAAGTTCAGGCGTCTGCGATGCACGCTTGATGAACGCCTGCGTAGCGTCGTTCAGTGCGGCGTAGCCCAGCGCGCCACGGTCTTCCAGTTGCAGCTTGAAGCCGCCGAGCGTCCCTAGCCCAAGCACCGGCGGCGGCGGGAACACGGCAATGAACGAACCCTTGATTGCCGCATATTTCTGGTTCAGCGAGCCCGCAATGGCACCTGCCGAAAGCGCCGCGCCCTTACGCTCGTTAAATGGCTTGAGCGTCACGAACACAATGCCCGCGCTCGACGAATTCGTGAAGCCGTTCACCGACAAGCCCGGAAATTCCACCGCGCTTTGCACGCCCGGCGTCTTTCTCGCGATGTCCGTCATCTGGCGAATCACTGCCTCGGTACGATCGAGCGACGCGCCGTTGGGCAACTGCGCAAAGCTGATCAGATACTCCTTGTCCTGCGCCGGCACGAAACCGCCGGGCACGACCTTGCCCATCATCACGGCGCCGCACAACAGCACGATGTACACGCCCATCATCAGCGCCTTGCGGTTAATGACACCCGTCACGCCCTTGCCGTATTTCTCCGAACCGCGCTTGAAGACCTTGTTGAACTGGCGGAAGAATCCACCGAACACACGATCCATGCCGCGCGTCAGCCAGTCCTTCGGTTCGTCATGGCCCTTCAGTAGCAATGCCGCCAGCGCCGGCGACAACGTCAGCGAGTTGAAGGCCGAGATTACGGTGGAAATAGCGATGGTCATCGCGAACTGCTTGTAGAACTGACCCGTCAGCCCGGACATGAACGCGAGCGGTACGAACACGGCGGTCAACGTCAGTGCAATGGCGATAATTGGCCCGCTTACTTCGCGCATGGCCTGATAAGTCGCCTCTCGCGCCGATAGCCCCGCCTCAATATTGCGTTCGACGTTCTCCACCACCACGATCGCATCATCCACCACGATCCCGATTGCCAGCACCATCCCGAACAATGACAACGCGTTGATCGAGAAACCGAAGGCGAGCAGCAGCGAGAACGTACCGATGATCGACACCGGCACCGCCAGCAACGGAATGATCGACGCGCGCCAGGTTTGCAGGAACACGATCACCACCAGCACGACCAGCGCGATGGCTTCGATCAGCGTATGGATCACCGCTTCAATACTTGAGCGCACGAACTGCGTCGGGTCGTAGACGATTTGATAATCGACGCCCGCCGGCATGTCCGCCTTTAATTCCTTCATGGTCTGGCGGACCTGATCGGAGATCTGCAGCGAGTTCGCACCCGGTTGCTGGTTGATCGCCATCGCGACCGCCGACTTGTTGTCGAGCAGCGAACGCAAGCCATATTCCGATGCAGCCAGCTCGACCCGCGCCACGTCGCTCAGATGCGTGACCGCGCCGTCAGGCGAAGTCTTGAGCACGATGTCCCTGAACTCCGCTTCGGTCTGCAAGCGGCCTTGCGCATTCACGTTCAGTTGCAACGGTACATTTGACGAAGTAGGCGATGCACCGATCACCCCGGCCGCGACTTGTACGTTTTGTTCGCGGATCGCATTGACCACGTCGGTCGCCGTCATGCCACGCTGAGCGACCTTTTGCGGATCGAGCCAGATGCGCATAGAGTAATCGCCCGAGCCCCACAGCTGAACCTGCCCCACGCCCTGGATCCGCTCGAGCCGGTCTTTCACGTTAATCAGCGCATAGTTGCGCAGATACGTCATGTCGTAGCGATCATTGGGCGAGTTCAAGTGAACCACCATGGTGAGCGTCGGCGACGACTTGATCGTCGTCACACCGAGCCGCGTCACGTCTTCCGGCAGGCGCGGCAGCGCTTGCGCCACGCGGTTCTGCACCAGCTCCTGCGCCTTGTCCGGATCCGTGCCGAGCTTGAACGTCACCGTGATGTTCAGGTTGCCGTCGCTGTTGGCCTGCGACTGCATGTACAGCATGTCTTCCACGCCGTTGATCTGCTCTTCCAATGGCGACGCCACCGTTTCGGCGATCACCTTCGGATTCGCGCCTGGATACTGTGCATGCACGACCACGGATGGCGGCACGACTTCCGGATATTCGGAGATCGGCAGCTTGAACATGGCGATGATGCCCGCCAGCAGGATAAGCACCGACATGACACCCGCAAAGATCGGGCGGTCGATGAAAAACTTGGAAATGTTCATGACGTTTTCTTTATTTGCATGAGAGGCTGCGCGCGCCTAGCCACAGACCTGTCCGTCCCGCGAGGAACGAACCGGACACGTACTACGCACACGAGGAGCCGCTGTTAAGCGCTTATAAAAGCCGTCTGTAAAGCGCGTCTTATGAAGCGTCTTTAGCCGGCGACGCGCTCGCCATTGCTACGGAATTGGCCTTCACCACGTCGTTCGGGCGCACACGCTGCAAGCCGTTCACCACGATCCGCTCGCCCGGCTGCAAGCCCTTTGCGATTACACGCAGGCCGTCGCTCAACGTGCCGAGCGTGACTTCGCGGTATTGCACGCGGTTGTCCGGGTCGACCACCATCACGAACTTCTTGTCCTGGTCGGTCCCGATGGCAGCATCGTCGATCAGCACCGCCGGATGCGGCGTGCCGCCTCCTACCTTGATGCGTGCATAGAGGCCCGGCACCAGCGAAGCGTCGGCGTTATCGAAACGTGCCCGCACGCGAATCGTGCCTGAGCCCGTATCGAGTTGGTTGTCAACGGACGCGATCTTGCCTTCACGCGAGAAACCCTCTTCATTCGCGAGACCGAGCGAGACTGGCACGCTTGCACGCGAGTCGCGGCTGAGATAACGCAGGTAGGTTTGCTCATCGACGTCGAACGAGGCGTAGATGGGCGACACCGACACCAGCGTGGTCAGCAACGGCGCGCTGGAACCCGTCGACACAATGTTGCCAACCGTCATTTCCGCACGCGACACCCGGCCCGACACCGGCGCCACGATCTGCGTGTACGTCAGGTTGATCTTCGCCGTCTCGAGGGCCGCTTGCGCGGCCTTCAGGTTCGCCGCGGCTTCATGCGAAGCGTTCTGCTTCTCGTCGTAATCACGCTTGGCGATCGCGTTGTCCGCCAGCAAACGCTCCGCGCGTGCGGCATCGGTCGATGTATAACCGTTGCGAGCCTGGGCCGCCGCGAGTTGCGCCGCGGCTTGATCGACTTGCGCCACGTACGGCCGCGGGTCGATGGTAAAGAGCGGATCGCCCTTCTTCACCAGCGCGCCATCGGCAAAATGCACCGCGACAATAGTCCCCGGCACGAGCGGACGGATCTCGACTTTATCGACTGCTTCCAGCCGGCCCGAATAGTTTTGATAGTCGGTGATGGTCTTCGAAACCACGGTGGCGACATCCACTTCCATGGCGGGCGCGGACGGCTTGATGGCGGCTTCCGCACCGTTCACCGGCAGATCGCCGCGGCCGAAACCATGCATGGCAGTGAATGTTCCGATGCCTGCGACGACCAGCGCGGCGCCTAGCGCGACGGTAAGACGTTTGCGAGTGATGGACATGCGTTGCTCCGATTAAGTCGTTGAGATTGTTTGAATTTTTTGAGTGTCGCGAAGCGGCGCAGGCGTATGCGCACGAAGCCGTTTCTTGAAGAACGCCACTACGTCCGCGATTGCAGCCGGGTCCGCTGCAAGCGCGTTATGCGATGCATTGACGTGCCGCGTGACTTCCGTCGGCACGCCCGCGGCGATCAGTTCGCCCGCATATTTCTCTGCCTCGATATGCAGCAGGTCATGCTGGGCGCTTGCGATCAGCGCAGGCGGCAGACCGGCAAGACGGCGCGACTCCAGCGGCGCCGCATAGGGATGAAGCCGTTGTGAAGCGTTCGGCAGATACGCGCGATAACACTGCGCGCACTCCGCCATGCAGATGTCCGGCGAGCGCACCTTGTTCTCGTCGGCCATGCGCGTCATGCTCGGGTCGAGCAACGGCGCGAGCAGCGCTTGCGCGAGGATCACGATGTCGCCGCGATCCCGCGCAATGGCCGCGACGCACGTTGCCAGATTGCCGCCCGCATCGTGCCCCGCGACCCCGATTCGGTTTGCATCTGCCCGTTGTGCACGAGCGTTCGCTACGGCCCATTGCGCCGCCCGGTAAGCATCCTCGGGGGCGGCAGGAAACGGGAAAGCCGGCGCCAGTGAGTAGCCCACCGAGATGACCCACGCCGCGGTATCCCGGGCAATGGTGCTGGCCGTGACGTCGGCATCATCCAGCGTGCCGCGTACAAAGCCGCCGCCATGAAAATAAAGCACGACCGGCAGGATTGTGCCGTCCGACGCGGGGCGATAACTGCGCAAGGTTATGGGTTGCGCATGTCCCGCGATTCGAACATCCTCTATGCAGAGGCCCAGATCCAGCGTTGATGCCATGGTTATTTTCAGCGCGTCCGCGCCATCCCACCCGAGTTGCGATGGAACGAATTCTGGGGGCAACGACATTTGAAATAAATGCCTATAATCCGGCAACACAATTCGGTCGCACTGAACAATCGCGATTGAAACTGCCCATTCCTGTCTGAGCGGCATCCTTATTCCAGATGCCGCAAAGCATTGACGGCGAGAGAAAAATGGACCGGCTACAAGCTATGCAGGTGTTTACAAGAGTCGTCGACACCAATAGTTTTTCACGCGCAGCAGACACCATGGACATGCCGCGCGCCTCGGTGACAACGATTATTCAGAACCTCGAAGCGTTCCTGAACGTGCGTCTCCTGCAACGCACGACACGACGCCTGAACCTCACGCCGGACGGCGCGGCGTATTACGAGCGCTGCGTGCGAATTCTCGCGGACATCGAGGAAACCGAGAGTTCGTTCGCCAATACCGGCAAGGGTCCGCGCGGTAAATTGCGGATCGATATGCCGGGGTCGATCGGACGCATGATCGTCATGCCCCAGCTTTGCGAATTCCACACGCGTTATCCGGAAATCGAGTTGATGATCGGTTTCGGCGACAAACCGGTCGACCTGATCCAGGAAGGTGTGGATTGTGTCATTCGCGTGGGAACGCTGCAGGATTCGAGTCTTGTCGCGCGGCGGATCGGCGTGTTTCAGGGCCTGACCGCTGCAAGTCCGGATTATCTCGAGCTTCATGGCGTGCCGCATACGATCGAAGATTTGCAGCAGCACACGGCCGTGAATTATTTCTCCAGCCGCACCGGTCGCGTGATGGACATGGATTTTGTTGTCGATGGGAAGTCCGTCGACGTGAAGATGCGCGGGAAGATTGCCGTGAATGACGCCGAGGCTTATATCGCGTGCGGCGTCAAAGGGGTCGGAATCGTCCAGATACCGCGCTTCATGGCTCTTCCGCATTTGCGCTCCGGCGAACTGGTGGAGGTGCTGCCGCAGTGGAAACCGTTGCCCATGCCCATTTCCGTGGTGTATCCGCACAACCGGCATTTGTCGCCCAAGGTGCGGGTGTTTGTCGATTGGGCCGCCGAGTTATTCGAACGGTGTCCTCTGCTTTCGGGCCAGGAAGACGCCGAGCAGCGCTGCCTGCCGACGGCTACGCCCGCGAAATCGATTGTCAAACATGGGACGCCGGATGTTGCCGGCACCGCTGAGGTAGTCGTTTAGTTTTGCTTGAGGCCTGTTCAATCAGGTCTCTTTCTTCAGCATTCAAGCCCTATTCGGCCCTCTTGCGGGTAAGGGCTTTAGTCCCTTCTGCCAATACTGGTTTCGTCGCAAAAGCCCTTTCCATAAGGGCTTTTTCGATTATTCGCGCAGCGCGATTAATCTTTTCGCTTAACGGTCATTTATCCACGGCGCTCGCTTGACTACATTTCGTCCTGTCGCAGCGCGGCTCGTCGATTAGTCGATGTCATTGTCTTTCATTGCTTAGACTGATTAATTAGCCCGACGCCCGCTGCCCCGCTATCAGTCCGATTGCATCGACTCTGTTCGATGCTTATCGAATGAAACGACAGGAGCAGCACGCATGAAAACCGCTATCGCAACACTCTCGCTTTCCGCTATCTCAGCCATAGTCTCCACGACTGCATTCGCTGACGGCGGGATTGGGCATGCAGGCACATATCAAACGGCCGTAACCAGCCAAAGCACCATGACACGCGAGCAAGTCCGCGCGGAGCTGGCTGCCTCGTATGCAAACGGCACGCTGCCGGCGCTGAACCGCAACACCTACCCTGAACGCAGTATGGCCGGAATTGCGATTGCCGAGCAGCACGAACAACGTGCACGCGACGCAGCGGCGGCTGAACAACGTAATCGTTCGATCGTGGAGTTCGCGAACGGATCAGCCACGCAAAGTGGCAACGCTCACGTTCAGTAAATCAAGGAGTCCATCATGAATGAATCAGTATCCCTTGAAGAGTTCTCCGCGCTCGACGACTGGCTTCCGGAAGCAGCGCAATGGCAACCGTACCGGCCGCAAGTAACGCGCGAGCGTCAGGCACCGGAGCGGATGGATTCTGCGGCAGGTTGAACGACTGAGCGCGTTGTTGGCGCCGAGTCGTAAACAATGTGAGCGTGCGGTATCGGGCTGAGCGCCTGATCGGTGGTGAAAGTGATCAGGCGCTTATGTTTCACCCGCACGCGCCCACTTCGCCACACGCTGTGCAGAAGTCGCAACCGTCCTTGCGGATCATGGCGTTGGCACCGCATGTCGGGCATTTGCGGCCCGGAATGGGCAGTAGCGCATGCGGGTTGGCAGCATCCGCGTTGTCCTCGACAACAGGCGTGATGTCGTCATCGCCGGAATCGAATGACGCCGATGCAAGCCCCGCCTGCGCAGTTTCATGCCGACGCTGCGCAAGCAGCCGAGAAGGCACCTGACCACCCTCGATATCGAGGAACCCTCGCCGATACAGGATCTGCTGGATCGCATACGCAAGCGCCGCGACCTCCGAGTCGTGCCAACGGGGCGCCTTATGGCCACCGGGACGCTCGACGTCACCCAGCCGCACCTGCCCTCGATCCCACGACACCTTGCGCATATCCTGCAGATTGCGCGCGACAAAACCACCCCGCGCCGCCAATGACAACGACCGCATGGTCGCCGTAATCCACTGCTGCGATTCGTCGCGCTGCCCGGTTGGAATGAAGAACTCGATGGGACGCTCGATAGTGACATCCTCGCCGCCCAGCCGCCCCGTAATCTCCATGAACGACACCGCTACATAAAGCGACTTCTTGCCGGCTTGCGTGAGGTACTCCACCTTCTCGATGATCGCCGGCAACTCGCCGCGCGGACGATGATCAATGGCAATGCGCAACGGGTCCAGTTGAACCTCTGCGTCCGCCGCATCCGAGGGATCGGATGCAATGACAGTGGGTGTCTCGGGCGTCACTGATAGCACCGCGCCCAGCGTGTCGTTGGGACGGTAGGTGGCGAGTCCCTTCAGGCCACGATGCCAGGCGTCGAAGTAAAGGTCCTTGAACGCATCGAACGGATAATCGGCCGGTACGTTGACCGTCTTCGAGATGGATGTATCGACGAAAGGCTGCACCGCCGCCATCATTTCCAGATGATCGTTCGCGGACATATCGAGCGCGCTCACGAAATAGGCCGGCAACGCCTTCACGTCACCGCCCAGTTCGCGATACAAGCGGTACGCATGGTCTTCCACCGCGAACGATTGCCGGCTGCCATCGGCCATGCGCTTGGTCCGCTGATAAGTCCACGAGAACGCCGGCTCAATGCCGTTCGACGCGTTGTCAGCGAACGCGAGACTCACCGTGCCGGTCGGCGCAATGGAAAGCAGGTGGCTGTTGCGGATGCCGTCGCGATGTATCTCCGCCTTGATGTCATCGGGCAGTCGCGACGCGAAAGTGCCTGTTTCGAGGTACTTTTCTGCGTCGAAGAGCGGAAACGCCCCGCGCTCGCGAGCCAGTTCCACCGACGCGCGATACGCCTCGTCGCGCATGGTTCGCGCCACGCGTGTCGCAAAGTCGCGACCTTCCTGCGAGTTGTAGCGCACGCCGAGCATGACAAGCGCGTCGCCGAGCCCGGTAAAACCCACGCCTATGCGCCGCTTCGCCTTCGCTTCCTGGTCTTGCTCGGGTAGCGGCCAGAGCGTTACGTCGAGCACATCGTCGAGAAAACGAACCTGCGTGCGGGTGCTTTTCGCCAAGCCATCCCAGTCGAATACCGGCGTTCCTCCATGACGCTGCGCGAACGGTTCACGCACGAAACGCGTCAGGTTCAACGGTCCCAGGTTGCAGCACCCATAGGCAGGCAACGGCTGCTCACCACAGGGATTGGTTGCGCGAATGGTCTCCACCGCACGCAGGTTGTTGTCGTCGTTCATGCGCGATACGAACACCACCCCCGGCTCCGCGACGTCATAGGTCGAGCGCATGATGGTGTCCCACACTTCCCGCGCCCGCACTTCGCGATAGACCCACAACCCATCGTCACGCTGCCGTGCATCAGCCGACGCCTTGAACGAAGGCGACGGATCGGCACGATGCACGAGTTGCCACGGGGTATCGTCGGCAACGGCTTGCATGAACTCGTCCGTCACCGCGACCGATACATTGAAGTTATTCCAACGACCCTTCACATGCTTTGCCGCGATAAATTCAAGCAGGTCAGGATGTGAGCAATCGAGAATGCCCATCTGCGCGCCGCGCCGTGAGCCGGCGCTTTCAACGGTCCTGCATGACGCGTCGAACACATCCATGTAACTGCACGGCCCCGACGCCGACGATCCCGTGGAATGCACGCGTGCACCCTTCGGACGAATCGCGGAAAAGTTGTAACCCACCCCGCCGCCGCGCCGCATGGTTTCGGCTGCCTGCAGCAAGGCAACGTAGATGCCCGGCAAACCGTCCTCGTCCACGCCCTGGATGGCGTCGCCCACCGGCTGCACGAAGCAGTTGATCAGCGTTGCCTGGATACCCGTGCCGGCCGCGCTCATGATGCGGCCTGCTCCCAGCGCACCACGCTGGAAATTCTCGAAGAATTCGGTCTCGACCTGCTTGCGCCGCGCCTCGGGCTCGGCGAGCGCCACGCCGCGCGCGACCCGCCGGTAAATGTCGTCAATGCGCGTTTCGTCACCCTTCGCATATTTTTCCAGCATCACGTCGATGGAAAACTGTTGCGGTAGAACGGTGATCTTCAAGTCGTCTTCAGCCATATCTGGTCCTCATATCCTCATAGCAAGCGGATTGCTGCATTGCATCGCAGTGGCGGGAACGCTTCCCGCCCGGCGCGCCAGCCCCAAGTTTTACACCTTTCGGAGTAGTCCCGCCGGAGCAGCGACATGGAGTCGCGCCCTCCCAACGGCTAATGGGCGGCACCGCGCGTAGTCCCTAATCTTGCAGTCGATTCCCCACCAAACGCAAATTCAATCGACAGGCAAGCACTATGACTGCCGTACGCAAATCTCAAGCCACCCAAGCCGTCCACGACGCGTCGACCGCCGACCCGCGCGCCTGGCGCGTGCTCTGGTCGAGCACCTTCGCTTTCACCATCTGCTTCGCGATCTGGATGATGTTCGCGATTCTTGGCATTCCGCTGAAGACTCAACTGGGTCTCTCCGATACGGAATTCGGCCTGATCGCCGCTACCCCGGTTCTGTCGGGCTCGCTTGCCCGTGTCCCGCTCGGTATCTGCACCGATCGCTTCGGCGGCCGCATCGTCTTTTTCCTGACGATGCTCGCCACCGTCATCCCAATCTGGATGCTCACCTACGCCACGCAGTTCTGGCAATTCATCGCGTTGGGGCTGCTCGTAGGCCTCGCCGGCGCCAGCTTTTCAGTAGGTACCCCGTATGTGGCTCGTTGGTTCCCCAAAGGCCGCCAGGGCCTCGCAATGGGTATCTTCGGTGCCGGCAATTCTGGTGCTGCGTTGACCAAATTCGTCGCACCCGTGTTGATCGTGACAGCCGGCACGTGGACGATCGTGCCGAAGGTCTATGCCATCGCCATGCTGATGACCGCCCTGCTCTTCTGGATGACATCGGCAACGAATCCTGCTCATCGCATTGCCAACCCGCCGAGCTTCGCCAGTCAACTGAGCGTGATGAAAGACCGTCGCGCATGGCGCTATTCGCAGTATTACTCCGTGGTGTTTGGCGGTTATGTCGGCCTGGCGTTGTGGCTACCGCATTACTACGTCAATCATTACGGATTCCATATTGAACAAGCCGCGTTGCTGGCTGCTTGCTTCTCGCTGCCGGGCGGTGTCCTTCGTGCTGTTGGCGGATGGTTGTCCGATCGCTTCGGCGCGAAGAAAACGACGTGGGTCGTGATGTGGACCGTACTTACGTGCTTCTTCTTTTTGAGCTATCCCGATACCGGTTTCATTGTGCAGTCGAGCTACGGTCCACTGGGCTTCAACATCGCCCTCTCGCCCACCGTGTTCACAGTCCTGATGTTCACAGTAGGCATTGCCATGGCGATCGGCAAGGCGTCCGTCTTCAAGTTCGTCTCCGATGAATACACCGGCAACATTGGCGCGGTATCCGGCGTGGTGGGTCTCGCGGGCGGTCTTGCCGGCTTCGCCTTACCCATACTTTTTGGGCTGCTCGCCGACCTGACGGGCGTCAGCAGCACCTGTTTCATGCTGCTTTTCGGCGCCACTGCCGTCAGCCTCATCTGGATGACCTTCTCTTTCCGCTCGCACGGCGATGCTGCCGTGGCGCGTGCATCCGTCTAACCCAATCTATAAAAACATGTCCGACTATCTCCTCAAAAATTGGGAGCCGGAAGATCCGGCTTTCTGGAAAACACGCGGCTCGGCCATTGCCAATCGCAACCTGTGGATCTCGATCCCGGCGCTGATGCTCGCCTTCGCGGTGTGGTCGTTGTGGAGCGTCGTGGTTGTGAACCTCGACAAGGGCGGTTTCCACTTTACGAAGAACCAGTTGTTCTGGCTGACTGCCCTGCCCGCGTTGTCAGGCGCCACGCTGCGGATCTTCTATTCGTTTCTAGTGCCGATCTTCGGCGGCCGGCGCTTTACCGCGTTCTCCACAGCCACGCTGCTGATTCCGGCCATCGGCATGGGCTTTGCATTGCGCGATCCATCGACAGGCTATGGCACGCTGCTCGTGCTCGCCTTGCTGTGCGGTTTCGGCGGCGCGAACTTCAGTTCGTCGATGGCAAATATCAGCTTCTTCTTTCCCAAAGCGCAGAAAGGACTTGCCACGGGATTGAACGCCGGCATCGGCAACCTGGGTGTGTCGCTCGTGCAATTCGTGGCGCCCCTCGTGATCGCCACGGCCGCGTTCGCTTCGTTCGCGGGCGAAGGCCAGACGTTCGTCGCCAACGGGGCCGAACGCGGCATATGGCTGCAGAACGCGGGCTTCATCTGGGTGCCGTTTATTGTCGCGGCATCGGTGGCGGCCTGGTTCGGCATGAACGACATCGCCGACGCGAAGGCCTCGTTCGCCGAGCAAGCCGTGATCTTCAAGCGCAAGCACAACTGGCTGATGTGCTGGCTTTATATCGGCACGTTCGGTTCGTTCATCGGCTTCTCCGCGGGCTTTGCGCTACTGACCAAATCGCAATTCCCGTCGATCAATCCCACCACCTACGCGTTTCTCGGCCCGCTTGCAGGCGCATTGGCGCGTCCAGTCGGTGGCTGGATCTCCGACCACCTCGGCGGCGCGCGGGTGACGCTCTGGACCTTCCTCGGCATGATCGCGGCTGTGTTCAGCGTGATCTCGTTCATGCCGGGCGCAGGGTCCGCGGGTAACTTCGGCGGCTTCCTCGCGACTTTCATCGTGCTCTTCATGCTGACCGGAATTGGCAACGGTTCGACCTTCCGCATGATCCCGGTGATCTTCATGACCGAGCATCAGCGCCGCGCGAAGGGGCTCGATGCCTCGGCCCAACGCCAGGCCCTGCATAACGCCGGCAAGGAATCCGCGGCCGTGCTTGGGTTCTCCGCCGCTATCGGCGCGTATGGCGGCTTCTTCATACCTAAGACCTTCGGCACCGCGCTCGACATGACCGGCTCCGCTATTCCCGCGCTATACGTCTTTATCGCCTTCTACGTGACGTGCGTCGCCATCACGTGGTTCTGCTACGCACGCCGCAACGCGAGCATGCCTTGCTGACCCGCCCTCTTCGACACAGGACACAACAATGAGTCATTTTCTGGATCGCCTGAAGTTCGTCAGGCGTACGCAGTCGACGTTTTCGAACGGACACGGTGCGGTTGTCAATGAAGACCGCAAGTGGGAAGAGGGATATAGAAATCGCTGGCAGCACGACAAGGTCGTTCGCTCCACGCACGGCGTGAACTGCACGGGTTCGTGTTCGTGGAAGGTCTATGTGAAGAGCGGACTGATCGTCTGGGAGACGCAGCAGACCGACTATCCGCGCACCCGTGCCGACTTGCCCAATCATGAACCGCGCGGCTGTCCACGTGGTGCATCGTATAGCTGGTACGTGTATTCCGCACAGCGCGTGAAGTACCCGATGATTCGAGGTCGCCTGATGGAGATGTGGCGCGAAGCACGCCAAACTCTGGATCCGGTTGCCGCCTGGGCGTCGATTAGTCAGGACCCGGTCAAGGCCAAACGCTACAAGAGTGTGCGTGGCCTCGGCGGCTTTGTACGCGCCGACTGGAACACCGCCAACGAGATGATCGCGGCCGCCAACGCGTTCACCATCGGCAAGTTCGGACCCGATCGCGTGATTGGCTTCTCGCCGATTCCCGCGATGTCGATGGTGTCATATGCCGCGGGCTCGCGTTACCTGAGCCTGATCGGCGGCGTGTGCCTGTCGTTCTACGACTGGTACTGCGACCTCCCGCCCGCTTCGCCGCAGGTCTGGGGCGAGCAGACCGACGTGCCGGAATCCGCGGACTGGTACAACTCCACCTATTTGATGGTGTGGGGATCGAACATTCCTCAGACCCGCACGCCCGATGCCCACTTCTATACGGAAGTGCGCTACAAGGGCACGAAGACCGTCGCGGTCTCGTCGGATTTCGGCGAGATGGTCAAGTTCGGCGACATCTGGCTCGCACCGAAGCAAGGTACCGACGCAGCGTTGGCGATGGCGATGGGCCACGTCGTGCTCAAGGAATTCCACGCCGCGAACGCGCCGAGCAAGTCCGCGTACTTTCGCAACTACATCAAGCAATACACCGACATGCCCATGCTCGTGCTCCTGCGCGACAACGACGGCATGCTCGTTCCCGATCACTTCCTGCGCGCCTCGCATCTCGCCGATAACCTCGACGAAGCCAACAACGCGCAATGGAAGACACTCGTGATCGATGCCGACAGCGGCGAGATTGTCGCGCCGAACGGCACCATCGGATTTCGCTGGAATGAAGCCGCACACAACGACGGCCAGAAGGTCGGCCGCTGGAATCTGGAACTCAAGGATGGTGGCAGCGGACGAGCGATCGACCCGCGCGTCTCCCTGCTCGATAGCGGCGCGCACGATGAAGTCGTCGCCGTCGGCTTCCCCTACTTCGGCAGCGAACACAACGCACTGCTTGAACGTCGCGTTCCCGCCCGCCGTGTGACGCTCGCGGACGGCACAAGTGCGCTCGTTGCAACTGTGTTCGACTTGCAGATGGCGAACTACGGTGTGGATCAGGGCCTCAGCGGCCCGAACGTTGCCAGCAGTTACGACGACGATGTTCCCTACACGCCCGCGTGGCAGGAAAAGCACACCACGGTCCCGCGTAATCTCGTGATCCAGGTGGCGCGCGAGTTCGCCACCAACGCCCATCAGACGCAGGGCAAGAGCATGGTGATCGTGGGCGCGGCGCTCAATCACTGGTACCACAACGACATGATTTATCGCGGCATCATCAACTTACTGATGATGTGCGGTTGCGTGGGTAAAAGCGGCGGTGGCTGGGCGCATTATGTCGGCCAGGAAAAGTTGCGGCCGCAATTCGGCTGGGCGCCGCTTGCGTTCGCGCTCGACTGGTCGAAGCCGCCGCGCCAGATGAACGGCACGTCGTTCTTCTATAACCATACAAGCCAGTGGCGTCACGAAAAGCTCGCGCTGGACGAAGTGCTTGCGCCAACCGCGAACAAGGCGAATTACTCGAACCTCGCCATGCTCGACCTGAACGCGAAGTCCGAACGCATGGGCTGGTTGCCGAGCGCGCCGCAACTGGGTGCGAATCCGCTCGACCTGACGGACGAAGCGGCACGCGCCGGTATGAAACCGATTGACTACGTTGTCGGCCGCCTGAAGTCGGGCGCGTTGCAGTTCTCCTGCGATGACCCCGATAACCCCGTCAACTTCCCGCGCAACATGTTCGTCTGGCGTTCGAACATCCTGGGTAGTTCGGGCAAGGGCCACGAGTATTTCCTGAAGTATCTGCTAGGCACACAGAACGCCCTGTTCTCGGACGAGACAGACGCGCTCCTTCCTGGGCAAGTCAACGTGCGTCCCGCCGCGGAAGGCAAGCTCGACCTGCTCACGGTGCTCGATTTCCGTATGAGCACGACCTGCCTCTACGGCGATATCGTGTTGCCCACCGCCACGTGGTACGAGAAGGACGACTTGAATACATCGGACATGCATCCGTTCATTCACCCGTTGTCCGAAGCCGTGCAACCATTGTGGGAAAGCAAGAGCGATTGGGAAATCTATAAGGGCATCGCGGAAAAATTTGCGGAGATCGGCGGCGCGCACCTCGGCACGCGCACTGATCTGGTCTGCACGCCGCTGATGCACGATACCCCCGGCGAGCTTGGCCAGCCATTCGAACCGAAGGACTGGCGGGCAGGCGAATGTGACCTGATCCCCGGCAAGACCGCACCGTCCATGACGGTCGTCGAACGTAATTACAAGGATGTCTATCGCAAGTTCACGTCGGTGGGTCCCTTGCTCGATACGCAAGGTAACGGCGGCAAGGGCATCAACTGGAACAGCGCTCACGAAGTGGGCGAACTCGCGAACATCACGCGCACGGTAACTGAAGCCGGCGTAAGTCACGGACGACCGCGCCTTGACAGCGCTATCGACGCCGCTGAAATGATTCTCACGTTCGCGCCCGAAACCAACGGTCACGTCGCGGTGAAGGCGTGGCAAGCGTTGTCGAAGATCACGGGACGCGAACACGCGCACCTCGCCGAGGGCCGTGAACACGACAAGATCCGTTTTCGCGATGTCCAGGCGCAGCCGCGCAAGATCATCTCCGCGCCGACATGGTCCGGGCTCGAGTCGGAAGAAGTCAGCTACAACGCCGGCTACACGAACGTGCATGAGCTGATCCCATGGCGCACGCTGACGGGCCGTCAGCAGTTCTATCAGGACCATCGTTGGATGCTGGATTTCGGCGAGGGCTCGTGCGTGTATCGCCCGGCTATCGATACGAAGACTGTCGCCGCGATGCTCGGCGCGAAGTCGAACGGCGAGCACGAACTCGTGCTCAACTGGATCACGCCGCACCAGAAATGGGGCATCCACTCCACGTATTCGGACAACCTGCGCATGCTGACGCTTTCGCGTGGCGGGCCTCACGTGTGGGTCTCGGAAGCGGAAGCAAAGGAAGCCGGTCTCGTCGATAACGACTGGGTGGAAGTATTCAATATAAACGGCACGCTGACCGCCCGCGTGGTGGTGAGCCAGCGCGTGCCGCGCGGCATGTGCCTGATGTATCACGCGCAGGAAAAAATCGTCAACGTGCCGGGCGCTGAAACAAGCGGCATGCGCGGCGGAATTCACAACTCGGTCACACGCACGGTGCTCAAACCCACTCACATGATTGGTGGTTATGCGCAGCAGGCCTATGGCTTCAACTACTACGGCACCGTGGGCTCGAATCGCGATGAGTATGTGATCGTGCGCAAGATGAAAAAGATAGCGTGGCTCGAAGGCCCGCTCAATGAAGGCGAAGGAGCCGCATCATGAAGATCCGTGCACAAGTTGCAATGGTGTTGAACCTGGACAAATGCATCGGTTGCCATACCTGCTCCGTGACATGCAAGAACGTGTGGACTTCGCGCGATGGGGTGGAGTACGCGTGGTTCAACAACGTAGAGACCAAACCGGGCATCGGATATCCGAAGGAATGGCAGAACCAGAAGAAGTGGCGAGGCGGCTGGACCCGCGACGCCAGCGGCAAGCTGCATCCGCGTCAGGGCGGCAAGATAAAGGTCCTCGCGAACCTGTTCGCGAACCCGAACCTGCCGGCCATCGACGACTACTACGAGCCCTTCACGTTCGATTACGAGCATTTGCAAAAGGCGCGCCTGTCCGAGACGCCGCCGACCGCAAGGCCAGTGTCCGTCATCACGGGTAAAAAGATGGAGAAGATTGAATGGGGCCCGAACTGGGAAGATGACCTCGGCGGAGAGTTCTCGTCGCGCAGCCGCGATGCGTTGTTCGAGAACGTGCAGAAGGACATGTACTCGACCTTCGAGAACACGTTCATGTTGTATCTGCCCCGCCTGTGCGAACACTGCCTGAACCCGGCATGCGTGGCGTCGTGCCCGTCGGGCTCAGTGTACAAACGCGAAGACGACGGTATCGTGCTCGTCGACCAGGACAAGTGCCGCGGCTGGCGCATGTGCATCTCGGGTTGCCCGTACAAGAAGATCTATTTCAACTGGAAGAGCGGCAAGGCGGAGAAGTGCATCTTCTGTTATCCGCGACTTGAAGCCGGTCAGCCGACCGTGTGCGCGGAAACCTGCGTCGGGCGTATTCGCTATCTCGGCGTGCTGCTGTACGACGCGGACAAGATTGGCGACGCTGCATCGGTCGAACATGAAAAGGACCTGTATCAGTCGCAGTTGGACGTGTTCCTCGATCCCCACGATCCCGCTGTGCAAGCCGAAGCGCTCGCGCAGGGTATATCGCAAAGCTGGCTCGATGCCGCGGTCAAGTCTCCCGTGTACAAGATGGCTGTGGAATGGAAAGTGGCGTTCCCGCTGCATCCGGAATATCGGACTTTGCCGATGGTGTGGTACATCCCCCCACTTTCTCCGATTCAGTCCGCGGCGGACGCGGGCCATATTGGCATGGACGGGATCATTCCGGACGTGAAGAGCCTGCGCATTCCGGTGAAGTACCTGGCGAACCTGCTGACCGCCGGCGATGAAGCGCCGGTCACGTCCGCGCTCGAACGCATGCTCGCCATGCGCGCGTTCAAACGCGCTGAGGTCGTGCATGGCCGCGCGGAACCCGCGTTGCTCGACGGCCTGAACCTCACGCCCGCGCAAGTGGAAGACATGTACCAGATCATGGCAATAGCCAACTACGAGGACCGGTTCGTGGTGCCCTCATCGCATAAGGAACAAGTTGAAGACAGCTTCAACGACCGAGGCAGTTGCGGCTTTACGTTCGGCAATGGTTGCTCGGGCGGGGTATCGGAGGGATCGTTGTTCGGCAAGAAACCGCAAGGCAGCGTGGTGTTCGCCGACATGCCGAAGTCACGCAAGAAAACGGAGGCCGCATCGTGAGCCAAATTTCCAAACCTTTATCGATCTACACGCTGCTGGCGACTTTGCTCGACTATCCGGAGCCCGAACTGCTTGACGCCATGCAGGAGATCGGCCAGGAACTCGAAGCCTTCCCCGAGACCGTACAAGGCGCGTTGCAACCGTTGCTCGCCCTGCTCAGGGAGCATTCGTTGATCGAGTTGCAGGAGAACTACGTCGCCACGTTCGACCGCAATCCTGCGCACTCGCTGCATCTGTTCGAACACGTTCACGGCGAGAGCCGCGATCGTGGGCAGGCGATGGTCGATCTGCTGGATGAATATCGTCGGCTGGGTCTTGAGATGGCGACCAATGAATTACCCGACCATGTGCCGCTGTTTCTTGAAGTGCTGGGGAACATCGATCCAGCGCAAGCGCGCGCGCTGCTTGATGAAGCCATCCACGTCCTGGCCGCGCTGGGAGATCGTCTTGCACGCGACGAAAGTCCGTACGCGGGCGTATTCACCGTGCTGCGGTCAATGACCGATGTCGTGCCGCAAGCCGCCGAAGTGCCGCCGATCCGCGACATGGACGAGGCGCTCGAACGCTTCGGCCCCGGCGCCGACGGCGTCGAGCCGCTGCTCGCGCCATCCATGCCGACGCCGCTCGCCCAGCCGATGCACTTCCATCCGCGACCGCCTGCTACGGCCAACTGAGTTCCAGGGACTACGTTCATGCTCACTCAATTTTTGTTCGGCATCTATCCGTACATTGCGGCGGCCGTTTTCTTGTTCGGCAGCCTCGCGCGCTTCGAGCGCGAACAATACACGTGGAAAGCCGACAGTTCGCAGTTGCTTCATCGCGGCAATCTGCGGGTCGGCAGCATCCTGTTTCACGTCGGTATTCTCGGGCTCTTCTTCGGGCATCTTGCCGGCCTGCTCACGCCGGTGGCAGTTTGGGACTGGCTCGGGATCGAGCACGGCACGAAACAAGCTGTGGCGATGATCGCGGGCGGCGTGATGGGCGCAATGTGCCTCGTCGGCCTTGTCATCCTGATTCACCGGCGCATCAGCAATGCGCGTATTTCCGCCGTGACCCGGACCGGCGACAAGGTGCTGCTGTTGTGGATTCTCGTTACCTTGCTGCTCGGCTTGTCGACGATCCGGGAATCAGCGGATCACATGGATGGCCACATGATGGTCCAGCTCATGACCTGGGCGCAGCACGTCGTCACCTTCCGCGGCGACGCAGCGCAGTACGTGGCGGCCGCACCGCTTGTGTTCCGGACGCATCTGTTCATGGGCATGTCGTTGTTCGTCATCTTCCCGTTCACCCGGCTCGTGCACGTCTGGAGCGGCTTCGCTTCGGTCACGTATCTAAGCCGCGCATGGCAGCTCGTGCGGCCTCGCTAACCCGATCAGAGGAGACAACATCATGGCAATCATTGTCAACGGCGTGGAACTCACCGACACCGACCTGGAGCGCGAAATGCCGGCTCATGCAGAGACCCCGGATGTAAAACGGGCAGCGCTGACCGCGGCCGTCCTGCGCCGCGTCCTGCTCGATGAAGCGGCTCAGTTGCACATCACTTCCTCTCACGGCGACGAGGCGATGATCGAAGCGTTGCTCGATCATCAGCTCGCTGAAGCCGCCGCGCCCACGCATGAAGAGTGCGAGCGCCACTACCTGGCAGATCTTGAGCGCTGGCGAGTGAACGAGCGCGCGCGGGTGAGCCATATCCTGTTCCAGGTGACGGAAAGCGTGGATCTGGCGGCGCTGCGTCAACGCGCTCAACGGACACTCGATGAACTGCTGCACGCCGACGACCTGGAACTGCGCTTCGTTCACTCGGCGCGTACCTTGTCGAATTGCCCATCGGGCGTCGATGGCGGCGCGCTTGGCGAAATAGGTCGCGGCGACACGGTAGCGGCGTTCGAACGCGCGGTGTTTGCCGCGCCTGCTGGTACCCTCTGTCCGGTGCTTGTGGAAACGGAGTTCGGCTTCCATATCATCCGGGTTCACGACAAGTCGCCGGGCTCGGTGTTACCGTTCGAGCAGGTCGAACTGCGTATTCGCGTCGCCATGACTCAGGCGCTGCGCGATCTTGCCGAGCGCCGTTATGTGATGGAAGCGGTGGGACGCGCTAATATTCAAGGCTGGAAAGACGGGGTAGCGACATGACAGAAGCAGCGGCGAAGCTGCGTATCTTCGGTATTTGCGGGCGTTCGGGACAGGGCAAGACAACGTTGATCGAGGCGCTGCTGCCCTGGTTCCGCGCGCGCGGCCTGGTCGTGAACGTGGTGAAGCACAGTCATCATTCAATCGATCTCGAGCCGCCTGGCAAGGACAGCGTACGTTTCCGCGCGGCTGGCGCAGGCGAGGTGCTGATTGCCTCGCCGTACAGGTACGCCATCGTGCGCGAACTGCATGACGAGCCTGAGCCGCCGCTGGAGGATCTTGTCGCACGTCTCGCACCAGCAGATTTGACGCTGGTCGAAGGCTTCACGCGCGAGGTCTTGCCGCGTCTGGAAGTCGTGCGCCCCGAGGCCGGCCGGGACCCGCTGTACCTGACCGATATGGCAATCCTCGCGATCGCCACCAACGACGCCCCGCGTCTTCATGACGCACCCGCGATCCCGCTTCTACCTCTGGCGGACGTTGGCCGTATTGGTGAGTTCATATGCAAAACAGTCGGACTCTTACTATTGGACGCCGACGCGCCAGATAATTAACGCCCTTTGCATTCCGGTCGCGCACGCACGCGGTTCCATGTCCGATCTCCCGCACTATCCCGCATCACCCACGGCATCGCCCGCGGCATCGTCCGTGACCTCCCTCGCCACGCCGTTCCGTTACCGGTTATCCACGCGCATTGTCACGTTGTCCGGCGTTGCGCTGGCGTTGGTCCTTTCCATGATCGCGGGCACGCTCTGGCTCTCGTGGCAACTCGAAGGCGCGGGGGCGGCAATCAACGACGCCGGCAGCCTGCGCATGCGGGCGGGCAACGTCGCCATTCAACTGAACGAAGCACGGGCCGGCCGCAAAGCCGACGTGGATTCGCAAAGCGCCCTGCTCGACCTCACGCTGGCCAATCTGAAAAGCGGCGACCCCGCGCGGCCATTATTCCTTCCTGCCACGGCCGCGATCCACGCTCAACTCGATGCCGTATCGCAGGCCTGGCACGACTCGTTGAAACAGGCGATCACGCACGACTCGTCTAGCTCCATCGATACCCCCTCGCTGTATCTCGCCCGGCTGCCCGCGTTCGTTGCCGAAGCCGATGCGCTCGTCCGCATGATCGAACGTGAAAACGCGCGCAAGACAGCCTGGCTGCGACGCTGGCAGATTGCCCTCGCGGCACTCGCGTGCGTGGGCACGATCGCAATCGTGTACCTCCTATACGCGTGGTTCGTCACGCCCGTACGGCGTCTGGAGCGCGGTCTGTCCCGTATCGAACAGCGCGAATTCAGCGCGCGTTTGCCGGTTGAGTCTCGCGACGAGTTTGGTCATCTTGCGGAGGGTTTCAACCGGATGGCGAGCGAACTTCAGAGTTTGTATCGGGACCTGGCACTACGCGTGACAAACAAAACCGCGCAACTTGCCACACGCAACGGCGAGCTGGTCGCGCTCTACGAGATGACTGCATTCCTGCATGGCGCGCATGACGTTGAAGTCCTGTGCCGGGGTTTTCTTGCACGTGTCATGCGTCAGTTCAATGCCGACGCAGGCACTGTCCGCGTACTCGCTCAAGACGGCGACAACCTGCACGTCGTCGTCTCCGAAGGTTTACCCGGGCCGCTTCTGAGCGCCGAGCGCTGCATGCCGGCACACACGTGCGTGTGCGGCTCGGCGGCCACCAGCGGCCTCGCGGTCGTGCGCGATCTACGCATGCAGCAAGCGGTTGACAGCGGTCCCATGACCCATTGCGGCAAGGCCGGTTTCGATGCGGTCGCGGCCTTCGGTATCGTCTCGCATGATGTAACGCTGGGTTCGTTCTCGTTGCACTTTCGCGGCGAGCGTCCGGTGCTGCCATCGGAGACGCGCCTGCTTGACACGCTTGGCAAACATCTCGGCACGGCTTTGCAGAACCATCGTCTAGCCACGGCCGCGCGACAGCTTGCAGTCGCACAGGAACGTCATCTGGTCGCGCAGGGACTGCATGACAGCATCGCGCAAAGCCTGAATTTCCTGAAGCTGCAACTGCATTTACTCGACGACGCCGCCAGCCGCGACGACATGAACGAAGTGCGCGAAATCGCGCCATTGTTACGCGGAGGTCTTGAGGAAAGTTACGAGGATGTGCGTGAACTGCTTGTCAATTTCCGCACGAAGTTCGCGACCGGCAATCTTCGCGACGCCGTGGACGAGACGGTGACGCGCTTCGAACGCCAAACCGACACTCTGGTCAGACTCGACTACGACGAAGCGGGCGGCCTGCCCTTGCCGCCCGATCAGCAGCTACAGGTGCTGTTCATTCTTCAGGAGGCGTTGTCGAACGTTCGCAAGCATGCATCGGCCACGCAGGTCCATATCGCGCTCAAGAACGCCCGCGATTTTGAACTGACCATACAAGACAACGGCGACGGTTACGACCCCGCCCATATCGCCAGCCGCGGCGAGGCTCACGTCGGCTTTCACATCATGCGTGAACGCGCAGCGCGGCTCGGTGCGCAATTGAACTTAAGCAGCGAACCTGGCAAGGGCGCACGCGTCCACCTTCTGCTGTCCGTCAGCGAACGGCAAGCAGCATGACCATCCGCATTCTTCTAATCGATGACCACACGCTGTTTCGCTCCGGCGTGCGCGCGTTATTGCAGCGTCAGCCCGACTTCGAAGTCGTGGACGACGCCGCCGATGGTATCGAAGGGTTCAAGCGAGCAAAGCAGCATCGTCCGGACGTGGTCCTGCTCGACCTGAACATGCCGGGGTTATCGGGTATCGAAACGTTGCAGTTGCTGCAGCAGGATTTGCCGGACACCGCGGTCATCATGCTGACCGTGTCGGAAGACGTGGATGAACTGACCCGCGCGTTGCGTGAAGGTGCGTGCGGCTATCTGCTGAAAAACATGGAAGCCGACGCACTCGCCACCATGATCCGTCGGGCGGCCGCAGGTGAATCGGTGATCGCGGAGAGCATGACCCAGCGGCTGATCGCGCAAATTAGAACACCGGTGCGCGCGGAAGGCACTGCGCCGCCCCCGTCGGGCGAACCACGCGGCTCGTCTGCGTCGCCTGAATTAACGCCAAGGGAACGCGACATCGTGCGGATCCTCGCGCGCGGTGCGAGCAACAAGGACATCGCGCGTGAACTCGACCTGGCCGAAAGCACCGTGAAGATCCACGTGCGCAATGTGCTTCGCAAGCTCAATCTGTCGAGCCGCGTGCAGATCGCAATCCACGCGCTCGCACGCGATCTGGCCGACTGATGACCTACTAACGCGTACGCGTCCCGATCAGCTCGCGATACACATCGACGTAGCGCAATGCAGACGCTTCCCAGCCGAAGTCCTGTTCCATCGCGCGACGCACGACGGCTTTCCATTCCGGCCGTCGCTGCTTCAATGCAAACGCGCGCCGGATCGCGGCAACAATCGACGGACGGTCAAATTTCTCGAACACGAAGCCAGTAGCCAGCTCGTCGGCGAGATTCTCCAGCGACGAATCCACTACGGTGTCGGCAAGACCGCCCACGTGGTGAACGAGCGGCAGTGAACCATACGCCAGCGCGTACAACTGCGTCAGGCCGCACGGCTCGAAGCGTGACGGGACCATGACGATGTCGCTGCCCGCAATGATCGAATGGGAGAGCGTTTCGTCGAATCCAAGCTCCACGGCAACCGCGTTGGGATGCGCCAGCGCGGCTTTCTTGAGGCCGTTCTCAAGCGCCGGGTCCCCGGTACCCAGCACGACGAGTTGGCCGCCGCGCTGGAGGATATCCGGAATAGCCGACAGCAAAAGATCAATCCCCTTCTGCTCGGTCAACCGGCTCACCACGCCGAACAGCAACGCGTCCGGCTCGCGCGCGAGGCCGACACGTTCCTGCAATGCAGCCTTGCACTTCGCTTTTCCGGTGAACTTCGCGAGCGAGTATTGGGTGTTGATGGCGGCATCCGTCGCCGGATTCCACACCGTTTTATCGACGCCGTTGAGAATGCCGCTGATATCGTGCGTGCGGGTTCGCAGCAAACCGTCGAGCCCGGCGCCCTGCGCATGGGTTTGAATCTCGCGCGCGTAGGTCGGGCTCACGGTCGTGATGCGGTCCGAGTAGAAAAGCCCGGCTTTGAGAAACGACAGATGACCGTAGAACTCGACGCCATCGACGGAGAAAAAATCCGCCGGCAGTTGCAGCACATTGAATTCCGCGGCGGGAAACACGCCCTGATACGCGAGGTTATGGACCGTCATGACCGACGGCACGCGCGCAACCCCCGTCTCACGCTCGCGTGCCCTCAAATACGCAGGTGCCAAGCCCGCATGCCAGTCATGCGCGTGCAGGACATCGGGTTTCCAGGCGGGATCGGCACCGGTCGCGACCCGCGCCGCCGCCCAGCCGAGCAGCGCGAAACGCCGGTCGCTGTCGGCATATTGCGTGTGCGAGCTGTCCAGATACGGATTGCCGGGCCGGTCGTAGAACGCATCTGCACGCACCACGTAGACCACGATTCCGTGCGGCTCGAGCAAACCCCGCTCGAGCCGCACGTGATCGATGCCAAACGCCCGGCCAAGGTCGGCCACCGGCTCGATCTGCGTCAGGCCCGCGACCACCGAAGGAAACGCCGGCAGGATCACGCGGGCATTCGTGCCCAGTTGCGTCTGGGCCGGCGGCAATGCGCCCACGACATCGGCGAGGCCGCCGGTTTTCAAAAGCGGATACATCTCCGCTGCAACATGCAGCACGCATACGGTCATCAGTTCCCCATTGGCTTGTTCCGGTCGCCCGAATTATGACTACTTCGCTTGTCCGAGACGTGTCAGCGCATCCTGTGTCACGAGCACCACGCCATTTTCAGTCCGGAAAAACCGCTCGGCATCGTAATCGGGATCTTCGCCTATGACCAGCCCTTCGGGCAGCGTGCAACCTCGATCGATCACGACGCGCTTCAGGCGGCAACTTGGGCCCACGGTCACCTGCGGCAACAACACGGCTTCGTTGATATGACAGAACGAATGCACCCTCACCGCCGATGAAAACACCGACCGCGCGACCTGCGAACCCGATATCACACAGCCGCCGCACACGAGCAGGTTGTTGATCGCGCCCTGCTGCCCGTGCAGGTCGCGCACGAACTTGCCCGGCGGCAACTGCTCCTGGTTGGTCCAGATCGGCCATTTCCGGTCATAGAGGTCGAGCGCGGGAATGGTCGACGCCAGGTCCAGGTTCGCTGACCAGTACGCATCCACGGTGCCGACATCGCGCCAGTAAGGCGGCACGTTCGGATCGGTTTCGGAGGTCACGCACGACATGCCGAACGGGTGCGCGATCGCCATGCCGCTGGACACCACGCGCGGCAGGATGTCCTTGCCGAAATCGTGATCCGTATCGGACGTCAGGATGTTCTCTTCAAGCAGCTTGTACAGGTACTTCGCGCTGAACACATAGATGCCCATGCTCGCGAGCGCGACGTCGGGTTTGCCCGGCATCGCGGGAGGATCGTCCGGCTTTTCCAGGAAATCCGTTACGCGGCGCTGCGCGTCGACGTGCATCACGCCGAACGCAGTGGCTTCCATGCGCGGCACCTCAATACACCCGACCGTACAATCCGCGCCGCTCTCGACGTGATCGAGAATCATGCGCGTGTAGTCCTGCTTGTAGATGTGGTCCCCCGCCAGCACGATGATGTACTCGGGTCCGATCGACCGGATGATGTCGAGATTCTGGAACACCGCGTCCGCCGTACCCCTGTACCAGCTTGAATCAACGCGTTGCTGCGCCGGCCAGATATCGATGAACTCGTTGAACTCGCCGCGCAGGAAACCCCAGCCGCGCTGCAGGTGACGCAAGAGCGAATGCGCCTTGTACTGTGTGACGACCGCGATGCGCCGGATGCCTGAGTTCAGGCAATTCGATAACGCGAAGTCCACGATCCGGTATTTGCCGCCAAAATGCACTGCTGGTTTGACGCGTTTATTCGTGAGCGGTCCGAGTCGAGTACCCCGGCCGCCCGCTAGGACGATAGCCAGCGTGTTCTTCTGCAGATCCGTACGATTTCCTGTCAGCGTCTCCATACCGACCTCCTGTTTTGCGGCCTGTCTCTGGCCTGTTTGTGGCTTGTTTCAGCTGTTTACCGGGGCTTGCTGGCGAATGGCTTGGTTGGGTGGGGGTGGCTTTCTCCAGAGGATTTAAACGGCAGTTGATTGAGCGGTTGGGATGATTTTGCTGCAAAGGTGAATAGTTCGCACCTGCTTTTCGGAAATTGACGCGGGAGTTCGGCAAAATCGCTTGGTAATCCGATGGAATACCCTTGCGGAGTGGCTTGGATTCACGGGCAGTGCACAAAATCTCAATGATTTAGCAATCCTCATGCCAAGTGGATCCGGCTCTTGTTGGCGTTCTGCGAGCAGGTTCTTCCGGTATGGGCAAAAACCACGGCACAATGATGTCTGGCATGCCGAACATGCATGCGGTTTTCGTGCGCGGCCTTTGGGCCGCTGTCCTGCACCTCGCTAAAAACCATCATGCAAAACGTCCTCAGTATTCAGTCCCACGTGGTCTTCGGCCACGCAGGCAACAGCGCGGCGGTCTTCCCCATGCGCCGCATGGGCATCAACGTCTGGCCGCTCAATACGGTGCAGTTCTCGAATCACACGCAGTACGGCCGCTGGACCGGCGGGGTTGTCGACGCTGACGAACTGACGCGCGTGATCGAGGGTATTGGTGCTATCGGCGTGTTGTCGCGCTGCAATGCGATCCTGTCAGGCTATCTCGGCTCACCCGAGCAAGGCGCCGCGGTTGTGGAAATTGTCAGGATGGTGAAAGCCGTCAACCCGAAAGCGCGCTATTTTTGTGACCCCGTCATGGGGACGACCACCGGCTGCATCGTCGAACCCGGCATCCAGGAATTTCTGGTTACCACCATGCCGGAAGTCAGCGATGCCATGACACCGAATCACGTTGAATTGCAGAAGCTGACAGGACGCACCATCGAGACGGTGGACGAAGCGGTCGCCGCGTGCCGCGAGGTGATCGCCCGTGGTCCGTCCGTGGTGCTCGTCAAACACCTGATCGACAGGAACAGCCGCGCCGATACCTTCAACATGCTTGCCGTGACCGCGACCGAAGCGTGGTTCGCGCAACGGCCGCTTTACCCGTTCGCGCGGCAACCGGTAGGCGTAGGCGACCTGACCAGCGCTGTATTTCTCGCGCGCACTCTGTTGGGCGACTCGGTGCGTGACGCGCTGGAACACACGCTGGCCGCGGTGAACGCCGTGGTCAGGACCACGTTCCAGGCCGGGCGCTACGAGCTTGAGATCGTCGCGTCGCAAGACGAAATCGCCTATCCCACGGAACGGTTTCCGGCGCTTGGAGTGGACTCCGAGTAGGACTGCTGCCCCGGACTGCTGCCCCACGACTGGCCCGAGTTGAAGCCCCTTTTGCGGCCGGGACCGGCACTTGCTTCATCCCGGGACGTCTCCGGTCAAGGCCGGCCCTCAGCAGACAGATGCATCGCAAGCACGCGCTACGCAGCAGCCAAGCGGAGCGCATGGCAAGCTTCGCATCCCATCCGGGAACGTTATGAATCCAGTACTCGCAGGTCAGGTCGCACTCGTCACCGGCGGCAGTTCCGGCATAGGGTACGGCGTGGCGCAGGCGCTCGCCGATGCCGGCGCGAGCGTCGTCATCAACTATCACTCGCATGGCGAAGCCGCTGAAGCGCTCGCGGTATCGATAGAAAAAGCTGGCGGCCACGCCATCGCGATCCAGGCCGACGTCTCGGACGAAGCCGATATCGACGCCATGTTCGACACGCTGATCAAGCGTTTCGGCACAGTGGATATCGTGGTCGCGAATTCCGGCTTGCAGAAGGACGCGAAGTTCGTCGACATGACGCTCGCCGACTGGAACGCCGTGATGAACGTGAACCTCACGGGCCAGTTCCTCACCGCACAGCGTGCCGTGCGTGAATTCCTACGCCGCGGCCCGCGCCCGGTATCGAAGGCGCTGGGCAAGATCATCTGTATGAGCTCGGTGCATGAAGTTATTCCATGGGCCGGGCATGTGAACTACGCGTCGTCAAAGGGCGGCATCCAGATGATGATGAAATCGCTCGCGCAGGAAGTCGCGCCGCACAGGATCCGCGTGAATTCGATCGCGCCGGGCGCAATCCGCACGCCGATCAACAAGGCGGCGTGGGACAACCCCGAAGCGTTGAAGGCGCTGCTCGAACTCGTGCCCTACGGCCGGATTGGCGAGAGCGAGGATATCGGCCGGGCGGCGGTCTGGCTGGCTTCGGACGACAGCGACTATGTGGTTGGCACAACCTTGTTCGTGGACGGCGGCATGACGCTGTATCCGGGCTTTGCGGACAATGGTTAGCCCCCGCGGAGACCACCCCGGCATCGGGATCGATGCGCATGGGCTGATAGGCAACATGCGCACGACCGCGCTGGTGTCGACCGAGGGCGTGATCGACTTCATGTGCTTTCCGCGTGTCGATTCGCCGACCGTGTTCGGGTCGCTGCTGCACCCTGAACATGGCGGTGCGTTCAGCATCACGCCGGCCTTCGACGTATCGCGCACGAAGCAGATGTACCTGCCGGAAACGAACGTGCTGCTGACCCGCTTCATGTCGGCGCAGGCCGTGTGCGAGGTCATCGACTTCATGCCGGTCGTCAACGCGGATGACGACGCGATGGCGACGTCCAATTGCGTGGTGCGGATAGTGCGTGCGATTTATGGCGATATGTCGGTGCGAATGCGCTGCGCGCCGCGTTTCGACTATGCCCGGGGCAGTCATGAAACTGCACAGGTCGATACCAATACGCTGCGTTTCACGCCTGCAGGCGAGGCGGCCGGCGCTTCGACGGAAGCACTCACCTTAGATGCAACCGTGCCCCTCTCGATCGATCATGACGACGCCATCGCCAGCTTCGATCTCAAGCAGGACGAGACCGCCTGCTTCATCTTCGGCGCGCAATCCGAAGCGATGCGCAAAACGCTTCCGTGCAAAGAGGCGCTGTCCGACACCATCGACTTCTGGCGTGAATGGTCGGGGCAATCCACCTACTCGGGCCGCTATCGCGAAGTCGTGATGCGCTCGGCGCTGCTACTCAAATTGCTGAGCTCGCGCGCCACCGGCGCGATTGTCGCCGCGCCCACGTTCGGCTTGCCGGAAACATCGGACGGGGGGCGTCGCTGGGATTATAGATACACCTGGATTCGCGACGCCGCGTTCTCCGTTTACGCGCTGCTGCGTCTCGGGTATATCGGCGAGGCACGTAACTTCAAGAACTGGATCGCGGAGCGCAACAGGCAGTGCGACTCGGACGGATCATTCAGCGTGATGTATGCGGTAGATGGCGAAGAGCCGCCGGAAGAAGAAGCCATCCCCGAACTGTACGGCAGCGGCACCGAGCCCCCGCTGATCGGCAATGCCGCGCGCGATCAGACACAGCTCGACATTTACGGCGCGCTGCTCGACGCAGTCTACCTCTACAACAAATACGGCGAGGCGATTTCCTACGATGGCTGGCGCCACGTCACACGTACCGTGAACTTCGTTGCCGAGAACTGGCAGCAAGCGGACCAGGGCATCTGGGAATTTCGCAACGGCGGCCGGCCGTTATTGCATTCGCGATTGATGTGCTGGGTCGCGATGGACCGCGCGATACGCCTCGCGCAAAAACGTTCGCTGCCCGCGCCGTTCGCCGAATGGAACGCGATCCGTGACGCCATTCACGGCGATATCCACACGCACTTCTGGAACAACGAGATACAGAGCTTCGTTCAGACGCCGGATTCCAAGGCCCTCGATGCGTCGACGCTGATGATGCCGCTCGTACGGTTCATTGGCCCGAAAGACCCGCGCTGGCTTTCCACGCTCGATGCAATCGGTAAGGAACTGGGCGTTGATCCGCTGATCTTTCGCTATACCCGTGGGGACGCACTCGACGGCCTGCCCGGCGAGGAAGGCGGGTTCAGCGCATGTTCGTTCTGGTACGCGGAAGCACTCGTGCGAGCGGGACGCGTGAACGAAGGCCGGCTCGTGTTCGAGAAGATGCTGGCTTATGCTAACCATGTGGGCCTTTACTCCGAAGAGGTCGCGATCAGCGGCGAAGCGCTCGGCAATTTCCCTCAGGCACTGACCCATCTTGCGCTGATCAGCGCGGCGTTCCAGCTCGACCGAAGCCTGGACGGGGCACATCCGGAGTGGTCGTGAAAACAGGTTCGAGTACAACTTCCGTGAAGGGTTCGATGAAGCAGATCAAAGTGGACGTCGCCGTCATTGGCGCCGGGACGGCTGGCATGGCCGCGTATCGTGCGGCACGGCAGGCGGGCAAGCAAGTCGTGCTGATAGAGGGCGCCGAGTTCGGCACGACTTGCGCGCGCGTGGGCTGCATGCCGTCCAAACTGTTGATTGCAGCGGCCAATGGCCTGCACGACGCAAAGGCGCAGGCGCCGCGGGGCATTGAAGGGACGCATGCCCTTGAAGCCAACGGTGAGCGTGTGCTCGCCTATTTGCGCAGCGAGCGCGATCATTTCGTCAAGGGCGTGCTGAAGGAAACGGATTCGTTTCCCCAGGACACGATCATCCGCGGCTTTGCCCGCTTCGAATCACGTAACGTCCTTCTTGTCGATGATCTTGTCGATGATCCTGTCGATGAGTTCGCCCGCGTGGAAGCCGCGAGCGTGGTCATCGCGACGGGTTCGGCATCCATCATTCCGGATGACTTCAAGCTATTCGGCGACTGTCTGATGACGAGCGATGATGTCTTCGAACTGAAGACCTTGCCCAAGCGCTGCGCTGTATTCGGTGCCGGCCCTATCGCCCTTGAACTTGGCCAGGCGTTCGCGCGACTCGGCGTGGATGTATTCATGTTCAGCCAGAAGAACAAGGTGGGCGCGTTATCGGACACCCCTGTGCGTAACGCATTGATTCAAGCGCTGCAGCAGGAGTTTTACCTCGATCCCGACGCGACCATCCTCGAAAAATCGATGCAGGATGGTGAACCCACGATACGCTTCAAGGCGCTCGATGGAACCGAGCGCACCGAGCGCTTCAACCGGGTACTCGTGGCAACCGGCAGGAAGCCGGCAGTGAGTTCACTGCAGCTTGAAAAGACCGGCATCGAACTCAATGACAAGGGCGTCCCCCTCTTCAACGAACAGTCGATGCAGTGTGGCGACAGCAGCATCTTCATGGCAGGCGATTGCGACGGCACGCGTCCATTCCTCTCCGACGC
>NZ_JNFG01000037.1 GCF_000729995.1 Caballeronia sordidicola | reverse complement strand
TGCCCGCGGCAAAACCACCTTCGCCGGCAACTCACGATCATCCGTCACGAGATACTGCGGACCATTCCTATGCGAACGCATACGATCACGAATTTCATCTTCCGAGGCATCGCCCGGCACCGCAAGACACGAATACTGCCCTTCGCGATTGACCCATTCCACAATCCTGCAGCACTCGCCCCAAGCCCGCGGCAGCGTCTCCGACACCCGTGCACCGCGCAGCTTGATGACCCGTTCCGCAGCACTAGCGGAAGCAATCTCGGCGGCCCTGGCCGCGGACCGCCTACCGTTATCACGAGACGGCGACGCGATGCGCCCGAAGACCTTCGACGGAGCGTGCTGAACGCTCGAAGCGGTTTGCATGTGTTCTCTCCAGAATTGACAACGAATCAGCTTTGAGTGGATCGGGTTGAATGACCCCATTGGCAGGATCGAATACTAGTCAGGCATCACGCACTGACAATGAACAAAAGAAGGAGAAATCGTGGAGGTTGCGCAGGAAACGTCGCGCGGACGTGAGATGGCCCCCCTGTTTCCACTAGAATCCGCGGATGAACAGCGAAACACATAGCGAACCACTCGGCGCAAAAGCAGGCCTACCCTCCGGCCAAACGCCGCGGCGCAGCTCGCGTAATATTTTGAAAGCACTTGGAACCCGCTCGCGCGCGCGGGCAGGCAAGATTCGCTTCGGCATTACGTGGAAGATGTTTCTCGCGGTGCTGATCGCCTGCCTGACGATTTCCCTCACCATGGGATACGCGCTGCGCCTGAGTTTCGAGAACGGCTTCCTGCATTACGTCCGCGCGCGCGACGCCGGCCGGATGAACGCGGTCATGGCGAAAGTGACGGCCGAATACGCCGCTCACGGCAGCTGGAATTTCCTGCGCCAGCATCCCGAAGAATGGATAACGCTGCTCGATGCCGCGCATGATCAGGCCCTGAGGCAAGAGATGGTCGAGGCGCAGACGAACAAGCTGCCAAGCTGGCGCACCTTCCCCGGCAGCGCCAGCGTGCAGCAGATGCTCGGGCCGCTCTCGGGCAACGAAGAGGGTTCGCACTGGGGCATGCGCCTTCCCGCCCCGGCATTCGCCGACTCGGGGGTGGCGGCAAACCGCGAGCGCATCGTTGGACGAGACGGGCCATTCGACGAAGCACCCTACGAGCGTCCGCCACGCCCATCGATAGGACACGGAGGACGCGACGCACCCCAACCCGCCACGCTCTACGACGCCAACCATGACCTGGTCGCCACGACCGACTCCGAGCCGCCGCCCGACGTCGCCCTCAAGCCGGTGGTCTACAACGGCAAGATAGTCGGCTGGATCGCGGCCAACGCGCCCAATACGCTCTCCGACGCCGCCGATATCGCTTTCCAGGCCCAGCAGGCCCGTGCGACCTGGGAGATCGCCGGCGTGGCTGTGATCGTGGCCGCGCTGGTCGCCATGCTGCTCGCGCGGATCGTGCTGGCGCCGGTCAAGCGCCTGATGATCGCCACGCACCGGCTGGCGGGCGGCGACTACACCACGCGGGTAGCCGCCGGGCGCCGGGATGAACTGGACCGGCTCGCGGGCGACTTCAATGTGCTCGCGGACTCCCTGCAGCGCGCGGAACGCTCGCGCCGGGATTTCATCGCCGATATCTCGCACGAGTTACGCACGCCCTTGGCGGTGTTGCGCGGCGAACTGGAAGCGATCGAGGACGGTGTCCATGCGTTCGATCACCATTCGCTCGCCTCGCTGCAAACCGAAGTCGCGATGCTGAACAAATTGATCGAAGACCTGTACGAGTTGTCGTTGAGCGATGTCGGTGCGTTGAGCTACCGGAAGGTGCCGGCCGACATCGGACAGTTGGTGCGCGCATCGGTCGAAGCGATGCGGGAATCATTCAGGGCCAAGCAAATCGCATTGAGCCTGACGCTGCCGGAGCCGGGGCCGGGGCCGTCGCTGCAAGAGTCGGCTGATGGCGCCCCCGGCATGATCTTCCAGGTCGATCCCGCGCGCTTTGTGCAGTTGCTTAAAAACCTGCTGCTCAACTCCTTGCGCTATACCGATCCGGGCGGAAGCGTATGCGTCTCGGTGAGCGTCGGCCCGCGCGGCTGGCAACTCGATATTCAGGATTCCCTGCCGGGCGTGCCCGCCGAAGCGTTGCCGCATTTATTCGAACGGTTGTATCGAGTCGATGAATCGCGCAGTCGCCAGAGCGGTGGCGCAGGCCTGGGCCTTGCACTGTGCCGGGCCATTGTGACCGCCCACGGCGGCACCACCGAAGCCCGGCCGTCACCGCTTGGCGGCGTCTGGATAACCGCACATTTTGAACCGGAAGGGAGCGTGGCATGAGTACCGAGCGACGCGGCGTTCGAATCCTGATCGTCGAGGATGAGCCGAAGCTGGCGGCAGTCATGGCGGACTACTTGCATATCGAAGGATTCGAGACGACATCGATCAGCGACGGCGCCGAAGTGATCCCGTTCATTCGCACCACCCCGCCCTCGCTGATGCTGCTCGACCTGATGCTGCCCGGGCGCAACGGCATGGATATATGCCGTGAGCTACGGCAATTTTCGACGCTCCCGGTGATCATCCTGACTGCGCGCGTCGATGAAGCCGATCGCCTGCGCGGCCTCGAAATTGGCGCCGATGACTACGTCTGCAAGCCCTTCAGCCCACGCGAGGTGGTCGCGCGGGTGAAAGCCATCCTGCGACGCGCGGCGCCGCCTGCAACGGCTGCAGCGCCCATTGCAACGGGCCTTGAGGTGGACCAGCAATTTCATAGCGCACGGCTCGACGGCGAGGAGCTGAAGCTCACGCCGGTCGAGCTGCGCATGTTGGCATTGCTGATGAAATCGCCGGGCAGGATCTTCCCGCGTGATTACCTGCTCAACCAGCTTTACGACGATCATCGGGTCGTGACCGACCGCACCATCGACAGTCACATCAAGAACCTGCGCCGCAAACTGCAGGTCGTGCGTCCCGACAGCGAACCCATTGTTTCGGTCTACGGCGTGGGGTATCGGCTGGAACTTTAGCGGGCGCGTGCAAGGGGTGCCGTGCAGCGTGCGCGTCATGATCGTTCAAGCGCCTGCGGACTTGCTCTCCTCAATGAACGCGCGAATGACGTCGCTGAAGTTGCGATCGGCCGCCAGCCCCAGCTTTTCACCTCGCTCCGTCTCCCACGCGCCCGGCCAGCTTCCGACAATCTTTTCGATCTTCGGATCCGGTTGCCAATCGATCAGCGCAGCCACGTCTTCCCCCGCCACTTCTTTCAGCGCATAGACCATTTCCGTCACGCTGACCGAGAGTCCCGGCATGTTGACGACTGGCCATGTGCCGAGCTCGGCCTGTTCAAGCTCGCAACCGGCAATCAGCGATTCGATTGCCTGCTTCGGCGACAGCAGCCACAAACGCACCTCGCCACCGACCGGACACACCGCGCGTTCGCCGTTCAGCGGCTCACGAATGATGCCGCTGGCAAACGACGATGCCGCCGCATTCGGCCGTCCCGGACGCACGCTGATGGTCGGCAGGCGCAACACGCGGCCATCGACAAAACCGCGTCGCGAGTAGTCGCACAGCAGCAACTCCGCAATCGCTTTTTGCGTTCCATACGATGACTTCGGATTCAGCGCGGTATCGTCGCGTACGACCTCCGGCAGCGTCCCGCCATACACCGCGACCGAACTCGTGAACAACACGCGCGGCGCGTGGCCGAGCGAACGGCACACATCGAGCAGCAATCGCGATGCGTCCAGATTGATACGCATGCCCAGTTCGAAATCCGCTTCAGCCTGACCGCTCACAATTGCCGCCAGATGGAAAATCGCGTGAGTGTCCACACTGATGTATTGCTCGAGCACGCTGCGATCAGCAATGTCGCCAGTCTCGGCGCGCACGCGCTTGTCGCCGAGATCGGGTGGACGCACGACGTCCAGCAGCGTCAGTCCGGTGATCGGCTGGCCCAGCAGCGTGCCGCGTTCGAGAAGACGGCGCGCGAGCCGTTGTCCGAGAAAACCGGCACCGCCGGTAATGAGAATGTTCATATTTCCCTCACGCACGTTGCAGATAAGGTTTGATCCAGCCGAGCCCGTCGGATGTCGCGGCTTTCGGCCTGTATTCGCAGCCGATCCAGCCATCGTAGCCGAGCGAATCGATAAGATCGAACAGGTACGGATAGTTCAGCTCGCCAATGTCCGGTTCATGCCGCTCCGGCACGCCCGCGATCTGGATATGACCGATGCCCGCGTTCGGGCGCTTCATGTCGCGCCGGAGTTTGACTGCAAGGTCACCCTCCACGATCTGGCAGTGGTAACAATCGAATTGCACCTTGAGATTCGTTGCACCGATCTCCTCGCAGATCGCCTGCGCGTCATCCTGCCGATTGAGGAAAAAGCCGGGGATGTCACGCGTATTGATCGGTTCGATAACGACCATGATGCCGGCTGCACGAGCTGCGTTTGCCGCGAGCTCAAGGTTCTTCAGATACACCGCACGATGTTTTTCGCGCGACTGTTCCGGCGTGATCAGACCCGCCATCACATGCAGCGTCTTGTTGCCGAGTACGGCGGTGTATTCCAGCGCTTTATCGAGTGCACGCGCGAACTCTTCCTCGCGTCCCGGCAGCGAAGCGATTCCGCGCTCGCCTGCCGCCCAGTCGCCCGGCGGTGCGTTGAACAAGGCCTGCGTGAGGCCGTGTTCGTCCAGCCGCGCCTTGATTTCGGCTGCGGCAAAGTCATAGGGGAACAGGAATTCCACGGCCTTGAATCTATCCTTCGCCGCTGCGGCGAAACGGTCGAGGAACGCGTGTTCGGTGTACATCATCGTGAGGTTGGCGGCAAAACGGGGCATAACATCGACTCCTTGAATGAGTTCAGCGATTCACGAGCTTGGCAGGCACGAGCCATGTGGCAACGGCGCCGATCACCAGCATGCCGGCGAGCACGTACATGCCCGTCGCGGTGCTGTGCGTCAGGTCCTTCAGGTAACCAATCATATAAGGGCTCGCAAAGCCCGCCAGATTGCCGATCGAATTGATCACCGCAATCCCGGCTGCCGCTGCAGCGCCCGACATGAAGGCTGTCGGCAGCGACCAGAACAATGGCGCGCACGTCAGCACACCGGCTGCGGCAACGGAAAGCGCGACGATCGACACAACCGTATTGCCCGCGAACGATGCTGCCACCGAGAAGCCCACTGCTGCAGCAAGCGCCGGCACGATCAGGTGCCAGCGCCGCTCGCGTCGCTTGTCCGCGCTGTGGCCCAGCACGTTCATCACCACAATAGCCACCAGAAACGGAATCGCGCTCAGCAAGCCGATATTGAGTACCCCGCTCACGCCCGTGGACTTGATGAAGGTCGGCATCCAGAACGTCAGGCCGTATTGCCCGGTGACGAACGCGAAGTAGATCAGCGACATCCACCACATGCGGCTATCGGCGAACAGCGCGCGCAGCGAATGTTTCGTGCTGTCGCCGGCATGCTGGGGCTGCGCGCTGATTTCATCTTCCAGCAAGCGCTTTTCGCGTTCACTGAGCCACTTTGCGCCGCGGATATTGTTGTCCAGATAAAGGATGGTCGCGATGCCGATCAACAGCGCCGGGACCGCTTCGATCAGGAACATCCACTGCCAGCCTTCGAAGTGCCGGCTGTCCGAAAAGGTCTGAATGATCCAGCCTGACAATGGATTGCCGAAGATACCCGCCACAGGAATAGCGGACATGAATACCGCCACAATCTTCGCCCGCCGATGCGACGGGAACCAGTAGGTCAGGTAAAGAATCACGCCGGGATAAAAACCGGCTTCGGCCAGCCCGAGCAGGAAACGCAGGACATAGAACTGCGTGGGGGTCTTCACAAACACAAAGAGCGCCGAGAGAATGCCCCACGTGATCATGATCCGCGCGATCCAGATTCGGGCGCCAATCCTGTGCATCAGAATATTACTTGGCAGTTCGAACAGAAAATAGCCGAGGAAAAACACGCCTGCCCCAAGACCGAATACGGTCTCGCTGAACCCGAGATCCTGCGACATTTGCAGCTTCGCAAAGCCCACATTCACCCGATCCAGATAGGCCACCACGTAGCACAGCATGAGGAATGGCACGATGCGCCAGAACACCTTCGAATAGGTGCGGGTGAGTTCTTTGTTGTCGTACGCAGATGCTGCAGGCGTGCGCGGGCCGCCAGGCACCGCTTGGTCAGGGGTCATGCGTGGTCTCCGGGAAGTGGTTTTGTCTTCGTTGAATCGGTTGTTCAGTATGTAGAGACGGTGGGTCCTACCAGCGCGCGTTGAAGGTCTTGCGCAAGTCCTCAATGGCCGCCTCGTCGAGCGGTTCAGGAAGCGGTCCGTTGGTCGAGCGCGCGAGGAGCCAAAGCCGTGCCGTTTCCTCGAGTTCTTCCAGCGCGTAGGACGCGTGGCTGACCGATTTTTCCCAGACAACCGGCCCCAGCCTTTCCAGCAGCACGGCACGCACCTTAGACGCAAGCGCCGCGACTTGTTCCGCGACAACGGGATCGCCCGGACGCCGGTAAGCGATCAACGGCACATGGCCGACCTTCATCACGTAATACGGGGTGATCGGTGGCAAGACGTCGTCGCGGCGCCAAATGCCGGCAAGCGTCAAGGCGACCAGATGCGTGGAGTGCGTGTGGACAATACCGTGCGTGTCGCTATTGTTCTCGTAGATCTTGCGATGCAGGGCCAGCGTCTTCGATGGCTTGCCACCCGACACGTGATTACCCGCCGCATCGACCTTGGCGATATCGGCCGGATCGAGGCGACCCAGACAGGCATCGGTCGGCGTGATCAGCCAGCCGTCGTCGAGCCGCGCGCTGATGTTTCCAGCCGTGCCAACGGTGTAACGACGCTCATAAAGACTCGCGCCCGTCTCGCAGATTTCCTCGCGAATGCGATTCTCGTTTGTCGCCATGATCACGCGGCTCCATCGAGCGACTTCAGTGCCTTAACGAAGAAGTCCTTCGTGCCGAAGTTACCCGACTTCAATGCCAGCGCCAGCGGTTCTTCGCTAATCGATTGCGTCGCCGGCACGCCCGGATCGATCTGGGGGCCGATGCGCAGCGACTTCACGCGAAGCGCCTGCACGACCGCGCCGGAGGTCTCGCCGCCCGCAACAACAAATTTGCGCACGCCCGCGTCGCGGAGCCAGCTTGCAATCGATGCCAACGCTTGTTCAACCAGATGCCCGGCCTTCTCGACGCCCAGTTCCTTCTGCACGGCCTTCACTTCGTCTGGCGTGGATGTGGCGTAGATCAGCACGGTTTCATCGGCGTGCTTCGCCGCGAATTCAACGGCCTGATCAACTACCGGTTCGCCGCGCGAGAGCGCGAGCGGATCAATGCGAAAGCTCGGCCTCGTCGCGCGCCATTCCGCGACCTGCTCGTTGGTCGCCTTCGACGCGCTGCCTGCCAGCACGACGGATTTACCTTCGATCCTGGGCAGGTCTGATGCATGCCCCGCTTCAGTCAGCATGTTTTCCGCGCGGAAGTTATTCGGCAAGCCGAGCGCGATGCCCGAGCCGCCCGTGATCAGCTTCAGATCCGCGCACGCTTCGCCCAGCACGTAGAGATCGGCGTCGGAGATTGCATCTGCAATAGCCAGGCGCACGCCATCGTTGCGTAACGAAGCGATCCTGTCGCGCACCGCTTGCGGCCCCTTTGCGATCACGTCATAAGCGATCAACCCGACCTTCGATTTCGTCTGGCGTTGCAGCACGCGCACGAGGTTCGGATCGGTCATGGGCGTAAGCGGATGGTTCTGCATGCCCGACTCGTTCAGCAGCACATCGCCCACGAACAGGTTGCCGCGAAAGATCGTGCGGCCGTTCTCCGGGAATGCTGGACACGCGATGGCAAAGTCCTCGCCCAGCGCGTCGAGCAGTGCATCGGCGACTGGGCCGATGTTGCCGTTATCGGTGGAATCGAAGGTTGAGCAGTACTTGAACAGGAACTGCCGGCAGCCTTGCGCACGCAGCCATTCGAGCGCCGCCAACGATTGCGCAACCGCTTCATCCGCCGCGATGGTCCGCGATTTCAACGCGACGATCAACGCGTCCGCTTCAATGCTTGCGTCCGATGCCGGCACACCAATAGTCTGCACCACGCGCATGCCGCCGCGCACGAGCATGTTGGCGAGATCGGTCGCTCCGGTGAAATCGTCGGCAATGCAGCCAAGCAGGGCTTTGCTCATTATTTCGCCCCTTTGGGTATGTCGATGCCCGGGAAAATCTTGATCACCGCCGAGTCGTCTTCGCCGCCATGTCCGGCGGTCGACGCCATCATGAACATCTGGTGTGCCGCGGCCGACAACGGCAACGGAAACTTCGAAGCGCGCGCCGTATCGAGTACGAGGCCGAGATCCTTGACGAAGATATCGACGGCTGACAACGGCGTGTAGTCTCCTGCAAGAATGTGCGGGACGCGGTTCTCGAACATCCACGAGTTCCCCGCGCTATGCGTGATGACGTCATAGAGCGCGTCCGGGTCCACTCCTTCGCGAAGCCCAAGCGCCATGGCCTCGGCCGCTGCAGCGATATGCACGCCCGCCAGAAGCTGGTTGATGATCTTCACCTTCGAGCCCGCGCCATGCTCATCGCCCATCCGATACACCTTGCCCGCAATCGCTTCGAGCACGTCCTCGCAAGCCTCAAAGGCAGACTCGGGACCTGAGGTCATCATCGTCATTTCGCCGGATGCGGCGCGTGCCGCGCCACCGGACAGGGGTGCATCGAGCATATGCAGTCCGGCCGCTTCCACACGCTTACCAAGCGCGATGGCAAATGCGGGAGACACCGTCGCGCAGGCCAGAACGACACCGCCGGGTTTCATCGTGGAGACGGCGCCGGGCTGAGTCTCCGTACCGAACAGCACGGTCTCCGTTTGCGCCGCATTGACGACCACGGTCACCACAACCTCGCACTGGCTGCCCAACTCGGCAGGCGTAGCGCAGGCAATGCCGCCCTCGCCCGCGAACGCGTCGAGCACCTGCGTACGCACGTCGCAAGCATGAACCTTGAAGCCCGCGCGCAACAACGAACGCGCAACGCCCAGGCCCATTGCGCCCAAGCCGATTACTCCCACATTTCTGGACATTTCGTTATCCTTCGAATTAACTGGTCAGCAAATGCCGGCTTCCGCGAGGCGGCGAGCGGCGTTGTAAAGGTGGGTCTGTGCGGCGTTGCGCGCAGCCATGGGGTCGCCTGCGCGAATGGCGGCCGCGATCCGCGCATGTTCCTCGCGGACCTGCCGCGAAAAATCTTCTCGCAGCGCTTCGTTGCGGCGCGTAACGAGCGTGCCGGCCTCCAGATACTGGTTCAGGAAGGCAAGCGTGGTCAGGAAATACGGGTTGCCGGTGGCGCTGGCAATCGCCCGATGAAACTCGACGTCTTCAGTCACGCCGTCCTCGCCTTGCGCAACCGCGGCATCGATCTGCGCCAGCTTCGCTTCGATCGCGTCCATCTGTTCGTCCGTGCGACGCATGGCCGCTTCCGACGCAACTTCCGCTTCGATCGCCCGGCGCAGCGCCAGGATCTGCACGACCGCGCCCGGCTCGACCGCTTGCGCGTAATCGATCCGCAGCGGCCGGATCCCCGCCCGCTCGACGATAAACACGCCGCTGCCCTGGCGCGGCTCGACCATGCCTTCGTTTTTCAGCCGAGAAATCGCCTCGCGGATGACCGTGCGGCTCACCCCGAACTCCTGTGCGAGCACGGCTTCGGTCGGCAACTTGCCGCTTTTTACGAAGCTGCCCTTTTCGATTTGCACCTGAAGCTGCTGCGCCACCGTGTCGCTCAGGGCTTGCGCAGGAATCTTGTCGAACATGCGGCCTCAGATTTGTTGGGTGATGTGGTCATCATACAAATTTTCCAAGTCGTCGAAATACTAGAGATAACCCTGACGGCCATGCAATTTCATCGTAATTTTTCTCACATAAGCGTGAGAATTGATCGTTTGGCGAGCTCACCCGTCACGCCTACGATGGCAGCCATACAGCGCACCGCGACGTTGTCTCTTTTGTCAATTCACGCCGGCCTGAAGCATCTCGCGCTACCGCGCCGTTACGATGGCTCCGCGTCCCGACTCCACTGCGCTCGACGCTAAAAAAATGAATCCAGTCAATATCGTCCAGTTGCTCATCCTCGCCGCTTTATGGGGAGGGTCATTCCTTTTTATCCGCGTCGGCGTCAGCGACTTTGGGGTCGCGCCGTTGATGGCGCTGCGGGTCGGCATCGGCGCGTTGTTCCTGCTGGCCGTACTAATCATGCGTGGGTCCGCTCGCGGCTCATTGCAGACCATGCGCACCCATGCATGGCCGCTTTTTGTGGTTGGCATCCTGAACTCGGCCGCGCCGTTCTGCCTGTTCGCCTACGCGGAAATTACGCTGTCAGCGGGCGTGACATCGGTGATCAACGCCACTACGCCGCTGTGGGGCGCGATCGTCGCATTCTTCTGGCTGAAGGATCGCCTGACCGGGTTGCGCATCACCGGGCTCGTGATTGGTTTTGTCGGCGTGGTCGCGCTGGTCTGGAATCAGATGGGCGGAGGAACGAGCACAGGGGTGCCTGTGACGCCCGCGGCTACCGCGCTTGCCGCAGCCGCAGCGCTCGGCGCGACGCTGCTGTATGGGATCTCGGCGAGCTACACCAAGCGCAATCTCACCGGTGTCGATTCGCTCGTTGTCGCCACCGGCACGATGACCGCAGCCACCGTCGTGCTGCTGCCGTTCGCCGTGTTCTGGTGGCCTGCCACGGCCGTCTCGGCGCAGTCCTGGGAAGCGGCGATCGCGCTGGGCGTCGCGTGTACCGGCATCGCTTATATGCTGTTCTTCAGCCTCATTGCGTCCACCGGCCCCGCGCGGACGATCAGCGTCACGTTCGTCATCCCGATCTTCGGCATTTTGTGGGGCGCGCTCTTCCTCTCAGAGCACGTATCACCCGGAATGATCAAGGCGTGCGCCACTATTCTTGTCGGGACGGCTCTGGCTACGGGTGTCATCAAGCGGCTCCCGGGCATGGGTGCGCGACGCAACGCTCCTGTGAAATAGCGCGGGCGGTTTTCGTAGCAACCGCATCGCCCGGCGGGTGCTCACACGTCCAGGATCACCTCGAAACCACCGTAGATCATGCGCTTGCCGTCGAAAGGCATCGGGTTCATGTCGGGCTGCACCCGAGGGTCGGCCATTACCGCTGCCATCCCTTCATCCCTTACCTGACGCGACGGCCAGACGACCCATGAGAACACCACCGTCTCGTCGTCCTTGCGTTTGACCGCCATTGGAAACGACGTCAGTTTCCCTTCCGGCACGTCATCACCCCAGCACTCGACCACTCTCAACGCGCCGTTCTCCTTGAAGACGACCGCCGCCAGTTCAGCAAACCTCCTGTATGCCTCGCGATCCTCAGTTAGCACCGCGACGACAAATCCATCGACGTAAGTCATGAACGCTCTCCTTTCGATGTTTCGCTGTTCCGTTGTTCCGTAGCGAATAAATAGGGGCTGCGAAGCGACGTCTTTCGAAACGGGTCGCCTTGCAGCGCCAGATTACCGCCCTATCCACACGACGTGCGGCGCGTTCCGAAATCGACATGTCTCGCCAACTTTTTTGAAGCATCCGGACGGTCGTGTCTCGAGATCCAGCGGCGTATGCTTTCTCGCAATGTCGTTTGCTCAGGAGAAAAGCCATGCCACCAGTCACCCGTTTCGGCGATCACGTCCGGCTCGAATTGCATCCGATGGATTCGCGTGTTGCGACGGTCGTGCTCGACCGGCCGGAGCGTCGAAACGCGGTCGACCGGCCAGTCGCCGATGCACTGCGCACAGCCTTCGAAACGTTCGACGCTGACCACTCGCTGTCGGTAGCGGTGCTGTGGGGCGCGGGCGGAACGTTCTGCGCGGGCGCGGATCTCACTGCGCTGAACGATGACGAGCGTCGCAACGAGATTCATGCCGACGGCACAGGCCCCGGGCCGATGGGACCCACGCGGCTAATGCTCGGTAAGCCTGTGATCGCGGCGATCGCGGGGCACGCGGTGGCGGGCGGCCTGGAACTCGCGGCGTGGTGTGATTTGCGGGTCGTCGAAGAAGACGCGGTGCTAGGCGTTTTCTTCCGACGCTTCGGAGTGCCGCTAATCGATGGCGGGACGCTGCGCTTGCCTCGCCTGATCGGGATGTCGCGGGCGATGGACCTGATTCTCACCGGGCGTGCTGTCGATGCCCGCGAGGCGCTGGCGATCGGTCTCGCCAACCGGCTGGTCGAGCGTGGCGGCTCGCGTGGGGCGGCTGAAACGCTTGCCTGCGAACTCGCCGCCCTGCCCCAGGCGGCGATGCGCGCCGACCGGCGCTCGGTCTATGACAACGCCCTCGCCGATAATCTGACCGATGCACTGCGCCGCGAAGGCGCGGGAGGCTATGCCGCGGTGTTTGCCGAAGGGCTTGCAGGTGCGGGCCGCTTTGCCGCCGGTGCGGGCCGCCATGGGGGCTCGGAGTAAGCGCGGGCCTGCCACGGCATTTCCTGCAGCCATTCGCCAGCAGATTTGGCTGGCAAACACCCGCGCACGCTACCCAAGTGCTTCGAGCTTAAACAGCCTCTTCGCGTTCTCGCCAATCTCCGCCGCGTTGAACCATTGACTGGCCTCCCCCATCTCTTCGAACGGATAGTCCGAATAGAACGATTTGCCTACTCTCGTCGTTCCGGCCCATCTGCACAAACATCGAAATACCGCTCAGGCTGGCCATCGCCGCACCCCGAGGTCAATTAGAGACATATGTGTCCGATATATTCGGAACCTTAGCCCATTTTTCTTTTGCCGGTCGGTCCATACACTCTCCTCAAGGTTAAAAACCCGCTGTTGATCGAACTTCATCAGCCACTGAATCTTGAGGAAATCATGTCCAAACTTCATTCCAGCATCAAAGTCGGTCCCTACGAATTTTCCCATCGCGTAGTGCTGGCGCCGCTTACCCGCATGCGTGCCGAAGAAGGCGCCAAGCCCGGTCCGTTGATGGCCGAGTACTACGCGCAACGCGCTTCAGAAGGCGGCTTTTTGATCGGCGAAGCGACCATTGCTGCGCCCAACGGCAACGGCTACCTGGGTGCGCCCGGCCTCTACGACGACAGTCAGATTGCCGGCTGGAAGCAGGTGACCGAAGCCGTGCACACCAAAGGTGGCCGCATTTTCCTGCAGCTCTATCACGCAGGCCGCCAGTCCAACAGCCAGTTGCAGCCGGGTGGCGTTGAGCCCGTGGCACCTTCTGCCGTGCCGCATGGCGGCGTCGCCTACACCGAAGCGGGATGGGTCCCGAACACGCCGAGCCGCGCGCTGACCATCCCTGAGATTGCCGATCTGGTGGAGAGCTTCCGCACAGCAGCCATTCGCGGCAAGCAGGCCGGCTTCGATGGCGTTGAATTGCACGCCGCCAACGGCTACTTGTTCGATCAGTTCCTGCAGGACGGCAGCAACAAGCGCACTGACATCTACGGCGGCTCGTTCGAAAACCGTGCCCGCTTCCTGATCGAAGCGACGCAAGCTGTCATCTCGGTCTGGGGCAGCGAACGCGTGGCTGTGCGCATCGGCCCGAGCGGCACTTGGGGCGATATGTCCGACAGCAATCCGGAAGGTCTCTTCGCTTACGTAGCAGAGGAACTGGCCAAGCTGAATCTGGCGTACCTGCATCTGATCGAGCCGCGTGTGCTTGGCAATGTCGATGACGACAGCAAGGATCAGAACCCGGTTGCCGCGCAACTGATTCGCAAGCACTACAAGGGCGTCATCATTGCCGCTGGCGGCTTCAAGAGCGACACAGCCGAAGCCATCGTGCAGGCCGGCGACGCTGATTTAGTCGCATTCGGCCGCGACTTCATCGCCAATCCGGATCTGCCCGAACGGCTGCGCCGCCAGTTGCCCCTGAATCCGTATGACCGTCCGAGCTTCTTTGGCGGTACAGACGTCGGTTACACGGACTATCCGTTTCATAGCACCGAAACGGCAGCTGCGTAAGCGGAGCACACGATGAATTCCCCTACCCAGCCAACTTCCCTCGCGCCGTTGTACTGGCTGGCGCTAGGGACATTCGCAGTCGGCACCGAGAGCTTCATGATTGCCGGTCTGCTGCCAGACATGGCCACGGATTTGCATACAAGCATTATCGCCACGGGCCAACTCGTCACGGTGTTTGCACTGGCTTACGCACTCAGTTCGCCAATCCTCACGGCCCTGACCGGCTCGCTCCATCGGCGCAGGCTGATGATCCTGTCGCTCTCGGCGTTCGCGGCGGCGAACATCATCGCGTGGGCTGCCCAGAACTATTGGGAATTGATGGCGGCGCGCATCCTGCTCGCCGCTGCCGCCGGTCTGTATGTTCCCGGCGCCAACGCGCTGGCCGGCGCCATTGCCGGTCCAGAGCGGCGCGGCACCGCGCTTGCCATCGTCAACGGCGGTATCACGATTGCGGTTGCCTTCGGCGTACCGCTGGGCGCATTGGTGGGTGACAGACTCGGCTGGCGCATGACCTTCGCGGGTGTAGCCGCGCTGTCCGCTGCGGCTACGGTCGGCCTGCTGCTAGGCCTGCCGCGCAACATCGGCGCAGGATTGCCGGTTGCCACGCTGCGCGAGCGTATTCAGGTCGCACGCCAGCCGGTCATCCTGATGACCTTGCTCGTCACTACGCTGTGGGCAATGGGCGCCTATTCGATCTATACGTACCTGGCATTGTTCGTGGCGAGAGCCACGCTGTTGCACGGCGCGCAAATCGGCTATGTGCTGTTCACGTGGGGCGTTGCGGCAGCTGTGGGCGTGTTCATCGGCGGCAAGGCAGTGGACCGCCTCGGCCCCGCACGCGTGATCATCCCGTGCCTCGCTGTATCGATCCTGGCTTTCTCGCTCATGTCGGCGAGTGCGCACTGGCTACCGAAGACTTGGGCACTGGTCCCGGTGCTGATCGGCGTGGTGGCCTGGGGTGTTGCGCACTGGTCCTTCTACCCCGCGCAACAAGCTGGGCTGATCAATCTCGCCGGCCTGCGCGGCACGCCGATTGCCCTATCGCTGAACGCTTCGTTCATGTATCTCGGCTTTTCTTTGGGTGCAGCGCTCGGTTCGCTTACCTTGAGTTTTACCTCGGTGATCAACCTCGGCTGGACCGCCGCTGCATGCGAAGTCGCGGCGCTGATCCTGACAGCAAGCGTTGGCAAGCACCTGGTATGCGCGCAAAAAGGAGCGGTCACTGCCGCATAAACGATCACGCACTTTCCCTGGTCCGGCAGGTAGTGCCCAGCTACTTGGCCGGCCTCACATAAGCAGTAAGGGTGAACATGAATATCGCACACCGTACTTTCAAAATCGGCGGGGACACGGAAATCACGCGGCTCGGATTCGGCGCAATGCGAATCACCGGCCCGGGTATCTGGGGTGCGCCCACCGACCGGGAGGAAGCCATTCGCGTCCTGCGTCGCCTTCCCGAACTCGATGTGAATTTTATCGACACGGCAGACTCGTATGGGCCGAACGTTTCCGAAGAATTGATTCGCGAAGCGCTGCATCCCTATGGCGCCGACATGCTGGTCGCGACCAAGGCGGGACTGGCACGCACAGGTCCCGATCAGTGGATACCGCGGGGCCGGCCGGAGTACCTGATTCAGCAGGCCCACGGCAGCATGGAGCGGCTTGGCATCGAACAGATCGGCCTGTGGCAATTGCATCGCATTGACCCCTCCGTGCCGCGGGATGAGCAGTTCGGCGCCGTGCGGTACCTGATCGACAGCGGCGTGGTCCGCCACGCCGGCCTGAGCGAAGTGTCGGTGGCCGACATCAAGGCTGCATCGAAATATTTCAAAGTGGCGACAGTGCAAAACCGCTTCAACCTGGGTGACCGCAGCAGCGAAGACGTACTCGACTACTGCGCCGCCCATGGGATTGGCTTTATCCCGTGGTTTCCACTGGCTGCCGGGGAGCTCACCCGTCCCGGTTCGCTTCTCGACACCATCGCGCGCAACCATCAGGCGAGCGTCGCGCAGATCGCCCTCGCGTGGCTATTGCAACGCAGCCCGGTGATCCTGCCGATACCGGGGACCTCCAGGGTCACGCATCTGGAAGAGAACGTAGCGGCTAGCGCAATCACCCTGTCCGACCGTGAATTCTGCGAGCTGGATCGCGCCACCTCCCAACGGCAGCGGCGCTAGTCCATCGCGCGCGGCGCAATCTTGCATCGCTGACGTGCCACGTTAAATTGACGCTTTAGAGCGGAAATAGACAGCGAGCCTCCAGTTAGTCCAGACGCGCTGCGGCGCTAATCGCTGCGAGGCCGGCTGAACCCGAAGCGAAAGCTTCGGTCTGCTCCTGCACAGTACGAAGACACTGTGGCGTGCATAATGCGTTCCCAAGCCTTTTGATGATCGACTTAACGTGCGTACCCTAGAAACCGTCAGTGACTGCCGCGTATGCGGCAACGTACTGGCACCGTCTGACATGGCGTGTCCGCGATGCAAATCGACACCCGCAGCTGCGTCACCGTCGCCCGAGGCAACGCCGGAAGAGGTGTTGTCCGACCGGTCCCATGAGAAGCGGACCCCGGTGGAGTCGCTCTATCCGAGCGTGCATGAACCGGAAGCTTCGAGCTTATCCTCACGTAGCCCGCCGGGCCGGCGCATCAAACTTACCGCGGCCGCCCTTGTAGCCCTGACTGCGCTGATTGCCCTGATTGCGGGCGCTTCGTATCTGTATAACGGGACCGGTCATAGCAACCGCGACAACCACGAAGCGACGCCCGGGACCGAGTCCCTGGCGGAAAACACCGTGGCTGTAGCCGCTCAATCGGGCAGCATCGACGCCCCGGTCACCGCAAAAATCGCCTCCATCGGTGTGACGGGAACCATCGATGCGGTGCGTTCGGCCATGGTGCGAGGCGAGCTGAACACCGCTCGGCAGCAACTGGCGATGCTTGCGCCAGGTGAGGCTCAACAGGCAGATGTTCAGCGAATCACCGACGAACTGGTCCAGCACGAACACGCAAGAGATTGGGCCCTGGGCCTGGCCCGGGCCTGCGAGAAGGCAGGCGACGTGCCGTGCGTCTTGCGATCGGCTGGCGACGCATTGGCAAGCGACGTATCCGATACCGAAGCGCGCGGAATGCTTCTACGTGCCGTCACGCTGTCGGGCGCAAACCAGGCTACAGCCGTGAAGGTCAACCAACCGGTCGATGCTCCGAATGTGGTGCATCGGAAAGTATCGGAAAAACGCAGGATTCGACGCGAACGGCAGATATTGGCGAACAACAACGTCGTCTACGGGAAACACTGAATCACGCGTCGGTCAGCTCGGTCGACCGGGCGATGTCTTCCTGTGCATCGAGCTCGGCAAGCCGTTTCAACAGCCCGGCGCGAACCCGGTCAAAAGCGTCGCTGCCCAGGGTCAGCCGCATCGGCGCGGGCGTGCGCTCGACGCTATCTATCATCGCCCGCACCATCTTGACAGGATCGCCTTTCAGCACGAATGATCCAGCTTCAATTGCGCGCCGGACATCGCCGGCCGGGGTGTTGTCGTAGATTGCCATAGGCGTCGATTTGACAATGCCCCCGCTGAAGCTCGTTTTTGCGGGGCCCGGCTCCACGATCGTAAACTCGATTCCGAACGATGCGACTTCCGTGGCGACCGCCTCCACGAAGCCTTCAATTCCCCATTTCGTCGCGTGATACAGGCTGAAGTCCGGATACGTGATCTGTCCACCCTCCGACGACACTTGCAAAATCCGTCCGCCGCCTTGCGCCCGCAAGAAAGGCAACACGGCGCGTATGACCTGGATCGAGCCGATCAGGTTGGTGTCGACCTGCAGCCGGATCTGCTCGTCGCTCAGCTCCTCCGCTGCGCCGACCAGTCCGTAGCCGGCGTTGCTGACGACCACGTCGATACGCCCTAACTCCGCAAAGGCCCGACTGGTTACCTGCCGTACGGCTTCCGTATCCGTCACATCCAGCGACGCCACCCAGAGGCGCTCGCCGAATTGCTCCTTCAGATCGTCGAGAGCGTGCACCTTGCGCAATGTCGCCGCCACGCGGTCGCCGCGCGCCAATAACTTTTCTGCCAGCAAGCGCCCGAAACCAGAAGAACTGCCGGTAATAAACCATGTTTGAGCCATGTGAATCGTCCTCAAAAAAGAACCGCGCCACGGGTATGCGGCGCATCTTGAAGACCATGCTAGACCTCGTCCATTCCTGATACTATCCGCACGATATTGGATGCCTTGGTGAAAATCAGCCATGAATGACCGGCCCGCACTTGGCGACCTGATGGCACTGGCCGCGATCGTCACGCATCGCAGTTTTCGCAAAGCAGCAGACGAACTGGGGGTCTCGCCCTCCACGCTCAGTCACATGATGCGAACGCTCGAGCTGAAGATGGGCGTGCGTCTGCTGAACCGCACGACACGCAGCGTCTCCCCGACGGAGGCCGGCGAACGCCTCGTCGCCCGCTTGCAACCGGTGATGAGGGAGCTCGACCTTGCGCTGCAAGAAGTCGATGCGGTGCGTAGCCGTCCCAGCGGCTCGCTTCGTATCAACGCGAGTGAGCCGGCGGCACGGCTGCTCATGCAATCGGTTGTCCCCGCCTTCCTTGAGCGATACCCCGACATGTCGGTCGACTTGGTCACAGAGGGCCGGCTGGTCGATATTGTCGCTGCCGGTTTCGATGCCGGTGTCAGACTCGGCGAAGCACTGCCGCAGGACATGATCGCGGTGCGCTTTGGCGGGACGGTGCGCTTTCTTGCCGTCGCGTCGCCCGCCTATCTCGCCGGGCACAAGGCGCCGCTCGCGCCGGACGATCTCAAGGACCACGCTTGTATTCGCGTGCGCCTGCCAAGCGGCAAGCTTTATCGATGGGAATTCGAGAAGCACGGCCAGCAGTTGACAGTCGATGTGCCTGGTCCGCTGACGCTTGATCATCCGGGGATGATGGCCGAGGCGGCCGTGGATGGAATGGGGATCGCCTACGTGCCGGACCGGACTGCGCAGCCATTCATCGATAGCGGAAAGCTGGTGACGGTTCTGGACGACTGGTGCCCGTCCATCCCCGGCTTGTTCCTTTATTACCCCGGACACCGCCATGTGCCGTCAGGGCTGAAAGCCTTTGTCGACATGTTGCGGGAGATGCCGTGAGCCGCTTCGTCCTGCTTTTACGACTGCGGCTCGACAAACGCTCGCTCCATCGAGGGCGATCCTGCCATGCGCCGCCGCTCCAGCCGGGCGATGCAAATCAGCGTAATGGCTGCCAGTACGCTATAGAACGCGGCCAAGGGCCACCATTGCCCGGCGTACTGATGCACGAGCACCGTTCCGATCAACGGTGTCAAACCACCCGCCAACGCCGCGCATAGCTGATACGAAAGCGAGATGGCGGAGTAACGCACACGCACTGGAAAAACGCTCGTCATGAAACCCGCCATGACCGCGTACGAGCTGGACATGCACATGACGGCAAACCCCACGCCGATCACAATGGCCACGGGCCGACCCGTCTGGACCAGCAGAAACATGGGGTACGGTGACAACATCGCGAGCAACGCAGCGCGTTTGAGAAACCGCACGTTGCCGATTCGATCCGCAAGCCAGCCCGACGCGAGCTGAGTGCAAAACTGCACGATCGCTACGATGAAGAGACAACCCAGCACCATCGCCCGGTCGAAGTGAAGTGTCTGCGTGGTGTAGCTCAACATGAAGGTGTTCACGAACCACGCGCCCGCCACGCCGATTACGTTCGCTCCGAGACATAGCAGGACCGTGCGCCATTCATCACGTATAACCATCGCTATCGGCAGCTTGACGGTCTTGTGTTGAAGTTTCATCTGCTCGAACGCCGGCGATTCAGCCACGCCCAGGCGGATGACCAGGCCGACAAGCAATAACACCGCGCTCGCAAGAAACGGCGCACGCCATCCCCAACTCCAGAAATCCTCGGCCGGCATCGACGAAACGATCCGGAACGCAATCAGCGACAGGATCAATCCTGCGGGACTCCCTAACTGCGCAAAGGACGCAAAGAATGTACGGCGTTCGGCGGGTGCGTGCTCACCGGCAAGCAGCACCGCTCCGCCCCATTCACCGCCAATCGCAATACCTTGTGCAACCCGCAGCGCAATCAGCAATGCGGGCGCCCATACGCCAATGCGCTCGAAGGTCGGCAAAAAACCAATCCCGACAGTGCCGATCGCCATGATGACGAGCGTCGTCAACAAGGCTTTCTTCCGGCCGATACGGTCTCCCAGGTGGCCGAACACCAATCCGCCGAACGGGCGCGCAAAGAAGCCGACCGCGAACGTCCCGAACGAAGCGAGCGTACTGAGAAACGGGTCGTGCGAAGGGAAAAACAGCTTGCCGAAGATCAGCGCGGAAGCGGTCGCATAGATGTAGAAGTCATACCATTCAATCGTAGTGCCAACGAATGCCGCACCCGCGGCCCGCGCGGGTTGGCGCTGTCCTGGGTGCTGTGCTTCTGAGTCCATTTGCTTGTCTCCTGTGTAGGCTTTGCGCACGGACTCGGACGGTCCGCTTCGCGCGGGTTATCGGGCTTTGACCACACCTGCTGCAATCAGCTTTGTCTGCGTTTCCCGGTCAATGCCCAGTGAATCGAGCACGGCAAGCGTGTCTGCTCCAAGCGCGGGAGGACGTGATCTATACGTCGCGGGCGTGCGGGACAACTTGATCGGCGTACCGGTTCCGCGATACGCGCCCATCTCCACCACCATCTCCCGATGCAGCGTATGCGGATGGCGCGCGACATCATCGACTCCTTGCACAGGGCCGCACGGCACGCCTTCCCTGATCAGCATGGCAGCCAGCAACGCGCATTCGTGCGTAGCAAGCAGCGCTTCGAGCGCTTCCTTCAGTTCTTCACGATGCCCACAGCGCGTGCGGTTGTCGATAAAGCGCGCATCGGCGGCAAGCTGTGGTGCGCCCAGATGCGTGCACAACTTCAGGAACTGGCGATCATTTCCGACAGCCAGGAAAATCGGCTCGCTGCCGGTACGATAACTGTCGTAAGGCGCAATATTCGGGTGCGCGTTGCCGGTACGAACGGGCGTCTTGCCGGAGCCGAAGTAGTTCGGCAGATGCGGATGAAGCAGGGATATTCCGCAGTCGTAGAGCGCGATATCGATCGACTGGCCGAGTCCGCTCAGGGCTCGCTCATGAAGCGCGAGAAGAATGCCGGCGAACGCGTTAAGCCCGGTCACCATATCGACGATAGGCAAGCCCACCCGCAACGGCCCCGCTCCTGCTTCGCCATTCACGCTCATAAGTCCGGTCATCGCCTGGATGACGGCGTCGTAGCCGGGTAAACCACCGAGCGGGCCGTCCGGTCCGAAACCCGAAATCGAACAATGGATGAGCTTGGGGAAGCGCGCCTTCAGTACCTGCTGATAGCCCATGTTCCAGCGCTCGAGCGTGCCGGGTTTGAAGTTCTCGATCAGGACATCGGCATCGGCCAGCAATTGCATGACGATCTCGCGTCCTTCTTCACGCGTGAGATCGACAACGATTCCCTGCTTGTTGCGATTCACGCCTTCGAAGTACGACGCGGTATCTCCGACAAAAGGCGGACCCCAGCCGCGTGTTTCATCGCCTGCGGGAGGTTCCAGCTTGATGACGGTAGCGCCATGGTCGGCGATGGCCTGCGTGCAATACGGGCCGCCTAGAACGCGGCTGAGGTCGATTACTTTGAGTCCCTGGAGTGCTCCGATTTTTCTGGTCATGCTGTTTGCTCCGCATGCTCAGGAAGCAGCCGAAGCGCATCGTCGAGCGACAGCGGCGCCTCGGCGACGATCAACGCCAGGGTTTCCTGCGCGACATCCTCTGCGCCAATTGCAAGCGGGTCTCGCGGGAGAAGCTTGTATCGGGCGATCAGGTGAGCGAGTCCCAGCCTCCTGTAGTCCGGTGCTTGCTTCGAGGCTTCGCTTGCCATGAAGATCGCCGTGCACGCGTGGTACAGCGCTGTGCCCGCCTCGCGCACGAGTTCATCGCGCTGGGTATCTGCTGTGACCCGCAGTAGCACGCTGCAAGCACGCTCCAACACCGACGCAAAGAGCGCATGGCTGCGTGACGGCAGGCGCGCTTCACCAAGCAGCCGTACGAGATATTCTCGCAACGGCTCAAGCGCACCTTCGCGCTTGACCGCCCGCGCAATATCCAGTGCCACGATATTGCTGGTGCCTTCCCAGATCGATCCGAGATGCGCGTCGCGTACGAGCCGCGGGTCGCTCCATTCCTCGATATAACCCACGCCGCCCCGCACTTCCATGGCGTCGCCGGTCACGCGACGCGCATCGCGGCAAGCCCGGAACTTGATCAGCGGCGTCAGGATACGCACGAGCTTTTTGGCTTCCTCATCGCCGGCGTCGGCACGGGGCAGATTGATTGCAATTTGCATGAACATCGAACGGGCTTGCTCGGTGGGCAGCATCATCTTGACGAGTTGCCGCTGCATCAATGGCAGGTCGACGAGCTTCCGGCCGAACGCCTCCCGATTGCGCGCAACGTGCAGCGCTTCGTTGACGGCTCGTCTCATCAGACCTGCAGCGCGCACGCCATTTGAAAGCCGCGACATGTTGATCATGTCGGCCATCTGGTGAAAGCCGCGTCCCACTTCACCGATCAAATAGGCATGAGCATTGTCGAGAATAATCTCGCCGCTCGCCATGGAGCGGCTACCCAGTTTGTCCTTCAGCCGCACGATCCGATAGTGATTGCGCGTGCCATCATCGAGGGTCTTGGGAAGCAGGAACAGCCCCAGTCCTTTCATGCCCGCTGCTGCCCCATCGACATGAGCGAGAACCATCGCCAGGTCGGCGTCGGGGTTGGAGCAAAACCACTTATCGCCGGTGATTCGCCACTCGTCCCCCATCCTTTTCGCTCGCGTGGAAATGCCCGCTACGTCGGAACCGGCCGCTTGCTCGGTCATGAACATCGCGCCCTGGAACAAGGTGTCGAAGTCCTGCGAAACAAGGTTTGGAAGGAAGCGCTCGACCAGGGCGGCCGAGCCGAACTTGCGCAACGTGCGTGTCAGGGAATCCGTCATGCTCACCGGACAGCACAGACCGAATTCGGCCTGGACAAACAGGAACGTCAGCGCGTATTTCACGAGCGGCGCAATGGCCTCGCCGCGATGGCTCATGGACGCAAGTCCGAGCTCGGAATAAGCGACCCGCTCCAGTTCAACGTAAGCGGGATGTTTGTCGATCGACTGGAGATCTTCGCCGCGCCGCGTGCGGTGGCGCAACGTCGGCGGGTTCTTGTCGGCCGTCGCGGCCAGCACGTCGAGCTCGTTCGCAGCGCGGCGGCCTAACTCAACCAGCTTCGGCTCTAAAGCCTCGAAGGCGGCCTGGCCGAGATAAACCCGCAGCAGCGACCCAAAGCCCGGGTCGCTGTAGTAGAAATTTGTGCCGCGGCTATCGGGAATATTCGACTGACCAATGACCGGTCCGCGCTCCATGACGCCCATATGCTTGTCTCCACGTTTTTGCAGTTTTCCCAAGCTTAGGCGTGGTATCGATAATCGTCTAATACCGGTTTTGTTTGGTACGATAAACGCAGATTATCGATGGGAGAGCGTCATGGAACTCAGGCAACTCCGGTTTTTTGTCGCTGCGGCGGAAGAGTTGCACTTCGGTCGTGCGGCGAAACGGCTTCACGTTTCGCAACCCGCCCTCTCCTTCGAGATCCGTAAATTCGAAGAACAACTCGGCGTGCAATTGCTCGCCCGAACCAACAAGAGCGTGGCGCTGACCAACTCGGGACAGGTGTTGCTCAGCGAAGCGCGCAACCTCTTGCAGCAGGCTGCCGAAGCCGAGCGGCTGACGGTGCGATCGGCGCAAGGACTCGCGGGGCGGCTTCGCGTCGGCTTCGTGAATTCGATGTTGTATAGGGGGCTGTCCGAAGCGGTGAAGCGCTTCGAAGCCGATCACCCGGCACTCGAGATTGTGTTGACCGAGATGAACACGAACGAACAAGTCCACGCGATCCAGCGAATGCAGATCGACGTCGGGTGCAGCTACTGGTGCGATCTGCCGACGGGTGTTGTCTCGGTCCCTATCGTCACGGAACCGTTTGTCTGCTGCTTGCCGGAACATCACCGGCTGGCATCGAACAAGATCATCGATCTGCGCAAGCTGTCGCAAGATGACTTCATCCTTTTTCCGCGACAGGTCTCGCCTCATTACCATGACCTGATCATCGCGCTTTGCGTGGAAGCCGGCTTCAGTCCGCGCATACGTCATGAGGTCAGGCTTTGGCAGACCGTTGTGACCATGGTCGGTCATGCAATGGGTATCGCGCTGGTTCCTCAGGCGTTGCGCAGCTCGCAGGACTTGGGCGTGGTCTTCAGGCCGATGAAAAACAATCGCCTTGTCTCGGACGTACTCGCACTCAAACGCGACGATCAGCCGGAGCCTGCGCCTGCGTTGTTCATTGATTATGTGAAAGAGGCGGCGCTGCGTGCGGCCAGGTGAATAGTGACGGCTTGAGCGGGGATAAGCGCGGTGAGAACGCCTCTTCCCCGGGTCAAAGTTCGATTGGAAAATGTCGCCCAGGCGCCGCCGTCGATCAGCTTCAGCCTGCGCCTCGGCACGATTTCTCAGGCTCGCGGAGCACGTTGTAGCTCCGTGCGGTAGGATGCCGGATCGCAAGCCGCTCTCGGCACCGGCGCCTTACCGGCACCTTGCGCCGCTTCTCTCCCATCGCTCATCTGCCGTCCCGCATGACTGCCCTTTCCATATCGTCCAATCGCCATCGTGTTTCATGCATCATTTGTGCGTTTAACGAAGCTCCGCGCATCGGCGCGGTGCTGGCCGTTGCAACGGTGCATCCGCTGCTGGACGAGGTGATCGTGGTCGACGATGGCTCGACCGACGGGACCGCCGACGTCGTCAAGCGCTTCCCTTCTGTCAGGCTGATTACGTGCCCGGTGAATCGCGGTAAAAGCGCGGCGATGGCCGTAGGCATTTCCGCGGCCCAGAACGCGTTGCTCATGCTGCTCGATGCAGACCTCAAGGGGCTCGCGAGCGAACATATCACCGCACTCGCCGCCCCCGTTCTGAATGGCACCGCGGACGTCAGCCTGAGCCTGCGGCAGAACAGCCTGCTGCTGTTTCGCGCCATCGGCCTGGACTTCGTTTCGGGTGAGCGCGTGGTCAGGAAAGAACTGTTAAGCGAAGCGCTCAAGGAAATTCACCGCTTGCCGCGCTTTGGCATCGAGGTGTTCATGAACGACCTGATCATCGAACGCCGGCTCTCGATTGCAGTCACCCACTGGCCGAACGTAACGCAGGCGCGCAAGACTGAAAAGCTCGGCTACTGGGCAGGCGTTCGCGCTGAATGGCGCATGATTGCCGACTTGTTGAAAGTCAGCTATCCGCTCGCGCTGCTGTCACAGACATGTCATCTCTTTTCGTTACGAGTCGATCACGCCGGGCATGCGCCGTTCTTCGTACGCATCCGGAGCCCACGCGACAATGTAGCGTGAGGTTGCTTTGAAGGGTTCCGCCGAAAGGTTCCGTCGAAAGGTTCCGTCTATGCCTCAGTCACGAGCCGGAGCAGGTGTGGCCGCGCGGCGGCGCCACGCAAGCGCGAGAAAGCCCATTGCGCCCAGCAACAGCGGGCAATAGAGCGTCGCGAATCGCCAAAGAACCAGGGCCGTCGCCATGACCGTCCGCGGAACCCAGGCCGCAAACGCAGCTGCAAGCGCCAGGTCTCCCCCGCCCCCGCCTGCAGGAACGCCAGTCCAAAGTGCCGCGTGCAACACCACTGCCTGCACCGCGAGGACAAAGCCCAGCGGCAACCGGTATCCGAGTTCCAGCAAGATGAACCATAGGGCGCTATAGCGAAGCAGCCACTGCAGCGTGGTTAGCAGCAACAGCGCGACCAACCTGTCACGAGGCCCTGTGATGAGCAGGCGCCACTGCTGATGCACGCTGTGGCGAAATTTGTCCCAGCGGGACCGTCGAGCCCTGAGCCATGGGACAAGATGGCCCGCCGCGTCGAGTGCACGTGCGACATAGCGACGGCACATCCAAAGAGCGCCCATCAGGATTGCGACACCTGCGAGCGTGACGGCAACCGTGGATAAACTCACCCTCGGAAGGAAATGCGCTAAAGGGCCGATAGAGAACAGAAGCGCAATCGGGACCGCTACCCCGAAGAACGTCAGGTCGAGTGCCTGGTCGGCGCCCACAACGGTGGTGGCTGTCGCCCACGAAGCCCCGGCGCGCTGAAGCAGGCCGATATTGACCCCGTACCCGGCTGCGCCCATCGGTGACACCAGGAAGGCTAAGTCCGTCACGAGAGTGATCGCAAACGTGCGCATGAAAGAAACATGCAAGCCAAGTGTCGTTTGCATGAGTTGCAGCTTGCCGGCCTTCGCTAGCGCACTCACAGCGGCGCTTGCAGCCAGCACCACGAATACTTCTACCGGGATGGTTCGAAGGCCGGCAAACAACGCGTGGGAGCCTAATAGAAAAGGCACGCCCATCGAGAGACCGACCCCAAGCAACGCGAGCAGGATCGCGACGTTACGTGTGTGGGCGCTGGTCACCGGGACCGCCTGAAAACTTGCCGCAGGGCATTGAGATTCGATATGAAGGAGTCAGATCGCGCCGACCGCACGATCGAGTGGTCGGTCACGAATTCAAGCATGAGAGGCCGAAAAATACGCATTCGATTGGATGATCCTTAAAGCAGTGTCATTACGCCATCGCCATTACCTGTGCACGGGCGACTCAAGACAAACTCGCGCTCGGCATAACCGCTTACCCGTTGCGGTCGCACCCCCATTCTCCCGCACGATAATGTCAAACACGCTGCGATGCGCTTTGACAAAGCCAACGGCATCACTCCTTAAGGCGGTCTTCATCCTCACGTTAGCGCAAAAAACACTCGCGTCACATAATGGTCGCCAGACCCGGGTAACTTCATAAGGCGGCCCATTCGAAACGTTTTTATGTGACCACTTCACCACACCGATGCTACCTGCATCCAGCTCGCATACGGCGGATCATGGTCGTGTGCGCGCATCGTCCAGGTGGAGGGCTTCTGCTTTTAATTATGTCCCGGCGTGGAAAATAATATTTTTGATCGGTGAATGGCGGGGCTAAAGTTATCGGAGATCGACAATCAAATGAAAGGAGATGCAATGGTCTTTTATCACCATGGTGCTGCTATTCAACCGTCGGTAACAAGACTAGGCAACACGTTTCTGGCCCGCGTTTCCATCCTGGAAGAGGATGGCGAAGCGACCTCTCTTGGCAATCTTGGACAGTTCGCCAATCGTGACTGTGCGTTCGAGTTTGCTGTGCGCAGCGCCACGGCGTTCGTAGATGGCGAGCCCTTGCCGCGGTCCCCGTTTGAACAGCCAGGGACCAAATGAATCAACGATAGGCTACTAATCAGGATGTCGCTTGGCTGGCGACATCCTGCGGCAAGTCGTAGCGCATTCGCGCGAAGCATGCTGGGTCGATACCCAAGGTTTCGTTGGTTCGGCTCCAGCGAGATCGACTGCGATGAGGCAGGCATTCGCGCCCAGGATAGTTGCTGCCATCTTGGGAAGTCCCGCGCGCAAGAACCCCCTTTAGACAATCAACGTCTGCATGCTATTGCATCGACAACGAACCTGTGTCGCCTTTAATCCTCAACACGGCCGCTTGAGCCGGTGGCACTATTTTTTGCTCAGCAAGGCTGGCCTTAAGCACGGTAACCTGATTCTCGCTACCCTGATCGAAGTCCGCATCGAGTTCACTGATGCGACGGTTGTACCAGTTGACCACGCAGATCTTGTCCTTGCAATTGTGTTGACGCCATTGCCACTGCTTGACCCGATCGTCCTCAAAAGCTTCTGTGTCGGGCGTAACGTCTTTAGCGCGCTTGTAGGCGATCGCCAGCTTGTCGTCGAGAGTGGACAGTTCGGGATCGTTGCAAACGAGCTTTTCCGAGCTTGAGACCTTCTTGCCGCAATGGAAGCTCGCCGCCTGTGCGGATCCGGAAAAGCCGCCACCCAACAGCAATAACGCCAGCGTGGCGGTCCCGGCAACACGCTTCACGTTGAACAACTTCGATTCCAATTTTCCTGACCTTGTCATACCTGCCCCCGTTAATCCATCGTTGAAGTTGCGCTGATCGAACACGATGCCTGCCATTCGCCGGGCTAAGCTTTTCAAAAGCAGTAGCTTTGAAACGAACGGTCGCACGCCGACTCCTGGAAGCGCGCCTGATGACACGTGAATGTTCACGTTCCATCGCTAACGTTTCCGATACCTCTCCGCCCAAGCGCGGTTCGCCATCGCCTATGTGAGAGCGTTCCTTGGGCGCATGCCTAAAGGCTGAGTCGTTAGGGGGATGATCCAAGTTTTCGAGCGAATGAACCGTGCGAAAAGGAGGCGACCTTCTTAAGGCCTTACGCAATATTTCACGCGTGTAGTGAACTCGGCGGCTTAACATCTCGCCGAGAGTTTTGCATGCAAGATTTTGAAGGGAGCAACTGGATACTTGTCGCTCCGGGAGCGCTCTGCTCCGCTGTAGTGGTCGACCGTGGATCGTTATTGTGAGGCACGTGTGCTGCCTTATTTCGTCTTGATCGTGCGGGGTCCAACCGAGTTTCGACGCCCAACCCAAGCGTCATCCCACTCGCGCGTAATAAAGGTTTTGCGGATGCTTTGCCTCGGCGAAGAAGAACCATCGCTCCGCCACCAGGCCCGCGTACTGCACGAGACACGCCGCGGCCAGCAGGACGACGGAGACGCCGATCGAATGCACGCCTGCGCCCAGCGCCAGCAGTACTACAGGCACCACGAATGCAGTCGCAAGGAAGCCCCACTTGACCCCGCGCAGCGTGCCGGCCGATTTACCGTGAAAGAACTCGCGCAGATTGAATGCGCCGGCCGTGAAACCGCGTGATACCTGCACGACCTTGGCATTCTTGATCCCCGTCGCGCTCTGCACGGTGGACTTGGGCCGCAATCGTGCGTTGCGCACGAGCGATGCCGACCGGCTCGCGCAACCGGCAAGCGTCAATGCGCATGCACAGGTCGCAAGCCCCGCAGTCAGTGCAGGCGCGAACCACGCGCTCAATGCGGTGACCAGCGTAAATCCGGACGCGCAGCCAAGCAGGACGAAGTTGGCCAGCGTGAGCGGCGTGGCCCACTCTTGCAGGAAGCGCAGGCATGCGTAGATCATGGCCGAGCACACGAAGAGCGCGGCGCTCGCGATCACGCCAAACGTCCCCACCGCGAGCGACCATGGTGAGCCGAACCAGTGCGCCAGGCCGTAGAAAAAGTCGCACGCGAGAAACGCCGGCAGGCAGAGGCATTCACGCGATAACCACGAGGTTCGCCACATCGCGACCGCCCGCCAGGCGCGTTCAGGATGCCCGAGATGGAAGAACGAGGCGATGAGTCCGAGTCCGCCAAGCACCACCGACAACGCCGCGCCCGCGACATAGAACGCGCTCGGCGGGGCTGCGAGAAGGCCCAGATAAGAGGCCGTCTCCACGCCGACGAGCGCGATCAACAGGCCCTGCGCCGCACCGCTTAGCGTGGTGAGGAAGACGACTGAGAAAGCGGGGTTCATTGCGGAGTCCTTTGGATGCGCGTCGCGACCGACGCAAGATTCAATTGCCCACCCTCGAGTTGCGCGTCCAAGGTTTGCGGCATGGACTCGGCGGATGCCGTCTTGCACGAACACCCGCCCTCCCCACACCCAGAAGCCGGCGTCATCTTGCGCGGCAAATAATGGTTCGCGGGCTTCGTGTCCCATTCAGGCATCAACTGATACCCCCCTCGCTCCTTGATCGCTTTCGACACCACGGATTCCGGATCGTGAATGTCACCAAACAATCGTGCAGAGGTCGGACAGGCGAGCACACACGCCGGTTGTCGATCCCGATCGGAGAGATTTTCATCATGGATACGATCCACGCACAACGTGCACTTCGTCATCTCCTTGCGCTCTTCGTCCAGTTCGCGTGCGCCGTACGGGCACGCCCAAGCACAGTACTTGCAGCCGATGCATTTATCGAAGTCCACCAGCACAAGCCCGTCTTCCTTGCGCTTATAACTCGCACCGGTTGGACACACCGGCACGCACGGCGGGTCCTCGCAGTGCAGGCACGACTTCGGGAAATGAATAGTCTCAGCGTTCGGATAACTGCCCGCCTCGAAGCTCTGGACCCGATTGAAGAACGTGCCGGACGGATCGGCGTCGTAGGGATTGAGGTCGGCAAGGCTGCCCGACTCGCCCGATGTATTCCACTCCTTGCAACTCGTCACGCAAGCATGGCATCCCACGCACACGTTCAGGTCGATCACCAGCGCCATTTGAGTCATTGCATGTCCCCTTGCTTCTTAGAGTCGCTACTTGCGCCCTACCGCACCGCGCAGCCGTGCCGCGAATTTGCCTTGCCCCGCGAAGTAGGTCTGCACGATCCGCGATATCACGCCGTTCGAACCCGGCAGCGAATGCATGGCGTCGAACTGCGGCAGCGTGTGTTTCGCGTCGGCTTCTGCCGCATAGATCCGTACGCGCACGTCGTACCACGCAGCCTGTCCTGTTATCGGGTCCGAGTTCGAGACACGTCCGGCGGCTTCGTCCGCGTGGTCCGTACCGGGCAGTTCGTCGGTGATCAGGTGATTGAGGAGGAAGCCACGCTGCGATTCGTTCGCGTCCGCGCCAAGGTTCCATGCGCCCGACGCCTTGCCGATCGCATTCCAGGTCCATACCGTCCCCGGCTCAACCGTTTCACTGAAGCGCGCCATGCAGCGCACGCGGCCCCACTGCGATTCAACGTAAATCCAGCCGCCGTCCGCAATGCCGTTCTCGGCCGCCATCAACGGATTCATGTAGAGATAATTCTCGCCGTGGATCTGACGCAACCACGCATTCTGCGAGTCCCATGAGTGATACATCGCCATCGGCCGCTGCGTGACGGCGGCGAGCGGAAAGCGCTCGAGATCGGTTGAATTGCTTTCAAGCGGCGCGTACCAGAATGGCAGCGGGTCGAAGTATTTTTCGACGCGCTCGCGCAGGTGATCGGGAGGCTGCCTGCCTTTCGTTCGCCCTTGCGCGGCGAGACGAAACTTCTGCATGACATCGGAATAAAGCTGGATGACGATTGGTTCGCGGAACTTGCGAAAGCCATTTTTCACCGCCCAGTCCAGATACGGCCCGTTGCAGTTGCGCATGTACTGCAAGTGTTCCGGCATCACGTGATGGAACACGCAGTTATTCTTTGCGTACTGTTCCCACTGCTTCGGATTCGGCTCGCCGACCAGCGCCTTGTCCCCATCCTTGCCACGCCATCCAATCAGGAATCCCACCCCGGAATTGGGCGACGTCGTGAAATTGACCACGAAGTCAGGATAATCACGAAAGCGCCGCGCCCCTTCGGCCGTGGTGAATGCCGGAAACTTCAGTCGCGACGCAAGTTCTATAAGCACTTCCTGGAACGGCTTGCACTGCCCCGAAGGCGGCACGACCGGCACCCGCACTGAATCGGCCGGACCGTCGAACTCGGAGATCGGACGATCGAGCATCGACATCGCGTCGTAGCGCTCAAGGTAAGTCGTGTCCGGCAGGATGAGATCGGCGAACGCTGTCATCTCCGACTGGAACGCATCGCACACCACGAGAAACGGAATCTTGTAGTCACCGTTCGCGTGTTTGTCGACGAGCATCTCGCGCACCTTCGTCGTATTCATCGACGAGTTCCAGGCCATGTTGGCCATGAAGATCATCAACGTGTCGATCGGGTACGGGTCGCCTCGCCACGCGTTGGTGATCACGCTATGCATCACACCATGCACGGCAAGCGGGTACTCCCACGAGAACGCTTTATCAATGCGAACGGGGCCGCCGTTTTCATCGATGAACAGATCTTCCGGCGCGGCAGGCCAGCCCAGCGGCCCGGTTGCAAGCGGCGTGTTCGGCTTGACGGCGTCGGGACTGTTCGGCGGTTTCGCCGATGGCGGCACGGCACGCGGAAACGGCGACTTATGCCGAAAGCCGCCGGGCCGGTCGATCGTGCCCAGCAGCGACATCAGCACCGCGAGCGCACGGATCGACTGGAAGCCGTTGGAGTGCGCAGCGAGTCCGCGCATGGCGTGAAAAGCGACGGGGTTGCCGGTGACGGTTTCGTGCGTCTCGCCCCACGCGTCAGTCCAGGGAATAGGCAGCGTGATGCGGTGATCGCGGCTCGTCTGGATCATCTCCTGCGCGAGACGGCGAATGGTGGCAGCGGGAATGCCCGTGATATCAGCCGCCCACTCGGGCGTGCAATCCGCGACGCGCTCACGCAGCAGCGTGAACGACGGCGCAACGGGCGTACCGTCCGCGAGCGTATAGCGGCCCTCGAGCGCGGGTGTCACGCCGGGGGAATGATGGGGCACGGCGCGCGCCGCATCGACATCCCACCACGCATGATTTTGCGGAAACAGCGGATTGCCCGCGGGTGTATCCGGGTCGTTCACGAACAGGCCGAAGTTCTCACTCTGTTCAGTGAGATCGACGAGATCGGCCGCGTTCGTATAGCGCTGCACGAACTCGTGGTCCCAGGCGTCGGCTGCTATCAACTCGTGGAGAAACGCCATGAACAGCGCGCCGTCTGTGCCGGGTTTGATCGGCACCCATTCGTCGGCAATGGCGGCGTAACCGGTGCGGATGGGATTGATCGCGATAAAGCGACCGCCCGCGCGCTTGAACTTCGAGATCGCGATCTTCAGCGGATTCGAATGATGATCCTCCGCCGTGCCGATCATGAAGAACAACTTGGCGCTGTCGAGATCGGGACCGCCGAATTCCCAAAACGAGCCGCCGATCGTGTAGATCATGCCGGCTGCCATGTTGGCTGAACAAAATCCGCCATGAGCCGCATAGTTAGGCGTACCGAACTGTTTGGCGAAGAGGCCTGTCAGCGCCTGCATCTGATCGCGGCCGGTGAAGAGCGCGAATTTCTTGGGGTCGGTGGCACGGATAGCGGCAAGGCGCTTTTCCAGGGTATCGAAGGCGACATCCCACGACACCGGTTCGAACTGCGCGCTGCCTCGCTCGGCGCCTGCCTTGCGCATCAATGGCTGAGTGAGCCGGGCGGGCGAATACTGCTTCATGATTCCGGATGCGCCCTTCGCGCAGATCACGCCCTGGTTGAGTGGGTGCTCCGGGTTGCCATCGATGTATCGCACTTCGCCTTCGCGCAAATGCACGCGAATACCGCAACGACAAGCGCACATGTAGCAGGTGGTCGTCTTGATCTCGAGCCGCTCGTCCTGCGTGCGGGCGTGATGTTCCATGCTTGGGTCTCCCTCGAGGCTTCCGGTATATGCAGGTGCTACCGAGCCGGTCGAAACCATCCTAATCCCCGCCGGGCGCCAAGGGAAATCGCTATTTGCGAGAGGAACTATCCGCTACGCTGATGATTTCAACTTCCCTTCAATTGCGCGATCAACGTATCGGGAATATCAATCCCTTCCTGTTCCGAAGCTTCGGCAATTCGTTCTCTCCGATAGCCGGGAAGCCGGACGTCGTCGTCCATGAGCATCATTTCAATCAGCGTTTCAACACGCGAGAGATAGGTGTCGTCGCCGGCCAGTGCGCCCGGATCGATCGCCCAGAATAAATGGCCGATACGGGAACGCTCACCCTCCTCTGTCAGGAACGAACCGGCTTCGTAACCGAAGTTCGCGCCGGTCAGCGCCGCTGCCAATAACTCGACTACCAACGCCAGCATGGCGCCCTTCGCCCCGCCGAACGGCAGCATCATGCCGTCGAGGGCGGCACGGGCATCGGTCGTCGGCTGGCCGTCGCGGGTGGTCGCCCAGCCTTCCGGAATCGGCTTGCCGTCACGCGCGGCGATGGCAATCTTGCCGCGTGCGATCTCCGAGAGCGCCAAGTCGATCACCAGCGGCTCCGCGTGACGGCGCGGGAAGACGGCAGCAATCGGATTGGTGCCGAAGAGCGCGCGCCGACCGCCCCACGCGGGCATGGCCGCGGGCGAGTTGCTGAACGCGAGGCCGACCATGCCCGCCGCGCCAAGCGCCTGCAGGTGCGCCGCGCCGACACCGAAATGATGACTGCGCCTCACGCCCGCCACCGCGCTGCCGAACTGCCGCGCGCGTTCGATCAGCGCGTTTATCGCGAGATCGCAGGCGGGATACGCGAGTCCATCGGCGCCGTCGACCAGCACGGCCGCACCACGATCCGAGACGATGCGCGGCTGCGCCAACGGATCGACGCGGCCGTTCCTGAGTTGCGCACAATACATCGGCAGACGGGACACGCCATGCGACGACAACCCGCGCAGGTCGGCATAAACAAGCGCACGGGCCGTCGATTGCGCGGTCTCGGGCAACGCGCCCGCGGCAAGCAGCGAGTCAACAGCAAGCGCGCTCAGCGCGTCGGGAAGCAGTCGGGACATCGATCATTCCTTTTAAGTGATGGGTTTCAATCTGCAAGCGCAGCCGCGATTGGTGCCGCTGCGAGGGAACTCGTGCGCAACGTCGCGCTCCGTCACCTTGAAACGCTGCATGTGATCAGCGAGGTCCTCAGGGAATCTGCTTGAGGATGGCGTCCATGAGGCCCGGAAACCTGCTATCGAGTTCGGCACGTCGCAACGTGTTCTGATGAACCGTGCCGGCCACGCGGGTCTGGACGAGACCCGCCTCGCGCAAGATGCGGAAATGATGGGACATGCTTGATTTCGGGCGGCCGCCGTCGAGCTCGCCGCAGGTGGCCTCCGTGACACGCGACAAATGCCGCACGATGTCGAGACGCACCGGGTCGCTCAAAGCGTTGAAGAGCCGCGTGAGGGTAAAGCCCTCAGGGTCAGGATGGTTAAATATGCGCATACTGCAGATGGTACCGGCTTCTGTGATAATCGGTTGTTCGAGTTATATCGAACTACCGATTTAGCATTATTTCACGGAGCCTGCACGATGCCCGCATTATTCGAACCCTTCAAACTCAAAGACATCTCTTTGCGCAACCGCATCGCGATCCCGCCGATGTGCCAATACTCCGCTGTCGACGGCCTGATCAACGACTGGCACCGGGTGCATCTGGCGGGTCTCGCGCGCGGTGGCGCCGGGCTGGTGATCGTCGAGGCGACGGCAGTGTCGCCTGAAGGCCGCATAACCCCGGGCTGCACTGGCATCTGGAATGATGAGCAAGCGCAGGCGTTCGTGCCCGTCGTTGCATCGATCAAGGCAGCAGGCTCGGTGCCGGGCATCCAGATCGCGCACGCGGGTCGCAAGGCCAGCGCCAACCGGCCGTGGGAAGGCGACGACCATATCGGTGATGATGATCCGCGCGGCTGGGCAACCATCGCGCCCTCGGCTATCGCCTTCGGGGCCAACCTGCCCAAGGTGCCCAAAGCGATGACCCTCGACGATATCGCCCGCGTGCGCCAGGATTTCGTCGATGCCGCCAAACGAGCACGCGATGCGGGTTTTGAATGGCTGGAACTGCACTTCGCTCACGGCTATCTCGGTCAGAGCTTTTTCTCGACGCACTCGAATCAACGCGACGATGCCTATGGCGGAAGCCTCGAGAACCGCAGCCGTTTCATGCTTGAGACGCTGGCTGCAGTGCGCGAAGTATGGCCCGAGCATCTGCCGCTGACGGCTCGCTTTGGCGTGATCGAATACGACGGTCGCGATGAGGAGACCCTCGCGGAGTCTATCGAGCTGGCGAAAAATTTCAAGCGCGGGGGGCTGGACATGCTCAGCGTCAGCGTCGGTTTCTCCACGCCGACGGCCAACATTCCGTGGGCGCCTGCGTTCCTCGCGCCGATTGCGCACCGGGTGCGGCGTGAGGCGCAACTGCCCGTTGCATCGGCTTGGGGAATCGATACACCGGAGCTCGCCGATAACGCAATCCGCGAAGGCCAGCTCGATCTCGTGATGGTCGGCCGCGCTAATCTGGCTGATCCTCATTGGGCGTACTACGCCGCGAAAAAGCTCGGCATTGCACGTCCTTCGTGGACGCTGCCTGCGCCGTATGCGCATTGGCTCGAGCGTTACGCGCTCCGCTAGTCACGCGTCCTGGACGCCGGCAATCGATTTGCTTTTTGCACGCGGTTGCCGGCAAGAGAACCAGCCTGAAAGTTTGGCGTTGTCTACGAGCAAGCCGCCGTCGACAAAATAAGCTATCCGGGCGCGGCTAACGCGCCGCCGGGTTGGCTCGCAAGTCCGCGCTGCCCTGCAACGTACATTGTCAGACCGGGCCCCAATCCCTTCGTCACGGCCCGCGTATCGAACGGATCGCGGCGGCAATGGCATTGCTAACCTTCGCCAGCGCCCTGCTGTGCGCCGCCACGAGCGCGTCGTTGCCCTGCGCGCCTGTTGGTTCACTCACCACCGTGCGTCCGCTCACCGGCTTGCCCTGCTTCGGCGGCTTCACCGACCACAGTATCGAGACCGATGCCGCCTCGGGAGCCGACTCGAAGCTCTCCACAGCAACCGACACGACGTACGTCGGCGCCGTGTCGATGTCTTGCGGATAGGCGGACACAAGCGCACTGGGGAATTGCACCCCAAGGTCTGCAGCGATCACCCGCCGGACCTGAGTCTTGAGCGGCTCCGCCCACCGGGAGAACTCGTCGAGCGTGATCCGGTTGACGTCCGCCCGCCGCACGAACTGCGGGCGATCGACTATCTCCGGTACCGTGACCGCACCCATCACGATGACCCACGTTGGAATGGGGAACCCCGACCCGTCTCCGGTCGGCTCCTGCGGATGCTCGGCGCTCAGCGTATAGAAGCTCGCCTGGGGCGAACTCGCGCAGCCGCCGGCCATTGCCGCCGCAAGCACTACGGTTGCTATCAAGAGAGTACGCGTCACTTCTGGTCCTCCGTCTTGCCGCGAAGCAGCGCTTCAGGATGGCGTTCGAGATAGTCGGCGAGCGCGCGGAACGACGCCGCCGTACGCGACAATTCACGCATGGTGTCGGCGGTGCTTTGCGCCAACGCCGAGTCAGGTCGCAACGTGCTGTTGGCCGAGACAAGCGCGTCGTGCGCAGCGGCCAGCGTTGCACGTGCCTCCGGTGCGACCTGCGTGTTCAGTGTTTTGAGCAGACCGTCTGCCTCGGACAGGGTCTGATGCAAGTCGTTGCCGATGCTTTCGAACGGAATCTTGTTCAGCTTCGCGACGAGACTGGTAATCGAGTCCTGCAGCCCTTGCAGGTTGCCCGGAACGGTCGGCAATTCAGGCGGACTCCTGCTCCAGTCCACCGTGGCCTTCGCCGCCGCCGGGAAGAAATCCACCGCGACGAAGAGCTGGCCGGTGAGGAGGCTCGCCGTTTTCAACTGAGCCCGGAATCCATGGTCGACAAGATATTCGGTGAACGCCTTCCGGTCGGGTTCAACGCGCCCTCCGTTCGCGCCGGACTGAAAGCGTGACGTGAAGCGCTCGGGGTAAATTCTCACCTCAACAGGAATACTGAATTCTTTCTTAACCGGGTCGTAACGTGTATAGATCGCCGCCACTTCGCCGACCACGATGCCCCGGAAATCGATCGGCGCACCGACCGTCAGCCCGCGTACCGACTCCTTGAAATTCAGCACATAGGTGTCCACGATGTTGTCATGCCGCTTCATCGCCTCCCCGCGGTCGTTGAAAAGCGCGAACTGGTGCTGAGCGCCGGCTTCGGTCTTATCGGCCACCTCATCCGGCGGGTCCTGGAATGCGAGGCCGCCGATCAAAATCGACACCAGCGACTCGGTGTTGATCTTCACACCGGCCGTTTCCAGCGTCACGTCGACGCCGCTCGCGTGCCAGAAACGGGTGTTGTTCGACACGTATTTGTCGTAGGGTGCGTTCACGAAAACATGCAGTGTCATGCCGGCGCCGTCGGGATCGAGCGCGTAGGACGTGACCTGTCCAACCTGCAACCGCCGGAAGAACACGGGCGAGCCAATATCAAGCGAACCCATGTTCTCGCTCTTGAGCACGAACTCCCGCCCGGGTACGCCGGCTGCAAACACAGGCGGCGACTCCAGCCCGACAAAATCGCGGCGGCTATCGCTCTTCGTGCCGATGTCCATGCCAATGAACGAGCCTGACAGCAGCGTGCCAATACCCGACACCGTGCCACCCGATATGCGCGGGCGCACGACCCAGAAGCGGGTATCGTCGACCAGCATGTTCGTGGCGTCGCGGTTCACGTCGGCGCTGGCTATGACGCGTTTGTGATCAGGCGACAAGACAACCTTCTTGATCACGCCGATATCCACGTTCTTGAATTTTATCTTGGTCTTGCCCGCTTCCAGGCCTTCGCCGCTGTCAAAGCTGATGGTGATGGTCGGACCTTTCTCGAGGATCGACTGCACCGCGAGCCAGCCGCCGATCAATATCGCCACCAGCGGCACCAGCCAGACAAGCTGCACACGCCAGCGCGAGCGGGGAGCAGCGACCGCTTCGGGGAAATCGGGCGGCCTACTCATGCTCAGGCTCCATGGCGTCCCAGATGAGACGCGGGTCGAACGACATCGCGGCGAACATGGTCAGCACGACCACCGCGCCGAACGCGATAGCGCCCGGTCCCGCCTTGATCGTCGCGAGCGCGTTGAACTGCACGAGAGCGACCAGGATGGTGATGACGTAGATATCGAGCATCGACCAGCGGCCGACCAGTTCCACCAGCCGATAGATGCGCGTGCGTCTTTCGGGTAGCCAGCGCCAGCGGAGTTGCGCCGTCAGGACGAGAAAAATGAGCGCGATGATCTTGAGCATGGGCACGGCAATGCTCGCGATGAAAACAATGATCGCGAGCGGCCACGAGCCCGACGTCCACAGATAGGCCACGCCGCTCATGATCGTGTCCGTTTGCGCGCCGAACAGCGAACTCGTGTCCATCACGGGCAGCAGGTTGGCGGGAATGTAGAGGATCACTGCGGCACTGACGAACGCCCAGGTGCGTGCAAGGCTGCCGGGCTTCCTGAAATGCAGACCTGCGCCGCAGCGCGGGCAGCGTCCTTCATGAACATGCGCCGCCGGCTTCGACAACAGGCCGCAATCGTGGCAGACAAACAGGCCCGCACGTGCGGCCGTCGGAGTCGAGGGGCTGATCTTCCCCTCTTCGGCGGAACCCGTAAACTGGACGCTTCGGGCGTGGTCGATGCGCGCCCAGATATCGTGAGGATCGAACGTCGACGCGGCGGCGGCAAGCAGCAGCATCACCGCGCCGAACGCCCACAACGCAATACCCGGGACCACGCTTGCGATATGCGCGAGCTTGACGAGCGCGACCAGCATCCCGAGGATCAGCACTTCGATCATGCCCCACGGCGTCACGCGATGCAGCACGCGCAACACGATATCGGGCCGGCGCGGAATGTGTCCTGAGCGCAGTGGCAAAAGCACATACGTCACCGCCGCCATGTCTAACAGCGGCATCAGCAACGTCGTGACGAAAACGAGGCCGGCGAGCGGCCAGACGCCATCGTTGTAGAGCACGCGAGCCGCCCCGAACATCGTGGTCTCGACGAGCGTGCCGTTCACCGAGAGCCCGACGACCGGGAAGGAATTGGCCACTGCGAACAACACGATTGCCGCGAGCGTGAACGCGAGTGCCTGGTCTACGCTTGCGGGCGAGCTTCGATACAGCGTCGCACCGCAGCGCCGGCAGCGCGCGGTTGCACCGCCAGTCAGCACCGTCTCGCGCTGCAGCAGGTCGCATTCGTGACACGCGATCAGGCGTGCGGCATTCATGGCGCGGCCTTACCGGCTTGCGTCGCGGCCGATGCCGGGTTCGCCATGGCCGTGGTCCCGTCGTAGGTCGTCGCGGTCATGCGCTCGGCGTCGGTGACCCAGCCACCGCCCATGGCCTGGTAGAGGCTGACGGTCGACGTGAACACCGCGCCTTGTGTCTGCGTGTAGCTCAGTTGAGCGTTGAAGAGACTGCGTTCGGCATCGAGTACTTCGATGTAGCTCGTATAGCCCCCTTCGAAGCGCAGCCGCGCGAGGCGTGCATAGGTGCGTAACGCATCGACCTGATTGCCCTGGACCACGAGCTGCTCACGTGTTTTCTGCAGCGACACGAGCGCGTCGGCGACTTGCTGGAACGCGACCTGGATGGCCTTCTGATATTGAAACAGCGCTTGTTGCTGCTGCGCTTCGGCTTGCTTTACCTGACCGCTGATACTGCCTGCCGTAAAGATCGGCAGCGTCACCGCGCCGGCGTAGGACCATACGCGCGCCGGTCCGGTGAAGAGCGAAGAGAACTGTCCGCTCACTGAACCGAACAAACCGGTCAGCGAGATCGAAGGGAAATAAAGCGCGCGCGCGGCGCCGATCAGTGCGTTCGCGGCAATCAGGTCCTGTTCCGCCTGGCGTAGGTCCGGACGGCGTTCAAGCAATTCAGACGGCAGCCCGGCTGGAACAGCGGGCAGCGCAAGATCGTCCAGCTCGCGGTCGCGCACAATGACCTGCGGGTTGTGTCCAAGCAAGATTGACAGCGCGTCTTCCTGTTGCGCGATCTGCAACTCGATCTGCGGAATGGCCGCGAGCGAGGCCTGGTATTCCGACTGGCTTTGCGCCAGTTCCATTTGCGACACTTCGCCGCCCGAAAAGCGCAATTGAAATACATTGACGGACGCCGCACGGCTTGCGACCGTTGACTTCGCAATATCGAGCTGCCGATCGAGCGACAGCAGGTTCACATACGACGACGCCACCGAGGCCACCAGCGTCAGGATCGTTGCGCGCCGGCCTTCTTCGCTCGCGAGCAGGTTCGCACGGGCCGCTTCCGTCTGCCTGCGCAGCTTGCCGAAGAAGTCGATCTCCCAGGACGCAGAGAGTGTCGCCTGGTACTGGTCCAGGACCGGGCCGGCGCCCGGCAACTGCGTGCCAAGCGGCACACGCTCCCGTTGCGCGTTGAACCCGGCCGCCACCTGCGGGAACAATTGCGAGCGCGTGGTCACGAACTGCCCGAGAAATTGATCGACGCGGGCTGCAGCGGTCTTCACGTCCTTGTTGTCGGCGAGCGCGGTGGCGATCAGCTCGTTCAACGCCGGATCCTGAAACTGTTCCCACCACGCTGTGTCGACCAGTTCTTTTGCATCCGACTCGGTGAAGCGGAATGCAGGCGGTGTATCGACGTCTGGCCGCTTATAGTCAGGTCCGAGCAAACAGCCGCTGAGCGCGAGCAGGACAACCAGCGAGAGAGCGGAGGCACGCATGTCAGTCGTCCTCGCGTTGTGCAGACGGCGTAGTGGTCGGCGCGCCTGCGCCATGGTCCGGCGGGCTCGCCGTCGGGCCGGGGGTCTTCTTTTCGCTACTCCTCTCCGACATCGTTTCGAGCACGTAGAAAAACATCGGAATGAAGAACACCGCGATCACCGTGGCGCCAAGCATCCCGCCAATGACGCCGGTGCCTATCGAATGCCGGCTGTTCGCCGACGCGCCGGTGGCGATGGCAAGCGGCACGCAACCGAGGATGAATGCAAGGGACGTCATCACGATCGGGCGCAGCCGCTCAGTCGCCGCCGTGACCGCGGCGTCGTAGACGGACTCCCCGGACTCGCGGTTCAGCACTGCAAATTCGAAGATCAGGATCGCGTTCTTGGCGGCCAGTGCGACCAGCATCGTCAAGCCGATCTGGAAGTAGACGTCGTTTTCGAGGCCTCGAAGCAGGATGGCGAGCAACGCGCCAAAGAGTGCGAACGGCACCGCCATCAACACGCCCACCGGCAAGCTCCACTTCTCGTATTGCGCAGCGAGAATCAGGAACACCATGATCAGGCCAAACACGAACACGAGCCCGGAGGTGCCGCCGGCCTGCTTTGCTTCGTAAGCTTCGCCGCTCCACCCGACGTCGTAGCCCGCCGGCATCACTTCATGCGCCACCTCGTCAAGCGCGGAGAGCACCTGTCCCGAGCTATACCCTGCCGCCGGGTTCGCCGTAATCTTGACTGCAGGAAAATTGTTGAAGCGCGTCACGAGATCCGGACCGGTGGCAAACTGGGTGGTCACCACCGCTTTGAGCGGGACCATGCTGCCGGTCCTGGCACGCACATAAATCTGGTCGAGATCCTGAGGCTTGAGCCGATACGACGGCTCCGCTTGCAGGATCACCTGCCACAGCCGGCTCGACCGGTTGAACTGCGATACGTACAACGAACCAAACATGGTCTGCATCGCGCTATACACTTCTTCGATAGGAACCCCCAGCGTTTCCGCCCTGTCACGATCCACGTTGACCAGCAGTTGCTGAGACGACGCATTGAACGTCGACGTGACGCGAGAGAGTTCGGGCCGCTGTTTCGCCTTCGCAATGAAGTCATCGACCACACCCGCAAGTTGAGGGATGGTTGCGTCCCCCTTGCTCTGAATCCACATTTCGGTGCCCCCGGTCGTTCCAAGTCCCGGAATCGACGGCGGGTTGACTGGCAGGATGATCCCCTCTTTCACCGCAGAGAGATTTTGAAACGCACCGATCAGGACGGCGCGTGCGTTCTGGGTCTTGATGTTGGCCCACTTGTACCGCTCGTCGAAACTCTTCAAGCCGATAAAAAACGTCGACGCGTTGTTCTTGCTTTGACTGTCGAGCAGACTGTACCCGTCGACCACCGTGACGCTGCTCACGGCCTCCTGCTTCATGAAATAATCGGTGACGTGCTGCGACACCGCCCCCGTGCGGTCAAGACTCGCCGCGTCCGGCATGATCACCGCGCCGAGCAGGTAGCCCTGGTCCTCCGGCGGGAGAAACGAAGTCGGGATCGACCGCATCATGATGACTGCAAGCACGATCATCCCGGCGAACAGCAACAAGGCCACCACGAAACGCTTGATGGCCAGCCTGACCATGCGCGTATAGCCGGCGGTCATCCGCCCGAACGCGTTATCGAACCATCTGAAAAAGCCCTTCTTTTCATGGTGTCCCGGTTTCAGCAGCAACGCTGCAAGCGCCGGCGACAGCGTCAGCGCGACGACACCCGAGAGCACCACGGAGATTGCAATCGTGATGGCAAACTGCTTGTACAGTTGCCCCGTAATACCGCCGAGAAACGCCACCGGCACAAACACCGCGCACAACACGAGCACGATCGCCACTACAGGGCCGGAGACTTCGTCCATCGCCCGCTTGGCAGCTTCCTTTGGACTCAGCTTGTGGACGTTCATGTTGCGTTCGACGTTTTCGACCACGACAATCGCATCGTCCACCACAATCCCGATGGCCAGCACCATGCCGAACAGCGTGAGCATGTTGATTGAAAAGCCCAGGGCAAGCATGCCCATGAAGGTTCCAAGAATCGACACCGGCACGGCGATCACCGGAATCAAGGTGGCACGGAAGCTTTGCAGGAATGCGTAGACCACGATCACGACCAGCACCAGCGCTTCGAAGAACGTGTAAACGACATCGGAGATCGACGCCCGCGTGAACTCAGTCGTATCCATCGCGATGCGGTAATCCATGCCCTCAGGAAAGGACTTTTTCATCTGCTCGAGTGTTGCCCGCACCTGCTTGGACACGTCGAGCGCATTCGCACCCGGTTGCTGGTATACCGCGATGATCGTCGCCGGCTTGCCCTGAAACTTGCTGCGGATCGAGTAGTCTTTTTGACCGAGCTGGGCCCGGCCGACGTCCCTCAGACGCACGATCGCAGCGTCACTGCTCGCCGCGCGAATGATGATGTTCTCGAACTCGGCCGGATCGCTCAGCCGGCCGGTAGTCGTCACTGCAAATGATTGCTCGACCGGGGTGCCGGTTGGCGACTGGCCAATGCTGCCGACCGCGAACTGCTGGTTCTGGTTGGCCACGGCCTTCTGCACGTCGTTCGCTGTAACACCGAGTTGCGCCATGCGATCGGGTTTGAGCCAGATGCGCATTGCATAGTCAGGTGTGCCGAAGATACTCGACTGGTTGGCCCCGGGCACGCGCTTGAGCGCATCGAGCACATAGATGTTCGCGTAGTTGGCAATGTAGGTCGGATCGTAGCGGTCAGTCGGCGAATAGATGGCGATGACCATCATGAACGCCGAGGACTTCTTCTGCACCTGGATACCCTGCGCTTGCACCGACTGGGGCAATTGCGGCAGCGCCAGATTCACCCGGTTCTGCACATCGACCTGTGCAAGCTCGGGGTTGGTGCCAATCTGGAAAAAGACATTGAGCGTGAAGTTGCCCGTCGATGAACTCGACGAGTTCATGTAGATCATGTTGTCCGCGCCGTTGACCTGTTGCTCGATAGGCGCAGCTACATTGTTGGCGACCACGTCGGCGGTCGCGCCGGGGTAACCGGCGGAGATGGTGATCTGGGGCGGGGTGATGTCAGGGTACTGCGCGATTGGCAGATTGAACATGGCCAACGCACCGCCTAGCGTGATGACGATCGAAATGACCGATGCAAAAATCGGCCGATCGATGCAGAAGCGGGAAATGTTCATTTCGGCCGCCGGTCAGTTCGTCGCGGTGTGATCGGGCTGACGCTGCGCCAGTGCCTGTGGGTCGCCCTGCGGCTCATTGTCATTGGCGGCGCTCGGCGTTGGAGGCGGTGCCTGGGAAATCTTCAAGGGCGTGTCGGCGACCACACGAATGGCGCCATCTACAACTATTCGTTCGCCTGCCTTCAGGCCGTCGGTGATGAACCAGTCGTCGCCGTGCCATGAGCCGGTTTCAACTACGCGTTGATGGCCTTTGGAGTCGTTATCGACCACCCACACGAAATGGCTCTTCGATCCCTGCAGCACCGCGCGCTGCGGAATCAGGATCGCGTCGGGACGCACTGCCCCCGATACCCGTGCGCGCACGAATTGCCCAGGGAGCAATCTGCCTTGAGGGTTTGCAAATGAAGCCCGCACGAGAAAGGTGCCCGTTTGCGTGCTGAACGCGGGATTGGCGAAATTGATGCGGCCGCGGGATGGAAACACCGTGCCGTCCGCAAGGATGACGGTGACCTCAAAGTCGTCGTGCGCGGGAAACCGCAATTGGTTTTTCCCGATCTGGTCGCGATAGGCCAGTAGCTCATTCTCGGAAATGCTGAAGTTCACCCACATCGGATCAAGCTGGTATACGGTGGTAAGCAAGCCTGTTGCGGCCGCTGTTACGTAGCTGCCATCCTGCTGCCGGGCGAAACTCGACAAGCCCGTAAGCGGGGACTTGATCGTCGTGTAACTCAGGTTGAGCTCGGAAGTCTGGACCTGGCCTTTCGCGGCGATTACAGCGGCCTCAGCCTCCTTTTCGCTGCCGATCGCGTCGTCACGTTCCTTCTGGCTCAACGCGTTCTGTGCGACGAGCGGAACCACGCGGGCAAGATTGGCTTTCGCAACCGTCAGCCGGGCCTGCTGCTGCGCGAGCTGGCCCTTGGCCGACTGGAGCACCGCTTCGAACGGCTTGGGGTCCATCAGGAAGAGCGTCTGGCCGGCATGCACCCGTTGCCCTTCTGTATAGACCCGTTTGTCCAGGAAACCGTCGACGCGCGCGCGAATCTCGACCTCGCGCGAACTTTGCGTCTGGGCGGTAAATTCGAAGTCGACCGGCGTATCGCGCGCGGCGACTGTCATGACCGTTACATCAATCGCCTGACGCGGGAGCTCAGCCGCAGGCTTGCTGCAAGCGGCGAGCACCGCCAGCACGGCGCCGGCAAACAGACGGTGCAACCAGGAGCAGGCGCATGCGCACCGGTGATCACCCATCTTGATCCGTGAAGCTGACGTCACCATGTGAGTCTCCCATTGGGAACTCGGACTCGTGGAACACACCATGAGCAAGACCGGACGCGCAGCCGGCTACGGCGGTGTGCAATAACCAAACACCGTGTATGTGTCGTCACGATTAACCAGCGTCATTGACAGCGTGCCGTCGCTCTTGTCGATGACAACGGTCCACGCATAGCCGAGCTCCGTGCCCTGCATCAGGATCTGATCCGCGCTGTTATCGAAAAATCGGATCTGGGTCGTGCGTATAGGTCCCGCGATCGTCTTTGCAGCGAAATCGATACGCATGAAACGCGGCACGCCAATGTCGTCCGGCAACCCGCGAAGACAGGTTTCGCCCGGGTCGCAAGCGTGCGCGTCCACCGTCGCGCAGATCAGCCGCTTGCTGCCGTCGAAGTCCGCGCCGAATGCCGCTGTCGCCGAGCAGAGCAACGCCGCTGACGCGCCTGCCAATACGCTTGTCAACACGCTCGCCAACGCTGTTCGCCTTAGTCTGGTCATCATGCTTGCCTCTCCGCTGGCTGCGCTCGTCGACTCTACTGAACGGTGTATCCCCGGCCCGTCATGCATGCGGCCACCGCCCGGCTGAAAGTCGCCATCTGCTGCGAGGCCTGTTGATTGTTCGCTTGTTGCTGACCGGCAGCCGCCTCGTTCCTTCGGCGCTGACGAAGCCCTCCTGCAGCCGTGCCGACCACCGCCCCGATTGCCGCACCCTTGCCTGCGTCGCCTCCGATTGCGCCTCCCATCGCACCCAGCGCAGCGCCGCCGGCCGCTCCCCTGAGCATGCCGCCTTGATGCGGTGGCGCCGCCGGCTGGTTCGCTCCCTGCTGCGCTATCACGACCGGATCAACGCCTGTTGTCTGCTTCGCCCATAACTGGCAATCAGCGGTGTCGGAGTTTTGCTTCTGCGCACTCTGCCCTCTGGCCGGATAGATGATGGGCTGCTGCGCGGCGACGGCGAACGTCAGCGCCCATAGCACCAGACCAACTGATACTTGCTGCATTCGTCGCATGGCTCGGCACCCTTTTATCAAATGAGCAACTCAACCGGTTCACTGCTTTTCGCCGCATGAAGCGTGCTTCATTGGAAATGGCTCACGAAGTAACGCCGGCGTCCGCCCTGGGGCTTAATTAGGATTCCGTTTTAATAATGCAACCCATGTTCCTCTAAAACAATTGGACCTTGGTCCAATACCTTCGTTACAGGCGGGAGTGTCGACCCTCAGGGCCCAGGAGCCGGATCGATCGCGGAACGCACAGCCTGGATAAGAATTTCGTCGTTGAATGGCTTGCGAAGGTAACCTGCGGCGCCCACCGCCAGGGCTTGTTCGCGAACGCCCGCGTCATCATGTGCCGTGATGAAAATGATCGGAATACCGCTGCCCGCCAGTCGCTGCTGGACCTCCAGCCCGTTCAGGCCAGGCATCTGTACGTCAAGCACGATGCAGGCTGGACGGTATGACGGTATCGAATCGAACATGTCCAGAAAGTCGTTGCCCGTCTTGAACGTGTCCGCTGCGAAGCCGGTAGAACGTAATAGCCGCTTGATGGCTCGGCTCACCGATTCATCGTCATCCACCACTGCGACGAACGGCTTGACTTGGCTCATGGCGAATATCCCTAATACAGGCACCTCAGTACCAGACATGGTTCGACGCTGAAACAAGACTATGACAATCTGAAGGATCCGGATATGGGACCTTGGTCCAATATCGGCAGGGGAACATGCGCGGTGCCTGGCGACACCAGTCATTCAGCGCGCGGCTGACTGTCCCGGTGCAAGACGGGTGCAGGACGGGTGCAGACTTTATCGATGACTCGCACCAGGTCGACAAGCGAGTGAGCTTCCATCTTTTCCATCACGCGGGCCCGGTGGACTTTGATAGTTTTTTCGGCGATGCCCAGTTCACACGCGGATTGCTTGTTAGGCCGGCCTTCAACGAGCAGTGCCAACACTTCCCGCTCCCTCGGCGTCAGCCGCGCCATCCGGCCGTGAATACCGTCCAGCTCGATGCGGCTCGAAAGGGCTTGCGAAGAGACTCGCAGCGCGTTCGCTATGGCGGGCAGGAGGTCAGAGTCGTTCACGGGTTTGGCCAGGAAATCTGTTGCACCCGCCTTCATCGCTCTGACTGTCATCGCAATATCACCGTCGCCGGTAATGAAGATGATGGGCAATGGTCTCTTCGTGGAGTTCAATTCGTTCTGCAAGTCGAGACCATTGATATCAGGCAGTCCGACATCCAGTACCAGGCAAGCGCAGCCCTGAATGTCAGGACAACACTCGAGGAACTCATGTGCGGAACCGAAAGCCTCGACGCAGTATCCCGCGGAGCGGATCAGGCGCGTCAACGCCCGGCATACCGCGGGGTCGTCGTCCACCACGAATACAGTGGATGTCGTCTCGCTCATGGCTGCCTCCGACGAGTACCTCGCCATGCGCTGGATTCCGTGGGTAACGTGGGTAGCGTGAAATAAAAAGTGGCGCCGCGATCCTCGTTGTTTTGCGCCCAGATGGATCCTCCGTGCATCTCGACGATCGACCGGCTAATTGAAAGTCCAAGGCCAAGTCCGTCTCGCTTGGAGGTGAAGAACGGCAGGAACAGTTTGTCGAACTTGTTGCCGGGTAGACCCGTACCGGTGTCCCGTACCGCCACACGTATGTCGCCCGCTTCAAGGGTGACCGCAATGGCGACCTCACGATCGAGCGCCGGGCAGGATTCCAATGCGTCGAATGCGTTCAGCAATAAATTCAGCACGACTTGTTGCAATTGAACCTTGTCCCCGTGCACGGGCGGCAACTCGGGGGTAACCGTCACACGCATGCGGATTCCACGCACGATAGCATCGCTATGCACGAGCAAGGTCACATCCCTGATTACGCTCGCAACACTCAGAGGCGCGGCCTCGATGTCACCTTTTTTGACGAGGGCTCGAATCTTCCTGATCACTTCGCTTGCGCGGTGGGTGTCGTCGACCAGGTCATGCAAGATCTCTCGCACCTCCGCCAAGTCGACTGGCTCAGTCGCCAAAAAGCGTTGCGCCGCCTGTGCGTTACTCAATATGGCGGTGAGCGGCTGATTCAACTCGTGGGCGAGCGATCCGGCAAGCTCTCCAAGGGTGGAGACACGGGTCAAATGGGCAAGCTGTTGGCGATTGCGCAGCAACTCGTATCGCTCCGTGCGATCGATCACAATGGTGAGCGTACAGGTCTCGATTTCCCACGAAACGGGATTTAATAAGACTTCCGCCGGAAACTCCTGGCCATCCCTGCGCCTCCCCACCAGGTCCCGGCGCCTGTCCGACTCCCTCTCGCCAAGCGCTGAATCGAGGCAGGCGGAATCCGCGCCACCGGCGTTGAGTTGCAAACCAGGAACCAGGTCGCCGGCTGTCACGCCAGTCAACTCTCCCCGGGGATAACCAAAGAGTTTCTCCGCTGCCGCGCTGGCAAAGAGAATTTTTCCCTGCGGATCAGCAATCAGGGTGGCTAGCGGCAATAGATCAAGCGTGGCGCCGAATCGTTCATCGTGCCGCAGTTTCAGCGCGCCATCCCATGATCCACCGACGGCGTCCACGCGCAATTTGACGTGACACGGTTGCGACTCGTTATCTAAGGACGTTCGACGAAAGCGCCCCCTGGACAGCATCGCCAGATGCGTGTGGACGGCGCGGCGAGCGGATAGTCTTGGCGGACGGAAACCAGCACTGCTGCGAATGCTTGTCTGGTCCTGAAGGACTTCTGCCGTCCGCTCCCTACCCGGAGCTTCTTCAGACGCTGCGAAGGCGTAGTTGTTATACCTCTGCGTTGATGAATCGGCGTCGACAGGGGACCCGACCGTTGGCCCCAACGTTTGCAAACGTCTGAGTTGAATGAAAATAAGCAGTACGATTAATACGGCTGCTGCAGCAGCAGAGAACATAGTCATGACGCCGTGCTCCCTCAGAAGTTCGAGCAGGCATGCTGGAACCCAGGCGCGCCGGATTTCGAACGATCCGGGTTCGCGAGGGCCTTTGTCTGAGCATGCACTTGCCGAACAAGCATCGTGCGACATCGCAGCGAGAGCACCGTAGATTCCTGTTCTACGGGATCCTCGAGCGGGTTTTTATTTATCTTTTGCGACAAGTTTGCTGGAAATCACCAGGCGACAAGCGCCTGATACCTGCAACGGCGCGTTAATAAACCTTTTACGATCCGCAAATCTAATGATCCGGAGACGCCGGCCTAATGCCGACGGGTAACGAATTCTCAACAAAAGCTTAGACGCTGTGTTTGTTTCCGTAAAGAAATTCCTTGCATATACCCAACGGCCGGCATTATCCGTTTCGACAGACAAATTAAACACATAGCTAATGTTGCCTGTATCAGACCAAGGGTTAATTGCCTGGACGTGAGTGCGGCCTAGCTTCAAACAGGGAGGCGCCCCCAGTGGATCGGGCGCTTGCAAACGCTTCATGCGGGCCAAGTCGGCAACGGGCTGATGATCGTTGCATTATTTGAAACGAATTGGCGGTTTGATCCGCGGTTTTGCATGCGTATCGTTATTCGAATTCAATTGACGCTAAAAGCCGCTAAATAGGGCTATGCCCATAACCGCCGTTCAGCAAAGGCCGGCGCTCTGGCACTGGCGCTGACGTCAGTAGCATCAGGCTTCCCGGTCCGCGCGATCCCAAACGATCCCGGTGGCCGCGCGAGCGGGATCAGAACCGTACTCGCCTCGTCCTCTATCAACTGCAAATCGACGACTGGCGGCAACTCAGGCGAGTAAGCGGCCGCATCGCGATCTCATTGACGCCGAGAGGTGGCAGCCGCAAGCAGGCGTGCTCACGTTGAAAATGGACACCTGTCCCGCCATGGGGTTCGCTCAGCACCCTCCCCATGACAAATAGCGGAGGAACTCACACGAGCAGGTATCTCCCTTGATTGGCAATCCTACCAATACTGCAGGCCGGCGAAACCACCTCAGCACAATGTCCGGTCCTGGACGCGGTCGCCGGCAAGGTCATGCAGAAGTACCAGGGCTCGTGTTGCGAGCAGTTATGGCAGATTTTGAAAACGATAGAATGGCTCGACAAGGGGCTAGCTTTAATGCGAAATCTGGACAAGGTGCTCAAACGGCCGCATCATCCGAGTTTTTCCGCTGCTGGAGGGGCGAAATCCGGATGCTCCGGGCATAACCGCGTACTCCGGGCCCTGCCCGCGCGTGAGACCTGACGAAAAGGCCAAGCAATGCCCAGGCACAACCCAGCGCTTCATCGTAGTCAGAAAGCCCCCATGACCCCGGGGCGGAAGCGGTTTCTCGTCATTGGCGCAATCCTCCTGATCGCGGCTTTGGGCTGGGCATTGGCAGCCGTACTGAAGCCCGCCATCCAGCGCACAATCGTCATGACGACCGGCGCGGACAATGGGATCTATCGCGGCTTTGCGGATCGGTATGCCCCCCTCCTGAAACGCGACGGCATTACGCTTGATATCCGCAGTTCTTCGGGCTCGGTCGAAAACTACAAGCGCTTGCAGGATCCTGACAGCGAATACGAAGTGGGCTTTATCCAGTCAGGCACCACCCGCCCGAAAGAGACCGATGACCTGCAGACGATCGCGGCCGTTTCATATGAACCTATCTGGGTGTTTTATCGTGGCGATACGATCGTCAACCGGCTCGCAGAGCTACGTGGCAAAAGGATTGCCATCGGCGTTCCCGGCAGCGGCTTGCTGAACGTTGCCCAGGTATTGCTCTCGTATAGCGGCGTCACCGGCGACAACACCACGCTGCTGGAAATGGACGCAGCCAAGGCGTATCAAGACCTCGAAAATGGCACACTGGATGCGGCTTTTTTTATCGGCAGGCCCGATGCCTCCATGCAGCAGACGTTACTGAACAGCAATCTGAAGCTGATGAGTTTCGCCCAGGCCGATGCCCTGGTGCAAAAATTCCCGTCGCTCTCCAAGATCATTTTTCCACGTGCGTCGACCAGCATCGTCAATGATCTTCCGCAGACCGATGTCACTCTGCTCGCCGCAACGGCTTTGCTTGTATCCAAGGACACCCTACACCCTGCTCTCGCTTACCTGCTGCTGGAGGCCGCCAAAACCGTGCACGGCGGCGAGGATTACTTCACGCCACGTGGCGAATTTCCCAACCTGAACACCGATGAATTTCCCATCTCCGATGAAAGCACGCGCTACTTCAAATCCGGCCGTCCCTTCCTGCAGCGATACCTTCCGTTCTGGCTGGCCAGCTTTATCGAAAGGCGCCTGCTGATCCTGCTGCCCTTCATGGCCTTGCTGATAGGTTTGCTGCAGGCTTTGCCGCGCATGGCGCAGACGCGGATTAAAAACCGGCTCGTGGTCTGGTATCGGGAGATTAAATCGCTGGAAGACGAGATATGGAGAAGCCCGCAACCAACCGCGGACCAGATTGCGCAATGGCGCGAGGAAATCGAGAGCATCGATGCGAATGCCAGCCAGATCAGGATGCCTCAGCGTTACTTTCAGGACGTTTATGCCCTCAAGCAGGCGATCGGTGTGGTGCGGGAGCGCATTTCCCAGGCGGCTGCAAAGGTGCAATGACCAGTGGAATTTTGGTCCTCCGTCCGCCCGGCTGAATCCGAGGTAACCGCACGATCGAACTCAAATGCGCTTATGCCGAGCATCTCACCCGGCAAAGCGCATCAGCCTATCCTTTACGCTGCCAAGCCTCGTCTCTACGCAGTAGCCGCGGCCGTCAAGCTATTCACACCCATTTCATCCAGCACGTCGCGCACCGCGGCGATCAAACCGTGCATCTCCTTTTCGTAAAGCCGGCCGATGCAGCCGATACGAAACGATTCCGCGATCGTCAGCTTGCCGGGATAGATCACGTAACCGCGAGTTTTCAGGCCATCGTAGAAACGCTCGAAGACAAAGCCCGGATGGGTGGGCATCCGGAAGGTCACGATGATCGGCGCCTGCAAATCAGCCTTCAACAAGAGTTCAAAGCCGAGCGCCTTCATGCCGTCGACCAGCACGCGACAGTTGTTCCTATACCGCCCCCCTCGCCCACCCACGCCCCCTTCCGCATCGAATTCCTTGAGCGCTTGGTGAAACGCCACGATCACATGGGTAGGCGGCGTGAACCGGTACTGCCCGGTCTTTTCGAAATTCGCCCACTGGTCGAAGAGGTCGAGAACCAGCGTGGTGGCGTTGCCTTTGGTCGCGGCCAGGGCGTCACGCCGGCACACGACGAAGCCAAGCCCCGGCACGCCCTCGATGCACTTGTTCGACGAAGCCGACACCGCGTCTGCATGAATCGCGGGCGCATCGATAGGCAGTGCGCCGAAGGCGCTCATTGAATCGATGAGATAGCTCTTTTTGTACTTGGCCGCGAGCGCGCCGATCTCGGCGATCGGATTGAGAATGCCCGAGGTCGTCTCGCAATGGACCACGAAAATATGCGTGATCGAGGGCGTGCGCTTCAGTATTGTCTCGACCCTTTTCAGGTCCGGCGGCGCATCTTCGGCGGTTTCATGGGTGACGGTCTTGCGGCGGGCGATGTCGAGAATGCGTTTCGCGCGCTGACCATAAGCACCGTTGATGAGCAACAAGACCTTACCAGTCGGTGGCACGAAACTGGTCAGCATGGCTTCGACGGCAAAGGTGCCGGAACCTTGCATGGGCACTGTCACATAGTCGCCCTCGCCCTTGCCGTCCGCGATCTCGGCAAGTCGCGCGAGCACCGCCTTGTTGATCGCAACAAAACTCGCGTCGCGCGAGCCCCAGTCGTGCATCATCGATGCCTTGACGGACCGCGAGGTGGTCAACGGTCCAGGCGTCAGGAGAAAGGGATCGCCCGTTTCGGAAACGGCTGGTTTGACGACCGCGGCTTGATTCATGAGATGAGTGTCCAGTATCGATGCGTAGCGCGATGTGTAACGTTTATAGGCTGCACGAAGAGTCGATAGTGTGTGATTCGCAGGCTGCGAGGCGTTCACGTCTGCCAAGGTCTTCGGCGCATGACGACATTTTAACCGCCTGTCGTCTTTTTGCATGCCTTAGCCCCGCCGTGACCTGGAAGCACATCATCAATGGGTACAAATCGTACCGTTGGTCGTAAATGTGGATCGACTAAGGGAGCCGGCGTCAACAGTCCGGCTTAACGGACGACCCGCAGATTCACGGACTCATACTTCAAGTTGTTCCAGCACGCGCCCTTTCGTCTCCACGCCCAGGAAATGAACCGCTATCGCTGCCAGCATCGGCACGATGGCGAGCAGGTACAAAGCCGTGTCGAGATGACCGCCAACGAGCGTTTTGCCGACCATCGCGGGGGCGAAGATGGCCGCCAGCTTTAACCACGCGCCGGCTACACCGCAACCGAACGCTCGGATGCTGGTTGGATACAGTTCGGGCGTATACACGTACGCCGTGATGAATCCACACGACATGAAGCCGATCGCAAACGCGCAGCATGTCGCAACCACGTACACCGACTCGTTGTGAAACACAGCAGCCAGCACCAGTGAAACCGCGCACAACACGAATGACACATTGATGACCGGCTTGCGCCCCACCTTATCCACTATCAGCGCACAGATCACCGACCCCACCACACCAAGGAGCGACGCCGCCACGGCCAGATTCAACGCCAGTTGCAGCGGCGAGTGATAGACGGTCTTGTAGATCGTCGGCAGCCAGGTCGACAGGCCATACTGAATCACGCCGCAGGTCATCCACAGCAACGCGACCGCGATCGTACGCTTGATATAAGCAGCCCCGAAGACATCACGCGCACGACGCTTGGGGTGACGATGCGCCATTGCGTCAAACTCGGTCGTGGCGGACAGTGGCGGCAACGCACCCTTGACCGTGGCTTCGAACGCTTTCAGCGCGTGGTCGGCGTCGTGCATGCGGTCTTTCGATGCCAGCCAGCGCGGCGATTCCGGAACAATTCTGCGTAGCGCGAAGAACAGGAGCAATGGCACTCCGCCAATGATATACATCACCTCCCAGCCAAAACGCGGCACGATCCAGGCACCCAGTGCATTCGATGCCAGCAGCCCGATTGGGAACACGATTTCATAGAGCAACACGAAACGTCCCCGCCCGTGTGCCCGCGTGATCTCGTTGATATAGGTTGCCGCGACCGGCAATTCGCCACCCAGCCCCAGTCCTTGCGCAATCCGCAGCGCGACAAAAACGGCAAACGTCGGTGCGAATCCGCAGGCAATGCTCGTGACACCGATGATCCCGGAGCTCCAAGCAATCGAGCGCACCCGACCGAAACGTTCGGCCAGCGCCGGAAAGAGGAACGCACCAATCAACTGGCCGATTGAACCCGAAGCAATCAGGAATGCGATCTGTCCGGGCGTGAGACCCCATTTCTGGATCAGCAACGGCAGCGTGGTCGCGATGGTGATGACGTCGAAGCCATCGAAGAAAGTCGCCGCGCCAATCAGGAAGCGCGCACGCACCTGCATCGGGTTGGTCGGCAGACGCTCGATCCGCGCGATGATCGAACCGGCGGTAAGCGCCGCCGAGGCGCTCGCCCCGCCCTGCGCTGCAATCGTATTGCCTGAAGTACCTTCAAGCGTATTGCCAAACGTTCTCATGTCTGTACCTCGTCCTCGTATGGCGTCCATGGTGTTAAGCGAGCGCTTTGGCCGTATCGGCCAGGGTCGCGACGTCAATCGTCCGACCCTGGCTCATCCACTTGCGCGCGAGCTTCAGGTCGCGCGGCATGTTGATCGAAATCACGCCGCGAATGACGCCCGCTTCCAGAAAGAAAAGACTCGCGCGGCGTGCGTTCAGGTCGCCACGTATCACCGGTTCGATGCCGGCGGGAATGTCGCCGAGGATCTGCAGGTTCACGTCGTATTGATCGGACCAGAACCATGGAATTTCCGCGTAGGGCTCGCGTGTGCCCATCAGCGCGCGTGCCGTTGCTATCGCCTGGTTTTGCGCGTTAGCCCATGATTCGAGCCTGACGCGACGCTTGAGCCACGCGTTAGGGTGGTTCGAGACATCGCCGCAAGCGAAAATGAACGGGTCCGATGTCGCCCCGAATTCATCGACCACAATGCCGTCGTTCACATCGAGCCCCGCCTCTTGTGCGAGTGACGTGTGCGGCGTCAGGCCAATCCCGGCGACTGCGAAATCGGCATCGAGCGTGCTGCCGTCCGCGAACGTGGCGCGCACGCCTTGCTCGTGATCGTCCAGCGAGATAAGCGATGCGGCGAGCCTTACATCGACCCCATTTGAGCGATGCAAATCCAGCAGGAAATCGGACATCGTTTGGGGCAACGAGCGGCCACACAAGCGCGGTGCGCCTTCAATGACAGTTGCGTCCACGCCAAGCTTGCGCGCCGTCGCCGCCACCTCGAGGCCGATCCAGCCGCCGCCGATCACAAGCACGCGCGCACTCTTGCGCAGTCTCGCGCCGAGCGACACGGCGTCATCGAGCGTACGCAGATAGGCAATGTGCGATGTCTTCACCAGCGATTCGGGCAAGCGCCGCGCGGCACCGCCGGTCGCAATCACCAGCCGGTCATACCGCACCTCCCGGCCCTCGGATGTACGCACGAGCCGCGGTTCGCGATCGATTGCCACGGCGCAATCCGGCTGCCATGCTTCCACGTTCAGCGCCGCGAAGTCATCCGATGAAACCAGCCGAACCGTGTCGATATCGGCATCGCCGGAAAGCACCGCCTTCGAGAGCGGCGGGCGCTCGTACGGCAAGTGAATCTCGTCGGCGATCATCACAAGCCGCCCCGCGAAACCGTCCTTGCGCAGCGTCTTGACGATCCATCCCGCTGCCTGTCCGCCGCCGATCACCACGACCGTATGCGGTTCGCCCAATATCAGATCGTCAGCCATTTTTGCGCTCCGTCATGAACTTCCCCTCCGGCGCCTTCGCGTTCTTCTGCCGGCGCGTGTTGCCATCGAGACCGCCATCGACGGCCCATTCCGCGAACACCGTCGGACCGGGTTCGAAATCGCGCGGTTGCCAGTCGGGTGTGAGCACGTCTTCGTCGGCGTAGTACTCGATCAAGCCGCCCGCCGGATTCTGGAAGTACCAGAAGTACGCCGACGACACCGGATGCCTGCCGGGGCCAAGTTGCGTCGTCCAGCCGCAGCGGCTGACGTGCAGGCCGCCGCCGAAAACTTCATGGATATCGCGCACGGTGAACGCGACGTGATTCAGGCCGCGTTTGCCGTCGGGCAGTTGCAGCAGGAACAGGTCGTGATGACCGCCGTGCGGCGCACAACGCATGAACGCGCCACGCCCCGGATAGCGATCCGACGTCTCGAAGCCAAGCAGGTCGTGATAGAACTTTTCCTGTTCGGCCACGCAATTCGTGAAGAACACGACATGGCCCACTTCGATGGGTTCGGCGCGTTCATACACGGGACTTGGCGTATTGATGCGCAGATCCTGACCCCACACGTTCGAGGGCGATCCCTTGATATCGAGCGTGTGCTTGCGCGTGACTTCAACGCGAATCGCCATGCCGTTCGGGTCGATGCAACCTACCGCATCGCCGGTTTCGAAGTGACCCGGCTGACCGGCGAACTTCCCGCGCAAAGCGTCGAGTTCTGCGGCGGTCGCGACACCCCATGTCACTTCGCGCAACGTCGGACCCGGTTCGAAAGCGGGCGGGAGCGATGGATCGTTCGCATCGACGACCATGATCGTGCAGCCGTTCTGCGCTTCGAAACGCGCATGGGTTTCGTCGTGCGCGACTTCTTTCAGGCCCCAGTCGCTGAAGAAGGTCCTGCAGGTTGCGAGGTCGGTCACGCCGTAGGTAACCTGTTCAATGCCGAGAATAGTCATGACTCGTTTTCCTAGTTGGCCCACGGCAGCGGAGCGTCGTTCATGCCCCAGTAAAGGCTCTTCTGCTGCATGTATTCGCGAATGCCGAGATGGCCTTTTTCGCGTCCCATGCCGCTGTCCTTCCAGCCGCCGAATGGCGTCGAAATCGAAAATTGCTTGTACGTATTGATCCAGACGGTGCCGGTTTCCAGCGCGCGGCCCACTCGCCAGGCGCGCTTGTAGTCGTTTGTCCAGATGCCGGCGGCGAGCCCGAAGACGCTGTCGTTGGCTTCGCGCATGAGAGACTGTTCATCGTCGAAAGGCAGCACGACGAGGACCGGTCCGAAAATTTCTTCCTGGCAGATACGCGCCTCGTTGGTCAGGCCATCGAGGATCGTGGGCGAGTAGAAGAAACCTTGTTCGCGGTTATCGCCTTTGGGACGTTCACCGCCGCATAACAGCTTGCCGCCCTCTTGCAGTCCGAGCGCCACATAGCGCTCAACCGAGTCGCGATGCTGTCCGGTGATGAGCGGTCCCATCTGCGTGTCCTCGCGCGACGGGTCACCCACGCGCAGGCGTTTCGCGCCCTGCACCAGGCGCGCGACGAACGTGTCGTAGATCGAGCGCTGTACAAACAGGCGCGAACCCGCGATGCACGACTCGCCCGATGAGCTGAAGATGCCGTACAGCACGCCATTCACCGCGTGGTCGATATCAGCATCGGCGAAAACGATGGTCGGCGACTTGCCGCCCAGTTCCAGCGATACAGGCATCAGCTTGTCCGCTGCCAATCGCGCGATCCCGCGCCCCACTTCCGTACCGCCGGTGAACGAAATCTTTTTGACCAGCGGATGGCGTACCAGCGCGTCGCCGACAATCGACCCCTTGCCCGGCAGAACGCTCAGCACGCCCTTCGGCACGCCGGCCTCCTCGCATATACGCGCAAGCGCCAGCGAAGCCAGTGGCGTCACCTCGGCGGGCTTCAAAACGACTGCGTTGCCGGCGGCCAAGGCCGGTGCAAGTTTTTGCGCATCGGAAGCGATGGGTGAATTCCACGGCGTGATCGCCGCTACCACGCCGAGCGGTTCATGCACGCTCATCGTCATGAAGTCACCGCGCGAAGGCGTGAGTGACTCTTCAAGCGTCTCGACGCACGCAGCGAAGTAACGGAACGTGTTGGCCGCGCTCGTGACCAGCCCGCGCGTCTCGGTGATCGGCTTGCCGTTGTCGCGGCGTTGCAGTTGCGCGAGCGCTTCATGGCGTGCGGTAATCAGATCGGCAATCCGATGCAGCACGGCCGCGCGCTGATGCGGTTTCAACCCCGCCCAGTTCGACTTGCGCCACGCCGCATCGGCCGCTTCGACGGCCTCGCGGGCGTCGTCGGCATTGGCAGCACTGATCTCGGCGTTGATCGACTGGTCGGCCGGGTACAGGCTTGCATAAACCGCGCCGCGACCCGGGCGCCATTCGCCGCCGATCAGGATGTCGCTCGATACAAGAAGACTGGATTCGGGAGAGTTCATTTAGGTTTCCTTCAGATCATTCAGATCACGCAGCGCGCCGCACGGTTGCGCAAAGCGCGGATCGCGCTGAACGCCGTCAGCGCGGACGTCTTGGGATTGTCGGGAAGCGGCTTGCCGCACATTTCGAGCGACATCTCGCCGAACGCGCCCCGCGCCACGATTCGATGTACATTGCGCTCCACCTTCGGGTCGGCAATGAGCCGCACGATGGTCTGGTCGAGACCGAGACCGGCCAGCGCAATGGTCGCCGCAACATTGGCGTTCTTCGGATAGAGACGCGCCGCATCACGCGCACTGCCTTCGAAAATCACGCGCTCATCGGTCAGGCTCAGCAGGTCGAACAAGGCTTCTGCCGGCGTGCCCAGCCAGCCCGAGGGCGGCTTGCGGCCCGTGTACAGGACTTCATCGAGGCCGCCTTCCCGCGCCGCAGCCAGCGCATCGACGCCACCTATCGCACCGGACAACAGCGTCAGCACAGACTCGCCTTCATCGGCGGCGCGCGACAATGCGTCGAGTAACTGCTCGTCCGATAAAGCACCAATCGACGCCACCGCGCAGTCCGTCCCTGCCTTGAGCAGCGGCACCACGTGATCGAGCAGCGCGCCGTGTCCCGCGCATTCCAGCGCGAAGTGCGGGCGCCGGCTGAGCGCATCGACGGACGACACGACATCGACGTCCCGGCCGACCTGCGCACGCACCTCATCCGCGTAGCGCGACGGCACGATCACATGCGACACGCGCACCATTGGATCGGACGCCATCGCGCGATACACCGTCGATCCGACCGCGCCGAAGCCGATCATCGCGACATCGACGGGGACCGTGTGGCCGTTGGCGTCACGCATATTCGGGCTCCTTCGGCTCTTCCTTCTTGACCGGCGGACCCGCGAATGCCGTTGCAAACGAGCCCACCGACACCATGTCCACTTCGATCATCACCGGGCCGGTTTTCTCGTAGCCTTGACGGATGATTTCTTCGGCGCGATCCAGCGAGGAAATGCGGTGATGCGTCATGCCGAAGCTCGCGCAGAACTGTGCGAAATCGGGTTGATGCAGATCCACGAACATCCGACGGCCGCCGTATTGCGCGTCCTGGATGTTGCGGATCACGCCATAGCACTGATCGTTCATCAGCACGATCATCACGTTCGCGTCTTCCTGCACGGCCGTCACGAGTTCGCCGACGTTCACCATCAAGCCGCCGTCACCGACCAGACACACGGTCTTCTTCGCCGGATGAGCCAACGCCGCGCCGATCGCCATCTGCATGCCTTGGCCGATACCACCGCCAAGCGCATGCACGCCTGAGCGGGGTTCAAAAACCTTCAGGAGGCGATTGCCCCACGTGCTGTTGGAGATCGTGACGTCGCGCACCCAGTTGTAGTCGCGCCCGATCACGCGTTGCAACGATTCCACGAGGCGCTTGTACGGTCCCAGGCCTTTAGCCACATCCGCGGTCGCAGTTTCGCGTGCGGCCGCGAGATCACCGGCGAATGACGGATCGATCTTCAAGTGGCCTTCAAGACGCGTTGCGAGTTCATCGAGGATGGACAACGAATCGCCATGCACGAACATGTCGTTCTTGTAGCCCCGATTGTCGGCGCACGCATCGGCGTCGATCCGATACAGCGGTTGCGGCAACGCCAGCTTGTACTTGAGCGTCTCATTGCCGCGCAGACGCGAACCGACCACAAGCATCGCATCGCAGGTCTTGTAGAAGCTCTCCACGGCCGGGTGCACATTGAACGCACCGAGCGTGGCCGAGTGATCTTCGGGCACCACGCCGCGTCCCTGAACGCTCGTCACCACGCCAAACCCCAGCGCAACGAGCCGGTCCACGGCAGGACGCGCATGCCGAGACCCGCCGCCGAGCCACAGCAACGGACGCTTCGCGCGGATCAGCGCCTGCGCCAGTTGTTCGACCCGCGCGCCGTCATGCGTGAGCGTGCTCACGTGGGGAGCGCCAAGATCCGCCGGCCATTCGATCTCAGCCGCCTGGATATCGATGGGAATCTCGACGCTCACCGGCCCGCTCGGCGCGGTGAACGCGACGCGCACGGCCTCACGCACAATGGCAAGCGCGGTGTCGACCGAACGCACGCGAAACGCCGCCTTGGAAATCGATGCCAGCATGGAAAGCTGATCCGGTGCTTCGTGAATGTAAGCAAGGTCCTGATCGAGAAACTGCGTCTCGATCTGGCCGGTGATATGCAGGAGCGCCGTACCTGCCGTCAGCGCTTCCACCATCGCACCGGCGGCGTTGCCGGCGGCCGTTCCCGTCGATGTGAACGCCACGCCGAGGCCGCCGGAGACACGCGCGAGGCCATCGGCCATGTTCAGCGCGCCCGCTTCGCCGCGTGCGCCGACGTAGCGAATCTTCCCGCGCGTACCAATGGCATCGAGGATCGGCATGTTGTGGATCGAGATCACGCCAAAGGCCGTGCGAACGTCGCATTGTTCGAGAAAGGCGGCGATCACTTCGCCAACGGTAGTGGTGTTAGACATGACGTGCAAATCCTCCGGAAACATCGATATGGCTCCCAGTCGTATAGGACGACAGGTTCGTGGCCAGATAAAAGAGTGCTTGTGCCGCTTCTTCAGGACGTCCGAAGCGGCCAAGCGGAATGTTTTTCTTGCGCGCAAGTTCAGCTGTCCATGCTTCCCAGCTCTGGCCGTCCTGCGCCTGCGCCGCATGCCGGCGGCGCCATTGACCCGACTCCACAATGCCGATCAGAATCGAATTGACGCGAATGCGTTGCGGCGCGAGTTCGGTGGCGAGCGACTTGACGAGGCTCAGCACCCCGGCGCGTGCCGACGATGTCGCGACCATATGCGGCTCGGGCTGCAGCGCGAGCAGCGAATTCACGCAGACGATCGACGGCGACGGTGCGTCGCGCAGCATCGGCAGGAACGCGCGGGTCGGACGAATGATGCTGAAATACTTGAGGTCGAGTTCATCGCGCCAGGCTTCGTCGGTGGTATCGGCGAAGGTGGACACGCGGCCCTGACCCGCGTTGTTCAGCAGCATGTCGGCGCGGCCGAAGTGCTCGGAGACCTTTGCGGCAAATGCTTCGATATCCTTTGCATCGAGTACGTCGCATTGCACTGTGAGCAATTGAGCATCGGCGAACTGACTGCTCAGTTGCGCTTCTGCGGCCTCAAGCCGCGTGGCGTCACGTCCACAAATTGCAACCGATGCCCCGGCGCGCAGAAACAGCTCCGCAGTCGCCAGGCCGATGCCCGAGGAGCCGCCCGTAATAACGGCAACCTGGCCTGTGAGGTCGATCTGGATCATGATTTCAGTCCTAGCGATTTCAGATATTTGCTTTGAGCGCCCGGCCGGTAGTTCAGGCGTGAAGACAACTCGGTGGCCGCATGACGCACCTTGTCCACCAGGCCGGTATCCAGCAGCGTTGCATCGATTTCCGGCCGCGGAATCGTGGTCGTGATCACCGCGACAATGCGCCCCGTGTCGTTGCGCACCGGCGCGGTGACAACCGATATGCCACGCTCGAACGATGACTGGCTGATCGCATAACCGCGTTCGGCATCGGCGCGAACCATCTCGTACAGCGCCTCGACCGTCTCCGGCGTGAGCCGCGTATAACGCTCGAGCACGGGCTCGGGATACAACGCGCGCAGTTCATCGAGGGAAAGATCCCCCATCAGCACATGACCGTGCGTGGTCGCGTGGGCAGGCAGCCGCGTACCGACATTGACCTTCACCGAACTGAAGATCGGCTCCTGGCTCTGGGCCTTCGCCACGAACACGACGTCGCGGCCATCGCGAATCAGGATGTGACTCGTGAGCCCCGTCGAGGTGCGCAAGGCTTCGATGATCGGCAAGCCGAGATCGGTCAACTCCAGCGAGCTGAGATACTCGAAACCCAGCCGCAATACAGCAACGCCCAGCCTGTAGTTGCGATCCTTGTCCGCCCGCTCCAGGAAGCCGAGCGACTCAAGCGTCTGCAATAGACGGAAAACGGTTGTGCGTGGAATCTTCAGACGCTTCGATAATTCCGGCGCACCGAGCACCGGCTCGCGCGGAGAGAATTCGGCCAGGATCTTCAAGCCTCGTTCGAGTCCAGGCACGATGTAATTGCCATCGTCTTTCTCTGCGTCATCAGCCGTCACGGCGAGGGTTCCTGCTGTCATTGCATCACTCCCTTACACTGCGTGCCGAACGCCTCGATCAAGGCGCTGTAGCGCAGCGGCGCTTCGATGTAGCCCGCATGACCCGCACCGGGAACCACTTGCAGGTTGACGTTGGCGGCTTTCGCGATCTGTTCGCAGGCAGCGGGCGGCGTGATCGAGTCTTCGGCGCCCACTGCAACCGCTACGCGACCTTTGAAGTGCGTCAGGTCAGACGCCAGATCCGCGTTGGCGAGAAGATGCGTCGCCTGCGCATAGCCGGCCGGATCGATGCGTGCCATGTTCCAGCGCACCCATTCCTTCGCGTCCTCACCGGCATCGGCCGACAGCATGTTCGCGCTGCGTTTTTCAGCCAAGCCCTGTGGCCCGAGTTCAGCCAGCATCGCAAGGCGCGCATCGCGCTTCTCTTCACGCACCTGCGCCGGTGCCGCGCCGTATCCTCCCGCAGGCGACAACAACAGCAGTCCCGCTACCCGCGCCGCCTGACGGCTCGCGAACGAGCCCGCCATGATTGCGCCGAGCGAATGGCCCACGAGCACGCAGCGTTCGATCCCGAGTGCATCGAGCCAGTCGCTCAACGCGTCCGCATAGTCCGATGCCACCGGCGAGGCGGACTTAACGCGGCTCGACTTGCCATACCCTGGCGCGTCCCACGCAAGCACCTGATGGGCGTCTCGCAGTGTTTCCATCTGGCGCACCCAGGACGCGGCGCCCGAGCCAATACCATGCAGCATCACGATCGGCATGGTGTGCAGGTGCCTGCCCCCTGCCTTGCGATAACCGATCGTGCCTCGCGCGGTATCAACGCATTGCTCGGGGAAACGAACGAGCGCGTCAGCGTGGCTAAGTGAGAAAGCGGGCGATGTCATCGGCTTAGCGCTTAAGCCGGGCCAGCGGGGAATCGGGCGGATACGTCGGCGTGATCGGCTTAGCCGCGCCTAGCATCACGCACATGAGCGCGTCTTCATCGCCGATATTGATTTCCGTGCGGTACACGCCCGGCGGCACCGAGATCAGGTCACGCTCACCGACAACCGTTTCCCACGACTCGCCGTCCTTCTCGCACACCACTTTCATCTTTCCGCGAATCACGAAGAAAATTTCTTCGACATCCATATGAATATGGCTCGGACCAATGTTTCCGGCCGGAATGACCATGGTCGAGAACGTGAAGCCGCCGGCCGGAACCGTGTTGACATCCTTCGCCACGCCCGTGCCGCCCGTGCCGACATAACGCATTTGTGCCCGACGATACTTCGGGTCGTAATCCGCCTGGAACTTCAGCGCGTCCCAGTCGTACTTGCGCGTTTCAAGACGCGCGACGCGCGAGTCCATCCATTGTGAAAAACTCGCTTCTTCGGGCTGTTCCCACGACTTGCGTTCGATATCCGCATCGGCCATTGATTGCTCCTTCAACACGTTGAGTTTGTTGCTGCTTGATTCACTGAATCAGTTCATGACGAAGCCGCCGTTCACCGGCAATAACTGGCCGGTGACGAAGCGGGCTGCATCGGACAAGAGAAACAGGACGGGACCGTTCACGTCGTCGGGAACCTGCGCTCGATTGAGCGCGCGTCCCTTCATGTAATACTCGTGGCGTTCAGCCGGCACGTACGCGGTCGCCTCGACTTCGGTCAGTCCAGGCGCAATGGCGTTCACCGTGATGCCATGCGCACCGAACTCGCGGGCAAGCGATCGGGTCATCGCAATGACGGCGCCCTTGCTCGCGACATACGCGAGCAGTTTTGGTGCGCCCCAAAGGGCTGTATCGGACGCAATATTCACGATGCTGCCCCGACCTGAATCACGAAGATGCGGCATAGCCGCAATGCTCATAAGCCAGGTTCCGCGAACGTTGACGTTCATGACGGCGTCCCACGTCGCGGTGCTCAGTTCGTCGGCAGACTTGCCGCCTGAATTCGTGATCGCCGCGTTGTTGATCAGCCCGTCGATACCGCCCATCAACTCGGCGCTCGTCGCAACGCACCTCTGAATGCTCGCCGTATCGTTCAGATCGAGCGGCACGAAGTCCACGCGATAACCCGCTTCGTTCAACGTCTTCGCAAGTGTTCGGCCTTCGTCTTCCAGCACGTCGCCAAATGCCACTCGCGCACCCGCTTGGGCCAGCGACGTGACAAACGCCGCGCCCAATCCGCGCGCGCCACCGGTGACAAGAATGCGGCGTCCGGCAAGCGCGTCACGCATGACCGTGCTCCGGCTGTTGAGCCTTCAACGCGTCGAGCGCGGCAAGATGTTGTTGCGCGCGTTGCTTGAACATGCGGCGCACACGCGTCATGCCGACATCGTGCTGATACAGGAACTCGTGGTCACGCGCATTCGGCGCCATGCTTTCGAGTACGTATCGATCCTGTTCCAGCACCGCCCAATGGAGTCCTTCGAGACGGTTGCGATACATGAATTTCCATGCATCACGCTGCCAGCCCGAGACCTTGCGGGTACGCCAGAAATAGACCTGGCAATTGTTTTCATCGACAGGAACAGCGAAGCCGATGATTCCAAAGTTGCCACCCGGACCGAACTTCTTCTTGTACGGAATCGCCAGGCGCATCCACAGGCAACCCGTTTCACCGATCTCGACCCAGTCGAAATTGACGTCGCGCTGGCCGACCTTTTCGAACATCAAGCCGGTGTCCGTCTTGCGCACGCGCATGTCGGCTTGCTTGTCGCCGTCGGCCATGGAGTGGGACGTGGCGTGCAGATACGCGCCATGCATCGGGTCCATGACGTTGTCGATTGCGTACTGGTAATTGCACTTCCAGTGCGACATGCACAGGAAGCTCGCGTATTCCTCGCCGACCAGCTCTTCCGGTAATTGCAGCGGTGCGGGTTCCTTGTTCGCGTCATCGCCGAACCAGAGAAAGATCGCGCCCGCATGTTCTTGTGCCGGATACGACTTCACGCACTTCTGCCCTTCGAGCGGACACGCGGACACGGCCGGCACCTTCTGCACGGTGCCGCTGCCATCCACCTCGATACCGTGATACCAGCATGCCACGCTGCCGCCGAGGTTCCATCCGAGTGACAGACGCGCGCCACGATGCGGGCAACGATCTTCAAGCGCATGAATCTGGCCGTCCTTGTCGCGCCACAACACGATCTGGTCGCCTAGCCGGGTCAGACCGATCGGCGCATTCGCCACTTGCCAACTCGGCGCAACGGGGTACCAATAATTGCGCAAGCCTCGATCGAGGTACGCCTGAACCGGTTCAATCCCAGCGGTCACGTTATCTGTATTGGGAGACGTCATCTACTTAACTCCTGATATCGGTTGATGCGGCGTTCAATCGGCCAGCGTGCGGAACTCGGCGGCGAGCCGCTCTTCGGTCCACGCAGCGCCCTCGGGCGTACGAAAGCCGATACCGTTCAAGCCGTTGACGACCTGATCGAGCTCGACCGCACCGGCATCGAACACGCGTTCGAGCGCATCGCCGAAGTCGTTTTCGTATTGCGTCGGCTCGGCCTTGCGCGTTTGCCAGATGAAGTTTTCCGTCTCGCCCGGCTTTTCGATCACGCCCTTGCCGGCCACGTTGTTCGGCTCCGGCGCAAGCCACGGCTTGAGCGAGGGATTGAAGTTGATGGTTACTTCGCGAGGAGCGTCATTCGTTGCCATGTCATTCCACCTTGATCTGGATTTCTTCGCCGGCGAGTCGAACCGAGTAGGTCTTCAAGTCGCGGCCACCGGGCTCTTTCAGGCACTTGCCCGTCGGAATATGAAAAACGGCTTCGTGCAACGGACATTCGACCGTGTCGCCATCGATAAAACCTTGTGTCAGCAGCGCAAACGCATGCGGACACACGTTCTCGAGCGCATACAACTCGTCGCCCACGCGATAAATACCGACCTCCGCGCCGCCTTCGATCTTGTATTCGATCGGAGAGTCCTCCGACAGATCACCGGCCTGTCCGGCGCAACGCCATTGCTCAGCCATTGCTCACTTCCTCCGGGGTTTGTTTGTTCCATATACGGAACGTTGATTTACATGTGGTCATTATAGAAGCGGTTTCTCGCTGATCAAAAAGAAAAATGACGCTCTCAGTGAAAACACTTAGTGGACTGAAGATTGGCGAATTCACCGCTCATACAGGACGTGCATGCGTACCGAGCTTTTTCTTTCAAAACAGTTAGTTATGCCCCATTTTGGGTGCCCGTCAGATCCGTTGGGTCACAATTTCCGATCGCACGAATTTATTTTTTCCCAGCTCAAAAACTGAATATACTTTCCATAGGCAAGACGTTGATCCATAGGTGGAACAAACCAATGAATCACTCGACTTGAGGGAACGGGAATGCGCGGCGGGGGAAATCAGAGCTCGCGAATCAATTGAACAATTAGGAGAACGTAAGGTGAAACACATCATCGCGGCGGGGTTGATCGGGGCCGGCGTTGCATCGGGCGCGTGGGCGCAGAGTTCCGTGACGTTGTACGGCAGCCTGGATGCAGGCATTGCGTACATCAGCAACAGCGGAGGCCACGCCAAATGGATGGAAGAGCAAGGCAACATGCAGCCGGACCGTTGGGGCATTCGCGCGGTCGAGGATCTGGGCGGCGGGCTGCAGTCGATCGTGGTGCTGGAGAATGGCTTCTATACGAACACCGGCGCCTTTGCGAAGAGCGGTGTCGAGTTTAACCGGCAGGCTTATGTGGGCCTTAGTTCGGACCAGTTCGGCAAGGTCACCTTAGGGCATCAAACGCCGTTTTCGTTTGATTACCTCGGACCGCTGTCCACGGGGTATCAAGCGGCAAGCTGGTACGCGTTCCATCCCGGCAATATCGACGAACTCGCGGACACCGGCGTGGTTCCCTATGACAACTCGGTGAAGTTCACCTCGGCGAATTATCACGGGCTCACCTTCGGCGCGATGCTGGGTCTGGGCAACACGACCAACTTCTCTACGGGCAAGTCAGATAGTTTCGGCGTGAGTTACGCGAACGGCCCCTTCACCGCGGCCGCGACTTATTCGAACGAACATAACCGCACGGTCTCCGTCTCGACACTCGGCTACGTGACTTTTCAGAACCAGCCGGCCGCAACCTATACCGCCGATAAAGTCGAGAACATGGGCGCAGGTGTTTCCTACACGATCGGCAACGTGGTAACGCACGCTTTGTACACGCGCGTGAAGCTGCAATCGAATAGCGTGTCCAACCTGTTCCAGAGCTACGATGCGGGCGCGACGTGGAAGATGGTCCCGGACAACTGGATCGCGGGCGGTGCAGCCACGACGACATTCGCCGGCGCGCGCTATACGCAGTTCGAGATTGGTGACATCTATCTGCTGTCGAAGATGACGCAGGTGTATGTGAATGCGTTGTACGAGCGCGCCAGCTCAGGGGCGAATGCCGCGCTGTTCACGGCGGGTGTATCGAGTAACCGCAATCAGGTGGCGGTGCTCGCCGGGATTCATCACGCGTTCTAAAGCGAGCCGCCAAGAGGCGTCGCGCATCTACGCGACGCGGCTCTTTCACTCCGCTTTTTCGGTTCCGCGTGCAGCCAGCTGAGTGGTGGGGTCGCCATCGTAGGGCCGGTACCCCATTCGCATCGATAGTTCGATCGCCGCGCCGCATACGGCGGTAACGAGGTCGTCCTTCTCACGCGCCGTTCCGAATTCCGAACGCGGCACCGTGACCGTCACTGCAGCGACTATGCTGCCCGAGCGTTCCCTCACCGGCGCCGTCACCACCGAGATTCCCCGCTCGAATGCTCCTTCGCTCGAGCCATATCCCTGCGATGCACACGCACGCACCCGTTCCTCCAGTTCGCTTACTGTGCCCGGCGTCCGGTCCGTGAACTGCTCGAGTCGTTTTTCCGGATAAAGCACGCGAAGTTGCGGCAAACCAAGGTCGCTCATCAGCACGTGCCCGTGCGTGGTTGCATGCGCGGGAAACCGCGTGCCGACATGCACCCTCACCGAGCTGAACATGGCGTCGTGACTCTGGGCCTTGGCGACGAACACCACATCGCGTTGATCGCGGATAAGCAAGTGGGCATTCAGGCCGGTAGCGTCCCGAAGACGTTCGAGGATCGGCGCCGCGAAGTCAGTGAGCTCGAGCGAACTCAGGTATTCGAATCCAAGCCGCAGCACCGCGACGCCCAGCCTGAAATTCCGATCGTCATTGACGCGCTCCAGGAAACCCAGCGATTCGAGCGTCTGCAGCAATCGGAACGTCGTTGTGCGCGGGATGCCTATACGCTTCGACAATTCAGGCGCACCGAGAATCGGCTCGCGAGCGGAAAACTCCGCAAGAATTCGCAGGCCGCGCTCGAGTCCCGGGACCAGATAGGACGCGCCGGCGGCGGCGTCCTCCGTGCTCTCGGCGGCGTCGTTCTGCCCGTCAAGAGCCGACGTTTTTTCGGTGGTGGGTTGTTTGGGCATACCGTCTTACTCGGAATTTCGTCGGCAGCCATCATAACCGACGCGAATGTTGCGATCCGTCGAGTGCGCGTCGCTGATAAGACTGCGAAGCAGAGCATCGCCGATCACGTCGCCCGGCTGCTCCCCGAGATGACGCGCTGTCGACGTGGCAGGCACCGGGCCGCGAGCTATATGGCACCAGCGAATAAATGGTGCCCTTGCTGCTGGCATTCGTATGTGCAAACGAGCCCGGCGCCACAGCGGCGGATCAGCCCTACATTTTTCCGGCAAAAAATGCCTTTTTTGTCCTACCCTATATGTGGGACCTGCAGCACGATGCCCGTCCCGCATCATGGCTATGGGGGCAAGCCTCTGAATCTGCCCCGGCCGCAAATCGTCCTCCAGCACGATACGGTGCAACCAGCCGGAGGGTAATCTCGAGTCAGGCCAATCGCCTGACCAAATCCCACGCAGCCTCGGGGGACGTCGCTCCGAGCGCGGCACTGGCACCTTGATGCACCGTCCAATGGAGACTGATGATGTCAATTCGACTAGGAGAAGACGCTCCCGATTTCACCGCCGAAACCACCGAAGGGACGATCCGTTTTCACGAATGGATCGGCGACCAGTGGGCGATCCTGTTTTCGCATCCGAAGGATTTCACCCCCGTTTGCACGACGGAACTCGGATACCTGGCAGGCCTCAAGCCGGAATTCGAGAAGCGCAACACGAAAATTATCGGGCTCAGCATCGATCCCGTCAGTGACCACGAGAAGTGGGTCAAGGATATCGCGGAGACGCAGGGCCACGAGGTCGCCTACCCGCTGATCGGCGATTCGGACCTGAAGGTCGCGAAGCTCTACGACATGATTCATCCCGAGGCGAGCGGCGGCGGCCCGCGCACCGCGGTGGACAACGCGACCGTACGCTCGGTGTTTCTCATCGGGCCGGACAAGAAGGTCAAGGCGATGCTCGTCTACCCTATGAGTGCAGGCCGCAATTTCGACGAAGTGCTGCGCCTGCTCGATGCGCTGCAACTCAACGCCAAACACGCGGTGGCGACGCCGGTGAACTGGAAGCCGGGTGAAGACGTGATCATTCCAACCTCCGTTTCCAACGATGCCGCGATGCAAAAATATCCGCAGGGTTTCAAAACCGTGAAGCCTTACCTGCGATACGTTGCGCAACCGAAGTAAGCGCCCCTTGATTGGAGCGGCAAGCGCCTGACCGTGCAAAGTCCGGCGCCCGATGTGAGTCCGGGTGCATTCGTGTGTCCGGCACGCTGACCGGGCTGCGCCCAAGTTAGACTACCCGCGGGACAGCTTGTCAACGCCCCGTGGGCGGCACCCTGAAGCGCTCGCAAAAGCGGGCCGCGGAGCGAAATCGTGTTGACCTTCCGCCAGCTATTCGATCAGCAATCGTCGACCTACACGTATCTTTTGGCGGATAGCACAACACGCGAAGCTGTGCTGATCGATCCGGTTTTTGAACAGGTGCGCCGGGACGGTGCCCTGATTGAAGAGCTTGGATTGCATCTGCGTTACACAATCGACACCCACGTCCACGCCGATCACGTGACCGGCGCATGGATGCTGAATCGCCGCATAGGTAGCAGGATTGCGATATCGGCTGCGAGCGGCGCCGAAGGCGCGGACCGCTATCTGAGTCATGGAGACAAGGTCGAGTTCGGCGCGAGGTATCTGACCATTCGCGCGACACCGGGTCATACCGATGGATGCATCACACTCGTACTCGACAACGAAACCATGGCATTTACCGGCGATTGCCTGTTGATCAGGGGCACTGGCCGCACGGATTTCCAGCGCGGTGACGCGCACGCCCTTTTTCGCGCGGTCCACAATCACATTTTTACGCTGCCCGCCGCGTGCCTGCTTTATCCGGCCCACGACTATCGCGGTTTGACGGTCACCAGTGTGGGCGAGGAGCGGCGCTTTAATCCGCGCCTTGGCGGTGAGTTGTGTGAAGACGATTTCAACGGATACATGACGAACCTGCACCTGCCGCATCCGAAGCAGATCGACGTAGCGGTGCCTGCGAACCTGAAATGCGGCTTGGCGGCCAGCAATCCAGCGCAAATGAAGGAGCCCGAGTGGGCGCCACTGACATGCAGCTTTGCGGGCATCTGGGAAATCAATGCCCAGTGGCTCGAGGAAAATCTGCGTGCGGTCGAGATCGTCGACGTGCGCGAACCCGGCGAGTTCAACGGGCCTCTGGGGCGCATCCCCGCAGCTACGCTTATTCCCTTGGGTGATCTAGCCGAGCGCGCCGCTGAACTCACGAAGGAACGCCCGATCGTGACTGTCTGCCGGGCCGGCGGTCGGTCGGCGCAAGCCACGCTCATGCTGCGGCAGGCCGGCTTCGAGCGGGTCGCCAACCTTGCCGGCGGTATGCTCCGCTGGCGTGCGGAAGGCCGCGTTGTTGAAAACGCCAGCATGTAGCGGTCGGCCATGCGATGTCTGACCTGATCGTATTGATCGTTATCCTAAGCTTACTCGCTGTGTAGCGGAGGCCCGACCGGCTTGTGGGCGACCTGCGTCGATAGCACGATAGCCGTCGAGGTCCTGCCGTATGTGTTCAGTGCATCAACAATGCTCTGCAAATGCTGCACGTCGGTAGCAAGCACACGCAGCAAGGCGCAATCGTCGCCTGTCACTGTCAGGCATTCGATAACTTCGGGGCGCTCCCGGGCAAACGCTTCATACGGCCGCCCCGCCTGAGCCTGCACACGGATCATGGCGGTGATCGTGTAACCGAGTTTCGCCGGGTCGACCCACGCGCGATAGCCGGCGATGACCCCCTGCGCCTCCAGTCGCTTGATTCGTTCAGACACTGCCGGCTGACTGAGGTGGACGCGCCGGCCGATTTCCGCATGGGACACGCGCGCATCCCGCTGCAAAAGCTCCAGGATTTTGCGGTCGTGATGATCAATTTTGGTATTCATTGAAAACTCCCGATAAATCCGATCAATGATCGGGTTTTCCTGGAAAATACCATTGAATGTCTGTTATCAAAACCAGGATGACGCGATAGATTATAAGTTGCTCCCACCATCGTACGAGTCTTCATATGCACCTGAAAATCTGGCTGATCTTCATCGCAACAACGGGTCTCGTCTGCCTGACGCCCGGCGTTGCAGCCCTCCTCGTGATCGCGCAGGGCATCTCCAACGGAGTGCGGCGCAGCTACTGGGCCATCGCCGGAATCGCGCTCGCCAATTCAATTTATTTCGCCTTGTCGGCGACCGGTCTTGCTGCTCTGATCGTCACGAGCCACAACGTGTTCAATGCGGTGAAGTGGGCCGGGGTTGCCTATCTCGTGTATCTCGGTGTCCGGGCGTTATTCAACCGGTCGAGCGCGCTGACTATTCAGCCCGCGGGCATTGCGGCGCTCAGTGGTCCGCGTGCGTTGAGCCAGGGCCTGATGGTCGAGTTGGCCAACCCGAAAGCGCTGCTCTTTTTCGTCGCGCTGCTACCGCAGTTCGTTGACGTGCACCGGTCGATCTGGCTTCAAATGCTGATCTTCGGCCTGACTACCGTACTGCTCGACCTCTGTTCGTATACTTTCTATGCGTGGCTCGGCGCGAAAAGTCAGGGATTGGCCGCCAATCGAAAATGGGCCAGTGCCGCGAGTCGGGCGAGCGGTGTCGTGTTGATCGCCGCGGGGGCGCTAACCGCATTCGCAAAAGCCTGACGCCGCACGCTAAATGAGTTGCGGGGTAAAACACAATTTAAAGGTGATGCGGTTCCAGACGCGAGCCACAATCGTAAATTGACATACCTGCTCATGTGTTTGCTGAAGTGCATAGCCGGGCGAGAACAGAAGCGCACATCTATTGTCGCGACAACGCGGGCAATTCCTGTCGGTTCATAATTCTCAGAAAATCAATAGTAATCCGAAGTACTTCATGTATCGCTGAGTAACCCGAGTTGGCAGTCGGGATCTCATCCTGATTAATTGCACCGTTGGCATGGATCGGGGTATCGACATGCAAAGGCCGGCGGAACACAGCAAAGCTGGTTCACCGCATCACCGTAAAATGTTGCGGGAATGGCGTTACTTTATCCGGGTGACCGGCGTCGCCGCCAGCACGAGCCAGTGGCGTGCCGGCAAGAAGCGGCGTAAGCAACGCCGGGATAATCCCGCGATTGATCACATCGCCAAAGCAGCGATGCAGACCATAACCCCAAAGCATGTAGACATTCCAGGGCCGGTCCATGCGAAATGCGTCGGGATCGTCCACCGCTGCCGGATCAAACATCGCCGACAGGTTCGAGGCCAGCACCATTGTGTCCTTCTTCACCCGGCACGCATGCGTGGTGCCCGAAGCAATTTCGCAGTCACGCGCGGCACGGCGGTAGATCACCGGATTGACCGGATTGAACCGCAACGCCTCGAAAACGGCGCAGCCGACTGCATGCTCATCGCTGGACGCCGCAGCCGCTTGTGTCCGAGCCAGCACATCCGGGCGATCGAGCAATCCGTCCAGCGCCTGCACGCAAGCCTTCGAAATGGTCGGGATCGCGCCGATGACGAGTCCGATCATGTTGTTGCGGATGCCGGACCCCTCGAATCCCCCGGTACCGGCATCGCGCAGCGCGATGGCACGTTTGAGTACGGTGACTGGGCCATCGGCGTTTGCTTCGGCCTTGGCAATGGCCGCGTCGATAGCAACCAGGCACCTGGCTGCGCAGTCCAGCGCTTTCTTCTCGATGTCCGGATCACCCTGCAGGTCGACGAACAAATACCAGAACATGGCGGTCGCCCATTCGCGAAGATCTTCAACCGAGGCGGTATCAATGCCGAAATAGCGCTGCACCATCAGCGCGGGCACGACCGTGGTCAACACCTGGGGCAGATCAATAGTCTTCGAATGATGGGTAATGATCTGCCGAGCCGCTTCGCGTGCCTGCGGCACGACGATATCAGCCACGTCGCCACGTTGTGCGGCAAGCCGCATGATCGACGTATCACGCTGGTAATCGGCATCATCCTGCATCCCGAGAAAGAAATTGACACCGCCCGTGATCTTGCGCATTTTGGGCTCGTAGACGACCTCGAAGTCGTCTTGCCGATCCAGCACCTCGCGCACGTCGTCAGCGCGGGAGACAATCACCGTACCGTTACAAGGATAAGCCGTGATCAGCGTCTTGTCGGTGGCCAGATTGGGTGCAAACGCGCGCAGCGACGCGAACAGCGCACGCTGCCCCGCCGGATCGGCCAGCAAGCGTTTCAGCCGCTCCTTGATGTCACCCGTGCCGCTCGCCAGCATTGAGGCGAGCTCGGCTCCCCGCAGCGCGCCCTCGCCCAGCGTGTGAGCCTCGAGCTCGGTGGCATGGAACAGGTTCAAGGCAAGGGACATGCGTGCACCCTGTTTCAAGTGGGATCGGTCACGCCCATGCCGATCAGGCGCAGCGCCGTCATGCTGGGCATGAAGAAATAATCGCCGCCACGCGTCGTCACGAATGGCGGAATGCCACTGGCGATGAACGGGGGATTGCCCTTGGCGAGATCGGCCGCGATCACGAAGCGCGCATCGTTCGCATGACTACCGACCAACGGGCAAGTATCGTTGCCGAGGCCGAAATCGAGACCATAGTTCAGCCATTGTTGCTGAACGAACTCGAACTGGCGCGACAAGTCGGCGCAAACGACGAGCATGACAACGCCATGTTCACCATTGGCGTCGCTCGCGCTGCCATACGGAAGACCGCGGCGCAGGACGCGCCTGCGGTTGTTGAGCGCGGAGCCTGAACGAAGTTTCGGGTTGTCATCGCCAGCACGGGGGTCGAGCATGTCACGCGTGTTCATGCGCCGCGCATGAGCCCCAACCGGACAGCGCACACCGGCCGAATCCTCGCGATACCCGAAATCGACCAGACGACGCGCCCGCTCCGCGTTGATCGAGTCATCGAGAGGCTCTGGATATTCGCGGTTGAAGGCCTGCCAGTCGGTATAGGTCGGAGCTGCCATCACCGGCACCCCGTCCGGCCACCGGCCCGCCAATTTCGCCATTAAGGTCTGAGACGCCTCCTCGTGCGTACCCATGCCCCACAGCCTGGCCAGTTGGGTCGCCGTGACATCGATCCACTTGCGGAAGCGTTCCACATCCTGATGCAGCTTTCGATAGGCGAAGAAGGTTCCATTGCGGCTGAAATCGAGGGGCATGGCGGCACCAGGAATCTCCTGCGCTTCATCCGGCCAGCCCAACAGGAATTCCCCGCGTGCCAGCAACGACCAATTGCCGAAGCCGTCGGATTTGCCCTGGCCGATGGCACTGGCTGCCGCCTGGGCGTCCGGCACCTGCCCGTCGAAGGCCGGATCACTGATCGCGTCGGTAAAGCCAAAATGCTCGTTGGGCGTCGGAACGATCGTGTCACCCATTTTCTGCGTGATGGCTGAAAGATCCTGCCAGCGATCGTCCGCGCCGCGATGGCCACGGCACAGCACCACACCAGCGCCACAACATTCGCACCAATCGACGATCTCCAGCGTGAGCGTATCCAATGACAGAACAGGGCTGCCGTCCTGCTGCATTTGGGCATTGAGCATGACGAGAATATGCGGATACGTCTCCGGGTCTGTCCGGGTCCATACCGGGTCCCAGTCCGCATGCGATGCGCCGTTCGCGTTGTCGCTCAGGATTGATGCCCGGGCCGACATACCGTCGATGAATTCATCGGGCAAGCCGCGCAGCGTCCGCGTAGGCACGCCCAAGGCCAACAGGCCCCGGAACGTGAAGGCGAGGTTGATCGTCACGTCGGGCCTCGGCACTACCACCTTGCCGGTAGGCCTGCTGCGTTTGCGGGAAGGCCATCGCAGCGCCGTGGTCACGCGCGGGCGCAGAAACTCGATAAAGGCGCGTCCGCGGGCCGCATCACGCACATTGACCAGCAGGAAACGCCCCTTCGGAAAACCTAAACGGCCATAGGCAGTGAGGATGTTGCCCTGGATATCGGCAAGATCGAGATCTGCGACAGCGTGCTTTCTCTCGATCATGACTGGATCACTCCTGGCGCCTGGCTCGGTTGTGAGAGGTTAGAGGGCTGGTGCTCGTCGACGAATCGGCCGAAGGCCCCGTGAAGGTCGACCGGATCGACGCCTTGCTGCGCAATGGCGAAGCGCGCAAATTGCTGCTGGAGATAGAGAGACTTCAGTACCGTGCGCAGATCGGAATCGGGGGCGGTGGCAAACGGCCTGGCGCCACGCCCCAAAATGTAGCGATACGCAACATAGCCCGAGAGGGCAAGCGATAGCGCAAAAGCAACCAGGCCCCACCACCCCGCCTTGCACGCGACAAGAACTGTCATTCCAAGCGTGAAAACCCCGATCGCTATCC
>NZ_JNFG01000036.1 GCF_000729995.1 Caballeronia sordidicola | reverse complement strand
AGTGGCATCGCCGGGTAGCTATGTTCGGAAGAGATAACCGCTGAAAGCATCTAAGCGGGAAACTCGCCTTGAGATGAGATATCCCTGGAGCTTCGAGCTCCTTGAAGGGTCGTTCTAGACCAGGACGTTGATAGGTCAGGTGTGGAAGTGCAGTAATGCATTAAGCTAACTGATACTAATTGCCCGTAAGGCTTGATCCTATAACCAGTGTGTTTCACGGGTTCAGTACCCATACACCTAGGTTGAGATCAGTGTTGTGCCAGTACTAAACACAACCCAAAGCAACACCAGTAACAACGAGGCACTCCTCAAAGAGTGAACTCGACTACTTCTTCCCCAGATTGGTTGCGTTGACCACAAATCAGCGCAACACCCCCTCATGCCTGATGACCATAGCGAGTTGGTACCACCCCTTCCCATCCCGAACAGGACCGTGAAACGACTCCACGCCAATGATAGTGCGGATACCCGTGTGAAAGTAGGTAATCGTCAGGCTCCTCATTCGCTGCAACTCACCGCAGCTAAACAAAAACCCCACCCCATAAAGGTGGGGTTTTTGCGTTTCGTAATACCTATAAGTGAGAGGCATCGATTATGCTGAACGCGCTGAAAGCTTGACACAGCAGTGTTGTTCCCCCATAATCGTCAGTTCTCTGCGGAGGGGTGCCCGAGTGGCTAAAGGGGGCAGACTGTAAATCTGTTGGCTTACGCCTACGCTGGTTCGAATCCAGCCTCCTCCACCAGAACATGTAGCAAGCGTCGGGAATCGTTAGACCCAAGCGGGTGTAGCTCAATGGTAGAGCAGAAGCCTTCCAAGCTTATGACGAGGGTTCGATTCCCTTCACCCGCTCCAGCATCAAGGTCCGCCCATGTGGCTCAGTGGTAGAGCACTCCCTTGGTAAGGGAGAGGTCAGCAGTTCGATCCTGCTCATGGGCACCAGCAACACTAGTCCACACTGTTTGCGCGCGGCGCAAGGTACGGAAAAATTCCTGTTAGGAGTCGAAAATGGCAAAAGGTAAATTCGAACGGACCAAGCCGCACGTCAACGTAGGCACGATTGGTCACGTCGACCATGGCAAGACCACGCTGACGGCAGCAATCGCGACGGTGTTGTCGAAGAAGTTCGGCGGCGAAGCGAAGGCGTATGACCAGATCGATGCAGCGCCGGAAGAAAAGGCACGTGGCATTACGATCAACACGGCACACGTCGAGTACGAAACGGCAGCGCGTCACTACGCGCACGTTGACTGCCCGGGACACGCCGACTATGTGAAGAACATGATTACGGGTGCAGCGCAGATGGACGGCGCGATCCTGGTGTGTTCGGCGGCCGACGGCCCGATGCCGCAAACGCGTGAGCACATCCTGTTGGCTCGTCAGGTTGGCGTGCCGTACATCATCGTGTTCCTGAACAAGTGCGACATGGTGGACGACGCCGAGTTGCTGGAACTGGTTGAAATGGAAGTGCGTGAGCTTCTGGTGAAGTATGACTTCCCGGGCGACGAAACGCCGATCATCAAGGGTTCGGCCAAACTGGCGCTGGAAGGCGACACGGGCGAACTGGGCGAAGTGGCGATCATGAACCTGGCCGACGCACTGGACACGTACATCCCGACGCCGGAACGCGCAATTGACGGTTCGTTCCTGATGCCGGTGGAAGACGTGTTCTCGATCTCGGGTCGCGGCACGGTGGTGACGGGTCGTATCGAGCGCGGTGTGGTGAAGGTTGGCGAAGAAATCGAAATCATCGGCATCAAGCCGACGGTGAAGACGACGTGCACGGGCGTGGAAATGTTCCGGAAGCTCCTGGACCAAGGTCAAGCGGGCGACAACGTGGGTATTTTGCTGCGCGGCACGAAGCGTGAAGACGTGGAACGTGGCCAGGTGTTGGCCAAGCCGGGTTCGATCACGCCGCACACGCACTTCACGGCTGAAGTGTATGTGTTGAGCAAGGACGAAGGCGGTCGTCACACGCCGTTCTTCAACAACTATCGCCCGCAGTTCTACTTCCGTACCACGGACGTAACGGGTTCGATCGAGTTGCCGAAGGACAAGGAAATGGTCATGCCGGGCGACAACGTGTCGATCACGGTGAAGCTGATCGCTCCGATCGCGATGGAAGAAGGTCTGCGCTTCGCTATCCGTGAAGGCGGTCGTACCGTCGGCGCTGGTGTCGTGGCCAAGGTTCTCGCGTAAGTCGAGCAACGCCAGAAATTGCTCGATGGTCTGTAGTTTTCGGGGTTAGCGAAATTGCTGACCCCAAATGGTTTAGGGGTATAGCTCAACTGGCAGAGCGTCGGTCTCCAAAACCGAAGGTTGGGGGTTCGATTCCCTCTGCCCCTGCCACAATCTTGCGTCTCCGGGCGCTGCTTAAGGTGTTATGGCGAATCCTTCCGTCGAAACTGTAAATACTTCCGGCGACAAGTTGATGTTGACCGCGGGCGTATTGTTGGTCTTGGCCGGGTTCGTAGGTTTCTTCTGGCTGGGTGGCCAGGAGTGGTACGTTCGCGGCGCCGCGCTGGCTGTCGGCTTGATCGCGGGTGTTGCGGTCGGTCTTCTCTCCGCACCGGGAAAGGGTTTTATCGCCTTTGCCAAAGATTCGTACAAAGAAGTCCGCAAGGTGGTGTGGCCGACGCGTAAGGAAGCCACGCAAACCACGCTGGTGGTCTTCGCATTTGTGCTGATCATGGCAATCTTCTTGTGGCTTAGCGATAAGTCGATTGAGTGGGTGATATTCTCGGTAATTCTGGGTTGGAGATGATATGAGCGAAGCACCGGCATCACCGAGCGGAAAACGTTGGTACGTCGTGCACGCCTACTCCGGCATGGAGAAGAGCGTGCAACGTGCGCTTCAGGAGCGCATCGACCGCGCTGGCATGCAGGATCAGTTTGGTCAAATCCTCGTCCCGACCGAAGAAGTCGTGGAAGTGAAGGGCGGCCACAAGTCTGTAACAGAGCGTCGTTTCTTTCCGGGCTACGTGCTCGTTGAAATGGAAATGACGGATGAAACGTGGCACCTGGTAAAAAATACTGCCAAGGTGACGGGTTTTGTTGGCGGGGCGCGTAATCGTCCGAGCCCGATCTCTCCGCGTGAAGTGGAAAAGATCATGTCGCAGATGCAAGAAGGCGTGGAAAAACCGCGTCCCAAAACGCTCTTCGAAGTGGGCGAAATGGTTCGGGTCAAGGACGGCCCGTTCACGGACTTCAACGGCAACGTTGAGGAAGTGAACTACGAGAAATCGCGCGTTCGTGTATCCGTCACCATTTTTGGGCGCTCGACCCCGGTTGAATTGGAATTTGGTCAGGTCGAGAAGGTTTAAAAGCATTCGTTTTTCCCCGCGCTCGAAGTGTCAACTTCGTAGCGCGGTTCGCGCTTACAGTCCGCGTTATGACTGTTGAGGAGCGTCAGTAGCCGTTTTTGGCGAGCGCGCGTTATCACTCACCGAACGCTAACGCGTTCTGCAGAGGTTTTCAACATGGCAAAGAAAATCATCGGCTTTATCAAACTGCAGATTCCTGCAGGTAAAGCCAATCCGTCACCGCCGGTTGGTCCGGCACTGGGCCAGCGCGGCCTGAACATCATGGAGTTCTGCAAGGCGTTTAACGCGCAGACTCAAGCGATGGAGCCGGGTCTGCCCGTGCCGGTGGTTATTACGGCATTCGCGGACAAGAGCTTCACGTTCATCATGAAGACGCCGCCGGCTACCGTTCTGATCAAGAAGGCCGCAGGTATTGCGAAGGGTTCGCCGAAGCCGAATGCTGACAAGGTCGGTAACATCACGCGCGCTCAAGCTGAAGAAATCGCAAAGACCAAGATGCCTGACCTGACGGCAGCGAATCTGGACGCAGCGGTCCGTACGATCGCCGGCAGCGCCCGTTCGATGGGCATCACCGTGGAGGGCGTGTAAATGGCTAAGCTTTCTAAGCGTCTTAAAGCGTTCGCCTCCAAGGTCGATCGCATGAAGCTGTATCCCGTCGACGATGCTCTTTCCCTCGTGAAAGAGTGCGCAAGCGCGAAGTTCGATGAATCCATCGACGTAGCTGTGCAGCTCGGCATCGATGCGAAGAAGTCGGACCAAGTGGTTCGCGGTTCGGTCGTGTTGCCCGCAGGCACCGGCAAGTCGGTTCGCGTTGCTGTGTTTGCGCAAGGCGAAAAGGCTGAGCAGGCTCGTGCAGCTGGCGCAGAAATCGTCGGTATGGAAGACCTGGCTGAACAAGTCAAGGCCGGTAACCTGAACTTCGACGTTGTGATCGCTTCGCCGGACACAATGCGCGTTGTCGGTACGCTCGGTCAGATTCTTGGCCCGCGCGGCCTGATGCCGAACCCGAAGGTCGGTACGGTTACCGCTGACGTTGCTCAAGCTGTTCGCAACGCAAAGGCTGGTCAGGTGCAGTTCCGCGTCGACAAGGGCGGGATCATCCACGCAACCATCGGCCGTGCTTCGTTTGAGCCGGCGTCGTTGCGTAAGAATCTGTCGGCACTGGTGGAAGCTCTTCAAAAGGCTAAGCCGGCGACCAGCAAGGGCGTGTATCTGCGCAAGATCGCATTGTCGAGCACCATGGGTGTCGGCGTGCGTGTGGATCATTCCACGCTCTCGCAGTAAAGAATCATGCGCTGGATGACACGATCTCGTGTTAGCCGGTGTTAAGGGCTTTGGGCGGTTGTGAGCTGAAGTTGGCGAGCAACCGGTTGTCAAAGACCGTTGGCGGAAGCGCAGCAGTTGGGCGTGACCTTAATGCAAGCCAACGCAGATGGCGAACCCGTAACAGTTTTGGCGTGGTTGAAGTCGGTTGTCGCGTGTCGTGAGATGCGCACTAGCCGGTCGAAATACTCCTGACAGGTCGGACGCCGTTGTTGAACGCGGTGCGCTAAGTTGGCGCATCGAATCTGGAGGTTTAACCGTGCCACTGAACAAAGAAGACAAGCAGGCAGTTGTCGCTGAAGTCGCCGCGCAAGTTGCGAAGGCTCAGACGATGGTGCTCGCTGAGTATCGTGGAATTGCGGTTGGCGATCTGACCAAGCTGCGCGCAAGGGCTCGCGAGCAACAGGTGTATCTCCGCGTGTTGAAAAACACGTTGGCGCGTCGCGCCGTGGAAGGTACCCCGTTCGCTGCGCTGGCCGAGCAGATGACTGGTCCTTTGATCTACGGCATCTCGGAAGATGCAATTGCTGCTGCCAAGGTCGTTAACGACTTCGGCAAAACCAATGACAAGTTGATCATCAAGGCCGGTTCCTACGAAGGCAACGTGATGGACAAGGCGGCTGTGCAAGCACTCGCCAACATCCCGAGCCGCGAAGAACTGCTCTCCAAGCTGTTGTACGTCATGCAAGCTCCTGTTGCCGGCTTCGCGCGCGCCCTGGCCGCGCTCGCTGCGCAAAAGGGTGGCGGCGCTGAAGCTCCGGCTGAAGCTGAGCCGGAAGTCGCTGCTTAACGTACTGCGCTTGGTTGCCTGGTTAGGCTTACAAGATCGCTGGCTGTATCCGAATTCAATTTAGGAGTATTTCAAATGGCAATCGCAAAAGATGACATCCTCGAAGCAGTAAGCTCGATGTCGGTTCTGGAATTGAACGAGCTGGTCAAGGCGTTCGAAGAGAAGTTTGGCGTGTCGGCTGCAGCAGTTGCTGTTGCTGGCCCCGCTGGTGCCGCTGCTGTTGTCGAAGAGCAGACCGAGTTCACGGTGAACCTGGTCGAAATCGGCGCAAACAAGGTATCGGTGATTAAGGCTGTTCGCGAACTGACGGGTCTCGGCCTGAAGGAAGCGAAGGACCTGGTTGACGGTGCACCGAAGCCTGTTAAGGAAGCGGTACCGAAGGCTGCTGCTGAAGAAGCGAAGAAGAAGTTGGAAGAAGCAGGCGCGAAGGCTGAAATCAAGTAAGTTTCGCTGCGCTTTGCTAAGGCTGGCGGTCTATGACCGCCGGCCTTTTTCTGCTTTGTGGGGACAACGTTTTAAGTCGCCGGTTTCGGCAACAAGAACCTCATAGAAGCCAAAGAAAAACACCGGTCAGATGATTTTACCGATTCTTTTCTTTGTCTTCTGAAGCGACTGCAGAAGGCAAGTTTGGTCGGGTAGCGGGAAACATAGGCATCCGCTGCCGTCAGCCAGCGGTTGGTAGCGGCCAACCACCAAGCTTCTAGGCTCGTCGTCCCTCCCTGGACGTATGACGAGTCTCAGTCGGTGAACACCGGGTCGTGTCATCGAGGTATCCCGCCTCGGCAACGCCCGCCGTGATTCGGAGATCGTATGCAATATTCCTTCACCGAGAAGAAGCGTATTCGCAAGAGTTTCGCGAAACGCCCCATCGTTCACCAGGTTCCCTTCTTGCTGGCAACCCAGCTTGAATCATTCAGCACATTTCTGCAAGCCGAGACCATCGGGACTCAGCGCAAGGCAGAAGGACTGCAAGCAGCATTTTCATCGGTGTTCCCGATCGTTTCGCACAATGGTTTTGCGCGTCTCGAATTCGTCAGCTACATGCTCTCGCCGCCGGCGTTCAACATCAAGGAATGCCAGCAGCGTGGCCTGACGTACTGCTCCGCCTTGCGTGCCAAAGTGCGCCTGGTGCTGCTCGACAAGGAATCGCCGAGCAAGCCGGTCGTCAAGGAAGTGAAGGAACAGGAAGTCTACATGGGCGAAATGCCGCTCATGACGCCGACCGGTTCGTTCGTCATCAACGGTACGGAACGCGTGATCGTGTCCCAGCTGCACCGTTCGCCTGGCGTGTTCTTCGAGCACGACAAGGGCAAGACGCACAGCTCGGGCAAGCTGCTTTTCTCGGCTCGTATCATCCCTTACCGTGGTTCGTGGCTCGACTTCGAATTCGATCCGAAGGATGTGCTGTATTTCCGCGTCGACCGTCGCCGGAAAATGCCTGTGACGATCCTGCTGAAGGCCATTGGCCTGACGCCGGAACAGATCCTCGCGAACTTCTTCGTATTCGATAACTTCGCCTTGATGGGCGAAGGCGCGCAAATGGAATTCGTGCCGGAGCGCCTGCGCGGTGAAGTCGCGCGCTTCGACATCCAGGATCGCGAAGGCGCCGTCATCGTCCAGAAGGACAAGCGGATCAACGCGAAGCACATTCGTGACCTCGAAGCGGCAAAGACGAAGTTCATCTCGGTACCGGAAGACTATTTGCTCGGCCGCGTGCTGGCAAAGAATGTGGTCGACGGCGAAACGGGTGAAGTGATCGCGAACGCCAACGACGAGATCACCGAAATGGTGCTCGAGAAGCTGCGCGAATCGAAGGTCAAGGACATCCAGACGCTCTACACGAACGATCTGGATCAAGGTCCGTACATTTCGTCGACGCTGCGTATCGATGAAACCGCTGACCGCATGGCTGCACGTATCGCGATCTATCGCATGATGCGTCCGGGCGAACCGCCGACGGAAGAAGCCGTTGAAGCGCTGTTCAACCGCCTGTTCTACAGCGAAGACGCATACGACCTGTCGAAGGTAGGTCGTATGAAGTTCAACCGTCGCGTGGGCCGCGACGAGATCGTCGGCAAGATGACGCTGGAAGACGACGACATCCTCGCGACCATCAAGATTTTGGTCGAGCTGCGTAACGGCAAGGGCGAAGTCGATGACATCGATCACTTGGGCAATCGTCGTGTGCGTTGCGTAGGTGAGTTGGCTGAGAACCAGTTCCGCGCAGGCCTCGTGCGCGTGGAGCGGGCTGTGAAGGAACGTCTGGGTCAGGCTGAAAGCGAAAACCTGATGCCGCACGACCTGATCAACTCGAAGCCGATTTCATCGGCCATTCGTGAGTTCTTCGGTTCGTCGCAGTTGTCGCAGTTTATGGACCAGACGAATCCGTTGTCGGAAATCACCCACAAGCGCCGTGTTTCGGCTCTTGGACCGGGCGGTTTGACGCGTGAACGCGCAGGCTTTGAAGTCCGCGACGTGCACCCGACTCACTACGGCCGTGTGTGCCCGATTGAAACGCCGGAAGGTCCGAACATCGGGCTGATCAACTCGCTGGCGCTGTACGCGCACTTGAACGAATACGGTTTCCTCGAGACGCCGTATCGGAAAGTGGTCGACAGCAAGGTGACGGATCAGATCGATTATCTGTCGGCGATTGAAGAAGGCCGCTACGTGATCGCTCAGGCGAACGCGTCGCTGGGCGAAGGCGGCACGCTGACCGACGAGCTGGTTTCGTCGCGTGAAGCGGGCGAGACGCTGATGGTCACACCGGACCGCATCCAGTACATGGACGTGGCGCCCTCGCAGATCGTGTCCGTGGCTGCTTCGCTGATTCCGTTCCTTGAACACGATGACGCGAACCGCGCATTGATGGGCTCGAACATGCAGCGTCAGGCCGTTCCTTGCCTGCGTCCTGAAAAGGCTGTGGTCGGTACGGGTATTGAGCGTACGGTGGCGGTCGACTCGGGTACGACGGTTCAGGCGGAACGCGGCGGTATCGTCGATTACGTCGATGCTGGCCGTATCGTGATTCGCGTGAACGACGATGAAGCGGTTGCCGGCGAAGTCGGTGTCGACATCTACAACCTGATCAAGTACACGCGTTCGAACCAGAACACGAACATCAACCAGCGTCCGATCGTAAAGGTCGGCGACAAGGTGGGCCGTGGCGACGTCGTGGCCGACGGTGCATCGACTGATCTGGGCGAGCTCGCGCTTGGCCAGAACATGCTCGTCGCGTTCATGCCGTGGAACGGCTACAACTTCGAAGATTCGATCTTGATCTCGGAGAAGGTCGTTGCTGAAGATCGCTACACGTCGATCCACATCGAAGAACTGAATGTGGTTGCACGCGACACGAAGCTCGGACCGGAAGAAATCACGCGCGACATCTCGAACCTGGCTGAAGTGCAACTCGGCCGTCTCGATGAGTCGGGCATTGTCTACATTGGCGCTGAAGTGGAAGCGGGCGACGTGCTGGTCGGCAAGGTCACGCCGAAGGGCGAAACCCAGCTGACGCCGGAAGAAAAGCTGCTGCGCGCAATCTTCGGTGAGAAGGCGTCGGACGTGAAGGATACGTCGCTGCGCGTGCCGTCGGGCATGAGCGGCACGGTGATCGACGTGCAGGTTTTCACGCGCGAAGGCATTACGCGTGACAAGCGTGCACAGCAGATTATTGATGACGAACTGAAACGTTATCGCCTGGACTTGAACGATCAGCTGCGCATTGTGGAAGGCGACGCGTTCTCGCGTCTCGCCCGTATGCTCAACGGCAAGGTCGCGAACGGCGGTCCGAAGAAGCTGGCGAAGGGCACGAAGATCGACCTGCCGTACCTGGAAGATCTGGATCACTACCACTGGTTCGACATCCGCCTCGCGGACGAAGAAGCAGCGGCGCAGCTCGAAGCTATCAAGGACTCGATCGAACAAAAGCGTCACCAGTTCGATCTGGCGTTCGAAGAAAAGCGCAAGAAGCTGACGCAAGGCGACGAACTGCCGCCGGGCGTGCTGAAGATGGTCAAGGTGTACCTGGCTGTCAAGCGTCGTCTGCAACCGGGCGACAAGATGGCCGGCCGTCACGGTAACAAGGGTGTTGTGTCGAAGATCGTGCCGATCGAAGACATGCCGTACATGGCCGATGGCCGTCCGGCCGACGTCGTGCTGAATCCGCTCGGCGTGCCGTCACGGATGAACGTGGGTCAGATTCTCGAAGTGCATCTGGGCTGGGCCGCGAAGGGTCTGGGATGGCGTATCGGCGAAATGCTGCAGCGTCAGACCAAGATTGAAGAGCTGCGTGCGTTCCTGACCAAGATCTACAACGAGTCGGGCCGTAAGGAAGAGCTGGACAACTTCACTGACGACGAAATCGTCGAACTGGCGAAGAACCTGCGCGAAGGTGTTCCTTTTGCAACGCCGGTGTTCGACGGCGCGACGGAAGGCGAAATGGAACGTGCGCTGGATCTGGCGTTCCCTGACGACATCGCGAAGCAGTTGGGCATGACGAAGTCGAAGAATCAGGTGCAGTTGAGCGACGGCCGCACGGGTGAACCGTTCGAACGGACGGTCACGGTGGGCTACATGCATTACCTGAAACTGCATCACCTGGTCGACGACAAGATGCACGCTCGTTCGACTGGACCGTACTCGCTCGTCACGCAGCAGCCGCTGGGTGGTAAGGCGCAGTTCGGTGGCCAGCGTTTCGGTGAGATGGAAGTGTGGGCGCTCGAAGCATATGGCGCTTCGTACGTGCTGCAAGAAATGCTGACTGTTAAGTCGGATGACGTGGCGGGTCGTACCAAGGTGTATGAAAACCTGGTCAAGGGTGACCACGTGATCGACGCCGGCATGCCTGAGTCGTTCAATGTGTTGGTGAAGGAAATCCGGTCGCTCGGTATCGACATCGACCTGGACCGGAACTAATCGGACTACTGGAGAGACGCAATGAAAGCTCTGCTCGATCTATTCAAGCAAGTCCAACAACCTGAAGTTTTTGACGCGATCAAGATCGGTCTGGCCTCGCCGGACAAGATCCGGTCGTGGTCCTTCGGCGAAGTGAAGAAGCCTGAAACCATCAACTACCGGACCTTCAAGCCGGAACGCGATGGCCTGTTCTGCGCCAAGATTTTTGGCCCGATCAAGGACTATGAGTGCCTGTGCGGCAAGTACAAGCGCCTCAAGCACCGCGGCGTGATCTGCGAAAAGTGCGGCGTTGAAGTCACGCTCGCCAAGGTGCGTCGTGAACGGATGGGCCACATTGAACTGGCCTCGCCGGTTGCGCACATCTGGTTTTTGAAGTCGCTGCCGTCGCGTCTGGGCATGGTGCTCGACATGACGCTGCGCGACATCGAACGCGTGCTGTATTTCGAAGCGTACGTGGTGATCGAACCGGGCATGACGCCGCTGAAAGCGCGGCAGATCATGACGGAAGAGGATTACTACAATAAGGTCGAAGAATACGGCGACGAATTCCGTGCCGAGATGGGCGCGGAAGGCGTGCGTGAGTTGCTGCGCGCGATCAATATCGACGAACAGGTCGAAGTGCTGCGCACCGAACTCAAGAACACGGGTTCGGAAGCGAAGATCAAGAAATACGCGAAGCGCCTGAAAGTGCTTGAAGCATTCCAGCGTTCGGGCATCAAGCCGGACTGGATGGTGCTGGAAGTGCTGCCGGTGCTGCCGCCGGAACTGCGCCCGCTCGTGCCGCTGGACGGTGGCCGTTTCGCTACGTCCGACCTGAACGACTTGTATCGCCGCGTGATCAACCGTAACAACCGGTTGAAGCGTCTGCTCGAGTTGAAGGCGCCTGAAATCATCGTCCGTAACGAAAAGCGGATGCTGCAGGAAGCCGTCGATTCGCTGCTCGACAACGGTCGTCGCGGTAAGGCAATGACCGGCGCGAACAAGCGTCCGCTGAAGTCGCTCGCTGACATGATCAAGGGTAAGGGCGGTCGTTTCCGTCAGAACTTGCTCGGTAAGCGCGTTGACTATTCGGGCCGTTCGGTGATCGTGGTGGGCCCGACGCTCAAGCTGCATCAGTGCGGCCTGCCGAAGCTGATGGCACTCGAACTGTTCAAGCCTTTCATCTTCAACAAGCTGGAAGTGATGGGTGTTGCTACCACCATCAAGGCTGCGAAGAAGGAAGTCGAGAACCAGACGGCTGTTGTGTGGGATATTTTGGAAGAAGTGATCCGCGAACATCCGGTGATGCTGAACCGCGCGCCTACCCTTCACCGTCTTGGCATTCAGGCTTTCGAGCCGGTGCTGATCGAAGGTAAGGCTATTCAGCTGCATCCGCTCGTTTGCGCGGCGTTCAACGCCGACTTCGACGGTGACCAGATGGCTGTTCACGTGCCGCTGTCGCTGGAAGCGCAGATGGAAGCGCGCACGCTGATGCTGGCGTCGAACAACGTCCTGTTCCCGGCCAACGGCGATCCGTCGATCGTGCCGTCGCAGGATATTGTGCTGGGTCTTTACTACGCATCGCGTGAAGCGGTGAATGGCAAGGGCGAAGGCATGACGTTCACGGGCGTGTCGGAAGCGATCCGCGCGTACGAAAACAAGGAAGTCGAGCTGGCGTCGCGGGTGAATGTCCGGATTACGGAAAACATTCACAACCCGGATCAAAGCGAAGGTGCACCGAAGTTCGTGCCGAAGATCACGCTGTACGCAACCACCGTTGGACGTTCCATTCTTTCGGAAATTCTGCCGCCAGGACTGCCGTTCTCGGTGCTGAATCGACCGCTTAAGAAGAAGGAAATTTCGCGCCTGATCAACACGGCATTCCGCAAGTGCGGTCTGCGCGAAACGGTGATCTTCGCCGACCAGCTGATGCAGATGGGTTTCCGTCTTGCTACGCGCGCCGGTATTTCGATTTGCGTCGACGACATGCTCGTGCCGCCGCAGAAAGAACAGATCGTCGGCGATGCTGCCAAGAAGGTGAAGGAATACGACCGTCAGTACATGTCGGGTCTCGTTACCTCGCAAGAGCGCTACAACAATGTGGTCGACATTTGGTCGGCAACGTCGGAAGCGGTCGGCAAGGCGATGATGGAGCAGTTGGCTACGGAACCCGTGGTCGACCGCGACGGTAATCAGACGAAGCAGGAATCGTTCAACTCGATCTACATGATGGCCGACTCGGGCGCTCGTGGATCCGCTGTTCAGATTCGTCAGCTGGCCGGTATGCGTGGCCTGATGGCGAAGCCGGACGGCTCGATTATCGAGACGCCTATCACGGCGAATTTCCGTGAAGGCTTGAACGTGTTGCAGTACTTCATCTCGACGCACGGTGCACGTAAAGGCCTGGCCGATACGGCGTTGAAGACGGCGAACTCGGGTTACCTGACGCGTCGTCTCGTTGACGTGACGCAGGATCTGGTCGTGGTCGAAGACGATTGCGGCACGACGAACGGCGTGGCAATGAAGGCGTTGGTTGAAGGCGGCGAAGTTGTCGAAGCCTTGCGTGACCGGATTCTCGGCCGCGTGACGGTGGCGGACGTCGTCAATCCGGAATCGCAGGAAACGCTGTACGAATCGGGCACGTTGCTCGACGAAGACATGGTCGATGAAATCGAACGCCTGGGTATCGACGAAGTGCGCGTGCGCACGCCGTTGACCTGCGAAACGCGTTACGGCCTGTGCGCTTCGTGCTATGGCCGCGACCTGGGTCGTGGCTCGCGGGTGAACGTCGGCGAAGCGGTGGGTGTGATCGCTGCTCAGTCGATTGGTGAGCCGGGCACGCAGCTGACCATGCGTACGTTCCACATCGGTGGCGCGGCGTCACGTGCGGCGATCGCTTCGTCGGTGGAAGCGAAGTCGAACGGTACGGTGCGTTTCACGGCAACGATGCGTTACGTCACGAATGCGAAGGGCGAGCAGATCGTCATCTCGCGTTCGGGCGAGGCGATCATTGCCGACGACCTCGGTCGTGAGCGCGAACGTCACAAAATCCCGTACGGCGCAACGTTGCTGCAACTGGACGGCGCGCAGATCAAGGCTGGTGCACAACTGGCTCAATGGGATCCGTTGACCCGTCCGATCATCACCGAGTGGGGCGGTACGGTGAAGTTCGAAAACGTCGAAGAAGGCGTGACGGTGGCGAAGCAGATCGACGATGTGACGGGGCTTTCAACGCTCGTCGTGATCGACGTGAAGCGTCGCGGTTCGCAAGCGGCGAAGAGCGTTCGTCCGCAAGTGAAGCTGCTCGATGCGCAAGGCGAAGAAGTCAAGATCCCGAACACCGAGCATTCGGTGCAGATCGGCTTCCAGGTCGGCGCACTGATCACCGTGAAGGACGGTCAGCAAGTGCAGGTGGGTGAAGTGCTGGCACGTATCCCGGTTGAAGCGCAGAAGACGCGTGACATTACCGGTGGTCTGCCGCGTGTGGCCGAACTGTTCGAAGCGCGCTCGCCGAAGGACGCCGGCATTTTGGCGGAAGTCACGGGTACGACGTCGTTTGGTAAGGACACGAAGGGCAAGCAGCGTCTCGTTATTACCGACGTGGAAGGGGAACAGCACGAGTTCCTGATCACGAAGGAAAAGCAGGTGCTGGTGCACGATGGTCAGGTCGTCAACAAGGGCGAAATGATTGTTGATGGCCCGGCCGATCCGCACGACATTCTGCGTTTGCAGGGTATTGAAGCGCTGGCTCGCTACATCGTGGACGAAGTGCAGGACGTGTACCGTCTGCAGGGCGTGAAGATCAACGACAAGCATATCGAAGTGATCGTGCGTCAGATGTTGCGCCGCGTGCAGATCTCCGATAACGGCGATACGCGTTTCATCATGGGCGAACAAGTTGAGCGTTCGGACATGCTGGACGAGAACGACCGGATGGCTGCCGAAGACAAGATCCCTGCGACCTACGAGAACGTGCTGCTGGGTATTACGAAGGCATCGCTCTCGACCGATTCGTTCATCTCGGCAGCTTCGTTCCAGGAAACGACGCGCGTGTTGACCGAAGCGGCCATCATGGGCAAGCGCGACGATTTGCGCGGTCTGAAGGAAAACGTGATCGTCGGCCGTCTGATTCCGGCCGGTACAGGTCTCGCGTTCCACAAGGCACGCAAGAGCCGCGAGTTGTCGGATCGTCAACGCTTCGACCAGATTGCAGCGGAAGAATCGTTCGATTTCGGCACGCCTGAGGCTGCACCTGTCGCACCTGCAGAACAGCAACATCCAGCGGAGTAAGTTCTGGAGTTCGGGCCTTTTTCCAGGTCCGGGCTTTAACGACTGATCTGCTAGTACGAGAAGCCGCCCGGGTTATACCGGGCGGCTTTTTTTGCTCTATCGATTGGCTAACGTTGAGGCATTCGGCGGTCTTACGGCGCGGTCGTTGGTAAAATCGGGGCACTCACGCTCTGGCGCACTCCGTCTTCCCCATGTCCCGTTCGCTCGAAATTCTCAAGGAAGTATTTGGCTACCCCGTTTTCCGAGGGCAGCAGGGTGATATCGTCGATCATGTGGCCGCTGGCGGGGACTCGCTCGTGCTCATGCCGACCGGCGGCGGTAAGTCGCTGTGTTATCAGATTCCCGCTTTGTTAAGGCGTGAAGCCGGTTTCGGCGCTGGGATAGTTGTGTCGCCATTGATTGCGTTAATGCAGGATCAGGTGGCAGCCTTGAGAGAAGTCGGTGTGCGTGCTGCGTGCCTGAATTCCACGCTCACTGGCGCCGAAGCTGCTGCAACTGAGCGCGCGTTACGTAACGGGGAAATCGACCTGCTGTATGTCGCACCGGAGCGCCTGATGACGCCCCGTTTCCTCGAGTTGATCGAGAGCGTGCGCATTGGCTTGTTTGCCATCGACGAAGCGCATTGCGTGTCGCAATGGGGGCACGATTTCCGGCCGGAATATATCCAGCTGTCAGTGCTGCATGAGCGGTTTCCATCGGTGCCGCGGATCGCGCTGACGGCCACCGCCGACGCCATCACGCGCGATGAAATCGTGCATCGCCTGGCGTTGGATGATGCCCGCATTTTCGTCTCCAGCTTTGACCGTCCGAACATTCGGTATCGGATCGTGGAGAAGGACAACGCGCGGGCGCAATTGCTGGATTTCATTCGCGCCGAGCATACGAACCCGGACAAAACCACTGACGCTGGCGTGATCTATTGCCTGTCGCGGCGCAAGGTGGAGGAAACCGCGGACTGGCTTAAGAGCCAAGGCGTGCGTGCGCTCCCGTATCACGCGGGCATGGAGTACGAAATCCGCCAGCGGCATCAGGAAATGTTCAAGCGCGAAGAGGGCATCGTGATGTGCGCGACGATCGCTTTCGGCATGGGTATCGATAAACCGGACGTGCGGTTCGTGGCGCATCTGGATCTACCGAAGAGCGTGGAAGGCTATTACCAGGAAACCGGGCGCGCGGGCCGTGACGGCATGCCGGCGAACGCGTGGATGGCGTACGGCCTTGGCGACGTGGTGCAGCAGCGCAAGATGATCGACGAGTCCGACGCGGACGATACCCACAAGCGCGTGCAAGGCGGCAAGCTCGACGCGCTGCTTGGTCTTTGCGAAGCGGCGTCGTGCCGGCGTGTGCGCTTGCTGGGTTATTTTGGTGAGGCCAGCCAGCCGTGCGGCAATTGCGATACCTGCCTCGAGCCGCCTGAATCGTGGGATGCGACCCGCGAGGCGCAGATGGCGCTGTCTTGCGTGTACCGGGCGCATAAAGCCAGTGGGTACCATTTCGGCGCGGGTCATCTAATCGACATTCTGCGTGGTAGCCGGTCTGAGAAACTGCTTCAGCGCGGTCATGAAAAATTGTCTACGTTCGGACTGGGCGCGGCGTTGTCCGAGCAGGAATGGCGCGCGGTGTTTCGCCAATTGGTCGCGTTCGGCTACCTCGCTGTCGACCATGACGGATTCGGTGCGCTGATCCTCACTGAGGCAAGCAAGGCCGTGCTCAAGGGCGAGCAGAACGTGACGCTCCGAAAGTACGTGAAGCCGACGCGCACGAGGCAGTCGTCGAGCCGAACCGGCGAACGTGCGGATCCCACGGCGGGCATGTCGCCACGCATCAAGGCGCGCTGGGAACGCTTGCGCGCTTGGCGCGCGAGCATGGCGAAAAGCGATGGCGTGCCAGCCTACGTTATTTTCCACGACGCGACGCTCGCCGAGATCGCGCGCAATGAGCCCGATTCCATTGAAGATCTCAGCCAGATCCCGGGGATCGGTGCGCGGAAACTCGAGCGTTTCGGCGACGAATTGCTCGAAGTCGTTGGCGCGAACTAACTTTTAACGGTCTGATCACCCTGAGCGACACCCAAGCTGTTGACCGCATTGGGAATTTCAGACTATGATGCTAGGTTCTCGTTCTTGGATCTGCTAAGAGGTATGCCCTCGGGTTTTCCTCGCATGCACGAACAAGAGCTGGAGTGCTCGATGCGCAGTCCGTTTTGCTTTGCCCGAAACGGGAGCGTCGATTTTTATCAATTCAGGAATAGACAATGCCAACCATCAATCAATTGGTTCGCAAAGGCCGCGCTTCAGAAACAGTGAAGAGCAAGTCGCCGGCTTTGCAGGACTGCCCGCAGCGTCGCGGCGTGTGCACTCGCGTGTACACGACGACGCCGAAGAAGCCGAACTCGGCACTTCGTAAAGTTGCAAAAGTTCGTCTGACGAACGGTTTCGAAGTTATTTCGTACATCGGTGGTGAAGGCCACAACCTGCAGGAACACTCGGTCGTGCTGATTCGCGGCGGTCGTGTGAAAGACTTGCCGGGTGTGCGTTACCACATGGTTCGCGGCTCGCTGGATACCCAGGGCGTCAAGGACCGTAAGCAAGCTCGCTCGAAGTATGGTGCGAAGCGCGCTAAGGCCAAGTAAATTTTTGCTGGTCGAGTTGTACGTGATTCATACAGGTTGCCCTTAACGGGGCGTTCAAGCGGTGGTGCCGGAAGTGCCGGTGCTGTCGAGTAAGTGGTCACCCGGCCAAGCTGGTTAGTCGTAGCAATGCGCAGAGCAGTACGCACGAAATTGCGCGTTTAGATGGATCGGGTTTGTTGGTGACCGCGGGGCTTGTGCAAAAAAAGCACGGCTCCAACTGAAAAATCAAAGGAAGAAACATGCCGCGTCGTCGCGAAGTCCCCAAACGGGACATTTTGCCGGATCCGAAATTCGGCAACGTAGATGTAGCCAAGTTCATGAACGTGATCATGCTGTCGGGCAAGAAGTCGGTTGCCGAGCGTATCGTTTATGGTGCTTTTGAACAGATCCAGACCAAGGGTGGCAAGGACCCGCTGGAAGTGTTCACGGGTGCGCTCAACAACGTGAAGCCGGTGGTCGAAGTGAAGAGCCGTCGCGTTGGTGGTGCGAACTATCAAGTTCCAGTCGAAGTGCGTCCGTCGCGTCGTATGGCATTGGCGATGCGTTGGTTGCGCGAAGCTGCGAAGAAGCGCAGCGAGAAGTCGATGGCCCTGCGTCTCGCAGGTGAGCTTTCGGAAGCCGCGGAAGGCCGTGGCGGCGCGATGAAGAAGCGCGACGAAGTTCACCGGATGGCAGAAGCCAATAAGGCGTTCTCGCACTTCCGCTTCTAAGGCTGTTTTTAGGCCTCCCGACCTGGGACGAACGGAAAAACCTCCGGGCGGGTGCGCTTACAAAGCGCCTCGCCCGTTTGTGTTAGGGCGCAACCGGCATGTGTCGGTCGCGTCGACCCAATTAAGGATTCAAAGTGGCTCGCAAGACACCTATCGAGCGCTACCGTAATATCGGTATTAGCGCTCACATCGACGCCGGCAAAACGACGACGACCGAGCGCATCCTGTTTTATACGGGCGTGAACCACAAAATCGGTGAAGTTCACGACGGCGCAGCAACGATGGACTGGATGGAGCAGGAGCAGGAGCGCGGCATCACCATCACGTCGGCAGCAACGACGGCCTTCTGGAAAGGCATGGCTGGCGACCGCCCCGAGCACCGCATCAACATCATCGACACCCCGGGACACGTTGACTTCACCATTGAAGTTGAGCGTTCCATGCGTGTGCTCGACGGTGCGTGCATGGTTTATTGCGCTGTGGGCGGCGTTCAGCCCCAGTCGGAAACCGTATGGCGCCAGGCTAACAAGTACAAGGTTCCCCGTCTCGCGTTCATCAACAAGATGGACCGTACCGGCGCGAACTTCTTCAAGGTCTATGACCAGCTCAAGCTGCGTCTGAAGGCGAACCCCGTTCCTGTCGTAGTGCCAATTGGCGCGGAAGAGACGTTCACGGGCGTGGTCGACCTGATCAAGATGAAGGCGATCATTTGGGATGAAGCGTCCCAAGGCACCAAGTTCTCGTACGAAGAAATCCCGGCTGAGCTGAAGGATACGTGCGACGAATGGCGTGAAAAGATGGTTGAAGCCGCGGCTGAAGCCAACGAAGAAATGATGAACAAGTACCTCGAAACGGGCGAATTGTCCGAAGAGGAAATTGTGAAGGGTCTTCGTGATCGTACGATTGCTTGCGAAATCCAGCCAATGCTGTGCGGCACCGCGTTCAAGAACAAGGGCGTGCAACGCATGTTGGATGCTGTGCTCGACTTCCTGCCGTCACCTATCGACATTCCGCCGGTTTTGGGCGAACTGGAAGACGGCGCGCGCGAAGAGCGTCGTGCAGCTGACGACGAAAAGTTCTCAGCACTCGCGTTCAAGATCATGACGGACCCGTTTGTCGGCCAGTTGATCTTCTTCCGCGTGTACTCGGGTACGACCAAGTCGGGCGAAACGCTACTGAACGCGACCAAGGACAAGAAAGAACGTCTCGGCCGTATTCTGCTGATGCACGCAAACCAGCGCGAAGAAATCAAGGAAGTGCACGCCGGCGACATCGCCGCTGCGGTTGGCTTGAAAGACGCAACCACGGGCGACACGCTGTGCGATCCGGCACATCCGATCGTTCTGGAACGGATGATTTTCCCGGAGCCGGTGATTTCGCAGGCAGTGGAACCGAAGACGAAACCTGACCAGGAAAAGATGGGCCTCGCGCTCAACCGCCTGGCTCAGGAAGACCCGTCGTTCCGCGTTCAGACCGACGAAGAGTCGGGCCAGACCATCATTTCGGGTATGGGCGAGCTGCACCTGGAAATCCTGGTTGACCGCATGCGTCGTGAGTTCGGCGTTGAAGCAACCGTTGGCAAGCCGCAAGTCGCGTATCGTGAAACGATCCGTGGCAAGGCGGAAGACGTCGATGGCAAGTTCGTCAAGCAGTCGGGCGGACGCGGCCAGTATGGCCACGTTGTCATTACACTTGAGCCGAATGAGCAGGGCAAAGGCTACGAGTTCCTGGACGAGATCAAGGGCGGCGTGATTCCGCGCGAGTACATCCCGGCGGTGGACAAGGGCATTATTGAAACGCTGAAGGCTGGCGTGCTGGCAGGCTTCCCGGTGGTGGACGTCAAGGTTCACCTGACGTTCGGTTCGTACCACGACGTTGACTCGAACGAAAATGCGTTCCGCATGGCCGGTTCGATGGCGTTCAAGGACGCAATGCGCAAGGCGAGCCCGGTCATCCTCGAACCGATGATGGCTGTCGAAGTCGAAACGCCGGAAGACTACATGGGCAACGTGATGGGCGACCTGTCGAGCCGTCGCGGTATCGTCCAGGGTATGGAAGACATGATTGGCGGCGGCAAGATCGTGCGCGCTGAAGTCCCGCTGTCGGAAATGTTCGGCTACTCGACGTCGCTGCGTTCGGCGACGCAAGGTCGCGCTACGTACACGATGGAATTCAAGCACTATTCTGAAGCTCCGCGAAACGTGGCAGAAGCGATCATCAACGCGAAATCCAAGTAATTCGGTAAGCCAAAAGTCTTTAACCGATCAACATATTTGAAAGAAGGTAATCATGGCAAAAGGTAAATTCGAACGGACCAAGCCGCACGTCAACGTAGGCACGATTGGTCACGTCGACCATGGCAAGACCACGCTGACGGCAGCAATCGCGACGGTGTTGTCGAAGAAGTTCGGCGGCGAAGCGAAGGCGTATGACCAGATCGATGCGGCGCCGGAAGAAAAGGCACGTGGCATTACGATCAACACGGCCCACGTCGAGTACGAAACGGCAGCGCGTCACTACGCGCACGTTGACTGCCCGGGACACGCCGACTATGTGAAGAACATGATTACGGGTGCAGCGCAGATGGACGGCGCGATCCTGGTGTGTTCGGCGGCCGACGGCCCGATGCCGCAAACGCGTGAGCACATCCTGTTGGCTCGTCAGGTTGGCGTGCCGTACATCATCGTGTTCCTGAACAAGTGCGACATGGTGGACGACGCCGAGTTGCTGGAACTGGTTGAAATGGAAGTGCGTGAGCTTCTGGTGAAGTATGACTTCCCGGGCGACGAAACGCCGATCATCAAGGGTTCGGCCAAACTGGCGCTGGAAGGCGACACGGGCGAACTGGGCGAAGTGGCGATCATGAACCTGGCCGACGCACTGGACACGTACATCCCGACGCCGGAACGCGCAATTGACGGTTCGTTCCTGATGCCGGTGGAAGACGTGTTCTCGATCTCGGGTCGCGGCACGGTGGTGACGGGTCGTATCGAGCGCGGTGTGGTGAAGGTTGGCGAAGAAATCGAAATCATCGGCATCAAGCCGACGGTGAAGACGACGTGCACGGGCGTGGAAATGTTCCGGAAGCTCCTGGACCAAGGTCAAGCGGGCGACAACGTGGGTATTTTGCTGCGCGGCACGAAGCGTGAAGACGTGGAACGTGGCCAGGTGTTGGCCAAGCCGGGTTCGATCACGCCGCACACGCACTTCACGGCTGAAGTGTATGTGTTGAGCAAGGACGAAGGCGGTCGTCACACGCCGTTCTTCAACAACTATCGCCCGCAGTTCTACTTCCGTACCACGGACGTAACGGGTTCGATCGAGTTGCCGAAGGACAAGGAAATGGTCATGCCGGGCGACAACGTGTCGATCACGGTGAAGCTGATCGCTCCGATCGCGATGGAAGAAGGTCTGCGCTTCGCTATCCGTGAAGGCGGTCGTACCGTCGGCGCTGGTGTCGTGGCCAAGGTTCTGGCGTAAAATCCTGAGCTTGCTTCAAAAAAGCTGTAGTTCGTAGTCGTGCCCGGAGCCGGGCGCACGTACCTTACGCGTGCCCGGCTCCATGCTCTTTTACCAAATCGACGGTGCAACACCGTCTCGTTCTTTCAAGGAATTGTCATGGCAAACCAGAAAATCCGCATTCGCCTGAAGGCTTTCGACTATCGTCTGATCGATCAATCGGCAGCTGAAATCGTCGATACGGCTAAGCGGACTGGCGCAATCGTACGTGGTCCGGTGCCGCTGCCGACCCGTATCCAACGTTTTGACATCCTGCGTTCGCCGCACGTCAACAAGACGTCGCGCGATCAGCTCGAAATCCGCACTCACCAACGCCTGATGGACATCGTCGATCCGACGGACAAGACCGTCGACGCGTTGATGAAGCTCGACCTGCCGGCTGGCGTCGATGTGGAAATCAAGTTGCAATAAGTTTCACCCGGCGTTGCGCTCGCGAGGAGCGACGCTAAGTCTTTGATTGCTTGCGGAAAACGAAAAGCCTTGTTATACTCCAAGGCTTTTCGCGCATTTGCGCAAAAAAGTCGGTGTGATTCTTATGGATCAACCGGCATTTTGTAAATCAGCCCCGACCAATCGCAGTTGGGAATGGAGAAAACGATGAGCCTTGGACTCGTAGGTCGCAAGGTTGGCATGACCCGTATCTTTACGCCTGAAGGGGATTCGATTCCCGTCACCGTATTGGACGTGTCGGACAACCGAGTGACGCAGATCAAGTCTGTAGAAACGGATGGATACATCGCCGTTCAAGTTGCATTCGGCACTCGCCGCGCATCGCGCGTGACGAAGCCGCTGGCAGGTCACCTTGCCAAAGCCGGCGTACAAGCTGGTGAAGTTCTCAAAGAATTCCAAATCGATTCCGCTAAGGCTGCCGAGCTGTCGAACGGTACTGTGATCGGTACGGACATCTTCGAAGTGGGCCAGAAAGTCGACGTGCAAGGCGTGTCGATCGGTAAGGGCTACGCCGGTACCATCAAGCGCCACAACTTCAAATCTGGTCGCGCCTCGCACGGTAACTCGCGTTCGCATAACGTCCCTGGTTCGATCGGTATGGCGCAGGATCCGGGTCGTGTTTTCCCGGGTAAGCGCATGACGGGTCACATGGGCGACGAAACGGTTACGGTGCAAAACCTCGTGATCGCTCGTATCGACACCGACCGTCATCTGTTGCTGGTCCGTGGCGCTGTTCCTGGTGCCAAGGGCGGTAAGGTCTTCGTGACGCCGGCTGTCAAGGCTCGCGCTGTGAAAGGAGCGAAATAATGGAACTTAAGCTCCTGAGCGCCAATGGTCAGGAAGGCACGGGTGTTAACGCATCGGACGTCGTGTTCGGTCGCGATTACAACGAAGCCCTGATCCATCAGGTCGTCACGGCCTATCAAGCCAACGCACGTAGCGGTAACCGCGCGCAGAAGGATCGTGAGCAAGTCAAGCACACGACCAAGAAGCCGTGGCGTCAAAAGGGTACGGGCCGCGCTCGTGCCGGTATGTCGTCGAGCCCGTTGTGGCGCGGCGGTGGCCGGATCTTCCCGAATTCGCCGGAAGAAAACTTTTCGCACAAGGTCAACAAGAAGATGCATCGCGCAGGTCTCTGCTCGATCTATTCGCAGCTGGCTCGCGAAGGTCGCATCGTGGTCGTCGACGAGATGACCCTTGAAGCGCCGAAGACCAAGCTGTTGGCCGAAAAATTCAAGGCAATGGGTCTGGAGTCTGTCCTGGTTATCACTGACACGGTCGACGAAAACCTGTACCTCGCGTCGCGCAATCTGGCCCACGTGGCCGTTGTCGAGCCGCGTTACGCCGACCCGCTCTCGTTGATCTACTTCAAGAAGATCGTGATTACGAAGGCTGCGGTCGCCCAGATCGAGGAGTTGCTGTCATGAGCGAGATTCGCAAGAACGATCATCGTTTGATGCAGGTCCTGCTCGCGCCGGTGATCTCCGAAAAGGCGACACTGGTGGCCGACAAGAACGAGCAGGTTGTGTTCGAAGTCGCGCCCGATGCCACGAAGCAGGAAGTCAAGGCTGCTGTCGAGCTGCTGTTCAAGGTAGAAGTCAATTCCGTCAACGTGCTGGTCACGAAGGGTAAAGCCAAGCGCTTTGGCCGCTTCATGGGCAAGCGCAAGGACGTGAAGAAGGCGTATGTCTGCCTGAAGCCCGGCCAGGAAATCAACTTTGAAGCGGAGGCCAAGTAATCATGGCAATCGTAAAAGTTAAGCCGACTTCGCCGGGTCGCCGCGCGATGGTCAAGGTGGTCAACAAGGATCTGTACAAGGGCAAGCCGCACGCAGCGCTGCTCGACGCACAATCCGTGACCGCCGGCCGGAACAACTCCGGTCGCATCACGACGCGCCACAAAGGTGGCGGTCATAAGCAGCACTACCGTCTGGTCGATTTCCGTCGCAACAAGGACGGCATTCCGGCAAAGATCGAACGTCTTGAGTACGATCCGAACCGTAGCGCGAACATCGCGCTGGTTCTGTACGCAGACGGCGAGCGCAAGTACATCATCGCTCCGAAGGGCGCGACGGTGGGTCAATCGTTGATGTCTGGTTCGGAAGCGCCGATCCGCTCGGGTAACACCCTGCCGATCCGCAACATTCCGGTCGGTACGACGATTCACTGCGTCGAGATGTTGCCGGGCAAGGGCGCGCAAATGGCGCGTTCGGCTGGTACGTCCGCGATGCTGCTGGCTCGCGAAGGCACGTACGCTCAGGTTCGCCTGCGTTCGGGTGAAATTCGCCGTGTGCACGTTGAGTGCCGCGCGACGATTGGTGAAGTTGGCAACGAAGAGCATAGCCTCCGTCAAATCGGTAAGGCTGGTGCTAACCGCTGGCGCGGTATCCGCCCGACGGTGCGTGGCGTTGCAATGAACCCGGTCGATCACCCGCACGGTGGTGGTGAAGGTAAGACGGCAGCAGGTCGCGATCCGGTCAGCCCGTGGGGAACCCCGGCCAAGGGTTATCGCACCCGCAGCAACAAGCGCACGACGACGATGATCGTTCAGCGCCGTCACAAGCGCTAAGGAGTAAGCAATGGCACGTTCTGTTAAAAAAGGTCCGTTCTGCGACGCTCATTTGCTGAAGAAGGTTGAGGCTGCCGCAGCTGCGCGTGACAAGAAGCCGATCAAGACCTGGTCGCGTCGTTCGACGATCCTCCCGGACTTTATCGGTCTGACGATCGCCGTCCATAACGGCCGTCAACACGTCCCGGTTTATGTTTCGGAAAACATGGTCGGCCACAAACTTGGCGAGTTCGCATTGACCCGTACGTTCAAGGGTCATGCAGCCGACAAGAAGGCCAAGAAATAAGGGGCTATCAAGATGGAAGTAAAAGCTATTCATCGCGGTGCCCGCATCTCGGCGCAGAAAACGCGCCTTGTGGCTGACCAGATCCGTGGTTTGCCGGTCGACAAGGCGTTGAACGTTCTTACGTTCTCGCCGAAGAAGGCGGCGGGTATTGTCAAGAAGGTCGTGCTGTCAGCGATCGCGAATGCGGAACACAACGAAGGCGCCGACATCGACGAGCTCAAAGTAACGAGCATCATGGTCGACAAGGCCGCTTCCCTGAAGCGATTCACCGCGCGCGCAAAAGGCCGTGGTAACCGCATTGAGAAGCAATCCTGTCACATCACTGTGACAGTCGGGAATTAAGGAGCCATACGATGGGACAAAAAATTCATCCGACAGGCTTCCGTCTGGCTGTCAGCCGAAATTGGGCGTCGCGTTGGTACGCGAACAACACCAATTTCGCATCGATGCTGCAGGAAGACATCGGCGTTCGTGAATACCTGAAGAAGAAGCTGAAAAACGCTTCGGTGGGTCGGGTTGTCATCGAGCGTCCGGCGAAGAATGCACGTATCACGATTTACAGCTCGCGTCCGGGTGTAGTGATCGGCAAGAAGGGTGAGGATATCGAACTGTTGAAGACGGAACTGCAACGCCGCATGGGCGTTCCGGTCCACGTCAACATCGAAGAAATCCGTAAGCCGGAAACCGATGCGCAACTGATCGCCGACTCGATCACGCAACAACTCGAGCGTCGGATCATGTTCCGCCGCGCGATGAAGCGTGCGATGCAAAACGCCATGCGTCTGGGTGCTCAAGGCATCAAGATCATGAGCGCCGGCCGGTTGAACGGTATCGAAATCGCTCGTACGGAATGGTATCGCGAAGGTCGCGTTCCGCTTCACACGTTGCGTGCTGATATCGACTACGCGACCTCGGAAGCGAAGACGACCTACGGCATCATCGGCGTGAAAGTGTGGGTCTACAAGGGCGACACGCTGGGCCGCAACGATGCACCGGTGGTCGAAGAAGTAGCCGAAGACAAGCGTCCGCGCCGCAACGCACGTCCGGGTGGCGATCGCCGTCCGCGTCGTGATGGTGAAGGTGGTGGTCCGGCAAACGCAGGTGCGCGCCGTGGCGCAGGCGCTCCCCGTCGTGCTGGCGGTGCCGGCGGCGACGGGAAGACTGGAGAATAACGATGCTGCAACCGAAACGCAGAAAGTATCGCAAAGAGCAGAAGGGTCGTAACACCGGCAAGGCGACGCGCGGCAACGCGGTGTCGTTCGGTGAATATGGTCTGAAAGCTATCGGTCGCGGCCGTTTGACCGCGCGCCAAATCGAAGCGGCGCGTCGTGCAATGACGCGTCACATTAAACGTGGCGGCCGTATCTGGATCCGCATTTTCCCGGACAAGCCGATCTCGCAAAAGCCGGCTGAAGTACGGATGGGTAACGGTAAAGGTAACCCTGAGTACTACGTCGCAGAGATTCAACCGGGCAAGATGTTGTATGAAATGGACGGTGTTACTGAAGAGTTGGCACGTGAAGCGTTCCGTCTGGCTGCAGCTAAGCTGCCGCTGAAGACGTACTTCGTTTCACGCCAGCTCGGCGCCTAAGGAGCAATGATGAAGGCTTCCGAACTTCACCAGAAAGACCAGGCTGGGCTCAATCAAGAGCTGACGGACCTGCTGAAGGCGCAATTCGGCCTGCGCATGCAACTCGCGACCCAGCAATTGACCAACAACAGTCAATTGAAGAAGGTTCGTCGCGACATCGCTCGTGTGCGGACCGTCCTGACTGAGAAGGCGAACCAGAAATGAACGATAGCGTAAAAACCTCGCTCAAGCGGACGCTGGTCGGCAAGGTCGTCAGCAACAAGATGGAAAAGACGGTCACCGTGCTGGTCGAGCATCGCGTAAAGCACCCGATCTACGGCAAGTATGTCGTGCGGTCGAAGAAGTACCACGCTCACGACGACGCGAACACGTACAACGAAGGTGATCTCGTCGAGATCCAGGAAACGCGTCCGATTTCCAAGACGAAGGCCTGGGTTGTGTCGAAGTTGCTTGAGTCGGCGCGCGTCATCTAAGCGTCAAAAGCAGTGCAGAAGCGGTAAAAGAAGTATCGCAGTAACTTTCGCTTGCCAGACCGAAATTATGCGTTATAATTTCGGTCTTCCCTCTTTGTGGGAGCCCCATCGCGGGCGAAGTTGGTGGGGGAAGCCAGTGCAGGCGCCAAGCTTGTGCTGACAGATTCACCGGATTGCGATGGCGGGTTTCGTCTGCCCTCGCTGCCTGTTCTAACCCAAGCAGCCACCAGGCTGACGGGACCAAGACTGACCGGGTGCGCCATGGTGGCGTAACTGGATTAAGTTGGGAATGAAAAACCATGATTCAGACCGAAACTCGGCTTGAAGTTGCCGACAACACGGGTGCACGTGAAGTGTTGTGCATCAAGGTGCTCGGCGGCTCGAAGCGTCGTTACGCTAGCATTGGCGACATCATCAAGGTGACCGTCAAAGAAGCAACGCCGCGCGGACGCGTGAAGAAGGGCGAAATCTACAACGCCGTGGTCGTTCGTACGGCCAAGGGCGTGCGCCGCCAGGACGGCTCGCTGATCAAGTTCGACGGTAATGCCGCCGTACTTTTGAATGCCAAGCTCGAGCCTATCGGTACGCGTATTTTCGGACCGGTTACGCGTGAATTGCGTAGTGAACGATTTATGAAGATCGTTTCGCTCGCGCCGGAAGTGCTGTAAGGAGTCGCGATGAACAAGATTCGCAAAGGTGACGAGGTTCTCGTCATCACTGGCAAAGACAAAGGCAAGCGCGGTATCGTGCTGCTCGTTGGCGAAGATCGTGTGACGGTCGAGGGTATCAACCTCGTCAAGAAGCACGTCAAGCCGAACCCGATGAAGGGTACGACGGGTGGCGTAGAAGCCAAGACGATGCCCTTGCATATTTCGAACGTCGCATTGGTCGACGCGAATGGCAAGGCGTCGCGTGTGGGCATCAAGGTCGAGAACGACAAGAAGGTACGCTTCTTGAAGTCGACCGGTGCCACGCTTAGCGTCTGACGCGGAGTAATAAATGGCACGTCTGCATGAGTTTTATAAAGAGAAAGTTGTACCCGGCCTCGTTGAGAAGTTCGGCTACAAGTCCGTAATGGAAGTGCCGCGCATCACCAAGATCACCCTGAACATGGGTCTTGGCGAAGCCGTCGCCGACAAGAAGATCATCGAAAACGCCGTTGGCGACCTGACGAAGATTGCCGGCCAAAAGCCGGTTATCACGAAGGCACGCAAGGCTATCGCTGGCTTCAAGATTCGTCAGGGCTACCCGATCGGCGCGATGGTTACGCTGCGCGGCCAGGCCATGTACGAATTTCTCGATCGTTTCGTGACGGTTGCGCTCCCCCGGGTTCGTGACTTCCGCGGTGTATCGGGTCGGGCGTTCGACGGTCGCGGCAACTACAACATCGGTGTGAAAGAGCAGATCATTTTCCCCGAGATCGATTACGACAAGATCGACGCGCTTCGTGGGCTGAACATCAGCATCACGACGACCGCGAAGACTGACGATGAAGCAAAGGCACTGCTCGCCAGCTTCAAGTTCCCGTTCAGAAACTGAGGTTACCGTGGCTAAACTGGCACTGATCGAACGTGAAAAGAAGCGTGCTCGCCTGGCTGCAAAGTACGCTCCCAAGCGTACGGCGCTGAAGGCGGTCATTGATGACGCGAGCAAGTCGGACGAAGAGCGTTATGCCGCTCGTCTCGAACTGCAACAACTGCCCCGCAACTCGAACCCCACTCGCAAGCGTAACCGTTGCGCGATCACGGGTCGTCCGCGTGGCACGTTCCGCAAATTCGGATTGGCACGCAGCAAGATTCGCGAAATCGCTTTCCGCGGCGAAATCCCTGGCCTGACCAAGGCGAGCTGGTAATAGGAGATATCTAAATGAGTATGAGTGATCCTATCGCCGATATGCTGACTCGCATCCGCAATGCGCAGATGGTTGAGAAAGTGTCGGTGACAATGCCCTCGTCAAAAGTCAAGGTTGCGATTGCGCAGGTTTTGAAGGACGAAGGTTATATCGACGATTTCGCAGTGAAGTCTGAAGGTGCGAAGTCGGAATTAAATATCGCGTTGAAGTACTACGCTGGCCGTCCGGTTATCGAGCGCATTGAACGCGTTTCGAAGCCTGGTCTGCGTGTGTATCGCGGTCGTAACGACATTCCGGTTGTGATGAACGGTCTTGGCGTTGCAATCGTGTCGACGCCCCAGGGTGTGATGACCGACCGCAAGGCGCGCCAGACCGGCGTCGGCGGCGAAGTCCTCTGCTACGTCGCTTAAGCCGAAAAGGAGAAGAAACATGTCTCGAGTAGGTAAAAGCCCGATTACGCTGCCGCAAGGCGCGGAAGTGGCCTTTAGCGGCGAAGTAATCACCGTCAAGGGCCCGCTGGGTACGGTTACGCAAGCGGCTAATCCGCTTGTTACGGTAGCAAACGACAACGGCACGCTCAACTTCGCCCCGGCTGATGAAAGCCGTGAAGCGAATGCGATGTCGGGCACGATGCGCGCCCTCGTGGCGAACATGGTGAATGGCGTTACGAAGGGTTTCGAGCGCAAGCTGACGCTGGTTGGCGTTGGTTATCGCGCGCAGGCGCAGGGCGACAAGCTGAATCTGTCGCTGGGTTTCTCGCACCCCGTGGTGCATGCGATGCCGGAAGGCGTCAAAGTTGAAACCCCGACGCAAACCGAAATCGTGATCAAGGGGATCGACAAGCAGAAAGTTGGCCAGGTCGCTGCGGAAGTTCGCGGTTACCGTCCGCCGGAGCCCTACAAGGGCAAGGGCGTGCGCTACTTCGGCGAAGTCGTCATCCTCAAAGAAACGAAGAAGAAGTAAGGGTGCGCAATCATGGATAAGACTCAATCTCGCCTGCGCCGCGCTAAACAGACGCGCGTCAAGATCGCTGAGCTGCAGGTCGCACGTCTGGCTGTGCATCGCACGAACACGCATATCTATGCGCAAGTGTTCTCGGCATGCGGCACCAAGGTGCTGGCAAGCGCGTCGACGCTCGAAGCTGAAGTGCGTGCCGAACTGGCCGACAAGTCCGGCAAGGGCGGCAACGTCAACGCTGCGATCGCTGTCGGTAAGCGTATTGCTGAAAAAGCCAAGGCAGCCGGCGTCGAATCCGTCGCCTTCGACCGTTCAGGTTTCCGTTACCACGGCCGCGTGAAAGCGCTGGCTGATGCGGCACGCGAAGCCGGACTCAAGTTCTAAGGGAAGAATTCGTCATGGCAAAGATGCAAGCGAATGTGAAGGCTGAAGAACGCGACGACGGCCTCCGTGAAAAGATGATCGCCGTCAATCGCGTGACCAAGGTGGTGAAGGGCGGCCGGATTCTCGGTTTTGCCGCACTGACCGTGGTTGGCGATGGCGACGGCCGCATCGGCATGGGCAAGGGCAAAGCGAAGGAAGTTCCGGTTGCTGTTCAAAAGGCAATGGAACAAGCACGCCGCAACATGTTCAAGGTGCCGTTGAAGAACGGTACGCTGCAACACGAAGTGCATGGTAAGCATGGCGCATCCGCAGTTCTCCTGGCTCCGGCCAAGGACGGTACGGGTGTTATCGCCGGCGGCCCGATGCGCGCAGTGTTCGACGTGATGGGCGTTCAAAACGTTGTGGCGAAGAGCCACGGTTCGACGAATCCGTACAACCTCGTTCGTGCAACGCTCGACGGTCTGCGCAAGCAGTCCACGCCGGGTGATATCGCGGCGAAGCGCGGCAAGTCCGTCGAAGATATTTTGGGCTAAGCCAGGTGGTCACCATGTCTGATAAAACTGTCAAGGTTCAGCTCGTCAAGAGCCTGATTGGGACCCGTGAAACGCATCGTGCAACGGTGCGTGGTCTGGGCCTGCGCCGAATCAACTCGGTTAGCGAACTGCAGGACACGCCGGCAGTGCGCGGGATGATCAACAAGGTTTCTTACCTTGTCAAAGTCCTCAGCTAAGCGGCTGACCAGGGATCAAGGAGTTGAATATGGATTTGAATAACCTTAAGCCGGCAGAAGGCGCGAAGCATGCAAAGCGTCGCGTTGGCCGCGGTATCGGTTCCGGCCTGGGCAAGACTGCAGGTCGTGGTCACAAGGGTCAGAAATCGCGTTCGGGCGGCTTTCATAAAGTCGGCTTCGAAGGCGGTCAGATGCCTTTGCAACGTCGTCTGCCGAAGCGTGGTTTCAGCTCGCTGACGCATGAGTTCGTTGGTGAAGTGCGTTTGTCGGATCTCGAGAAGCTGCCGGTCGACGAAATCGATTTGCTGGCTTTGAAGCAAGCCGGTCTGCTCGGCGTGCTCTTTACGAGCGCACGGATCATCAAGACGGGCGAACTGACGCGCAAGATCACGGTTAAGGGCCTCGTCGCTACGAAGGGTGCCCGTGCTGCGATCGAAGCCGCCGGCGGCTCGGTCTCTGAGTAACGAACGCGTGTTGTCGTTGTTAGCGAAAGCATCGGAGAAGGTTCTTGGCTAATAGCCCGAGTCTCGCAAAATCCGGTCGAAGCGCTGCGAAGTTCGGCGATCTGCGTCGGCGTGCAATGTTCTTGCTGCTGGCGCTGATCGTCTACCGTATCGGTGCGCATATTCCGGTGCCGGGTATCGACCCGGATCAGCTGGCGAAGCTTTTCCAGAGCCAGTCAGGCGGCATTCTTGGCATGTTCAACATGTTCTCGGGTGGCGCACTGTCCAGGTTCACGATCTTCGCGCTTGGGATCATGCCGTACATCTCGGCGTCGATCATCATGCAGCTGCTGTCGATCGTTTCGCCGCAAATGGAAGCGCTGAAGAAAGAAGGGCAGGCAGGGCAGCGGAAGATTACGCAGTACACGCGTTACTTCACGGTTGTTCTGGCTACGTTTCAAGCATTCGGTATTGCGGTGGCGCTGGAAAATCAGGCTGGGCTCGTTATCGATCCAGGCATGGTGTTCCGGTTGACGACAGTCGTGACGCTGGTGACCGGCACGATGTTCCTGATGTGGCTGGGTGAGCAGATCACGGAGCGCGGACTGGGTAACGGTATCTCGATCATCATTTTCGGCGGTATTGCGGCGGGTTTCCCGAACGCAATTGGTGGTCTCTTCGAACTGGTTCGCACCGGCTCCATGAGCATCATTTCGGCGATTATTGTGGTCCTGCTGATTGCGGCGGTCACGTTCGTGGTGGTGTTCATCGAACGCGGTCAGCGCAAGATCCTGGTGAACTACGCCAAGCGTCAGGTCGGAAACAAGATTTACGGCGGCCAGTCTTCGCATTTGCCGCTGAAGTTGAATATGTCGGGTGTGATTCCGCCGATTTTCGCGTCGTCGATCATCCTGTTCCCGGCAACTATCCTGAACTGGTTTAGTTCGGGTACGCGGACCGGTTGGTTTGCAAACACGCTGCACGGTGTTGCCGAGGCTCTGAAGCCTGGTCAACCGGTCTACGTGTTGTTGTACGCAATGGCGATCGTTTTCTTCTGCTTCTTCTACACCGCGTTGGTGTTCAACAGCAGGGAGACGGCCGACAACCTGAAGAAAAGCGGTGCCTTCGTTCCCGGGATTCGTCCTGGTGACCAGACGGCTCGGTACATTGATCGGATCCTCACGCGTTTGACGCTGGCCGGTGCGATCTACATCGTGTTCGTTTGCTTGCTGCCGGAGTTTCTGGTGCTGCGTTGGAACGTACCGTTTTATTTTGGTGGAACGTCGCTGCTGATCATTGTCGTGGTCACGATGGATTTCATGGCGCAGGTTCAGTCCTACGTTATGTCGCAACAGTATGAATCGCTGCTCAAGAAGGCGAACTTCAAAGGCAGCAACGTCCCGATGCGCTAATCAGGGAAGGACGCAGATGAATGTTTATCTGCATTCTTCCGGGCGACAAGGTAACGGTTGAATGACGCCTTACGATCTGTCTCGTGCACGGATCGTGTTCCGGGCGAAGTGATTTGAAAAAAGGGTAATATCATGAAAGTGATGGCATCGGTTAAGCGCATTTGCCGCAATTGCAAGATCATCAAGCGCAAGGGCGTTGTGCGCGTGATTTGCAGCTCTGATCCGCGCCACAAACAGCGTCAAGGCTGAACGCCGCGCTTTTGCTTGCGCTTTTTGTTTGAGGAAAAACAATGGCTCGTATCGCAGGGGTTAACATCCCGAATCACCAGCATACTGAAATCGGCCTCACGGCAATTTTCGGTGTAGGTCGCACGCGCGCTCGCGACATTTGCGTGGCGTCTGGTGTGGAATTTTCGAAGAAGGTCAAAGACCTCACTGACGCAGACCTCGAAAAGCTGCGAGAAGAAGTGGGTAAGTTCATCGTCGAAGGCGACCTGCGTCGTGAAGTGACGATGAACATCAAGCGCCTGATGGACTTGGGCTGCTATCGTGGCGTACGCCATCGCAAGGGCTTGCCCATGCGTGGTCAACGCACACGTACGAATGCCCGTACCCGTAAGGGTCCGCGTCGTGCAGCGCAATCGCTGAAGAAGTAAGCGGAATTGATAGTTACAGGAAAACGTAATGGCTAAGGCTTCGAACAACTCCGCGGCGCAACGCGTTCGCAAGAAGGTAAAGAAGAACGTCGCCGAGGGCGTAGTTCACGTTCACGCGTCGTTCAACAACACCATCATCACGATCACCGATCGCCAAGGCAATGCACTCGCCTGGGCAACGTCGGGTGGCCAGGGCTTCAAGGGTTCGCGTAAATCGACTCCCTTTGCTGCTCAGGTCGCAGCCGAATCGGCTGGTCGCGTGGCGATGGAATACGGCGTGAAGAACCTCGAAGTGCGGATCAAGGGCCCCGGTCCTGGCCGTGAATCGGCGGTGCGTGCGCTGCATGGTCTTGGCATCAAGATCACCGCAATCTCCGACGTGACACCGGTTCCGCACAACGGTTGCCGTCCGCCGAAGCGTCGTCGTATCTAAGACGTCGCGTAACGCCTTGACCTGTTGACGCTCGCGCGTCGACAGGTTGCTTGCGTTATGGAATCAGCGTTAAGAATACTGACTAAGCCCACCGTTCGAGCCATCGAGTTCGAACTAGCGCGAACGTTCTTCGCGTGATCAATTATTAAGGATGCAAAGTGGCACGTTATACCGGTCCTAAAGCAAAGCTGTCCCGCCGTGAAGGTACTGATCTTTTCCTGAAGAGCGCACGCCGCTCCCTCGCTGACAAGTGCAAGCTCGATAGCAAGCCGGGTCAGCATGGCCGCACGTCGGGCGCTCGTACGTCCGACTACGGCACGCAATTGCGTGAAAAGCAAAAAGTTAAGCGTATTTACGGCGTGCTCGAACGTCAGTTCCGCCGTTACTTCGCTGAAGCCGATCGCCGCAAGGGCCCGACGGGCGAAAACCTGCTGCAATTGCTCGAGTCGCGTCTCGACAACGTCGTGTATCGCATGGGCTTCGGCTCAACGCGCGCTGAAGCGCGTCAGCTGGTTGGCCACAAGTCGATCACGGTGAATGGCGTTGTGAACAATATCCCGTCTATGCAAGTTAAGGCCGGTGATGTGGTTGCTGTTCGCGAACAGTCGAAGAAGCAAGTGCGGATTCTGGAAGCGCTGAATCTGGCTGAGCAAGGCGGAATGCCGAGCTGGGTTGCTGTTGATGCCAAGAAGTTCGAAGGCACGTTCAAGTCGATGCCGGAACGCAGCGATATCGCTGGCGACATCAACGAAAGCCTGATCGTCGAATTGTATTCGCGGTAAGTCGGATTAACGGCCGGGGAGCCCAGATTGCCGAAGGCAAGGGGCTACCTCGGCTGTCTATTTTCGGGTTGTCACCGGTCAGCCTTATCGGCGTAACGAGCCGAGGGTATTGAAAAGGAAAACCTATGCAAACCAGTTTGTTGAAGCCCAAGATTATTGCAGTTGAATCGCTTGGCGACAGTCACGCGAAAGTGGTCATGGAGCCGTTCGAACGCGGTTATGGTCACACCTTGGGTAACGCGCTTCGGCGTGTGCTGTTGTCGTCGATGATTGGTTATGCACCGACCGAAGTGACGATTGCTGGCGTCGTGCATGAGTACTCTACTCTCGACGGCGTGCAAGAAGATGTGGTCAACCTGCTGTTGAATTTGAAGGGCGTCGTTTTCAAGCTGCATAACCGCGACGAAGTCACGGTCACGCTGCGCAAGGAAGGCGAAGGCGTTGTCACGGCCGGCGATATCGAACTCGCTCACGATTGCGAAGTCATCAATCCGGATCACGTGATTGCGCATCTGTCGAAGGGCGGCAAGCTCGACGTTCAGATCAAGATTGAAAAAGGCCGCGGTTATGTGCCGGGCAATGTGCGTCGTTATGGCGAAGATTCGGCGAAGATCATTGGCCGTATCGTGCTGGACGCGTCGTTCTCGCCGGTTCTCCGCGTGAGCTACGCCGTTGAAAGCGCTCGCGTTGAGCAGCGTACCGACCTCGACAAGCTCGTGATGAACATTGAAACCAACGGCGTGATTTCGCCCGAGGAAGCAATTCGTCAATCGGCTCGTATCCTGGTCGACCAGTTGTCGGTTTTCGCCGCACTGGAAGGCACGGAAGCAGCGGCAGAAGCACCGTCGCGCGCGCCGCAGATCGATCCGATCCTGCTGCGTCCGGTGGACGATCTCGAACTGACGGTTCGTTCCGCGAACTGCCTGAAGGCCGAGAACATCTATTACATCGGTGATTTGATCCAGCGCACGGAAAACGAGTTGCTCAAGACGCCTAACCTCGGTCGCAAGTCGCTGAACGAGATCAAGGAAGTCCTGGCTTCGCGTGGCTTGACGTTGGGTATGAAGCTCGAAAACTGGCCGCCGGCTGGTCTCGACAAGTAAGTTTCAAGCAGTACGCTTGACTGGCAAAGATGCGGATTTTCCTTTAAAATCCGCATCTTGCTTTTTCTACGACCGGCCCGTGCGCTCAAAAGAGACGCAATAGAAGAGCTGGATCTAAACTTGGTTAATTAGGAAATTCAAAATGCGCCATAAACATGGTTTGCGGAAACTGAACCGCACGAGCAGCCACCGTCTGGCTATGCTCCGTAATATGTCGAACTCGCTGATCGCGCACGAAGTCATCAAGACCACGCTGCCGAAAGCTAAAGAACTCCGTAAAGTCGTTGAGCCCCTGATCACGCTCGGCAAGAAGCCGTCGCTGGCAAATCGTCGTCTGGCGTTCAACCGCCTGCGCGATCGTGACTCCGTCGCGAAGCTGTTTGAAGTGCTCGGCCCGCGCTTTGAAAAGCGCCCGGGTGGATATCTGAGCATCCTGAAGTTCGGCTTTCGCCAAGGCGACAATGCGCCGATGGCTCTGGTCATGCTGATGGATCGTCCGGAACTCGCTGACGGCGACGACGTGCAAGAAGCTGAATAAGCTGGCACGCTGTTGATCGAAAAAAGGCCAAGCTCTGCTTGGCCTTTTTTCTATTTGCGCGGCGGGTTTGAGCTGCTGATGGCCACGGCTCGCGTCTCAAGTCATAGGCCGATTGGCTGAATGCGGGTTATCGACGTCCAGTGCTAGGATTGCATGCATATCCACCGTATCGGAGCTTTCCGTGAATACGCCCGTTGTGCTGGTGTTAACAACGTTGCCGGACAGCGAGGCCGCGTCAACGCTTGCGCAGCAAGCCATCGACGCACGGCTTGCCGCCTGTGTCACGGAGCTGGGCACGATCAAGTCGCGGTATCGGTGGAAAGGTAAGGTAGAGGCTGCCGAGGAGCTTCAGCTCCTGTTCAAGACGAGTCTCGCGCGCGGCGATGAGCTGGCGCGCTTTATCGAAGCGAATCATCCTTATGACACACCTGAAATTGTCTCGTGGCAGGCCGATGCATCGGCGGCTTACGGGCAATGGATCACCGCGGAAACTCAACGTCCTTTTAATGTTTAAGTCCTTCGCCTTCTCCGCGCGCCGGCCGCTCGACGCAGTTCTCATGCTGGTGTCGTGCTTCGTGTTGCTGCTCTGCTCGATCTCGCCAAGTCACGCCGCCGACGATTTTCTCGACCCCGCGGTCGCGTTCAAATTCAGCGCGTCCGAAAAGCCGGGCGAAGTCGACGTGCGATATAAGGTCGCAGACGGCTACTACATGTACCGCGAGCGTTTTGCATTTGCGGTGAAAAATGGCACGGCGACGCTGGGCGAACCGCAATTGCCCGCGGGCAAGGTTCACTTCGATCAGACGTTTAACAAGGACGTGGAAACGTATCGCGGCGAACTCATGATTCGGATTCCGGTGAAGCAGGCTTCCGGTCCTTTCGATATCGCCGTCACGTCGCAGGGTTGTGCCGATCAGGGCATCTGTTATCCGCCGATGGAGCGCGTGTACCACGTCAGTGGCGCAGCGCTGCAAGCCGCTAGTGCCAGTGGTCAAACGCCATCGGCGAGCATCAGTGACGTGCCTTGGTACGACCGCGCGACCAACGCCGATTACGCGCAATCCTTGCTCGAAAGCGGGGGTTTTTTCGCGATCGTCGGCTTGTTCTTCGTAGCAGGCATGGTGTTGAGCTTGCTGCCTTGCTCTTATCCGATGATTCCCATTCTCTCGGCGATCATCATTGGTGAAGGCGCGCGTGTGACGCGGTCGCGAGGATTTGGATTATCGGCTGCGTATGTGTTCGGCATGGCGCTTGTCTACACGGCGCTAGGCGTGCTCGCCGCGATTATCGGGCAGAGTCTCGGCGCGTGGCTCCAGAACCCCTGGGTGCTCGGCGCGTTCGGTGTGCTGCTGGCGGTGTTCTCGCTCACGCTGATTGCCGGGGTCGATATCGCATTGCCTGCGCGCTGGCAAAACAGCGTCAACGAGGCATCGCAGAAGCGATCCGGTGGGAAGGTCGCGGCGGTCGTCGTGATGGGTGCATTGTCGGCGCTCGTGGTCGGTGCGTGCATGACCGCGCCGCTCTTCGCCGTGCTCGCATTCATCGCGCATACAGGCAACGCGCTGCTCGGCGGTGCGGCGTTGTTTTCCATGGGCGTTGGGCTCGGCGTGCCGCTGCTGATTATCGGGCTTGGCGCAGGGACGCTGCTGCCGCGCGCGGGGAATTGGATGGACGGCGTGAAGGTGTTCTTCGGCGTCGTGTTGCTCGCGGCGGCACTGTGGATTGTGTGGCCGGTGCTAAGTACTGTCGCGCAGATGGCTTTAGCGGCGTTGTGGCTGCTCATAGCCGCTGCGGCGCTGGGGCTCTTTACATCGAGTGCTTCGGCGCTGTCGATATGGCGCAAGCTGGGTCGCGGACTCGGCGCCGCGCTCGCTATCTGGGGCGCTACGTTGCTGGTTGGGCTCGCCGCGGGTTCGACCGATCCACTTCAGCCACTCGCCGTATTTACTGCGCGCATGGGTTCCGGAACAGAGGCTAGCGCGCAGCCGCAGTCCGCGCCGGGGGAAACCTTCGCCCTGGTAAGATCGTCGGGGGAACTGGATCTGGCGCTCAAGGCCGCCGGCCGTCCGGCCATGCTCGATTTCTACGCGGACTGGTGCGTGTCGTGCAAGGAGATGGAACACCTCACGTTCAGCGATCCACGGGTACGTGCGCGCCTGGTGCAACTCAACCTGCTGCGCGCTGACGTCACGGCAAATAATCCCGACGATCAGGCGTTGCTCAAGCGCTTCAGGCTGTTCGGGCCGCCGGGCATCATCTTCTTCGATGCGCAAGGCAACGAAGTGGTGCGCGTCGTCGGGTACGAGTCGGCGGACACGTTCTTGAAGAGCCTGGACAAACTCTCCGCACCCACGACTTGATTTCGTTGTGAGGAACTTGACGTGCGTTCGGAATGCGGACGTACGTCGCGTTTCTCCGCGATCAGTGATTCGATCTTGGCACGCTGGATGGCAGAGTAGTAGCGCCCGGGCTATGCAAACAGGCGTCTTCTCTCGCGGATCACTTGTGTGGGGGGACCCCGGCCCTCAAACCGTCGCTGTATAAACCGAGCCCCATCAACACCCGAGCGGCGGTTCACCCCGACATCACCGCCGACCTCCACTGAAGTGCCAATCGCTCCGCGATCAAGTCCGCAGGATTTGGTAAATGGCGTCGTGATACTTTTGTCCGCACTCAACGCTCGCTCTCACCGAGACGCTCATGAACGATCTGACCTATCAAGCCCGTTACGAAGCGCGATTGAGCCGCGTGCTCGACCATATCTACGATCATCTCGACGAGCCTCTCGATATCGACAGGTTGGCTGAGATTGCGTGTTTGTCGCCGTACCACTGGCATCGGATCTATCAGGCGATGTACGGCGAGACCATCGCTGCGACCGTGCGCAGGTTGCGACTGCATCGCGCGGGCGGTTACCTGGCTAATGGATCGATGCCGATCTCGGAGATCGCCGAGCGTTCCGGGTATAGCAGCTTGCAGTCGTTTTCGCGCACGTTCAGGGCTGCGTTCGGCATGCCGCCGGCGCAGTACCGCAAGCAGGGCACTCACAGCCGGTTTCGGCCGGCGCTATCAGGAGACGATCAAATGGTGATGCGTGAAGTGGTGATTCGTGACGTACCGGCGATGAATGTTCTGACTCTCGATCACGTCGGGTCGTATATGCAGATTGGCAAGGCGTTCGATTCGCTGTTTGGCTGGCTGGCCAGCAGGAATTTGTTGTCGGCCGAGGCACGGATGATCGGCATCTTCTATGACGATCCGGGCGTTGTGCCTGAAGCGGAGTTGAGGTCGAAGGCGGGGGCCGTGTTGCCGGCGGATATCGACGTTGCCGCGCCGGTTGGTGTGACGCAGTTGCGCGGCGGCCAGTATGCGGTGCTCCGCCATAAAGGGCCATATAGCGATATGCACGCGGCCTATCAATGGCTATATGGAACGTGGCTTGTGCAGTCCGGCCGTGAAGCCGCCGATGCGCCAGCATTCGAGGAATACCTGAACAGCCCCAAGGAAACAGCGCCGGCCGACTTGCTGACCGAGATCTGTCTGCCGCTGGTGTGAGCGTTTGTGGCGCGGGCCGCTCGACTTGGCGACGCGGCGGGCGCGCTACTCGACCGACTACTTTGCTGGAGAATGTTCGCCCCGAGTTAGCCGGACTTCCGGCAGAGCGGGTCGGACAACTCCCCTCTGGCCGAGGGTCCGGCAGCGCAGGTCGGACAAGCGGTGTCGAGGAGCTTGGACAACCATCCGTCGCAGGAACGGGGTGCGCGAAGGGTTTGCCGCCTCCTGCCACAACTTTAACGACGCCGCGACGCCCCGCGGTCGGGCGTCGGCACGATCAATCAACCACACTGGCGCCTCAAAACCCCGCAACCCCCCAATCCCTTTACTTCGCAGCCTCCCGCAAAAGCCGCGCGGCATCCAGCGCGAAATACGTGAGCACGCCATCGGCCCCGGCGCGCTTGAATGCCAGCAGCGACTCCATCACCGCCTTGTCGTGATCGAGCCAGCCGTTTTGCGTGGCGGCCTTGATCATCGCGTACTCGCCGCTGACCTGGTACACGTAGGTCGGAAAGCGAAACTCTTCCTTCACGCGATACACAATATCCAGATACGGCATGCCGGGTTTGACCATCACCATGTCCGCGCCTTCCTCGATATCCATCCGCACTTCGCGCAGGGCTTCATCGGAATTCGACGGGTCCATCTGATAGGTCATCTTGTTGCTCTTGCCCAGGTTCGCAGCGGAGCCCACAGCATCGCGGAACGGGCCGTAGAACGCCGACGCGTACTTCGCGGCGTACGCCATGATTCGCGTGTGGATATGTCCATCGCTCTCGAGCATTTCGCGAATTGCGCCAATCCGGCCGTCCATCATGTCCGATGGCGCCACGATATCCACGCCCGCTTCGGCCTGCGCACGCGCCTGGTCAACGAGAATCTCGCTGGTTTCATCGTTGATGACATAGCCTTGTTCGTCCAGGACACCGTCTTGGCCGTGACTGGTGTACGGGTCGAGCGCGACATCGGTGAGCACGCCCAGTTCGGGGAAGTGCTTCTTCAACTCACGCACGGCACGCGGAATCAGGCCCTCGGGATTCGTCGCTTCACGGCCATCGGGCGTTTTCAACGAAGGCTCAATAGCCGGGAACAGCGAGATGACCGGCACGCCGAGTTCGACGCATTGCTCGGCCACTTTCATCAGCAAATCGACTGATGTGCGCTCGACGCCAGGCATGGACGGAACGGCCTGACGCACATTCGATCCCTCGACAATGAAAACGGGATAGATCAGATCGTTTGTGGTCAGGAGGTTTTCGCGCATCAGGCGGCGCGAAAAGTCGTCGCGGCGCATGCGGCGCGGACGATGATGCGGATAGAAGCTCATGGCTTTGCTTGTGGGGGGATGATGGGTAATGCGACAAGGGGAATGGCTGCCGGCTCAACTGCCGCAACCGCTGCAGACATGGGGCGGGACCGCCTCCAGAACCTTTTCGAGACAATGGTATATCATAGCGATCGAGGTAGGCGCTTGGCGCCGAGCTCCCCGCTTCTCCTCCCTGAGCGGGTGCCTGTGATGATCGAAGGATTCGATCAGGCTGTTTGACCCGCCGTCATGCGGCGGGTTTTTTTATGCCGGGCGACACGAGTCAACTTCGACGTCTGCGCCATAAGCCTGTCTCCAGGCAGCATCAGAGTGACTTCACTGCGCTTCGTCTTCCGGAGCGATTTCTTCAGTTGACTTCGGAATCAACCAGCTTTCGATCTTCTCGTGGGCTTCATCGAGCCCGACGCGCTTGAGCGCCGAGAAGAGCTGCAGCGTCAATTCGCCGCGATATCCGGCCGCCGTGTACTCTTCGAATGCTTTCTTGGTCGCGCGCAACGTGTTGATGCTTTCCTGCCGCGTCAATTTGTCGCATTTGGTCAATAAAGCGTGAATCGGCTTTCCCGTGGGCGCAAACCAGTCAAGCATGATCTTGTCGAGTTCGGTCAGCGGGCGGCGCGAATCCATCATCAGGATCATGCCGACGAGCTGCGCGCGGCTCTGCAAATACGTGGACAGCAATTGCTGCCAATGCAGCTTGGCGTTACCTGAAACTTCAGCGTATCCATACCCCGGCAAATCGACCACATGCGCCCTGGGCTGGTCGGCCGGGCCGATGGCGAAGTAGTTGATGTGCTGCGTGCGCCCCGGCGTCTTGCTGGCGAACGCCAGCCGCTTCTGGTTGCACAGCAAATTGATGGCCGTGGACTTGCCCGCGTTCGACCGGCCCGCGAATGCGATCTCCGGCTGGGGCGTGGGCGGCAGGTCCTTCAGGTGGTTGACCGTCGTAAAGAAACGGGCTTGGTGGAGCAGAAATGACGACATGGGAAGACCGAAAGTGAAATTCTGTGGAAACTCGAGCTGTAAGGAGCCACTGAATACTGGGCTTGCCCCGACTGGCGTCTTTGCGTTTAGCGAGTTATTGTACAATACGACGGTTGTACGAAGACCAGCCAGGGCACGCAAGACCCAAGCGGGATAAGGAGTGAGACAGGTTTGAAGACAGATTTCAGGGCGCGCGCCGGGTAACTTTTTATCCCGTATCGAGTCCTCTGTCGGGTGTCTTGCTGTGCATCGGTAACCGTCGTTTTTTGCAGAACCTCACATTCTCACAAGACGAAAAACAGGGTACGCGAATGAACCGACTGTACAAGACTCTGATGGTCCTGGAAGTAGCAGCAGCATTAGGAGCGGGGTTGGTAGGCTGGACAGTCACAGCGCAAGCGGCAGATGCGGGTGCTCCCGGAGCCCCCGCCAAGCCCGACGTGACGAGGGGCCAGGCAATTGCCACCCAAGTTTGCGCATCGTGTCACGGAGCAGACGGCAACAGTGCCGGCGGCGCGTTTCCGAAGCTCGCAGGCCAGCACGCCGAGTACATCGTCAAGCAGTTGAAGGATTACAAGACGCAGCCGGGCGCGAAAGAGCCGGCGCGCAAGAACGCCATCATGGCGGGCATTGCGGGCGCGCTGAACGATCAGGATATGGTCAACGTGGCTGCGTATTTTGAGACACAGAAGGCCAAGCCAGGCTACGCACGTGACAAGAACACGGTGCCGGTTGGGCAGAAGATTTACCGCGGTGGCATTGCGGACAGGGGCGTCCCGGCGTGTGCCGCGTGTCATGGTGCAACGGGCATGGGCGTGCCGGTGCAGTATCCGCGCTTGTCGGGGCAATGGTCCGATTACACGGCCGCGCAACTCACTGCGTTTGCGCAGGGCACGCGCAACAACAGTGAGCCAATGCACACCATCGCGCTGCGCCTGAATGAGGCGGAAGTGAAGGCAGTGTCAGACTACATTGCAGGCCTGCATTGACGGTCGCCGAGCGTCGCTAACGGTCTGTAATCGTCCGCATGACCCGCCTGCAGCAAGTGCGGGTCTGCTTTAAGATGCGCGCAGCGTCGCCCGGACGTCATATGCGCGGGTCATAGTCGAACGTGTCATGAAGCCGGTCCTACAAGGCCGGCGCGCAAAATAAGAAAAAAGGGTGGGACGCCGGTCAAAGACCGCGTGCGTCTCCACCCTTTTTTGCTGTTCAGCCGGAGTTTGAATGAGCGTCACCACGTCGGGATTGCAGTCGAAGTCGAGCCGTAGCAGTGTGCGTCATGCCATCGAAACGATCAGTTCGATGCGCTTCGCCATCTCGTTGCTCGTCATTCTCGCGATAGCTAGCATCATTGGTACGGTTCTTACGCAAGAGGATCCGTACCCGAATTACGTCAATCAGTTCGGCCCGTTCTGGGCCGACATCTTCCGTGGCGTGAGCCTCTACAACGTGTATAGCGCGTGGTGGTTCTTGCTGATCCTGGCGTTCCTGGTAATTTCGGTGTCACTGTGCGTGATCCGCAATGGCCCGAAGATGATCGCGGACATGAAGAGCTGGAAGGATCGGGTGCACGAAGGCAGCCTGCGCGCGTTCCATCACAAGGGCGAATTCCCGCAGGTGCCCGGATCGCGTGCCGAGACCGCCGCCAATCTGCAACGCCTCGCCGGCAAGATGGGCTACAAGTTCGTCACACGCGAGACGGACAGCGGCGCGACGCTGATCGCGGCCAAGCGTGGCGCGCTGACGAAGCTTGGTTATATCTCGGCGCATCTGGCGTTCGTGATCATCTGCATTGGCGGCTTGCTGGACAGCAATCTGCCGATCAAGCTGCAAATGTTGCTCTTCAACAAGACGCCGATTGCATCGAATGAAGTCATCAACGACATTGCGCCGAATCACCGGCTGCCGACGTCGAATCCCACGTTCCGCGGTTACGCCTGGGTGCCGGAAGGGCAGCACGTCGCAACCGCCATCCTGAATCAGCAGGACGGTTCGTTGATCCAGGACCTCCCGTTCTCGATCCAGCTCAATAAATTCATCGTCGACTATTACTCGACGGGTATGCCGAAGCTGTTTGCGAGCGATATCGTCGTGATCGATCATGCGACCGGAAAGCGCATCCCCGCACGCGTGGAAGTGAACAAGCCGTTCACCTACGATGGCATTTCGATCTACCAATCGAGTTTCCAGGACGGCGGTTCAAAGATGTCGATGACCGCGTGGCCCATGTCCGGCGGCAGCGCGAAAACCACGCCGTTCGACGGCGCCATTGGCGGCACGCAGCCGATGAATCCGCAGATCATCGGCGGGAACGGCGAAACCGTTGAATTCACCGATTTCCGCGCGATCAACGTTGAAAACGTCACCGACGGCAACGGCTCGATCGATACCCGCGGCGTCGGTCAGACGCAGACGTTGAAGCAGGCCTTCGATGAACGGCTGGGGTCCGGCGCGAAGACGTCGAAGCCGACTGATCTGCGTAACGTAGGTCCATCGGTGCAATACAAGGTGCGGGGCACCGACGGCCAGGCGCGTGAGTTCAACAACTACATGCTGCCCGTCGATGTACAAGGCCAGCCGATGTTCCTCGCCGGCATGCGCTTGAGCCCCAACGATCCGTTCCGCTATTTGCGCATTCCCGCCGACGAGCAAAGCTCCATCAAACAGTGGATGAACCTGCGCGCCGCGCTGGAAACGCCCGCGATGCGTGACGAAGCGGCGCGTCGTTTTGCGAAGCGCTCGGTGCCGGAAGCGAACGCGGAATTGCAGAAACATCTGGAGGAAAGCGCGTCGCGGGTGCTGAACCTGTTTGCCGGCGCGGACGAAAGTGGCGTCGCGGCGGTTCCTGGGCAACCGGGCGCCACGCTGGGTGGTTTCCAGGCAATAGCAGGTTTTATCGACAAATCCGTGCCTAAGGGCGAGCAGGAAAAGGCGGCGGGTTTATTGCTGCGCATGCTTGAAGGCGCGACTTGGGATCTGTGGCAGATCTCGCGTGCCCAGAACGGCATGCCGGAAGCGCAGCCGGACGCGAAAAACACGCAGTTCGTGCAATCGTCGATTAATGCACTTTCGGACAGCTTTCTGTACGGGTCGCCCGTGTTTCTGCAACTCGATTCGTTCAAGCAGATCCAGGCTTCCGTGTTCCAGTTGACACGCGCACCGGGCAAAAAAGTGGTGTATCTTGGCAGCCTCCTGCTCGTGCTCGGCATTTTCTCGATGTTTTACGTGCGTGAACGCCGTCTCTGGTTCTGGCTCAAAGACACATCAGAGGGCGGTACGAACGTGTTGATGGCAATGTCCACCGCGCGCCGCACGCTCGACTTCGAGAAGGAATTCGCGCAAACGCGCGACGCGATCGGCGCCATGCTGGGCGTCAAGTCTCAGCCGGTATCGTCATCACCGGAAACGCCCGCGGACAGCAAGTCCACCGGCTCGCAAGATTCAACTCGGTAAGAACATGGACCTCACACAAGCCTCCTCGCAATCGACCTCGGCGCAGCAGCGCGCGGGCAAAGTGCCCGTCGATCCGAACCTGTTCGACGAACGTCCGTTCCTGAAGCGTCTAGGCCCGACTGACTGGCTGTTCGCGTTGGCAATGGTCGCCGGCGCGGGGTTCGCGCTGTTCCGGTATTACCCGTTCATGAACTACTACGACAAGCTGGTGCTTTGCTGCGCCGTGCCGACGTTCGTGGTGCTCGGTTGGCGCTGGAAGCCGGTGCGGCTGCTGATTGCGTGTATTGCGGTGTTGTCGCTGTCGTCGTTGCAGCTTTATCACTCGGATCTCGCGCGCGCAGACACCAACTTCTTCCTCAAATATTTCCTGTCCAGCCAGTCGGCCATCTTGTGGATGAGCGCACTGCTCGTGCTGGCAACGGTGTTCTACTGGATCGGCCTGCTTTCGCGTTCGCCCACGGGCGGCGCGATCGGCTCGAAGATGACCTGGGCGGCCGTTTTGATGGGCTTCACCGGCTTGATGGTGCGCTGGTACGAGTCGTACCTGATCGGCTCGGACGTGGGTCATATCCCCATCTCGAACTTGTATGAAGTTTTCGTACTGTTCTGCCTGATTACGTCGCTGTTTTATTTGTATTACGAGCAGCACTACAGCACGCGCGCCATGGGCGCGTTCGTGTTGCTGGTGATCAGCGCCGCCGTTGGCTTCCTGATGTGGTATTCCATCGCCCGCGATGCCCAGCAGATCCAGCCGCTCGTGCCCGCGCTGCAAAGCTGGTGGATGAAAATCCACGTGCCGGCGAATTTCATCGGGTACGGCAGCTTTGCGCTGGCGGCCATGGTCGGGGTGACCTATCTGGTCAAGGAGCGGGGCATTCTGGCGGATCGCCTCCCGTCGCTCGAAGTGCTCGACGACGTGATGTACAAGTCGATCGCGGTCGGTTTCGCGTTCTTCACCATCGCGACCATTCTTGGTGCGCTGTGGGCCGCCGAAGCGTGGGGCGGTTACTGGAGCTGGGATCCGAAAGAAACGTGGGCTTTGATCGTGTGGCTGAATTACGCTGCGTGGCTGCACATGCGCCTGATGAAGGGGCTGCGCGGTTCGGTGGCGGCGTGGTGGGCATTGACCGGTTTGCTGGTCACCACGTTCGCGTTTCTGGGCGTGAACATGTTCCTGTCGGGCCTGCATAGCTACGGCAAGCTGTAAGATTCGCGTCTAAGCGCTGTTTAAGAACCGCCATGCAAGCTTTGCTGGCGGTTTTTTTATTGTCTGAGCGGAATAGCTGAAACCGATTCGGTGTTTGCCACGAATATAGGTAGAGCGGCGGCGACGTTCACGCGGGCCGCAACAAGGATTTCAGGAGCATCGAAATGGTTATGAAACACACACGCCAGCTTTTCGGCGACGACATCGCCCGAAGCGAGATCACTCCGCGCGCGTTCTTCGAGAACCGCAGGCGCGTGTTGCGGGCCGCGGGTGCGCTGGCCGCGACGGGGCTTGTCGGCGTGAACGGCGAAGCGCTCGCCGCGATGACATCGCCCGATGCAAAGGGGCAGAAGCTCGCCGCGGCCACGAACACGAAGTTCGTCGCGCTGGACAAGGTGACGCCGTTCAAGGACATCACGAGCTACAACAACTTCTACGAGTTCGGCACCGACAAGGGCGAGCCGGCGCAAAACGCGCATACGCTGCGGCCACGGCCGTGGAAGATATCGGTGGAAGGCGAGATCAAGAACGCCAAGGTGTATGACATCGATGAAATCGTGAAACTCGCGCCGCTCGAGGAGCGTATTTATCGGCTGCGGTGCGTGGAAGGGTGGTCGATGGTGATTCCGTGGATCGGCATTCCGCTGTCCGAAATCATCAAGCGCGCGCAGCCGACAGGCAACGCGAAGTACGTGCAGTTCATCACGCTAGCCGATCCATCGCAAATGCCCGGGCTGTCCGATCCCATTCTTGACTGGCCGTATTCCGAAGGTCTGCGCATGGACGAGGCGATGAATCCGCTGGCGCTGCTGACCGTCGGTTTGTACGGTGAAGTGCTGCCGAATCAGAACGGCGCGCCGGTGCGTATCGTGGTGCCCTGGAAATACGGTTTCAAGAGCGCGAAATCGCTGGTGAAGATCCGTTTTGTCGAGCAACAGCCGAAAACGAGCTGGAGCGAATATGCGCCGAAAGAGTACGGCTTTTACTCGAACGTGAATCCGGAGGTCGATCATCCGCGCTGGAGCCAGGCAACGGAACGTCGCATTGGCGAGGACGGTTTCTTCACGCCAAAGCGCAAGACGCTGATGTTCAATGGGTACGGCGATCAGGTTGCGTCGCTGTATCGGGGCATGGATCTCAAGGCCAATTTTTAGGGTTTAGGAGACGAGGATGGCTGTGGCTTCCAATGTCAAAACAAAGCCGGTAACACGTGCTGCCGCAGGCGGTACGAACTGGATCGTGCCGGCGAAAGTGGCTGTATTTCTTGGCGGTTTGTATCCGCTCGCGCGTATCGTTCTGCTCGGTTTCACGGGCGGCTTGGGTGCAAATCCAATCGAATTCATTACGCGCTCGACCGGCCTGTGGACGCTCGTGTTCCTGTGCATCACGCTTGCCGTCACGCCAGTTCGTCGGCTGACCGGCCTGAACGCGCTGCTGCGTTTTCGGCGGATGCTCGGGCTATTTGCGTTCTTCTATGTCGTGCTGCACTTCACCACGTACATCTGGTTCGACAAATGGTTCGATGTCTTCGCCATCCTGAAGGACATCGTCAAGCGGCCATTCATCCTGGTGGGTTTCTCGGCGTTCGTGCTGCTGATCCCGCTCGCCGTGACGTCGCCGAAAGCGATGGTCAAGAAGCTGGGTCGTCGCTGGCAAACGCTGCATAAGCTGATCTATCCAATCGCCGTGCTCGCGATCCTGCACTTCTGGTGGATGAAAGCGGGCAAGCACGATCTCATCTTGCCGAAAATCTATGGCGCGATCGTGGTGGTGTTATTGGCGTGGCGGGTGGTGGTTTGGCTGCGGTCGCGGATGACGAGGACTCGCGCGGTTTAGCTGATTTTTAACCAGGACACCAATAAAAAAGGCGACGCTTGAATGACGTCGCCATTTTTTATGCCGACCAGACCGGTTGAATTCAGTCCGGGAAAATCGATTCGCCCGCAAACAACTGCTTCACTTCTTCACGTTCACGCACTCGCCGTGCACGTTCGCGATCGACCATCACTTCGGCGGCGCGCGGGCGCGTGTTGTAGTTCGAGCTCATCACGAAACCGTAAGCGCCCGCCGAGAAGATCGCGATCAGATCGCCTTGTTCGATGGCAAGCTCCCTATCCTTGCCGAGCCAGTCGCCGCTTTCGCAAACAGGGCCGACCACGTCGTAGAGCTGCGCTTTCGTCGCGCGCTTTTCCACCGCTTCCATGCGATGAAACGCTTGATACATCGCGGGACGCGCAAGGTCGTTCATGCCGGCGTCGACGATGGCGAAATTTTTCTCTTCACCCGGCTTCAGGTACTCCACGCGCGTCAGCAATACGCCCGCATTGCCGACCAGCGAGCGGCCCGGCTCGAAATACACTTCGCGATGACCGTGCCCGCGGTGATCGATATGGGCGAGCACCGCACGCACGAATTCTCCGATAGCCGGTGGCGTTTCGTCGTCGTATGTAATCCCGAGTCCACCACCGACATCGACGTGATGAATGTTCGTACCGTCCGCTTCGATCTGCTCGACCAGGTCCAGCAATTTGTCGACGGCGTCGAGATACGGGCTCACTTCGGTGATCTGCGAACCAATATGGCAGTCGATCCCGATCACGTCGAGATTCGACATGGCCGCGGCTTGCGCGTAGGTCGCTCGGGCATCGGCGAAAGCCACGCCGAACTTGTTCGACTTCAGGCCCGTGGAAATATACGGATGCGTCTTGGCATCGACGTCGGGATTCACGCGCAGCGACACCGGCGCTTGTTTGCCCGCCGCCTTGGCCACTTCGTTCAGCGCATGCAATTCGGGAATCGATTCGACGTTAAAGCATTTCACGCCGGCATCGAGTGCTTCGCGCATTTCCGCCGTTGACTTGCCGACGCCGGAGAACACGGTGTTTTCGGCCTTGCCTCCCGCGGCCAGCACACGCGCCAGTTCACCCGACGAGACGATGTCAAAGCCTGCGCCCAATCGCGCGAATACGTTCAGCACCGCGAGGTTGCTGTTGGCTTTCACGGCCACGTGGATCGTGGCGCGGCGGCCGCTGCAAGCATCGGCGTAAGCTTTATATGCGTCGGTCAACGCGCTGCGCGAATACACGTAGAGCGGTGTGCCGAATTGCTCGGCGAGCGACGCGGCCGAAACGCCTTCGACCTGCAGCACGCCGTCGGCGCGCGAGAATGCGGATTGAGTCATGAGTTTTCTGGTTTTGCTGACGCGCTTGGCCGGTTGGCTCCAAGCGCGGTATGGCGACGATTATTCGCCGGAGGAAGCGGCTTTGGGTGCCGATGCCGACTCGGGCGATTTCATGTTGTCGTCAGGGGAGAGCGAAAGCGGCGTGCCGGACGTGTCGGGAATGTCGCCGGTGCTCTCGACAGAGGAGGCAGACGACGCAGCAGCAGGCGCGCTCGCTCCACTTTCCGGCAACGGCGGCATGCTGGCGGGACGAGCCGGGAGTGGCGGTGCGACGGGCATATAGAGCGGTCCACGCTGACCACAGGCGGCGAGCAGCGTGCCGGCGGAAATGGCCAAAGCCGCTACAATCGCGCTCATCCGGAAGACGACTTGCATCACTGTCCCTGACTAATTAATCGATGGAGTTTAGCATGACCGACAACGAATACCTGACCCTCGCCGAGGCTGCGCTGGCGGCCATCGAGCGGGACGTGGACAGCCTCGAAGCCGATGTCGAATTCGAACGCAGCGGTAATGTTTTAACGCTCGAATTCGAGAACCGGACGAAGCTGATAATCAACTTGCAGCCGCCAATGCACGAGCTCTGGCTTGCGGCCAAGGCGGGTGGTTTTCACTACCGGTATGTGGACGGCGCATGGCGCAACACGCGTGACGGCAGCGAGTTTTTCGAAGCGCTCAGCCAGTACGCCAGCGAACAAGCCGGCGAGCCGATCCGCTTTTCGGCTTGATCTACAGTTTGTTATCTGCCGCTTGATTTGCCGCTCGGGCCCCGTGCTGCAGGGGCCCGAATCAGGACTTACTGTCCTTTGAACAGATTCATGATGTCCTGCTTTTCCTGCTCGCCGACCTGCGGCGCGGGCGCAGAAGGCGTCCCGCCGCTGACGTCTTCCGGCACAGCCTGACTGACACCGATCGTTGCCACGAATCCGTGACCCGGCGTCATGTCGTCGAAATAGAGTTCACCGCCCAGCGACACCACATCGGGCGGCATGGTCGACTTGTATTCCGGCACGCCGCGCAACGCCCGGCTCATGTAGTCCATCCACACCGGCAGCGCGAGCCCGCCGCCCGTTTCCTTATCGCCGAGAGTGCGCGGCGAGTCGTACCCAATCCATGCAATGGCCACCAGCGAATGCTGGTATCCGGCGAACCACGCGTCGTGCGAGTCGTTCGTCGTGCCGGTCTTGCCTGCAAGATCGGTCCGCTTCAACTGGTTCGTTCGGGCGCCCGTTCCGCGTTGCGCCACGCTTTGAAGCAGGCTGTTCATCACATAGGCGTTGCGCGGCGTAATGGCTAGCGGCGCGGTATCGGCGGCGATCAGCGGCTGCGGATGCGAGACCACGGCACCGCGCGGATCGGTGATATCGGCGATGAGATAGGGATTCACGCGGTATCCGCCGTTCGCGAACACCGAATACCCCGTCGCCATTTGCAGCGGCGTGACCTGACCGGCACCGAGCGCCATCGGCAGATACGCGGGCTGACGCGACGCATCGAAGCCGAACTTCGTCACATAGCCTTGCGCGTACTTCGGACCGATGTTGTTCAGGATCCGGATGGAGACTAGGTTCTTCGATTTCATCAGCGCTGTACGCATTGCCATGGGGCCATCGAAACCGCCGCCGTAGTTCTTCGGCTCCCATGCCTGGCCGCCGGTTTCAGCGGCGCTGAAGTAGAGCGGCGCGTCGTTGATGATGGTCGCCGGCGACAAGCCTTTTTCCAGCGATGCCGAATAGATGAACGGCTTGAAGCTCGAACCCGGTTGGCGCCACGCCTGAGTGACGTGGTTGAACTTGTTCTTGTTGAAGTCGAAGCCGCCCACCAGCGCGCGGATCGCGCCGTCCTGCGGCACGATGGAAACAAACGCGCCTTCCACTTGCGGCAGTTGCGTGATGACCCAGGTGTCGTCGTCGTTTTTCATCAGGCGCACGATCGCGCCCGGCCGGATGCGCTGGTTCGGCTGCGCCCGCGTGCTGAGCGCGCTCGCGACAAAACGCAGATCGTTGCCTTCAACGACCGCCACGTTGCCATCGATAAAACTCGCCTTCACTTGCTTAGGGCTAGCCTCGGTGACGACCGCCGCGACGATCTCGCCGTTGTCGGGATGGTCGACCAGGGCGTCGTCGATAGCCTGTTCGCGATCGTCGAGATCCGCAGGCAGATCGATATACGCTTCCGGCCCGCGATACCCGTGCCGGTGTTCATAGTCCATCAGGCCTTTGCGCACGGCGCGATACGCCGCGTCCTGATCGGCCGAATCGATGGTCGTCACCACGTTCAGGCCCAGCGTATAAGCCTCTTCGCGATATTGCGTGTACATCATCTGGCGCACCATTTCCGCCACGTACTCGGCGTGCACGCTGAACTCGCGTCCGGCGCCCTTCACCACGAGCGGTTGTTTCGCTGCGTCTTCATATTGCTGCTGCGTGATGTAATGTAGTTCCAGCATCCGTTCGAGGATGTATTGCTGGCGCACCTTCGCGCGTTTCGGATTGACGACCGGGTTGTACGCGGAGGGCGCTTTCGGCAAGCCGGCGAGCATGGCGGCTTCGGCAAGCGTGATGTCCTTCAGGTCCTTGCCAAAATAGACCCGCGCGGCGCTCGCGAATCCATAGGCGCGCTGTCCCAGATAAATCTGGTTCATATAGACCTCGAGAATCTGGTCTTTCGTCAGCGCGCGCTCGATCTTGTAGGCGAGCAGCATTTCGTAGATCTTGCGGGTGTAGGTCTTTTCACTCGACAAGAAGAAATTTCGCGCGACTTGCATGGTGATCGTGCTTGCGCCCTGGGACGCGTGGCCGTTCGTCAACGCTACGGTGCCGGCGCGGAGGATACCGGTCAGGTCGACACCGCCGTGATCGTAGAAACGCGCGTCTTCAATCGCGAGCACCGCCTTCTTGAGGTAATCCGGCACGTCCTGGATACGCACCACACTGCGCCGTTCTTCGCCGAATTCACCGATCAGCACATGGTCTGCGGTGTAGACCCGCAGCGGTACTTTCGGGCGGTAGTCGGTGAGCGCTTCGAGCGACGGCAGGTTGGGCTGGGCCACCACCAGCGCGTAACCAAGCACGAGCCCCGCGCTGATAATCAGCCCGACAATACAAATTAACAATCCGAGCAGAAGCCTGATCCAGAGCGGGCGAACACGCTTTGGGGAATCGGGACGACGGGACGGAGGGGACGACGGAGACTGAGATTGCATGGCACCACCAAAAAACGGTCCCGCGATTATAGCTGCCCAACTTTACGGCTTTCGTCTTGCTTACTTAGGGTGTTGCGCGCAGGGTTCGGCGGCACCTCTTTCGTCACGATAAGCGTTGACGGACTTAGATGCCTAACGTTTGCATCGCTGCTTTTGAGACTTTTCCACGCTCGTTTCGTGCCTGCTTCTATCGGCGCTTTTTAAGCCCGTTCTCCTTTACGTTAGCCACTTGGACGAATGGTGGCAACTAGCGCCGCTGCTCACAATCGTTTCATTGCCAGCGCCCGAACAGTTCGGCGCGCGGCCTGGAAAGAGAGGGTGAGCATGGGTACGGAAACACTATTGCGCGGATCGGTCTTGACCGTTACGCGCCGGTTCGCGGCGGGTATCGACATTACAGAAGGGGCGTTGAGGCTGGCCGTTGTCAGCAAGCGGCTGCATGCAAACCGGCCGGTTTGCGTCGAGCGGCTGGAGGAGGTTCTGCTTGAACCGGGCGTGGTCATGGGCGGGGATTTCATCGATCGGATGGCTATCTCGGCGGCGCTGCAAGAAGCGTTTTCACGGCTGCCCGCGCGGGGCGCACTGCGCTCGCTACGCTGTGCAATGGCGTTGCCGGCGTCGGCTACGCTCATCGCACGAGTGCCGCTCGCCCGGCTTACTCAGGCAGGTCAAGTGTCCATTTCCGGAGTGGCGGGGCGTGATCTGCGCGGTTTGCTCGAGCCGGCGGTGCTGGCCGAAGCTGAACGCGTGTCGGGCATCGAACGTGGCGCGCTGGCGGTCGACTGGTCTATCCAGGCGCTCGAGAACGGCGGCGCTGAGGTGACGATTGCTGCCACAGGGCGGCAATACGTGGAGGCGCGCATGGAGACGGCGGCGACCGCGAACATCGTGTTGAGCGCAATCGAGGGTGAACCGTGCGCGGCGCTGCGCGCCTTGCGTTATTCGGCCGCCATGGAGATTGATCCGCAGGAACGTTTCGTCGCTTGCTGGGTGGAAAGCGCAGGGCTGCATGCGTGGTTTGTGGGTGAGGACGGCGTGGAGAACGAGGTGCGTTATCCGGCGCCGGAGTATTCGAGCGCGACTGAAGCGCTGACCGATCTGGCCGGCGACGATCCAGACGTGCAATGGATTTATATCGGTGGAGATATTGACCTGCTCGATCGCGCAGGTGTTTCCATGTCCATGCTGGCCGGGCTGTTTGGCTGCCCGGTCATGCCGTTTGAGTGCGCACCGTTCTGCAACGGCGCGCAACGAGTGGATGAACGTCTCGCGCATTCGCCGCTGTTTGCTGTGGCAATGGGACTTGCGCTGCGCGAGGTGTTGCCATGAGCGCAGTCAGTTTGCATGCGTTCAATCTGCTGCCGTACCGGTCGGGTGCGCGGCGTCGGGCTCGCAACCGGGCGCTGGCGGTGCTCGCGGGCGCGGGTCTGGCCGGATGTGCTGCGGTCGGCGCTGTGGCGGGCTGGGACGCGTTGGAGCGGGTGCATATAGAAGAGAAACGAGACTCGTTCGACGTGGCGCTGCGGCGATTGAGTGCGCCGGTCGCCGAGCATGCGCGCCTGGTCGAGCGCCAAGCGCTGGAGCGGCGAGCACAGAGCGCCGCCGCGCCGATTGCCGAGCCGCGTGCCCGGTTTCTTGGTTTGCTCGACGCGCTCGCTCGGGTTACGTCGCAGGGGAATATCGGTTTGCAGCGGGTGACGCAGCGCGCGAGCGAGGTGGAGCTCGCCGCCAGTGCGCCGGATTCGCATACCGCCGCCGCGTGGCTTAAAGCGCTTGAAAACGTGACGGGCGTGCGAGCCGTGGAGATCGTGGAAATGCGCCGGCGGGTGGTTGCTGCGCAGCCCTCGGCCAAGGCAGTTCCGCCGTCCGGCACGGTGAATTTGCCAGGCAAGACGAGCCCTTACGATTTCATCGCGGTCGTGCGTTGGACGCAAGGCGCCGCCGGGGAAACCGCGCCCAAGCTTCTTAAGGCCGCTAGACGTGAGGCGTCGTCGAAGCCGAAAGCCGCCAGCCGGAGCGCGCGATGAACCTGTTCGCCAAATCATCCAGCGGGATGCTTCAACCTCTCGATGCCTGGAGTAGTTATCGGATCGCAGTTACGGGCGTCGTGGTCGCCGCGCTGGTGTTTGCCGCGGGCGTGTGGCTGTGGCGTTCCTCCGATCTAAGCGGCACGGAGGCGAGCCGTTCGGCATTGCATGACGTGCAGCAACGCCTGGATCGGGCGCGAGCGATGGCTGCCGAGTTACCTGGGATGCGTGCGCTTTCAGGCGATGGTGCGCCGCTCGCCCGTTGGACCGTCGCCGACGCACTTCACGAGTTGACCGCGCTCGCCGCTCAGAGCGGTTTGCGGATCGGCATGATCGAACCGTCTGCGCAGAAGGGCGAAGGGCTCGAGATCGAGCGGCCGCTGAAATTTCGCGCCGATGGTTCGTTCGGCGAGATACGGCGGTTTCTCGACGCGCTGGAAGGGCTGCCGAGACTCGTCGTTCCGGCAGATGTGCAAATGAAACGAGCAGCGAATGCGCTTGCCCTGGAAGCGACGCTCCGAGTATTCGAGGACTTGCCGGCGATCGCGCGGCCGGAGCCGTCGCGCCGGGACGCATTTGCTATCGATCCGTTTGGTGTGAAGAACGGCACCAGCGTGGGCGATGGCGGCGCGATGCTTCTGGTCGGCACCTTGCGTGCTCGGCGTCGAGCGATGGCGTTGGTAGCGACGGCGGCGGGCGTCGATGGATTTCTGCCAGGCCAAATGATTGGCGACGAGCGGCTTGGCAATGTCCGTTCGCGTTCGATCGAGCTCAGTCGCCCTGACGGGGCCGTGCGGACGATTGGCTTCGCGGATGAGCGGCCATGAGAACGCTGCGGTTTTTGCGCTTGTTATGCCGTTCGGCGAGCGTTGTGCTCCGGGTTGCGCTTGGGCCCGCGATCGCCGGCCGGTTCTCGTTGCGGTGGCGAGTTTGCGCGTGCGGCATCGCGACCGCGTTACTGCTGAGGACTGTCACGGCCCACGCGGCAATCGCGCCTTTGCCGCCCTTGCCCGAGCCGTTTCCCGAGACGCTGCCTACGGATCAGTTCGCGGTTGAGGTTCCTGAGCCCGTGGTTGCGCAAGCGCCCGATGAGGACACAGGCTGGCTGACGCCAGCCACAACGACCGCTACGTCCGCTCCAGCGCCCGCACCTGACGCCACGCCTGCGCTGGAAGGCCCGCCGACGCCTTTGCCGCCAATCGAGCGCATGAGCCGAGCGCCGGCGGACCCTGCAGCCACGCAACTCGACGACGGCAAGCCGATCTCCCTGAACCTGAAAAATGCCGACTTGAGCGCCGTGCTGCAAACTTTCGCGAAGTTTTCGGGCGTCAACATAGTCGCGAGCGAGAAGATCCGAGGGGTGGTCTCGCTGAATCTCGTCGAAGTGCCGTGGCGGCGCGCGTTCGACACGCTGCTCGACGTCCACGGCCTGGCGATGGAGCGCCATGGCGAGGTCATCTGGGTTGCGCCGCTTAGCGAACTGGCAGCGCGCGAGCGCCTTCGCTACGAAGCGCATGCCCGTGCAGCCGATCTTGAGCCGCTCGCCAGCCGCACGTTCGTTCTGCGCTATCCTCGCGCCGACGACGTTCGTAAGCTCCTGACGGGCTCGGGTAGCCAGCGGGTGTTATCGAAGCGCGGTTCTGTCATGGCCGATGCCCGTACCAACCTGCTGTTCGTTACCGACCTGGAGGCCCGCGTCACGCAGATCGCCGAGCTGATCGCGAGGATCGACCAGCCGACGCCGCAAGTCATGATCGAGGCGCGCATTGTGGAGGGCGATACCGGCTTTTCGCGCAATCTGGGGGTGAAACTATCGATGACACCCACCGGCGACGCCACCGCGCGCGGCCTTGTTGCGGGCGCAGACGGCGCGGTATTCGATTTATCGGCGCGGCCGATTGGCGGGTTCGACGCCGCGACCGCCGGGCTGACGCTATTCGCCGCGCAGGCTACGCGCTTGCTGAACGTCGAGCTGAGCGCGCTCGAAAACGAAGGTCGCGGCGAGATAGTCTCGAGTCCCCGCGTGATCACGGCGGATCGCGTGAAGGCGGTGGTCGAGCAGGGCACGGAATTGCCGTATCAGGCGAAAGTCGGCAACGGCGTGTCGGGCGTCCAGTTCCGCCGGGCCGCGCTGAAACTGGAAGTCGAACCCCAAATTACGCCGCACGGCCACGTCATCCTTGATCTCGATGTATCGAAGGACAGCGTCGGCGAGCAGACGGCAGCCGGCCCGGCGATCAACACCAAGCACGTCCAGACGCGCGTGGAGGTGGAGGACGGCGGCACGGTGGCAATCGGCGGGATATATTCCACCGATGAGCGCGAAGATGTCACGAGGGTCCCGCTGCTCGGTAAAATCCCGGTATTGGGCTGGCTTTTTCGTCACACCGCGCGCCGCAATTCACGCAGCGAACTGGTCATTTTCATCACGCCCCATATCGTTCCGGTGCGCCTGTGAGGGCCGCCGGCAAGCCTTTCCGACTCGACAAAGCGGCCCTTTTGCCCTTAAGCTCCCGCACGAACGGGACCAGAATCGGGACCGGAATCAATGCACAAGGAAGCGAGTTGGAAGCCGGGCAAGCGAACGCGAACGTATTTTTTGTCGGACTCATGGGGGCTGGAAAGACCACCGTGGGGCGGGCGGTCGCGCGCCGTTTACAGCGGTCTTTCATGGATTCCGACCACGAAATCGAGGTGCGTACCGGTGCGCGCATCCCGGTGATCTGGGAGGTCGAGGGCGAGGAAGGCTTCAGGCAGCGCGAAGCGGATGTGATCGACGACTTGTCGCGGCGCGAGAATATTGTGCTGGCAACCGGCGGCGGTGCGATTCTCCGGCCGGAGAATCGGGAACATCTGAAGAGTCGCGGGCTGGTGATCTACCTGCGCGCCACGCCGCACGAATTGTGGCAGCGCACGCGGCGCGATAAAAACCGGCCGCTGCTGCAGACCGACGACCCGCGCGGCAAGCTGGAATCGCTCTACAAGACGCGCGATCCGCTGTATCAGGAGTGCGCGCATTTCATCGTGGAAACCGGCCGGCCGACCGTGAATAACCTCGTCAACATGGTGTTGATGCAACTGGAGATGGCCGGCATCGCCAAGCCGGCTACGTCATAATGTCCGCCATGATTACCGTCAACGTCGAACTGGGCGATCGCGCCTACCCCATCCATATCGGCGCCGGGTTGATTGGCCGGACCGACCTGTACGCGCCGCATATTGCGGGCTCGTCGGTGGCCATTGTCACGAACGCGACCGTGGACCCGCTCTACGGCGACGCACTCCGCGCTGCCCTCGCGCCGCTCGGCAAGAAAGTCACGACCATCGTTCTGCCCGATGGCGAGGCGCACAAGAATCTCGAGACGCTCAACCAGATTTTCACCGCGCTGCTCGCTGACCGCGCCGACCGCAAGACCACGCTGATTGCGCTGGGAGGCGGGGTGATCGGCGACATGACGGGTTTTGCCGCTGCCAGTTATATGCGTGGCGTGCCCTTTATCCAGGTGCCGACCACGCTGCTCGCGCAGGTCGATTCGTCTGTGGGTGGAAAGACCGGCATCAATCATCCGCTCGGCAAGAACATGATCGGCGCGTTTTATCAGCCGCAGGCCGTTATCGCTGATATTGCAGCGCTTCAGACGCTGCCGCCGCGTGAGCTTGCCGCGGGTATCGCGGAAGTGATCAAGACGGGCGCCATTGCCGACAGCGAATTCTTCGACTGGATCGAGGCGAACATCCCGGCTTTGAACGATTGCGATCCGACCGCGCTCGCGCATGCGGTGAAGCGCTCGTGCGAGGTGAAGGCTTATGTAGTCGCTGCCGACGAACGCGAAGGCGGCTTGCGCGCCATTCTCAATTTTGGCCATACATTCGGTCATGCAATCGAGGCTGGCCTGGGTTACGGGGAATGGCTGCATGGCGAGGCAGTCGGTTGCGGCATGGTGATGGCGGCGGATCTGTCGGTGCGGCTCGGGCGGCTCGATGAAACGTCACGTGCGCGCCTGACGCGGTCGATCGCCGCGGCGAAGCTGCCGGTCAAGGCGCCGGCGCTTGGCGCGGACCGGTATATCGACTTGATGAAGGTCGACAAGAAAGCCGAAGCGGGTGAGATCAAATTCATCCTGCTCGAGCGTTTCGGTCAAACAAAGATCACGGGTGCACCGGACGCGGCAGTGCGAGCAACGCTCGCGGCCAGCATCTGAGCAACTGCGTTCGGCAGGAGAGTGCTGCGACGAAGCTTGGTCACGAGACGTCCCGGTCACTAATGCGCTGAATGTCGTCCGTGACCAGGGAGGCGAAGAACACGATCGCTCACGGCAACGGCTGAGCCGCAAGAGATTCCAGATGTTGAAGCGACTCGCGCTGGCTTCGGCGACGCTGTTTTGAGGCGCGGCCGCCGCCGTGAAAAAGGCGACGGTGATTCGGACCCGGTGCCAAGCCGCAAGAGATGAAAAATTCTGGCATCGCGCTGACACTCCTTGCCGCTGCGGCGAAGCAAAGCCGCTGCCGCGGAAAACACGACCAAGCCAAAACAACAAAGCAACGACGATTCGGAGCAGCCGGTGAGCGACAAGACATTCGAGTTTTCCAGCATCACGCCGACGTCCTTCGCGCTAGAGGCACATCTTGCCCCGTATGCCGCGCATTCGGCCGAGTCGCGTGGCCGCCGCTTCGAGGAAAAACCGCCCGTTGCACGCACCGAGTTCCAGCGCGACCGTGACCGCATTGTTCACTCCACGGCGTTCCGCCGTCTCGAATACAAGACGCAGGTTTTCGTGAATCACGAGGGTGACCTGTTTCGCACGCGCCTGACGCACAGCCTGGAAGTCGCGCAGATCGCCCGTTCCGTGGCGCGCAACCTGCGCGTGAACGAGGATCTGGTCGAAGCCATTTCGCTGGCGCACGATCTTGGCCATACGCCGTTCGGCCATGCCGGACAGGATGCACTGAATGAATGCATGCACGATCACGGCGGCTTCGAGCACAACCTGCAGAGCCTTGTGGTCGTCGATGAACTCGAAGAACACTACGGCGCGTTCGACGGCCTGAATCTCTGCTTCGAAACCCGCGAAGGCATTCTTAAACACTGTTCGCATGAAAACGCGCTGAAGCTCGGCGCGCTGGGCGAGCGGTTTCTGAATCGCAAGCAGCCGTCCATAGAAGCCCAGATTGCGAACGTCGCCGACGAAATCGCCTACAACAATCATGACGTCGACGACGGCCTGCGCTCCGGCCTGATCACGCTCGATCAACTGGCCGATGTCGCGTTGTGGCAGACGCACTACGAAGCGGCGCGCGGCGAATATCCGAATATTGAAGGGCGAAGGCTGATTCACGAGACCATCCGCCGGATCATCAATACGCTGATCGTGGATCTGATCGAGTCGACAAGCGGGAACCTGGGGCGCTTGAATCCGCAATCGGTCGACGACGTGCGCGAAGCACCCGCTCTGGTCACTCACAGCGAGGCAGTCGCCGCCCAGGCGACCGAACTCAAGCGCTTTCTTTACAAGAACCTGTATCGCCATTACCAGGTCATGCGGATGGCTAACAAAGCGGGCCGCGTGGTGAGCGGCCTGTTCAAGGCGTTCAACGACGACCCGCGCCTGCTGCCGCCGGCCTACCAGGCGCGCGGACCGATCGCGGAAGAGTCCGCCAACGACCCCCGCGGCAGCGAGAGTGCATCCGGCAGCACGCAGGCGCGCCTGATCGCGCATTACATCGCGGGCATGACCGATCGTTACGCATTAAAAGAATATGGACGTCTGTTCGTCATAGACGACAATTAGAATCCCGCGTTCCAGACGCGTTCTGCGTTTGTCCCAATCAGAAAAACTCCGTCGGGGTTCAAGGAGAGGTTACTCATGAGTAGTCGCAAGTTATTGGCCAGCGCCTTTTCCATTGCCGCTGTATTCGCCTTTGGCGCCAGCCAGGCACAGGCCGCCACTGAAATCCAGTTCTGGCACGCGATGGAATCTGCGCTCGGTGAGCGCGTGAACGACATCGCAAACGACTTCAACGCGTCGCAGAGCGACTACAAGATCGTGCCTGTCTTCAAGGGCAGCTACGACCAGACGATGGCTGCAGGTATTGCCGCGTATCGCAGCGGCAACGCGCCGGCCATCCTGCAGGTGTACGAAGTGGGCACGGCCACGATGATCCAGGCCAAGAAGGCAGTCATTCCGGTCTCCGACGTGTTCAAGCAAGCCGGCGTCCCGCTCGACGAAAAGGCGTTCGTGCCGACCATCGCAAGTTATTACAGCGACTCGAAGACCGGCCACCTGATTTCGATGCCGTTCAACAGTTCGACGCCAGTCCTTTATTACAACAAGGACGCGTTCAAGAAAGCCGGCATTGATCCGACCCAGCCGCCGAAAACCTGGGACGAACTCGAAGCCGATGCGAAAAAGCTGAAGGCGGCGGGCATGTGCGGTTATACGTCGGGCTGGCAAAGCTGGATTCAGTTGGAGAACTACAGCGCATGGCACGGCCAGCCGTTTGCATCGGAGAATAACGGCTTCGATGGCACCAACGCAGTGCTCGAATTCAACAAACCGCTGCAGATCGCGCACATCGAGCGCCTGCAGAACATGGCGAAGGACGGCACGTTCACGTATGTCGGCCGGAAAGACGAACCGGTATCGAAGTTCTACAGCGGCGATTGTGCCATCCTGACCAACTCGTCGGGCTCGCTTGCCAACATCAAGAAGTACGCGAAGTTCAGTTTCGGCACGGGCATGATGCCGTACGACCAGAGCGTGAAGGGCGCACCGCAAAACGCGATTATCGGCGGCGCGAGTCTGTGGGTTCTTTCGGGCAAAGATCCGGCCACGTACAAGGGTGTCGCCAAGTTCCTGGCTTACCTGACCTCGCCGGCGGTTGCCGCCAAGTGGCATCAGGACACGGGTTATTTGCCGGTCACGACCGCCGCTTACGAACTGACGCAAAAGCAGGGCTTCTATGAAAAGAATCCCGGCGCCGATACCGCCATCAAACAGATGCTGAACAAGCCGCCTTTGCCGTTCACGAAGGGCTTGCGTCTGGGCAACATGCCGCAGATCCGTACGATTGTTGACGAAGAACTCGAGCAGGTCTGGGCGGGCAAGAAAACGCCGAAGGACGCGCTTGACTCGGCTGCATCGCGCGGCGACGACCTGCTGCGCCGCTTCGAAAAGGCTGGGAACTAAACTCGCCATGGAAAAACGATCGCGGTTCAATACGAGCCTGCTGCCTTATCTGCTGGTCGCGCCGCAACTCGCCATCACCGCGCTCTTTTTTCTGTGGCCGGCCGGCGAGGCGCTGTGGCAGGCCACGCAGACCCAGGACGCGTTCGGTACATCGAGCGAGTTTGTCGGACTGGCGAATTTCAAGCAGATTTTCACCGATCCGCTTTACCTCGCGTCGTTCAACACGACCATTATCTTCTGCACGCTCGTCACCGTATCGGGTCTCGTGATCTCGCTGCTGCTGGCGGCGTGTGCTGATCGGGTGACAAGGGGCAGGAAGGTTTATCAGACGCTGTTGATCTGGCCGTACGCGGTTGCGCCGGCTATTGCCGCTGTGCTGTGGTCGTTCCTGTTCAATCCGAGCATCGGTTTGGTGACTTATGCGCTCGCGAAATACGGCATTGTCTGGAACCACGCGCTCAACGGTTCACAGGCGATGTTCCTGGTCGTATTGGCGTCGGTGTGGAAGCAGGTCAGCTACAACTTCCTGTTCTTCTACGCCGGGCTGCAGGCCATCCCGCGTTCGCTGATCGAGGCGGCGGCCATTGACGGCGCCGGGCCCGTGCGGCGGTTCTTCGGGATCGCGCTGCCGTTGCTCTCGCCAACCAGTTTCTTCCTGCTGACCGTGAACGTGGTCTACGCCTTCTTCGATACCTTCCCGGTGATCGATGCCGCCACCGGCGGCGGTCCCGCGCAGTCCACAAAAACTCTCATCTACAAAATCTTCGCCGAAGGCTTCCAGGGGCTCGATATCGGCAGTTCCGGCGCTCAGTCGGTCGTGCTGATGGTGATCGTGGTGGCGCTGACGGTTGTGCAATTCCGCTTTATTGAACGTCGGGTGCAGTACTCATGATCGAGAACCGTCGCGGTTTCGACCTGTTTTGCCACGCGGTGCTGATCCTGGGCGTGGTGCTGGTCGTGTTTCCGGTGTACATCGCTTTCTGCGCCGCCACGATGAGCGAAGCGGAAGTATTCAGAGTGCCGCTTTCACTGGTTCCGAGCACGCACTTGTTCGAGAACGTAGCGAATATCTGGACCCACGGCAGCGGCAACGCGGCGGCGCCGTTCGGTCATATGTTGCTGAACAGCCTGGTCATGGCGCTCGTGATTTCGATCGGCAAGATCGCTATCTCGATGCTGTCGGCCTACGCCATTGTGTTCTTCCGCTTCCCGTTTAAAAACCTGGCCTTCTGGCTAATCTTCATCACGTTGATGCTGCCGGTGGAAGTGCGGATTTTTCCGACGGTCCAGGTCGTTTCATCGATGCACCTCAGCAACACGTACGCCGGCCTGACGTTGCCGCTGATCGCATCGGCGACGGCGACGTTCCTGTTCCGCCAGTTCTTCATGACGCTGCCCGATGAGTTGATGGAGGCGGCGCGCATCGATGGCGCCGGTGCATTGCGGTTCTTGTGGGACGTGGTGCTGCCGCTGTCGAAGACGAACATTGCCGCGCTGTTCGTGATCACGTTCATCTATGGCTGGAATCAGTATTTGTGGCCGATCCTGATCACCAGCGACCAGTCGCTGCAAACGGCGGTGGTCGGCATCAAGAGCATGATCGCTTCTGGAGACACCGCCACCGAATGGCATCTGGTCATGACCGCAACGCTGCTGGCGATGTTGCCGCCGCTCGCGGTTGTATTGACGATGCAGCGCTGGTTCGTGCGCGGTCTTGTCGATTCCGAAAAATAACGGAGGCTCATTCAATGATCCTTGAAGTTGCTCAATTGCCGGTGAAGGCGGGCGAAGAGGCTGCGTTCGAAGCGGCATTTGCCGAAGCCGAGAAGATCATCTCGGCGCAGCCGGGTTATCTTTCGCACGAACTGGTGCGTGGCGCCGACGCGGACAATGGTTCGCAGTACGTGCTGCTCGTTCGGTGGGAGACCGTCGCGGCGCATGAGGAAGGTTTCCGTGGCTCGGCCGACTACCAGGCGTGGCGCGAGTTGCTGCATAAATTCTATGAACCGGGTGTCGCGGTCGCGCATTTTGCGACGATCGCGGGCGCCCTTAAATGAAGGCGGGTCGATGGCTGCACTAAGCCTTCAAGGCGTCAAGAAAACCTACGACAGCAAGCAGTTCGTATTGCACGGCATCGACGTGGAAGTGACGGACGGCGAATTCGTCGTGATGGTCGGTCCGTCCGGCTGCGGGAAATCGACGTTGCTGCGCATGGTCGCGGGGCTGGAAAGCGTGTCCGAAGGGAAGATTTCCATTGGCGAGAAAGTGGTGAACACGCTCGAGCCGAAGGACCGGGACATCGCGATGGTGTTCCAGAACTATGCGCTGTATCCGCACATGAGCGTCGCGCAGAACATGGCGTACGCGTTGAAGATCGGCGGTGTCAGCAAATCGGAAATCGACCAGCGCGTTCAGAATGCCGCGAAGATCCTGGAACTCGAACCGTTGCTCGCACGCAAGCCGCGCGAGTTGTCGGGCGGCCAGCGGCAACGCGTGGCGATGGGCCGCGCGATCGTGCGCGAACCGGCCGTGTTCCTGTTCGACGAACCGCTGTCCAACCTCGACGCCAAGCTGCGCGTCCAAATGCGCCTGGAAATCCAGCGGCTGCACGCGCGTCTTGCAACCACGAGCCTGTACGTCACGCACGACCAGATCGAGGCAATGACGCTCGCGCAGCGCGTGATCGTGATGAATCGTGGCCGCGCCGAGCAGATCGGGCCGCCGACCGAAGTCTACGAGCGGCCGGCGACGGTGTTCGTGGCAAGCTTTATCGGCTCGCCGGCGATGAATCTGCTGGAAGGCCGTGTCTCGGACGACGGTTTGGGCTTCGATGTCGCGGGTAACGGGCCACGCCTGCCACTCACGGGCATGCAGTCGCTGCAGCAGGATCTGAAGGGCCGTGAGTGGGTGCTGGGCATTCGGCCGGAACACATGCTGCCGGAGCAGCAGAGCGCGCATGTCACGTTGATGGTCGATTCCTGCGAACTCCTCGGCGCCGACAACCTGGCGCACGGCCGATGGGGCAAACACGACGTTGCGGTGCGTTTGCCGCACGAGCATCGTCCGGCGCGCGGCGAGGCGCTGGAAGTGGCGCTTCCGGCACACCGTCTGCACATTTTCGATCCGGCGACGGGCTTGCGCGTTAACTAAAGGAAGAAAGAGGGTCCCAAAACATGAAAATCTGGCCTTACCCGCGCATCGTCGCGCATCGCGGCGGCGGCAAAGTCGCGCCGGAAAACACGCTCGACGGTATTGATACCGGCGCGCGACTCGGTCTGAAAATGATCGAATTCGATGCGAAGTTATCCGCGGATAACGTTGTGTTTTTGCTACATGATGACCTCGTCGACCGTACATCGAACGGGCGTGGCCTCGCGAAAAACCTTCGCTACGAAGAACTCGAGCAACTCGATGCCGGAAGCTGGTTCGATCCGAGCTTCGCCGGTGCGCGCATGCCAACGCTCGCTCAGGTCGCGGAACGGTGTTTTGCGCACGGATTGGCGGCGAATATCGAAATCAAGCCGTGCGAAGGGCGCGATGTTGAAACGGGCGTTTTAGTGGCGCAGGAAGCGGCGCGGTTATGGACGGGCGCAGAACCGGCGCCGTTGCTGTCGTCGTTTTCCTACGCTGCGCTCGAGGCCGCCGCCGGGGCCGCATCCGATCTGCCGCGCGGTCTGCTCTACGGAGCCGTTCCTGGCGACTGGCGCGCCCAGACCGCGGCGTTGTCGTGCGTATCGCTGCATGCGGACCACAAGACGCTGGACGAGCGTCTGGTCGCAGAGATCAAGGATTCCGGCTTGCGGATCCTGGCCTACACCGTCAACGACCCCGAGCGGGCGCGTGAACTCGCAGAATGGGGCGTGGACGCGATCTGCACGGACCGAATTGACGTGATCGGTGCTGATTTTCTGGATTGAGCTGAAGCAAGCGACCATGTAAAAACGCGCGCCGGAAGCAATTCCGGCGCGCGTTTTTCATGTGCGCCCAGCATGGGCGCAATCTTGGAGGTGCAAGTCCTCCCGTGAGTTGACCACAGCGAACGAAGTGAAGCGCAACTGCGTGAGGGTGACCGAGCGTGGGAAGGAAGCGTGGATCAAAACCGTGAGCCGATGAACAAGAACCGGATAGAAGGCAGTGCCGATCAGGGCGAGCGGGCACGAAACTGCGAAGCTCTCGTGGTCAAGGATCAGGTGCTGTAGATCCGGCGGTTGTGCGGTGAAGGATTGCGTTCTTACCTGGGGAGATCTCGCCTCATGCTTGAAAGGGCGACGGTGTCGAGCCGGAGCGAGAAGTCAGCAGAGGCCATATTAGTCACAGGATAGGCCGGTAAGGCTGAAGCTAGGGACGAAGGGCCGAACGAGAAGGAGTGTTCAGCGTCATGTCGATGTGGCAGGCATTGCGTCAGATGCCCGTGCAAACGGGGCAAGCGGGAGTAG
>NZ_JNFG01000035.1 GCF_000729995.1 Caballeronia sordidicola | reverse complement strand
TCCCTAAAGGCACACGCCTGGATGGTTATTCACAAGCCGAGTTGAACAAGGTCGCCGCACTTCTGAATGGAAGACCACAAAAACCCCTATACTTTATGCCGCCCGCCGATAAACTTGCAGAAGTTATAGGTGTTGCGACCACCAGTTGAATCCGCCCGGGCCGCCACGCACAGTGGCTAATAGTGATAAAGAGAATATCCGACTCATGCAGACCACTAAGGCCGAAAGCAGCAACCCGGCAATGACTCAGACCGCTAACCCCAGAATCTAGCAACCCGGCACTGACCCCGACCGCCCCCGTCCACCGGCGCGAGCAAAAACCCCCTGAGACGAATAAGCATCAATTGCAGACGTACGCGCATTGCCGAAAGCGCCTCTCCCATCGACAATGTCCACTCGACTACGAGGAACCGTCATGAGCCGTCTGCCGTTGCAAACCATTGAAAGTGCACCTGAAGCGAGCCGTCCTTATCTTGAGAAGGCCTTGGCGAACAACGGCTTTTTGCCCAATCTGGTGGCATCGTTAGCGAACGCGCCGACCGCGCTTGAGACCTATTTAACCGTAGCAGCAATCAACGGTCGTAGCGGCTTGACCCTCGCCGAGCGCGAAACTATACAGATCACGGCAGCGGCGATCCACGGCTGCAGTTTTTGCGTAGCCGGACACACGGCGGTTGCATTAAAGAAAGCACAATTGGCCGCGCCCGTAGTGGAGTCGATCCGCGAGCAGCAACCGATTACCGACCCCCGGCTCGACGCAGTTGCCGTCTTCACCCGTGCAGTAATCGCAGCCCGTGGCGGGGTATCGGACAAAGAGCTAAACACCTTCCGCACCGCCGGCTTCACCGATGCCAACGCGCTCGAAGTCGTGCTCGGCGTCAGCCTCGCCACCTTGTGCAACTTCGCCAACAACCTTTCGCAAAACGAACTCAATCCGGAACTGGCTGCTTACCGGTGGGAACCCAAAACCAAGGCACACGCTGCATGACAACCTCTGCGCTGCGACCGGTCACGAACGAACTTGAAGCATGGCTCGACACGCATGCGGAAGCTATCGACACAGGGCAGGAACTGGCGTCTGAGATCCTGCCGCGGCTCGGTCGCGCGGGTCTGTTCCGTATCGGCGTGCCGACGGATCTGGGCGGTACGGGCGGCGTCATTGGCGACGCAGTAGAAGCAGTCGCGAACGTAGCCGAACATTCGCTTGCGGCGGCGTTCGTGTTCTGGGGACAGCGAACGTTCATCGAATATCTGCTGCAAAGTTCGAACGAGACGTTACGCGCGCGTTGGCTCGACCGGCTTCTTAGCGGCGAACTCGCAGGCGCAACGGGCCTGTCGAATGCGATGAAGTACTTGTCGAACATCGAACCATTGCAGATGAAAGCACGCTTGCTCGATCAAGCAGGCAAGCATGATCGATGGACACTCGATGGCAGCTTGCCGTGGATCACCAACCTGCGTCCCGCCGCTTTCGTGGCTGCGGCAGCGTTCGATCACGCATCAGAAGACGATAACGCGCCACCCTCCATCTTCGCTATTCCGCACGATGCTCCGGGCGTTACGCGCAGTGAGGACCTTGACCTGATCGCGTTGCGTTCGAGCAATACGGCAGCGTTGCGCGTGGAAGGCGTAGTACTGGACGACACGTTCCGCATCACCGCTGACGCCCCCGCCTGGCTCGCACGAGTGCGCCCAGGTTTCCTCGGACTTCAGTGCGGCATGTCGATCGGTCTTGCGCGTCGTTGCCTTGCAGCGGTAAGCGAAACAAGCGCGGTTTCGCGCGCCGCCGTAGAGGACGAAGCCGCGCAGTTGGCGCGCGAACTCGACGACCTCACGCATCGGTTGAAGGAAGGCGTGCGCAACGGCACGTTTGTGTCCGCGCCCGCCGCATTGTTCGATATCCGCATCGCACTCGCGGCAGTGGTGGAAGCCGCCGTCGGGCTCGAGGTTCAAGTGACGGGAGGCCGCGGCTATTTGCGTGGCCAGACCGGCACAGCACGCCGCATGCGCGAGGCGGCCTTCGTGCCTATCGTCACACCGAGTCTCGTGCAGCTTAAAAATCAGCTCGCGCTGCATCGCAAGGCGCAGGCCGCATGAACCAGCCGACGCTGACACATCGGCCGCTTGTTGAAGCGCGTGGCGTTGGCCTGGTCTATCCAGGACGCACCGTATTGCAAGGGGTAAACCTGAGCGTTCAATCAGGCGAACTGATGTCGGTGCTGGGACCCAGCGGGTCCGGAAAGTCGACCTTGTTGCGCATTCTTGCCGGTCTGCTGAAGCCGACGTCGGGGCAAATTTTTGTCGATGGCGCGCCGCTCGATGGGCCTCGTCCCGACGTAGCGCTGGCGTTCCAGGACCCGTGCCTGTTGCCATGGTTATCGGTTGAACGCAACGTGGGGTTCGGCCTCGGCTTCTCGCGGCAGCCTGCACTCTCGCGCGCTGAACGGCGCGAGCGTGTGAGCGCGGCGCTCGACGAAGTCGGCCTGGCTCATGCGCGTACCTACATGCCGCGCCAATTGTCCGGCGGCATGGCGCAGCGCACGGCCCTCGCCCGTTGCCTCACGCGCCAGCCCCGCACGCTATTACTCGATGAACCCTTCGGCGCACTCGATGAAGTCACGCGCGCCGACATGCAGCGCCTGCTCGTCAAGGTCGTGCAGGACACGCACGCGGGCACGGTGCTCGTCACCCATGACATAGACGAGGCGTTGCTTGTGTCCGACCGGATCGTGCTGCTAGGCGCCCGGGGCTCGTTGATCGCGCAATGGCATGTGAGTGTGCCCGCGCCGCGCACAGCCGAAGTGCAAGCGCTGGGCGCGTTGCGCATCGAGATTCTTCAGGCCCTGCAAGACGCGATGTCGCGCGAGAGGACCATCGCTTGAAGCGCCTTTAAGCATCACTGAAACTACGGCCGGCACCCCGTTTCAATTTCCATCAATGCAGCAAACGCAGGATCACCCATGTGCCAGCTTCCGATGTCCCGCCGCGAGTGGCTGAAACTCGCCTCCCTGTTCACCGTCGCGGGCGCTGCGCCCTTGCTCGGCTCGTTGAACGCGCGGGCCGCGAGCGAACCGGATGCGCCGGTGCGGATAGGTTATCTGCCCATCACGGATGCCACCCCGCTGCTCGTCGCGCACAACAACGGCTACTTCGAAGCAGCCGGTGTGTCCGCCGAGAAACCCACACTCCTGCGTAGCTGGGCACAACTGGTCGAAGCGTTCCTCTCGGGTCAGGTCAACGTCGTGCACCTTCTCTCGCCGATGACCGTCTGGGCGCGCTATGGCAGCCAGGCGCCGGCGAAGGTCGTTGCATGGAATCACGTGAACGGGTCGGGTATCACGGTGGCGCCCGGTATCGACAAGCTCGGCGATCTCGGCGGCAAGACCGTGGCAGTACCGTTCTGGTACTCCATCCATAACGTCGTGCTGCAGGACATGTTGCGCGCGCAAGGGCTCGTGCCGGTGCTGAAGAAAACCTCTGCACCGAAGCCCAACGAAGTGAACCTGATCGTAATGTCCCCGTCCGATATGCCGCCCGCGCTGGCAGCCGGGCAGATCGCCGGGTTCATCGTCGCCGAGCCGTTCAACGCAGCCGCCGAAGGGCTGAAGATCGGCAAGGTGCTGCGCTTTACCGGCGACGTCTGGAAGAACCACGCGTGCTGCGTCGTGTTCATGCACGAGCAGGATCTGACAGGGCGCGCGGCATGGTCGCAGAAGGTCGTGGACGCCATTGTCAAGGCGCAGGTCTGGACCCGCGAGCATCCGGCTGAGGCGGCGCAGCTTCTTTCGAAAGAAGGCCAGAACCACTATACGCCGCACACACCCCAGGTCCTGACCCGCGTGCTCGCGCCGCCGCCCGGCGATGAGGGCCGTTATCTCGCCGATCGAGCCATCGTTCATGCGGACTGGCATGAGAAGCGCATCGACTTCCAGCCGTATCCGTACCCGAGCTATACCGAAGAACTCGTGCGCCGCATGAAGACCACGCAGGTGGAAGGCAACGCGCAGTTTCTCGCCAAACTCGATCCGGCGTTCGTGGCTCGCGATCTCGTCGATGACAGGTTCGTCCGGAACAGCATCGCGGCGGTCGGAGGCATGAAGGCCTTCGGTCTGCCCGATGGCTTCACGCGCTCGGAGAGCTTCGTTGTCTAGCCTGACCTCTTCGCGCGAGCAAGCCGACTCCGCCGCCTCCGCCGACACCAACAGCCCGCCACGCGGCCGGTCATGGTTCGGGCGCACTTGGCCGGGCCTCGCGGGTCTCGTGGCCGTGGTAGCGCTCTGGTGGCTCGTGCTGACGCTCGCGGCCAGCCAGGACAGCCTCGCCGCCCAGTTCCTGCCCACACGCGCCCTCGCCGCGCTGCCGTCGCTCGTCACGGACGACCGCTTGTTCGAGCACATTGTCACGAGCTTGCGGCGGATTGCCGTTGGCCTGGCGTGGGCGTTGCTGATCGGTGTTCCGCTGGGATTCATGATCGGCCGGCTGCGCTGGCTCGATGCCGCTTTGTCGCCCACGCTCCAGTTCCTGCGCATGATTTCGCCGCTGTCGTGGATGCCGATTGCGGTGATGTCGCTCGGCGTGGGCGACCGGGCCGTGTACTTCCTTCTGACCTTCGCCGCGCTGTGGCCGCTCGTGATGAGCACGGCCGCGGGCGTCGCACAGATCGACCGGCGTTGGCTCCAACTGGGTGAAAGCCTCGCGGCAACGCGCTTTGAAATGCTCTGGCATGTGTACGTGCCCGGCATTGCGGTCCATGTGCTGACGGGCGTGCGGCTGTCCATCGGTATCCTGTGGATCGTGCTCGTGCCGGCGGAAATGCTGGGCGTCAGCGCGGGGCTGGGCTACCTCGTTCTCGATACCCGCGACCGGCTGGCTTACTCTGAACTGACAGCGGTGATCCTGGTGATCGGCGCGCTTGGATTCCTGCTGGACTATGCCGCGCGGCTCGCGTACCGGCGCTTTGGCGCGGGGCGGCTCAACGGCGAGGAATAGTCGTCGCCATGGCGCCGGCTCAGTCCAGCGTCGCGCTCATTCGTTTGAACACCCACCGCCTGACAGCGCCAGGCGTTTCTTCCTCGCCTCCGACTTCCCCTATAAACTCTCCACTAAGTCAGGTTTGCCCCGGCTCGGGCCTCCTCTAAGGCACATTCGTTGCTCCGGTCGAGCACATCCTGACCAAGGCTTGATGTCATTCCTAAAAGTGTGAGGCTGTTCCCTTGGGGTCTCATGAAACAACATCGCCCGCATCCCCCGCGTTTTCTGCACGACCACTCGCATGTGGCGTGGCGCGATCTTTCGTTGACGTCGGCACCCTTCGCGCTGTTTTTCATCGTAGTGATCGGGTTGATCGTCTGGCTGGCGGACCCGGCACCCCCAAGAACCATTACGATCAGCGCAGGTCCGGAGGACAGTGCGCTTCTGCATACCGCCGACCAATACAAAAAAATCCTGGCTCGCAATGGCGTCACCCTCAAGGTGCTCGAATCCGATGGATCGGTGCAGAACCTGCAACGACTCATGGACCCCAAGAGCCATGTCGATCTTGCGCTGGTCCAGGGGGGCGTGTCGGATGCTGCGGCCAGGTCGTCGCTCATGTCGCTTGGGAGCGTCTTCTACGTTCCTCTCGCGGTGTTTTATCGCGGCAAGGGGCTGACGCAGCTGTCGGACCTGGAAGGCAAGAGGATTGCGATAGGCCGTGAGGGCAGCGGCACCCGCCGGCTGTCGCTCAGTTTGCTCGAGGCCAATGGCATAGCCCCAGGCGGCAGCACTCAACTCGTGCCGCTCGACGGCATGGACGCGGCGAAGCAACTGGTGGCAGGCGACGTTGATGCGGCAATGCTTAATGGCGACTCGACCACGCGCGGGCTCATGCTCAGGTTGCTTGGCATACCGGGCGTTTCCTTCATGGATTTCGCGGAGGCAAGCGCCTATACGCGGCTCTTTCCGTATCTGGATGAAATCGACTTACCCCCGGGCGTGCTCGATCTCCGGCGAAAAATACCGCCGCAGACCTTGCATCTGATCGGCCCGACCGTCGAGATCCTTGCGCGGCAGAACTTGCACCCTGCCATATCGGATCTGGTCATTGAAGCGGCCCAGGAAGTCCACGGCATGCCGGGATTGCTGCAAAACGCCGGGCAATTCCCCAGTCCGATCGCCCGCGAATACCCCATCAGCGAAGAGGCCACGCGCTACTACAAGTCGGGAAAAAGTTTCCTCTACCGCGTGCTGCCTTTCTGGCTCGCGAGCGTCGCAGACCGGATACTGGTACTGCTGCTGCCCGTCGCCGTGCTGCTGATCCCGGCCTTGAGGTTGATTCCTGCGTTGTATGCGTGGCGCGTGAGATCGCGGATCTATCGGTATTACGGCGCGCTGATCGCAATAGAACGCAGCGTACTGAACAGCTCGACGGATGAGGAGCGTCAGGCGCTCATCACGGAACTCGATGAGATCGAGGAATCACTGAATACCCTGCGGATGCCGCTCGCGCATGCCGATGCTTTTTATGTACTACGCGAACACGTTGGATTCGTGCGTGCGCACCTGGGCGAAGCGTCGCGGCAGAAGGTACCCGGGTAAGGTTCCGGTTCGCGCACGGAGGGGTCGGAGAACGGTCGGAGAACCGTCAGAGAACGAACCGCCCCACTCTCGCCGTGCCCTAATACACAATTTCGGATTTAGTAATAGCGAATCAATATTGGCGCGAGTCACCGACGCCTGCCAATAATCCGATCGTGGAATTCCATGCATTGCGGCGCCCTCAGCGAATCAGAGCCGCCACCGCAGCGCCCGAATCCGGCGAACCTCCACGGACCACGCAAACACCTTCAGTCTCCATGCCGGTGGACATAGCGAGTACCGTCCGTGCTCGCACGCACCTGCTTTATAACAATTTCGGGGCGACGATGAGCGATACACCCACCACCACTCCAGCATTTGAAACGGAACAGCGGCCCGACCGGTCCAGCAGCGGTCCCTTTAAAACAGAAGATTGGTGGGCCGTCTGGATCGGCCTGGCAATCATCGTGATTGCGTACCTGCTATTCGCGTCGGGCACGAGCATCAAGTGGCTGGCCGTCGCGCCCGCCAAGTGGTCGAGCGGTGCTCAAGCGGCGGCTGACCTGGGACATCACCTGCCGAACTACATCGCACTCTTTATCGTTTTCGCCATTCTGTTTGGCGTCGCGGTGGCGGCGCTCGGACAGCGGATCGTCCAGTTCGTGCCGGGCTTTCTCGTTGTGTTCGTGGTTTCGACGCTGATTTTCTTCGCCGGCGCGTGGACCAAATCATCGACGTACAACCTCGAACCACCGTTGATCGCACTCGCGCTCGGCCTGATTGTCTCGAACCTGACGCGGCTTCCGGCATGGCTCACGCCGGCGTTGCGCGTCGAGTTCTATATCAAGGTCGGTATCGTGCTGCTCGGCGCTACGCTGCCCTTCACGCTGCTCGTGTGGGCGGGTCCCGTCGCAGTCGGCCAGGCGACCGTCGTTTCGCTGGTCACGTTCTTCGTCATCTTTCTGGTCGGCCGCGCGCTCGGACTCGACAAGCGTTTTGCAGCCGTGCTCGGCGTCGGCGGCGCGGTGTGCGGCGTATCGGCGGCCATCGCCATTGCGGGCGCGGTCCGTGCGAAGCGCGAACAAGCGTCGGTAGCTATTACGCTCGTGGTGGTCTGGGCAATCGTGATGGTGTTCGCACTACCGTTTGTGTCGCGTGCGCTCGGCTTGCCGACCGGTGTGGCCGGTGCGTGGATCGGGACATCGGAATTCGCGGATGCTGCCGGCATTGCCGCCGCGCAGGCATACGGCGATCTGGCGAAGCAAGCCGGCAGCGCGATTGCCGGTGCGCCGGAAGCGTCGCTGCAAGCCTTCACGCTGATGAAGGTCGTGGGGCGCGACATCTGGATCGGCATCTGGGCATTCGTGCTTGCGATCGTCGCCACCACACGCTGGGATCGCGACGAACCCGGCGCCGTGAAAACGCAGACGACCGCGCGCGAAATCTGGACGCGCTTTCCGAAGTTCGTGATCGGCTTCCTGATTGCTTCGGCGCTGGTTACGTGGATCGGTAGCCATTACACGCTGGCTGAATACCGGAGCGTCGTGACGCCCGCCTTCGTCGCGCCAATCACTGCACTGCGCACCTGGGCGTTCACCTTCTGTTTCCTGAGCATCGGCTTGACGACACGACTCGGCAGCCTGTCCGCGACGGGTGCGAAGCCTTTCATTGCTTTCACGGCGGGCGTTGCCGTGAATGTGGTGATTGGCTATCTGCTGTCGGTGCATGTGTTCGGAGCGTATTGGGCCTCGCTCGGACAATGAAGATGAACAATGCCGCCACGCTTGATGACGCTGGTGCTTCCCGCACAGTTTGCGCGGCTTGCCGGCATTGCGAACACGATCGGCACGTACTGGAAGCGATGATTCCCGGGCTGACATCGTTCAGTTCGGGATTCGGAGCGAGTGTGGGAGAGACGCGTCTTTGCCGACGGCATGATCAACTGATATCGCCGGGTGACTCGTGCATTGAATTCGAGGCGGAGCTCAAGAGTCGAGTCCCCGTCACGACTCGATGAAATCCTTCTTTGCGTCGGGACAGGGCGAAGCGTGAGCCGCTAGCCGCACCATCGAAACGCGGCTTCGGCATGCGGACAGGCAGTTAAGGAGCAACGGCTATGCTGTGGCGAAAGCAATATCCGATGGGCTGCCAACCGCCACGTAGGTGCCCGTAAATCGAAGCTTGCCGCTGGGTGCATCGACGGCAAAGATCGCGATTTGATCGCTGCGTTGATTCAGTGAATACAGGAACCGGCCCGACGGATCAAACTTGATCACTCGCGGATAGTCGCCACCGGTCGGCGTTTCACCCACGCGCGTCAGGCGGCCATCCGTACCCACGCGAAACTGCACGATAGTGTCATGAAGACGGTTCGCCACATAGATAAAGCGGCCGTCGTGTGAAAGCAGGAGTTCCGATGCGAAGCTCGTGCCCTGGTAGGCAGCGGGCAGCGTCGAGACGGATTGCAATTGCGTCAGTAAGCCGCGCGCGCTGTCGTATGCGTAGCAGACGAGGGTCGACGCTTCCTCGGTGACTTCGTACAGGTACCGGCCGCTCGGATGAAAGACCACATGCCTCGGCCCCGCGCCTGCCGAAGCGGCGACAAACGGCGGGTCGTTCGGCGACAACGTGCCAGTGGCGTCATCGAACTTCCAGATATAGGTGCGATCGACGCCGAGGTCAGTCGAAATCACAAATCGCCCGTCCGGTGAAGACACGATATTGTGCGCATGCGAACCGTCGTGGTCGCTAACCGCGAAGCTGCCGGGAACGCCTTCTGCCGCATGTTGCGCGCCCGCCGGAGCCTGTGGCTGTTGCACAGAACTGGCGTCGCCCAACACGCCATCGCTTGCCACCGGAAAAACCGCGATGCTTCCGCTGTTGTAGTTCGCGACCAGCAGGAACCGGCCGGTCGGATGCAGGCTGAGATAGACCGGTCCGGCACCTTGCGAATTGACTGTGTTGATCAGGTGCAATGAGCCGGTGCCATGTTCGATTGCATAGGCGCTGACCGAACCGTTCGTGGTGCCGTTGAAGTTCTTCACCTCGCTTACGGCAAACAGGAAACGCTGTTGCGGGTCGACGACGAGGCAACTCGGATTCTCGATGCCGCGCACCGGCTCGAGCGCGTCAAGCTTTCCGGTGTTCGGGTCGACCTGGAAGCGATGAATGCCAAGGCCGTTCGGCGTGTAGGTGCCGACATAGGCGAATAGCGGCTCGCCCGTCCGCGCTTTGGTCGCCGCGCTCACCCTGCTCGCCGCTTGCGCGGGACGAGCCGCTGCGAATGAACCGATGGCCGACATGGCTGCCAGCGCGCCCACGCTTTTGAGCCAGACACGTCGCGACTGCGATGCATGCACTTCGAGGTTTCGAACTTTGCTCATTGCTTGCCTCCTGGATGATGACTGACAGCCCTCAGGTGAATATGAGCGCCGTGACAGAGATGACTGCCTCGCATACGGTTCAAGTCTTGAAAGTTTGATCCACCGATTCAGCAGTTCACGTCAGAGCGTCAGATAACCGTGCCCATAGGCGGGTATCGCCGCTTGATCGCGCTGTTCCCACTATTCGAGCCGGCCATCGCACCGACAATGCCTCGCTTGATGACCGTCATGCCGCGGCGAATGTCGCCGTTCCGGATGTGCGCTACGCCGCCTTATGAACTGCACAATGTCGGTGGTCAATCTACTAGGGATCTGTGCATGCCTCCTATATTTTATTCCTTAATTATGGAACGTATGTTTTAATTGAAGATTATTCTAGCATGCAATGTCCGCGCGTCAACCGGACAAAAACACTCGTCATCAAAGGGGCAGCGCACCTGGTTCTTTTTAACTTAATTAGCATTCCAATGTACTTACGCCGCGCACTGTCTGCGCCGTTTGCAGGCATTGAGAACACGATCGTCATGCATTAGAAGCGACGAATCCCGGGCTGACTTTGTCAGCCCGGGATTCGTCGCGAGTGTGGAAGAGACACGCTTTTGCCGACTGCGTGATCGGTTGATATCGCCGGGCGATTCGCGCGGCGAGTTCGAGGCAGCGTGTGTGACGGTCGTGACGGCATCACGGCCTGTTGAACTACATGCTTTCCGTCAGGCCAGTGCGAAGCGGGACGATCGACGTATTGCGCGTCCACCCGCTCCGTTCGCCGCACCAAGATAAGCCTCCGTCAGCACATCGAGTTGTTCAAGTTCCGAAGATGTCCCTTGCGCCACCACACGCCCGCCTTCGAGCACATAACCGTATGTTGCGTATCGCAAAGCCGTGGCCGCATTCTGTTCCGCCAGCAGAAAGCTCACCCCGTCATCACGATTAAGCCTCGCGACGGTCTCGAAGATCTCTTCAACAATCTGCGGCGCCAGTCCCATTGAAGGCTCATCCAGCAGGATCACCGATGGCCGCGCCATCAACGCGCGGCCGATTGCGACCATCTGCTGCTCGCCGCCCGACGTCAACCCGGCGAGCGACTTGCGGCGCTCCTTCAAGCGCGGAAAAATCCCATAGATACGTTCAAGGCCGGCCTCGACTTCACGCACCGACGGACGACGAACGTACGCACCGATCCGCAAGTTCTCCTCCACCGATAAATGCGCGAAACAACGCCGCCCTTCCAGCACCTGGACGAGACCGGCCTCCGCGAGCGTCCAGGGGTTCGCACGCGTCACGTCCTTGCCGCGATACGCAATTCGCCCGGCGGTCAACTCGCCTCGCTCGGCACCGAGCAGCGCTGAAATAGCCTTGAGCGTAGTGGTCTTGCCCGCGCCGTTGCCGCCGAGCAGTGCGACCACAGAACCCTGCGTCACCTTCAGCGACACCCCGCGCAATGCCGAGATGAGTCCGCCATAAGTGACGGCAATGCCCTCCACATCGAGAACCGTGGCTTCAGCCATTGCTACAGATCCTTGCTGCAGTCGCGCGGTGTGATGCCCTTCTCTTTCGCATACGCATTCGCCGAATTTTCGATGATCGGACGCAGCAGCGCACGATCCGCCTGCACCCAGTCGCTGATCACCTTCCACTGCTGTCCGTCCCATTGCTGGAATCGCACGGCGCCACCGCCTTCATGATCCGAGCACGACAGCTTGAGCGGTTGCACCAATCCGTACGCGCCCAACTGTTTCAGGCGAGGGTTGTCGAGATCAAGGTGTTCAAACCCCCAGCGGACCTGTTCGCCCGTCAGCGGCTTATTGCCGTATTTCGCCTGAGCAACGCGTAACGCTTCCACATTGAGAATCCCGTTCACGACACCCAGGTTGTAATACACCGTCCCGAAGCGCGCCGGGTCACTGAGGTTGCCTTTGCCCGGCTTGATGACGTATTGATCGATAGCCTGCAGCACGGGATAGTTCGTACCCGACGGATGCGTGGTGATCGAGATGAAACCCTTGGCGGCGTCGCCCGCAGGACGCACGTCTTCTTCCGAGTTGCTCCAGATGTTGCCAATGATGTGGTTCGCCGGGAAGCCCACCTTCTGCGCGGACTTGAGCGCTACCGGATTCATCACGCCCCAGCCACGCAGGATGACCCAGTCAGGGTTGATCCGATGAATGTTGAGCCACTGCGAACCCTGTTCGTTGCCCGGATGCGGCACCTCGATCTGCGTCAGTTCGAAGCCGTACTTCTTCGCGAGGATATCGAGTACGGGAATGGTCTCGCGGCCATAAGGCGAGCCGTGATAAAGCACCACGATCTTCTTGCCCTTCAAACCCTGCAACCCGCCTGACTGCGTCCCGATGTAATTGATGATCGCCGACACTTCGCTATACGGGTTCAGCTGCAGCGGAAACACGTAGGGGAACACGGCGCCATCGGTCGAGTCCGTGCGGCCATGATTGATCGTGATGAGCGGCAGCTTGTCCGCCGTCGACCGGTCGATGGTTGCATACGCTATGCCGACCGAGAGCGGATTCGTGGCGGCCGCCGGTGCGCCGTTGAGGCCGGCCTTCAGGCGCTCGTAGCATTCCACGCCCTTCTCCACCACATATTCTGTTTCGCATTCGCTCCACGTCAGCTTGACGCCGTTCACACCACCGTCACGGGTATTGATGAGCTTCATGTAGTCGATAAAACCGCCAAAGAAACCAGTGCCTCCCGCCGCGTAGGGTCCTACTCTGTAGCTCTGCAAGGGGAAATATTCCTCGCCCCCTGCGTACGCATTCGACGTGGTCGCAACAACCCCGGCCGTGAGCAAAAGCGATACGCCGGCGATGCCTGCCAAGCGCGACCAGGTCGCGCGGAATAAACGTGATAGTGAAAGATTCATGCTGAACGGGTCCGTGTCTGCCTGGATTGAGATGAGAGATATGAATGTGTTTCTGCGCAAACATTCAGGCCCGCAGCGGCCAGTTCCTGAGACGTTGCCGGGCGATCTGCACCAGTCGCGCAAGCCCATCCGGTTCCTTGATGAGGAACACGATGATCAACGTGCCAAAGAGGATCTTCTGGAGGTTCTGAAGTTGCCCGACGTCCACGCCAATAGCGGCGAGCGCACCCGCCGCGTGGGACAACGCAATGGGCAGCAAGACGATGAAAGCAGCGCCGTAGAAGTTGCCCGCAATGCTGCCCATCCCGCCGATGATGATGATGAACAGCACCTCGAAAGACAGGTTCAGGTCGAAGCCATGCGGCTCGACCGTGCCGAGATACGCGAACGCCCAGAGCGCTCCCGCAATGCCGATGACAAACGAACTGACAGCGAACGCCAGCAACTTGGTGCGGCCAATCGGAATGCCGATGACCGCTGCTGCCGTGTCCATGTCGCGTACTGCCATCCAGCGCCGGCCGAGTTCGCTGCGCACAAGACTCGCGGCCACTACGAACACCACCACGACAACGCCGAGAACGAACTGATAGCGCGAAACCGGTGTGGCGATGGACCAGCCGAAGATCGACAGCCGGGGAGCGCTCAGGACGCCGGACGTATCGTCGTTGGAGAACCAGCTCACTTTCGTGAGAAGCCATTCGATGAAAAACTGCGCGGCCAGCGTCGAGGCAATCAAGTAAAAACCCTTGATGCGAAGACTTGGCAGGCCGAACAACGTACCGATAGTTGCCGTAATCAAGCCGCCTAGCAGAAGGTCCAACAGCAGTGACAACCCCGGTACACGGACGGCGAAGTTATAGGTTGCGTAGGCGCCTACGGCCATGAACGCCGCAGTACCCAGCGACAGTTGACCGGCATAACCCGTCAGCAGATTCAAGCCGAGTCCGGCCAGGGACAAGATCAAAAACGGAGTAAGCACGGCGCTCAGCCAGTATTCGCTGGCTACGCCCGGCACAGCAGCGAGCAAAGCCAGAACCGCCGCTATCACGAGGCCTGAAGCGACCGGCGTTGCAACGTTCAACCTCGCGTGACGAATGGCGATGTTCGACATAAGCGTCCTCATACCCGTTCGACGGCGGGTTCGCCGAACAAGCCAGCAGGACGCGCGAGCAGGAACACAATGGCAAGCACATACGGAAACCAGTTCTCGATGCCACCGCCCACCAGTGAGCCCAGATACACCTCGGCCAGCTTCTCGGAGGCGCCAACCAGCAGACCGCCGACGATTGCTCCGCCGATCGACGAGAAGCCGCCAATGATCAGCACCGGCAGCGCCTTCAGCACCACCAGCGACAACGAGAACTGCACCCCGAGCCGCGCACCCCACAGCAACCCTGCAACAAGGCTGACGAACCCCGCCAGCGACCACACAATGGCCCAGATTCGCGGCAAGCGTATCCCCACTGCAAGCGCGGCAAGCGGATCGTCGGCCACGGCGCGCAGCGATAAACCGAGCCGCGTGCGATTCGTCATCAGCGACAACGCGATCACAAGCACACCGGCCGTGGCTGCCGCGAAGAGATCGAACTGGCTGATCATCACGCCGCCCAACTGAAGCGGCTTATCGTCGATACCCAGATCCAGTCCATGCACCTGCGCACCCCAGAACAACTGGGCGGCGCCTTCGAGAATGAAACTCAGGCCCAGCGTCGCCATGAAAAGCACGATAGGCGTGCGGTTCACGAGCGGCCGAAGCACTGCTCGTTCTATCGCAATCGCAATCAGCACGAGCACGGCAAGCGTTGCGGCAAATGCGAGCCAGGGTGCAACGTGGCGTTCGACCAAACTCACGAATGTCAGCGCGCCGAACAGCACGAGCGAGCCCTGCGCAAAGTTGAACACACCCGAGGCCTTGTAGATCAATACGAAGCCTATTGCGACCAGCGAATACATCACGCCGGCCAACAGACCTCCGACCAGCACTTCGAGGAAGAAACTCATGGATGCAGCCTTTGGGTAAATCGGAGAAGTAAGCGAACGCAGCAAGCCTAGTGACGCGTGCCCAGATAAGCCGCCAGCACGGCGGGATCTGCACGCACATCGGCGGGTATCCCATCTGCAATCTTCTTGCCGTAGTCGAGCACGACAATGTGATCGGAGAGATCCATCACCACGCCTATGTCATGCTCGATCAGCACGACCGTCACGCCGAATTGCTCGTTAGCATCGACAATGAAACCAGCCATCGCGCGTTTCTCTTCGGCGTTCATGCCGGCCATCGGTTCATCGAGCAGGAGCAGACGCGGCTCGGCGGCCAACGCGCGGGCCAGTTCCACGCGCTTCTGAACGCCATACGACAGGGTGCCTACAACGCTATGACGCACACGTTGCAGGTCCAGCGCTTCGATCACGACCTCGGCGTAGCGACGTTGTGTTGCTTCGTCACGTTGCGCCCGGCCGACTCGAAAGGTTTGCTCGATCCACGTGCTGCCGCGATGCAAATTGCGTCCCGTCAATACGTTGTCGAGCACGCTCATGCGCCGGAACAACGCGATGTTTTGAAACGTGCGTGCAATGCCACGATGCGCCGCGTCATGCGGACTCATGCGACGGCTCTCGGCGCCATCGAAACGCACGGTGCCCTGCTGCGGCCGGTAGACGCCGTTAATCACGTTGAGCAGCGAACTCTTGCCTGCGCCGTTCGGGCCGATCAACGCGCAGATCTCGCCTTGGTGGACGTCGAAGCTGATGTCAGTGATTGCCTTGACACCGCCAAACGATAACGAAATCCGGTCGAGTGAAAGCAGCGCTTGCGAGGCGATGGGTAAGGATTGTTCTTGAGACGTCACGCGGGTTGTCCTTGTACATCAGCTGCTTGCTGAGCCGTCAGAATGGGCTCAGGCAAACGCTGCCATTGACCATCGTCCGGCCATGTGCGGACATCGATTCGCAACGCCTTGAACAAGCGCGCTGCGTCGTCGTCCAGAGCGGCACCGGCGACCAAGGCGGCATGGGTTCGCCTGAAGCCGATCACCTCACGCAAGGGCCGCGCGACAACCCACCATGCAACGAGGCGCAGCAACCCGGACGACCGCTCGTCGCTCAAGCGATCAAGCAGGCGGCGCCGGACTGAATTCGCCCCGGGCAGCCTTGTATCGACGAGCCGCGCAACGCGGCCATAGGTCTCTCGCGTTCCCGCAACCAAAGTGGGCGCGAGTTCACGCCGGTCGTTATCGCGGGTCTCCAGCGATTCGGGAAAATTCAGGCGAAAACCGGTCAACAACCACGGTGCAACGAGATAACGCGCCTGCGCCGCTGTCGCAAATGCGCGGGCCGCGAACGCATCATCGGCCGGATGCAGATGTTCCTTCGCCGCGACCAGCCGCGCCTCGCGAATCAGCGTTGCATGAGTGATGCGCTGCTCTTCGATGCCGTGCCCGGCGTCATCGCGATAGAAGATAAAGGCATCCTGCTCGGGTCGTGCAATGGCGTTGGCTCCCTTATCCGGCGACACCAACGTGCTGTACTCAATCACGTCCGCATGCGGATGCGGCCGCAAGCTGCGCGGATTCGCGTCTATCACCCACTGCGACAGCGCAAGCAAGCGGTCGACCTGTTGGTCATCGTCGGCGAAGGTAAAAAGCGGCGCCAGATGCCGCACGATCCGGCCAAGCGCTTGATCCGATACGGAAGGCTCGACCGGCACCGCAACGCCTCCGCGCCATTGTGCGGCGAGCGACAAACACAGCGCCTCTTCGCGCGGCTGGCTAACGAGCAGCAGCGCATCGCCCGCACCGAAATCATGCGCCGCCAGGCCGGCCGCAAGCGCCTCCACCTTCTCGGCCAATGCGTGCCAGCTTAGCTGCTCCCATAGGCCCAGCCGCTTATGCCTCAACGCGGGCGCGTGAGGGCGATGCCTCGCCTGTTCGGCAAGCCATGCGGGCAAGGTGTCCGGAAACTCCGGCGTTGGCGCTGCCATCTCACGCAGCCTTTGCTTCGAGTTGCGCGGCCTCTTCAAGCTCCCGCACGAGCGGCAAGACCCGTTGCCCGAAATACTCGACCTCTTCGATGAAGTGCAGGAATCCGGCCAGCACCAGATCCACCCCCACCGACTTAAGCTCCACGATCCGCTCGGCAATCTGGCGTGGCGTGCCGATCAGGTTGGTACGGAAACCGTCGTTGTATTGCACCAGGTCTTCGAATGTCGATTTGGCCCAGTTGCCCTCACCTTCAGGCGATGCGCTGCCGGCCTGCTTCGCGGCGTCCCCGAACGCATGAACCGCTTCCACGTGCGCATGCTTGATGATGTCCGCGAGCACGGCCTTGGCTTCTTCCTCGGTATCGCGGGCGATCACAAACGCATTCACGCCAATGCGCACCTTGTGGTTATTGATGGCGGCCTTGGCCTGGATATCGTCAATTTGCAGCTTGAGGTTCTCGGGCGTATTGCCGTTCGTGAAGTACCAGTCCGACACACTTGCGGCGTTGTCACGGGCTGCACGCGAGCTACCGCCCTGGAAGATTTCCGGGTGCGGCTTTTGTACCGGCTTCGGACTCAGCGTGTAATTGTTGAACCGATAAAAATCGCCTCTGAACGTAAAGTTGTCCTGAGTCCAGATGCCCTTGAGCGCTTCAATGAATTCGTGCGACCGGCGGTAACGTTCGTCGTGTTCGAGCCACGGTTCACCGATCGCCGTAAATTCGCCTTTGAACCAGCCGCTTACTAGGTTAATGCCAATTCGCCCCTTGGAGATATGATCGATGGTCGCTATCTGCTTGGCGACAACCGCCGGACTCCACGGTCCCGGCAAGATCGCGGCAAGCACTTTCAGCTTGGTAGTTGCGTGCAACAACGCCTGGCTGAAAGACACCGACTCGTGTTGATTGTCCGCGCCATAGCCCGCCGTAAACCGGATTTGACTGAGCGCGTAGTCGAAGCCCGCTTTCTCCGCGGTCTGCGCAAGCTTCTGGTTGTATTCAACGCTCCAGTCGGTGCGCTGCTCTATCGTGCTGACTACGAGGCCACCGCTGACATTGGGAACCCAATAGGCAAACTTTAGCGCGTCCTGCTTCCCGTCTTGCTGCTCGCTCATTGCGATCTCCTGATTAATTAGCATACCGATGCACTGATGTCGTGCATCGTCGTTGCGATTTCGACTCACGGATCCAGAATCTATTTCAGGCAGCCGCAGCCACCCAAGCAATTTATTCAGCTATCTATATGTGCGGCGGCCGGCTTAGATAAGCAGCAGCAACGGAACGCGACGTTAAAACAGTGGTATCGACGCAATGCCGTTGGAAGGCAGCGGTGATGCGCACCGGGGCGATAAACATTGCGGAAAACGATCTAACGCGGGTGGAGTCGATGGGCTAGATTGAACAGTCTTCGTGCTCGCATTTGGCCGCCCTCGACTCATCATTAACAACACCCAAGGATTTTTGACATGACACAACTGCCGCCTGTGGCGCTATCGGTTGGAGCGGATTACGAAAGCGTCGCCAGCCGCTTCAGACCCATCTTCGAGCGCATTGCTGCGGGATCTGTCGAACGCGACCAGCTCAGGACCCTGCCCTACGATCAGATCGTGGAGCTCAAGCAAGCGGGTTTTGGTGCACTACGCGTGCCGGTGTCGCATGGCGGTGCAGGCGTCTCCGTCAAACAATTGTTCCGCTTGCTGATCGAACTCGGCGCCGCCGATTCCAATCTTCCGCAGGCATTGCGTGGCCACTTTGCTTTCGTCGAAGACATTGTCAACGCACCCGCAAGCGCCGAACGGGACCAGTGGTTCGCGCGCTTCGTACGCGGCGACCTGTTCGGCAATGCGTGGACTGAAGTGGGCAACGTCACGCTGGGCAGCGTCATCACCAAGGTAGCAAAGCAAGGTGACGGTTGGGTGTTGAACGGTGAGAAGTACTACAGCACGGGCAGCATTTTCGCGGACTGGATCGATGTCTATGCGCAGCGTGCTGAAGACGGCAGCGACGTGATTGTCGCGGTCGCCGCGAAGCAGCCGGGCGTGACGTTAAGCGATGACTGGGATGGTTTCGGTCAGCGCACCACGGGCAGCGGCACCACGGTGTTCAAGGACGCGGTGGTTGAACCGGGTCATATTGTCGACTTCGCGCGGCGCTTTAAATATCAGACTGCGTTCTACCAACTATTCCATCTGGCGACGCTGGCCGGCATCGCCCGGGCGGCCGAACTCGACGCAGCGGCCGAAGTGCGCGCCCGCAAGCGCATCTATAGCCACGGCAACGCGCCGCATGTGAGCCAGGACGTCCAGATTCAGCAAGTGGTTGGAGAGATTGCCGCGTGGGCCTATGCCGCGGAGGCGATCGCGTTGCGCGCGACGGAACCGGCGCAGCGGGCATATGAAGCGCGTTTTGCCGATGATATCGACGCCGAGAACCGCTTTAATATCGAGGCCGAAATAGAGTCGGCCAAAGGCCAGATCGTGGCGACGGAACTTGCGTTGCGCGCCTCGACCCATCTTTTCGATGCGCTGGGTGCATCGGCCATTGGCGGCGGCAAGGCGCTTGATCGTCATTGGCGCAATGCACGCGCGGTCTCGTCGCACAACCCGATCGTGTACAAGGCCAAACTCGTTGGCGACTGGTCGATCAACCAGAAAGAACCCATCTATGTCTGGCAGATCGGCGCAGGTCCGGGACCCGCATCCACGTAAGTCTCAGCATGGTGGCGCGCCTGGTTGAGCGTTTGAGCTTGAACGGGCAGCGACCACCGAGTGAACAACCGGCGCACGGTGTACGGCCTACCCGCCGTTCGTCTCCAGATGAGCCTTGAGCGCATCGATAAACACACGCACCTTCGGCAACGGATAACGTGCCGAAGGAAAGATGCAGTGAATGCCCGCGGGCGGCGATGACCACGCCGGCAGCAAGCGCACCAGCCGTCCCGCTTCAACGTCTTCTCCGATCGAGAAATTCGTCAGGTAAGCCACGCCGCCGCCGGCCAATGCTGCTGCGCGACACGTAGGCGCGGTGTCGGCGAGAAAACCCGCGCTGAAGCGCACAGTCCGCTTCCCGCCGCGGGTGCTTTCGAGCGGCGCAACCAGCGGCTTCTGTAAAGCCGACATGCCGATGAACGGCAATTTCGCGACCGCTTCGAGTGTAGTCGGCTTGCCCCAACGAGCGACGAACCCGGGACTTGCGACGAGCCATTTGACGAAGCCGCCGATCTTCACTGCGCGATGACTCGAGTCCGCCAGCCGCCCGAGCCGGATCGCGACATCGACTGCTTCTGCGACCAGATCCACCTGACGGTCGGCCGACACGAGTTCAACCTTGAGTTCCGGATGGCGCTGCTGCAATGCGACGAGCATGGGCGCAATGACGCTCGCCCCATAGTCGATAGGCGTGGCGACACGCAGCGTTCCCCGCAGCACGCCCGACTCCTGCGCCAGTGCAGAGATTGCCTCTTCGGTCGCGCTCAGGATCTGCCGGCTCGCTTCATAGAAGGTCCTGCCCGCCTCCGTCACGCTGACCCGGCGCGTAGTGCGCATGAGCAGGGTCGCCCCGACCTCGGCCTCGAGACGCTGCATGTGGGTGCTGACCATGGTCTTCGCGATCCCGAGACGGTCGGCCGCGGCCGTTAGCGAACCCGCCTCGACCACCGCTGCAAAAACCACCAGCCGGTTAAGGTTAACCGCGTTCAGGCTGGTCATGGATTGTCCACTTTAAGAGGATTGTCTAACCACCATTATCCGTCTTCTCATGCCCTGTGCGGCGCTTTATGCTTGTTGCATCCAAACACCGGTTCAACCCCTTTCAGAGTATCCATCGTGCCCACATTGCAGAAGCCGCTCCAACCCATCCGTCTCCATACCACGCTGCTCTCGGGCCACGGGCACCGGGCGAAGCTGTTCCTGACGCTGCTCGATCTGCCTTTCACCACCATCGAACTGAACATGGCAGCAGGAGACAACCGCCAACCGGCGCATCTGGCACTGAATCCGTTCGGCGAAGTACCGGTGATCGAAGACGGCGATATTGTCCTGACCGATTCCAACGCGATCCTTGTCTATCTCGCGCGCAAATACGGCGATGCGTCGTGGCTGCCGGACGATCCTGTCGGCGCCGCGGCGGTGCAACGCTGGCTGTCGCTGGCGGCCGGAAAGATCGCGTATGGCCCCTGTGCCGCACGTCTCGTGACTGTGTTCGGCGCGCCAAAGGATTACGCTACTGCCAAGAAGATGGCGGAAGACCTGTTCGCGATCATCGATCCCGAGTTTCGCGACAAGCCGTTCGCGGTCGGGCAGACGCCGACCATCGCGGACATAGCCGCTTATTCGTACATTGCGCATGCACCCGAAGGCGGCATCTCGCTGGAGCCGTTCCCGCATTTGCGCGCGTGGTTGAAGCGCGTCGAGGCACTGCCGCGTTTCCTGGCGATGCCCGCGAGCAAGGCCGGCCTGCTCGCCGAGGCAACCTAATATTTAAAACGGCATACACCACTCTCCTATACCGAGACCATCATGTCCGCTCTTGAACCCGCCCGTGTTACCGCGCCGCCTTCGGGCTGGCGTGCAGCGGAATCGCCGTTCCATGCCGGTGAACTCGCCGCGCAGGAACGTGCGGGCGTGCGCGAGCGGATGGACGTCGACGCGCGTCGCGGGATTCGCGACTACATGCCCGATCAGCATCGCCGGTTCTTTGCGGAGCAGCCGTTCATGGTGCTCGGTGGAGTCGATGAGACGGGGCAACCGTGGGCTACGCTGCGGGTTGGTGCGCCGGGATTTATCTCGACGCCGGATGAACGCACGCTGCGTATTGCCGGACGGAGTCTGGCAGGTGATCCGATTGGGGCCACGTGGCAGGTCGGATCGGTCGTGGGCGGTCTTGGCATTCAGCCCGCTACTCGCCGTCGCAATCGTGTGAACGGTGTAGTCACCGCCATCGACGATCAGGCGATCACCGTTGCCGTAAGCCAGAGCTTCGGGAACTGCGCCAAGTACATCCAGAGCCGTACGCCGGTCGAGTTCCATGTGGAAGAAGGGTCGGCAGCGGCGCCGCTGGTTTCGAATCGTCTGAGCGATGCCGACCGCGCGCTGCTTGCGCGGGCCGATACGTTCTTTGTCGCCACTGCAAACACTTCGAGCGAAGCGGGCATGGGACGGGGCGCAGATGTATCGCATCGCGGCGGCGCGCCGGGCTTTATTCGCATCGATGAAGACGACACGCTGACCACACCCGATTTCAGCGGCAACCTGTTCTTCAATACCATCGGCAACCTGATGCAGGATCCGCGCGCCGGGTTGCTCGTGATCGACTTCGACAGTGGGGATCTGCTGTATCTTGCCGTGGATGCCGAGATCATTTGGGAGGGCGCGGAACTCGATTCATTCGATGGCGCCGAGCGCCTGATCCGCTGGCATGTGCGTGAGGTGCGTCGGACTCCGGGTGCGTTGCCCATGCGCTGGTCTTCTGTGCAATACGCGCCGCAACTGGCGAACCTTGGTAGCTGGAAAGCGCAAGAGGCTACGCCGGCAGTCGCAAGCGCGTGGCGCAAATTGAAGGTCTCCGACGTTCGCGACGAAGCCCCCGGCGTGCGGTCGTTCTATTTTGAAGCCGCTGATGGATCGGCGCTCCCCGCATACGAACCCGGCCAGTTCCTGCCGATCCGGTTGCACCGTGCAGGGCTCGAAGCACCCTTGATCAGAACCTATACCCTCTCCGATGCCCATCAAGGCCGGCGCTATCGGATCACCGTAAAGCGCGAGGGCGTGGCGTCGACGTGGCTGCACGAGAACGTCAAGGCAGGAATGCAGATCGAGGCCAAGGCGCCGGGCGGGGCTTTCGTACTCGACCGCACGAGTAGCCGCGCGGTTGTGTTGCTGTCTGCCGGCATAGGCATTACGCCAATGGTCGCCATGTTGAACAGCTTGCTCACCGACACGAGCGGGCGCGCACAGCCTGAGCACATTTATTTTATCCATGGTGCCCGGCGGTCCGGAGAACACCCGTTCGCTGACGAACTCAAGGCTGCTGAGCAAGCGCACTCAAACCTCTCGGTGTATCTGCGCGACAGCCAGGCTGAGGCAGGTCCCGTAGGGCGTGTCGATATTGCGTATCTCAAGAGCGTGTTGCCGTTTGGCGATTACGATTTTTACCTCTGCGGTCCCGGCGCATTCATGCAGGACATGTACAGCGGCTTGCGTGCACTCAACATTGCCGACGACCGGATTCGCTTCGAGGCGTTCGGACCGGCGAGTGTCAAGCGGACAGAAAGCGCTGTGCGGGCGTTGGCTGTCGCTAAGCCTGTTGCTCCTCGCGACCCCGAGCGGTCATCGAAGGTAGTCTTCATGCGTACGCATCGCGACGCGCAATGGTCGCCGGAAGACGGAAGCCTGCTGGATTTTGCAGAGGCGAACGGCGTGTCGGCTGCATCGAATTGCCGGTCCGGCGTGTGCGGTACTTGCGCCACGCGCGTGTTGTCGGGGGACGTGACATACCCCGCACCGTGCGAGGCAGAGATCCCGGCGGGACACGCGTTGATATGCAGCGCAATACCCGCGAGGATAGGTTCGGGCGAAGCGTCAGCCGTCGTACTGGACCTGTGAGGGTAGCCTGGCGACTTCGGATGATTAGAAGAAAATGAAGTCGTCGTTGCTGTCAGGGAGAGCGCTTAACATGCGCTGAAAGTGATAGCCGCCCACCACTCCCGCCAGGCCGATGATGACCGCAAGCCACACTCGCGTAGCGCGGCTCGCATAGGTCGGCGAACGCGAGGAGTGCACCGCTTTCTGCTGCGTCGAGTTGCGCATTCAGTTGGCCACCGTTGCGGCGTGCGGCAGCATCGAGGCCAGGACCTCTGGGAACTCGGTCGTACCGAAACGCCGTTCGCCTATTCCCTCTTCCACGTCGATGCGGCCCGCGTTGTGCGTATCGTAGAGATCGACAATGAGCTGTGCATGGTCCGCGCCAAGGCCGGCGCGCAGCAGCATGGCAGGCCATTCGTCGCGCGGCACTTCATGCGCACTGACCTCGCGCCTGCTCACCTCGCTTAGCGCACGGGCGACATCGAGCGCCGCGATTCGCCGCGGACCTTCAATGCTGACTATCCCGCGCGACTCCCCCAGCAACAACTCTGCCGCCAACAGCCCAACGTCCTGCGCCGCCACCGTCGGAAAGCGCTTGGTCAGCGGATGATGCAAGCTCGGCAACTTACCCGTTGCGAGCGCGACGGGTATCACACGTGCCCAGTTCTGCATATGTTCCGCCGCGCGCAACAATGTCAGGTGTTGCACCGCTGTTTGCAACTGCTTTTCGAGGGCATGAAAGAGCAAGGTGATGCCCGTACCGTGATCCAGTTCCGCGCCATAGTCGGACAGCGCCAGTACATGGGATGGTGGATTGGCGCGCAATGCATCGGCTGCAACTTCAATCATGCGATGCATCGTGCCGCCGGGATGTGCGTCACCGATCGGGACAGGGCACAGGATCTGTACTGCATCCGCGCCTTCTATCGCACTTGCCACCGATGCCGGGTTCAGCAGATCGGCGAGCACGATCTCGCAGCCCATCCTCGCAAGCTGCTCGCCCTGGGCTTCGTTTCGTACCACGGCTCTGACCGCATGCCCCGCATTGCGAAGCGATGCAGCGCTCACGCGCCCTACTTTGCCTGATGCTCCGAATATCACGAACACATTCGACTCCTTGTTGGAATGGATGTCGTCATCGTAGGGAGGTTGAACGTTCCGGGCGCGCAGGGAAGGATCAACCTGCGCAGATACGGATGATCGTCTTGCGGCACCGCCGCAGACGATCAGGTTCAGGGTGTCACCCGTAACGACATCGAGCAAATTGGCGGAAAACCCAGCACAATGCTCGCTTGCCGAGCTCAGCGAGGACCTGCCATGAATGCCGTGACACCATTGCCCATGCCACTTTCGGGCTCCCGCGTCAATTTGCGCTCCAGCAGCGGTCGAGGCTGGAACGGCTTCGGTGCGGCACTGCTCGGTATTTCGGCGGGCACGCACCGGATTCCGGCCATGCCGCATCACCGCATCGGCGTGCATGTCGGCCCGCCGGTGATGGCTCGCTGCTTGTGCGAGCAACGTCGCTATGCACGTGTTCAGGCGCATGGCGACGCCGACGTGATCCCCGCGGGACTCAACGGCCAATGGACCGACGAAGCGGATTGCACGATCCTCAGCATCTGGATCAGCGAGTCGTTCACGCGCAAGACGCTCGAGCAGCTCGAACTGAAATCATGCGAAGCCGGGATCCGTCCGCAACTCCAGATGCGCGATCCGCGTTTTCAGCATCTGGCGTGGGCGCTGCAGGCGGAACTGGAAGCCGGCGATGCGTCCGATCCGCTCTATGCAGAGAGTCTTTGCACAGCAATGGTGGTCAGGCTGATCGACAGCGGCGGCGGCATCGCCACGCTCGAAGGCCGCGGGCGTACGCTAGCGCCGCGAACGGCTACAAGAGTGACTGACTTCATCGAAAGCAATCTGGACCAGCGCCTGACGCTCGACGAACTTGCCGCGTTGGCCCAGCTTAGCGTGCCGCATTTCAAGGTGCTGTTTCGCGAGACGCTCGGCATGCCGGTGCATCGATACGTCGTGCAGCGACGCGTCGAACGCGCGAAGGTCTTGCTATTGCAAGGCAAGCTCAGCACCAGCCAGGTGGCGCTGGAAACGGGCTTTTCGCATCAAAGCCACATGGCGCACTGGATGAACCGGCTGCTTGGACTGACCCCGCGCGAGCTTGTGAAGGACGGTGGGCAGACGATTCAACTCGCTGCGCCAGCTTCGGCACGTACAACGAGCACAACACAAAAAATTTCACGATGAGTCGATGACCGATATTTCAGGAACTCCGCGTGCCTCCACGTCCGTGCGATCAACCGATTACGGTTTGTGGGCGCTGACATTCAGTTATGTACTCAGCCAGTTTTTCCGCAGCTATGTGGCTGTGATTTCGACGCAGCTCATCGGGGATTTCCATTTCACTCCGCAGATGTTCGGCTGGTTCTCCGGAGCGTTCTTTCTGGTCTTTGCCCTGGCACAGATTCCGGTTGGATTGATGTTCGACCGGTATGGCGTGCGTTATCCCACGGCGGTCCTGATGAGCGTGGGCACGCTGAGCGCCGGGGTCGTGTCGGTCACGACCGACCCGCGCCTCGCGATCATCGCGCAGGCGGGAATCGGAATCGGTTGCGCGCCAGTCTTCATGGGACTGCTCAACTACGTTCTCCGTCACGGCGTGGGGCCGCGCGATGTGCGCTCGATAACCACCGCCAGCGCAATTGGCATGTCCGGAGGACTGCTCGCGGCGTTCCCGCTAAGCTGGGCAACAGCAAATTTTGGCTGGCGTCCGGTCATGGCGTTGTCGGCCATGATGATGTTGCTGGCGACGCTCGGCGTCATTTTCTTCGTACGCCGGCGAGACGAAAAACCTTTGTGTGATGCCCCGCAATCGCAAGCATCGTCCGTGCGGGCGATGTCTCCCGCCCGCACGCGCGGCGGCTTATGGACGTTGATGCCGGTTTGCCTGGCGATGTCGGTGGGCGGAACATTTCGCACTTCCTGGGGCGGACCGTATCTGGCCGACGTATTCGGCTTCGACATCCTGGCGCGCGGCAATGCGATGACCGTCATGAGTATCGCGGGCATAGGCGCATCGTTCTGCATTCCGTTTCTCGTCCGGCGATGGTCTCCCAAGTCGTTGTCGCTTGGCTGGCAAGCGGCAGGCGTTCTGGCGGCGCTCTTGCTCGCGGCCATGCCGCAGCGAAGCCCGGTCATCAGCGTTGCCGCGATCTGCCTGTTGTTGTCCGTGGGCTGCATTCATCCGCTGGTCATGTCTCAAGCGCGGGCGATCATTGCGCCGGGAAAATTGGGGCTTGGCCTGGGCTTGCTGAACAGCCTCGTATTTTTGGGCGTGGCGCTGGCAAGCAGCATCTTTGGCTTGATCGCACAGGAAGCACGCATGATGGGCGTATCGAATGCGGACCTTTACTCGAGGTTGTTTGTTGTGACGGCGGTGCCGCTCGTTGTCGGCGCGATCGCTTATTGGTTCAGCCCGGTAGGCTCGCGCAAGTGATGCATCCGGGTGGCCGGATCCGCTATGCGGCAAGGCGATAGTTCGTCATGGACGGCCGTGAGGTAGCGGGAGGAAACACAGACCAGCTGCCGTCGTCGTGGCGAAAGAAGAAAATGGCGTGAGAACCGCTTGGCGTCGAAGCTTCCACACGCACGTAGCGACTTTTCGCGGAACCCGTGCGGCCGAATTGAATGACGTGAATCCCCATGGCCGAAGTGGGCGCAAGCCATTTTTCAACCAGGTAACGCAAGGACTTTTCGGCGATATTCATCTCAACCTCCTTGCACCAAAGCTACCGGCGCCAGGCACTTCACGAAAAACACTCAGTTCATCGATTTAGGCATGCCAAACATAACTGGTGATTTTTATACATGGAATCGTCGTACCTGAGAGCTTAGGGGAAACTTCAAGTCCCGGATAAAATCGTCAGGCGTGCACTCATATAACTATGGATGAGCACGATTTATTCCCGAAGTCGTCCACGGGGAATAAATCCGCCAGCCCGCCAGTTTTGTTGTCAGGTCTCGTGGACGCAATGACATTCAGGTACGACGTACCCGTCCACGTTCGACGTCAGAGGAATGGAGATGCAACCGATTTCGCGTCATCTGCAGCTTGGGTCGGGCGTGGTGCTGCTGACCTATTTGTTCCTCCATCTGGTCAATCATGCGCTCGGCATCTGGTCATTGGATCTGGCGGGGCGCGGGCTGATGCTCGCCATCAGGCTCTGGCATAGCACGCCCGGTACGATCCTGCTCTACGGGGCGGCCGCGCTCCATTTTTCGCTGGCCTTGCGCACACTCTACGGGCGTCGCCACTGGGTGCTGCCCGCCACCGAATGGATTCGTCTCTGGGCAGGACTCAGCCTGCCTCTGCTGCTGATCCGGCATGCAGTGGGAACCCGCCTCGCCGCTTCGCTCTACGGCTTCGAGCCGGACTACGAAAAAATAGTGATTTCGCTGATTTCGAGCGGCACGCAGGGTTTGCAACTTGCGCTGCTGGCGCCGGGCTGGGTGCACGGCTGCCTCGGACTCTGGCTACGTTATCGCCACCACGATTTCATGCGCCGCGCGAAGCCCGCGCTGCTCGCATTGATGATTGGTTTGCCGCTGCTGTCGGCGGCCGGCTTCATGCACATGACCCGGACGGTAGAGGCGGCCCATGCCCATCTCCCTGCTCCTGATCCGAAGATCCAGGCGCATGCGCTCACGCTGGACGAATGGCGCCACAATCTCCTGGTGCTTTACGCGTGCCTGGTCATCGGCGCTGCCGGCGCAGGGCTGCTTCGCAATCGCCTGGAGCGCCGAGGCCTCGTCAAGCCATCGATCGATGCCTGAGCCAAGGGATAAGTGCAGGCGCCTGCGCTTGTCACGTTGCGTAGCTGATACGTCCCCCTGACGCCACGCGAAATCCACCGCAATCTCTGGCCCGTGCGCATCGCACGGTGGCATCATTGTCCCTTCGCTTCTTCCACGAGCCTTTTGCGAACATGTCGAATCTGATCGTACATGGCGGCGTCCCGCTACGCGGGGAGATCACGCCGTCTGCCAATAAAAACGCTGTCCTCCCAATTCTCTGTGCCACGCTGCTGACTGATCAGCCGCTGCGCCTCATCGGTGTACCTGAAATCACCGACGTCAAAAAGATCCTCGAGATTTTCCGTACGCTCGGCAGCAATGTGTCGATGGACTTTTCCACCGGCATCCTCGAGCTGCATCATCACGCAACCACCTTCGATCCTGTCGCGCATCACCTGCCCGAGGAGATGCGCTCTTCCATCATGCTGGTGCCGCCTTTGCTCGCGCGATTCGGCGTGGCGCGGCTGGAAAACGACGTCAAGGGCTGCACGCTGGGGGTTCGCGAAATCGATCCGCATGTCGAGGTATTCGAACGTTTTGGCGCGAAGGTCGAGCGCACGGCCGACTCGCTCATCGTGCGAACCGCTTCACAGATGACCGCGAATCATCACTGGCTCGACTATGCGTCGGTCACCACCACCGAGAATTTCGCGCTATGCGCGGCAGCGGCGAGCGGTACGTCGACGCTCGTCAACGCGGCATCGGAACCGCATGTGCAGGAGTTTTGTCGTTTCCTCGCCATGCTCGGCGTACCAATCGACGGCATTGGCACATCGCGCCTGAGCGTAACGGGCATCACGGGCGGCCGCAAGCTCAGCGGCGGCGAGTTTCGTTTCAGCGAGGACTTCCACGAAATCGCGACCTTCCTCGCGCTGGGTGCGATCACCGGCGGCAACATCGCGGTGAGGAATACCGCGCCCGACCAGTTTCCGCTGATCGACCGGACCTTCGCGAAATTCGGCGTGAACGTGGAGCATAAGGACGGCTGGTCGCGCGCGTTCCAGGACGGTCCGTTGCGCGTGCGCCGGCCGTTCACGCAGAACATCCTGACCAAGGTGGAAGCCGCGCCCTGGCCGTATTTGCCGGTCGACCTGTTGCCCATCTTCATCGCGCTCGGCGTCAAAGCCGAAGGCAGCGCCATGTTCTGGAACAAGGTCTACGACGGCGCGATGGGATGGTCGGTCGAGCTATCGAAGTTCGGCGCGCACGTGTTTCTCTCGGACCCGCATCGGCTGATCACGTTCGGCGGCCTGCCCTTGAGTCCGGCGAAAGTGGAAAGCCCGTACATCATTCGCGTGGCGATCGCGTTGCTGATGGTCGCGGCGAGCATCAAGGGGCGTTCGGAGATTATCAATGCACTGCCGATCCGCCGTGCCCATCCGCGCTTTGTTGAAAACCTCCGCTCGGTCGGTGCCGACGTGGAGTGGACCAGCAGCGAGTGAAACGGGAGAGGTGAAACGCGTCGCGGCCGGTAGCCGCGACGCCATAAAACTCGCATTAGGCCGGCAATAACAAACCATTCGCCGGCACGGCCCAGCATCAATCAATAGCCGAGTGCGAGTCCCGAGTTACGACGCGGATCGTTCGCGCCATAGAAACGATTCTTGCCCACGGGCTTGCCGCCCAGCGACGGCGCGCCCACCAGAATTGCCGCTACGTGGTTGGCCGGTTGCGGACCCGAGAACTTCTGCCCCCATCCTTCGAGGATCTTCTGCGTATCGGGGCTCAGCGTGAAGCGCTCGATATTCGTCGTTTCCGGCAGCCATTGCTGATGGAAACGCGGTGCATCCACAGCCTCCTGAATATTCATGCCATAGTCGATCACGTTGAGCATGGTCAGCAGCGTGGCGGTAATGATGCGGCTGCCGCCCGGCGTGCCGACCACCATCACGGTCTTGCCGTCCTTCGTGACGATCGTCGGGCTCATGGACGACAACGGACGCCGGCCCGGGCCAATAGCGTTAGCCTCGCCCTGCACCAGCCCATACATGTTGGGCACACCGATCTTGGACGTGAAGTCATCCATCTCGTCGTTCAGCAACACGCCCGTCTTGTTCGCCATCACGCCCGAGCCGAACCAGTCGTTCAGCGTGTACGTCACCGAGACCGCGTTGCCCCATTTATCGACGATCGAATAATGCGTCGTGTTGGTGCCTTCATGCGGCGCCACGCCCGGCTTGATCTCTTGCGACACCCCCGCCTTTTGCGGATCGATTGCCGCGCGGATCTTGGCCGCGTAATTCTTGTCGAGCAGACGGTCCAGCGGGTTTTTCACGAAGTCGGGGTCACCCAGATAGCTGTTGCGGTCCACGTAAGCGTGGCGCATGGCCTCGATCTGATACTGCATGGCCTGGGCTGAACGGAAGCCGAGGCTTTGCATGGGGTAGCCCTCGAGGATATTCATGATCTCGCAGATAGCGACCCCGCCCGAGCTCGGCGGCGGCGCCGAGACCACGTGGTAACCGCGATAATCGCACTCGACCGGCGCGAGTTCGCGCGTCTTGTACTGGTCGAGGTCGGCCTGCGTGATGATGCCCTTACCGGCTTGCGTCGAAGAAACGAGCGCATTGCCGACCCAGCCCTTGTAGAAGCCATCAGGCCCCTTGGTGCTGATCTCGCGCAAGGTTTTCGCTAGGTCTTTCTGCACCAGCCTCTGGCCGACCTGGTACGGTTCGCCGTGGTTCAGGAAGATCGAACCGGAGCCGTGCGGGTCCTTCTTGAAGTCGTCCGTCGCGGTCCCGAGGATATCGATGTCGCCCTGGTCGAGCACGAAGCCCTCTTGAGCATATTTGATTGCCGGCGCGATGACATCGGCGCGCTTCATGGTGCCGTATTTCGTCAGCGCCATTTCCATGCCGGACACCGTACCCGGCACGCCGACCGCCAGATAGCCCTTCGTGCTCAGGCCCGGGACCACGTTGCCGTCCTTATCGAGGTACATGTTCGCGGTCGCGGCCAGCGGCGCCTTTTCGCGGAAATCGAGGAAGGTTCGGCGGCCATCGGCGAGCTGGATGGTCATGAAACCGCCACCGCCTATGTTGCCGGCCGCAGGGTAAACCACCGCGAGCGCGTAGCCGACGGCAACCGCTGCATCGACTGCGTTGCCGCCATCCTTGAGCACGTCGACGCCAATGCGCGTAGCGAGATGTTGGGCCGTGACGACCATGCCGTTCTCGGCGGCAACCGGGGCTTGCGAAGCGGCCTGGGCGCCGGCATAGCAAATGGCGAGCGCCGCCGCGAGAAGCGACCGGGCAAGGGAATCGAATTTCATTGTTTGAATGTCCGTTGCTGATTAAGAAAGCGCGCGAGAGCGCTTGGGGCAGAGGTGAACTCACGACCCGTTCATCCGGGCCGCCCGTTCACCGCGCACAATACCAACAAAGATTACAAACGGGAACCGGCAAAACCCGCAGTAGAAAAACCGCGCCTACCCTGCTTTGGATAGCTCGGCGCGCAGGTCGGTCAGCGATTGGCGCTGCCCGCCTTCTGCATCGAAGTTCTCCGGCGCGAGCCATTGTTTGAATGCAGCACGTACTGCGGACCATTCGCTGTCGATGATGGAGAACCACGCGGTATCGCGTGTGCGTCCCTTGTAGAGCACCGCTTGCCGGAAGATGCCTTCGAACTGGAAACCCAGTCGCGCCGCCGCTTGCCGCGAGGGCGCGTTCAACGCGTCGCACTTCCATTCGTAGCGGCGATAGCCAAGGTCGTCGAATGCATGTTTCATCAACAGGTACTGGGCTTCCGTCGAGATCGGTGTGCGTTTGAGCAGCGGCGAAAACGCCACGTTGCCGACTTCGATAACCCCATTGGCCCGGTCGATCCGCATCAGCGACAGGGTGCCGATTGCAGTTCCCCTCTTCAGGTCGATGACTGCGTAGTGCTGGGGATCGGGACTGACCGCTGCCCGTTCAACGTACTCGTGATAGCTCGCTGCATCGTCGAACGGGCCTACCGGCATGTAGGTCCAGTCACGGCCATCCGGAGCCTGGCTAAAGGCAGTGTACAGGTCGGCCGCGTGGTGCGGCTCGAGCGGCTCCAGCCGGCAATACTGTCCTTCGATGGGCGTGCGCGGCGGGTGAACACGCGCAGTCCAGTGAGGCACGGACTCGCCGATGGGTTGCTGATACCGGTTCAAGGTGCTGGGCATAACGGTTCCTTGCGGCATGGGTCGGTGGTCAAGCAGGAGCTTACGCAAACATAGGCTGAGCATGTGCTAACGTACGCGCATCATGGAACCTTAGAAAGTGCCACATTCCCTATTTTTCATGGCTCCACGCTCGTGGCTCCGCCGGGTCGCTTGCACTTTCCCACTCTGCTTATGACAACCGCTGCCTCGTCGACTGTGCCGCAAACCCTGCTCGAGGCGCCGCTCGCCAGAGGGCCCGGCGCGGCGCCCATGCAACGCCAGTTGCATCATCGATTCAAGGAAGCCATCCTCGGCGGCCACCTCGCGCCAGGAAGCCGCCTGCCGGGCTCACGCGCCCTGGCCGAGGCACTAACCATCTCCCGCAACACGGTGACCGCCGCGTATGACCTGCTGGCCGCAGAGGGGTACGTGCAACCTGACCGGCAGGGCACGCGGGTAGCGGCGTTGTCGCGTCCGGCGTCACCGCAAGGCAAGCGCCAGGTACCGGCGGCACCGCCCACCTCGCAGCGGCTGACGCGGATTCAGGCCGCCGGGCCGTCGGCCGAAGGGAACGCTGCATTGCGTCCGGGCGTGCCGGCCTTGTCCCATTTTCCGCTGGCTGCGTGGCGCCGTGCGATCGACCGCGCCATTCGAAAGGCGGGACCATCGGCTCTTGGTTATGGCGATCCTCCGGGTGAGCCGGCATTGCGTGCGTCGATTGCGCGGCATCTCGGTATAGCCCGGGGCGTGCGATGCGAGCCGGATCAAGTCGTGATCACCGAGGGGGCGCAAGAAGCGCTTTCGGTGTGTGTCCGCTTGCTGACCAATGCCGGCGATACGGCGTGGATCGAAGACCCGGGTTATCGCGGTGCGAAGACGGCGATGCGAGCGGGCGACCTGCGCATGGTGCCGATGCGCGTTGACGCCGATGGTCTCATCGCCGATGAAAGCGACTGGCAGTCGCAGCCGCCGCGGCTGATCTACACCACGCCGTCGCATCAATATCCCGCGGGTGCGGTGCTGACTGTCGCGCGGCGTTTAGAGTTGATCGCTAAGGCTCAGCAGCATGGCGCGTGGATCATCGAGGATGATTACGACAGCGAATTCCGCCACGCGGGCGAGCCTATTGGCGCGATGCAGGGTTTGGTGACGCAGGCGCCCGTGCTCTACGTGGGCACGTTCAGCAAGACGATGTTTCCGTCGTTGCGCCTGGGGTTCCTGGTCTTGCCGGCGACGCTGGTAGAGCAGATGCGCGCGCCCCTGGACGACATGCTGCGAGGCGGACACCGTTATGAACAGCTCGCACTTGCCGAGTTCATTGAGAGTGGTCAGTTCAGCCGGCATCTGGGCCGCATGCGGCGTTTGTATCGCGACCGGCAGCATGCGTTGAGAGAAGCGCTGACCCGGCATATGCCGGTGACGCATGTCATTGAAGGCGGATATTGCGGCTTGCACCTGACGGTACGGTTGCCGGCGTGCTACCCGGACCGCGAGATCGCCGATGCAGCCCGGTGGCATGGCTTAGCCCCCACGCCGCTATCCAGTTTTGCGCTGCAGCCCATGCCCGAGGACAACGGGCTCGTGCTCGGGTATGGGAATACATCGGCGGAGTTGTTCGAGCCTTTGGTCCGGCTTCTGACTAAGCTGGTTCGTGGGGTGAGGGTTTAGGCGGTGGTTTTTCGCGCACACCGGTGGACGGGGTAGGGGTTAGGGGTCAGAGTCGGTGCCCGGTTGCAAGGTTTATACGTTAGCGGGTTTGGGTCAGTGCCGGGTTGCTGCTTTCAAGTTTAATGGCTTGCTTAGGTTGGCTAACTTCTTTATCGCTATTGGCCACTGCACGTGGCGGCGCGTCATTTCCTGGTCCTTAGCGACAAAGAAACGAAGCAAAGAAAACGCTTTCAAACCACGCTACCCTAAGGGTCCACAGTGTGCAGTTTCTATTCATAGGTGGCCCAAAAGCACGGTGCTCGCCAGAGCCACGGATGGCTGAACCCCTCCTTCTCGTGAAACATGACATGAACACGATTCGCCACCAGTGCTCTCGGGCAAGCACACTTGTTAGGAAAGCCCCTGACGCAAAACCCCTTGATGCGCACTGCGTAAGAGTCACCGCCCGCGCGTCCGTCTGTTTATTGAGATGGACGCGCGGAAAAGTGCGTTAGCGTGACGGGCGTTGCAACTATAAAATAACTGAGATGACGGACGATATTTTTCGCTATCGCGGCAAGCGGTACAAACTGCGACCAGCGAGTTTTTACAGGCATGACCCGCAAGTTCTTGCCGAATCGAAAGTGGCGGCACAGGAGATGTTCAAAGGGGTGAATTGTTTTCGCCTGGAAGAGAACAAAGAGTTTATCGAACATGCAAAGCGGTTTCTAAGGACCTCGAGCGCGAAGACGGGTGATGGCAGGGAGAGCGCTTCGTCAATCGTGTTTGATGTGAGCGTCGGCATACGATGGGGCGATATCCTCGTGGTGGAAAGTCCGATCGGGGGCCGCGCGGGCTCGTATTCAGGCGGGTCCGCACCACCGGCCGCGCCAGCATATCGACCGCCAGCGATGACCCCGAAGCAGGCATTCAGCGCGGCTGCGCTTGCGCGTTCGGGCGGCGCGGTGCAATCGTTGGGATACGATAGCGGGCTTGAGCGTGTGGCGGCAAGCGCGGCACCTTACGCACAAAGCGCCGTTAGCGCACCGCTATTCAGTGACGGGCCAGCGGGCGCGCTCGTGGGCGGCATTAGGGCGCTGGTAACGCTGGTCAACATGGGCTTCCTTCGGTTGGACGAGCCGGAAGGCGCAATCGATTTAGGCGAGGTGACGGACGTTGGCAGCGCGACCACCCCACTAGGCGACGCTGCGCCGTTAGAGTACGTCAAGAGCGTGACGGGCGATGACGTAATGTCTTTGGCGGCGCGCGGCGTGAGCGAGGCGCAAGAGACTGAGTGTTTCGCACAATACGAGCGCGATATGGACGAATGCACTGCCTATAGGAGCGCGATGGGCGGCCAACGCTTCATGGATACGTGCTCACAGCAAGCGTTTATGAATTACCAACAATGCAGGGGATATTGATGGCGAACCATACAGAAAAGCGGTGCGTGGTAATCATGTGGTCAGACGAAAAACAGGCACTTGTTTCTTACACACTTGACGTTGCAAAGGTGCTCGCCGTTACGCAACGTCAGTTTCCGCTGGAACTGCCTGTTGCCGACTATAACAATGCGTTAGATGACGAATTCGCCCGGCAGTTTGGTGGAGCAACACTCAATCTACTTGCTTTATCTAATCCTGACTTGCAACCGTTTATCAAAGTCACGCAAGCCAAAAGCTGACGCTCCTATCACCTTTGGGGAAGATCCCGAATCAAAGGGCGGCCCGCCAAGCGATTAAAACATCGGCCCGCACACGCAGGCCTTTGTTCGTCGGTAGCGGCGTGGCGGCGCTTATGCCAGCGTTGCTGGCGCTGTCATCGTCCGCGGCTTGCTTCTCGAAACGCCGTTCCCACGCTTCAGCGCTGCGGCGCGTAATCAACACCTTGCGCGGCCCACCAGCGCGAGCGAAAAACCACCGCCTAAACCAGCACATCCGAGAACACCCGATTAGCGAAGTGGTTCGAATCCGTGCCGCTATTCAACACCCCCACTGTCTTCAAATCGTCCGCGTACAGCGCGATCTCCTTCTTGAACGCGTCGCCGATCGGATGATGATGATCCGTGTGACTCTTGAGCATGGCCGTCAGTTGCGCAACATCCGCCTGCGGTGCGTATTGCGCAAAGATAGTCGCCGCTTCCGCGGGATGGTTCGCCGTCCATTCCGTTGCGTCGAGCAAGGCCTGTGTCAATGCCTGCGCCGTAGCGCGGTCCTTCCTCACCAGCGTCCCACGCACGCCGAGCACACAGCACACGCGCGTCTGATACTCGCCGCACAGGTTGTTAGAGACCTCAACCAGATGATCCGATTCCCGCAGCATCCAGATGGTCGGATCGCCGTCCGCAACCGCGTGGACCTCGCCCTTCTTCAATGCCTCGCCCAAGAGATTGGCGGGATACTGACGCCACTGAACCTCGCTGTCCGGATCAATGCCGAGTTTCTTCAGCGTGATAGCGAAGAAGTTTTTCGTGGGGCTGGCCATGTCGCTCACGCCGACTATCTTGCCGCGCAAGCCGGGCAGATCGACAATTCCCGAACTGCGGGTCGCGAGCAAGCGCATGCAGCCGCCGTGAATGCCGGCGGTGAGTTTGACATCGAAGCCCTGTTCCAGCGGCTTGATCCAGCGCAGCGCCATGCCGACACCGGCATCCGACTTGCCGGTTGCAATGGCTTCGAGCAACTGATCCGTCGACCCGGCGAAGTTGATCAGCTCAACGTCCAGGCCACGCTTGGCAAAGAAGCCTTGCTTGACCGCCACCGGTACCGGCGCCGTACAAATCGCACCGGCATTCCACGATAACTTCAACTGTTTTAACTTGCTGTCATCGGCGCGCGCAGGTAGACCGGCAAGGCCAAATGACGCCCCGCCAAGCGCCGCCGCTCCGGCAGTCCACGCAGTCTTTCGCAACCACTCGCGGCGCGACAGGTTCTCCGGCAAGGCGACTCTTTCGCCACCATCGGCATCAGGACGATTCATCAAACATTCTCCACGAGTCATTCGTTATTGGTGTTTTATCTATCTGTTCGGTTTGGCGACTCAAGCGACCAGGCCGAGCAATGCAAGCACTTCGCGCCTGAGTTCAACGAGCTTCGGATCGTCGCGATGACGCGGATAGGGCGCGTCATTACGCACTTCCGCAGTCACGCGGGCCGGACGTTCGCTGAACACGATCACCCGGTTCGCGAGGAACAACGCCTCTTCCACATCGTGTGTCACAAGCAGCACGGAGAAGCGCGCGTCCAGCCATAACTTCACCAGTTCGCCTTGCATGCGCAGTCGTGTGAGCGAATCCAGCTTGCCGAACGGCTCATCGAGTACGAGCAACTCGGGATCGTTGACAAGCGCCCGCGCGAGCGCAACACGCTGCGCCATGCCTCCGGATAACTGGTGCGGGTACGCCGCCTCGAAGTCGGTGAGGCCGACCAGTTGCAACGCGGCGTCTATACGCTGTTCCGCCGAACGCTCGCCGTCGGCAAGAGGCTCGTCCGAGCGGACCCGGCTCCACGGAAACCGTCGGCGCCTTCGCTGCGCCTCAGGTCCAAGACCAACATTGGCCCGAACCGTCCGCCACGGATACAAGGTCGGATCCTGGAAGACGACGACCCGCGAAGGGTCCGGTCCGCGTATGGCGACCCCGTTCGACGACACCGTACCAACCGCGGGGGCATCGAGTCCGGCAACCAGTCTGAGCAACGTCGATTTGCCACAGCCGCTCGGGCCGAGCAACGCGACGAACTCACCCGGGGCGACCGAGAAGCTGACGTCGTCGAGAACCGGCAGCGCTGCGCCGTGCAGCGAGAACCGGTGACTGACGTCACTGACGTCGATACGTGCGCCGGTCGACGCGGCCTTGAATGCCGGTTGCGCTGCTTGCGCCGGTTGCCCCGTTTGCGCAATGCCTTGCGTGCTTACCATTTCAACAACCCCTTCTGCCACGCGAGTAACCGGTCTCTAAAGCGGAACAGCAGCGTGATCAACCCGGAACACATCAACGCCATGACCAGCAACGCCGCGTACATGTTCGAATAAGCCGCCCATCCCTGTGCCCATTGCAAATACCAGCCGAGTCCCGCTTTGACGCCCATCATCTCGGCCACGATCAGCACCGAAAACGACGCGCCCAGTCCCATGAAAAGTCCGACGAACACGGACGGCAACGCGGCCGGTATCGCAACCTTCAGGATCAGGAAGCCGGGCCGTGCGCCCAGCGTGCGTGCGATGTCGTAGAAGGTGCTGTTGACACCCGCCACGCCCGACCACGTGAGCACCGCCACGGGAAAGCCGGTAGCGAGTGCAATCAGGAACACGCTGGCGCTGAAGCTCGATGGAAAGAAAAAGAACGCCAGCGGTAACCAGGCGGTAGCAGGCAATGGGCCGATCAGGCGCAATACCGGATGCAGCCAGTACCCGACCGCCCGCGACCAGCCGATGCCAACGCCCGTCACAAAACCCGCCACTGCTCCGATCACATAGCCGTAAGCAAGCAATCCGAATGAATGCGCGACGCTTGAACCGAGGCGAGGAAAGTCATCGAAATAAACCGCGATCAGCGCTTGCGGAGGAGCAAAAAACGGCCGAGGCAGCCATTCGAGTTTCGCAGTGAGTATTTCCCATGCGGTCACGCCCACCGCGAGCGCGACAAACCACGGCATGGCCGCAAGCCAGCGTTCGGCACGTGATGGAGATGCGTCGGGTTGGCGCGCCCGGATGCTTCTGCGCGCCGCCACGCCTATCAGCAGCGCCGTCGCTGCAAGCAGCAGCTTGAGGACCAGCAGATGATCGGTGTAGGGCCAGTCATCGGCGTCTGGCCACCAGCGTGTCAGGCCTGTGCTGGCAAGCCATGCCAGCGCAGCCAGCCATGCCGGCAGCAGGCTCGCCGCCGCTTCGCTCGAATACGTTGCGCTTACGCGGGCCGGTTGTTTCCGAATGACCGTCGCAGTCGATTGGAACCCGACGCCGGGGTGACCGGACGCTGGATCGAAATGAGGAGTGCCGGACATGATGGGGAAGGCCTTCGTGACGTTGAAAGAAGCCCCGTGCACCAAGCGCATGCACTGGGGTTTTCCGAAGCGCTTTGCTTCGCTGCAGACTCCAAGACTAACGACGCTTCGGCCTCTTAACAATTATTCGTTTGCGATATGTTTATGAGCCAGCGCGCTTTATCGATCGCATGATTGTTCAGACGACGTCAGCCTTCTCGCCTTGCCACACACTATGCGCATAGAGCGTCTCGTTGAAATCGGCAGGCACCTCGCCATTCAGGCGCGCCTCATGACGATCGAGATCGGCGAGAAACAGATCGCGGCTGATCCGGCTCACGACCGACGGGATATCGCGCTTCATGCTTGGCACGTCGCCTACCGGTACGCCGAAGCTGACGAGGCCCGCGGGGTTGTACACGTGAAGGTTCGCCAGATGAGGCGCCGTTCCAGGAATTTTCTCCAGATACTCGAGCGCAGCTCCTAGATACGGATGGGCGCCGAGATAGTCATCGCGCTCGCGATCCTCAGGAACATATCGGTCGCGCCACAACAGGATCTCCTTCGATACCGCTGAAAGCTCGGGGCGCACAGCCGGGTCGACAAGATAGCCCGTGCCCGCGATTGCAAAGTCGAACCGGAAGTGCTCGTTGCCTACGCGGACTGCAATATGCCCACCCTCCGCGCTAGCCTGACTCCAGGCCGCGCCAAGATGCAGATGGAAGTTCGGATGCTTCGTCACGCGTTCCACGGCATCAAGCGGTGGTGTCGAGCCCGCCTGCCGGAAGCGCAACGCCTGACGCCAGCGCACGGAGTCAGGCAACGCGGGATAGTTGTCGTAGGCACCCGGATAGGCGCGAGTACGGGTAATAGGCACGGCAGGAATCGCGGCGCGGCGCACAAAGAGATGCACCTGCGCGGCGCCCGCTTCCAGTGCGGTAGCGGCGGCGTCGAAGGCGGATGCTGCACCGCCGATCACCGCGACCGCTTTCCCCTTGAGCGCATTGAAATCGATAGTCTCGGCGGTATGCGCGTAGAGCGAGCGCGGCAGGCTCTCGGACAGCACGGCCGGTATCTGCGCCGCGCCGTTACCCGCAACGCCGTTGCACAAGATGACCTTGCGCGCCGTCTCGACATGCTCGTCACCCGCTGCATTCAGCAGACGCAACCTGAAGTGCGAGTCCACCGGTTCGATTCGCGCGAGACGCGTGGCATAGCGAATCGGAACCTTCAGGAAGTGTCGATACCACCCGAGATATTCCGCCCATCGGGCGCGAGGAATCCGGTCGATGTCCGCATAGGCCGCCGCGCCCCAACGCCCTTCGAACCACGCCTGGAAGCTCAAACCCGCGATGCCGAGTTCAGGCCCTGTCAGCGTCTTCGGTGTACGCAGTTTGTTCATGCGCGCCCGGTTGAGCCAGACACCCGCGCCTGCTTCGTCGGCTGCCGCATCAATCACCGACACCTTGCCAATACCCGCGCGTCGCAGCGCGAATGCGAACGCGGCGCCGGTCTGTCCGCCGCCAACGATCACGACGTTATGGTCGATACCCTCGCGTTCCGGCACCCAGTTATCCGGGTCGGGACCTAGCAGGCGCAGCGCGTCGAGTGCGTTGGCATCGGGGTTGGAGATGGTTGTCATTGCGCGGGTTCAATCAGGAAATGGAGGGATGATCGAGATATTGAAAAGAGACGCGCGCGCTGGCAACCAAGCAATTCAACTTTACTTAGACGCTTTTTACAGAACAGCCGGATGAGCAGCGTTGACCGCGAGCTCTGGAAGTACGACCGCCGCCGCCTTATTTCGACGAATACTCCTGATGCCAGGCGAGCAACTGTTTTGAGGGAGGCATGTGCCACTTGTTGCCTTCATCGATGAGAAAACCGCTCCGGTGCCACTCCTTCACGATCTTGTCGAGCGCCGCGACCGTGTCGGTCTCGCCCTTGCGCACCCAAATCACCGACGGCGACGGAATCAGTTGATCAGGCATCGGTGACTCATAGTCCTGCCACTCGCCCGAGGTATTGGCGAGCCTCGCCTGAATGCCGGGCGTCACGTGGACCGACGCCACGCACGTCCCGCCGCGCAGCGCCAGCAGCGCTTCGGGCATTCCTTTGAAACCCTTGACCTGTGCACCATATTGTTCAATCAGCGGACGCGTGTAGTTGCTCCCTTGCGAGACACAGACAGGCTTCCCACGCAGATCGTTCCAGTCATGAATGCCCGCCCCCTTGTGAACCATCGCCGAGCCACCAATCTCCTCGAACGGCGTGGGCACATAACTCAGTATTTCATCGCGCTCCTTCGTGTACTGCATGCTCGCGATCAGCGCATCGACCTTGCCCTGCTGAAGGAATTGCACGCGGTTCGGCGGGGTGACTTCGACCGCTTCGAATTTCACGCCGAGGCGTTTAGCGAGGTCTTGCGCGAGCTCGACGTTATAGCCGACGGGCTTGCGAGTCTGCGGATCGAGTGATCCGTAGGTGCCGTCGAGCACGACCCCGACCGTGAGCGTGCCGCGGGATTTGATCCGGTCGAGCGTGGCATCGGCGTGAACGGTTTGCGAGAGCGCAAGCGCGGTCAAGGTAAAGCTTAAGAAGCTCGCGAAGCGAAATCTCATTGGCTGGGACTTTCCGTGGCGGGTACATCGATACGAAAAACAGCCAGTTCATCAGGCGCGCACTGCGCGATCAGACCGGTCTCCCAGTCGAGATATTGGCGCGCTGCGTCGAGATTGCCATCGTGGCGATCGTGGACAAAGAACAGATAGTCGATACGCGCCGTATCGGCGGGAACATCGGGCGTCGATGCCAGTGGCAAGCCCTCCTTTTTCCAGGTATCGATTCCATTCGCTGCGAGATAAAGCGAAGTAAAACCCAACTCGCGCAGGTCGGTTGCCGCGATGCCGGCTACCGCCGGTTCATCTGCGAATAACAGCAGCGTGTCACCCGGCGTCGCCTTGAGCGCCGCCAGCGTCCTTGCGAGTTGCGGGCGAATCGACCAGTGCGCACCGGCAGCATGTTCCCGGCGGTAGACTGCACTCGATCGCAGATCGAGCAGCAACACTTGACCCGTCGCGGCTTCGCGCAATGCGGCTGTGTCGAGTAACGGCAAGGACGATCGCGCCGATGCAATCTGCCTGACTGGGCGAAGCGCAGTTGCTTCGGCTGCATCGATCAACGCAGCCTCAAAGCCTAACTGCACGAGCCATGTAGCAATCACAGGCGCGCGCACGCGGTCGTAATCGACCAGCAACACGCGGGCGCGCCGAACGCCAATAGTCTGGTCGGTCGCTTGCACCAGTTGCCCTCCCGGAGCGTGGACGGCATCCGGCAGACCGTCGTGCGCGAACTCTTCCGCCGTACGGACATCGATCAGGAAGGTCGTCCGATGCGGATCAGCAAGCCATTCTTGCGCGGCCAAAGCGTCGAGCGTTGCAACGTGGAAGCGCGCAGCAAGCTTGGCCGCACGCGTCTGCGCGTCAGCAACCGCCGCTTCGTTCAAAGCCTCGGGGTAGCGGCGCTCGCTGCCATGTTCGAGCTTGAGCCCCGCGAGCGCCCAGCCCTGCGTGCCATTCTCCAGCGCGATCACCGGATTCGGCACGCCAAGGTTGCGCAACGTCTGCGCACCGATAATGCTGCGCGTACGCCCGGCACAGTGAATCACGATCGGCGTGACAGGGTCGGCTACAAGCGTTCCGATCCGATACGCCAACTCGCCGTTCGGCACCGGAATCGCGCCGGGAATCGTCATCTTTCGATGTTCATCGAGCGTACGTCCGTCGAACAACGCATAAGCGCCTCCTCCTTCGATCAGAGCCGCCAACGCTTCAGGCGACACATGCGGCGTTCCATGCGCATGTTCAACGAGTTCCCCAAAGGTCTTCGATGGCAGGTTAACCCCTTTAAACAGCGTATAACCCGCCGCTTGCCAGCCGCGGGCGCCGTCGCGCAGGACGGAGACATTCGTGTAGCCGAGCGCTTTCAGGCGGCGTGCAGCGGTGACCGCAACACTTTCGTGCTCACCATCGTCGAGCAGGACAATCCGCGTGTCGGGTCTCGGCACCAGTCGCGGTGCATCTATTTCCAGGCGGCTATAGGGCAACGGGATCGCGAAGAACGGATGCCCTTCACCGAATTGCCCGGCTTCACGGACATCGAGCAAGGCAATTTCAGCTTCGTCGTTGAGCCATGCGCGGGCGGTGGAGGCATCGACGAAAGCTACATCGTTTCGGATTGAGGTCATGGGTGAAAAGCAGGAATGAGGGATGGACAGCGTTTAAGACAGCACGCTGCGAAAGGCTTGTGCGAGGTCGAGAATGAGATCGTCCGCGTCTTCCAGCCCGATGTGCAGTCGAACCACGGCTTCCTGTCCCTGCCAGTAACTATGGGAGCGCAAGCGCCGCGGCGGTGCGATCAGCGCAAGGCTTTCATAACCACCCCACGATGCGCCGATGCCGAATAGCTGCAACGCGTCGATGAAAGCAGCGGCCTGGCTGGTATCGGCATCGTGCAAGGCGAACGAGACCAGTCCGTTCGAGCCGTGGAAATCGCGTGACCACAATGCGTGTCCGGGATCGGTGGCCAATGCGGGATGGAAGACACGTATGACCTGCTTTACGCGCTGCAGATACGACGCGACGGCAAACGCGCCGCGCGCGTGTTGCGCGAGGCGTACGGGCAGCGTACGGATGCCGCGCAACGCGAGGTAAGCATCGTCGGCGCTGACGCTCAGGCCTAGTGCGTCGTGAGCGTCTCGTAAGCGTAGCCCGATAGCTGCATCAGCGGTCGATACGGCGCCCTGCATCAGGTCCGAGTGTCCGCCCAGATATTTGGTGACGGCCTGGATGGAGACATCCGCGCCTAGCGCCAGCGGCTGATAGAGCAAGCCCGCGCCCCACGTGTTGTCAGCGGCGAGCAAGACCCCTTGCTCGTGAGCGAAGTCCGCAAGCGCCGGCAGATCGATGATCTCGTATAGAAACGAACTCGGCGACTCTGCGTAAATCAATCGCGTGTTGGCTTGAAGCAGCTTATGCGGCAAACCGTCCGCTGCGCTGAAATAGCTGAATGTGACGCCCAGCCGCGTAAGTAGTGGTTCGATCCGTTCGCGCACGGGCCCGTAGACGCCGTCGTGAACCAGCACGTGATCGCCCGGCGACAGCAAGCCGATGAACACCAGTGAGATTGCCGATAACCCTGAAGGGGCAAGCAGCACGTCACGCGCCCCTTCCAGTTCGCCGATGGCCGCTTCCAGCGCCCGGTGCGTTTGCGTGCCATGCCGTCCGTACGTGCTGACCGCCTCGCCCGTCGCGCGCCGTTTATGCCGCGCCGCGTGGCTCGACGTGTTCTCGAAACGCACTGTGCTTGTGCGTTCGACCGGCACATTGACTGGCGCGGCGCCGTCGATGAACGCAGGTGCACCGGCGCGCAGCAGCCGCGTAGCTTTACGCAGCAGGGGTGGACTCATCAGCCAACCGCCTGCGTGCCACGGTGCATGTGGGTCGTGTTGTAGCGCACCACACGCCCGGTATCCAGTTCATAGCCGAGACGGCCAGACAGCGTTTCGAGCGGCCGGCCATACAGATGAAAATGCAGCGTGGGTGCGGCGCCCGTTACGTGGATGCTATGAATGTCTTCTGGCAGGAACGCGATCGGCGTACCTGGACGCACCACGACTTCCCGCTCGATATCGAGCGTCGCGCGTTCGGGATCGGTACCGTCGTCGGTGCGCCTATAGACACGATTCAGCTCTTCGCCTTCGAGCGCAGCGATGACCGCCCATGTATCGTGGTTATGCGGAATCGTGGTCTTGCCGGGCAGCAACGAGTTCAGATAAAGCGCGAAACCGTCTTCGCCTGGATTCAGCCGATATCGCGTCGACGTATCACCGCTGCCTGTTTGCGGCGGTGGAAAATCCTGTGCAGTGAACAAGCCCGCGTGGTCTGCTGCAAGCGCCTGCAAGCGTTCGCTGATGGCATCGAGCGCGGCCCGGGTCACGCCCTGGTTCGCCACAATATGACGTACGTGGTCGAGCAATGCGGAAACAGCGGCCTGGCGTTCGCCAATCTGATCGGGTGTCGAGGTTGCGGTCATTTAGGAATGGGTTCGTAGTAGTCAGGGAGTTGCCAAAGCGAGAGCGGCACCGCTTCGCGAGCGTTTGCGCAGCGCGCGCCGGTCATCGCCGCGTGCCCGTTGCAGGAACAGGCGCGTGCGTTCGTTCTCCGGCGAGCCGAAAATCTGCGACGGTGCACCGTGCTCGAGAATCACGCCGCCTTCTGTGAAAAACACTTCGTCGCTGACATCTTCGGCGAAACGCATTTCATGCGTGACCAGCACGCATGTCTGGCCGTCGTCGACGAGTTCGCCAATCACCGTGAGCACCTCGCCTACCGTTTCCGGATCGAGCGCGGATGTCACTTCGTCGAAGAGGATCAGGTCGGGGCGCATCGCAAGTGTCCGTGCAATAGCGACACGCTGCTGTTGCCCGCCGGACAGCTCACCCGGGTATGCATTGGCCTTGTCAGCCAGTCGCACCTTCGCCAGCAAAGCGTGTGCGTCGTGCTCGGCTTCGGCACGGCTGCGTCCAAGCACGCTCATGGGTGCGATGGTCAGGTTGGCCAGCACGTTAAGGTGGGGGAATAGGTTGTATTGCTGGAACACAAAGCCAATGCGCTTGCGCAATGCTATTTTCTGCGCGTCGGTGCGCTGAGCGCGGACATCGATTCCGTCGACGTGCACTTCACCCTGCTGCGGCGCAATGAGGCCGTTGATGACACGCAGGAGCGTCGACTTACCGGACCCGGACGGCCCGATGATGGAAACGGCCTCGCCTCGCCGCACACGCAGGTCGATACCCTTGAGCACTGGCACCGAGCCGTATGAGAGGTGGACATCGTGCAATGAAACCAGCACGGGATCGGCGCTTCCGGCAACGTCTGGCCGTACCGCAGCATGGGAGAGTGGCAATTCGTCCTGAAGCGGATCGAGCGCGAGCGCTAGCAGACTCATGCGACCTCCACGGGTGTTATTGGGGGAGCGCTAACCTCACGTTTCGAAAGGATCAACTGAGTCATCGCGGGGTTCCTTCTCAAGCGCAGGAAAACATGCTGGAACGAAGATTTTAAGAACCGCGCCCCTTTTCGATAACCAAGCATTCGTCGAATCGATAGCAGCCTCCTTGCTAAAGATTTAACTCGTTCGGCATTCTTTTCAAACCCTCAATCCACCGCGCTTGTAATTTGCTTAGCAGATTCGCTTCCTTGGCGACGCGCTGGCGCTTACCTATTCTGTCAGGCTCTCCTGCCGCTATTCACCGCCATGACCCTGACGAACCTCCGACGCCTGCTTACGCCTGTCGTGCTGGCATCGGCCATGACCGCATCTCTCGCCGCACACGCAGATGCAACGCTCGACAAAATCAACTCCCGCCATGAACTCGCGGTGGGCGTGTTGATCGGGGGCAGTCCTTTCGGTTCGCTCGATCCCGCGACGCAACAGCCGCGTGGTTTTAACGTAGACCTCGCTAACGAACTCGGAAAACGGTTAGGCGCGAAGGTGCAACTGGTGTCCGTGTTGCCCTCCACACGGGTTCAATTCCTTCAGCAGGGCAAGGTCGATATCCTGATCGCAAACATGGAGTACAACGCCCAGCGCGGTGAGATCCTGGACCATGTGGCCACGCCCTACTATCGGGTCGGCGGAACGGCAATCACGCTTAAAACAAGCGGTATTACGCGCTGGGAAGACCTGCGCGGCAAGCCGGTCTGCATATCGCAGGGCAGCAGTTACATCCGTCCGATAGTGGAGCGCTACGGCGCGATCCCGCGCGCCTTCCCGGGCGCGTCGCAGTCGCTGCTGGCGTTGCGCGGCGGCAGTTGCGTTGCAGCCGTCCACGACGCTGCACCGCTGCTTTATCCGTTGCTGCAGAGTGATCCTGAATGGCACGACTACCGCGTGCTGCAACCCGAGATAGAACCCGCGCCGTCGGTAATCTGGGTGCGTCAGGGCGAACACGATACCGCCGCAAAACTGGATACATTCGTGCGCGACCTGCATCGCGACGGCTGGTTTATTGCAACCGAAGCGAAGAACGGTCTCAACCCGCCTTCGCCCGCGCTGGCCGAGTGGCATCGGCAATTGCCCGCGGAGAACTAGCATGGACACGCTGCTGCACGGCTTTGTCACGGCGACAGCGCGTCTCGGGCTCGACTATCGCTTCCTGCTCGACGACTATGAGCGCGTGCCCTTCGTGCAGGGTCTCGGCGTGAGCATCGAGATCATTGTTTCGACGATGACGGCCAGCGCCGTCGCAGGACTCTTGTTGCTGCTCGCGCTACGCGGGCGCAACCGGCTTGTCGCCGGGCTGGCGCGCGGGTTCATCGAAGTCACCCGTAATACGCCGACGCTCGTGCAGCTCTACTGCGCGTTCCTCGTGCTGAACATGCTAATTACGCAGTGGCTGCATGCACGCGGTATCGATAACCCGTTCAAGCCGTTCTTCTGGGTCGTGCTTGTACTGTCGCTGCATAAGGCCGCATTTCACGCCGAAGCGCTGCGTGCTGGCTTTGACGCACTGCCTTCTCAAACGCTCGAAGGAGCGGCCTCGCTCGGCTTTAGCCGCGCCACGCGTTTCTGGCGCATCGAGCTGCCGCTCGCGCTGCGCGCGGCCTTGCCTGCGCTCGTCAACAACATGGTGGAACTGGTGAAAGCGTCGGCGGTGGCATCCGCCATTGCAGTGGGCGACGTGACCTACCAGTCCATCATGATCTGGACCCAGCGCGACAACGTGCTCGCGTTGATGCTGCTGATTCTCGCGTTCTTCGGCGTGCTGACCTGGCTGGTCACGCTCGGCGCCCGCTGGCTTGAACGTCGTTACAGGATTCCCGGTTATGGCTACTGATTCGGCTTCCGGTGCGGGCAAGCTCACTGTCACGCGCTTGCCGCCCGGCATCTATGGCGTGCTTGGGGTGCTCGCGGTGGGCGCCGCGTTGTGGTCGCTCGCGCCCGACGCCGGCTCGCGCGGCGAGACGCTCGCACGGCTCGTGGAATGGGCTCCGGCGCTGGCGCACGGCTTTGCGATGAACGTGCTTATCAGCATCGGCGCAATTTTCATCGGCACGGTGATCGGGCTGCTCGCGGGTGCGCTTGCGATGTCGAAATCGTTCGCGGGGCGGCTGGCCAAAGTGTGGATTGTCGCGTTTCGCAACGCGCCGTGGCTCGTGCTGATCTACTTCACCACGTATGTATTTCCCTTCGAGATCCATGCGTTCGGCACCATCGTGCCATTTCCCGACTGGCTCAAAGTCATGCTTGGGCTCGCTCTGCCGGCCAGCGCAAACATAGCGGAAGTATTTCGCGGGGCGGTGGCGTCCATCCCGTCCGCGCAGTGGGAAGCGGCCGCTTCGCTCGCGTTCTCGCGCTGGCAGATCCTTCTGAAGATAGTCGTGCCGCAATGCGTGCGCCGCATGCTTCCACCCTGGATGAACGTCTACGCGATCATCACCATGGGCACCGCTCTGTCGTCGCTGGTCGGCATCCATGACCTGCTCGACACCGCCCAGATCGCCAGCAGCACGGTCGCACGCAGCAGCTTTACGGTGCTGACCTACGTCGCAACGCTCGTGATCTTCTTCGCCTATTGCTATCCCATTTCGTGGCTCACGCGCGCGTTCGAAAAGCGCTTGAGGACGGCATAAAATTCTAGTTGGATGCTTCCAACGCAACGTGAAATGCAACGCTTGAACAACGTCATTTGCAACGCACGAATGCTTCTAACCGCTTGAACGCGGATTGCTTATAGTCGAAAGCCTCTCACGATGCACACTTGAACCGGGGCTTCCGATGAAACGCTTTCTCTCCTCCCTGCGCGCGTGCGCCGGCGTTGCACTCTTCGCTGTGGCCGCTAGCGCCGCTCACGCGCAGTCGCGCGAAGTCGTGATCGGTTACCAGGACATGGTCGTACCGTGGCGTTACGCTCAAGTGAGCGGCGCGGTGGAAAAAGCGACAGGCTACAAGGTGACGTACCGCAAGCTCGGCAGCGGCGCCGACGTGATCCGTGCCCTCGCATCCGGGTCGATCCAATTGGGTGAAGCCGGTTCCAGCCCGATCGCGGCCGGTCTCTCGCAGGGCGTGGACATCTCGCTGTTCTGGATCCTCGACAACATCAACGACGCCGAAGCACTCGTTGCGCGAGACGGCTCCGGCGTAACCAAGATAACCGATCTCAAAGGCAAGAAGATCGGTCTGCCGTTCGTCTCCACCTCGCACTTCCATGCACTTGTTGCGTTGCAAAATGCCGGCGTCGATCCGTCGACTGTGAAGATACTCAACCTGCGGCCGCCCGAAGTTGCCGCGGCGTGGGAACGCGGTGATATCGACGCGACCTATATCTGGGACCCGGTGCTCGCGAAGGTCAAGAAGAACGGCAAGGTGCTGATTACATCGGGTGAAGTGGCGAAGGAAACCGGCAAGGCGACCTTCGACGGTTTCGCCGTCAGCCGAAAATTTGCCCAGGATAACGACGCATTCGTGACGGGCCTGGTGAAGGTGCTCGCCGCCACCGACGCGCAGTACCGCGACAACAAATCCGCCTGGACAGCCGGGTCGAAGGAAGTCGAAGGCGTGGCGAAAGAATCGGGGGCGACCGCTGGCGACGTGCCTGCAAGTCTCGCGCTTTACGCCTTCCCGACACTCACTGAACAGGCTTCGCCGGCCTGGCTTGGCGGTGGCGCTCAGTCGGGCGCCGCGAAATCGTTGGCAGCCACTGCGGCCTTCCTGAAGACTCAGGGCACGATCCAGAACGTGCTGCCGGACTATTCGGTTGGCGTCGACTCACGCTTCGTACAGCAAGCATCGCGATGAGCACGCTGGACATTCGCGGCCTCGGCGTGACCTATGAGGGCGCGGCAACGGCCGCTCTGGAGGGCGTCGACCTGCAGATCGACAGTGGCGAGTTCGTGGTTGCGCTTGGCGCCTCCGGATGCGGCAAGACAACGCTGCTGAACTGCCTCGCAGGCTTCATCGATCCGACTGCCGGCGAGGCGCGACTGAACGGTGAACCGATCGTTGGGCCCGGTGCCGAACGCGGTGTCGTGTTTCAGAAATATGCGCTGATGCCGTGGCTCGATGTGATCGACAACGTCGCGCTCGGACTTCGTTTTCAGGGCGTGGGACGCGCGCGACGTCGTGAGATAGCGCGTGAAACGCTGGCCCTGGTCGGCCTGGAAAAGCATGCTGATGCGCGGGTCTATGCACTCTCGGGCGGCATGCAGCAACGCGTGGGAATCGCTCGCGCGCTGGCCAGCGATCCGCAGGTGCTGCTGATGGATGAACCGATGGGCGCGCTCGACGCGCTTACTCGCGAGACCATGCAGGAACTCGTGCTCGATGTATGGGGCCGCACCCGCAAGACCATTTTCTTCATCACGCATAGTGTGGAAGAAGCGTTGTTCCTCGCGACGCGGCTGGTCCTGATGACACCGGGTCCCGGCCGGATTGCCGAAAGCCACACGTTGCCGTTCGCGCGGCAGTTTCTCGAATCACGCGATGCACGTGCGGTGAAGTCATCGCCCGCGTTCATCGAATGGCGCGAGCGGCTGGTTCGGCGACTGCATGGCGGGTCCCACGCTACGCTGCAGGAGGTGAGCTCATGAGTTCGATCGACTCGCTGCCGAGCGCTGCAAATGTCGCGCAGGTAAAGCGCCGGCGCAAACCACGGCGTGGCCTTCCCGGCGAAGGTCCGACCGCTGCCCTGAGCGTTGTATCAGTCGCGGCGATTGCCGCGCTCTGGTGGGCGGCAACGTCTTTTCATTGGGTGGCGCCGCTTTTCCTGCCTTCGCCGCAAGCGGTGTGGAGTGCATTCATTGACGCGTGGAATGGCCGTATTCAAGGCGGTCTGCCATTGTCAGAGCATTTGCTGTGGAGCGCCATTCGCGTGTTCGGCGCGTTTGCGCTGGCGAGCGTGACAGCCGTGCCTGTCGGCATCCTGATGGGGGTCAGCCGTGTTGCGCGGGGCCTGCTCGATCCGCCGCTTGAGTTTTACCGGCCGCTGCCGCCGCTTGCGTATTTACCGCTGGTCGTGATCTGGTTTGGTATCGATGAAACCGCGAAGCTGATCGTGATCTATCTCGCCTGCTTCGCACCGATTGCGATGGCTGCACGAGCCGGCGCCCGGAGCGCTACCGCCGAGCAGGTGAACGCGGCGTATTCACTTGGCGGGAGCTTTTTACAGGTCGTGCGTTTTGTCGTGCTACCGGCCGCGTTGCCGGAGATCCTGACGGGCTTGCGGATCGCGATCGGGTTTGGCTGGACAACGCTTGTCGCGGCCGAGATGGTGGCGGCAACGGCGGGACTCGGGCAGATGGTGCTGAACGCATCGAGCTTTCTCAGAACCGATGTGGTGGTGATGGGGATCGTATTGATCGGCTTGATTGCGTGGACCTTCGATCTCGGCATGCGCGCGCTGGAGCGACGGTTGGTGCCCTGGCGCGGGAAGGCTTGAGGCGTGTCTGTCGTGGGCGAGATGATTCAGAAGAAACCCCATCGCCGTAGCTGAATCCCGGCGTATTTTTAAAAATCGTGATAATTTACGTTCCGTTCACTAAGAACGAGTTCTCGGGGCGGGGTGAAACTCCCCACCGGCGGTAATCGCGTACAGCTTCTGCGCGTAGCCCGCGAGCGCTTTGTGTTTTGCCTTGAATTTTCATTGAAAGCATGGCGAAACACAAAGGTCAGCAGACCCGGTTTGATCCCGGGGCCGACGGTCATAGTCCGGATGAAAGAGAACGGGACAGCGTGTGTCCTCGTGCGCGAAAGTATTTGCGTGTGGGGGCCGTGCCGTCCTTCGCCCTGTTCACACAAACAGGCTTAAATTTATGACGCTCTCCACTACTCTCGAAAGTAAACCCGCCGTTAGCTCGGCAGCGAAGCCGCGTGCCCGTATCGCATTCATTCAAGCGTGCTGGCATCGCGACATTGTCGACCAATGCAAAGCGTCCTTCCTCGATGCCATCCAGGCACAGGGATTCAGCCGCGACGACATCGATCTCTACGAAGTCGCCGGCGCCTTTGAAATCCCGCTGCACGCGAAGTTGCTCGCTCAACGTGGCGGCTACGCGGCTATTGTTGCGGCAGGTCTCGTGGTGGACGGTGGCATCTACCGGCACGAGTTCGTCGCGCAGGCTGTCATCACCGGCTTGATGCAAGTGCAACTGGAAACCGGCACGCCGGTCTTGTCCGCTGTGTTGACACCACATCACTTCCACTCGGGCGAAGAACACACGAAGTTCTTCCGCGAGCATTTTGTCGTGAAGGGTGTTGAAGCAGCGACCGCTTGCGCCGATACGATCCGCAAGGTTGCAGCGCTAGCAAACATTCGGTAGCGCCTCGCAAATGCAAAGAGCGCCGCGTGGGCGATTCAGCCCACGCGGCGCTCTTTAAGGCAAAGCATACTCAGGACATGAACATCCCGCCGTCCACGTTCACGGTTTGTCCCGTGATGTAAGACGCATCGTCTGACGCCAGGAACGTGACCAGTCCTGCCACGTCCGCTCCTGTTCCCGCGCGTCCCATTGGAATGTTCTTCACCCACTCCGCCATCAGTTCACCTGGCTTGTAGTCACCCAGCAACTTGCCCCACACTTCGTCGTTGTAAGACCACATGTCGGTCGTAATGATGCCCGGACAAAACGCATTGACGGTGATGCCGGTAGGCGCCAGTTCCTTGGCGAGGCTTTGCGTAATGCCAAGCACGCCAAACTTGCTCGCAGCGTAATGCGGCGTGTAGACAAAACCCTGGCGTGCCTGACCAGAAGCCGTATTGATCAGACGGCCCGCTTTACCCGCACGCAGCATGCGCCCGGCCGCTTCCTGGCAGCACAGGAATACGCCTTTGGTATTCACGGCGAGAACCTTGTCCCAATCCGCTTCGCTCAGGTCCTCCAACTTTGCGATGGTGATCACGCCAGCGTTCTGGATCGAGACATCGACTTCGCCCAGCTTCGCCGCCACTTCTTCGTAGAGCGCCTTGACCTGGGTTTTATCCGTGACGTCGGTCTCCACAGCGATCGCGTCATGGCCCGATTCACGCAATTGAGCAGCGGCATCAAAGACGCTTTTTTCATTCGCCGATACACACACCTTCGCGCCTTCCTGCGCGAAACGCTCCGCAATTCCCAAGCCAATACCGCGGCTGCCGCCCGTCACCACCACCACTTTGTTTTCGAAGCGCTTCAAGTTCTGGCTCACGTCTGCTCCTTCCGAATAGGGTTTATCAAAGCCGCTCGATCCAGCGCAGCCATTGCGAATGATTAAGTGCCGCCTGCTCCACCCCGGCGCCGGGCTCAACGCGCCGAAGCACCGGACGCTCGGTCTGGCCGGCGTCGAGGGTATCGATCAGTCCCAGTTGCAGCGACCCCAGCGCCGCTGCGCCGGCCGCTGAAATCTCGCTCATCGCGAGGGTGCTGACGGGGCGGTTGAGGGTATCGGCGAGGTACTGCAGGAGGAAAGGCCGCTGCACGAGCCCGCCGTCCAGGAACAGTTCGACCAGTTGCACCTGCGCCGCCTGCTCCATGACGGTGATGACATCCTTGATCTGGTAGATAATCGATTCGTAGGCCGCACGCGCAACATGCTGCCACGACGTCGAGAAATTGAGCCCGACGATCTGCGCGCCGCCCGGGTATTTCCAATGCGGGCAGCCGATGCCTGAGAACGCGGGAATCAGGAACACGCCACCGTTGTCATAGTCGGTGAAGGCCTGCTCCGCTGCGGCGAAGTCGCTGAAGAGACCGAGCTTTTCCTTAAGCCATGCAGGCGTTGAACCGGCACTGATGATGATGCCTTCCATCGCGTAGTCCACCCGCCCGGAGGTCGCGAAACATAAGGTGGAGACCAGTCCGTGCGCAGGCGCTTGCGGTTTGGAGCCAACGTTCATCATCAACGACGAGCCGGTTCCCATGGTCGCTTTCGCGAGCCCGGGCCGCAGGCAGCCTTCGCCCACGGCGGCCGCATGCGAGTCACCGATCATGGCCACGACCGGCACGGGCCTCGTCAACAAGCCCTCAAAGTCGGTCGCTCCAAAGTCCGCCGCCGACGGCCGTAGTTCCGGCAACCTCAATCCGTCAAGACCGAACCCGGCGATCAACTCACGATCCCATTCGAGCGTATGCAGGTTCATCAGCATCGTACGCGATGCATTTGTATAGTCGGTCAAATACGACGCGCCGTTGGTCAGTCGATACAGCAACCAGCTATCGACGGTACCGAACAACGCCGACCCAGACGCAATGCGCGAGCTGACCCGCTCGTCGTTCTCGTTCAGCCAGATAAGCTTGGTGCCTGAAAAATACGGGTCGATCAGCAGGCCCGTTTTCCCGGCGATTCCCTCGGCCATGCCCTGCTCGCGCAACCGCTCACAGATCGCAAGCGAGCGTTGGCACTGCCACGAGACGGCGGGAACAATGGCGTGCCCGTCTTCGCTCCACAGCACGACGGTTTCGCGCTGGCTCGAAATGGCAACGCCCCCGATGTCCGCCTTGTCGCCTTCGAACCGGTCGACGCATTGCGCGACCGCACTCAACACCGAGCGGTACAAAGCCTCTGCATCCTGCTCGACAAAACCCGCGCGCGGATGCGTGCAGGGCACGGCCGTGAAACCGCGCGAATGCACCTTGCCTTGCGCGTCGAAGAGAAGTGCCTTCGTGCCGCTCGTGCCCTGGTCGATCGCCAATACGTATTGCATACCCTTTCCCGATGAACGCGCTGAACGCGTTGACCACGTTAACTACTCAGCCGCGCTTATGCCGTCAGTGAAACCATGCGCGACTGCAACCGCTGCTGCAACTGGTCGATAACCACGGCGAAGATGATCACGAGACCCTTGATGACCATCTGCCAGAAGTCGCTGATGCCGCACATCACCATGCCGTCGCCGAGAATGCTGATCACGCACGCGCCGACCACTGAACCGAAGACAGTGCCCCGGCCGCCCGCCAACGCCGTGCCGCCAAGCACCACCGCGGCGATTGCGTTCAGCTCGAAGGTCTGTCCGGTCAACGGATGCGCCGTTTGCAACTGTGCAGTAATCACAAGGCCCACAATCGCGGCGCAAAACCCCGAGAACATATAGACGAAGAGTTTCACGCGATTCGTGCGGATGCCCGAGAAACGCGCCGCCTGCTCATTGCCGCCAATAGCATAGATGCGTCGTCCGAGCGGCGTCTTGCGGGCCACGAAGATGGTGATAGCCGCCAGCACGATCAGGATCCACACCGGCATCGACAGCCCGAGAATAGTCCCGTTGCCGATGAACTCGAACCCCGTATTGCCCAGGGCCGCATTGCCTTCGAGATCGGCGTACGTACTGCCGTTGTTGACCAGCAGCGCAGCGCCGCGAATCACATACAACATACCGAGGGTAGCGATAAACGGCGCAACGTTAAGCATGGTGATCAGGTAACCGTTGATCGCGCCGATCAATGCGCCGAGCACGCAAGCAATCACCACCACGCCGAACGGATTGAAGAACACGATGTGATGGCCGATCTTCACGCCTTCGAGCAACAGATAACCCGCAGCCATACCGCTGATCCCGACGATCGAACCGACGGACAAGTCGATCCCCCCGGTCAGGATCACCAGGGTCATGCCGATCGAGAGAATGGCGACGACCGTCACGTGCTTTGCCATGATCAGCATGTTGCCAGTCGACAGGAAGTTGTCGGTGGCAAGCGAAAACACGATCACGATTGCAAACAGCGCGATGAAAATCCGCAGCTTCAGGATACTGACGGTCACGCGCGAAGCCCAGTAGGCAGCCGCGCGGTCAGGCTTGGCGGGCGGTGATTGCACAGATGTATTTGCGCTGTTAGGCGTTGTCATGGATTGAACCTCAGTCGCTTCAGACGACGGCCGTGGCGGGCGTCGACGCGCGCACGATCCGTTCGCTATCGAATTCGGCGCGTCCCATGATGGCGGTGAGCTTGCCGCTCGCCATCACGAATACGCGGTTGGAGACGGCCATCGCTTCATCGAGTTCGGACGTTGCATAGACCACGGCGATGCCCGATTGGGCGAGCAAGCTGATCGTCTTGTATACGTCCTCTTTCGCGCCGACGTCGATACCGCGTGTGGGCTCGTCCATCAGCAAGACCTTGGGTGATGTCAGCAATGCTTTGCCGATGACAACCTTCTGCATGTTGCCGCCCGACAGCGATGTGATGGGGGCATCGACGGAACTTGCCTTGATGGCAAGACGCTTGATCACGTCGTTGGCGGCATCGACCTGCTTCGCGCGGCCCAGCGCGCCGAACGAGAAACGCCGGACAAATTTGGACAAACTGGACAGTGTCATGTTTTCCAAAATGGTCATGAGTTGCACCATGCCCTGCTTCTGCCGATCCTCGGGAACGAGCGCAATACCCGCGTCGATGCGCTGCGGAATGTTGTGCCGCTCGATCCGCTTGCCCGCCAGTTCAATCTGTCCGATGGCAAGCGGCTGCGCGCCAAGCAGCGCTTCGAGCAACTCAGTACGGCCCGCACCCATCAAGCCATAGATGCCGACAACCTCGCCCGCGCAAACGCTGAACGACACATGATCGAGTGCATAGATGCCGTTCGAGCGCTTGAGCGCCAGGTTCGTCACCTTCAGTACTTCTTCGCCAAGCGCGTGCTGTGCGAACGCAAAGCGCTTCTTCGACGACCCCACCATCGCCTCGATGATCCACGGAATGTCCACGTTGGCGATCTCGTCTTCGGCCACGAGACGGCCATTGCGCAGCACCGTGATGCAGTCGCCGATCGCCATGATCTCTTCCAGCCGGTGCGAGATATAGATCACCGTGACACCCTGCTCTTTCAACTGGCGAATGATCTTGAAGAGGATTTCGACTTCGGTCTTGGAGAGCGCAGAGGTAGGCTCGTCCATGATCAGCACCTTGATGTGCTTGGACAACGCCTTGGCGATCTCGACCAGTTGCTGCTGACCGACATACAGATTGCCGAGCCGCGTGCGTGGATCGATAGGAATCTGCAAGCGCTCCAGCAGGATCTTCGCCTGATGATTCTCGGCCTTGTTGCGGATCACGCCGGCACTTGTCAGCTCATTGCCCGCGTAGATGTTCTCCGCCACCGTCATCTCGGGGAACAGGTTCAGTTCCTGGAAGATGATGCCAACGCCATGGCGCTCGGCGCTGCGCACGTCGGTGATATGCACTCGCTTCTCGTCAATCCAGATCTCGCCGGCGCTCGCCACTTCCGCACCGGCCAGCAATTTCATCAGCGTGGACTTGCCCGCACCGTTCTCGCCGATCAGCACGTTGACCTTGCCGCGCTGGACCTTGTAGTTCACATCGACCAGCGCGGCCGTGCCGGGATAGGTCTTTGAAAGGCCCTTCGTCTCGATCACATGCTCGGGATTAAGGTTCATTTCCAGGCCACCGGTATCGCGCGAATTTCGCCTGCCGGTTCGCTCCAGGTACTGTAGACGGCGGCCACGTCGACCGGGTCGCCTACTTTGAGCTTGAGGGAATGCTGCATATGCGTCACCACCAGTTTGTTAATTTCCTGGCCGAACGCGGCGAACTTGGTCTGGTCGTCGAAGTCGCTGTACTTGATGCCGGGGAAACCGTCGCGCACTCCCGTACCAACGATCACCGGTCCCATCTGCAAGACGATATCCACCGGATCGCCGCCGGACGCTTGCGTGAGTTCCACATAAGCCTTTCCCACTCGCGACGAATCGTCTACACGCGTCACCTTGCCCTGAACGCGGATCCAGAAGTTGCAGGGAAACGCGTCGCTCTGGCGAAAGCCGTATTGCTTGCAGGCGCTATCGAAGTTCTGCGTCAACGCACCGACCACTAGCGCAGCCGGCTTGGCGTTCTTGTCGGCGTACGGAACCAGTTGGCCGTTGAAGACCTGCGCGGCATCCGGTCCATGATGCTGGCCCTGGCTGCGGATCGCGGCCAGTTCGGTGTCGCTGACAACGTGGCAGCCTGCAAGCGCCAGCATGAAGCCCAGGCCGAGACCGATCGGCAAAAGCAGCGTGCGCAGCACGGGAATTCGATAAAACATGACTTCCTCACTTCAAACAGACTTCGTGCGAATGCGGATGCAGATGCGGATGTTTTCTAACCCCAACCGCAACCGCATTTCGTACGCTGACTACTCACTGCCTACTTGGTGTAGTAGAAGTCGTTCACCTTCGAAGCGTTGGACTTAGTGATCAGGATGCCGCGAAACAACTGACGTTCCTGCTCACCGGTTTTACCGGTAGTGATGTACTTGTCGAGCAGGTCCACACCGTGGATCGAGATGCCTTGAGCCTGCAACATGACGGTCGCCTTGAGCTTGCCGGCGAGAATGGAATCACGCTCGTCATTGCTGCCGTCAATCCCCATCACCACCACGTCCTTGTGCCCGGCCGACTCCAGCGATGCAATCGCCCCAAGCGCAACCGGGCCGTTGCCCGCAATCACGCCCTTGACGTTCGGATGCTCCTGGAGGATCGAGTCCATCGCCTGCTTGCCCGGCAGCAGCGCGCCCTTCGCATCCTGGCGCGCGACCATCTTCAGGTCGGGGTATTGATCGAGTACCTGGTGGAAAGCTTGCGAGCGTGTCACGCAATTCTTGTCCGCCAGATTGCAGGTCAGTTCAACATATTCGCCTTTCTCGCCGATCGTTTCGACAAAACGTTGCGCGACTTCCGTGCCGGCCTGGAGATTGTTGTGGCTCAACTGCGCGATAGCAAGGCCGTCCTTCGGGATCTCGCGGTTGATCAGCACGACCGGCACTTTCTTTTCCTTCGCGGTCCGCACTGTCGCCACGCTGCTATTCGAATCGGCGTTGTCGAGCACGATGCCCTTCACGCCCTTGCCTATCACCAGGTTGACGAGTTCATTCTGCTTGTTCACGTCTTCGCCGTGCGACAGAACGATGGTGTCATAGCCAAGCTTCTTCGCTTCTGTGTCCGCGCCCTTCGCCTCAGCCGCGTAGTACGGGTTGTCGAGCGCGTTCACGAGAATGGCGATAGTGCCCTTGCTCGCGGCTTGCGCGCCAAGAGGCACGACCAGGGTCATCGAAGCAGCCACGGCCGCGGACAAGGCAAGTTTTTTCCACATGTTGTTGTCTCCTGATTCAAGTTTTATTAGGCAGGCTTATTAAGCAGGTTTTACTAAGCAAGTTTTACTGCGGACGCGGTCTTTAGCCGCTTGATTCCAGTGTTCAGCGCGTCAACAGATCGTGTACCCGCCGTCGATCATGATGTCGGCGCCGGTGATCATGTCCGAGCCGTTGGACAGCAGGAACAAGATGGCTGCGGCGATCTCGTCGGTGTACGCAAAGCGGCCAATGGGTATCGTTTTCTTCATCGCTTCGCCCTTTTCGCCCTCCCAGGCGGCCGCGCCCATTGGCGTAAGAACGACGGTCGGCGAGACGGTATTGACTGTGATGCCGCGGCCGGCCCATTCCTTCGCGAGCACTTTGGTCATGCCGATCAAGCCCGCCTTTGCCGACGTATAGGCACAATGCTGGTCGATGGCGACGGTCGCCGCCTGCGAGGCAATGTTGACGATCTTGCCGCCGTGGCCGCTTGCCAGGACGTGCCTCGCGAAGTGCTTGGCGCAAAGGAACGGCCCCGTCAGATTGACCGCGATCTGCCGTTGCCATTCTTCAAAGCCGATATCTTCCGCACGCGTCAGGGTGATGCAGCCTGCGGCATTGACCAGCAGATGAAGATCGCCGAAATGCCGGTGTGCAGCCGCAATGGCCGCTTCCACTTCGACTTCCTGCGTAACGTCGCAAGCGAACGCCACCGCATTGAACGAACCAAGTTCCTCGATAGCGCCGGCCACGCGCGCTTCTTCAAACGCCGGATAGAGAATAGCGACGCGTGCACCCTTGCCGATCAGCGCAGCGTTCGTCGCCATTGCAATGCCGCCGAGGCCACCGGTCACGACCGCGACTTTCCCGTCGAGACGAAAGTCGAAGTCGACGCCGTGACGCAGCGAAGTATCGTATTGAATGCTCATGCCATGTCTCCGTCTGGTACCCGCAAGTGCTACTTTGTATAGAGAGACCGCACCGTCTGCGCAATGCCTGCTGCGTCGATGCGATAGTGTTTTCGAATACCTTTGCGAGTGCCGTAGTGTGCGAACTCGCCTTCACTGATGCCGAGCATGTTCAGCGATTTCGACAAGCGTCTGCGCGCGAGCAGCACCGCGACAGTCGCACCAATGCCACCGTGCAGCGAGTGCTCTTCCACGGTCACCACCGCGTCATGCCGTTCGATAATGGCCGCGAGCGCATCGTGGTCGAGCGGTCGCAGCGAAGAAAGATTAATCAGCGTCGGGTCTATCCCGTCTTCGCTCTTCAGCGCTTCACACGCTTCGAGCGCTTCACCCACCGCTGAGCCGAGCGCGATCACCACAACACCCTTGCCTTCAATCAGCACGTCCGGGCGTCCCGGCTTGAACCGGTATTGCGCGTCGTGAACAATGGGAAACTTTGCGTTGTCCAGGCGGATATAAACCGGCCCGTCAAAAGACGCCGCATACTCGACCACTTGCGCCGTCTCTACTTCATCGCAAGGCGCGAAGATCTGGACCGTACCGAAGCCGCTCATGACCGAGATGTCGTCAATAGCGTGATGAGTCGAGGCCAGCGGTCCATAGGCTACGCCCGCATTGAGCCCGAGCATCTTGACGTTGGTCGCGCTATAGCAGATATCGTTCTTGACCTGCTCGTTAGCGCGCCCGATCAGGAATGGCGCTGCGTTAGCCGTGAAGACCGTATGACCGCCGAGCGCCAGGCCCGCCGCCATGCCGACCATGTTCTGCTCCGCGATCCCGACGTTCACTACGCGGTCCGGATACGCTTTCATGAACGCGGCCATTTTGGAGGTCGACGTGGAGTCGGCGACCATCACGATGATGTCCTCGCCCGCGTCCGTCAGACGACAGATTGCGCCCACCGCGCCATCGCGCAAATCACCGTACTCACGCATCTTCAAGCTCCCGCAACGCTTGCTTCAGTTGATCTTCGTCCGGGAACTTGTGATGCCATGCCGGTACGTTCTCCATGAACGAGACGCCGCGTCCCTTGATCGTGTTCGCGATGATCACTTTCGGCTTTCTGTTTTCGTGATCCAGACTTTCTATTAGTTTCCAAATCTTATCGACTTCGTTACCGTTCACTTCGTGGACTTCGAAACCAAACGCCTTGAATTTATCGTCGAGCGGCTCGAGGTCCATGATGTTGTGGGTGAAATCCGCCAGTTGCAGACGGTTGCGGTCCACGATCACAACGAGGTTCGACAACTCGAAATGCGCCGCCGACATCGCCGCCTCCCAGTTCGATCCTTCTTCCAGTTCACCGTCGCCGGTCAGTACAAAAACGCGACCGGCCGAGCCGCCGTTGCTTCCCGCATGACGCTGCTTGGCCATGGCGAGACCCGCGGCGATTGGAAAACCATGTCCGAGGCCGCCGGTATTCACCGTGACCCAATTCGGCAGTTTCTGTCTTACAGGGTGGCCTGGAAGACGCGAATCGTCTTTCAGGTACGTGAGGAGTTCACGCTCCGGCAACCAGCCAAGTTCAGCAAAACACGCGTACAGACCACCCACGCCGTGCCCCTTGCTGAGGATGAACTGGTCGAGCCAGCTCACCACTTCGTCCGCCTTCACTTCGTAGCGCAGCACGTGGAAATAAAGCGCCGCGAGGATGTCCGCTTCGGACATGTCGCCTCCGGTATGGCCGCTTTTGGCTGCCGAGTTCATGACGCAAATCTTCTTGCGGATTTCCTGGGCTCGCCGGTGTAATGCCTCGCCGGACAGCCGGTACGGATTTTCCATTCCCTGCTCCTTGAACTTCTTTTTCGCTTGGTTTTAAGTTTCTTTTACTTTCTATCGAAAGTCAACGAAAAATCCCCATGACCGGGAAAACACTGACCCTGGCTTTCAGGTCGGAGGGATCAGGCACAATAGGCGGGTCGACGCAGCGCGCGTCTCAGGCGGCTTCGCAGGGAAAGCAGACATGGATCAGCGGGCTAGAACAGAAAAAATCTTCGAGATGGTGCAGGCCATGAAACTGGTAAAGCTGTCGGAGCTTTCCAGCGAATTGGGCGTCTCGATGCCGACGATCCGCAAGGATGTCGATGAATTGCAGAAAGCCGGCCGCGTCGAGCGCGTGCATGGCAACGTACGCCTGACGTCACGCCAGCCCAAGGCCCTGCTCGATGCCTATGACGCCGGGATACTTCCGACCAGTGAAGAGAAGGCACGGATTGGCCGCAAGGCGGCGGGGTTTATATCGAACGGCGACTCGGTCATTCTCGACTGCGGCGCGACGACCACGGAACTGGCGAGGACCTTGTTGGAGCGGCAGAACCTGCGCATTGTCACGAACGCGCTCAACATCGCCATCATCCTGGGCGGCGAGCCGACGAACCGGGTCATGCTGACAGGCGGGATTTTCAAGGCGGAGACCATTGCGGTATCGGGCGAGAAAGCATCGGCATTCTTCGAAGGCATGTTCGTCGACAAGCTGTTTCTCGCAGCCGGCGGTGTCTCAATAGAGGCGGGTATTTCGTATCCGGATTTTATCGACCTGCACGTGAAGCGCGCGATGATCGACGCGGCGCGGTCCATCTACCTGCTCGCCGATTCGAAGAAATTCGGCAAGCGCGAGTTTGCAACGTTCGGTGGTATCGAGAAGATCGATTACCTGATCACCGACACCGGGCTGGAACAGAAATACGTCGACTGGATCGAGGGGAATGGGATCGAGATTATTTATGCTTGAGAGGGCTTTTGGTTGGTTCACTGGAGACCCTGAGGTCCAAGATGCCGGCCCGCTATTCGCAAGTTGCAGTTCAAGGAAATACACCATGAAGACAGACCTGTTTGTGTCGGTAACAATTGACCCGGAGATGCTCGCATCTGCAAAGGGAGTCTTGCTGGAAGGCGAAAGCCTTGCAGATTTTTTCGAGCAGTCTGTTCGCGCCGAAGTCGCGCGCCGGCAGCATCGCAGCGAGTTCATCGCGCGAGGGCTCGCTTCGCGTGACGAGGCTAAACGCAACGCCAATTACGTGTCCGCGGATCGCGTGATCGCCAATTTGACAGCGAGACTTGACGCTGCGAAAGCGTGAACGGAGAACGCGCCCGACGGCTTGCTGGCGGGCCCGGACAAAGTAGAACGTAAGCGCAAGATCCGGGGCGTATCGCGCGCCTCCTCACACCATGATGATCGGGCCACCTCCCAAGGAGTCCCCCGTCATGCACCGCACGCCTAACCAGCGCATCGTCTTACCGCCCGCATTCCATCGTTTAGCCTGGTCGAACTTGCTGGCGCAGTCCGCCGAGCAGATCAGTCTTGCCGCCGCGCCACTCGTTGCGGTGTTCCTGCTAGGCGCAAGCGCTGCGCAAACCGGCCTGCTGCAAACCGCCCAGACCTTACCCTTTCTGCTGCTCTCGCTGCCGATGGGCGTCTATGCCGACCGTCACTCCCGACGCGGACTGATGGCAAGCGCGGAAGCCGTTCGCGTACTGGCAATGATCACGATCCTCGTGCTGATCGGAGCCCACCTCCTGACACTGCCGATGCTTGCAATTTGCGGTTTTATCGGCGCGGCGGGTACCGTCGCTTACAGCGTTGCAGCACCATCGCTCGTACCTTCCCTCGTGCCTCGCGCTGCATTGCCCGCAGCCAACAGCCGTATAGAGTTGGCTAGAAGCGTTGCGTATTCGGCAGGCCCGGCGCTAGGTGGGGTGATCGTGGGCTTCGTGGGCGCGGGTTGGGCCTATGCGTTAGCGACCATGCTATCGGCCTTCGCCGTTGCGCTGCTGCGCGCGTTGCCCGTCTCAGCGCATCTGCCCAGGACCGGCAGGCATTTCCTCGCCGAGATCCGCGAGGGCGCCGCTTTCGTATTCCGCGACCCGCTGCTTCGCCCCATTCTCCTTACCGCGGTTTTCTTCAACCTGGGCTATTTCGTATTGCAGGCGGTCTACGTGGCTTACGCGGCGCACCGCCTGCATATGTCGTCATGGGTGATCGGCGTGAGCCTGGCGGCCTATGGCGCGGGCATGGTGGCCGGTGCGCTGGCGGGGCCCGAAGTGTCCAGGCGAGTTTCGTTTGGCCGGACACTCGTGATCGGCCCGCTGTGCGGGTTGCTGGCATCAGTGCTGATGAGCGCAACATTGTTTTTTCCGCACGTATGGATGGCCTGCGTGAGCTTCTTTTTGCTCGGCGCCGGGCCGGTACTGTGGACGATCGGTTCAACAACACTGCGCCAGGCAATCACACCCCACGCCATGCTCGGCCGCGTGTCGGCCATCATGAGCACCGCAACCTATGGAGCGCGTCCCGTTGGCGCGTTGCTTGGCGCAGCCCTCGCGACGCAAACTGGCGTGAGCGCATGCCTGCTGATGTCGACCGTGGCCTTTGCAGTCCAGTTAGTGGTGATCGTTTTGTCTCCGGTCACGCAACTGCCGGCACTGCCCGAAGGCGCGGCGTCTTGAGCGATAGTTCGGCCCGGCCGCTCGCTGAATGAAGGGTGAAGTGGCCATTCAGGTTCGTCAGCCATTGGCATCTGGTTTCACTTGTCGACTTCGTCCCCTATGGCTTTCGGAACCGCCGCGCCCACGCTAAAACCTGATGACGCTGATGTGTTTTTACACCAGCGCGATATCTTCAAACTCCGCGCACGTCGCCAATCCGGAATGATTTTTGCTCATGCTCATGAAGACATGAAGCAACGACAACCAGGAGAAAGCGATGCGAAAGGAAACTTCGCCCCCGTTGCACCCCTCGCATTCGTCAACGGACTCGATGGACACCGTCCCTGACACATTGAGTCCCGCTTTCGCGACCTGTCACCCCGTCACCCGCGCCTTCGATATCTTCGCGAGCGCCGTGACCCGCTGGACTGGCTCGCCTGTCGCGTTTGGTCTTGCCGTCATCAGCATTTTGGTCTGGGCCGTGACCGGGCCGGTTTTCCACTACTCGGAAAACTGGCAACTGGTGATTAATACCGGGACGACCATTGTCACGTTCATCATGGTGTTCCTGATCCAGCAAAGCGCGAACAAGGACAGCGTGGCGCTTCACCTGAAGCTCAATGAGTTACTTGCGTCTCACCGGCCTGCGGACAATCACCTGATCGGGATTGAGGATGCCTCTGAAGAGGAGCTTCGAAGCCTGGCAGCCGCTTATCTCCGGAAGGCGTCCGGGAAAGAGGAGGCGTCCGCCGCAAATGCCTAGTCTCAGGCCAAGATCGTGCTGCCTTTCTCGGCGAGAATGACCAGGAGCGCCCGTCCGGGTTTCGTGATGCGCTGGCAGCCGACGCCGCCCAAGCCAGATGACCTAAGCCATGATCCGTGTAGGCCGGCCCGGTCCGGCTTGCGTTCCGGCAACACGTTCAACGGCGTGACGGAACGCGTGGCTGCGTCATCGCACCTTCTGCAAGACCGCGGCTATGCTTGCAGTGTCGTAGGGCTTTCGCAAGACAAAGTATCCGGATACCTTTGAAACGTGATGATCGCCGGTTGCAAATATGACAGCCAGGTCACGACGCAAAACGCGTGCTTGCAGGGCAAGCTCTTCGCCCGACATACCGGGCAAGCCTACGTCCGTGATGAGCAAGTCCACGGCCTCGTTCTGAATCAGCATCAAAGCGGCTTGTGCATTCCCGGCCTCGTGGACTACGTGTCCCAGTCCCATGAGCAACTCAGCCGTGATGGAGCGAATCAAGTCATCGTCTTCAACGAACAAGATATTAAGCGCGGGTCCAGCAGACGCATCCGGCGTGACTGCCGACGGCACTCTCAAAGGCGCCGGCGCGACTGTGAGCGCGGCTTGCTGGGCTTGATTGGCGAGCACGTGCCGGATCTTTCTTGCGAGCGCCTCCCGCGTGTAGGGCTTGCCGAGCAGTTCGACGCCGGCATCCAGCCGGCCGCCGTGAACAATCGCGTTTTCCGTGTAGCCTGACGTGAACAGCACCGCTATGCCGGGAATGAGTTGCCGCGCACGGCGTGCTAATTCGGGACTTCGCAGGGGACCCGGCATGACGACGTCGGTGAACAACAGATCGATTGACACACCGCTTTCGATGATCGCAAGCGCGCTGCCGGCGTCATTCGCCTTGAGCACCCGATATCCCAGTTCAGACAACATCTCCACCGCCGTCACCCGGACTTGCTCGTCGTCTTCAGCCACCAGGATCGTCTCGGCGCCACCGAGCACCGGCGTGCTTTCCATCACTGTCCCGAGATCCTCCTTGTCGTGGGTCCTCGGCAAATACAACTTGACCGTCGTGCCGTGACCCGCTTCGCTGTAGATCTTGACATGTCCGCCGGACTGCTTAACAAAGCCATAGACCATGGAGAGCCCCAGCCCCGAGCCCTTGCCCTCCGGTTTCGTCGAGAAGAACGGCTCATAGGCCTGGGCCAGCACTTCGGGTGTCATTCCGCAGCCGGTATCCGTCACCGCGAGCATCACATATTGCCCAGGGGTCACTTCGGCATGATCGAGCGCATAGCGGTCGTCGAGGAAAGCGTTGCCTACTTCAATGGTCAGCTTGCCCGTGTTGTCCATGGCATCGCGCGCATTGATGGCGAGATTGAGGACCGCGTTCTCGACCTGAGTGGGATCGACGAATGTATTCCACAGGCCGGCGGAAACAACCGTCTCGATCTCGATGGCTTCGCCCAGACTGCGCCGCAACATGTCTTCCATGCCGGCGATGAGCCGTCCGATCCTGATCGTTTTCGGCTCGAGCGCCTGGCGGCGGCCGAAGGCCAGCAACTGGCTCGCCAGCTTCGCGCCGCGGCTCACGCCGGCCAGCGCATTCGCCAGGCGCCGCTCTGCCCGCTCACTGCCCGCGACGTCCGACGCGAGCAGTTGCAAGTTGCCCGAAATAACCTGCAGCAGGTTATTGAAATCGTGCGCGACGCCGCCGGTGAGCTTGCCGATCGTCTCCATCTTTTGCGCCTGCTGCAGCGCGAGTTCGGTACGCTGCAGAGCGTCTGCCGCTTCGCGATCCGCGGTGATGTCGCGACCCACGGCATGGATGAAACGCTCATCGGGCACCGCCGTCCATGACAGCGTCACATACGCGCCGTCCTGCCGTTGATAGCGGTTAACGAACTTGAATGTGCGGATGCCCTCGCTCAGTTCGCCCAATTCGGCGAGCGTCGCGACCCGGTCATCGGGATGCACGAACTCGAGGAATGAATGGCCGATAAGGTCCTTCTCGTCCCGGCCCAGGATCTGCCGCCAGGCCGGGTTCACCGCCACAATATTCGACTGGAAATCCGCGACCAGCATCATGTCGGTAGAAAGCCGCCACATGCGATCCCGGTCGGCAACACTTTCCGCCACCTGCTGTTCGAGGGTCTTGTTCAGGCGTTCGAGGGCGCGTGCCGCGGACTTCTGGTCTTCAATGTCCGTGTTCGTGCCAATCCAGTGAACGATGCGCCCGGCGTTGTCGCGAATAGGCAGCGCCCGGGCGATATGCCAGCGGAACACGTCGTCGGCTCGTCGAATGCGGAACTCGCATTCGTAGGTCGTGCCCGATGCCACCGCGTTGGCCCACTGTGCGGCGGCGGCCTGCAGATCATCGCGATGAACAATCTTGCCCCACGCCTGGCCGTCCAGGCTGCCCCGCGCCGCGCCGCTGTACTCGTAGACCCGCTCGTTGAACCAGTCGAGTTCGCCGTCGCGCTGCGCCGACCAGACCTGGTTGGGCATAGCCTGGGCGAAGGTGCGGAATTTCTCCTCGCTCTGATGGACTGCGCGCTCCGCCGCGAGGCGGTCCGTCACGTCGGTTCCCTGAATGAAGATGCCGATCACAGCGCCGGCTTCGTTGCGTACCGGCTGATAGACGAAGTCGACGTAACGCTGCTCTGCAGGCGCGCGAGGGAGCCGATTCAGCACGATGGACTGCGCACTGCCCGAGACGGGCATTCCAGAGGCGTAGACCTGGTTCAGTTTATCTACAAACCCCTGCCCGCGCAGTTCGGGCAATCCTTCCTGCACCGGTTTGCCCAGGATCGTTCGATCCCCAACAAGTTGCGTGAACGAGGCGTTCGTCAATTCGATGACGTGTTCGGGGCCAGTCACCATAGCCATGAAACCAGGAGCCTGTTCGAACATCCGTCGCAAACGTTCGCGCTCGCCGCTCAGCCAGCGCTCCGCGCGCACCTTGGCGGTGGTCTCCACCACGATCGCGATCACCGCGACCGGAATCCCCTGCTCATCGCGAATGGGCGAGTAATCCAGGTTCATCCACACTTGCTCGCCTCGGCCGTGGCGATGCAGCGTCAGTTCCTGATCTTCGTATCGCAGCGTTCGGCCGGCCAGGCCGACCTTCATCACGTTGTCGTTGAAATCCGCGACCTCGGACCACCCTTCCCGAACCTTGGAGCCGAGAAGCTGAGGATGCCGCCCACCGGCGAAAACGGAATAGGCGTCGTTGTAGAGCATGACGCCATCTACACCCCAGAGCGTCACGATCGGGACAGGCGACTGCAAAATCAGGGCGATGGTGCCGGTCAGCGTTTTAGACCAGCCGTCGACAGGTCCCAGTGACGAAGTGGACCAGTCTCTGGATGCGATTATCCTGGCGACCTCGCCGCCGCCCTCCAGGAACGCGTAACTCAGGCCAGCGATCGGTTGTCTTTCGTTCATGTGCGGGGATCGATAAGCAACGCTCAACCGTACGACGCACCCAAGCGTTGCAGAGTTTGAAACGTCAGGTCAGTAGACAAGAGCTTATTTTACCTTCCAAACCCCATCTCGCAGCGTGCTGCTGAGGCTTCCAGCACACACTTCCCAAACGCACCGCCCGGGGACAATTCTTGCTGGCAGCAGTCCCTTGGCCCTGTTTTCCTCACTCGCGGACAGCGTAAGACCGAGCCCCGCAAACACCTCTAGTCGGCGTCGTTGTCACGGAGCAGGCTGATCTCCCCATTGCGTTCCAGCGTAGCCGCGCGCACCCCGGAGAGGTCGTCGGCGCCTAGTTGCTGCCGCGCCGTTTCGAATAGATCGGTTCGCGTAATGAGAGCCGCGGCCATCTGCTTCTCGTCGAAGCGGCCATCGCGGTACAGCTCCCGTTCAGTCCCGCCCACGAGCCGCTCCAGCGCCGGCGAATGTACGCAGCCCCATGCAAGCACGCGGTGTAGCACGACGATCACGAGCGAGGCGATCACCGTCGGGATCGCGGGCGAAGCACCCACGATCGCGCGGCTCAGCGTCGCGCCGAGGAGAATGGCAACGACATAGTCGAACGGCGAACGCTGGCCGAAAGAACGCCGGCCGGAGATTCGAATACAGACCAGCGCGCCGATGAAGGCCGCGGCTGCGCGAGCCGCCATCTGTAGCGAATCGAGGTCCTGGCCGCTGCCGAACACTGCGATGAGGGCGTCCATGTGCTTTCCTTTCGTGTCAAAGAGCATGGCTTCTCATGAGCCGAAGCACGCCCGGGTTGCCCGCACGCTGGCACGTGTTCGCCGGCTCGAGGCTCAAGCGGCATGCCGGGCTCGTCCAGATAGCGTGGATTTTGAACGAATGAAGCACTCCGCTCCCGGTGCGTTTCGTCATCGGACAGCGCCTTGTGCCTGCTTCCAGCTCCCACGCAAGAAGCGTACTTCGAGCGCGGACTGGTAATTGCTGAACGCTGAGTGACATGAAATTTTAGTGAACGTCGTGATGTCCCCCACGCCTGGAAAATTCGCCCGTTTCAACGCTCGACCGGACGCACGCCACGCCCCTATGCGGGCACGCATCGAAACATGTACAAAGCCATGAAAAAACCGAAAATTGTCCTATCCATGACCCAGCTACAGAGCCGGGGATTGGGCGAATGCATGCGCCCTGAGGACTTCGCGGTGTACGCGTCGTACCAGATCAACGCCGGCGGATTGTTTGTAGGAACGCTAAAGGTTATTAGAAAAACCGACGGCCGCCTGTTATTCCCGTTCCAGGGAGCACCGGTGCTCGGACCGTATCCCTCACGCGAGGAAGCGCGCGAGGCGGCAGTCGTGCGCGGCGAGCAGATTGTCGCCAGTGATATCGCCAATCCGGAAGATTGAGAGAAGCGCTAGCCGGGGGACGCGCGCCGTGCTGCTTGATTGCTGCGTTGCAATGAGCATGGTCGATGTAGTCGTATCAACCGGTCTTTGCTGTAAAAAAAGCCGCCGGAACAATGCCGGCGGCCTGACTCCTTACGCCCAAAGAGAGCGGAGGAGCGTTATGCGATCGTCTGCGTGGCGACCTCATCCACCGCTTCGCGCACGATACCGACGATCTCGTCCACGTCCGCCCGCGTGGTCACGAGCGGCGGCGCGAAGCCGAGAATATCGCCGTGCGGCATGGCCCGCGCGATTACTCCACGCCGTAGTGCAGCCGCCGAGACCTTCGGCCCGACCTTCAACCCTGCGTCAAAGGGCTTGCGGCCAGGCTTGTCCGCCATGAATTCAAGCGCGGCCAGCATGCCGGTTTGGCGCACTTCACCCACCAGCGGATGCTGGTCGAATGCGGCATGCAGTTGTGCGCCAAGATAAGCGCCGACATCGGCCGCGTTCTGCGTCAGGTTCTCGCGCTCAAGGATGTTCAGGTTAGCAATAGCGGCAGCCGCGCAAATGGGGTGGCCCGAATAAGTCCAGCCGTGTCCCATCGCGCCATGTTCCTCTGACCCCTTCTCGATCACGTCCCACACCCGTTCACCCACGATCACGCCCGACAGCGGCGCATAAGCGCTTGTGAGCCCCTTCGCGACGGTGATCAGGTCAGGCAGCATGCCGTAGTGTTGCGCGCCCATCTTCGAGCCGAGCCGGCCGAAGCCGCACACCACTTCATCGGAGATCAGCAGGATGTCGTGCTTCTTCAGTACTTGCTGGATCGCGGCCCAATAACCCTCCGGCGGCGCGATGATCCCGCCCGTCCCCATCACCGGTTCGCCAATGAACGCCGCAATCGTGTCGGCGCCCTCTTGCGCGATCAGCTTCTCCAGTTCCTCCACGCAATACGCGACAAACTGGGTTTCGTTCATGCCGGCCGGTGCCTGCCGGTACCAGTGCGGACAGACGGTATGCTTCACGCGATCTATCGGCAAATCGAAATGCTGATGGAAGCTCGGCAAACCGGTCAGGCTGCCCGTGACGATGCCCGAACCGTGATAACCACGCTGACGCGAAATGATCTTCTTCTTGTTCGGACGGCCCAGCACGTTGTTGTAGTACCAGACGATCTTGATCTGCGTTTCGTTCGCGTCCGAACCGGACATGCCGTAATAAACCTTCTTCATCCCTGCCGGCGACCAGTCGATAATCCGCGACGATAGCTCAATGATGGTGTCGGTGGAATGGCCCACATACGTGTGGTAATACGCGAGCTTCTTGGCTTGCTCGTAGATCGCATCGGCCACTTCAGTGCGGCCATAGCCAATGTTCACGCAGTAAAGACCCGCGAAGGCATCTATATAACTCTTGCCCTCGTGGTCTTCAATGCGAATACCCTTCGCTCCCCGAATGATCTTGCCAGGAAGAGCGCCGCTCGCGTGATCGTGCGCATGAGTCGACGGATGCATGAAGTGTGCACGGTCTTCGTTGAACAGTTGCTCGAGTTGTTGTGTCATGAGTTGCTCCCTGGATTCCTGTGATTCAATCAAGCCGTGACGTTCAGCGGCAAGCCGAGATTGCCGAGGCAAAAATATTTGGTTTCGACGAAAGGCTCGAATCCCTCCGATCCTCCTTCACGTCCGAGACCCGACGCTTTCATGCCGCCGAACGGGATGGGTGCACCGGTGAACGTGACACCGTTGACCGAGATCATGGCGAAGTCGAGCCGGCGCACCAGTTGAAAGATCGTGTCCATGCGCGTGGCGCAGATGTAAGCAGCCAGCCCGTGCTCGGTGTCGTTGGCTTTGGACACCACTTCGTCCAGCGTGTTGAACGACGATATGGCCGAGGTGGGGGCGAAGTTCTCTTCATCGTAAATCCGCATGCCGGGCGCAGCGTCCGCCACCACGGTCGGCTCGAAGAACCACCCGCCAAGCGCATGCGCTTGCCCGCCCACGGTAATGCGTGCGCCCTTCGTTCGGGCGTCGGCTATGCGCTCGGCAGTGGTATCGAAGGCAGCCTGATGCATCAGCGGCCCCACCTTCACGCCCGCCTCGAAGGCCGGTCCCACCTTCAATGCTCGCACTGCTTCGCTGTATTGCTGAACGAACTGTTCATACAACGGCGCGGCAACGAAGATGCGGTTCGCCGCGCAACAATCCTGTCCCGACGTCTGGAACTTCGCGCCAATCGCCACCTTGACGGCCTGATCGAGATCAGCGTCTTCCGTCACGATGAACGGCGCGTTGCCGCCCAATTCCAGCGCCAGTTTCTTGATGCCGGACTCGGCTGCCGCACGCGCGACTAGGCCGCCTACACGAGTCGAACCGGTGAAGCTAACCGCCCGCACGCGCACATCGCGTACCAGTGTTTCCATTGCCATTTGCGGCTCGCCCAGCACGACGTTGAATACGCCCGATGGGAAACCCGCTTCTTCCGCGAGTTGCGCCAGCGCGAGCGCCGAGAATGGGGTTTCGTGCGCAGGCTTGACGATCGCCGTGCAACCCGCGGCAAGTGCGGCAGCCGCCTTGCGGGTGATCATTGCAACCGGAAAATTCCACGGCGTGATAAGCGCGGCGACGCCGACCGGCTCCATCACCGTGCCGAGGTGGGCGCCATTGATGTGGGTGGGAATCGTGCGGCCGCAGAGGCGTTTTGCGTCGTTGGCGTACCACTCGACGAAGCTCGCCGCGTAGGCAATTTCTCCCCTCGATTCAGCCAAAGGCTTGCCTTGTTCTAGCGACAAAATGCCGGCCAGATCGTGTTGATGGCGCAAGATCAGTTCGTGCCAGCGCAGCAGGATCGCGCTGCGGCGCTCTTGCGGGACCCATCGCCAGGATTCGTATGCCCGCTGCGCCGCGCCGACCGCTGCTTCTATTTGCGCGCGATCCAGCATGGGCACGTGACCAATCACTTCCTGGTCGGCGGGATTCTGCACGGCGATGGTTGCCGCGCTGTCACTATGAATCCAGCGGCCATCGACATAACAAAGCGACTTGAAAAGGACGGGATGACCCAGCAACATGAGAGGCTCCTGATTGCACTGTATGTCGTCCATTTTCGCCCTCGCCGCCGTGCGATTTTTTCGATGTGACCCGCTATGTGTGGCGTTTTTTCTGTCTTGCGGGGCGTTCTCGTGATGTTTTTCTTGGGCAGGTGGTGATGGGGCGGGGTCGATGCCGGGTTGCGAGGTTCTGGGGTTAGCGGTCGGGGTCAGTGCCGGGTTGGTGCTTTCAGCGTTAGTGGTCTGCTTGAGTTGGCTTTTCTCTTTATCACTATTAGCCACTGTGCGTGGCGGCACGGGCGGATTCAACTGGTGGTCGCAACACCTATAACTTCTGCAAGTTTATCGGCGGGCGTCATAAAGTCGAGGGTTTTACGTGGTCTTCCATTCAGAAGTGCGGCGACCTTGTTCAACTCGGCTTGTGAATAACCATCCAGGCGTGTGCCTTTAGGGAAGTACTGACGTAGCAGGCCGTTCGTATTCTCGTTGCTAC
>NZ_JNFG01000034.1 GCF_000729995.1 Caballeronia sordidicola | reverse complement strand
CCGCATAGAAAATCTCTTGCCTGAGTCTGAGCACGGTCAGGCGACGCAGCGCCTTTGACCGGTGTTGAGGGCAACCTGCTCTTATCCAAATAGCTATCCACTTTTTTACGAGTCGCCCGACAAGCGACGGGAATTCCCGGGAGACGCCATCTGATCGTGGGGCTCGCAGCGGCGGTAATTGACTAACAGACGCAGCGCATCAGCGGCTGAGTACCTTCAACCATTTCGAACCGACTGAATGCTCTGCAACTTCGGCGGCATGGTCGTCTGATACTCCGGTACCCAGCGACGCAGGTCACGCCGCACCTCTTCGTCAGCCAGCACGCGATGCTGCATTAGCCACGGCAGCAGTTCATCGAGGAAGTGATCCGGCACTTCGCGCGCCCGTGCGATTCGCAGCTTCGGATGCGGCGTACGTGTGGTCGTTTCATCGTCAGCAAGCAACTCTTCGTACAGCTTCTCGCCCGGCCGCAAGCCCGTGAACACGATCCGGATCTGCTCCTCCGAGAATCCGTACAAGCGGATCAAATCGCGCGCCAGATCCACGATCCTCACCGGCTCACCCATATCCAGGATAAAGATCTCGCCGCCCCGGCCCATGCTCGACGCCTGCAACACCAGTTGCGCGGCCTCGGGAATCGTCATGAAGAAGCGCGTGATCTCCGGATGCGTGACCGTCACCGGGCCGCCCTTCGCAATCTGCTGCTGGAACTTCGGGATCACGCTGCCCGCGCTGCCCAGCACATTACCAAATCTCACCGTCTCGAACTGCGTGCGTGGAGAGGTCTGCTGCAACGCCTGACACGCCATCTCGGCCAGGCGCTTGCTCGCGCCCATCACGTTGGTCGGGTTAACGGCTTTATCGGTGGAGATCAGCACGAAATGGCTGACCTGATGACGGATCGCCGCGCGCGCCACTGTGGGCGAAGGCTGCGACATCGCCGAACCGATCATCACAATCAGCGCGCCGCTAGCAACCTCATTGGAAATCCGCATCAGAGCGGGCGAGCTCACCAACACTTACATGGCGCGATATAGCCCGATCACGCGGACCACTACTGCGTAAGCGGGCAACACCCACATCAGCGCTAGAAGTGCGCTAAGCGAGAAGTCAGCGGCATGGCCCCATCACACCCGACGGCATAAGCTGGCGACCACTCAGACATCGAACTCAATGAACTGACTGACAACTACGAAGCTTCATACCAAATCATTTGTGTGAACCTTTGATGTGCCCCAAAAAACGAACGGCATTTCGCAAGGGTAAAACATTCGCCGACGCAAGGCTTAAGCGTTGCCGAGCTTTCATCTGGCGAAAGCGAACTCCTCATGAAGGATTACTGAAGGCTACGGAACACCACATTATGCTCGGCACCATCGATTCTCAATTACATATGGCGAAAGCAAGCGATAAAGGAGCGCGGCTCGAACGTTAGTGATCGCGTAGGCACGATCGCCGCATGCTAGATTTCGTGCAAATAAATAGGCACAAAAAACCCGCTCGGGCGCCCGACTACGGGACTACATGACGTCATTCACTTATACAACGTGTCGCGTGGAATAGGGAATGATCCGGCCGTGGCGGTAGAGTAGGGATAACTCGAAACTCCATTTACAAAAAACGATATTCTCTAATACAGTGAAGTAGCTAAAGTTACTCGTGCTCAATATAAAAATTCGACTGGAATTCTTCCCTTCTACCAAGAATATCCTCAGCGATCGATTTTCTTCGCACTCGCCAACCCTCTCCTCCTCTGGTCAGCGTCGTCAACCGCAACGAAGGGTTGACGCTTGCTGCCACAAACGAAATTACGATATCTTTACCGACGGACATGAGCACCTGAAAGCAATAATCTGAATTTCAATCGATGCTAGTGTCGGTGAGATTAAATTATTATTACAGATAATTTAATTTCCTCTAAGCTTCAGGCACGCCATAAAAAAAGATTTGCAATTTATAATGATCACAGGGCAAACCTTCTAATCTCGATGCCGAATATAAGACACACCGAATTCTAGATAGATGACTCATCATGCAACCATATGGTGACCAAATCATAATCTTGTGGAAACTGAGTGGCGTTGCACACTATGTTCGAACTTCTTCCCACGAGCTTGCCATGGCTCTACCGCAATGAGAACAGTTAGATCGAATTCGGTGCCATTTTATTGACTGATTTTTATCGTTTTGGTTCTCATCAAACTTAGCAAGTCAATCTACTGTCCGTCCAGATTTTAATAATTAAAAGTACATTCAACGTGGAGTTTTGACATTTCTTTACGTAAAGTTCACCATAAAAGTTCGATGATTTCTGCATTTTTGCTCTTGATTATATTTACGCATCTTTACTCCTCGACAAGCATTCCAAGTCGGATCGAACGCTGCCGCATTCAATATTGTGGTGAATTTTGATTTAAATAATTCTGATGAGACAGCCTTACTGCAGCCCGCAGGTCCAAAACCACTACAATCTAGCACTCTCACTTTTTTGATGAATCGATTGATTCTTGTTATTATTGGAGACGATCCGCAGGAAGCGAAGCCAACGGAATGCCCTTGCTCCAGCGATTTCTCATAAGCGATATTATGCGAAAAACCTACGAAGATACAGCGATCGATCTTGATTACCCTAGTCGTTTCAAATTCGCATTTTCTTCGCTTCTTAGAGATCGCTCATAGTTACTGATGCTAATAAACATGCTGCCGTCTCCATGAAGATAAGTCGAGCTCTGTCCAGTTCTAATCCCATAGATGACATTTTATACTCCACGCAACGCGCAGCATTTGTGCGGCGCACGAATTTAATAAAAACTTCAGACTTTCACGAATTCCTATTGTTTGTGAGGGTGTTGTTTTCCTCTCTTGAACGAAGAGAGGACCGATTTGGGCAGCCGACGCAACCGCCTTAGCCGCGCACCCGCTTTGCAGAGAAGAGAATAGCGCTTTAGCGAAGCATGTCCAAAGGGTCAACAGTTGCAGCGTGATAATCAATTAAGCGAGAAAATAGATCAGTTCTATATCTGAAGGTGGGCAGCCGATCCGCGGTGGACAGGTTACTCGCTCTGCACATTCTCGGGCCGGTCGCTCACGCCCTCCACCACTGTCACCATCGATACCGGTATGATGAAAACGTGGTCCCGCGCAGATGGAACAAACCAGGCGCGCTGCTTAGTCCCATGCATTTTCAGTTCGGGCAACTCAGTGACATGCATGAAGCAGCGCACATCGTGCCCTGCTGCAACCGCATTTTCCAAGACCTCGCCCAGCAATCGGTCCTCGGCCTCTAACGCGCGTTTGAGAAACTTTATCTTCGCAACCGTATTACGCTTTGTCCGATCGCCTGAAAGAGCGAGTCGCCTTTTGAACGTCAGTACAAAAACGTTTGTTAGTTTTGCGATGGTCGCTTCACCGAAGTAGACCCGCTCCGCCCGAAAGCCGGATGGTAAGCAAACACTGGCAAACAGACGATCCAGAAGGTTCCCTTTGTTCCTTTTCGGGTGATCTGCAACGGAACCCGCTGGCGCAGCATGTCCGTCATTGTCAGATAGCTGTTCTTCTCCTGGCTAACGACGAATTCGGCGGGTTGCTCGGGTGCGCGGATTTGGTCAGGCGACAGGCGTGCTACGTCGGACGCAACGGCATGACCCGCCAGTAGTGCGCTGCCTACGGCACGGAGGCAAGATGTGAGCGTTCTGGCGAGCATGGAAGCAGACGGTAGACTGAGCCAATGAGATCGCGGACCTTTTGCGCTGTTGACGTGTGCGCTTCGGGTTGCGCGAGCACTCCCACGGCACATGTCCATACGAATGCTTACTCCTTTGGGACTCAGTTTCGTTGTCTGCACCGCAACCAATGGCACTTATGGCGCAGACTGCGCCGTCGCGTCAGTACGGCACGCGAATCACGAGCAATCAGGTCAAGAAACTGGACCAGGCCGCTGTCCACCAGCTGCATCTCCCATACGACGTAGCGCTCGCGGTCCGCGCGAACGTCGCGGTCATCACGACGCTCTCGGCACAGATCGCCATCGTGGAAAAGCGTCTTCAAGAAGAAGTCGCGCCACGTCCCGACTACGCCCTGCTGAGCACGGTGCCCGGCATTGGCCAAACGCTTGCCACCGTGATCGTACTGGAAACCGGCACCATCGAACGTTTCGCCAGCGCTGGCAACTTCGCCTCGTACGCGCGGTGCGTGGACAGCCAGCGCATGAGCAACGGCAAGAAGAAGGGCGAAGGCAACACCAGGAATGGAAATCCCTACCTGTGCTGGGCATTCATCGAAGCGGCCAACTTCGCGATGCACTTTAGCGCCGAAGCCAGGCAGTTCTACGAGCGCAAGAAAGCCAGGACGAATCCGATAATCGCGCGCAAGGCACTGGCGCACAAACTGGCGCGTGCGTGTTTCCACATGCTGAAGGAGCGAAAGCCATTTGATGTGACCCGCTGCTTCGCATAAGCGTTACGACGGCGACCGGCAAGCCCTGATCGTCGACTGCCGAGAAGCCACCGAGATTGAATGGGATGCCGTGCCGCCGTCCCCGATGTGCAGCAAAGCGGATCGCCTGCAACGCGAGCCAGGCCTGGATCGGTGCCGGACGTTTGGCAACCACGAGTATTGTGCGAATCCGATGGACGCGTTGCGGCACCAATGTTCTTCTGGGGTGGCAGAGCCACCAGGGCGACAGGCAACCGATGTACGCCGATCGCTTGATCCTGATGGGTGTCTGGCGCGATCCGTCGCAGCCATGAATCGAAGAAACGGGTGCGCTCGGCTACTGCATTCGGTCAGTGGAATCGAAATCGGCTGCTCAGGCAGTCGAGGGTATTGTTCGCTCATTTGACACCGGGCCCGCTAATGGGTGTCGACGATTCTTATACCGTCGTCGATGGTCAGCTTGTGGCCGGTTCGCGCCGATGGCGATTGTCTGGCGGTCTCCACTGACTCAGGCGCGCCAAGATGACGTCAAGGAGTAACTTGGGTGGCGAGCACGCAGTTGATAATCGCAATGGTGACAGTTCCGACGCGGTCTGCGGACGCCTCGTCGATGTTCGCATTAGTAGCTCTTGCAACGTCGCAACCTCAAGCCATGTTCCGGGATCGGCCGTAGCATCCAGTTTGACGCTCGCTTACCTTCCCGCATCAAGCACCACATTTCGCCCGAAGCAATAATTTGCCGTCAAGGTAATGAAAGCTTCATGCTGCCTCCATAAACTGCGCGCTTCCTTACCTACCCTTATCGGGAACGCTCGCCATGTCGTCATCGCAGATACGCACCATCCGCTTCCTCTTTGCCGCCCCCAGCATCGCGCTTTTGCTGGGTGCGTGTGGTGGCAATTCCGACAATGGCAACAACGCACCCGCCACGGTCTCGGCGGTTCCAGCGCCGCCCGCTGACCCGGGTTTCGTCGATAGCGCGCGGGTCCTGGCTTCGGTCGCCGCCTTTGTCGATAACGCGGCCACCAACCAACGTGGCGACGCACGCTACGCCACGATGGCGACGAACGCCGGCGTGCGCGTGCTCAACGGCTTCCGCACGTTGTGGCAACCGCTTACCGATATCGTGGATGCCGGCGTCTCTGCGCCGGCTGTCGGGAGTTTTCCGGCGGTTGTGGCATCGACCTGGACGGGGATCCCGACTGACGGCACGCCGAACGGCACCGCACTGAATTCGAGCTTGCTTGATGCCAATATCCAGCACGTCGTCGCGGCGACCACGCAACGCACAGACGCACAGGAACAAGCCGCCTATTACGACGACCGGCGCGGCAAGGGCTACAGCGTGTCGGACGGTATGGGCCCGCTCACCAATGCGTGGCGCAGCGCCGCACAGCAAACTACGAGCATCACCAGCATTCCGGCGAACGCGGTCACCACCGCCTACAACGACACCGGCAATAACACCGGCGTGGGAGGCACGGCGAACCCGCAGTTCGGTTCGGTTGTCGATTTCATCAACGCGATGGGCAACAATGGTTCGACTGAACCGGCCAAGCGTTTCTACAAATATGCCCGGCCGTTTCGTTGGAGCAGCAGCGTAGTCGTCGTGCCGACGCTCGTGCCTGCCGAAAGCACGACGCCGGCGACCGATGGCGGCTTTCCGAGCGGCCACTCGGCCGAAGCCATGCGCGATGCACTGGCGATGGCCTACGCGCTGCCCGAGCGCTATCAGGAGATGCTCAGTCGCGCTCTGGAGCTCGGCGAGAACCGTATCTTCGCTGGCATGCACTCGCCGCTCGATGTCATCGGCGGACGGATCCTGGCGGAAGCGGTGGTCGCCGCAAACCTCTCTGACAGCACAAACGCGACGCTCAAGCAAACAGCCGTGACGCAGACGCACAGCGCGCTGTATACGCTGACCAATACCGATGCCACGACGTTTCGCGCGCTGGCCGAATCCGGTACCGCGGCCACCGACCGCTTCGCCGACTACCCGACCAACAAGGCGAACTACACGCGGCGCCTGACCTTCGGGTTCGGCTCGACCGCAACGACCACTTCGGCTGCCGTAGTCCCGAAGGGCGCAGAGGTGCTGCTCGAAACCCGTCTTCCGTACTTGAGCGCCGATCAGCGTCGCGTAGTGCTCAAGACAACCGCGCTCACATCGGGCTTCCCTGTTCTCGACGACGCGGAAGGCTGGGGTCGCCTCAACCTGTTTGCTGCAGCGGACGGTTACGGCTCGTTTTCGGGCAACGTCGTTGTATCGATGGACGCATCGCTCGGCGGCTTCAGCGCGATCGATACGTGGCGCAACGACATAGCAGGCGCTGGCAAGCTGACGTTTAACGGCACCGGCTTGCTCACGCTCGCTGGATCGAATGCGTACAGCGGCGGCACGCAGTTACAGGGCGGAACGCTCGTCGCCGGTTCGACGAATGCGTTCGGTGTGGGCGACGTGTATGTCAGTGGCGGCACGGTTGCGGTGAACGCTGCCTCGCGCGTGACGATCGGTGGCAAGTTCACACAGCTCGCCGCCGGCGCGCTCGAGATCGATCGCGGTAACGGCGACCAGGGAAGGCTCGCAGTGAGCGGGCAGACTTCAATTGTCGGCGGGACGCTGCATGTAAAGCTCGCCGCAGGCTTCACGCCGAAAGTGGGTGACACAATCGCGCTCGTGGATTGCAACGGCTTGCAGGGGCGCTTTACGACGATTACAGTCGACGGCTTCAAGGCGACAGCGTTTTATAGTGCCACGGGTATACAACTTCACTTGGACGCGTGAGCGGTCGTAGCGGAATCAACATATCGAGTCAGCGGCGCTTCACAAAATGAACGCAGCCGCTGACGTGCCATTGACCTTCGCGGCAGCCTGGCACGCGGATGCGCAGGTCAAGTCCGCATTCAGGAAAACTGCCCAAGCTTCGGCACAGACCGGTGAGTGCCGTTAGGCGGCGAGCAGCTCTTGTCGACCCAGTTGAGACGATCAGCAGTTCCGATAGCGGACGTTCCCACTGCACATTCCGTCGTATCCGCTGTGCGATCGATTCTGTTGCTCCGAGCTCTCTTGCAGAGCTAAGCAATCGAATCGGCCGGTTGCAACCTCAGTGGTGCCATCAAGCACGCGACCTTCTCTGGAGCTTTGTAGGCGGAATTTCCGCCGGCTGCATGCTGGTTCTCGATGCTGGTTCTCGATTTTGCCTCAAAGGCCGGATTTCGCTACACTGCATGCCAAAATGTCAGCCGCATTCAGGTGCAACGCATTTTGGATACGCATCTCCGCTCTGCTCGATGACGGTCTATCAACCAACACCGCCGGCAAAATACAATGCTCAGAGTGCTGACTTCGACAATTATCCCATTTGCTTTCGTGTTGTGCGCCTCGCCTTGCCACGCAGACTGGGTCATCGTGGATGCGGGTCACACGCCTGCTCGTCCAGGTGCAACGGGGGCAAGCGGCAGGGTCGAGCATCTTTACAACCTGGATCTGAGCGCGGCAGTTGCGCGGGATCTTCAGGCCGACGGTGATCGCGTTTCACGCACCGGCGCCGACAATCGCGAAATCGCATTAGCCGATAGACCTAATGCCGAACCGGGCGCGAACCTGTTCGTTTCAATTCACCATGACTCGCTGCAGCAGGCGTGGATCGACGCGGGACGACGTCGTGAGTTCAAGGGCTACTCGATTTTCGTGTCCATGCTGAACCCGCATTATCAACAAAGCCTCGCCTGCGCAAAGGCGATTGGTGAGAAGCTGCTCGCTGCTGGCGAAACGCCCTCTCTTTATCACGCGACACCGATCAAGGGCGAAAACCGGCCGCTCATTGACCGGCGACTCGGCATTCACCGTTTCGACGATCTGATCGTGCTCAAGACGGCCCCAATGCCGGCTGTGCTCGTTGAAGCGGGTGTTATTGCCAATCCCGACGAGGAACCGCGCCTCCAGAACCCCGCAACGATTGCGAAGATCGCAAATGCAATTTCGGAAGGGGTCGTGGCTTGTGAGCCGTGACGTGCAGGAATATCTCTGCTCAGCCAAGAATTTCAACCAAGAGAAGTGAGCGCGAAGATGAAGAAAATTGCAATTGTCCTGATGGCGGTCGGTATCCCCCTCGGCGCACACGCTGCGGGCTGTGCCAAGCCCCGTAACGCTTTCGATCAGGTCTACTGTGCGGGCAACCTGTTCTCGCAGGCTGACCGCGACTTGAATCAGGAATACACGGGCCTGCGCAAGCATCTCAATCCAACGCAACAGAGCTCGCTGAAGAGTGGCCAGCTCGCCTGGATCAAGCAGCGCGACGATCAATGCAGCGAAGAGAAGCCGACCGGCTTCTTCGTCAATCTGGACTGCGCGGTCGACCTGACCCAGAAACGCATGGCATTCCTGCAGGAACGCGAACGTGAGTGCACCAGCACCGGCTGCGTCGAGTCAAAGCTCCGAGAGTAAGACTGCGCGAGGGACGTCGCAACGCACGGGGGCCCGTTTTCCCGCCATTGAGGCGCAAGGTTTCTATCATAGCGTCGCGGAAATCGCGCAAACGTCCGTTGACGGGAGGTCACTGCGGACGTCCCTTTATGGCCGGACAGCGTCCGATTACTGTCCTGGCAATCACCTCTCACACCTCAGTCTGCTCGGCCATCTCAAGCGCGTCGTCAACCTCGATACCGGGATATCGGACGGTACGTTCAAGCCTATTGACCGCAGTCAATAGGCTTGACTCTCTCCCGCACAGGACTATCTCCGGTGTTCACTGCTGGCCCTAGTCCGTCGTGGGCTCGACGCGTAACTGTGCAGAAGCAATTCGGCTCGACTGTACATTTCATTCCGGTTTTTCTGCAAACAGAATGCCTGAAATCCGTCGAAAGCGACGGATGTGAAAGTCGATAGGCTCTTGTATCGGTAAGAAACCTGCCACCGGACGCTAAGTTTATGGACACACCTGCTGATCAGCTTGCGTCCTCGCTTGACGCCGCTGCATTCATCCCATTTCTCCTCGCGAGCATCGCGCTCGCAGCCGCATACGGTGCAAGCTTTCTACTTGCCGACCATCTGCGTTATAGCGGACTTGATCCCGCAATGGCAGGTGCAGTCATCTCGACCGGCATCGTGACGATGATCGTTAGTTCTCTTTTCGCGGGATGGGCGGCGCAGCGGATCGGCCTAATGTCGACTATCGTCGCTGCTGCCGTCGTCATGTCTTTTTCGATGCTCGCGTTCAGCTTCGCACAAGTCGATTTGCGGATCACGTTCGTCGGTGGTCTGTTGTTGGGGTTGGGATGGTCCGCGTTTTATATCCTCGCGCCAATTCAAATCATTCATCACCTGAAGCCTGCCGCACGCATCAAATACTTAACCTTCCTGTCAGGCGGTCAAATGGCCGGACTGGGTCTCGCTTCACCTATCGGCCATTTCATAGCGAGCCGCTTTGGTTCGTTCTCGGGCGTGTATATTGGATTGGCGTGTGCCTGTTTGATCGCGGCGATTGCATTCTACGCAGTCCGAGATCGGATGAAGAAGACGCCACGCCTATCGGGAGCTTCAACAGGCCTGACGCCCGCGCTGGTCTCATCGATTTTACGAGACGTCACTTGGATGCCGATCGTAATGATTGGGCTTGCCGCTTGCGCCTTCTCTGCGCTGTCAACCTTTCAGACGGCCTATGCAGAGTCACGGCATCTCTCACCAGATCTTTTTTTTGTGACCTTCACATTGACGACAGTCGTTGCGCGGTTCACGCTTGCACCGACGATCAGCAGGTTACCCGTTCGAAGGTTGGCCTTCGCGCTTTTCAGCGCGACGCTTTCAGCGCTGGCGCTTTTCCTCTTCAATCGAGGAAGTGAAATCCTATATGTGATCAGCACGATCATCTTCGCAATCGGCTACGGGCTCAGCTATTCCACTCTGAACGGTATGGCTGTCAATCTGGCTGGCGAGCGGGCATTGTCCGCACCGGCGACTTCACAAGTCTTCACGATCGCTTACTTCACGGGCGTGTTTGGGTTTCCGTACGTCGCTGGAATGTTGGTAACCCATGGCGGCGTAAATTTAATGATCAGCGTAACCATTGCCATCATCGTTATCAACTTGCTGATGCTCGCAAACTCTATTCTTCGCGCCACTAACGCGCAGATCAAAGTGCGCTGACATGTACCGTGGCATCCAGCAGGGTACTCCACGGCTGTACTACGGTGATTCTTTTTATCAACCGGAGAGCGTTAATGCGATCGCTGACGGGACTCTGACAGCCGGCGTCGACACGTGAGCGGAGCGCAGTCGCCGCTGGAAGACGCGAAGATGGGGCCTCTGTATGGCTGCGCCTGTTTGGATGGCCGAACCCAGTCCGACGTTGAACTGGCGGAGCGGGCCGCCATTGATCGGTCCGCGTTGGGCAGAAGTCGACCCTCTAGAGTGCCACTCGGCTTTCTCCACAGGAGACGCTCGTCGCTACAGACAAATTCGGAAAAACACCCCAACTCACCGTAAATGGAAATGCCACTCATGGGATCAATAACAAACTGCCGGACGTGCGGCCGCCCTCGAGGTTAGCTTGTGCTAAAGCCGCTTCAGACAGCAAATATTCGCCGCCAATCTCAGCGACAACACCGGCTTGCATTGCCGTGATAAGTGCCTTGGATGCGACGGAATAAGTGTCCAGGTCTGCTGAATAGGCCATGATGCTTGGGCGAGCGAGCGACAGTGAGCGACGAGGCCCCAATTGATCGACACTGATCGGCGGTATCGGCCCAGCAGCTTGTCCTATGCTCGCGACTGTACCGAAGGAGCGAACACAAGCAAGCGTCTTTGAGAGCATGCTGCCGCCGATGCCATCAACCGCAAAATCAACACCGTGACTACCGGTCAGGGTGGCGACCTGGGACACGATATCGGCGTCTCGTCCGACAATCACATGATCGGCACCATGCATTTTGGCGATATGTGCCTTCTCGGCTGATCCAGTTGTGCCTATCACCGTTGCACCAAGATGTTTGGCCCACCGGACCAACATCACACCGAGACCGCCGGCTGCGGCATGAATGAAAATGGTGCTTTCTGAGCTGACGGGGTAAGTGCGCGTTAGCAGCATATGTGCGGTCAATCCTTTAAGCATAGAGGCTGCTGCAACGCGCAAGCTGATGTCGTTTGGTAAGAGAATCACTCGTGTTCGTGGTAGCAGCCGTGTCGCAGCATAGGCGCCAACCGGCGCGCCTGCGTAGGCGATACGATCGCCAATTGCGATATCTACAACCCCCTCTCCCACGGCTTCGACTATCCCCGCACCTTCGACACCAAGGACCGCCGGCAGCGGAAGTGGATACAAGCCGGTGCGGTGATAGATGTCGATGAAGTTGACCCCAACTGCCTCGTGCCGGATACGAACTTCGTCCGGTCCGGGGGGCTGTGGTTCGCAGAAAACGACTTCCAGTTGGTCTACGCCGCCAACACCTGTCATTCTGATCATCCGATCCATTGCGTTTCTCCGTCAAATTCAACGCATTTTCAATCAATGCCGCTTGCTTGAAAATTCCCTAAGATTTGCCATCGTATGTGCAAAAATTAACAATGGCAGACTGGGAAAATCTTCGGCATTTTGCAGCGCTGGCACAAGCGGGTACCTTGTCTGGTGCGGCTCGGCAGCTTCACGTCGAACATGCGACCGTCGCTCGCCGCATTGCCGCACTCGAAGCGGAACTCAACCTCAAGCTAATAGATCGGCGTGGCCGTAAGCTGTCGCTTACTGTTGACGGCGAGCGCATTGCGGCGTTGGTTGAGGGTATGGAGAGGGGTGCTCAAGCGATCGACCGCGCGGCGGAAGGTTCACGCTCTGAACTGGCGGGCAGTGTCACTATTAGCGCGCCACCGACCTTCGCGGCAGCAATGTTGGCACGGCCGCTTGTAAAAATGCGCAAGCAACATCCCGGTATCAAGATTTGCATTCTGGGCGAAACGCGCAGCGCCTCACTGGATCGTAGGGAAGCAGATATAGCCATCCGGCTCAGCCGCCCTACCGATGAGGATCTCAATGTCGTGAAGCTCACCGAGCTTTCATTCCAGTTGTACGGCAGCGCTGCGTATCTCAACCAAACGTCACCGGAGGACTGGGTCTTTATCGGATACGGCGAGAGCATGGACGTGACGGCTCAACAAGCTGCCCTGATCAAGCAGATGGGAGCACGATCGATCTGCTTTCGGGCGAGCACGCTTGAAATTCAGCACGCGTTAGTGCGTGAAAGCGGGGGCGTGGCGATGCTGCCGGATTTTATGGCAGGAAATGATTCAACTCTCGTGCTGGCAGCGTCCGACCAACAATTAGTGATGAGAGATGTTTGGCTCGTCTTACATCCAGATATGAAAGGTTCGGCCGTTATCCGCGCTGTCGTCAACGCTATTCTCGAAGATTTCCACGTGACGCTATGAATTAAAGTCACGACAATGCAGAACTCTCCACCCTACATCGACGTACCTTGCGAGGTAGTGGTGTAACAAATTCGCCGTCGAGCCATTGTCGATAATCTAGTCGACAGTGTCGAAGGTCGGCTTCCGGGCCGGCTTGTGCCGAACGCGGTCGGCCGAAGCCGACCCTGTATAGCGGCCACACGCCGGCCGAAAAGGTACGTCTGCTACGGTGCTAGCAGCAGACATTTGTTTGTACCTCGCACATTGCGACTCCAAAACTGTCGCGACATCTCAGAGCTCGCTGCTGCCGGTCTCGCGCATCCCTGAACAACGAAAAATGAGATATTTCGACGCTGTCCAGACATACTTCAAGCGCGATTAAGAACGCGCCCTAGCGCCGAGCTACGCTTGTACGCGCTGGGTGGCGCCTGCGACCGCGCGAACGGCGAGCAAGTATCCATCGACACCTAGGCCGCATATCACACCGCGCGCCGCCAGCGAGATCAGCGAATGTCTATACTGTTCGTCCCGCTGATGGATGTTGGTGATGTGCACCTCGATCACCGGCTGGCGAATCAGCTTGACTGCATCCAGCACCGGTATCGATGCAAACGAAAACCCGGCTGGGTTGATGACGACTGCCGCCTCCTTTTCGAAGGCCTCCTGCAGCCAGTCGACCATCACCCCTTCGTGGTTCGTCTGGCGGAAGTCGCAGTCAAGGCCAAGCTCGGCCGCAAGGGCCTCAGTACGCTCTTTCACCTGCGCCAAGGTCGTCGTACCGTACAAGTGCGGCTCACGCTTGCCGAGCATGTTCAGGTTCGAACCGTTCAAGACATAAACAAGTGGTTTCATTTGCATTGCCTGCTTTTCAGTCATTCAGTGAGATTGGGATTGCGTGGAAGCGTGCACCGATGAACCCATGACTTCTCCGGCAGAGTCGACCCGGTTCATGTCGATACCCAGCGTTTCGGGCGCGGTCAGAATTGCGGCCAGAGAAATGACGTTGAACGTGACGCACACCGCGACGACGCCCCAAGGCGAGCCATTGCAAAGAGCGAAGAGCCAGACTGCAAGAACAGGCATGGGACCGCCCGCGATCAGATTGGCGCCGGTGTAGGCCAGCGCCGAGCCTGAGTAGCGCACATTGGTTGGGAATGCTTCGGCGAACGCAACCGGTTGGATGCCGCTCTGGAATTGCGTGAAGCCGAGAAAGAAGCCCATTGCTGCCAGCATAGGCACAAAGCTCTTTGTATCGAGAATCTGAAAGTACACGAACAACATGAGCAAGGTGGCGATCGAGCCAATCGCAAGCGCTTTCCTACGACCGATCCGGTCGCTCAGCATGCCACCGGCCAGCGCGCCGACGATCGCGCACACATTCGCGCCCATCAACAGCAGGAAGCCCGTCTGCTTCGGCACGCCCAGCGTTTTCGTCACATAACTCAACGAGAACACAACGATCAGATAGAAGATCGCCGCGGGGCCGCAGAAGAACAGCATCCACCGGAGCACCGTTCGCCAGTGGAGGCGCAGAGCATCGCGCAGCGGACTGCCCACTCGGACGACTTCGGTTTTACGGAGCGCGACGAACGCAGGCGTCTCACTGACTCGCAGCCGGATGTAGATACCGACAATCACGAGAATGAAGCTCAGAATGAACGGAATGCGCCAGCCGTACTCGTCGAATGCCTGCGTGGACATCGCCGATGAAAGAGCAAGCAGTACGCCGTTGGCCATGATCTGGCTGAGCGGTGAACACAGTCCGAGAAGGCCCGAGTATTTGCCACGACGATCGGCACTCGCGTGCTCGATCGCCATCAACTGCGCCCCCGTCGATTCGCCACCCAGCGCGAAACCCTGCAAGATGCGAAGGGAAACGAGCAATATCGGCGCCCATACGCCGATGCTCGCATAGGTTGGCAGCAAGCCCATCAACATCGAGCAGACACCCATGATGGTGACGGTACCGAGCATCAGGTTACGCCGCCCCAGCTTGTCGCCAAGGTAACCACAAATGATGGCGCCCAGCGGTCTCGCCGCGAGGCCGACACCGAACGTGGCGAGCGATGCCAGCAACGCCGAAGTCGAATCCATCGACGGGAAAAAAAGCTTGGGCAGCACGGTGGCCGCCAGTGCGCCGTATAACGTGAAGTCAAACCATTCGAGTGCGGTTCCGATGGCCGCCGCGGTCACTGCGCGCGTGCGCATCGCCTGCTGCGCGGGGAGGTGCGATTGCTGATCCATGTTGTCTCCGTATTGTGTCCGTGCGCAAACCTGTGTCGGCGTCACGTCGCGGCGAACCTTGAGATATCGAGCCGCGCGTGGTCCGTCTTTTGTCATGCGTCTCATGCGATGGATTCGATGACGCATCCGGCTAGACGGCTTACTGGGCAGATTAACAGCGCTGCTGGGACAGTGTTCCAGGCTGGAATCTCATCCCATATCGTGCAATCATGGATGCTTGATCTAGCAGAAAAGGGTCTCCATGCCGGGCGTGACCGAAAGAACACTGGCGGTGCTGGAATTTCTCGCGACACAAATGGAAGGCACGCCGCTCGCGTTAATCTCGGATCAACTTGATATCCCTCGAAGTGCCTGCCATCGCCTGCTCGTCGATCTCAAGCAGTGCGGCTATGTACGTCAGTTACGCGAGCACGGCGACTATGTGCTGACCACGAAACTCGCCGGGCTGGGTCTCGGTTATCTAGCGACCTCCGGCATCATCGATATTGCGCAGACCCTGCTCGACCGTCTGGCTGAAACATCCGGAGAACTTGTACGGCTCGCGATTGTGGACGGAGACAGGCTGACGTGGATTGCGAAGGCGCAGGGCGCGCTGAAGGGGCTGCGATACGACCCGGACATGGGGATGGACACCATTCTGTCCTGCAGCGCGACCGGCCACGCCTGGATGATGACAATGACCGATGAGCGTGCGCTCGAGCTGGTGACGCGCCAGGGGTTCGGGCAACCGAAAGAGTACGGACCCAACGCACCGACTACTGTGAAGGCGCTGCTAGGGTTCGTCGATACCGCGCGCGCCCGTGGCTATGCAACGATTTATGAAGTGTTCGCGCCGGGGATGACGGCGATGGCCGCTCCGGTTCAACGACGAGGCTATCCTGCGATAGGGGTCATCAGCATTGCTGGGCCAGCCGTTAGATTGACGGAAAAGCGCATGGCCACACTCGGCCTTGCGCTTGTGGCGGCGGCAAACGAACTCGCGGCTGCAAGCCTGGCATCTCCGCTATTAAGTCGGATGCGCTAGTGTTTCGCGCGACCGGAACCCATTTGTTCGAATACGAGGGCTGCCCTATGGATCATCAACGGACACTCACCAATACTCTCGATTGTCCCTAAGTGGCTGAGCCCAGTCCGACGTTGAACCGGCGGAGTGGGCCGCCGTTGATCGGTCCGCGTCGGGCAGAGGTCGACCCATTGCGGAAGTAGCCTGGCCCGGATTGAGCGACCTAAAGCGGACATTGACAAGCGGATTCAAAGTAGCGGACACGTCGAGGATCGCAGTGCGGGCTACCGAGGGGCAACAAACGCGCCAGCGCCGTGCTACGCAGCACCGCTTGCCCCTCCAAACACAGCGCCAACGTACGGCAACCAAGTGTTTACCCTATCAATCACAAGGCTGTGTGAAATCCTCCACCCGAGCAGAACGGCAAAGTCGCGGTCAGCGGTTGGTTGCAGGCCACACGAATCACAAAGCTAGAGTCAAACACCGCATGCGGCGCGCGAGGCGTGCAGCGGATGAAGCGGGTTATCGCTGAATTGCATAGCGGCCGGTGATTGCCTTATATTTGGGGTCTTGATTCGACCAAGAGGGGTTGACTGTCGCCCAGCGTATATAAGTCGAACCGTAGCGGTGCAGGAGGCAGGCATGCGATCTTTTGCCAGACCCGAGTCGAAGCCCGTCCAATCGAAGCGCGACGCAGCGCCGGCGCGGACCTTCGCCCCACGCTCGGTCCATGAAACCCTCGCCACCCCAGGCCGCTCGCTCGACCCCGCCTCCCAGCAAAAGTTTGGCGCCGCGTTCGACTTCGACTTCAGCCGCGTCCGCATTCATGATGATTCGCGCAGCGCGCGCTCCGCGGATGACGTCGGTGCACGCGGCTATACTGTTGGGGAACACGTTGTCATGGGCCGCGAAAGCAATGCCCGCACGCTCCCGCATGAACTGGCGCACGTTGCGCAACAACCTACCGCGAGCCGTATTCCACCGCATTTGCCCATGGGCGATGCGCACTCCCCCGAAGAAGCCACCGCGCGCTACGCATCAGACGTGGTGACGGCCGGTGGACACATGCGCGTGCCACCCACCTATGGTGTCGTTGCCCTCCAGCGCGACCCCAAGCCCGGTGATCCGCCCGCACGGACCGGCGACGACAAAGGCGAAACGAAAAAAGAAGACCCGCCCGATCCCACAGCGTGGCTCACGCTCCAAGCGCAGGGTCTGCTTCAGTACTCGCGCGTCTATACCATTCCCAAGCCGCCGCCTTGGATGCTGGGCGCGCAACTCGCCGCGAACATCCAATTCCACGGAGCTCCCAACAGTACCGGATTTGAACTCGCGCTGGTGGGCCAGTACGGAAGAATCATGACCTGGAAAAGCAGCGCTACGGCCGCCGGAGACCAATGGTCCGGCGCGCTGCAGCCCTCGTATCTGTTTATCAACACCGGCGGCACTCAGCTTTCTTTGTTCGGCCAGGGCGGATTCGCCTCCACCTCCTCCAGCGATCCCAGTCTCGTGGGCAAGCAGTTCAGTCTGCTGGCCGGCCTTCAGGCAACGCGGGATATCGTGCCGTTGGGGCCGCTGAAGTTGCAAGTCGTGGCGTCCTTGGCTGGCGGTGGGGCGTGGTCAAAAGGACCCGCGGATGATCAATATTCCCGCTCTGGCACGTGGCAGGTGAACGTCGGATTCCAGCTCTCTTGGGACGCGGTGAAGCGCAAATCAGCCCCGCCTCCGGAAAGGGTGGAAGTGAAGCTACCCGACGAGGTGAAGTTGACTGTCGAAGATCCCAAGAAAACCGACGATCAACAGAAGCGCACTGAGGAAGCCAGGAAGACCGCAGATCAACCGGAGAACAAACCCGCCGACAAGCCCGCGATTCCGCCTCCGCCTTCGGACGCCACGTTTTTCTTCGTCAAGGATCGCCCGGCGCGCGGTCTGGGGAACGACAAAGGCGTTTTGGTGAGTGGAGATCTCAAAGGCCTCAAAGCGCAAATCGAAAAAGCGCTCGCGGCTGATCCTACCTTGAAGATCTCCATCTCTGGAGCCGCCTCCATTGAGGGACCAAACCCTGACTACAATCGCGATCTTGGATCGCGCCGCGCCGAATGGCTGCGGCAGCAATTGAACGTGCCCGTGGCCCGCGTTGCCGATCCCGAACCAAATTTGCTGGCAGGCGCTTGCGCCGATAGCGGCGGATTAATCAGCTTCGGTTCCACGAAAGCGGCCAACACCACCGACGAATCCAGACGCGCCGTGGACCGCTTCGCCGTGGTGCACTTCCACCACGGCAAGTAGACTGTGTTGGCTTACTTCGCCGGTGCCGGCGCTGGCGACGGCACAACCAGGTGCAGACGAACCTCTGCAACCAGCTGTTTTCCGAGTTTGTGACGCAGCTCAAGGCTATGTTTTGGCCAGCCTATACGCGCACCCAGCGCCTCGGGGAGCTGTATGAGTCCAGGCTCTTTGCGCAGGTAGAGGACGGCCGCGGCGACAAGGCCCGGTGGATGGACGACCAGAAGTTCCTGCCGCTGGGTGACGGACAGGGTCCACCCGAAATACGACAACTGGCGCCGGCGCAGCAAGGTGCCGAGCGCGTGCTCAGAAGCTGACAGCGGGCGGTTCGAATCAGCTGAATTCATCGCGTTACCGTACCCCAAAGCTGCCGGTCACGACCGGCCGAAATTGGCCGACTTCTGCCCTACGCTTGGAGCTTATGCGCACCCAGAGGCGCCATTGCCGCGGCATCTGCTCCGACGAGAATTACTTCCCTTCGATTCCCAGCTTTTCTCTGAGATCAAGAATGAGTGATGCGGCCGGATTTGAATTCCTGTCGAACCTGTTAGCTTCGGCACCCTCTTCTGTCACAAACTTGCCAAGTGAGATAACGGCGTCAGTCGCCGAGGCAACCGCAGCCACCGGCGGAATCAGGAGCGCCGCACCCTTCGAGGCCACACCCATGAACGGAAAAAACTTCTTGGACTGGGATCACAATCAGGAAGCATCCTTCCGAGCCGAATCATTTCATGCCAATGCCATACCACGCGCCACGCCCGCTGCCCTGCGGTTCCAGATGTTGTCTTTCGACCAGGTCGCGGAAGTGTTGCTTCAAGGTGTTGCGACTGCTACCGGTCAGCTTGATGGCCTCGGCCATGGTGATGCGCCCATGCTCGCGAGCGAACTCGACGATCTGTAAGGACAGTTCGGGTAGCGGTGCCAGCACGATTTTCTCGCGTTCGACTTTCTTCTCGAGCCGTCGCACCTGTTCGGCAAGTGTGCGAAGGAAAAACATCAGCCACGGTTGCCAGTTGGGAGCATCGCTGCGGATGGTTCCCTGCGTCTGGCGTAAGGCCAGATAGTAGCCTTCCTTGTTCGCCTCGATGACGCTTTCCAGCGAGCTATACGGCACATAGGCGTAGCCGGCCTGAAGCAGCAGCAAGGTCGTCAGCACGCGACTGAGCCGCCCATTCCCATCCTGGAACGGATGGATTTCCAGAAACACGACCACAAAAATGGAAACGATCAGCAGCGGGTGCAGGCGCGCTTTCGCGCGCTCATCGCTGACCCACGACACCAGTTCGGTCATCAGGCGCGGCGTGTCGAAAGGGGAGGCCGTTTCAAAGACGATGCCGATCTGTCTGCCATTTTCGTCAAAGGCGGCCACACTGTTGGTATTGGTCTTGTAGAGGCCCCTGTGCCGTTCGTCCTTCAGACTGTACTGGAGCAGGATGTGATGCAGCTGCTTGATGTGGTTCTCGTTGAAGGGGATGTCCTGCCACGAACTAAACATCAGGTCCATGACCTCGGCATACCCCGCCACTTCCTGCTCGTCTCTCGTTTCGAACTTCTGGATGGCCAGGTTCGACAGCAGTTGTTCGACCTCCCGGTCGGTGAGCTTGCTGCCCTCGATGCGGGTCGACGAGCCGATGCTCTCGATGGTCGCCACCCGTCGCAGGGACGACAACCGGTCTGGCGCAAGCGTGCCCAATGCACGCCATGCGCCTTTGAATTCGTCGATCCGGGCTATTAGGCCCAAGATCTCTGGTGTGATCTGAAGGGTGTCGGTTTTAAACATCAACCAATCTTACACCCATTTACACCCATTTCTGTAGTGCGGAATGGGCGTAAATGGGTGTGAGAATGGATCGACGGCAACGTCCTCCGCCCGTCACTGTTTCAGATGCCTCTCCAGAGCATGAAGCAAGACTACGGCTATATCGAAAACCGTCCAACTTCCCATAACATCTCTATCTGGCCTCGACAACATGTGTTGTATGTAACCGCCAGACCGTCCAGCGCGAGTTCACGACTGACGGCCAGCCGGCGGCCATCAAGCAATGCGTTGCGCCACGTCAGGCCGCGCTACAGCCGAACAGCCGGAACCTGTCTGATCGCCTTGACGGGCCGTGTCGACCCTCTCCGGCCGTTGGAGCCAGCGCGACGTGAACGGCGGCTTCCGAGGTCCAGCGGTCATTCGTGCACGTGTGCTGCCCGTCCAGTCATCGGCCGCCGTTCGGGTAACCACGAATTTTATCGCTCGCGAGTGGCGGCTTACGCGACGACCATATGATTTGCTCGCTTTCGACCCATCTCCGACACTCGAGAATCGAAAACTGGATACCGTAGTGCCGCCCCTTTGAGTGACCGCTTACAGGTGTCGGCACTGTCGTTGGCCCAACGCAGTCTGATCTATGACGCGCGCCAAAGCGCGTGACGGAACCCATTGGCCTCCCTGTGCAATGAATCGGGAGGTTGCGTCGACGACCGTCTGGTTGCTGTCATCATCGAACACGGCAAAGACAGGTGCGACGGCCGACTCCACGAGGGCAAATTGCTGCTTTTCGAATCTAGTCGGGTCGATGCGGCCTTCGTCATCGAAAGTGAGAATGGAAAACGTGTTCCGAACGACGCGCACCGGGTTTCTGGCCACAAGCTCGACCACGACGCTGGCCATTCGCGCTCGTTGCCCCGCAAAAACGGGCAGACAGTGGCTTGCCGGATCTCGCAGCATCCGGTCGAACTTAGTGCTTGACAGCCGCCAGAGGGTATCGTCACGAGCGATCAGAAACGTTCGGCAAGAAAAACCCATGGTTCTGCCCCTTGCATTAACGGTGATGCTCACCACGCTCGGCAAGATCCCACAACGTGCCTTCCCAGCAGGAGATTCGCCCCTGTACCTTACACCGCGGGCATGACCAGGCTTCGTGTCGTCTCGGTCGATGTCCGGCTCCGCTAGACCTTTCCTCCACGTGAAGCACGTTGCAGTCATCGCGCTCGTGGAGTCGAAGTCATTCGCGGAGGCGATCACGGTTGCGTGGAACCACGCCACGGGCTTGGCCGCGCCCCGCTGAGGGCCACACGCGACCTTCTCGTCCAGAAAGTGTCCTGCGTTAATGAATGCATGACTAAGGTCGGAATGAGGCGAGTAAGGAACGCCTTAACGCGAGGATGGAAGCGCTTGCCTCTTGACGTCTCACTGGATGATCTCGCCGCTCCACCGATCACGGTTGGCCCAGAACGAACACTGCGTGCATTTTTCGCCTTCCGGGTAGTCAATGCCTTCCTCATGCGGGCAGCCGATGATGCGATCGACGGCCACCACCGATTTGGCACCATGATGATCGATGAATCGAACGATTGCTTCGGTGACTTCTGGATCGATTCTCGCATCGGTTGTTTCGCAGAACCACCGCTCAACAGGGTCCGCGTCAGCACCTTCGTGCGCGACGATGCAAACAGAGACCTTCGTCGCTCTCGTGTCGTCTGGCCCGTAGAAGGCAACCGTTGCCACCGGATAGCCACAGAAGCCTTTGCCACGTTTTTTCGCAAACTTGCCCCGTTACCACTGAGCCTTGAATGTCATGACCCCTCCCTCGCATTCCTTGCCGGGTGACGTAAGCGGCGTCACCGAAGTACACAAAGCGTCCCACTTTTCTACGCCTTCACCGTCCGCCCGACAAGCGGGTTCGGGAAGTAATGGCTGCGTGGGCCGAGCAAGGGGGCGTTTGAAGCATAGGCGCGAGCGACCGCGATGGAGTGACTCACACCGGTCGGTGATCGGCGGTGTCCGCCATGAAGGGACGTCCAAAGGAGCAGCGTTGAACGTCTGTAGGTCGGTCCAACGAGACACTCTGCCATTTAGTCGTTTGTAACAAACGCGCCAACTGATTTTCGCCGCGCGGGCGGGAGCCGCCATCGGCACCCCACCTCGTATGACTCAGGTTTTGGTACCCTTTCATGGTGGGTCGTGTTTCTTTTGGCAGAATTCGGAGATTCGCGGGGACGGCCTTGAAGGTTGGCCAGCCGGCGGTAGAGCCGGGGCGAACTTCCGTGAGTTAATACGCAGCAATCAGGTTGTCCTACAGCAGATGAAAAGAAAGTTCGCGAGACATTCCCAACACAGCTGCCGCACCTACCCTGGCTGCTTGGCTCACCCCACAATTCGATCGGATCAGGCGCAAACGGAACTTCGCCCAGTTCGCTCTGGGCCGGTGGGCCTGCTGGTTGATTGCGAAACCGCTTTCCGTGAAAACAGGCGGCTGCAGCGCTTGCTGCGACAGCCCGACGGGGACGGGCGTTCTTGACTGCTCCCGATATGTTCGCGCCACACCTGACGCCCGGTGGTCACCTGCTCGCGGTGCCCGAGGACGCCGCGCCACTATTGGCGGATGAAGTACGACTGCGGCTAGGCAGTTCTTTTGCGCTTGGCACGGGGCATGCCCTACTGCATCTGGGAACGGTCGAAATCGGCCGCATTTTGCCACCCGCATGGGCCTGGTGGCGTGATTTTGCCGCGCGCTACGTCACTGCCTTGTGCGCCACTCCCGAAGGCGGCGAGATCGCAGTCGTCACGCCTGCTACCGAGGATTTCGATGCTCTGATTGCCAATGCGCCGCCGATGACAGGCGGGGAGTATCTAACGCCAGATGTGCTGGTCACACTGTGGGGCGAGATCGATACCGCCTTGCACGAGGAACTGGCTACCGAAAAAGTCTCGCTTCAGGATTTCCTCAAGTCTCGCCACCCTGCCTGGAATCTTGTCGGCCGCGTGCATTTCAACCTCGCTGAGAACCGCAAGGACCCGGAGTCACCGTTCGCTTTTCTTGCGACTTACACCTCGCGCCTGTCGGCCCATGGCAAAGCGCAACACCAGCCGCTGTCGCAAGCACTCGCGGAATTTTCGGATGCCAGGAGCCGGGCGCAGCTCTTGTCGCTCCTACTGCCGGTGCAGCGCGCCGCGCAAGACTGCGATTGGCTTCGCGACATGGTGGATACCGGCGAGATATACCATCCGCTGCGCTGGACGCCGGTTGATGCCTGCCGCTTTCTCAAAGACCTGCCCAAACTTGAAACCGCCGGGATTGTCGTTCGCATGCCAGGCGTCTGGCAGGCGGGCCGTCCGGCTCGTCCCGTTGTGAAAGCCAGCGTCGGCGCACGACCGCCTTCGCTCCTGGGTAAGGAGGCGTTGCTCGATTTCAGCATGGAGATGTCCCTCGACGGCGAGCATCTCAGCGCCTCCGAGATCAGGGATCTGCTCAAAGGCGCCGACGGCTTGCAACTCATCCGTGGTCGCTGGGTCGAGGTGGACCAAAAAAGGCTCGCTCGCCTCCTGAAGCGATTCGAGGCTATGGAAAAGGCGGCGAAAGCCGGTCTGCCCTTTAACGAGGCCCTGCGTCTTCTGGCGGGTGTTTCGCTGGACGATAGCGGCGACCCCGCTGATCGCGACTGGTCGCAGCTTGTTGCCGGGCCTTGGCTGGCCGATATCCTGCAGGAGTTGCGTCAGCCGGAAGGGTTGGCGCAGATCAGCCCGGGCGCCGAACTCAAGGCGAGCCTGCGGCCTTACCAGCAGGCTGGCGTGCGGTGGTTGTATCTGCTCACCCGGCTCGGCCTGGGCGCTTGCCTGGCAGACGATATGGGCCTGGGAAAGACCATGCAGGTACTCTCCCTGCTGCTGGTGCTCAAGCGCGAAAGCACCGAGGCGCGACCCAGCCTGCTGGTCGCTCCAGCATCGCTGCTGGACAACTGGGCGGCGGAGGCCGAGCGTTTTGCCCCCGGCCTGGCGTTGATGATTGCCCATCCATCGGCTATGCCGGCGGCCGATTTGCGCGCGCTCGATGCCGCGCGCCTTGCGGACATCGATCTCGTCATCACCAGCTTTGGCACGCTTGTTCGCCAGCCGGTACTTGCGACCATCCAATGGCGCGTTGCCATTGTTGATGAAGCGCAGGCGATCAAGAATCCCAGCGCCAAGCAAACGCGACAGGTCAAGCAGCTCCAGGCACAATCGCGCATCGCGCTTACCGGAACACCCGTGGAAAACCGTCTGTCCGATCTCTGGTCTATTTTCGATTTCACCCACCCCGGTTTGCTGGGCTCGGACAAAGTTTTCACCAACTTTACCAAGCGGCTGGCAAAGGCCGAGCACTTTGGCCCGCTGCGTGCGCTCGTACGGCCGTATATCCTGCGCCGCCTGAAGACCGACAAGCGGGTCATCGACGACCTTCCGGACAAGACCGAACTAAAGGCCTGGTGTCATCTGAGCCCGAGCCAGGCGGCGCTTTACCAGCGGGCGGTGAAGGACCTGGCCGCCGCGCTTGACGACGCCGAAGGCATCAGCCGCAAGGGTGTGGTGCTGAGCTTTCTGATGCGCTTCAAACAGATATGCAACCATCCCTCGCAATGGCTGGGCGACGCGGCGTGGAAGGCGGAAGACAGCGGCAAGTTCGCCCGCCTGCGCCAACTCGTCGAAGTGATCGCCGCCAAGCAGGAAAAGGTGCTGGTATTCACCCAGTTCCGCGAGACCACCGAGCCGCTGGCGGCATTCCTGGGCTCAATCTTTGGTCGCGAAGGTCTGGTGCTTCATGGTGGCACCCCGGTAGCCAAGCGCCGCGAACTGGTCAAGCGATTCCAGGAAGACGAGTTGATTCCCTTCTTCGTGCTCTCGCTAAAGGCGGGTGGGACGGGGTTGAATCTCACCGCCGCTTCCCACGTGATCCACTACGACCGCTGGTGGAATCCGGCCGTGGAAAATCAGGCGACCGACCGTGCGTTTCGTATTGGTCAGCAGAGGAACGTCCTGGTGCATAAGTTTATCTGCCGTGGCACGATTGAGGACCGTATCGACCAGTTGATCGAAGCGAAACAACAATTGGTGAAGGATGTGCTGGAGGGCGGCGCAGAACTCCTGCTCACCGAGATGAGCGATCGCGAATTGCTCGATCTCGTGAAGCTCGACGTTCACGCCGCGCAAGAAAACTGATCGTCAAGAGGCAAGCGCAATGGATGATTGGGGGTGGAAGCCGTATGTCTCGGTCGCCGCGCGCAAGAAAAAGGCCGAACTGGCCGCTGCCAAGGCGAAGAAGGCGGGTGCGGTGCTGTCACCCATCGCGTCGTATCGCGGCGCCATCGCCAAGACCTTTTGGGGCAAGGCCTGGTGTGACAATCTGGAACGCTACAGCGACTATGCCAACCGCCTGCCTCGCGGCCGTACCTATGTGCGCAATGGTTCCGTGATCGACCTCCAGATTACGGCGGGCGAAGTGCGAGCGCAGGTGATGGGTTCGCGCCTCTACACGGTCGCCATGACCGTGGCGGCGTGTCCGGAAAAGCAATGGCGAGCAATCGAAGCCGATTGCTCGGGGTCGATCGATTCGATCGTCGAACTCTTGCAGGGCAAGCTCTCGACGGCCGTGATGGAGCGCATCTGCAAACCTGGTATCGGTCTTTTTCCGGCGCCCAAGGAAATAACGTTCAATTGCAGTTGCCCGGACTGGGCGTCGATGTGCAAGCACGTTGCTGCCGTGCTCTACGGTGTCGGCGCACGGCTCGACCAACAGCCGGAATTCCTCTTCGCCTTGCGCCGGGTCGATGCCAACGATCTCATCCGTCAGGTCGGTACCGGTCTGCCTGAATCGAGAAAACGCCCGGCTACCGGCAAGGTGCTCGACGACGCGTTGGTGGCCGATGTTTTTGGCATCGAGATGGCCGAAGCTTACCCACCGGCCAAGCTTGCTGCCGGACGAAACAAGCCGTCGACAGGTAAGGTGACAGCGAAGAAGGCGGCCAAGCCGGCTATCTCGACAACCCGGAAGCCACCCGCGAGCGCGAAGACTGCGGCAGCGGACAATAAAGTGGTAACGAAGAAATTGCCAGTCAAGCCATCTGCTGGGCCACGTAAATCAACGTCTGGCAACGACGTTGCCGGTAAAGCAAAGGTGGCAAACTCGCCTGCAACGTCGAAGGAGCCTGCAACAAGGACGCGTGCCAGTGCTCGAGCGGTGAAGGGTAAGTCCCGCTGAACCCCGATTCCATCTCGCATGGCACGCAGGAAGCGAGTGACGTTGAGGAATGAAATTCTTTTCAGCGGGAAACCTCCGGCGTCTGGTGAGGTCTCCGGATCATCTTGAACGTTAGTGGACGTATCCGGTGCGGGATTTCACAGACCAGATTGAACCTCTTGAGCATTCGAGTTCGACCTTAACGTCGCGTTGAAGATGCCGGATGATTGACGGGATTTTCAATACTTGAACGGCCGCTTCGTGAACGTTGCGAACGGCCGGAATTGCCGACGACCCCGACTGACATCTTCTGCGCACGAAGGTCCGTTGTCTGGGCGGAACCGACGTTCAAATGTCCGCGCGAAGGCATGAGTCAACGTCCGAAGATGGCCGCTATGCGCCGGCCCTGTAAGAGCCGGTCTTCAGCGCATCGCTGCACCTTTGCCAAATGTGCCCGACGAGCGGGCTTTGGTAGTTCAGCGTCAACTCGTTCGTAAATAGCGTAAGCGCATCCGATTGACGCACTGCGTGTGAAGCGGCCAAGTGCTCGCGGGACAACTTTAGTGCCATTTGTCCAAGCATCAGCCGGTCAAGCCAGCTCGCCGACAACATGTTCCTAGCCAGCCAGATGCGTGCCGATTCGACGACGTAGTCGACGCGCCATGTTTTCGTCAATGCGTGCGATGCGAGCGCACTCGACACTAAATAGCAAAGTAGGTGGGTTCGCGCCGCTGGGCTAATCGACTGTCTTGGGCGTGGCATGTTTGATTCAGACTCCAGCGAAGGTGACGCGAAAAGGTAGGCGCATTTTATCGGCACTCGCACGTGCGATCCACGACGACGTGCGCAACAATGACGACCAAGAACTGAATTTATCGTCCCATCCCCCGCATTAAAGTTGTCAACTTGCGTTCGTTCTAGACCATGAATCCCGCTCGCAAGGTGGTTATGATGGTCAATCTGTCGAGTAGCTTCGAGCCGCTCACGTTGCCGCGTCCGCGAGGCGCGCACCGATACGATGGTTTCAGTCCGAAACTGGGGCGACGGTTGACGCTATGCAAGCGCCCCCCTTTTAGCCAGATTCACATGTCCGCTTTAGCGCGGCGAACTATATACGAGACGTTGCCTTTCAAACTGATGTGCGCCCCGACGCGTCTTGCCACCGGAGCTGCGCTGGCGCGGTGTGAGGCCAAGCTAGGCACCGAACTGCCGTCCGTTTCTGAAGACCTTTGCATCGGGCACGGTGGCGGCCAGCGCCCTGGAGGTCACCGGACTGATGCTGAGCAGTTCGCTGGCGCGTCTGGCAACGTCATTGCTTAACCGACAACCTCCCCGCCTTGTCCGGAGTCCGCTACAACGCGGGCTTTTTCGTTTCCACACCCGCTGCGCACGCTCTCTGAAGTATCATCGCAAGCCCACTGATTGACGTTCCGACCCATCCGCCATGACTCAAAACTATCAAGCGATCCTCGAACGGATTCATCGCGAGATCGAACCATGGCGCACCGCGGGTCGCGTTGCCGACTACATTCCCGAACTGGCAAAAGTCCCAGCCAACAGCTTCGGCATGGCGATCGCCACACCGGCCGGCGAAGTCTTCCGTACGGGCCAAGCCGACACTCGGTTTTCGATCCAAAGTATTTCGAAGCTATTCGCCTGCACGATGGCTTTCCGGCTGCTCGGAGATGAACTCTGGGAACGCGTCGGCCGCGAACCGTCCGGGACACCGTTCAATTCGCTGGTGCAACTCGAAGCCGAGCGGGGTAAGCCGCGTAATCCGTTCATCAACGCTGGCGCGCTGGTCGTCACCGACGTACTGTGCCGACGCTTCGTCAAGGCCGAGACCGCTCTGGTTGAGTTTCTGCGGCGGCTAACCGGGGAGGCAACAATCGACTACGATTTGCGCGTCGCACAGTCCGAACTGCGGCATGCAGATCGCAACCAAGCTATGGCGCATTTCATCGCGAGCTTTGGCAATATGGAAATGCCTGTCCATGCGGTAGTTGACGCGTATTGCCGGCAATGTGCGATCTCGATGAGTTGCGTCGAACTGGCGAAGGCTGCCCTGTTCCTGAGTAATGGCGGCGTCGTACCATCGACCGGGGAGCGCATCCTCGACAGCAGTTCGACCAAGCGTCTGTCTGCGCTGATGTTGACCTGCGGCACTTACGACGCTGCAGGCGACTTCGTCTTTCGCGTCGGCTTGCCAGCTAAGAGTGGCGTCGGCGGCGGCATCGTCGCGGTGCTGCCGGGTGAAATGGCGGTCTGCGTGTGGTCGCCCGGCCTCGACGCGAACGGCAACTCACTTGCCGGCGCGAAGTCACTGGAAACGTTGACCACACTTACCGGGCAGTCCATCTTTTAATACCGCCGTGGCGGATAGCCTTCGCGGTTTATCTTCACATAGCGCTGAAGCGAGCAGTGCCGAATATTTTCTCCGGCTGGAGTCGACCCACAGCTGCCGTTCGGACTGACGCAGCCTCAACGACCGCCTCCAAGGTATAGCGGTCATTCGGGCCGTCGTTTCCTCTGGCGAGCGATCGGCCGTCGCGGTTGGTCACAGAGTCCAGCCAGCGGCCCACCGATCTACGATCAGGCCGTCAGCTTCGAAAAAAAATTTCTAGACAACTGCGGAGGAGAACGATAAAAGACCGGACAATGCATGCGGCAATGCGTCCGTTGCTAAATCGCCGTCGCGCGAATGCACAGCAGGCTACGCCGGCTGTCTGTCCTCACCGCGGCACCGGTGCGCCAGCAACGTTCGGTGCCGGACACCCACACGAAGCCAACATATCGTCATTCCACAACGGCAGTCAGCCACGGCACGAGGAACGATGCGCTTTCCGCGGGTTACTTCGCCGCGGCGTGGCCTCCAATTATCCTCTGGTAGGTAGCGTTGGGATGTTCGGGCGGCCGCCTCGCATTCTGGCATTTACTTTCTCTGATTTCTCGCCTTTCATTGACTACAGCGATCTGCTCTGCGCGCGAACGAGAAACGCACCTATGGGATTCGCGGAATCCGGCACGTTTTGAAGTGACCGTGGCGTTAAGCGTCCATTTGGGCACGGCATGTATGCTTTGCCTCAGGTATCGTTGTTAGGAGAATCACGAAAATGAACATGCTTTCTTGGTTCTCATGCAAGTCGACCGATAGTCAATATAAAGCCTCGACCAATGGTGTGAACGACAAACGGTTTTTAAGCAGAATTCGAATCCTGCAAGAACTTCGCGAGTTTCTGCTTTACAGTGGAATAGCAATCCCGGAGCGATCGTCTCGTGTGGCGGTGCAGGCAGGCCGCCGCACGTACCATAAGAAAGGTGACGACCCCGATCCCACCGAAGTCGCGGACGTTGAGGCAGCACTTGAAATTTTGCTCTCCCTCTTGAGGGGACCGTTACGTAAAAAGTTTCTCCTTACCCAGTTCCCGAGATGGATGTCAATCTTAGCGGTTGCATGTCTCGCGCTGATAATAACGAGCCTTCTATTCTTAGTGCAACCGAAAGAATGGACGCTCTTACTCCCTCACGCCTTAATCCCGCTTCACCTCGTTGCATACTTAATATGGTTACCATCGATGGGAGCACTCGGCGCGATCTCGTTCGTTTCAATGAACGTCCTATCGGTCCAAGAGGATGTGACTTTCGACCTTACTAGCACCCGATTGCTGACTGTTCGATTCATTATTGGGGCACTGTTCGGCTTGGTGATGTCCTTGCCTTTTGGCCATGAAAAATTTGTTGCGTTTGGCGAAGAGCTCGTGCACTCGCGCGCCTTGTCCAATACAGACGCATTTGAACAGGCGCTCTTTCTCCTGCTGCCTTTCCTGTTGGGCTTCAGTACAACTTTGGTGATTTTTATCCTTAACCGTTTAGTCGATGGCGTTCAGACTCTCTTTGGCCTCCAGCAGGAAAAAAACTCCCGCCCGTCTGGCCCTTCACCCGAGTCCCAATGCCAAATGTTGCGAGTTGGAGGGAGAAAAGTCACTCGTGTCAGCACGCGACATGTCTACTTACAGCCGCGGAACGAGTTCTGGCCGTCAGCCGGGGCAAGCAGCCCACCCGGATCTCCTCCGGATCCGATCCGCCCGCCTCCGTAAACGCTAGCGGCGAGGATAGCGGAGCGCCCGGCACTATCTACGCACTTGAGACGTCAATGCATGGACAGCAGTAATCGGAGTTGGGCAGGCAAAACTATCAAGCATACCGGCAAGTAATTCCGTCAATCGGAAAGCTGCCGTTAAGGTCCGCTCTGACACTCGCAGATTCTTAAAATGAAAAGTGGAAAAACACCGCGCCGCGCGGTGCCTATATGACCGCCATTGAACACGGCGGTTATTATGAATCAGTGGAAATACCCGATCCGTCGAGTGCGGCTATCCGGTAGATACAATAGGCTAACGGCGTCTGAAGATGTCGATAGACTCAGGGTCCTATTGAAAGCAACCGGCAATATGGTCATGCGATTTTTAAGTGTGCGTGTAGAAGCGTTGAAACTATATCGCGTGCGGGCTTTGCGCTCCAGTGTCAGGTCATCGTATCTGACTCTCGGACAAGTCAACCGAGCGATCTTCGGTTTCCACCGCAAAAGTCGACGAAATGCGGATTTCAACAATGCTTACAATAAACGCTGTCCCCGCGTGCAACTGACTTCAATCAAAACAGTTGATGAGCGCTAAAACGAAAGAGACTGCTTTGAGAGACAATCCGACGACGAAATAGACGCAACGAAGGTCCGGTGTCTTGGTGGAACCGACGTTCGAATGGCCGTCATGGTGTGCGAGCGAGTGGAGGAAGATGGCCGGTCCCTGCCTGCCGGCGATGGACGGCACGCGACCCTTAAGGGTCGATCGTCAACGAACGCATCCGATGTCCGCTTGCAATATACAAAGGCCATTGGGTTCTCGGATCCGTCCGGCAGTTCAGCCAGTGGGTTGCAGCGGATCAATGCCGGGATCGCGGCGACCCGGACGTTGGCATCCTCACGCTGCCTTATGATCCGCAAACCGCTGATAAGCCCGATCACACCGACTGCCCGCCGCCCCCTGTTGCCGTCTCATCGTCACGATGCTATAAAGCTGTGTCGGAAAAGGCAGACTTGGTTTGGTAAGCCCAAGTCCTTTCGGTAACGAAAGCTCTGGTCTTTGGCCTCGCGCACGAAATCCCCACGACGAACATTTGACGCTGCATAGGCGTCTGAACGTTCGTCCGTGTGGATCTCAACCGAGAAACGCTCCGGTCGGACTTCGACACAGGAGTGGTTCATGCGCACACATCATTCAGATATCTACGACGTTGTAGTTGTCGGGGCTGGTCCGGTCGGCCTGTTCCTCGCCTGCGAGTTGCGCCTGTTTGACATCTCGGTCCTGGTGCTGGAGCAAGCCGAAAGCCCGCATTCCCCTTTAAAGCGCCTTCCATTCGGCATGCGCGGCCTCTCGGCGCTTACCCTGGACGCGCTGTATCGCCGTGGGCTGCTGGACGAGGTAGTCGCGGTGCAGCGTGAAAGCGATGCCGCAGGCAAGACAGCGAGCACCCCGCATTGGATGGGACAGCAGCGCCGACCGGCCGGCCATTTCGCTGGCATCCAGTTCTATCACGACAATATCGACATCTCGAAGTGGCCGTATCGCCTGCCAAGCCCGGCCGGCACCAGCATGGCGGTCACACTGGAAACACTCGAAACCGTCTTGGCCAACCGCGCCATTGCGATGGGGGCCAAGATCCGGCGCGGCTTAAGCATCGACGCAATTCATGCTTCAGACGACGAGGTGAGCGTTCACGCGGGCGGCCAAACTTTTGCTGGACAGTGGCTTGTCGGTTGCGATGGTGGCCGCAGCGCTGTACGCAAGGCAGGGGCGTTCGAATTCGTTGGCACCGATCCCGAGTTCACCGGGTATTCCGTCGAAGTCGATATGGCTAACCCCGAGGCACTTCGACCCGGCCGGCACTACACGCCGACCGGTATGTTCACCTATTCGCGGCCCGGCACCATCGCGATGGTGGAATTTGATGGCGGCGCCTTTCACCGAATCCACCCAATCACGCTTGCGCACGTGCAAGCGGTGTTGCGCCGGGTGTCCGGCGCGGATATCACCCTGACGAAACTTCAGCTCGCTACCACCTGGACGGATCGCGCTTTCCAGATGACAACCTACCGCAAAGGGCGCGTGCTTTTAGCGGGCGATGCTGCGCACATCCATTCTCCATTGGGCGGTCAAGGGCTCAATCTGGGGCTAGGAGACGCGATGAACTTGGGTTGGAAGCTGGCATCGACTATCCGCGGCGACGCGCCGGCCGATCTCCTCGACAGCTATCAGCGAGAGCGGCATCCGGCGGGGGCAGACGTTCTCGACTGGTCGCGCGCGCAGGTTGCACTTATGCGCCCCACGCAAAGCACGCGCGCGCTGGCAGCAGTCATCCGTGATCTGATCGAAGCCCGCGATGGCGCAACATATTTTGCTGAGCGTGTGTGGGGCGTATCGCTGCGCTACGACCTTGGCAGCGATCATATACTGGCCGGCCGCAGCGCGCCTGATTTCGAGCTGATCGACGGAACTAAGGTCGGCAGCCTTTTGCGCGATGGCAAGGGCCTGTTCCTGCAGTTCGACCCGAGCGCGTCGCTTCAGGCGCTTGCAAGCGTTTGGCGAGAGCAGGTTACCTATGTCGCAACCGATGCCAAGGAACGGCTAGGGTTAAGCGCTGTACTACTGCGTCCTGACGGATTCGTCGCTTGGGTGAGTGAAGCCACTCCTTGCGCCGAGGAATTTGCCGAGGCCTTGACGCGATGGTTCGGCGAATCCAGAAATGCGGTCGAATCCGCTTAATCGATAGCGTCATCGAGATGGCCGCTTTACCTGATACATCAGCCGTTTGGATGTCGCTTCGATCGTCCGAGCGGATGTCCCTTCATGGCCGCAAGCCGTTGCCGCGGATGGTGAGCGTCTCCTATCTGATCCCACTGCGGCCCCTCCCGGTGGGTGATGGGGCCGGCAGCCCATGGCCCAAAGCCGATCTTGCTGGCGCGACCGAGCGAGTCGCTCAGGCTGCGCGCGAGGGAAACTCCCCTGAGGGACCGCCGCTCACCACTCGGGCAGCCATATCGGCTACCGGCATCACATGGGCCGTCGACATCGCGAGTATGACGAGGGTCGCATGATGAATCTCTGCATTCGGCATCGAGCCGAAGCCGCGATCCGGATAATCGAACGTTGCCGTTGCGTCCGAGAGAAACACGACCCGATAGTTGCGAAACATCGCGTCGGGTGCCGTCGCATGACAGCAATTCTCAGTCGTCGTTCCCGAAATGATGACTGTGTCGACACGCCATTCCCGAAGGATGATATCGAGATCAGTGCAAAAGAAGGCGCTGTAGCGGTGCTTCTTGATCACATGTTCACCAGCCGCCGGAGCGAGCTCGGAGTAAATGTCCGCCCCCGGCGTGCCATCGACCATCGCATCGCGATTGGCGACCACCGGATGCAAGTCGTCGAACAGCCCCATATCGCAGCCGTCGCGGCGGTGCACATGGGCCGTATAGATCACTCGAATTCCAGCATCGCGGCATATCTTGAGGGCTTTCGCGAGCTTCGGCACCATGGCGCGGGCAGCCGACACCTCTATCGGCGCCCCACTGGCGACAAAATCATTTTGCATGTCCACCACGATCATGGCGGTCTTGATCGGGTCGAAGGTGTCGACTAGCATCGTCTTGCCTCCTCTGCTTGGGCGGGATCTATTTCTAGCGTTTCGCCCGTGTCCGAACGAAGATTAGCAGGGTAATAGGCGCAAACATAGGTCGCCGGCAGGTAGTCGGGCACGAGGAGCGCAACCGCTCGAACGACCGGAAACGGCGCATCCTTCTCGTTCCCGCGCATGTCTGGGAAGGTCGGCTTACCCCAAGGGAAAGCGGGCACTCCGTTTCGGCGGCGGGAACCATCCAAAATGCCCCAAGGCAGACCTTTCACGAGGATCTCCCCATAATTTCCCGATCCTGACTGACAAGCGCAGGGGCAGTGGACGGCGTGCCAATCAGGTCAATGCCGGGATCGAGCTGCGGGTGGCCTGGGACAAGCTGTGCGCGACCCGACTCGTCTTGCCGGGCGGAACGGGCGATGAGAAACTCCCACATCGGGAAGGTGGCGCATGTTAGTCGACAACTTCGATCTTGACGCGTATCACCACCGCATCGGCTATGCCGGGCCGCCCGAGCCGACATTGCCGGTACTGCGTTCAGTCGTTGCCGGCCATGCAACGACGATAGCGTTCGAGAACATCGACGTGTTCCGCGAACGCGGTGTGCGCATCGACGTCGTCTCGCTTCAGGACAAACTCGTGCTGCGGGGGCGCGGCGGATATCGCCATTAGCGCAAGCTGTGGACATGATTAGCATAATTAACGAACATCAACAGCTATTAGCGGTTATGAAGGGCTTCAACATCAAGCGCTCGATGATCGGCGAAATATGCAGTCGCATCGAGCTCGATCTCACCGACCAGCATGGCAAGTGCGAAGAGGGTATCGTCCTCAGGATATTCATCTGCCATTCTTCGCCGTGCCTGTCGGGCGTTGGACGCATGGCGGAGTTGCAGGCTTCCACAACATCGTTACGGAGCATGACGTCACGGCTATCGTCGAAGGGTCATCGCGCCAAGTGAAAGGCGCGAAACGCGGAGGCCCGAGCGGCCCAAGGTACTGTATTCCATGTCCATCTCCCGTTACTTTAAAGCTGCTCTGGTTGGCATATTCACGCCTGGAGCAGCGAACCGTCGCGGTATTGCGATTGTGTAAGCAGAAGATAAAGCAGTGGACAGCCGGGTCACAGAGCCCTGCGGTCAAATGAGAAATGACGTGATGTCATCGAAGTCACGGTCGAATGTCCTGACCGCATTGTGCCTATAGGAGTCAACAAGGGATTCTCAGCAATGGTACGGGGTACCGAATATCAGATTCAGTACTGCCGCGGCTTGGGACATGGGTCAGCGCAACTTCAGTCGAGACCGCAGCAGATGGCTGACTCTGGACGTTCGTGTATCGTTGACATGTTCCGCGAAATGCGGTGTTTCAACGGGGATGCTTCGAATGCTTACGATCTGGGGCCGAGCGAATTCGGTCAATGTGCAGAAGGTGCTGTGGTGCTGCGACGAACTTGGCTTGCCTTTCGAACGCATCGACGCGGGCCTGCAGTTCGGCCGAAACGGCGAGGCCGAGTATCTCGCGATGAATCCCACCGGCCGCATCCCGACCCTGGTCGATAGCGACTTCATGCTCTGGGAATCGAATTCGATTATCCGTTATCTCGCCATGGAGTACGGGCAAGGCGCCGCGCTGTACCCGGCCGATCCCAAACAGCGTGCGAGCGTCGATCGCTGGCTTGACTGGACACTTTCTACCTTGCAACCGGCAGAGAGGCCGGTCTTCTGGGGCTACGTGCGTACGCCCGCGGCCCAACGCGACATGACTAGCCTCAAAGCCGACGCGGGCACTTTGGCTCGCTTGTGGCACATTATCGACAGGCAGTTGCAAGGCCGCGAATTTCTTGAGACCGATGACTTCACGCTGGCCGATCTGGTGCTCGGCGCTTACGCGCGCCGCTGGTACGGTATCGAGGAAGAACTCGATCGGCCCACGCTGCCAAATGTTGAACGCTGGTATCGGCGCATTAGTACGCGTGCAGGATTTCACCGATACGTCGGCGTGCCGCTGAGTTGAACCGGGCGCCGCCATCGGCGCAATCTTTCACGAGGCACCGATTCCCATGACCATTACCCTGCATACCTGGAACACGCCGAACGGCCGCAAGATCAGCGTCGCGCTCGAAGAGATGGAAGTGCCCTATACCGTCAAGCCCGTGAATATATCGAAGGACGAGCAACACAGACCCGATTTCCTGCGCATCAGCCCGAACAACCGGATCCCGGCAATTGTCGATTTCGATGGACCCGACGGTCAACCGATCAGTGTCTTCGAATCCGGCGCGATCCTGCTCTACCTCGGCGAAAAGACAGGCAAGTTCCTGCCCCCTCGCTTGCGCGAGCGTGTGCCGGTCATCGAATGGCTGATGTGGCAGATGGGTGGCTTCGGACCAATGCCGGGACAGGTACATCACTTCCGCATGGTCGAGTCGGAGGCCGATCGGCGCTACGGGCTCAAGCGCTATTCAGAGGAAACGAGCCGCCTCTATGGCGTGCTGGACCGGCGGCTCGCGGATGTGGAATTCGTGGCCGGCGATCTCTCCGTCGCGGATTTCGCGGTGCTCGGCTGGGCATGGCGACACGAGCGCCACCAGATCTCACTTGATGACTTCCCGAACGTCAAACGTTGGTATGAGACCCTGTTTGCACGCCCCGGCGTGCAACGCGGTTTTGCCGTCAAGCTGGACGACGCGGTGTGAATTGAGCGACTAGCGGGTTCGAATCTGAGTTTGTTTGGACCGCCGAAGTACGCTTGCCGATCGCCATAGTGATCGCACGCATGAATTCGATGAGCGGCAGAAGTCGACCCTCAACAGTCGGTCGTCACCGCGCGCTTGCAATGGCCGCTTGCGAAGTACAACGGCCGTTCCTTTTCTGATTCGGCGGGCGGGTTGTCGGCCGAAGCCGCCGTTCGCTCTACCGATCTTATGAGCGTCCGCGAACGTCCGCTCCAGAAGAAGTCGAACGCTCACTTTCAACCCATGTGAGCCGATCGCGCAGTATCCGTGATCGGCCGCTTCGGGCCAACTTGAGTCGATCGCAGACGTCGTTCTGACTGGGGAAGCGCTCCGATCGGGGATTGCGCACTGCGTGCGAGTGCCCTGGACAAGTTGCGCCACCTCGCGGATCATAATCGTATAGGTGACCGGAGGCGAGTCGAAGGCTGACTGCTGAAACAGTGCGTCGAGCAACGTGCCGCGAGGTTGCCCCGACACACCTGGCCGTCCAGCACCGCGAGCCCTGGCAGGCAAAAAGCCGCGATGGAGTAGATCGAGACGACACGCCCGGGTGGTGTAGTGGTTCGACAAGAGATCACGCGATGGCCGACGATCTGACGAAATGGCTGGTGCAGGTTGGGCTCGGTGGGCACGCCGCGACGTTCGCTTCGCAAGGGATCGACTGGGATGTGCTTGGCGACCTCTCGGAACAGGACTTAAGAGAGCTTGGTCTGCCTCTGGGCGACCGGAAGCGGCTGCTGAAAGCGCTTGCGGCGCTGACCGACGCACGGACTCCATCGCGCAAACGCGAATTAGAGCCGCAGGAACAGCCTCCGGCGTCTGCGGCCGGAGCCTTAGAGGCTGAGAGGCGACAGCTCACCGTGATGTTCGTCGACTTGGTCGACTCGACGCCGCTCGCAGAGCGGTTCGATCCCGAGGACATGCGACGCGTGCTAGGGGTCTTCCACCAAGCCTGCGCAAGCGCGATCGAAGCCCATGAAGGCCATATCGCGCAGTATATCGGTGACGGACTACTCGTCTATTTCGGCTACCCCCACGCGCATGAAGACGATGCTGTGCGCGCCGTACTCGCTGGCCTCGCTGTCATCTCAGCGCTTCATCAGGCTAATGATCGTATCGAAGCCGAGGATGGCGTGCGGCTGCACGTGCGTATCGGAATCGAGACGGGCCTGGTCATCGCCGGCGAAATTGGCGCCGGATCCTCGTTGGATCACCACGCGGTCGTCGGAGAGTCCCCAATCGTCGCTGCAAGGCTACAATCTCTGGCTCCGCCCGACGCGATCGTCGTCGGCCCAGCCACGGAGCGGTTGATCGAAGGATCGTTTTTGCTTGAAAGCCTCGGCTGGCGCGAGTTGAAGGGTGTCTCTGGTCCTGTTCACGTCCATCGCGTGCTGGTGCAGACCGATGCTGTAGACCGCTTCGAAATCAGGGCGGCCCACGGGATGACGCCACTCATCGGCCGAACGGCCGAGCTCGACATGCTTCGGCAGCGCTGGAAACAGGGCGCCGACGGCGAAATGCGCTGCGTGCTGTTGATCGGTGAGCCGGGGATCGGAAAATCTCGCATGCTGCGGGCGTTACGCGACAGCATCAGTGCAGACGCGCATGAGGTCGTTTCGTTCCACTGTTCCTCGTATTATCGCGACAGCCCGTTCTGGCCGGTGTTACAACGGCTGCAGCGCGCCTTTGGCCTGGATCCCAAGGCGCTCACCGCTTCCGATGTCGAACGGCTGGAGACCGGGCTCGGCACGCTCGGCGTCGATATCGAGGAGACGATCCTCGTGCTCACGACCTTGCTCGGGATTCCGACGGCCCAACGGTATCCGGGGATTGACGCTTCCTCCCCTTCCTTCAAACGGCGAACCCTGGAAGTGCTCGTCGCCATGATCGAAAAGATGACGCATCTTCAGCCGGTTCTTGTCATCGTCGAAGACGTGCATTGGATCGATCCGTCGTCGCTGGAGTTCGTGCGGCTGATGCTGGAGCAACTGGTGGCGGATCGGCTGCTGGTGCTGCTCACGGCGCGGCCCGAGTTCAAGCCGGGGTGGACTTACCCTCATCTCGTGCAGGTCAATCTTGATCGGCTTTCGCGACGGGACTGCATCGCGATGATCGAACGGCTGACCGATGGCAAGCTGCTGCCTCGCTTGGTGCTGGAGCAGATCGTCGGCAAGACGGATGGCGTGCCGCTGTTCGTTGAAGAGCTGACGAAGGCCGTGCTCCAAGGCGAATTGTTGCACGATGCGGGCAGAAGCTACGAATTGAAAAGAGCGCCGCATGCAATTGCGATTCCGGACACGCTGCAGGGCTCGCTGCTGTCGCGGCTCGATCGACTGGAGCCGGGGGTCAAGGAGACCGCGCAAATTGCGGCGACAGTCGGGCGGGAATTCGGTCGCAGGCTCCTCGCTCTGATCGCCTCCAAACCCGAGAACGAGCTGCAGGGAACGCTCGATCGCCTGATTGCTGCAGAAATTATTCTGCCAGCCTCCGGTGCGCCCGCGGACGGGGGCGCGTATGTGTTCCGTCACGCGCTGATCCAGGAAATCGCATACCAGTCCCTGTTGCTTGCGCGTCGCCGTCAGTACCACGGCCTCATTGCCGCTGCGCTTGAGCAATATTATCCGGAAATCGTCGAGCGGCAGCCGGAGTTGATCGCCCAGAATCTCGCTGCCGCTGACCTGCCGGATCGCGCGATCAACTTTTGGCAGCGTGCCGGCGAACGGGCGCTTGCGTGCGCAGCCTGCGAAGAGGCGATCGCCCATGCGCAGCGCGGGCTTCAATCGGCAGAAAGTCTCGTCTGCGGTGACCACTATCGGGCCACCCGTACGTTGCCTCTGCTTCTGATCCGAGGCGGGGCGGAGCACAGACTAGGCCGCCGGGATGCGATTGAAACCTTTCGGCAGGCCGCTCAGTTGGCTCGGGTGGAGAAGCTATCGTCGCATCTGGTACAGGCGGCGTTGGGGTTCGACACTGCGGAGACTTTTCTCGCAGACTCCGGAGAGGCATCGATTGCCCTGTTGGAAGAGGCGCTCGCTTCGATCGGCAGCGGAGAAACAGTTGAGCGTAGTCGTCTATTGAGCCGGCTGGTTCGCACCCTTCACATGACCGGTGCATTCCAACGAGGAGGCGAAATCGCGGGCCAGGCTGTCGCACTCGCGAGACGCCTGGGTGATCGACCAAGCTTGTTCGACTCCTTGGCGTGCGAGTTGATGCATGTCGGCGCCCGCCATATACCGGCGTCGAAATTCCCGGAGCGTCAAGGCGTGTTGGAGGAACTCATCCGGATCGCCGAGGAACTCGATGATGCGCATTCCATTGGTCACGCCTGCGCTCGACGTCTCACCGGCTACCTCGAGATCGGAGACGTCGAACGCTTTGAGGAAGCTCTGGAAAGGTATCAACAAGTTGCCGTGAGTGGACAACACTTTGTGGACAAGTGGTGTGTGACCGGTGCGCAGGCGATGCAGGCCATCCTCGTCGGTGACTTCGCGCTGGCAGAGCGCAAGGCGCAAGAATCTCTGGAGATGGCGGAGAGCGTCGACGCGAAGTTCGCGGCGGGCGTCTACGGCATGCAGATGTTCACTATACGCCGCGAACAAGGCCGGCTCGCTGAGGTCGCGCCGCTGCTCAAGCGGTTTGTCGACGAGCATTCGCAGAACGCGACCTGGCGGCCGGGCCTGATGTTGGTCGCCAGCGATCTCGGCTTCGAGGCGCAAGCCCGCCACTATCTCGATCACCTGGCGGAATCGGAATCTGACATTCCCGTGGACAGCATGCGGCTCGTCACGTTGACCTACCTTGCGGAAGTTGCTACGCGGCTCCGCGAAACCGGGCATGCCGAGCGCATATATGCGTTTCTTCTGCCTTTCCGGGATCAAGTAGTCACCGTTCCTGCTGTCACCCTGTGCTGCGGATCCGCGGCACGGTATCTCGGCATGCTCGCCAGTGCCCTTGGCGATTGGACTGCTGCCGAAGAGCATTTCGAATACGCCTTGCGCATGGATGAGCGCTTGCGAGCCTGGCCATGGTTGGCGCATAGCCAGCACGAATTCGCTCTCATGCTGTCGGCCCGCGATCGCAATGGAGACCGCGCACGCGCGGCAGTCCTGCTCGCCAGCGCGGCTGCAACAGCGAAAGAGCTAAAGATGTTCGCCCTGCTGGAGCGTATCGGCGGCACCGCGGGTAGCTCAGGGCCTAGGAATTGACACGCGGGTATTGCATACTCAGTGTTGCCTAGCCGGAAGTGCAGCACGACAGCGCGACTACAGGAGGACCCCATGTCACGTTTCCTGATTGAACGAAACTTCGCCGAGCAGCTCGAGCTGACCGGCGAAGATGTAGAACTTGTCAAACGGGTCAACGACGAGGAAGGCGTCAAATGGCTCTACTCCTTCCTCAGCGCAGATAAGAAGAAGACCTATTGCCTGTTCGAGGCGCCAAACGCCGAAACCATCCGCGCTGCCGCACGTCGCTCGAACCTGCCGGCCGATCTGATCGTCGAAGTCAGCGATTTGCGGCCAGAAATGTTCAATTAACGGCGGTGATCAGCCCGCGCTAATCGAGTCGCTGATCGACATTCCGTCGATGTAGGGGGCGCTTCAGAAAAACGGACAATAAAGCGCGTTAGTAAAAAGTGAGCGTCGGAAACTGTTTTTTTAGGTTCGTTCAACGCCTTCCCTCATCCTCAGGACTGCGGACACCAGCGACGCGCGCGAGCAGGCGTTGAACAAACCAAACAGAAGTGGGCGTTTCAATTTCGGATAGCGGACTTTCGCGGAGGCCCAGACTTACAGCCTCGCGAACGGCAGCTTTGGCCGAGGACTTGCCAGATCGAACCTGTATCTCAATGGCCGGTACCTGACCGTAGCCGACGTTCGAATGTCCACCTGAGAGCGCCGGCGAATGGCCGCAGCTTGGCCGAACGAGGTCCAATGGCGAACCAGAGAGCTGTTCCGCCGAAGATCGATCCGCATCGGGCACATGTCGACGCAAAGCGGAGAGGCCCGCTGAAAACTCTTCTAGAAAATTGTCGATTTTCGACCATCTGTCTCGTCGTCAGTGTATCCCCACCGAAAGGAGATCCCATGAAATACGTCGGCTTAGCCTACTTTACCCCTGAAAAATTCGCGGCGGTGGCGCCGGAGGACGTCAAGAAATTGGTGGCCCAATGCCCCGCGTTGGACGAGAAGATGCGGGCTACCGGCAAGGTTCTCGTTTCCGCGTCGCTTGGCGATCTGGACAGCTGGAGGACTCTCCGCCCAAGCAACGGTAAGACTCAAGTCAACCGATGGGCCTTACACCGAGGCGAAGGAAGTCGTGGGCGGGCTGTTCATCATCGAGGCAGATAGCAGTGACGAGGCGTTGCGCATCGCGTCCATGCACCCAGCCGCCACGCTGGGCGAAGAAGGCGGATGGGCCGTCGAGCTGATCCCCCTGGATTTCTACCTGGAACGATGACAGCCTGGACGCCTGTCACAAGTATCCGTTGGCGGTCCATTCTCCGCAAACGCCTTCACGGCATTGTGAGTCATCGCGGAGCTCGATTTCTGGCCGAGTGGCGGCGCCTGTAATCGACCCGCTCCGGTCCTTCGACGCTGCGTGGTGTCAATAGCCGGTATCGCACCCCAAACGGTCGTCCTTTCGGTCGGCGTCACCGCAGGTCCTTTCGGGATCTCTCGACGCCGGCAAGACGACCCTGCTCAATCACGTCAGGGCTTCCTCTCCTGGCCTTTGATCGGGCAATCGGACGCCGCAAACCATCCCAGGCCACCAAAGCATAGGTCACTTAACTTGCCGGCGAAGAACAAGTATGATGAATGAGCAACGTTTGCGCCTCGTCCTATGTCCCGCACGATATTTTCGAAGTGTTTAAGCTCAAACTCGCTTGGCAATTCCCGTCTTTCTTTCCCGATCGTAGCGCGGTCTGGGGACACGGCGTCGTGCGCAATCTTGCAGGAGCGAGTGCGCTTATCGGCGGCGTTTGCGTGATGCTTTCCGCAGTGGCGCTCGGCGAGCATTACGCGGACGGTGCGATCCGCTTCCGCGAACGACTCGTCGCCGGCGACATGGTCGAATCGGTCGAGCGCATCCTGCATCATGTGATATCAAGTCAGCGCGAGCCGCTCGACCGGCTGGCGGGCCAGCCCTGTGAAACCGTGGCGAAGCAGCTCGCCGAATTGAAGACATACGTCCGCTACGTGCGCGGTGTCAACCTCGTTGAGAATGGACGCCTCTATTGCTCTTCTGCGTTGGGGCTGATGAACGTACCGTTGTCGGCCTACATCTCCACCACGCAACGCGATCTCGGCATCAGTCTGATCCATGGCACCCCTTACCAGCCTGCCATCCCGGTACTGCCAGTCTTTCGCTCGACTGGGCATGGCACTGGCCTGCTGTACGTCATCGAAGCCCCTTACGTCGCAGATATTCTGGCGCACGGCCTGCGCTATGGCGCAAGCAAGGTGACGCTGTCTGTCACCGGATCCGGTGCGATCGACGAGCACGACGTATTTTCCGCCGCCGGCGTCGCCGCGGCGCCGCGCTCCGGCACGCAGGTGGAATCGGCCGGTTTCCCCTTCTCCGTGACGGTGACGGCATCGCCCGCTTTTGCATCGCAGATGCGCTGGAAGTACCGCGTGATCTGTTGCGGGACCGGGGTGCTGCTGGCTCTTCTAATTGCCGCCGCCTACCTGCTTGCCTTCGCGCCGCGGCGATTGTTGCTGTCCGCCGTCCGGCAAGGGCTCAGGACCGGTCAGCTCTACGTGGTGTATCAACCGGTCGTCGATATCGCGAGCCGCCATATCGTAGGCGCCGAAGCCTTGCTCCGCTGGAGTCACCCTCGCTGGGGGCCGATCAGTCCCGCTGCGTTCATGGCGGAGGTTGAATCGAGCAACCTCCTCGCCGACGTCACCCGGTTTGTGCTGCAACGGGCCACGGCCGATATCTGTGGGCCGACCGACAGCGCGCCGTTCCGGCTCGCTGTCAACGTAGCGCCGATGGACCTTGAACGCAAAGGGTTCGTGTCGGAGGTGCTGGCGCTCACTGAACGACTGCCCGAATCGACGATTCTCGTGCTTGAAGTCACTGAGCGTTTCCTGCTGGCTCGGCATCCCCGTGTTCGGAAAATCTTCGAGACCCTGCGAGAACACGGTGTGCGCTTCGCACTTGACGACTTTGGCACGGAGCACAGCAACCTCGATCTGCTCGGCAGATTCCCGTTCGATTTCGTAAAGATCGACAGGCAGTTCATCGAGCAAGTTGACAAGGGCGGTGCGAGCCTTATTGAAGGGATCGCCGCCGTGGCAGGACACTATGGCATGCAGGTGATCGCCGAAGGTGTCGAAACGGAAGCGCAGCACGACGCGCTGCGCAGGCTGGGGATTCCCTACGGTCAGGGCTATCTGTACCGACGGCCCGTCACCGCCAACGAATTTTTTAGTGTTCGACCGGAAGTGATATTTGCCGCGGATTCAGTGAAATGACGCGGCGAGACGGCACAAGGGTCCTTAGCCCGAACTTTGACTCGATCGCGAACATAAGCTATTGATTTCACGCTGTTATGCGTGCGAGCACGGGATGGCTACTGGGTACAAGCGGGGCTGACGTTCAGAAGGCGGAAGGCCTTTTCTTGAATGGGCGTGGGCCGAGTGGTCATGATGATCTTGGCGTTTGGATTGAGTGGCGTGTGGCAGACGTTGTACGTGAGCGTAGCCAGATCGTCGAGTAACGTGCGAAAGCTGTGGACCGGCAAGCCATCCTCGGTGAGCTTGGAGGCGTCCTTGGCTTTCGCCTGTTGCGAACGTTGCGCCTTGGCCACTGGCGAAGGCCGGGCCGCCCGCGCTTGCTCGATGTATTCATCGTCAAACAACATCGGCTTTAACTTCTCGCGCATGTGCCACTCGACGTAGTAAGCGAGCATGCACAGAAAGACATGCGCGCGCACGCGTTGGGCATTCCAATGGAATACCGGACGGACCTGCAAATCGACCGTCTTCAGCGAACGGAAGGCCCGCTCCACGACCGCCAAACCTTTGTAGGCTGTCACGACTGCCTCGGCTGAGAGCGAGGTTGCCGGCAAACTCGTACGCACTACATACAGACCGTCAAGCGCGGCCTCCTGCTGGATCTGCTCGGTCTTGCGCAGCCAGCTCAAGCTCGAGTCGGTGATGTTCAACTCGAAGTGCTTGGCCATCTTGAAGTGATCGATGATCCGGCCCACGCGCAAGGCAATCGCCTCGATGCCCTTGAGCCGGTTGCGCACGCGCGTGGTCGCTTCGGCAATCTGGGTCAATTCCTGTTCGGTGGCCTGCAATAGCGCCTCGCGTTTGCGGGTGCGCTCCTCGGCCAACAGCGGATTACGGCACACCACCAGGCGCTCGCCGGGGAACGCTTCACTCGTCACCTCGAGCAGGTTGCGCTCATCGAACAGCGAGGGCTGGAACGGCCCCTTCTCGCGCGCGAGCGCGGCCATCTGCGGGGCGCGCAGGCTGCTCACCCAGTCCAGCCCGGCCGGGCGCAAGAGCGTATCGATACGGGCTTGCGTGAGCATGCCCCGGTCGCCCACCCAGGCGAGCTTGTCGATCCCGTAGCGCTCTTTGAGCTTCGCGACCTGGGGCGCCACGGTAGCCGGATCGGCGGTGTTGCCGGCGAAGACTTCGACTGCGACCGGGACGCCCTCAGACGTGCAGATCAGACCGAACACGATCTGGGGATCGTCGCGCTTGCCATCGCGGCTGTAGCCGCGGGCCGCGAGCTCGCAACGGCGTCCGGTCACCCACGTGGAAGTGAGGTCGTAGAGCACCAGCGTAGCGCCGCCTAGATGCTGCCTGGCAAGCCGCTTCTCGATGCCCTCTTGAGCCTCGCCCAACCAGTCGAGGGCGGCATAGACTTGCTCGAGCTCGACGTCCACGAGGCCAAGCAGGCGCGACAGCGAGTGGGTCGCGCTCTCGTCACGCAACATGCGATGGGTGGCAAGCTTGGAGGCGGGCGACACGACCCGCGCCACCAGCAGCGCCATGATCACGCAGCGCAGCGCAGTGGGCGCGGCGGTGAACCACTGCTCGGCACCGCAGGCACGCGCCGCGCCGAGCACGGCGGCCACATGCCCGTGCGGCAGACTGCGTTCGATCACGAAGGCTTCATCGACTGAGGACACGGCGACGCCACCGCGTAGCAGGACCTTCAATCCTTCGATCACCTCAGTGGGCAGCGACGACAGGTTCGCGAGGGTGCGCTTCTTGACCTTGTTGCCGTCGCGATAGGACTCGCGCAGCAGGATCGCGGGCGGCGAGTTGCGGTTGGGGACGTGTTCGATATACATGAACACTAAGTAAAGCATATTTAACAGAAAAAACAAGGATAAAACATGCATTTACATGGCTACATTTACCTTTCAAAAATAGCCGAAACCCAATGCTAACGGAGGTTTCGGCTGATTGATGGGGAAAAGTTCGGCTTAGCATTCGCTCCGAGGCCCGCTTCAATTCACTGTCCGGGTGGCGTTTGAAGGCGGCCTTTCTAAATCGAGCACTTCGGTAAGGCTCGCGTTTGCCGCTCGAGTACTATCCCGTTCCGGGCCCGCGTTTCCCTACCCATACATCCCGCCGAGGAGAGAGGCAACGCCGCGTGGCTGAATGACTGTTCTCAGAAGCAAAGGCGCCGCTCCAACGACACCGCGAGGATGAAGGCGAGTGTCCCTTCATGGCCGGGCCGAGACGGTCATCGAACTGCGCTGCGGCCACGGCATGCGCGGGCGCGCTTGACCTGATCCGACGATCCCTCGGGATAGGTGCGACCGCCTCCCGTGGTTCGATCTTCTCGCACCTGTCGCCGTGTTCCATGCCGTCGCCGCAGGAAGCTCGTCTGTCAGAGTGTGCGGAGATGACTTGAGCCCGCCCTGGCACGTCCTCGGCGCGGAGCGGTGCGGTGCAACGGGGTAACATTCATCTCGGGGATGGGCGTTGCTGCCGTCGCGATATGCTTGGAGGCTCTATAACTGGTGACGACGCTGCTCGCCGAGTGCGAGATATGACTATCGTGCTCGACGCTCTCACGTCCCGGATGAACACGGGGGGGCGCGGCGGGAAACCTCGTAAAAATTGCCGCCGATATGAACGAACTGATGAATTTGATGGGGGTATTGCTTGCGCTGAATGCGGTGGACTACCACGTGTTGAACGTCGCCAGAAAACTACTTGAGGCCAATGAACTCAAGGTGGCACTAGACCGGCTGCGTAGCATCCTCGTGTGGCGCTTGGCCGACAACCATATCTGACTCCCCCCCAATGGGGATTGTGTCGTCAGCGCGCCCTGCATTGCATCCGTCCGCGACGAGCCGCCCCATGCCTGTCGGCAATCGGCGGCACGCGACCCACATCCGCCGGTCCTCGCTGGCCGCGTTAAGGTCTCTAACCAAAGGGGAGCAGTCATTCAACGTTTCGTGCTACCCGTTCGACGCTCCGCCACGGAGACATCTCGCTTTACGACGTTGGTTTGGAGTGGTTGCAGACGTCTGCCTTCATGCCAGTAGGCCATCGCCGAAAGAAAAACTGTCGGCCTGATTCAAAGGGACAGAAATACGTCGAACAAACCTTTCGTCATAGCAGCAAGGAACAGAGGGTTGGTAGTGATCCCACCTGCTCTGCCCTTGAAACCCCAACTTCCCCTATTGAACGCTCCGGCTTTGTGCGAGATCAACGTCGTTGCATCCTCGCATTTTCCATAGTATTATGATCGTAATTTAATGATGGCAGCAACATGACTGACCGTGCGACATCGAGCCAACTACGGCCGTAATGCTGGAGATCCAGCACTGACGACGCAGAGTGAACACGAAGCCGCGAAAGCTCAGAACGCGTGAGCGATGCTGCACGGTAGTCTTCGTCGGCGACGTGTCGCACCATCCGATGAAAATCTATCAACCGGCCGGAAACAGCCGGATTTGCATCGGCCTCGAAGCGGCCATGATGTTGCGCTTGCGTGTCGTCGACCATTCCGCAAAGCAAGACTCTCTGATGCTTACAGCGCAATTCGGTGCGCCGCACGCTGGTCGGATTCGCAACAGTAGAGAGGGGGGTCGTTTGACTATTGACGGCAACTTCGCCAAATAGGGATCAAGGAAGTTCATGCGCTACGCAAAAGGGCATAAAGACGATACACATAGTCATATCGTCAACGTCGCTTCACGCCTCTTCCGTGAAGAAGGAATTGAGAAAGTAGGCGTCGCCGCCGTGATGCAGCGGGCTGGTCTGACCGTGGGTGGGTTCTACAGCCACTTCACGTCGAAGGAAGAGTTAGTCGGAGAAGCTATTGGAAGCGCTGCTGACGAAACCCTGCACCGCATCTTCGGCAATTCGAACGGCTGCAGTAATCCCAGCCTGAATTCGATCGTCGAGCGCTATTTGAGCGTTGAACATCGAGACAATCCAGGTACGGGTTGTGTTGTGGCAGCGCTCGCATCGGAACTGAAGAATCGCCCGGAAAATACCCGTCTGACGGTTACCAGAAAGACCGCTGAGGCTATCCAGTGTGTCGCGAATAGTCTTTCTGCAAAGGCCGGGGCCAAGACACGCCTGAGGGTCGCGGGTTCCATCTGGGCCGTGATGGTCGGGACCTTGCAACTTTCCCGCATCGTTCCAGATAACGAATTGTCCACACAGTTTCTGAAAGATGGCGTTGCAAACGCGCTAAAACTCGCCGCTGAGATTGAAAAACCGAATGCAACGTAATTGCCGAAACGCGCAAGCCCGGCAACCATCAACCTCAAGAGTGATCGACATGGGTATTCAAGGCAAAACCGTACTCGTGACTGGCGCCAATCGCGGCATAAGTGCAGAGAAAGCCGCCTGCTTTTTAACGTGAATTAGCGCGTTGCATATGCACGCGCCAAATTTTTTATATGCATCGTTGGTTGCCCCACCGGGCGCCTGATGCCAATGTCGAAAGGAGAAATGCGATGACAACAATTCTGGTGACCGGCGCAACCGGGGACACGGGGCGTCCGACCGTGAGGGAACTACTTAAGAAGGGCGCTAAGGTTCGCGCCCTCGCTCGTCGGGAGGACGCTCGCTCGCAGGAACTGGCCAGTCTGGGCGCCGAAATCGTCTTTGGGGATATCACGAGCCTGCGCGATATGCGGCGGGCTATGGACGGCGTCGATCGCGCTTATTTCTGCTTTCCCATTGCCGAAGGTCTTGTGGAAGCGGCCGTCATCTTCGCGCAAGTAGCGAAGGAGCAGGCGGTCGAACACATCGTCAACCTGTCGCACAAGCAATCCAGGCCCGCAGCGCGCAGCAAGGTGACCCAGAACCATTGGCTTTCGGAACAGGTGTTTGAATGGTCAGGCATCCCGACGACGAACCTGCGCGTCACCTTCTTCGCCGAATGGCTGCTCTACATCTCGGCGTTCATCCAACGCGGCCGCTACATCGTGCCCTTCAACAAGAATGGCCGCTTCGCTCCGCTGGCTGCGGCCGACACCGCGAAGATCATCGCCAACATCCTGGTGAAGCCGGAAGGCCATGCCGGGCACGCCTACCAGCTCCACGGGCCGAAGGAATATAGTCACGAGGAGTTGGCAGCAGAGGTGGGGCGGGTGCTCGGGATCGAACTGCCCTTCGAGCAGCTTACCGTATCGGCCTTTCTGGACCTCGCGGGGCTCGGGGATCACACGGTTTTGCGGCGGCACTTCGAGGCTGCGGAGATCGACCAGCAAGAGGGTTTGATCGCAGGTCTCGATGATATCGGAACAAAGATTATTGGCGGCCCGCTTATGACCGTAGAGGCTTTCGTCAACGCAAATCGGGCGCGCTTCGTCCGTTAGACGCAAATGTCATTCGGCACAAGCTGAAATTCCGTGCGATTGGGGCGGACTCGTTATCAGAAGATAAGTCAACTTTGCAGATCGCGGCAGTCCGGAACTCATTTTCCGGTGCTGCGATCGCCCGGCCTAATATGCGAGAGATTTATTGTTGCATGTAACTCACAGTGTCACCTGAAACTCGGCAATGACCGATGAAGTGGTATCCGATTTTGACGAGGTGAAGGCCGGTTACAGAGCAAACCTGACACCTGAACGTCTGGCCAACAATGCATGTGAATGGCGGGTCGTGGCCGGTTTGCGACGATGCTTTCCTGCTGATTCTGGTAGCCAAGATACCTAGCCAAATAGGCGGAGGCCAATTTACATTGGGTTTCGCCGTTGTTGGCTATGCAGTGTCAAGATAGCCAATTGACGTGTACTCATCTTTGCTATGTGATCCAGCATGCAGGGATTCATGACAAGTGCTTAACCCGGTTATCCCTTCCACTGCATCTCAACCCCTAGTTTCACCGCGATCGTATCGCTACGCAAAGTTGCGTGTCTCACCTTCGTCTAACCGATCCGTTATTTTTTTCTTCGCGCTTCGCATGGCCTGTTCTTGTGCGTTCGTGTCCGTCGCCAGAGCTTGTTTGAAATGGGTCGCTACAGCGTGCAACATCTGGTAGGCGTCGACCAGTTCCGGGTGATCCTGCAGCGCGTCATGTTCCCGCAATTGTTCGAAGGCAATGGCCCGTAACGGCCTCACGGCATCGGTGAGAAGCTGAGGTAGTGTCCGATTTCCATCGAGCATCAACATGCCTGTTTTGATCGCAATGCGCGTGTTGTCATCCTGCAGGTGTGGCTCCGCAAGTGCATTTACGCTCAGGTCCCGCGCGATGTACAGGACATCGCGGCCGCCCTCGCCTTTGTTGAATCGCTCCCAATCAATGTTGTATCCGGCCTCGCGCGCGAGTTGCCTGGTGAACGTACGTAACGTTCGGCTGTTGCCATCGCTGAATGGGTGAAGATAGTCGAGCTCGACATAGAGCTTCGCGATTGCGTCTGTAAAGCCTTTAGTTTTCAGCTTGCCGAGCTTGGCAGGATCTGCGCTTTGCAGCGCGGTATCGAGACGAGTTTGTGCGGAGGCGTCCATGCTCGAATACGCGACGAAAAACGTCTGCTTTTTCGCCACCGACAAGCCGCGATTCTTGTACCAGTCCTTGCCTGCCGGTGAGGCGGGTCGATACTGCCCGGGCGTTATGTCCGTGAGGCCGGCGCCGGGCAGATCCTGAAAGATGCGGCGATTGATTTCCTTCAGATGCGCAGCGTCAAACTGACCTTGAACCGGGTTCAGCTCCAGCTCAACGATGCGCGGAAAGGTCAGGTCCGCTTCGAGTTGATCTCGTTGCTCTTTGGTTAGGGTCTTACTTGTCCCGTGCATGCTCACGGGGGCCTTTGACGAACGCCGCCAAGTCGCTATCACCATTTATAAATTGAGCCGCGGACGCTTCGAGCGCATCGCTCGCCTGCAATCCTTCGAGGCCGATGGAGGCGCGCGCAAAGCTTACCGCTTGCTCGCGACGTCGCCGCTCTGTGGGACTGATCGCAACCTTCGCGGGCGACTCCGGTTCGCCCCGCTGTTTGCTGTTACTCTGCTCGACGTAGGCACGCATAAAATCGCGCAATACTTGCGAAGCAGGGCGATGATCGAGCAATACGCTTTCATGAAAGCTCTCGCGCAAGTTTTCTTCGACGCGAAAGGCCATCGTCACTTCTTTGGGCATTCTGACCCCCTTTCGAATAACTCAAGTTGCCGTACGACAAGCCTTCATTTTACGCGCTATACAATGTATGAGCAATGTATAGCAGCTCGTGGATTGGCCTGCCACACCTGAACAACGAATATCTCCGCTAGCCGGGTTCACCGCCGCGCTCAGTAGGTTGTTTCAATCGGATCAGCAATAGCGTTCGCCCTTCCCTCTGCGTCGCGCAGCAACTGTTTCATCTGCGCCAGGCGATTTTGGATTTCGGGAGTCAGGACGCGGGAAGGAACAGGCTTCAGTGCAGAACGTCCGGAGCCCGCGCTTGGGGCAAGACGTTCGCGTCGAGGCGCAGCGAATGCCTCCTGGTCGTAAGCGGTGGCCACGCGGATTTTGCCGGCATTCAGGGCGGCGACAAAGGCTGGCTTCCAGGCTCCTGCTGCAAGGCGCGGAGCACACTTGTCAAAGAGTGCAGTTAAAACCGGAGGCAGCGCTAGGCAACACGTTGGCAGCGATCGTCACGTTTCCGCTGTGCAGAGTATTGCAGTGGTTCCGGCATTTCCCGCATTTTTAGATCCCCGTTTAGCACGGCTTTGTTGATGCTCGATGGCAGATCAATCAAAAATAGACACGTGGCGCAACCACTGGATTTCGGAACAGCGCCGACTCAACGTAACAAGCTTCGACTGAGTGATCGTCGAAAGTCGATGTAGAACGATCTCAAGGGGCATTGATCCGCCGATTGTTAGCGATCTCGGCAGCTGTGTCGAACATCTCAAAATGGCCGGACCCTTGCCTGTCCGCGATCGGCGGCACGCGACCCACTCCCGGCATTCGACCCGGCGCCGTCACAACGGCAGTTCCCAAGGGGGCAGCGGTCATTCAACTCTTCGAGTCCACCGTCAAGATTGTTGCGGACATGCGCGCCGGATTGCCTTCTACGCTCGACGAATGGCCGCCTCCACGTGTAGTCAATGCCCGAAGTCCCCGACCTGACCGCTCGCTGTGGATCCCGCCTGCCGGTTCCGATAGCTTGCCAGCGAAGTAAGAACGAACTGGGCGCATCAACATCAATATACCGCAGGCATGCCGGGCGGACGATGCTTGAAGTTGACAAGGACGATATGTCTGCGGCGGCTGGGAAGCGAATACACGGCCGCGCCCAGCGCACTGCCAAGCCTCGCGACCAATTGGTAAGGGAGTATTGAGAGCGCGCAGCAAAGCGACAACGAGCAGATGACCGACTTGTCCCACGACTTGCTCCTGTCTGGTGATCAGCTGTGCGATGAGGGAACACTCCCGTTCGCCGACCACAAAAGTTAGTCAGGCAAAGTAGTAACGCTCAAAGGCTCGTTAGCTAAGCGAAGCCGACGTTCGAATGTCAGCATTAAAGCTCAGGTCAACCGCCGGAGATGGCGGCCGATCGCAGTCTCAAGGTCGCAGGATTTCGGCGTTTTCCGAGGCGTCAGGCGAGCCCCGGAAAGTGCCGAGCGCGGGACTCGCAACACCGGGTACGAGCGAGGCCCTTGCCGCGTAACGCACGCGTTAAACTACCGTGACCAGCGGGCTATAACCACGCAGCAAGGTATCTGCGGTCAGGAATTCCATATTCTCGTAAAGCGCTTGACCGATCAGTAAGCGGTCGAACGGGTCTTTGTGCAGCGGGGGCAGCGAGCACGAGGCAACCGCGTGTGCCGACACCACCGGCAGCTCACGAAACCCGGTCCGCTCGATCATCGAAGCAAAGCGAGCAACGTCTAAAACAAGCTTGCCAGCAACAACTTTCACCGATAGTTCCCACGTACTCGCCGCGCTCACAAACACCTCATCCGCATCAACGATGTGCTTGCGCATCTGACGCGTGAGCTTCTTGCCGTCGCCCTGCACCGCCCACAGGAAGATGTGGGAATCAAGAAGCAGACGCACCAGCCGCCCCCTCAAATAGCGCGATTTCTTCGTCAGTCATCGGATCGTAGAAGCCGGGCTTGATCTCGATCTCGTCTTTCATGAGACCAAACTGAATCTTGCGCTTTTGCTTTTGCAGGGGCACGAGCCGCGCCATCGGCGTGCCGGCCTTCGCGATGATGATCTCTTCGCCAGCGGCGGCCTGATCGACCAGCTTAGAAAAATTCGTCTTAGCGTCGTGGATATTGACGGTTTGCATGACTGCTCCTAACGGACTAACTTGGTTATGTTAGTCCACCTGGTCCACAAATACAATCTATCGTGGTGGCTTTTGGCGGTTGGCGCCTCGCCTCAGAAAATAGTGGCGTCGCTGGTGCAGTCACCGGTCCGTGTGGACCCAGCCTCGCAAATCGCCCACGCGGCAATGGCTGAAACGACCCGGAGCGGACTGACGGCGTAACCGAAAGCGGCCAGTCAAACTGGTGTACCTCGTATAATTCGGGCATAGACTGGGATCCCTTTTGTGTTGCGAACAAAAGGAGGACTTCATCCTCAGCCTCACTACGCTCGGACGCTTCTCAGGTGCCTGCGTCGGCCTCACTATGACGCCGCGCCCGGACGTGCTGTTAATAGCGCCAACGGTCTGCCACCGCCGCTCAGCTTTCCACCCACTAGGAACCGTCCTCTATCCGTCATGACGAACGCTACGCAAACTTCGTACTTTCAGTTGCTTGATCGACTCGCTAATTTTGGCGAAACCCTGTGCCGTTCACGCTGCGGTCCAGAAACATGGCACGAATATCTGCAAGCTGGCTTTGATCAATCTCACGTGCCAGATTTGATCCGGATCCTGAACGACCCGACAGTGTACGGATCGGAATTTAACGACACTGCGATGGCTCCGATTCATGCATGGCGGATTCTCGCCGAGCTGAAAGCCACCGAAGCAGTTCCGACGCTCATATCCATGCTGCATCGAATTGATGACGACGATGACGGGTGGATCGGAGAAGAGTTTCCGAATGTGTTCAGCAAGATTGGCACCGTCTCGCTCGAACCACTCGAGTCGTATGCACGCAATCCTCGAAAGAGGGAATTCGCTCGAATCTGCACATTCCGGGCTATTTCTCAGATTGGGGTCGATCATCCGGCACAAAGGGCAAAATGCGTCGAAACCCTGACCGATATACTTCAAGCCTACGAGATAAACGATCTGAGTATCAACGCCTTTCTCATTTCGGCGCTATCTGATCTGAACGCAATGGAATCTTTCGATGTAGTCCGCGCAGCATACGAAAAGGATCGCGTGGAACTGCGTATTCAGGGGGATGTCGATCTCGCCGAATACTATTTCAGGACTCGTCCCGAGGACCGAACATTCGCCGGTATGATGGCAGAGGAAAGACTTCACAAACTCCGCCAATGGTCGACATCTCATCCATTCGAGCCTGCAAAAATCGTGGAGAAATCTCGGCCCATCGTTTCCGGCCCTAAGATTGGAAGAAACGATCCGTGCCGCTGCGGAAGCGGGAGGAAGTACAAGAAGTGCTGCGGGCCCGCTGAAACAGCGCTGCACTGAAGCGCGCTCAACAGCGACTTTGCGGAAAGACCGACTTGCGCCAAAAGGACTCTGCCGACCCGTTAGAAACGGCTGCTCTGCCTGCAAGCGGACGTACACATTCGGGCCAGAACGCCGCAGCTTAGTCAACAACGAAGAGCTTGGCGCCAGTTTTGGTATAGGACTGATGTGGCTCCGCGTTGTCGCCCACTTGGTAGCTCATGCCCGCTGTCAAAACGAATTTCCGTCCATCTTCAAGCGTTGTTTCCAGTTCGCCTTCCATGCAAAAGAGAATATGACCTTTTTGGCACCAATGGTCCGCGAGGTAGCCCGGGGTATATTCCACCATCCGCACACGGACTTGATTCGGCTTCTCCCCAAAAAACCGCGTGCGCCAATAAGCTACGCCGGTTTCTCCCTGGTGCTCTGTTCTGTCGACTTCCACCCAGTTGGTTGTGCCGAACGCAAATGCATCCATTTTCATTCTGTCGCTTCCTGTACGAATCGGGTTTTCCGTCTGCTGGTCAATCTGCTGTTGCACCCTGCGCGCTCTTTGCCTATCTCATTGGCGTGAGGCACTAAAGACGTGTACGCGATTGCCGAGCTGATTGTCAACAAACTAGGGGCAATGGCGAATGTCGCTTGATGGCCGACCACTGCCTGTCGGCGATCGGCGGCACGCGACCCGTCGGTCGCGAATGACGGGTTCCAGAGTCGGGCGTTACGCTCATGTGTCTCATCCGGCATAGCGAGTTCCTCTCGTCAACATGTGTGAACGGCGGTCGAAATCCGCCACTAAACGGCGGCAGGTGTTTTCCAGGAACGATTTTTGAGCACCGCGCGAGCCAAAAGTCTCGTAGCGGGGTCAAGGGCAAGCGCAGCTTGGCGAAGCGAATCCTTGACGCCGCGAAGGGACAAAAAACTGGTCCGTGGGTGCGACCTCGGTCGCGCCCATAAAAGCGCGTTCTCGCCGCCGTTTAATGGCGGTTTTGCATCGCCGCTAACAACATGGAAGCCTCATTGTCTGCGGAGACGGATTGTCGACTATCCTGCGCAACGTACTGAAGAATCGCTGCCTGAACTGCCGAAAGCAACGCCTTTTGTTCATAACCTACAAAGCCTTCGTACGTTAACGGATCGAAAGAGATTTCTCTCCCGAGCGCGAATGGCGGGGTGGGCAACAGTTTTGGATTACCCATTTGGGCAAGGTGTTCTTGAGTTAGGCTCGAACCCGATGCATCAACACCCTTCAGCCATCCATCCGTAATGACTATGTCCGCTGTGACGCCGGGCGACTCTAAAAAAGTCACATTGGGCTTCACCTCATGAAAGCGAGGTTGACAGATATGAACCACATCTAGCCCAAGCACCACAGCGAGTTCATGCCACGAACGAAACACGTTTGTGGGCGGTCCCCAGAGACAAATTCGTACGCGCTCGATTGGCGATAAGGCAGTATCGATGAAGTAGGCATCGGCGAGAACCTCGCATGGGTGTCCTTCACTCGACATTGCATTGATAACGGGACGCCGAGAGGTTGCGGCGAATTCGGCGAGGCGGGCATGATTTGACTCCCGGATTACGTAGAAATCGTAGAGCGGATCGAGATACCCAGCGAGATCGCGCGCACGCTCCTCTGTCTTCAGCAAATTCGGAAGTTCAATGAACTCCAGACCAAGCGCACGGAACGCGTGAATGAAGGTTGAGCGGGTACGAATTCCATTCCCCTCGAACGACCATGCAACAGTTCCTGAGACAGGACTGCTCGGAGTATCGACAAGACGCCAGATCGACCGCACATCGACGGAAGAGAGTTCACTCAGGTTGATCAAATCCATGCGGAGACCGTGATTTGGCGGAAGCCCCGATTGTCAACCATCTAGGTGACTGTGTCGAACGTCTCTAACTGGCCGAACCCGGTCCGACATTGAACTGGCGGAGTGGGCCGCCATTGATCGGTCCGCGTCGGGCAGAAGTCGACCCGAAGCGGGCATCCGAATGTATTCTTAGCGGACATTCGTAGGGCAGCTCGAAACGAACCGGTGGCCCTACAATCCATCAATATATATTCAGGCGCGATCGAACAATGGCAGCAACTTCACCCGCACGCCCAGTAGACGTCAGAAGGCTTTTCGCCGTGTTCCTGATCTTCGCCGGAGTCATCGCTTGTATCCCTCCAATTTTTTGGGGCGAGCAAATCTTGGCCGCGCATCTGGCTGCGACTTGGCCCACTGCTCACGGTACTGTCGTCGTTTCGAAAACGGACAGATGCAGAGGCCATGACGGCTTTCGACCCGATGTGCGTTACACATACACGGTGGCGGGAACGATCTACACAGGATACAGAATTGCCTTTGGTCCTAATAGTTGCGTGTCAGACGCGCGGGCCACAGATATAGCAGCGCGTTACCCGATTGGCAGCGTCTCAATATGGTTCGATCCGAGAGATCCCGAATCAGCTGCACTCCAGGTCAACGACGTACTGCGCGAAACATGGTCCAGCATTTATTGGGGGGTTTCCGGGAGCATTGTTTCCTTGCTATTGGGAGTCTGGTGTTTGCGTTTGGCAGTGAGAGCCGAGCAACGATGGAAAGCACAGGGCCTCTAGCGCATCAAGCTCGGAAAAATCAGGATCGCCACTAGAATCTCTGCGACGAACACGAGAAGCGCACCATCTGAAAGGCATGAGAGATAGGTATCGCCTAGTCCACGGTGCCCCCTTCTCAACACAAATCCGAGCGCAGCTCCGCTTATGCCATATCGGGAAACGGTGGGTCGGCCGAGGCTTTCATATTCTTGTAAATGTTTCTTTTCGAGGCGATTGAAGAGTGCCGAAACAATCGACATCCATGTAATCCCAAGAATGAAGAGTGCGAGTAATACTGTTTCCCGAGACTGATTATGCATATTTTTGCCTTTCTGGCACCTGCCAAACAGAGGCGTTGAAAAATCGTTGCTGCTACGCGTTCAGCGCGCTGTCTGATAATAATTGTCCACGATCTTGGCCACCGTGTCGAATGACCGTTCATGGCCGAACCCGGGCCGACGCGGCCGGCGCAGGTCGATCCACTTCGGCCCTTCAGGTCGGCCGAAACCCCACGTTCGGTATGTCAAGGTTCATCATATGACTTGCACACTATCCTAGGCACTTGAGGTGTTCCGTACCGTGACCAAATCTGACATCTTTGCTGCGGCGACCGCTTTTGTGGACTGGACACGTCCATGGACTTTTTATGACTCGGTGATGGCGCCGCCCGCACTTACAGCGTCTGATCGCGCCGTCATAGAAAAGATTTGGCTAGAGGTATGCGGGGCCAGTCACTGGCAACATACCGACCTCAGTCAAAGCTGCGCAACCGCCGATCACGCGCTTTCGATTGCTTTTCCATGGGTGCCTAAGCAGGTACGTGCACAGTTCGTGCGTGCAGCTGCGTATGAATGGAGGTGATCGACTTCACCTTCCCTTGTCGACCCGTAAGCGACGTCTGAGCTGCTCTATTGCGGATATTCCGAAATCGCGCGCAACGATCCATACCCTACTCAACCAGCGCGGTTCGAACTACTCGACGATGACCGGTGTAAATCGCGTAAAAGCGCGAACAGCCGTCTGCTCCCGAGGGCAGGACGCGACGGACGTTCAGTTAAGTCGGTACATCGGCCGGCGACGACCAGGGTGTGGCCATATTGTCCATAACACTGCTCTCAAAAAAACCGTAGGCCTTAAGGATCTCCGCATGAGGTTACGCAAAGACATTAATCCGAAATCAATGCATATTTGATGGATATCAATAAATTGCAAGGATTGGCTAGTGCTGGTCCATTGAAAGTAGCGTGACGAAGGCCATTCAATTTGAAGACTTGTGTCAACAACATATTTCGAGGTAGCCTCATCTCGGCTGCCAGCATGATCTGTCAATTTATAAAATACGCCCGCTTCAGTGGCCATTCTTTGTGTAGAGAAAAGTATCCATTAAAAATTAAATTTACAATAGGGGATTTGACATGCGCAACATCAGCTTCATCTCGATTATTCGTTACGTGAAGTTTGCTTTCGCATATATGCTAATTTTCCAGATTTCAGGCTGCGCTACCAAAATTACTGCCTTTAGGGGATTAGATCCACAAGCACTTGAATGTCAGCGATATGCGGGCAATGCCTACTCGACCGAGATTCAGGAGAAGCTTACCGAAAACAAAAATCTGACAGAAAGTGAAATGCTTGGGAACGCTACCGGTTGTTACGAACAGCACGACAAACTTATGCTCGGGAATACCTCGAATTCTATCAAGTATCGATTAAATTTCCTTGAGTTCAGGGAAGATGGTGGGCTGAGGGATCCCGGCCAGTGGAAAGCCATACAGGATGCCATCGCCGGGACGCCCGGGCCCAAGTACGTTGTAATGTTTGTCCACGGTTGGCGCCATGATGCGCGACCTGATGACTCAAACGTGCGCGCGTTCCGCACGATGCTTGCGTACTCGGCACGACATCTGTATGAACGGCAGTCGGAATATGGCGAAGATGCACAGGTCATTGGCATCTACGTTGGGTGGCCAGGCAACGCATGGCGATGGAACTGGATTGACAATCTGCAGGTGCCTACATGGCTGACGTTCGAGTCCCGTAAAAGAGAGAGCGAGGATCTGGCACCGTACGTGTCGGATTACATTCACCGGATAAGACACGACCTTGATGCAAACAGTGGTCCGGAAAATCGCAACAGGTTTTTAATTGTCGGCCACAGTCTTGGCGGCAACCTTCTGATCAATGCACTCAAGGAGGAATACGAAAACCTGATTCCACCAGAAACAAAAAATAAACCTATTCCACCAGTACATGGCGTTTCAGATTTGACTGTTTTGCTTAATCCCGCAAGTGATTTTGAGAACTGGAAAGAAATTCAGGCCAATGAATATGAAAAATCTGGCTATCATATACCGCCAAAATATGAATCTTTTGAACATAATGACACGCAATTTTTCTCTTCTGACCAGAAGCCGATATTAATGTCGCTCACGGGGACATGCGACTGGGAAGTCGTTCAAAAAGTTGATCCACAACATGATAAGGAAAAAGATGGCCCGTTTGACTGTGACACGGCTACCCGCTGGGCATTCTCTATTGCACAGATTCTTACCCTGCATATCGGCTCCGACCAATACCGGGCGATCGGCCATGTTCGCGCTTATCGTGGCATAGATGGTTCCGGTGTCCCCAACCAAGACTATGGCACAACTCACGAACTGGAAGTAGGCAACCGCAGCACGGCGAAACAGAGTCCCTCGTTGGCATCAACTGAAACTGGCGACGACGTCAAAGAAAGGGCAACCTCTACCGACAAGAAGAAATTCGCGCCTTTATATCTTGAAGCAGCAACGCACCCTGATCAGCCGAAATGTCCTCTTGGAAATTACTGGTTAGACAAAGACCAGTCAGTTATGTCCAAGCCTGACGAGGGTGGAATGGAATGGGGAAGGGAGTGGGATAGTGATGAAACGTATGGTATTCCCATTCCCACCTCCCCGGGAGCAGTCCCCCTTCAAATGCGCCAAGGAACATTTAGGCAGAAATTCCGGCACGATGGTTATGATGGATGCAAAAACGAGCCGACTGAATGTGTCGGCAAAACGTATAACACACTTGGTCCGGCACACGACCCCTTCTGGAATGTTGCCAGCCATGAGTCCATTATCCCGGATCACGATGCCGTGTTTAGCCCGCCACTATTGTGCCTGCTGGATCAGATCGTTCTTGACCCGATCGTTGGTGGCCCGCAGTCTACTTCTCGGGTAGTGACGTCAGGAAAATGAGGCGTCACTGCGTCACCGATAAAGATCCTGCCGTCCCGCTCGGTCGCACCGGGACGGTATGTCGAACTGTTGCTGACCGTTTGTGGGCTGATGATGACCATCGACGCTTTGATAAACCCTGGGCACAACTGGAAGACGTTTGTTACGGACGGCGCTCTGGATTTTGCGAATGTAGCAGCGACGCTATTGCTATTCGTGGGACCAGCCAACGCTTGGTTTGGCAGTATCTCCACTCCGTCAGCCTGGGAAAGTAAGCCCTGTGCCCGCCTTGATACCTGAGGGCGGCACGTCGATTGTCAGCGATCTGGACACCAGCACCGAATGACCGTAATTGGCCGCGTCCCGCCCGACGCATTTGGCGCGTGTCGATCCTGTAACGACGTTCAGCTTCTCCGAAGCGGACATTCGCGCCCATCTAGCTGAATTCTATCCAGCAAACAGGCCATCCGCATGGGTGCTCGCCCACTTCGACGTTCAGCGCAATCATGTTTGTATTACGACGCGGAACGTTTGGCGACGCCGGCCATCTCGAGTTGCATCAGGAGCTTGTTGACCAGCCCGTCGACCGACGGCCGGCCGGTTTCGATGACGAAATGTGCGCATTCGCGATACAGCGGATCGCGCACCTCGTAGAGGGCTTCAAGGCGCGCCTTGGGATCGGCGGACTGCAACAGCGGGCGATTCTTGTCGCGCCCTACGCGCAGCCACAGGTCGTGGGGATTGGCGCGCAGATAGATGACGAAGCCGCGCTTTTGCAGCACTTCGCGGTTTTCAGGCCGCAACACGGCGCCGCCGCCCGTCGCCAGCACGATGTTCTCGCGGCCGGTCAGATCGGTGATCACGTGGGCCTCCCGCTCGCGAAAGCCGGCTTCGCCTTCGAGTTCGAAGATCGCGGGGATGCGCGCACCCGAGCGCGCCTCGATTTCATGGTCGGAATCGAAAAACGGGCGTGCCAGTCGGCGCGCGAGCGGCCGGCCCACGGTGGTCTTGCCTGCTCCCATGAGCCCGACAAAGAATACATTGGCGTGCGTGTCCCGTGCTTGCAACGGTGTCCTCTGGCTATTCCAGTAAGATTGGTGTCGCAACTCACGAACCCCTGCAGTTCGACGAATTGCTTTACGCGGTCGAGGCTGCCCAACTCCTCGCCCAACATCAACGACAGTTCTAATGCGACTTCCCGCGCGAATCGCCTTCCGTCCTCTCCGTGTATTCGGCTCCGAGTTTTCCTCGGACCAGAGTTCGAGCCGACTTACCGGAAAGAAATAACAAATCACCTCAGCGAGTTGCATTCCGATAATTCGCAGCAGGCGTACTTGCCTTAAGGCAGTTGCTTAGAAACTCGTCAAGTTTTTTGTCTGCATTCGTATTTCATAAAAATTAGAAATTTGCAAAAGTACATGCGAATTCTGCCGTTATAGGGCGTAGTTGCTTATATCAACTTCTCGGAAGCATACGTTGATATGTTCGAAGCAAATCATAAGTAAGAGGCAATCGTTGATCCTGTGGTCATGTTCTTTCGGTTCATAAGAGAGTTCCAAGAAAACACATCGCATATCGCTTGTGGTTTGCTGCCTTACGCCGTGAGCATAAGCAGTGCATGCCTCGCAACGCGCGACGCTAACGCGGAGATTGTTGACGATCTAGACGGTTCCGTCGAGCGTCCCTTCATGGCCGACAGTCGCCGATGACCGCGCGCATCGATCGCCGCAGGTCTCGCTTTTACGCAGGTAGCATAAATCGACCCACGGCAATCGTTCAGATTTCTCCAAAGCGGCCGTTGAACGCACGGTGCAACCAGATGGCGCAGCAGGAGTGACTCGTCTGGTAGACGGTTTTATTGGTGCTATTCACGCCCCTGCAGCTGCGTGACGACCATGTCTCGCTCCTTTTTGAGAAAGGTCAGTAGCCTCTCTTTTATGGCCGCCAGATCACGATATTGCGGCTGCCGCGAAAATTTGCTTCTATCATCTAGTGCGCTTGGGTCAAAGAATTCGGTCAGCTGATTGGCGCGCTCCCGAAAGGCCCGCATGGCATGGAAATCATCTTTTTTGAATGGCTCTCGCAGGTGGAGATACTTAGGCCCAAGATTTATCAGACTCACAAGCTTGTTGCTATGGCTCGCATCGCGAATGCCAAAACTGGTTTCCGTCGGCATTGGTCTGGAATCGTACCCGCTGTCCTGCAATCCATGCAGCAGATAGAGCCCGACATCGACCCCTTCCGGGCTGCCCATATTCTCGCTGCGAATCAGACCCTCCAACGCCTCTATGCTCAGCAGTGGCTTTTCAGGCGTCACGACTCGCCGGTCTTCGCGGATGCCCCCTGTTGACTGGACGGTTTCTTCCCTGATTTGCACCTTGGCCAGCTCTGGCTGGGCTTCGACCGTAACTTCGATGACATGCCGCCCAATTTCCTTCGTCTTTACCCTCAGCCGGGGAACATATAGCTTTTGCTTGCTAGCTGTGAGGTACACGTCGAGTTCCAATAATCCAAAGTGGAAAGGTGCCCCGCTGCCCGCGTTGATCCAGTCTGCGATCGCGTCAACGCTGACGTGAATGCCGTCACCCGCAATGAGGTACAGGACCTCGCCGCTGCGCAGATGCTTCTCAACGGCATTCGAGTAGGCGTGCTCGTCGTCGACACCGAGATGCTCGACCGCAAATTCGATCAGCGTTTGGTTTGCCGCCAATTGTCGGCTGGCTTGGGACGACTTTCGGACAACATTCTCGATATCTCGCAAACTCATCGCTCCGAGTGTCAGCCCATACTGAAAGATCTGACCCACAACTTCGCGCACGGCTTCCGGATTGCGCCAGAGCTTCATTTCCACAACTGCGAAGTGACCATCATCGGTCAGGAAAAGGTTGTCGATCCAACCGGACTTCTCGCCCGGAAAAGACAGCGGAATTTCCATCCCAAGTGAAACCAAGCGTCTCGCAGAAGGAAAGAACTCACGGTACGGTATCAGACTTGGACTGGCGTCAACAGCACGCTGGAGGTCTTCCTCGGTAAGCTTTAGACCATCTGGCCGACGTTTGCTAATGAGTGTGAGCTCAATGGGCACACCGTTATTGTCGAAGAGACTTGGCGTTCCGGACATGGTTTCACGAGTATAAGTAGGACGAAATTGCGTCTGATGCACAGATCGGCGCGAAGAGCTCGAGATTACCGATGGATCGTCATGTCGGCTGCTACCAGCAATATCAAAATGAGCGGTTCCGCACAATGGCCGAACTTTGCAAGACAGCATCGGCGCGGTTGTTTTGAACCTTCGGCGACACATTCTCCCGTTCGAACGCAGATCGACCTTGTTAGTGGCCGACAGCAATCGATATCTCCGGGCTCGAAATCAATCGAATTTGTGAGCGATTTTCACGCGCTTACCGAACGGCCGGTTGTGGCCGACAGGAGGCGCTCGCAGCCGGATCCTCGATTGGTTCCACATCGCGATGAAGTTCAAGACGGCGCAGCGTTCCGTGTTCGGCAGCAAGATGATCGCCTCGCTGGAACCGGAGTGAACGGCGGTCGAAATCTGCCACTAAACGGCGGCGAGGGTTTTCTGGGAACAGTTCTTGAGCAATGCGTGGGCGAAAAGTCTCGTAGTTTCACACGGGAACGCTCGCGTTTGGGGATTAGCCGGGACGAGATCCCGAACGCGCCGAACGATGCGGGGAAGCGCTACTCGTAGGAACCAGCGTTTTCTCATCGCACCCTCAACACCGGTAAAGCCGGCGCCAACGATCACCACATCCGCGCTGCCGTTCGGAGGACCTTCGGCCGCTCCAAGGAACTGGGGTGCGGTATCAAGCCAGTAGGGTTTAAGTTTCATGAATAGTATTTCCAGATGGTGATGAGGAGTCGCCTACAGCGCACGCTTTCATTTCACAATAGATTGGTTGTACCTCGACGCTATCCAAGCGACTGGTTGGCGAGTGGGAATACCCGTTCGCCGGAGTGATGCAGCGAACGCTGGCCCCGAGACATTGAAACTACTTGATCGACCTTGATCAGCCCCGCTATCTCCAGCCAAGTCGAGAGTCCACTATGCTCAGTCACGTCAACCCGCACGAACTCGCCGGTCAATCGAGATGCTGCGTCTCGAATCAGAGCCTTGGCATCGGCAGCGCCATCGGCAACGACGGGTCCAATAACGTATCCCCGGCCGAAGCGACGGCTACACGCATAGCCACGCACCACACCCGACCGGTTGACTACCGTAAACCTCCCCACGCTAGACAACGCAGCGAGTAACTCACGGCGGCTAAAACCGATCGCACGCTCGTCGAGGCTGGCGATCGCCTCGAAGTCATCCTGGTGTGCGACATCGATCTTCACCTCTGGTGCCGGAGGCATAACCTCATTTAAAACCCCTTGATGCTGGTGGATTCGTCCATCGGGAATAAAACCGAGCCGGCCATATAGTCGATAGCCCTCGCGTGTCGAGTTCAAGAAGACTGTGCGGCCATCGGTTTGCCGCAGCAGATCCAGCACAAGCTGCTGGCCGAATCCACGGCCTTGCAAGGCCGGTGACACGATAATCATCCCAAATGTGGCATGGACGTCCCCAAAGGGCCACCACATGGCGGTCGCTACTACACTCCCCGCGTCCTCGATTACTGCAGCCTTGCCGAGGGCGAAAGCAAACTGCCAGTCTTCCAGTCGATACGGCCATTCCAATGCAGCCGAGAGTTCAACCGCCGCTGTGAGATGGCGGTCCTCAAATTCAAGCAGGGAAAAACCGTTCCCTAAGACTGTTGGTCCGGCTGCCGGTAAAGACGTTGACATTCACCCTCCTACGTAATGCAGACCGACCTATTCGGACTGCTACTCCAACTGGATCTACAGATTTTCTACTGGTAGCGGCAGGCGAGCGCGGGCGACAGCATCAAGCGTGCGTCCAGAACCAGCACGTGTGTTGCCCGGGAGCGCAGCCACTTTCGAGCGCGCACGCTTGAGAACGCAGTTAGGGTCATGCCGCAAAACTGCTTGAAGTGGCGCGCAAGATGGCTTTGATCGAAAAATCCGACTTCGGCGGCGACCCTCGAACCGGGCAGCCCTGCGAGTAACAAAGTTTGCGCACGCTGGATTCGCAAGCCGCGTAAATACCGGTATGGTGATGAGCCCAATTGTTGCCGGAACAAAAGAAGCGAAGCGCGGAACGCTGAGTGCCGACAGTTCGGTGAGTTGCGCGAGTATCACGGGCTCATCAAAATGTGCTTCTAAAAATGCACGTGCTTCGCTAAGCAGAATAGGGGACTGCATGGCTGCGTCACGACTAGTTGCGTAGTTGATCCCACCGCGAGGCGCTGGAACGAACAGGGTTTCGGGTGGAACCGGCGTGCTGCCTTTACCGCCGAATGCCGAGTCACGCAGCGTCTTCACACTCGTGAGCAATGCGACCATCAGAGTGTCGGCTACAGCCGCCCGGCGCGCACCGCCATCGGCGAAAATAGGGAGGGTCTTGCGCCCGGCCTCGGCCATGCGCATTGGACATGCGCTCATGCTTTTATCACCTCCTCCGTCTGCATCCTATTAAGTTCGGCCAGCGAATGGTGACAGAGATTTTCGGCCCCGGAAGGTAGTTTCTTCGTGGAAGCGCGAGTGGCATTACATAATCCATCATACGCACCGAACAGCGCGCCCGAAACGCGCAGAGCTCCGCAATATCCGCGAACCGCTTCATCGACCATCGTCGCTTGCAGCAAGGCTCACCCCGCAGCAAAGAGGGTCTCGAGACGATAGTGCGTCTTGACGATCGGCGAATTAATGATCACGTAGCTGAAGTACTTCTCGATCCCGATGTTGCGCTCCAGCAGCCCCTCCATTACGCTCTGGTAGTGGATGACGTTGCGCGTGACGAACTTGAGCAGATAGTCGTAGCCGCCCGTCGCGTGGTGGCACTCCATGATCTCATCGACGCCGCGAATGGCCTCGATGAAGCGTACAAAGTCTTCGCGACGATGGTCTGCGAGCGTGATCTTGGTGAACACTACCTGGAAGTCACCGAGCTTCTCGATCCGGATCAGGGCGCCGTAGCCCGCAACGAACCCAGCCTTCTCGAGCCGCTTGAGGCGCGTGAGGCACGGGCTCGCCGAGAGTCCGACCGCATCGGCCAGATCCACATTGGTAATGCGGCCGCGCTTCTGCGATCAACGCGCCCCATATTTCTTGATGCACCCCTTGGACGGTGCGACTGCGCAAGGTCAACTGCGAACCCAGCATCGATTGCTTGATCTCCCGGAAACTGGTTTCGATCTGCCGGCGGCGCTCGTAGCAGGCAACGATATCTGCGGGTTTGAAGCGCCGGCGGTCCCCTAGCGAAGTCAGCAACACACGTTCGCGCCCGCGCGTGTCGATGGTGCGGATCGCCCGCGCATACCAGAATTCGGGCAAAGCCGCGCACTTCTTGCGCGCCTGCGGCGAGACGCGCATGCGCATCGTCCGCGGTACCTGAGATCACGTCCCAGCAGGTATTGGATTTGGCTGGAATCAGGAAGTGGCGATTGCGTGCTCCCATCGTCAGGCCACACAGAATCTCAGCGGCCAGAAAGCCCTTATCGAACACAGTCAGCGAGACTTCCGGTATCTGCGGCAGCAGGCTTTTGGCGTACACCCTTTCGTTGGTGTCGTAGCGACCGAAATTAATATCGGCGCCAGATGCGTCGGAATCGAGGTGAGCGTCACTGCGCGCACCTGCGGATAACTGGCCACCTTGCCGCTGGCGTAACCTTGTGCGCCGAAGTGCTCGCGGTTGGCCGGGCTGTCGGCCGTGCGCAACGTGGTGCCGTCCATCGCCCACAGGCTCAAGCCCTTGAACGCATGGTGAGCCGCGTCCTGCGTCGTCCAGGTGTCAAAGAGTGCAGTTAAAACCGGAGGCAGCGCTACGCAACACGTTGGCAGCGATCGTCACGTTTCTGCTCTACGGGGAATTGCAGTGGTTCCGGCATTTCCCGCATTTTTAGATCCCCGTTTAGCGCGGCGACCCGAACCTGAACGAGCAGGTGCGCGCCCTTATTGGTCCAGCGCATCTGCCGCTTCTTCGCACAGCGCAAGCTCACGACTTCATTGACCGCCGATTCCGCGATACTGCTGCTGATTGGCATGCCGCGACGATAGCGCCATCCGTAGTTGACCAGGTATTGGCCATTGGATTCCAGGTACCAATACGTCCCGCGAAGATTCCACCACAACGCCATGTGCGCCGAGTCTTCCGGTAAGAGTCCGAACATGTCATGGATGCGCTTGAGTCTTTCGACGGCTTTGGAACCTTTGCCGTGCCATGTCAGCCATTTCGCCGACGCGATTTCGTCTTGTACAGGGTGCCCGTTTGGCGCCAACAGGTGAGGAAATTTTTGTGCCGATTGCTCGATCGAGCGAAATTTCATGGCAATGTGAAACCAATCCAAAATCCGATTCAACGGCCTCCTGGATCCATCGACGGCTTTCTCAAATTCGCCTGCGCCGTCATAGACGATTGTGATTTTCTGATCATTCGCGACGCCTTGCACCGAGAGAAAATGATCAAGTCGGGTCGCGGCCGACGTGACCTCCCGATTGACGTATCCATAAACTTTGCAACGGCCATCGTCGCGAACCGCACGGCCGACGATGATGTTCACGTGTCGCCCGTTAGGCGGTGGGCGCTTCGAAGGGTAATACTGCCAGAGCTTGGCTTCATCCTGTTCTTTACGAGATGGCCGGTGGCGCAGCCATGCAGAATCCACCGCAAGAGCGGCTATCTGGACGTTGCTATCGGTCGGCGGATAGTCTCGTTCACCGCGAATCGCGCTTTCGGCGTGATCGTCGAGTTCTTGGCCGACCGTCCATACGCGATTCCTCAATCCTGAGGTGGAGATCGTTTGATCGACCGGCAAAATCTCTTTCAGCAACGTCGTTGCCACCGCATAGGGAAGATGCGCTGCCCACTTGACTTGCAAGCATTCGAGCTCAGGACTGACCCGCAGCGGCATCGCTAATGCGAGCGGACTGAACGATTTTGCGCTTTGGTCTTGAACGCACTTGCAGACGCGCAGCTGCGGGCTGTCGATCGTTACTTTGCCGAAAACCGTTCGGTATCGGATCGCATGGGTCGCTTTGATCGATAATGCCCTGCCGCACTGTGGGCAATTCAGGGAGGCCGAAACAACAACACGAGTCTGTGCGCAGACCAATGCACGCTGCGCCTCGTGTACCAGACTTCTGCCTTCCGTCAAGTTTAAGCCCAGTTGCTTGAGATCGCCGTCGAGCCGTTCAAATTCAGCCAATCGTATTGCCTCGCCGCCGCCAACGCCGTCGTCAATTCGCGCCTCGATTATCATACGCATGACAGCCTCCGCAATTGATCGTGAGGCAACAAATATATCGCTACTCTGCCTTACCGCCTGCCTCCGGTTTTAACTGCACTCTTTGACAACGGCCGCTATTTCCAATATGCCAACCTTCTCACCGGCGCATCTGGGATCACGCCGGAGTTCGCACCGCGCGATGCGCCTTGGAACGAACGCTATTTTCATGTAGAGGATCCTGACAGGCACGAAATCAGCTTCGCCCCCGGCCATTGAGTTGAGCGCGCGATGGGGCGACAACATTGGAGAAAAGGCTTTGGCATTTCAGCTCCAGACGCATTTCAGTTAGACGCCATCGAGACTGTGCGAACTGGAACAGTCGCCAGCAAATTAGCTGCCAATCGATGAGCGCGCTCTTGTTCGCCTGCTGTCAGCCCCGCACCAACGAGTTCTTCGACAACCCGAGCCGCATCCGCATAGACACGCAAGCCGCGTTCGACCGCAAAGCTGGTCTGCGCGCGCAGAAGCCACGCGTCGCCCAGCGCTTTGTCACGCATCACGCCATCGCCCGTCAGATAGCGCATACCGGTTTCGTACTGCTGCAATGGGCTACCAAGCAATGCGTCGTTCAGAGACGACAGCGCATCCCACGCTGCGTCGCCGTCCTCTCGCGTGGCAGACGTTCGCTGCCTGCCACTAGTACCCGGCGTCACCTCATCGATGGCGATGGCAAGCCAGTACGCCGAGCGCTCGTCAAGCGACGAGATATTCCCCGCGGCCTGCGCACGCAACGCCAGCGCGATCGCCGCTGTTTCGGATCCCAACGCAGCGGCTTTGCGATACCAGCTTAGCGCCAGCGCCTCGTCGTACGGTACACCGATGCCTGTCTCGTACAAATTCGCAAGCTCGCTGGCTGCCTCGCCCGAGCCGGCCGCCGCTGCTTTCTCGAACCAGTTACGTGCAGCAACAACGTCCCGTGGAACGCCGCGTCCAGCCAAATAGGCCTTGCCCTGCAACGCCATCGCATCGGAACTGGTGACCGCCGCCCGGCTCGCCCACATGAACGCTTCCTGATCGTCCTGTTGGGCGCCGAGCCCCGTGAACAGATGCCTCGCAAGAGAGTCTTGCGCCGAGGCGTTGCCCTGCGCCGCCGAACGTCGGAGCCAGTAAACAGCCGCTCCGAAGTCGGCCGTTACGCCGCGGCCCCGGTCGTACGAATCGGCGAGGATTGACTCATAGACCGGATCATTCGTACTCGCGAGCCGCCACTGCCAGTAAACGCGGTCACGTGCTGCCTCGTCGCGGCCGTTCACGATACCAACTGCCAACTGACGGATCGCGAGCGTGTCGCCCGCGTGCGCGGCGGCCGAGCACCAGCGTTGTGCCGCGTCTGCGTTCTGTGCGACGCCCGAGCCGTTCGCGTAAGCAAGGCACAGCACGCGCTGCGACACCAGGTCGTTCAATTCCGCACCGCGCGTAAACCATTTGACCGCCGTCACCTGATCGGGCGTCGCGCCGACGTTTTTGGCGTAGAAATCGCCCATCGCGGAATAAGCAGGACCAAACTTCAGCGCGACGGCCTTGACCAGCCATTCCTTCCCGGTATCCCTGTCGGCCGACGACGGACGCTTGAGCAGATACAACCCGAGCATCGTCTGCGCCTGCGCATCACCTGCGCTTGCGGCGCGCTTGAGATATTGCTCGCCGAGCGCTTCGTCGCGCGGTACGCCGTTACCGTACAAGTACTGCCAGCCCGCCGCGCGCTCCCCTTCGACATTCCCGGTATCCGCCGCCTTGCGGAACCAGGTTAGCGCCTGCGCTTTATCGACCGGTTCACCATCGCCGGCGAATAACATCCTGCCGACCATCATCGCAGACGGCGCATAACCACGCTCTGCGCCGGTTCGAGCGAACCGGTAAGCGAGCATACGGTCCTTCGGAACGCCGAGCCCGGAATAGGCCATTGATGCAAGATTGAACGATGCAACCCCGAGCCCTTGAGCAGACGCCCGTTGGTACCATTGATTCGCCTCGACCAGATTCTTCGGCTCACCTTCTCCATGCTGCAGCATGGTGCCGAGATCGTTTTGCGCAGATGCGAGACCCGACTGAGCAGCACCGCGCATCCAGCCGATTGCAGTAGTTAGGTCGATCGGACCGCCAAGCCCCATTCGATACGCGACCGCCAAATCGAACTGCGCAATCGTGTCGCCGTCGAGCGCCGCTTTCCGGTGCCATGCACGCGCACGCACAGGGTCGCGTGAGATGCCGACGCCGCCCGCATACAATTCTCCGAGACGGCGCTGTGCGTAGACTGACCCGTGTTGCGCGGCCATCGACATCAACGCAAAACCGCGTTGTGTATCACGCGGGACGCCCGTCCCGGTCAGATACAGATCAGCGAGCACGGCTCGCGCCTGGACATGATTCTGCATAGCCGCCGCGTTGAGCCACCCTGCAGCGTTGTGAGCGTCCTGCGAGACACCCGAACCGCGCAGCAAGGCAATGCCCAGCAGAAACTCCGCATCGGGGTCGCCGTGCAACGCTCCCTGAATGAACCACGCGACGCCGCCGGGCAGGTCCTGAGGCAGGCCCGGCCGGCCACTGAACAGCAGCCGGCCCGCGTTGGCCGCGCCGCGGGCGTAGCCATTCCCGGTAGCCCGCGCAAACTCCGTGTACGCCGATATGAAGTCGACCGGGCCACCCTCGCCGTTGTAGTCCATCAGGCCAAGCGTGGCGGCCGCGGGGCCATCGCCGTTGTTTGCCGCGAGAGTCAACCAGCGGCGGGCGGTCGCATAGTCCTTCGGCACACGCTGACCGTCGTGGTAGAGCGAGCCAACGACGCGCTGCGCTACCGGCGAACCATCCACCGCGGTCTGCTTCAGAACCGCGAGACCCGCATCGTTGGGCCGCATCGCAAATCCGAACAACATCAGTTGCCCATAGACCACGCGCGCGTCGAGATTGCCAGCGGCAGCCTCCGCACCGCACGACGCAAGCAGTTGCGCCGTCGTCGCAAGCGGTGGTGCCGCCCATTCCTGGCCCGCGGAGAATCGCAGGACGCATGGTGTCGTCGGATCGCTGAACGCGATGGTCGGCACGGTCCCAACCGATTGCGTCGCATGAGCGGCGCCTCGATCCACGGGCGGCATCGCCTCGGCCGCGATTGGCGCGAGCGTCGCCGACGTCAGCGCGAGCGACACGAAGAACGAACGCAATGCCGATTGCCGCAGCGGCGAACGATGAATCCGATCAGCGAAATCTGGCCTCACACACCGCCTCGCTTGGCCATCATCCACTCGTTGGTCCCGTAAGGCTGCAGGTCGTTCAAGCGTGCCGCGTAAGCGCGCGCCGCAGCGTCGTTGTGTTTCACGTAACGCTCATAGCCTGCCGCCATGAACCACGTCTCGGCGAGTGCGTTCTGTATAGCGACGGGATCCCTGATCGAGATGACCTGGAGGTACACCTGATCGATCGTGACACGGCCTTGCACATACAGCAGCAGCGAGCGGCGATAATTTCCAAAGACCGGCTGTGAAGCGCGCCGGATGTAGTCTTCGAAAAAGGCGTTGGCGGGTGCCGCAGCCGCGCTTCTTGCACGAACGTACAGATAAAGCGATGCCATGTAATCCTGATCGAATGCCCCCGAGCCCCTGGCAGTATCGGCCAGCGCCTCGATCGCGTCGGCCCAGTTCTCCTGTTGCATGTAGGCCAGCGCCGCCGAACCCGAGACCTCAACATAATTGCGGTATATCGCTGACGGGGTCGCTGACATTGCAGCCTCGTCACGCGCCTGTTTACGCATCGGTGCCGCAAGCGCGATGGCAGCGTCGATGCGATTCAGACCAACCAGCGTCGTAACTTTCGACTGTCTATAGCTGGTCGTATCCGGTGCGAGTGCGATCGCTTCATCGATCGCCGTCAGCGCCTCCGCATTCCGGTCGAGCCCGTCGGAGAAGATCGAAATATTGCTGTAAGCCTCTACTTTTGCATCCGTCGTCGCGGCTGACTTTAGCGCCTGCCGTGCACTCTCCAGTTGTTGCGCAGCGCTAGCGCGCAGCGGATTGGTATCGCCGAACGGATGACGTCGCTCGCTTGCGGGGTCGATACCTAGCGCGGTCAGTTTTGCACGCGTGGGCACGTCGATGTTTCGATCGATCTCCCAGCGCGCGAACTGCACATAGTCCGCCCGCGCACCTGTGGTGTCGCCGGTTGCCTCACGTTCGATAGCGCGTCTGCGATAGACATCCGCGAGTGCCGGTTCTAGCGGGATGCCTTCCGTGAACGCATCGATGGCTTCCTGATGACGCCCCATAGCAGCGAGCGTGGAACCGAGTTCCTGATAGTAGGGCATGCCAAGCACACGATCCATGTCGTGCGCAACCTCATGTGCATCTCGGACCCGGTTTAACGTCGCGAGACTCTCATCGTTGCGTTTGTTGCTTCGATACAGGCGCGAGGCCAACAGCAGTTGTAAATCGGTCGGCTTCGGCATCAGTTCGATCGCGGCAAGTTGCGTGTCGAGTGCGGCACGGTCATCGTGAAGTGCCATTTCGAGGAACGTCAACTGTTGCAGCACCCCCACTCGCAAGGCAATCGGCAGGCTGTGCGAAGCCAGACAGTCGTTTGCGACCCGGGCCGCATCCGCGATATGGCCGGCGGCTGTTTCAACAGAGATGCGCTGACAGGTAGCAAGCACGTCCGGCGGTAAATAGGCACTGCTCGCGGACTGCGGACCGGCCGTTGTGCTTATTGCCCGTTGAGGTGCGGAGTTGTGCGCACATGCGCTCAAGCACAATGCGGCAAACGCGGCGGCTGCGCGACGACTTACGTTGTTCTTCATTGAGTGTTCGAGTGATAGAGTGGGCGGCGCTCGCTCAATAATTTTGCGCCACAGCACCAATATCGGCAGACAAATGAAGAACTTGATGGTTGGAACATTCAAGCCGATGAATCACACTCCCGCGCCGTTCCATACTTTCGTGCCGAATGAACCAGACCGGTTCATATCCGATAATCTAGCCGAGATCGACGCTCGAGATAATGAATCGATTACCTTTCCTGTGCGGTCGAATTTGGCGGTCAACTCCGCGCGGTCCCGCGTCAATTTTCGGCCAAAATCGTAACTCACGAATGACCATCTGACACGAAGCCGCAACTCGAGAAAAGGCGATCCGATGCGCGGTTTCCCACAGTAACCATCGCGCAACAATCCGAATAACCCAGCACCGCCAGCGACCGGACTGCTGCGTCTAATAGCGTGTTCGCGTCGCCACTTAGCTTGTACTCTGGCGCAGTTGCTACGACGGCGATGACCGGGCACCCATAAGGCTTGTAGTCGCTTACAAGGCATACCGACCGAAGCGTCCCATAATCGACGAAGTTCCACGACGCCGCACAGACCCAATCGCCGTAGCGGCCGTCCAGGATGGCCTCCACTTTTTGAACGTATTGCATTTCGCTCTGTCCCGCGTCATCAATCGTTCCGCGAAACGCTTCAAAAAGCAGTGTGCCTAATATTTCAGCATCCCTTCGATCGACCTCGCGCATATCTGGCGGTGCTTGGCCGGGCGACGGATGGCTGGGAAGGATGCGTCGCCAAAGCCGCGCGGTTCGCCTCCCCGCTTCTTGCGACATGCCTGAATGCCTCCTTCCCGGCGTGAAAAAGATCGCGTGATTGTCGGCGATTCAGAATTAGACGTCCACCGTCCATAGCTGGCCGAGGTCGACCCGAATCGGACCTACGACACTTCGTGTCAGCGATGGCCGGTTTCAAAGGTCAAACGGTCATCACGCAACAACATGCCTCTAATGGGTACGGAACGCCAGGCGTATTCCAGCTTTATGTAATAGCCGCCATTCGCGCCGCCAACTACCATCAGAAAGTTGGTTCTGTAAACGTCTCTTGGCTTCGGTATCCGAGGTAGTTCTTTTCGGCACGACGAGCACGAAAATGAACAAACCCACGGCTCTTCTACAGAGGCTCTAGCCGCGACCAAAAGGAATTTCGCGCCGGAGTCGTCGGCCCCAACGCCAACGCAAGTTGCGAAACTGTCGCACGCTCCCGGCTACCGGGCGGTACACAGTCGCGCCCGGCATCCAGTCTCTCTTCCAACGGCAATGACACGAAAGGACACACGATGACTTCGCCCCGAACCAGCGGAACGAATATTTCCGCGGACGTGACCCGCTCCGGCCGATTGTTTTTCCTCGAACTGAGCGGTGGCCGCATTCACTCGATCAATCCCGACGGATCCGACCTCAAGACGATTGTCGCGGATTGCCGCCTCCCCGACGGCATCGTCGTGGACGTGGATGCCAGTCATATCTACTGGACCAACATGGGTTCGATCGGCCTCCATGACGGCTCGATCGAACGTGCCGACCTGGAGGGCAAGAATCGCGTGATCATCGTCCCGCAAGGCGTCACGCACACACCGAAGCAGATTCATCTCGACAAGGAAAATGGCAAGCTCTATTGGTGCGATCGAGAGGGCATGCGCGTGATGCGCGCCAACCTCGACGGCTCTCAAGTCGACACGCTGGTCGCGACCGGGCAGAGCGACCAGCACCGTCTCGACCAGACCCGGTGGTGCGTCGGAATCACGATCGATCCGAAGCACAAGAAGCTCTACTGGACGCAAAAAGGTCCGGACAACGCCGGCCTGGGCCGCATCTTCCGCGCCAACATCGACCTCCCGCAGGGCGAAGGCCCGACAAACCGCTCCGACATCGAGGTGCTGTTCGACCGGCTGCCCGAGCCCATCGACCTCGAGCTCGACCTCACGAAGCGTGTTCTCTACTGGACCGACCGCGGCGATCCTCCGCGCGGCAACTCCGTCAATCGCACGCCGATCGACGGACCGGCGACGTCTGAAATCCTCGTTACGCACCTGATGGAGGCAATCGGCATCGCACTCGACATTCCTGGAAATCGGATGTTCGTCACGGACCTCGGCGGCTCCGTCTATTCCGCCGATCTCGATGGAAAAAACCCGCGCAACTTCCTTTTCGCCCAAGGCAACCTCACCGGCATCGCCTATGCCGAAGTCTGACCCACGTATTGGAGACATGACATGACTGATACCAAGAGCAAGCCCATTCGCCGCATCGCCATTATCGGCACCGGCGTGATCGGTGCCAGCTGGACCGCGCTGTTTCTCGCCAAGGGGCTGAAGGTCGTTGCGACGGACATCGCCCCGAATGCCGAAGCCCCGCTCAGGGCGTTCGTGGAAGCTGCGTGGCCGGCGCTCACGAGATTGGGCCTGGCGCCCGGTGCGTCGCAAGCGAACCTGACGTTCACGCCCGTGCTCGCACAAGCGCTCGAGGATGTGGACCTCGTCCAGGAAAACGGCCCCGAGCGGCTCGAATTCAAGCAGGATCTCTATCGGCAACTCGATGAGCTGCTGCCCCCTCACGTGATCATCGCGTCGAGCACATCGACCCTGCCCATGAGCAGCATCCAGGTGGGCGCCGTGCTGCATCCGGAGCGCTGCGTCGTCGGCCATCCGTTCAATCCGCCGCATCTGATTCCGCTGGTCGAGATCGTCGGCGGGACCAAGACCTCGGAAGAGACGATCCAGCGCGCCATGGAGTTCTATACGTCGATCGGGAAACAGGCGGTGCGCCTGAACAAGGAATTGCGGGGCCACGTCGCCAACCGTCTGCAGTTCGCGGTGGCGCGCGAGGTCTATTACCTGGTGTCAGAGGGTGTGCTGAGCGCCGCCGACGTCGACACCGCCCTCTCCTGGGGGCCGGGCCTGCGCTGGGGCTTGATGGGCAACATGATGCTCAATCACCTCGGCGGCGGCCCGGGTGGCATCGAACACTTCTTCCATCAGTTCGCCGGCCCGATGACGGCTGGGTGGAAGGAACTGGGCTCGCCGGAGCTGACGCCGGAAGTGCAGAAGAAGCTCATCGATGGCGTTCATGCCGAAGTCGGATCGCGGTCCATCGAGGAGCTGGAGGCAGAGCGCGACGAGTTGCTGCTCGGCCTCATCGAGCTGCGCACCAAAGGAAAGGCGCGTTAAAGGTACGGATAGGTACGGATGCGGCCGCTCCACGCGTGGCCGCGGCTCGCGTGAACTGATCGCGGGCAGTTGACACTCCCTTATCGAAAAAATCTCCCAAATGAAAGACTCGACCAATCTTGCAATCGAAAGCGGGCCGGATCGGCTCACCGGAATCATTCAATCGAATCTCGGGAATCCGGCGCGGAGCGCGGATATCGACCTGCACGGCGCGCTCAATGACGTACTGAAAGACGTCGGGTTATCGACGGCGGACAGCGGTGGCAAAATCACTTTCCACGGCCGCGATCCGATCATTCCCGCGCTCTTCCGGTTCGGCTCATTGTCCGCGATCGCCCTGGCCGCCAAGGCCGTCGGCGTCGCTGCACTATGGCGACTGCGGACCGGCGAGGAACAGGACATCGAAGTGGACGTTCGTAAAGCGTTGCGGCGCTTCGCGGGGTTCTTCGATCTGAAATGGGAGACGCTCAATGGACGTCCTCCAGCCCTCAAGATCGATACCAATCTCTTTCGCGAAACCCGAGACGGACGGCACGTTGTGCCCCTGAACATCTATCCCAAGCTGGCTGCCCGCGAGCTTAGCCTGCTCCGGTGCGACTCCAGCCCGGAAGCCGTGCGCAACGCCATTCTGCAATGGCGTGCGGACGACCTGGAGAATGCGGCGGCGGAAGCCGGGATTGTCATCGCGAAGGTGCGCACGTTCGAGGAATTCCGCAAGGAGCTTCAGTACACCGAGGTCCTCTCGAGAATGTCGCTGATCAACGTGGAAAAGATCGGCGAAAGCGAGCCAATCCCTTTCAGGAAAGAGGGCACCAGTCCGCTGGACGGCATTCGCGCACTTGGGATGGGGCACGTGATTGCCGGAGCGGCCATCGGGCGAGACCTCGCTTTGCACGGGGCCGATGTTCTCAACATCTGGCGGCCGTTCGACGACAGCGAGATCGAGGCGTTCGCGTGGGACACTCAGGTCGGGATGCGCTCGACGATCCTGGACTACTCGACGGAGGATCGCGCGAAATTCGATCTCCTGCTGAAGGATGCCGATGTCTTCTTCGCCAACAAGCGTCCGGGCTATCTGGAACGCCATGGTCTCGAGGCCGAGGAGCTCTGCGGCAGGAAGCCTGGGTTGATCCATGCCAGTGTCCTGCTTCACGGTGCCAAGGGCCCCTGGAAGTATCGTCCCGGATTCGATGAAATTGGCGCGGCCGTCTCGGGGCTGTTCGCCGTCGAAGGTACGCTCGCGCGTCCGAAATCGCCGCCGATCATCCCCATTGTCGACAACGTGGTGGGCTGGCTCGGCACGGTCGGCGTACTCGCGGCGCTGCGCCGGCGTGCGGTTGAGGGTGGCAGCTATCGAGTCACCGTTTCTCTGACGCGAACCGTGCTGTGGCTGTTCTCGCTCGGCATCTTCGACAGGGACTATGCACAGGCGACCGCCGGATCTACCGACGAGCACGCCTACGTCGCCCCCGATCTGTTCACTGCAGAGACCCCGCTGGGCACGTATCAAGGCATGACCGACCAGGTGTTCTTGTCGAAGACTCCCGGGGCCTTCAGGACGGTGCTCGTGCCACGGGGTTCGAGCAAGCCCGAATGGCTGGCGCGGTGAAGGTGCGCGATCTGCAGTTCTGCGAAATCAGATAGGGGCGCGACTGCGTTACCGTTGATGTTGATCAGCTTCCTGCAAGCAAAGAATGCCATTCCGTCTCTGCCGTTGCGATTGAAACGGTGGGGGCCGCCGCGCACCCATGCAAAGACCGATGAAGCAACGTTCATCGTCGCGAATTGAGTGGCCGCTTTCTGGGGTGGATCCGACGTCTGAATTTCCGAGCAACGGTGCGTGCGAATGACGCTTCATGGCCGGCTAGAGACAGTCTATTTATTATGTACTACGATTAAATTACACGCGGATCCGCTGGCCCTCGTCCAGACTGATGTCGTTGTGACGCCGGTCATAGAGCTGCGTGGTGCGCGTCGATGCATGGTTTGCCATCGCCGCGGCATTCTCCAGCGTGCCGCCGTCTTTCAGATAGGCGTTTGATGCCGGTCGCGCGAAACGTATGGTCGCCGATCTTTGTATCAATGCCGGCTGCCGGCACCCGGCGCCGCACCCTCGCATACGCGTTCGCCTGCGGCAGTGACCTACCCGTAAGTTGCCCCCGGTGCCGCACCCGATCGTGCGGAGCAGCGGGCCTTTCGGATCGGCGCTGATGCCGGTGCCGTCGAGATACGCGTGCAGGTACGCCTCGAGCGTGTGATGACAGGGCATCTCGTGACGCTTGCCCTCTTTGTCGGGCGGCCTCAGCGTTCGTGGTGTGCAACTGGATCAATGCCGGCAGCAAGGAGGTTGCGAGTTTTGTCACGCTGCTGACGGGCAGCTTCAAGGCTGACGCGAGGATAATCGCCGTACAACAGACATTTGGCATTGCTGCCCACGCGGTATTTGAAGCGCCACCACTTCCTGCCATCCGGATGAATCAGCAAATCAAGACCCTGTCCGTCTGGGAGTCGCCGGGTTACGGTTCCCGGCTGTTCGTCACGAATGACGGCCTCACAGAGGCGGTCGCGGACTTTCCGCGCCGTTTTGTCTGTAACGGAAAGTTGTGTCTTCAACGGGGTCACAATCGGTTCCTTGATCAGTTCGTAGCGTGGCCGGCTGCGGCGGCTGCAACGCCCCAAAATAGCAAGGCAAAAAGGCCCGTCAGGCGTTCACCTTGACGGGCTTCATATGTTGGTTGCGGGGATAGGATTTGAACCTATGACCTTCGGGTTATGAGCCCGACGAGCTGCCAGACTGCTCCACCCCGCGGCGCGGAGTGTACTGGGGTTGTCGGTTCCGGTCAACAGGACTCAGACCTGCCAGCGCCGCAGGTGATTGGGTGTTGGCGGAGTCCGCCTGACCTCTCACCGTGAGCGCGGATCAGACCGCCCAATCTATATCTGATAATGTCCTTTAAAACATATATCAGGAGCTGCCATGCCGACTCCGGACACCCTCCGTTTGACCCTGGTGCGCGCACCCGACGATGAGGCGTCCTTCAGTCCGGGATACCAGGCAGAGCTGCGGCAGTTCTACAGCCTTGCCCGTGCCGAGGGTGGAAAGATAAGCGCGGTCACCTTCACGACGGACAAGCCGGACGGGGGCGACGGCTTCGTCGGGGAATTTTTAGTCCCCTTCGCCTCCATCGCCGGGTCAACGCTTGGCGCAGCAGCCAGCGCCTGGCTGCAAGGTCGAGCTGGGCGCACGTTGCGCCTGAAAATGGGTGACACGGAAGTTGAGGCAAACTGTCCCAGCGAACTGTACGGGCTCTTGAGCCTGACCATGGCGGTAGCGGAACGTCTTGAGAAGCCGAACGATCATGTCTGATATCGGGCTCGTTGTCCGATCTCCGGCGCCATTGCCCGCGTTGATCACCTATGCCGGCGAGCGGGCCGGTGTGCGCTTTTTGGAGTTCTTTGCCTCAGCAATCCGCGACCCACACACGCGCCAAGCTTATGCGCACGCGGCGAGCAAGTTTCTCGCCTGGTGCGCGCAGGCCGGCGTGATCTCGATTACTGCTTTACAGCCGTTGCACGTGGCGGGCTGGATCGAGTTTCAGACGCACCGCTCGTCGGCGCCGACCGTCAAGCAGCACTTGGCCGCCAATCGTCACCTGTTCGGCTGGCTCGTGACCGGCCAAGTCGTGCCGCACAATCCGGCTGCATCGGTACGCGGGCCCAGTCACACGACCCCGCAAAGGAAAAACGCCGGTGCTCGACGCAACCGAGGCACGGCAGGTGCTCGATAGCATCGATGTCGGCACGCCGATCGGCCTCAGCGATCGGGCGTTGATTGCGCTGATGGTGTTTTCCTTCGCGCGGGTGGGCGCTGCGCTCGCAATGCGCGTCGAGGGAGATTGAACCTCGCGACATCACGTCCGTAGAACAATTGCACGAAAGGCTGATGACGCAGTTGAGATTTCCCGGCTGGTATGGGAAAAACTGAAACGCGCTCTGGGATGCTATCGTCGCACTTGCGGGCATGCCGCTCGTTCTTCGTTTGAACATATATGAGCGCATTCCCCTTCCTAGTCCGGCCGGTTCGCTTGCGAACCCATAGGCGAAGCCGAGCGGATCAGGAGGGGGTCAAGCGAACGGTTTTGTTTTCGCATTCTTCGCGGCCGATTTGCGGGCGTGCTCCTCAGTGCCTTGCGCATCTACGTAAG
>NZ_JNFG01000033.1 GCF_000729995.1 Caballeronia sordidicola | reverse complement strand
CCCGCCTTGCTATAGGGATTCTGTAGCAAATCCGATTCGACCTATTGCCCAAACGCCCCTACTTGGATCGGTTCGTACTCCATACTGATGCGTGTCAGATCGGGACCAGCGTGGGCGAAGCTGACGTTCTGTTCTCAGGGTCCTCAATGCCAACGGTCACCACCGTCAATACAATCCAGTAAAGCGACATGACCGTTAACGGTTAGACAAATACGTAATTTTTGCCGTGATTCTCTAGCAACATTGGGGAAATCACTGAAAAAAACCCTTGCTGAACGTTGATCCTAACCGCAGAATCACTCAAATGTTACATTATGTAACCAAACGTTACGCTTCCTCTCGCATTTTGCCTGGGTGACGCGTCTGGATCTGATTGCAGAGGGCGCTGTGATAACTTTCAATGACTCGTCGGAATCGATTCGGGAAATTAACCTCTCGTACATCATGCTTGTACAGCGGCTGCTGCAAAAGGATCGCTCCGCCGGGATGCTGCGCCTTGGGCTCTCCAAGGAAGTCGCGGATATTTTGGCTGCCCTTACCTTGGCTCAGGTGGTGAAATTTGCGGCGTCGAATCATCTGCTTTGTTCGTTTCGCTTCAACGATCACGCGATGCTATCGGCGTTGACAGATTCGACGCACAGAGCCGACATCGCTGAGGAACGCGCCGCAGTATCAATGGTCAGGCAGCAAGCTGTGCAATTTGCATAAGGGTGCAACAAAGGTCCAGATGTTTGTGCAACGCGAGCTCAAGAGAGTTTTATGGACGAAGATGATTGCTCCTCCGACGATAGCATCCCTCCTTTCGAAGAAGCAAAGGCGCTAAGCCAGAGCATCGTTACGATTCGCACGGCGCAAGGCAAGAACGTGCCGAGTGATTTTCCTCACGGTTCCCCAGAGTGGCAAGCAACGGCACTCGAATTTGTTCAGGACATCGACCGCGTGTTGGTGCGATAGATGATGGACGCGTACCCGACCGTTTTGGAGGAAGTTGAAGAACCGGCGTGAATCGAACTGGGACGTCCAAAGTTACTTTTCCCCACCGGCGAAGGCCAGTATCGCGATCCATCCGTGACGTTACCCCAAACCGCAAATTGCTTACGCTGGTGTCCGCATTAAACCCGTCTGCGGCCCCTGGCACCCCGCAGCTTGAGCGGCGCGGGTTCGGGTCGTCGTTTCACCGCCATAGTGGCGGGCAGCGAGACCGTAATGTCGGCGATAGCGGGTCAGCTCCGCCATCAGTTCGATCGTCGCTGGCAGCAAGCGCTCCTGGTCGCCCTTGCCGGTGATCGACAGTCACCAGCGGTCCTGGCCATCACGGTCGCGTCGTCTGAAAAATCCACCCATCGGATTGCTCACGACTTCAGAGATGCGCGGACCCATCAGATACAGCAGTGAGATCAGCCAGCGCACGCGTGCGTTACCGGCGGTGCAAATCCGACACCAAGCGGCGGCGTTGGGTCGAAAAATCCCATTCGTTCGTTCATCTGCGCGGCATACTTGTCCGCCTAAACCGACTCGCTCTGATAGCTAAACTCCGTAACTGCATCGGCGATTGCATTGTCCAGGCAGCGGTCGAGTGTTCGAAACTCCTCTATTTGAAAGGGCGCGTCACGGTCAAATGCAAGATCACTAATGGGTGACACAGGTCCCCATAATCATGAACAACCTGGTTGATTGAAAATCCGAGTGAAGCGTCTGGATCAGATGATCCAGGAAAAGCGGCACGCCGTTCTGCAATTGCTGCGCGGTTGCCCCTCTGGCGGGTCTGTGCGCAACTTTTAACCGGCATCGCTCGATAAGATCATCCCGATTGTTCGAAAGGAATTGATGCATCATGAAGTACTACCTCCTTTGTCGTCCCGCTATAGCAAATCTGTAGCAGGCCAGATGCGAGCAAGCGCAAAACCCACCCCTTCCTGATTGACCCTGCGCCATGGCTATAAAAACAACTACCGTTGTTGCCACTGACTTTTTCGAAGCCTTTTGTGAGGGGCTTTGTCAATGAACGAAACTCATGACTAGGGCCACCAACTTGCTCGGTGACTGTCCTTTCTGGCTGTAGCCGTCAAACGAGTGATCAACGAGGTGTTTGCGCACGTCGCCGTCATCATTCAATGCAGTAAAAGCCAGAATTACTGTTCGGCTGGTACGTCGATCCTGCCGCAAAGCCAAGGTGGCTTCATAGCCGTTGCACTCAGGCATGGAGATATCCATCAGGATGACCTGAGGAGCCCAATGTATTCCGATCGCAATGGCTTCCAGTCCACCAAAAGCGACCCGACACTCCATGTTCTCGAATGAGAGATAGGTCGCCATCGCTTCTGCGGCATTGCGGTTGTCGTCGACCACCAAAACGCGTAGCGGCATTCCGTGAAGGTCGAAGCTTCGCCTGATCCGTGGATGAGATAATGTTGTCGTGATGTTCGCTGGCATTGGATCTCCCTTATCTAAGGAGGACGCACTAGTCGTGCCGCGTCATATTTTTGTCTGACTATTTTCCCTCGATCAAGAGCCCGCCGCAGATCAAAGAGTTCGATGCTCTCGCAATTTCAGCTGAACCTTGGTGTTTTCGACTGGCCACGTTGATTTGATGGTGCTGTTTGACTTAATTCGGCCACAAGTTTCTTTAAGCGATTTGCACAGTAGCGATATCGCAGGGAAGTGGAATGAGACGCCAAGGAGATACGCCGGAAAAGAAGCAAAACGCAATCATTCTCTATGGCAGGTGCCGACAGCCTCCTAGGCCTGTGCGGGTTATCAGTTGACAACGATTGGCTCATGCGAGCGCGGAAGCGCAGCTCACAATTCCATGCTGAGCGACTCACAAGGGTCGAGTTCTGCGAGACGCGGACCGATCAATGACGGCCCACTCCGCCAGTTCAACGTCGGACCGTCGGCCATTAGGCGCCTTTAGGGGCGTGCGCCCGAATGGCCGCTTGACTGCGGGAACCAGTCAAGCCGCTGCCCATTCGCCCTTTTTTATCGGGTTTTCTTGCACAGCTCTGCAACCGTTGCGAGGAAGAGTTGCACGCTCACCGGCTTTCTCAAGTAGATTTCCCAATTTTTCGTCTCGTCCTCAGGAGGGAGGCCGGAGGAGTGCACGAGGATCGGCACGCTTGCTAGCTTCGGAATCATCTTCAGCCGACGACAAAGCTCAGCACCATTCATCAGTGGCATCATCCAGTCCGTGATGATCAGGTCGGGGAGAATAGTTGCTAGTAGGGAAAGCGCTTCGACGCCATGGCTAGCGCAATTGACTTCGTAACCTTTGTCTTGAAGGATACGGCACCACGCATCGAGTATTTCTGGTTCGTCGTCTACCAGTAAGATGAGCATAATGGCCGCCGAGTTCTTGGTCATCTTCTTTCCAACTGAGGCGTGCAAGAGATGTTCCACAATCCGCGTTTGCGGCGATAATGCCAAATTTTTATAGCTGCGGTGTCTCCCGTTCCGAAGTCAAGCCTGCTAGTAGCGCCGGTCTGATCCATACGAGTGCGAAGGGCGGTTCACCAACAAGGTAATTATTGCCGTCCCTTCGACGCGCCCTTGAGCTCAGACATCTGTTTTTATGAAGACAACGTTTCCATGCGCCCGCAATGACCGATATACCCGTTAGCCCGCTGCGCAGATTTTCTGACTTCGTTCGCCAGGAGCGGACCCGACTGACCGAGCAATGGATGAAAGCCGTTTTCGGCGATGTGGATCTCGTCGAAGCTGACAAGCTTACCTATCAGCAACTCGCCGACCACTTGCCCGAAATTCTCGACGGATTGTGTGCAGCGCTCGACGTCGAAGATCTCGAACGTGTCGAGCCGGCAATCGAGCGCGACGCGAGAAAACACGGGTTGGTCCGCTGGCGCCAGGGCTATCGGATCGAGGAGCTCGTGCGCGAGCTCGATTTGTTTCATCAAGTGCTTGCGGATGCGCTGGAAGAATTTGCCAACCGGGACAGCACGTTCACTCGCCGCCACGAAAGCCGGGCGAGGCGCCTCGTTGCCGAAACACTGAGCATGGTAACGCTCACGTCGATCAAGGAAGTGGTCAGTGAACGCGACCGCAAGATCGACGAGTACACGGGTAGGCTCGAACGTGCCAATCACGAACTGACTCTCAAGCAACGACTGGTCAACGATCTCTACGAATCGCGCATGCAGATCACTCGCAGCGTTGTCCACGATCTACGCAATTTTCTGAACGCGTTTTCGATTGCGCTGCAGCTGATCGGTCGCGCGCCCTCAAAAGCCGATATGGCGCTGACGATGGCGAACCGGCAGGCCATCGACATGAAAGCGCTCGTTGATCAGATGGTCGAGTATTCCGTTGTGCTCGGCGACGCCGCTCCCCTCACGCTTGAGCCAGTTGAATTGCGAGAGCTTTATGATGAACTCGTCACCTCCTCGCGGCCGGCCATCGAGGCGAAAGGGCTGACGTGGCGCGCGAGTTTCGACCCGGCGCTTTCCGCGGTCACCTCCAATCGCCTCAAGCTGAAGCAGATTGCGGTCAACCTGTTATCGAACGCGACGAAATACACGACGTCCGGTGAAATCAGCCTTAACTTCGCCATGGCGGGTTCGGAGCTTTGGTTGATCCGCGTGTCGGATACGGGGGTGGGAATCGCGCCTGAGGATTCGGCCCGAGTGTTCGACGAATTCGAACGGGCCGCTGGGGAGGATGTCCCCGGCACCGGTCTAGGTCTCGCAATCGTCAAGGAGCTATGCAGGGTGTTGAGCGGGCAGATCGATTTTGTCTCCCGCGAAAGCGTGGGGACCACATTCGAAATTCGCTTTCCTTTGATTCCGGCAAAACCTCAATGAGAGCGCTGCCGACTATATATCACGATGACTGACGGCAATCGGGCCGGCAGCGGACGTTCAAGGTTCTGGGCCAAATGTCGCCAACGGGTCGATGAGGGACGGTCGCCTATAGATCAGTACCGGTAAGCTTCTTCGCTTTATCAACGAACCGTTTTGAAATTCGTTCAGCAGGTGACGCGTGGGCATCAGCGCCACCCCGGAACAAGTGGGCGCCCTCGCCGCAATCAAATCGTTCTTGCTCGATGAGACGCTCGATGCCTTCATCCCGCCCGGCAGCGCGGGTACCGACAAGACGACCCTCATCGTCGGTCTCGTTGACCAACTAGAGGGTATGAACCTCTCTTCTGCATTGCTCGCGCCAACTGGCCGTGCGACCTGCATCCTCCGTAACACAATCAGGCAGATTACCGGTGAAGGTGATCGCAGCGTGTCGACGATTCACAAGGCGCTCTACGCAACGCACTGGTTCGACATCAACGTCGATGCCGAACCGCCAGTGTCCCGGCGACCGCTTCCTGTTTCCGCTCAGGGATGACGAGCGCGATGCCTCGGTGAATCGTCGATGGTCGGCGACAAGAATACCTTTGGTTTCAGTGCATGATCGGCACGAGCGTCGAAGCGCGAGATTGGCCGGAATATGCCAGGGTTCGGACTGCTCGAAAGAGTTTGCTTATTATCGAAAAAAAGCCCTCACGCGGAGTAATGCCGTTCAGTTAAGGTCCTTCTTAAGATATCGAACGGTGTAACGTTTAGGTCGTGATTTGACGATCCGCTCGCATGCGCGACCGGGTCGTTTTTCGTTGGGTAAAGCCTTGAGCCGTTCACGCAGCCGCTGAAGGCACGCAGGCAATTTTGCATAGGCCGGAGTAACGGCGGCCCACATCATTTCGTGCTGGATCGTATGAAAGGCCCGCACGAAGCTGATATCGGTGGGCTCGAGTCTGGCTTCCCATGCGGCGCTGGCGATCTCGCGACGAATCAGGTTGTAGGCGATCAACGCGCCCCATATTTCCTGATACACCCCTTGGACGGTGCGACTGCGCAAGGTCAACTCCGAACCCAGCATCGATTGCTTGATCTCCCGGAAACTGGTTTCGATCTGCCAGCGGCGCTCGTAGCAGGCAACGATATCTGCGGGTTTGAAGCGCCGGCGGTCCCCTAGCGAAGTCAGCAACACACGTTCGCGCCCGCGCGTGTCGATGGTGCGGATCGCCCGCGCATCCCAGAATTCGGGCAAAGCCGCGCACTTCTTGCGCGCCTGCGGCGAGACGCGCATGCGCACCGTCGCATCGTCCGCGGTACCTGAGATCACGTCCCAGCAGGTATTGGATTTGGCTGGAATCAGGAAGTGGCGATTGCGTGCTCCCATCGTCAGGCCACACAGAATCTCAGCGGCCAGAAAGCCCTTGTCGAACACAGTCAGCGAGTCTTCCGGTATCTGCGGCAGCAGGCTTTTGGCGTACACCATTTCGTTGGTGTCGTAGCGACCGAAATTAATATCGGCGACCAGATGTGTCGGAATCGAGGTGAGCGTCACTGCGCGCACCTGCGGATAACTGGCCACCTTGCCGCTGGCGTAACCTTGTGCGCCGAAGTGCTCGCGGTTGGCCGGGCTGTCGGCCGTGCGCAACGTGGTGCCGTCCATCGCCCACAGGCTCAATCCCTTGAACGCATGGTGAGCCGCGTCCTGCGTCGTCCAGGCACGTGCTGTCTGCTCAAACAGCCAAGCCATCGGCGCCTCGCCAACGCGCTGACGCGCCTGCGCCGCCGCGCTCTTGCTGACAAACGGCACGGCCTCGTTGGGCAACGCCAGATCAAGACTGTCGAGCACCTCGCTGATTGACCAGTGCCGGTAGATCGCCAGTGCAATTACCAGCCACACCACCTGTTCAGCCGGCAGGCGCCGCCGCCGGATGCTCGCTGTGCCCGTTTGCCTGCACCGCACGTTCGATCCACTCGTAGGGCAGATGCTCGGCTAACCGGCGCAGATCGGCAGGCTCTTGTGCTTCGATCAGGTAAGTGAGGTGGCTGGAGAGCATCGTGCCGAAAAGTTAACAGCTCGGCGCATCGTTTACAACCACTTCCCGCGTCAAAAACAAAAATGCCGCTCAGCTCTTAACTGAACGGCATTACCTCACGCGGAGGGCTTTCGTTTTGGCTACAGCTTCTGAAGTCTAGCGCGGGCGGTGCCGCCCGCTTTCCAAACTTTATTGCCGTTTCCAGACTTCATCGTCAAGGAACAACAAACCTCAAGCGCCGAAATTCTTCGACGCGAAGTCCCAGTTCGCAATGTTCCAGAACGCTTCAATAAACTTCGGACGCGCATTGCGATAGTCGATGTAATACGCGTGTTCCCATACGTCGATGGTCAGCAGCGCCTTCGCGTCGGTGGTCAGCGGCGTAGCGGCATTGCTCGTCGACACAATGTCGAGCGAACCGTCCGTCTTCTTCACGAGCCACGTCCAGCCCGAACCGAACGTGCCGGTTGCGACCTTAGCGAACTCTTCCTTGAACTTGTCGAACGAGCCGTACTTGGCGTTGATTGCGTCGCCGAGTGCGCCGGCCGGAGCGCCGCCACCCTTGGGCGACAGGCTGTTCCAGAAGAACGTGTGGTTCCAGATCTGGGCTGCGTTGTTGAACACGCCGCCCGATGCCTTCTTGACGATTTCTTCAAGCGGCAGGTTTTCGAATTCGGTACCCGGAATCAGCTTGTTCAGGTTCGTCACATAGGTTTGGTGATGCTTGCCATAGTGATACTCAAGCGTTTCTTCCGACATGTTCGGAACAAGCGCGTTCTTGTCGAACGGCAAAGGCGGGAGGGTATGTTCCATGATGCGAGCTTCCTTCTATGATGATTATGGGGGACGTGAGGAGTGAAGCAATGGAGCACTCGATTGTAGGCGAGTTGGGATAACCCCGCAAATTGCGGGTTTTTATGAGCAGTATCGATTCCGAAGCTTTAACAGCTGCGTAAAAAATGCTCGAACGTTCCTTCTAAGCCGTCAAAAATACGGGCTTTCAAGCACCCGTGCAGGTCTTGTGAAATTCCTTGTGTGCATCGTGTAAAAGCATTCGATGCACACGGCCCCAGCGTCAGAATTCATCGGAGAGGCGGGGCTGGATATCGGCCAGCACAATATCCGCCGATCCTTCCGCCAGATGGACGGTCAACGGCCGTTTTGGCTTCAGCGCGTTCGGCGCGCGCACGGCGCGTCCGGATTGCGTATCGATCAAAGCTGCGTAGCCGCGCTCGAGCGTGCGTTGCGGGCTCAACACCTGCAACCTCGCCGATAACTCCGACACCCGGGCCTCTGCCCGTTCATGCCGGCGCCCTTGCGAATCGCTCAGGCGTTGTGCAAGACGCATCAGATGTTCCCGCTCCGCGGCGAGATCGGGACGCCAGCGCTGCCAGCGCATCTGCACGAGCGCAAAACGCGCGCGGGCATCGCGCACCGGACGCGCACCGGCCGACGCCAGCCGCACCGCCAGTTGCCCCAAATGCGTACGCTGACGTTCCAGCCGCTCGGCCGGGCTGACCAGCCGGCGCGCCAGCCAGTCGAGTTGCTGCGCGCGCCGTTCCATCATGCGGCCGAAACCACGCGCCAGCGCCGCATGCCGGTGATCGAGATCGCGAAGCAACAACACGCGCTGCGGACTGACCAGTTCGGCGGCAGCAGTGGGCGTGGGCGCGCGGACATCGGCGGCGAAATCGGCGATGGTGAAATCCGTCTCGTGGCCTACGCCGCTCACAACCGGCATCGCGCTTTCGGCTATCGCGCGAGCAAGCACTTCCTCATTGAACGCCCACAGATCTTCAATCGAACCGCCCCCGCGACACACGATCAACACATCGACTTCGCGACGCGCACTGGCCTGATCGACCATTGCAGCAAGCTTCGCCGCTACGCCCGCGCCCTGCACCGGCGCCGGATACACGATCACCGGCACGTGCGGCGCACGCCGCGAGAGCGTGGTGAGCACGTCGCGCAGCGCCGCCGCCTGCAGCGACGTCACAATGCCGATCGCGCGCGGATGCTGCGGCAGCGCCCGCTTGCGCTCAGCCGCGAACAGCCCCTCGGCCTCGAGTTTCGCCTTCAGCTTCAAAAAGGCTTCGTACAACCGCCCCTGGCCCACGCGGCGGACCGCTTCCACGCCGAGTTGCAACTCGCCGCGCGGTTCGTACATCGTGACGAGCCCGCGAACCTCGATCCGGTCACCTTCGCGCGGCGTGAACTCGGCGTATTGCGCACGGCCGCGGAACATCACGCAGCGCATCTGCGCCTGCGCGTCCTTAATGGAGAAATACCAATGACCGCTGGCCGCTTTCGTAAAATTCGATACTTCACCCGATACCCAGACGAGCGGAAACGAGCGTTCGAGCATCGACCCGATCGCCCGGTTGAGCGCCGAAACGGGGATAACAGCATCAGCGCTGCCGGATAAGCCGGCTGAACCGGATGAAGCGAATGGATCGGAGCTCATCGAAGAAAAGGGTGGTCGGTTGAGGTTGAAAACAAGGCTGAAAATACGCTCACCCGAAGGCAAACAAAGGGCCATTCCGGCAATGCTGAACGGCCGAGGAACAAGGCACGGACGATAGCCCAATCAGCGTCCGAAGTGTAGCAAGTGTCCACAATGCACAAGTTACCGAAACCTGACAGGAAAGCTTGTGAAACAATGATGAATGCACTTTAAGTCATTGTTTTAACAATGTTTTCTATCTCCAAATCATGACAAAGCCGATGCTGGTCTTTCCTGGTGCCGATTTCAGGCCACCGGAGCCCGAGTTGTTCACAGAGTTATCCACAGGCGAATTGTGAGAAGTTTGGTGAGCAAAATGGAGCATGGAATCTACCCGTTTTCAAGCGACGCCTGAGGATGTTTCCACCCCGTGCGCGAGGCTTCGACTGGCGCCCCCGGCAACGCCGCGCTAGAGTGCCGGGTTCAAGGGCCAGCGCGACAATTGCCCTGCGTCGTCCAGCAACCGCTTACCATCTGCTTACCATTCGCTCAATTCGCTCATTTCAGGAGATCCGCCCCGATGCATAGGTGCCGGCCGTTATCACGAACATTGCCCTCCCCCTCGCCGCTACACCGTCCTGCGTTGCTGTCGTCCCAAGCGCGTGCATCGTTCGCTCCTGATCGCGATCCTTATCCTGTTCCCAAGGCGCGCCATGTCTGACTTCAAGCCGCCGATCGAAAACTTCCTCGCCCGCGAGTGGCGCAAGCGCGGCTGGGTCGCGTGGTCGCTGACGCCGTTCGCGTGCGTGTTCGGCCTGATCGCAGCCCTTCGCCGCGGGTTCTTCGCGCTCGGCTGGATCAAGCAGGTGAACGTGGGCGTGCCGGTTGTGGTGGTCGGCAACGTGACCGTAGGCGGCACCGGCAAGACGCCGACGGTCATCGCGCTCGTCGAAGCATTGCGCGCCGCCGGCTTTCAGCCGGGCGTCGTCTCGCGCGGTTACGGCGCGAAGATCCACGAAGCCACGCGCGTAACGCCCGACAGCCAACCCTCCGAAGTAGGCGATGAACCCTTGCTGATCGCCCGCCGCACGCACGCGCCGGTGATGGTGTCGCCGGATCGCGTCGCAGCGGCGAAAGCGTTGCTGAAGGAGAATCCATCGGTGGACGTGATCGTCAGCGACGACGGCCTGCAGCATTACCGCATGGCGCGCGCGTTCGAACTCGTGGTCTTCGACGACCGTCTGGGCGGCAACGGTTTCCTGCTGCCGGCGGGACCGCTGCGTGAATCGATGTCGCGGCACCGCGACGCCACGCTCATCAACAGCCCCTACGACCGCACGTTGCCGCCGTGGCCGAATACCTTCTCGCTGGACCTGGCCACCGGCGACGCCTGGCGCCTCGATGACCCCGCCGTGCGCCGTCCGCTCAGCGCGTTCAAGGGCGAACGGATCGCGGCGGCAGCGGGCATCGGCTCGCCGGAACGGTTCTTCGCGTCGCTGCGCGCGGCCGGACTCGTGCCGGCCACGCGCGCGTTCCCGGATCACTATGAATATCGCGACAATCCGTTCTCCGGCATCGACGCCGATTCGATCCTGATCACCGAGAAGGATGCAGTAAAATTCGGGGCCTGGCGTGACGCGCGCATCTGGGTGGTTCCAGTGGAAGCCGTGCTCAGCCCCCGCCTCATCGCATTAGTTGTGGAGAAACTTCGTGGACGCACGCCTGCTTGAAATCCTTGTCTGCCCTATTTGCAAGACCCAGCTCACGCATGACCGCGCGGCGCAGGAACTCATCTGCAACGTCGATAAACTCGCTTACCCCATCCGCGACGGCATTCCCATCATGCTGCCCGACGAAGCCCGCCAGACCGTGGAAGGCACGCCTGTGGAGCCGTTGAAACCCGCGGGCGGGAACTGAGGAGTGAGGGACTGAGGAATTGAGATTTACCACTGAGGCTTTATGAACGCACACGTTCCGGTCGCGCCGCCCTTCATTGCCGTCGTACCCGCGCGGCTCGCGTCCACGCGGCTGCCGGACAAGCCGCTGGCGGATATCGGCGGCAAGCCGATGGTCGTGCGCGTCGCCGAGCGCGCGCGTTTGGCGGGCGCGCTGCAAGTACTGATCGCCACCGATTCGCAGCGTGTGGTCGAAGTCGCGAAGGAATATGGTTTCGAGGCGCTGCTCACCCGCGCCGATCATCCGAACGGTACGGACCGGCTCGCCGAAGTCGCGACGCATTTCGGCTGGAGCGACGACACCATCGTGGTCAATGTGCAAGGCGACGAGCCCTTGATCGACCCGGCGCTCGTGCGAAACGTGGCGACGCATCTGGCGGCGAATCCGTCGTGCGCGATCGCAACCGCTGCGCATCCGATCCACGACCCCGCCGATGTCTTCAACCCGAACGTGGTGAAAGTCGTGCTGGATTCGAAGAGCGTCGCGCTGTATTTTTCGCGCGCGCCGATTCCGTGGTCGCGTGACGCGTGGCAGAAGGACTGGCCGAATGTTGCCGCGCTCCGCGCACGTCCGTCCGTTCCCGCCAACGTGTTGCGGCACATCGGCTTGTATGCGTATCGCGCGAAGTTCCTGCGGGTTTATCCCACGCTGTCTGTTGCGCCAATCGAAGAAGCCGAAGCGCTCGAACAACTGCGCGCGATCTGGCACGGCGAGCGCATCGCAGTGCTGACGACGAACGACGCGCCGCCGCCGGGTGTCGATACCCCCACTGATCTGGCCCGCGTCCGCGCGCTGTTTGGCGCGTAGGCGTAACGCGGTGCGGGGGCGCGGACCGGCCGGCGAATGCGCTCCGGCCGTGGTCCAGGGCTGCGCTCGATCACCGCGCATCAATTACACATAGGGCGCGTTTATGCTGCAGCAGCGCTTCCGGCAGTTCCGTTGTCATCGCGCCGGGCACTCACCGATCACCCGCATTTCCATCGCGTTCCGAAGCGATAGCGCCGCTCGGAATCGACTGGTTTTCACCCCCGCCTAGCGCGGCATGCCCTTCTCGATCAACTCGCGTTAACCCCCGCTGCGCGCGACTTTCCGGGCTTTTCAGCCGCGGATTCGGGCCGCGATTGTGACGATGCATGGCATAATCATTCGGTAGCGCGAGCCTTCCGGTCAGCGCCAACGCTCCTGAGCGCCGTGTCGACTGGTGCCGCGCCGTCTCCCGAATTCGGCTCGTCGCGCCTCGTTTGCGGCTGCAACCGAGCGATGTGCCACAGCGACCGGACGCAAGAATAAGCCTCGCAGCGCAGCGGTTTCTATTCGATTCGGAGATATCACCATGCGTTTGATCCTGTTGGGCGCCCCCGGCGCCGGCAAGGGCACCCAGGCCACCTTCATCAAGGAAAAGTTCGGCATTCCGCAGATCTCGACGGGCGACATGCTGCGCGCCGCCGTGAAAGCGGGTTCGCCGCTCGGCGTGGAAGCCAAGCGCTTCATGGACGCCGGCGAACTCGTGTCGGACGAGCTCATCATCAACCTCGTGAAAGAACGGCTGCAGGAGCCGGACTGCGCGAACGGCTATCTCTTCGACGGTTTCCCGCGCACGCTTCCGCAAGCCGACGCCATGAAGCAAGCCGGTGTTGCTATCGACTATGTGCTTGAGATCGACGTGCCGTTCGCGGACATCATCGAGCGCATGAGCGGACGGCGCTCGCACGCGGCCTCCGGTCGTACGTATCACATCAAGTTCAATCCGCCGAAGCAGGAAGGCCTTGACGACATCACCGGCGAGCCGCTGATCCAGCGCGAAGACGACAAGGAAGAGACCGTGAAGAAACGGCTCGACGTGTATGTCGCGCAGACCAAGCCGTTGATCGAGTACTACAACACGTGGGCTCAACATGGCGACAACAACGGCCTCAAGGCGCCGGAGTATCGGCGGATCTCGGGTCTTGGCGCCGTCGATGAAATCCGCACGCGCGTATTCGATGCATTGACCTGACTGTCACCGAGCGCTCACACCCGGGCGCTCGGGGCACGCCTTCTGAAACCCGCTCGCGCTCCATCGGCCGAGCGGGTTTTTCGTTCCGGGCGATCCCCGGGACGGAACACGTTCTACGTATAACCCTCATTAAGGAGCACACAGCATGGACATCCAGGACAACGTTTTTCTCGTCACCGGCGGCGCATCGGGCCTCGGCGCGGCCACGGCGCAGCTTATCCGAGACCACGGCGGCAAGGTCGTGCTCGCCGACATGAACGAAGCCGACGGCGAGAAGCTGGCGAAGGAACTCGGCGGCGTGTTCGTGAAATGCGACGTGAGCCGCGAGGAAGACGGCCAGCGCGCCGTGGAAGCCGCGACGCAGCTCGGCAGTTTGCGCGGGTTGGTCAACTGCGCGGGCATCGCGCCGGCCATGAAGACCGTGGGCAAGGATGGCCCGCATGCGCTCGACGTGTTCGCCAAGACGATCAGCGTGAACTTGATCGGCACGTTCAATATGATCCGGCTGGCGGCTGCTGCCATGTCGAAGAACGAACCGAATGCAGTGGGCGAACGGGGCGTGATCGTGAGCACGGCATCGGTGGCGGCTTACGATGGCCAGATCGGCCAGGCGGCGTATGCGGCATCGAAAGGCGGCGTAGTGGGCATGACGCTGCCGATCGCCCGTGATTTGTCACGCAACGGCATTCGCGTGATGACGATCGCGCCGGGCATCTTCGAAACGCCGATGCTGCTCGGCATGCCGAAGGAAGTGCAGGACGCGCTCGGCGCCATGGTGCCGTTCCCTTCGCGTCTCGGCAAACCGAATGAATACGCCATGCTGGTCAAGCAGATCTTCGACAACCCCATGCTCAATGGCGAAGTGATTCGTCTGGACGGCGCGATCCGGATGCAGCCGAAGTGAGTTTGCGGCTCGGCGGGCAGGCAGGCAGCGGCTAGCTGGCTAGCTCGCTGGCTTAAGTCAAATTAAGCGCCTAAGCAAAACGGCGGCCATCGAAATGATGAGCCGCCGTTTTTTAATCGGTCTTACCTTGGCAAGCTGGAAAAACTACTCGCCGTTGTGCTGCGTGCGCTGTCGCAGCTCATGCAATTCCGTCTCCACGACGGTTGCGTCTTCGGCGTCGGGCCGGTCGTCGAGGTACCGACGCAGGTCGTCAATCGCCGGCCGCAAGTAATCCAGGCGCGCGTAAGCGAAGCCCCGATCGCGCACTTCTTCAATACTCCCCGGCATCAGGATCACCAGCCGTTGCTGCACGGCAAGCAGCCGTTGCCATCGCTCGGTCTGAAGATAAATGCTCTTCAGGTTACGCAGCATTCGTCCGATGATTTCCCGCCGCGTGGCCGGTTGCAACAAGACCCGCAGCGCGCTGCCAATAGATTCACCCACCCGCTGCACGTACGGCTCGAGCATCTCGACCATTGCCGATTCGGACAGTGAATGGCCGGTAGTCGGATCGAGCATCACGTCGCCGTCGGGCGTAGTCACGCGCAACAGGAAATGCGCTGGAAACGATACGCCACGCACCGGAATACCGAGCTGTTCGCTCATCTCCAGATACACGACGGCCAGCGAGATCGGAATCCCGCGACGCCGCTTCAGCACCATGTTCAGGTGGCTGTTATCGGGGTCGTAGTAGTCGTTGTGATTGCTGGTGAAACCCAGCTCGCGGAAGAAGAACCGATTCAGTACGCCGACTTTTTGCTTGATGTCGGCGTCGTCGGGCATACGGCGGCGCACACGCAAGACCAGCTCGTCGATCTCGGCCAGTACGCCCTGCAGGTCGAGGTCCGGATACGCGTCCTGGGCGAGCGACAACGCCGCCTCGGTGAGCGGCAGACTCTCGTCCTCCGCCACTAGCGAGGTGAAATAGTCGAGGATGCGCGTCGTCGTCATTGCAGCGTTCGCCTTCTGAAATACGCGTACTTAAAACCCATCGCAGACAGCATACCGAAATATAGCGCACCGAATACAACCAGGCTTGCACCGAGAAGCACAATTCGCTCCAGAGGCGCGGCGCGCAAGCCGATCCAGTCGAAATTGCCGGCCACCCAATGCATCACGCCGGCGAGCACAAGGCACGCACCGAGCAGTTGCACGAAGAAGCGTGTCCATCCCGGCGAGGGTTGATATATTCCTCGTTTCCTCAAGCCGATGAACAGCAACGTTGCGTTCACGCATGCGCCCAAGCCTATCGACAGCGTCAATCCGGCGTGCGCGAAGATCGGCACGAAAATCAGGTTGCTGAGCTGAATCGCGATCAACACGATAATGCCGATAATCACCGGCGTCTTGATGTCCTGCTTCGCGTAAAAACCAGGCGTGAGGATCTTGATCAGGATCAGTCCGACCAACCCGACGCCATACGCCGACAACGCCCGGCCGACCATGACGACGGAATGCGCATCGAATTTACCGTAGTGGAATAGCGTGGCGGTCAGCGGAACGGCAAAGAAAAACAGCGCGACGCCGCTGGGCGCCGCCATCAGGAAGGTGATACGCAGACCCCAGTCCAGCAGCGCCGAATATTCGACCGGATCGGCGTCCACGTGCGCCTTCGAGAGACTCGGCAGCAGGATCGTGCCCAACGCCGCGCCGAGCAGCGCGGTGGGAAATTCCATCAGGCGATCAGAGTAATTGATCCACGACACAGCGCCCGCCCCGAGCCGCGACGCAATGTTTGTATTGATGATCAGGCTCAGTTGGGCGACGGACACGCCGAACGTCATGGGGACCATCTTGATCAGCACGCGCTTGACGCCCGGATGCCGCAACGCCCGAAAGAAATTCAGGCCGATGCGAGGGATCATGTCGATCTTCTTGAGGCCGGGCAGTTGCACAAGAAACTGCAGCACCCCACCCACGATCACTGCATAGGCGAGCGCGTAGACCGGCACTTTCAGATGCGGCGCGAGGAAGATGGCCGCCGCGATGAACGACACATTGAGCAGCACGGGCGCGAACGCGGGCAGGGAAAACTGCCGGTACGTGTTGAGTACCCCCGACGCCAGCGATGTCAGCGAGATGAAGATGATGTACGGGAACATGATCTGGGTCATGGTCACCGCGAGGCCGAACGCGCGGCCGTCGTGCTCGAGCCCCGACGCCACGGCGAACACGACCCAGGATGCACCCGCCACCCCTGCCAGCGAGACAACTGCCAGCGCCCAGGCAAGCACGGTCGACATGGCGTCGACGAGCGCCTTGGTGGCGTCGTGACCTTCGGTGTTCTTGAACTCGGCAAGGATAGGCACGAACGCCTGCGAGAACGCTCCTTCAGCGGACAGGCGCCGCAACAGGTTCGGTATGCGGAAGGCGACGTAGAATGCGTCGGTGAATTGACTGGCGCCGAAGGCTCGCGCGATCAGCGTTTCGCGGATCAGGCCGGTCACGCGGGAGAGCAGCGTGAAGCCGCTGACCGTCAGTAGGGCTCGGAATAGATTCATGGGGCGTTGATTATACGGGCCGCATTATGAATGCGACGCGTTGCAACATTCGGGGAATCGTTAGAATTTGCAACTCAAGCTGCATGCCGGAAGTTCGCATGTAGCTCGCAGGCACCTCGCATGCACCTGTTACGCTGCGTCCGGTTCGTAGCGGCCCGCTTCCCTGCGACAACCGGGCAAAAACCAGCCGCGCTTGCCAGTCCCATGATTTCGTTGCTATAATCGCCGGTTTCGAAGCTCCTGAATCCGCTTTCGGCACTTTTACGTGGGTTGTAAGATTACCAACGAGCACGGCGGCTTCGCGTCTTCTTTCGACGTTTTTTGCGCTTTCGGGCAATCGATCCCGAGGGTTTGATCATAAACAGCGCATCGGATTAACCTCGTTTTATCTTGTGTGGAGTCGGGCCAGCATTGAGTTGGATCCGATCCAGAAGCAAAACGGGAAGCGCTGAAACACATAGCTGGAACAGGATAAGGAACCGTCATGGCAAATACAGCACAAGCCCGCAAGCGCGCCCGTCAAGGCGCCAAGGCAAACTCGCACAACTCGGCGCTGCGCTCGAAATTCCGCACCGCCATCAAGGCAGTTCGCAAGGCGATTGACGCCGGCGACCAAGCCAAGGCTGCAGAAATCTACAAGACGTCGGTCAAGACCATCGACATAATTGCGGACAAGCGCATCGTCCACAAGAACAAGGCTGCTCGCCATAAGAGCCGTCTGTCGGCAGCTATCAAGGGTCTGCAAGCACCTGCTGCTTAAGGATTCTGGTAGTCGCTTATTGCGCGCCTTTGGTTTGATCGTTTGATGGGCGCGTGACAGGCCGCTGCTTTGGTTTTGTTCCGATTTGTTCTGACGCTTAAAACAGCAAACGGCAACAAACGGCAGCAACAAAAAAACCCGCTAATAGCGGGTTTTTTGTCGTGTGCATCGAAAAGAGGCCTTCTCAAAGGCCGCTGCTGCTCAGTTGGCCGTTCAGTTAGCCGCGCTATCAACCATGTTGCTGCTGCGTGGCATGGTGTGGCGGCAACTCGCACGCCTCCGTCACAAGCAGATCATTGTCTTTGGCGAAGTTCATCACGAAATCGAAAGCCATAGGCTCGATGTCACGCAAGCGGGAATCGAGAATCACCGTCTTCACGTTACCGAGCAAGGTCGGGCGCACATAGACGGAATACTGCAACCGGGCATTGGGACCGCGCTTGCCCGGGCCGAACCCCGACATCACGCCGCAAAGCCGTTCACACCAGTCACTCGGCCGAAACGTCTTGCCGTTCGACGTAACGCCCTGGATGAAGTATTCGGTTGGAATTGTTTCGGCCATGTAGGAATACCTGTTTTACGACCGGCGGAGAACGCCGGCGAACGCGCATGCATGGTTGGCAAGGTGAACCGGAAAGTCATCGGCTGCAACCTCCGGCGCTGAACTCCGCCTCGTCCGGCAGCGTAGCGGCCGGTAAGACCCAGCCTCTTTCTTCGACCCGCATCTACCCGCTCATCGATCACTCGTCGACTTAACTGCGTGACCAGACTGAGACTTCGCCCGAGCCGCCTTGAGCACGCAATCAACGCATGATGACGCCGTTGACGGCTGACCGCCACACGGACTGACCGGCAGGCAAGCAGGTGCTGGCGAGACGAACTCGCATGACCGCGAACTGCTCTGGCTTCCGCAGGTTTAGCGTTGAAAAGCCACGTTAAATCTGCGTGTTTAGTCCGCAGATTGACTCGGCTTATGCCGCGAATAGATCTGCTTCGTAAGCAGTCGAAAGGTGTCACGACTGCAACAGAAACCTGGCGGATTATACAGCAGAGCCCCTTTTTCCGCACTGCACACAAAGCCTCTAAACGACGCCAGACGGCGTATGGCGGCGCGCATCGGCTAATTGGCGACCTCGTCAAACGCCGGAAATTCCTTTATGCTGAAATTCGATACCACTACGACGGCGGCGCCGTCCGGCGTAATTGCCGGCTGAAGCCGCCGTACGCATTTTTCATGACCGAAAAAAAAATTCGCCATTATCTGCAGTTCAAGGATTTCTCTCTCGACGACTATGACTACGTGCTCGAGCGCGCGCGTATTCTCAAGCGCAAGTTCAAGAGCTACGAGACCTACCATCCGCTGCACGACCGCACGCTGGCGATGATCTTCGAGAAGAATTCAACGCGTACACGGCTCTCGTTCGAAGCGGGTATCTTCCAGCTCGGCGGGCATGCCGTGTTCCTCAGCACGCGCGACACGCAGCTCGGCCGCGGCGAACCGATCGAGGACGCGGCGCAAGTGGTGTCGCGCATGGTCGACATCATCATGATCCGCACGTTCGGTCAGCACATCCTCCAGCGCTTCGCCGACAATTCACGCGTGCCGGTGATCAACGGTCTGACGAACGAATATCACCCGTGTCAGGTCCTGGCCGACGTCTTCACGTACTACGAACTGCGTGGACCGATCGCGGGGAAAACCGTGGCCTGGGTCGGCGACGCAAACAACATGCTGTACACGTGGATCGAAGCCGCGCAAATTCTCGGCTTCAAATTGCGCCTGTCCACGCCGCCCGGCTATACGCTCGACCATTCGCTGGTGTCGCCCGACAGCGCGCCGTTCTATGAAGAATTCGCCGATCCTAACGACGCCTGCACCGGTGCCGACCTCGTCACCACCGACGTCTGGACCAGCATGGGTTTCGAAGCCGAGAACGAAGTGCGCAAGAAAGCCTTCGCCGACTGGTGCGTCGACTCGGACATGATGGCGCGCGCTCATCCGGACGCCCTCTTCATGCACTGCCTGCCGGCGCATCGGGGCGAAGAAGTGAGCGCCGAGGTGATCGACGGCCCGCAGAGCGTAGTGTGGGACGAAGCCGAAAACAGGCTGCACGTCCAGAAGGCGCTGATGGAATATCTGCTGCTCGGCAAACTCAATCATTGAGTCGGTTGCGCTCTAGACGAGCACGAAGCGGCAAGCGTTCGGCGTTCTTGTCGAGACGCCGTGTCGTCCCGAAAATACGGAACAGCCGCCATTTGATGTCAAAATAGCGGTTTTTCGCGCGCTGAAAGCCCGGTGCGCGCACCGTTTTCCAGCCATACGAGTTCACCATGAGCGATATTAAAAAAGTCGTGCTCGCCTACTCAGGCGGTCTCGATACCTCAGTCATCCTGAAGTGGTTGCAAGACAACTACGACGCCGAAGTTGTGACGTTCACCGCTGACATCGGTCAGGGCGAAGAACTCGAACCGGCGCGCAAGAAAGCACTGCAGCTCGGCATCAAGCAGGACAACATCTTTATCGAAGATCTGCGTGAGGAGTTTGTCCGCGACTACGTGTTCCCGATGTTCCGCGCCAACACCATTTACGAAGGCGAGTACTTGCTCGGCACGTCGATCGCGCGTCCGCTGATCGCGAAACGCCAGATCGAGATCGCACGAGCGGTCGGTGCGCAGTCCGTGTCGCACGGCGCGACCGGCAAGGGCAACGACCAGGTGCGTTTCGAGCTGGGTTATTACGCGCTCGAGCCGGGTATCAAGGTGATCGCACCATGGCGTGAATGGGATCTGCTGTCGCGTGAAAAGCTGCTGGCTTACGCGGAAAAGGCGGGCATTCCGATCGAAATGAAGCACAAGCAAGGCGGCGCGCCCTACTCCATGGACGCGAACCTGCTGCATATTTCGTTCGAAGGCCGTCACCTGGAAGATCCGAAGGCCGAGGCTGAACCAGATATGTGGCGCTGGACGGTCGCGCCCGAAGACGCGCCGGATCAGCCGGAATATCTGGATATCGAATACGAGAAGGGTGATCCGGTTGCGCTGAACGGCAAGCGTTTGTCGCCGGCGGACATGCTGACGGAATTGAATGCGATCGGCGGCAAGCATGGCATTGGCCGGCTGGATCTGGTCGAGAACCGCTATGTCGGCATGAAGTCGCGCGGCTGTTATGAAACGCCGGGCGGCACGATCATGCTCAAGGCGCATCGCGGAATTGAGTCGATCACACTGGATCGCGAAGTGGCGCACTTGAAGGACGATCTGATGCCGCGTTACGCCGCGCTGATTTACAACGGCTACTGGTGGAGTCCGGAGCGGCGCGCGCTGCAAGTGCTGATCGACCACACGCAAGACAAGGTCAACGGCTGGACGCGCGTGAAGCTCTACAAGGGCAGCGTGACGGTGGTTGCGCGCGATTCGAAGGAAACGCTGTTCGACAAGAACATCGCAACGTTCGATGACGACGGCGGCGCGTACGATCAAGCCGATGCCGGCGGGTTCATAAAATTGAACGCGCTGCGGATGCGGATTGCCGAGAATGCACGTCGCAAGCGTGGTGGTTGAGGTAAGCCTGGCTTTGTTGATGTTGGAATGAAAACCCGCCTGCGTGGCGGGTTTTTTTATGGATGGCTTGCGGGGCTTCGGGCTAATTTGTCGCCGCGTGCTTCGGCTGGTTGCGTTGGTGTTCGACGAACGCAATTGCTCGTTCTTTCGCAGCAGCTTTAAATCAAAGACACACCGGCTCCGCTTCAAGCTCGACCGCGAAACGCGCGTGTACGTCTCGTTTAATGGCCGCGGCGAGTTCCAGGATTTGCGCGCCCGACGCGCCGCCACGGTTCACCAGAACCAGCGCCTGCCGGTCGTGCACAGCGGCCGCACCGATCGCGCGGCCTTTCCAGCCGCATTGGTCGATCAGCCAGCCTGCAGCCAGCTTGAACTGGCCATCGTGCTGCTTGTAAGACACGAGATCAGGTTCAAGCGCCTTCAATGCATCGAAGGTGGCCGCGCTCACCACCGGGTTCTTGAAGAAGCTGCCAGCATTCCCGAGCACCCGCCAGTCCGGTAACTTGGCCTGACGTACGGCAACGACCGCATCGAAGATAGCCTGCGGATTGTTCCCGCCGCTGGTCTCGAGCACGCGCGCGATATCCGCGTAATCCGCACGTGGCGTCCACGCCTTCGGCAGACGAAAGGTCACCGATACAATCACAAAACGCCCGCGCCCTTCCTGCTTGAAAAAACTGTCGCGGTAACCGAACGCGCACGCATCTCGATCAAATTCCCGCGTTTCCCCCGTCGATATTTCAATCGCCCGCAAACGCTCGAAGCGCTCGCCCATTTCCAGCCCGTAGGCGCCTATGTTCTGGATCGGCGCCGCGCCCACCGTGCCCGGGATCAGCGCGAGATTTTCGAGCCCGGGCAAGCCTCGCGACAACGTCCACGCAACGAACTCGTGCCAGTTCTCACCCGCGCCGGCTTCTACAAAAACGGCCTCATGGTCTTCCCGAATCACATGACGGCCGCGCAATTCCACAAGCAACGCGACACCGTCGAAATTGCGGGTCAACACGACGTTGCTGCCGCCGCCAAGCACCAGTTGCGGCAGGCCGTTTAGTCGGGCATCGCGAGCCAGCGCCGGGATCTGCGCTTCTTCCGTCAGCCGAATGGCATGCTTGGCGCGGACGTCGAAACCGAACGTGTTATGCGCGAGCAGCGGGTAATCGGAGAGAAGTTGGAACTCGGACATTGAGGGAAGCGCTTGGGTCGGAATCGGGGGCGGCCTTGGGCAAACCGGGACGGCATCGGTAGAATGACGTTGGTCCGTGATTATAGCGAGTGCGTGCAAGCCTTACGCCACGCCTCGCCTCAACGAAGGGGAATGCAGATGCCATCGTTTGACGTCGTCAGCGAAGCAAACATGATCGAGGTGAAAAACGCCATCGAACAATCGAACAAGGAAATTGCCACGCGCTTCGACTTCAAGGGTTCGGACGCGCGCGTCGAGCAAAAGGATCGTGACCTGACGCTTTTTGCCGACGACGATTTCAAGCTCGGCCAGGTCAAGGACGTGGTGTTGTCGAAACTCGCGAAACGCAATGTGGACGTGCGTTTTCTCGATTACGGCAAGATCGAGAAAATTGGCGGCGACAAGCTGAAGCAGGTCGTCGAGATCAAGAAAGGTGTAAGCGGCGACTTGGCGAAGAAAATCGTCAAGCTGATCAAGGACAGCAAGATCAAGGTCCAGGCCAGCATTCAGGGCGACTCGGTGCGCATCAACGGCACGAAGCGGGACGATTTGCAGAGCGCCATTGCGTTGCTGAAGAAGGACGTGACGGATACGCCGCTGGACTTCAATAATTTCCGGGATTGAGTGTGGTGTTCGGCCGGCGCCTAAGGTTGGCAATTCCGGGCGTTGGGTCGTTGTTTATCGGGCATCTGCGGAGAACACGCCTTTTATCAGGCATCTCAGCTTTCGATAAGTCGGCTGAAGACTCAGTAGGTTCCATTTTGGAACACACTGCCGAAGACGGAAAAAACCGACTCCATCTGGTTCGATCGCTTTGAGAGTATGAGTGCAAGAAAGCCGCCTTCAGGGCGGCTTTCTTGCTTTCGAAGCGAAGTTTCACGGCAGCTTATTTAACCGCTTCCGCCGCCCGCTTCTTCTCCCCGATCCGGCTCTCCTTTCCGTCCAGCAGCTTCTTGATATTCCCCCGATGCCGCCAGATCAGTAGCGCGCTCATCGCGGCAACGGCCAGCGAGATACGGCTGGGGCCGAAAAGAAACACATCGAAGAACGGCGCGAATACCGCCGACACCAGCGCGGCCAGCGACGAATATCGGAAGAAAACCGCGATGATCACCCACGTCAGCAAGGTGGCCAGCCCCAACACCGGGTTGATGGCGAGCAGCACGCCTGCCGCGGTCGCAACGCCCTTCCCACCCTGGAACTTGAAGAATATCGGGAACAAATGCCCGAGAAACACGGCGATGGCCGCAAGCGCGACAGCCGTGGAATCAAGCCCAAAACGCGCGCCGAAATGCACGACCAGCCATACGGGCAACCAGCCTTTGATCGCATCGCCGAGCAGCGTCAGGATGGCTGCCAGCTTGTTGCCCGAGCGCAGCACGTTCGTCGCGCCCGGGTTGCCGGAACCGTACGAACGCGGGTCGGCAAGACCCATGGCCGAACTGACAACCACTGCAAACGAGATCGAGCCGATCAGGTAAGCCACCACAGCGACAATCACATTGTTCATTGATTTCTTCTTATCTTCGGGAACGGGGGCAAGAGCGAGACTTCAGGACGCGCATTTTAATCGACGCTCGCGCAACTCACGGGCGTGGCCTTTAGCAGTTCGGCCAGGACCGGCGGCGCAATGCTCACCAGATACCCGCGCCGTCCGCCGTTCAGATAGATTGTGTCCAGGTCCAAGATGGTCGATTCCACATACACCGGCATCGCCTTCCTCGTGCCAAACGGCGATGTGCCGCCGATCAAGAACCCTGAATGCCGATTGGCCACCTCCGGCTTGCACGGCTCAACGCGCTTCGCACCAATCTGCCGCGCGAGATTCTTGGTCGAGACCGTTTTGTCGCCGTGCATGAGCACGATCAACGGCTTTGCATGTTCGTCCTCCATCACGAGCGTCTTGACCACGCAATGTTCATCCACACCCAACTGGCGCGCCGATTCTTCCGTGCCACCATGCTCGACATACTCATACGGATGCTCGCCGAACGCGACCTTGTGCCGACGCAAAAACTGCGTGGCCGGGGTCTCGGAAATGTGTTTTACCTTGGACATGACGGCATTGTAGCGGCGCGAAAGCACGGCCACCATCGGCCGAACGGCCAATTGTGCAAGGTGAATTCATGTGGCACGATCGTTCGTAATTGCTCATCCGGCATGCGCCACCTTGGAGATTCAACGTGATTCGCGATTCAGAAACCCAGACGCTGCTTGAAGACGCTATCCGCCGTTTCGTGCGCGAAACGCTCGTGCCACGCGAAGCCGAAGTCGACGAGACCGATCAGATTCCCGCCGATGTGCTCGCCGCCATGCGCGAGATCGGCCTGTTCGGGCTGACCATTCCGGAGGCTTACGGCGGACTCGGCCTGACGATGGAAGAGGAAGTGCGCGTGGCGTTCGAACTCGGGCAGACATCGCCGGCATTCAGGTCCGTGATCGGCACGAACAACGGCATCGGCTCGATTGGCATCCTGCTCGACGGCAGCGAGGAGCAGAAACAGCACTATCTGCCGAAGCTCGCGGCGGGCGATCTGATCGGCTCGTTCTGCCTGACCGAGCCGGACGCGGGTTCGGACGCTGCGTCGCTGAAAACCACGGCGCGCAGGGACGGCGACCACTACGTGCTGAACGGCACGAAGCGCTTCATCACGAATGCGCCGGAAGCCGACATCTTCACCGTGATGGCGCGCACGAGCGACGCAAAAGGCGCGAGCGGCATTTCGGCGTTCATTGTCGAGCGGGAATCGCCGGGACTGTCGTTGGGCAAACCCGACAAGAAAATGGGCCAGCGCGGCGCGCACACGTGCGACGTGATCTTCGAAAATTGCCGTATTCCGGCCACGCAATTGATTGGTAGCGTGGAAGGCGTCGGGTTCAAGACGGCCATGAAAGTGCTTGATAAGGGGCGTTTGCACATTGCGGCCATCGCTATTGGGGCTGCCAAACGGATGCTGCGAGACGCCCTCGCCTACGCCATGGAACGCAAGCAGTTCGGCCAGCCGATCGCGGAATTCCAGCTTGTGCAAGCCATGCTGGCCGACAGCAAGACCGAGATCTACGCGGCCGAATGCATGGTGCTCGATGCCGCGCGCCGCCGCGACGAGGGGCGTGACGTGTCCATAGAAGCGTCATGTGCCAAGTATTTCGCCACCGAGATGTGCGGCCGCGTGGCCGATCGCGCGGTACAGGTGCACGGTGGCGCAGGATATATCTCGGAGTACGGCATCGAACGTTTTTATCGCGACGTGCGGCTCTTCAGGCTTTACGAAGGCACGTCGCAGATTCAACAAGTGATCATCGCGCGCGGACTGATGCGCGGCACGGAGATTTGAAATGGACGTTGATGTCGCCGCCTTGCTCGCCGCATTGCCCACGCGTATTTCCGATATCCCCGCGCGCCTCGCCGCCCGTGATCCGCAGCACGTTGTGTTGATCGAAGACGAGCGGCGCCTGAATGCGGCGGAGCTCGTCCAAGCCATCGACGATACAGCCCGTCAGCTCACGCAAGCCGGTGTGCAAGGCGGCGATCGCGTGATGATCGTGAGCGAGAATTGCGTGGCGCAAGTCGTGCTGATGTTCGCCGTCGCGCAACTCGACGCCTGGTGTTTGCTCACGAACGCCCGGCTTTCGGCAAGCGAAATCGATGCGATCCGCGCTCACGCGAAGCCGCGGGTGGTGGCGTTCACCATCGATGCATCGAAGGATGCTGCGAATCATGCGGATCGGTTGAACGCTGCCGAAGCGGCAGCTGCAACAAACGTGGGCGCGTGGCGCTTTATCGTCGATGAAACCGTGTCACCCGAGCCCGTTGAAACCGATCCCACCCGTCAATGCGCCGCGCTGATCTACACCACGGGCACGACTGGCGCGCCGAAGGGGGTGATGCTGTCGCATCGCAACGTGTTGTTTATCGCGGCCATGTCCAGCACATTGCGGCGCGTGACGCCCGAAGACCTGGTGTACGCCGTGCTGCCGATTACGCATATCTACGGGCTGGCGTCGGTCTGTCTCGGCAGCCTATACGCAGGGGCAACGCTCCGGCTTGCCCCACGCTTCGCCCCCGATACCGTGCGAAGGGCGTTGGCCGAAGAAAACGTGTCGATCTTCCAGGGCGTGCCGGCCATGCACGCGAAGCTCGTCGAACACGTGCAGACAAGCGGTACGCCGTGGCGCGCGCCTGCGTTGCGTTTCGCGTATTCCGGCGGGTCTGCGCTCGATGCCGCGCTGAAATCGCGCGTCGAAGGCTTGTACAAGGTACCGCTGCACAACGGTTATGGCATGACGGAAAGCAGCCCGACCATATCGCAGACCATGCTCGACGCACCGCGCGATGACTGCTCGGCAGGCGACCCTATACCGGGTATCGAACTGCGGTTTGTGGCGCTGGATGGCGTGGATGTGGCGCCGGGTGAAGTCGGTGAATTGTGGGTGCGCGGGCCGAACGTGATGCTCGGGTACTACCGCAATGAAGCGCAGACGCGGGCGACGGTCACGGAAGATGGCTGGCTCCGAACCGGCGACCTCGCGCGTCAGGCCCAGGATGGTGCGCTGTATATCGTCGGGCGCAGCAAGGAACTGATCATCCGATCGGGCTTCAACGTGTATCCGGCTGAAGTCGAGAACGTGCTGAATTCACACCCCGATGTACTGCAATCCGCGGTGATCGGGCGCGCAGTCGAGGGCAACGAGGAAGTGATTGCGTTCGTCGAATTGCTGCCGTCGGTGCATGCGCTGCCCGACGATATCGTCCAGTGGTGCGCCGATCGTCTTGCGCCCTACAAGCGCCCCGCCGAGATCCGCGTGCTGGCGGCGCTGCCGGCAGCATCGACGGGGAAGCTGTTGAAACACAAGCTCAGGGAGCAGCTTTAAACATGCGTCTTCAACCGCGCGGATGGTGGTCGTGATGCAGCGTCTTCAGCCGCTCACGTGCGACGTGCGTGTAAATCTGCGTCGTGGTGATATCGGTATGGCCGAGCAGCATTTGCACCACACGCAAATCGGCGCCGTGATTCAGCAAGTGCGTGGCGAACGCATGCCGCAGGGTGTGCGGTGAGAGCGGCGCGCGCACGTCGGCGGTGAGCGCGTGGCGCTTGATGATGTTCCAGAACTGCTGGCGCGTCATACCTTCGCCGCGCGTGGTGACAAACAGCGCATCGGCGGCGCGGGCGCCAAGCAATACCGGCCGGGATTCGCGCAGATATCGCTCGATCCAGTCGTGCGCAACCGCCCCGAACGGAATAAGACGCTCCTTCGACCCCTTGCCCATCACGCGCACCACGCCTTCGTTCAAGCCCACTTCCACGGTCTTCAACGTCACGAGTTCAGTCACGCGCAGGCCGCTCGCGTACATCAGTTCGAGCATGGTCCGGTCGCGAAGCCCAAGCGCGGTTTCCACATCGGGCGCGTTCAGCAGCGCCTCGACTTGGGCTTCGTTCAACGTCTTGGGAAAGCGCGGCGGCTGTTTGGCCGAACGCAGCTTAAGCGTAGGATCGGCGGGCGCTCGATGTTCTCGCAACGCCCACGCGTAGTAGCGCCTGAAGACCGATAACCGGCGGTTCGCGGACGTCGCTTTGTCCGCACGGCGGGCGGCGAGATAGCCGTTCATGTCGGCTTCGGTGGCGGTATCGACGGTGCCCCCGCGCGTCTTCGATAACCACTCGGAGAACAAGCGCAAATCGCGCCGGTACGCTTCGAGCGAGTTCTTCGCGAGACCATGCTCGAGCCAGAGCGCGTCGCAAAAGAGATCGATCGATGCGCTGCTCGACACGAGTTCCGGCGCGCGTTCTACCTCGGTCACTTCCATTGATTTTTCCTGTAAGCGTGCGGTCATACGTCCGGTCATGCTTCCTGGCGCAGCGCCCATTCGACGTGTTCGCGGACCAGCTCTGAAGCATCCGCGGCGCGGGCATTCAATGCATCGCGGATTGCCGAGCGCTCATCGGCGCCCAAAACCGGCGAGCGCAACGCGTTGCCCATCGCCACCGCAATATTACGCAACCATTGCGCATGTCCGATACGGCGAATCGCGCTGCCCTGCATGCGTTCATCGAAATCATGGGCGCTCCAGCCGAACAACATCACGAGCGACGCGCGATCGAGCCCGTGGCGTACATCGAAATCCGCGACCGGCGCGGCCTGCGCGAACTTGTTCCACGGACATACGAGCTGGCAATCGTCGCAACCATAAACCCGATTGCCGATCAGCGGCCGCATATCTTCGGGAATGCTTCCCTTCAACTCGATGGTCAGATACGAAATACAGCGGCGCGCATCCACGCGATACGGCGCGACGATCGCCCCGGTCGGGCAGACATCGATGCACCGTGTGCAGCTTCCGCAATGCGCGCCGTCGTGTTCGGGCGCTTGATCGGGATGGGTCAAAGCGTCGGGCGGAAGCGCAATATCCACCAGAATCTCGCCGATAAAAAACAGCGACCCGGCATCGCTTTCCAACAACAGCGTGTGTTTTCCACGCCAGCCGTTACCCGCCTTTTGCGCCAGCTCGACCTCGAGAACAGGCGCGGAATCCGTAAATACGCGGTACCCGTACGCACCAATCTCGCCTTCTATGCGATCGGCCAACTGCTGCAAGCGGCTGCGCATGACCTTGTGATAATCGCGTCCGCGAGCGTAGACCGACACCACAGCTGCCGCAGGATCGCCTATTCGAGCCCATTCGGCTGCGCGCCAGTCGATTGCCTGACCGTCGGCTGTCGCGGCACTTTCGCGCGCCTTGCCGTGGAGCGTCGATGCCGGCAAATAGGCCATTCGAACTGTAATAACACGTCGCGTGCCGGCCACAAGCTCGGCTGGCCTCGCGCGTTTCATCCCATGTTTGGCCATATAATCCATCTCGCCGTGATAGCCTGCTTCGAGCCATGAAGCCAGGCCTTCTTCGGCTTCCGTCAAGTCGGCGTCGCTGACGCCGACCGCAGAGAACCCCAGCTCGTGCCCCCACGCCTTGATGCGTAGCGCGAGTTCAGCCAGCGCGGCTTCGTCGTCAAGTCTGAAGTAGCGCGGGTCCGCGACGGCGTCGTCTGACGCGCTCTCGCGTTCCACAGGGTGTTCCGGCAAACGGTTCATCACGACATTTTACGAGAATGCCCGACAGCCTCACTCGATCGTTTTCAAACCCTCCCGCCGCGCTGCTCGAACGCCGCTTCGACCTGCCCGACGAAGACGCGACGCTCGCCTTCGGTGGCCGCTTTGCGCAAGCGATCCTGCAGGTCCGCCTGAAATATTCGAGCACCCCGAACGAACGTTTTCCCGGTTTGCAGGTCCAGTTGATCGGCGACCTGGGCGCGGGCAAGACCACGTTAGTGCGTGCGACGCTGCGCGCGCTCGGTCATGCGGGCCGCGTGCGCAGTCCCACTTACACGCTTGTCGAACCCTATTCGCTTGCAACGGAAACGGGTCCGCTCGAGCTCTATCACTTCGATCTTTACCGCTTCGCCGATCCAGCCGAATGGGCTGATGCCGGCTTTCGCGAATACTTCGATGCAGGCGCGATCTGCCTGGTCGAATGGCCGCAACGCGCTGGCGGACTGCTGGGTGTGCCGGATCTCGAATTCACGCTGGAACAGGAAGGCGAAGGCCGCGTGCTGATAGCGCGCGCGTTTAGCGAAACAGGAAAGTCATGTCTCGAAAGCTGTTGATCAAGCCGTTTCATTCGATCGAATCGACCGCCACGGTCTCGCACAACTGGCGGCGGCGCCAGGTGCTGCGCGCGGGTGCTTCGACTATCGCCCTCGCGCTGCTCGGACCGAAGCTCGCCTACGCGAGTTCGGTGCTCGGCGTGCGCGTGTGGCCTGCCCGCGATTACACGCGGGTCACGATCGAGTCCGATCAGCCGCTGCAAAACACCCAGCAACTGCTGCAGGGTCCGGACCGGCTCGTGGTCGACCTGAATGGACTCGACCTCGATCAGGAACTGAAGGATCTCGTCTCGAAGATCACGCCGAACGACCCGCAGATCCAGTCGGTGCGCATCGGGCAATATCAGCCTCACGTGGTGCGCATGGTGTTCGACCTGAAGGGGTCGGTGAAGCCGCAAGTGTTCACGCTGACGCCGATTGGCAGCTACAAGTATCGGCTGGTCTTCGATCTGTATCCGGCCGTTGCACCCGACCCGCTGATGGATTTGCTCGCTCAGTCCGAGCACAAGCAACAGACCTTCGATCAGACCAACCCGAATCCGTCGCCGCCGCCCGCCGCGCTGAGCGGCCCCACCACGCCGCCGAAAGCGAACGCGCCGGACAACACGGACGAGTTTTTCCAGAAGTACGCGCAGTCCGATCTGCCGCGCGCACCGTCAACGCCCGCACCCGTCCCGCCTATTGCAGCGATTCCGAAGCCCCGTCCCACAGTCAAGCCGGCGCCGCCTACGGCGTTGGCGAACCAGGACGACTCGTCCGGCAGCAGCACGACCGACGACTACGGTTTCGCCAACCCGAAGAGCAACAAATCCGGCACAACGCGCCTGCTCACGGTTGCGATCGACCCGGGCCACGGCGGCGAAGATCCGGGCGCGATCGGCAGCGGCGGAACGTACGAGAAGCACATTGCGCTCGATGTCGCGAAGAAGCTGCGCGCGAAGATCGATGCGCAGCCGAACATGCGCGCGATGATGACGCGCGACGCCGACTTCTTCGTGCCTCTCAACGTGCGTGTGCAGAAGGCGCGTCGCGTGGGCGCGGACCTGTTCGTTTCCATTCACGCCGATGCGTTCACCACGCCCTCGGCGCGGGGTTCGTCGGTGTTCGCACTCTCCGATCACGGTGCTTCGAGTGCGGCCGCGCGCTGGATGGCGAACAAGGAAAACTCGTCGGACTCCATTGGCGGAATCAATGTGACGACGCAGGACGCGAGCGTCAACCGGGCGTTGTTCGACATGTCCACCACAGCGCAGATTCGCGACTCCATGCGCTATGGCAATTTCGTGTTGAACGAGATTGGCGACATCAACAAGCTGCACAAGGGCTCGGTGGAACAAGCCGGTTTCGCGGTGTTAAAAGCACCGGATATTCCATCAATCCTGGTGGAAACCGCGTTTATCAGTAACCCCGAAGAGGAGCAGCGCCTGAACGACGACGCTTACCGCGACCAGATGGCTACCGCGATCATGAAAGGCATCAAGCGGTATTTTGCGGCCAACCCGCCGCTCGCCAAGAGCCGCATGACGTAAAGGGACAGGTTCGTTCGCGCTGGCCTGCAGGCGGATTAAGGCTGGTGCGGGCGAACGCAGTTAGACACTTTAGCGGACGATTTTGCAAATTTGTTGCACAAACTCACGCCATAGCCCATTCGGACGAGGCGATCCCGCGTCACATGCCATAGAAAAAAGCGCTCGCGCCGGTCAGGGCGCAAGCGCTTTTTCTTTGAAACATTACCTCTCGAAACGCCCGCGGCACCCTGACCTACTTGCTTTGACCATTCTCTGTCGCGGCACTGGCGCCCGTTTCTACGGCAGGCGTCTTGCTCGGGTTGGCCGACTGGCCGGTCGACGACTGCTTGTGCATCTTGTGATGCTTTTTCATCGGCGCGGATGCGCCGTCGGACGTGTCGGCGCTTTGCATCGGCGATGCGGTGGGCATGGACGCCGCGTTCGACGAATTGCCGCTCGATGTTTGGGCATAAGCACCGGCAGTGGCGAAAAGTCCGGCGGCAACGGCGATTAAAAGTGTGGTCTTAGTCATTGTGAAGCTCCTGTCTAGGCTAGGCGGAAAAGTCCATCGGAAAGGTCCATCGAGACGGTCATCGAAAGTTGCACGGGTCCCAGGTCGCCATGCTCGTCAGCGTCGCCATGATCCGGTTTGAACATCGGCCGAATGGCCTATCGCTCCGATACCGCTTGCGTGCTGACACACGGCGCCCAGTAGAATTGCATCTCCAAGTACGCAATCCGGACGTCCCCATGTCTTCCACAATCCAAGCGTTTCTCAAGCCGCATGAGCACGACGTCGGCAACCTTATGGTGCGTCGGGTACTGCCTGCGCTGGCCGCCCGCACTATCGGACCGTTCATTTTCTTCGACCATATTGGCCCTGCAACGCTTGTGCCTGGGGTAGGGCTGGACGTGCGCCCCCATCCGCACATAGGCCTCGCGACCGTCACGTATCTCTTCGAGGGGGCGATCATGCATCGCGACAGCGTCGGCTCAGTCCAGAAGATCTCGCCCGGCGACGTGAACTGGATGACGGCCGGCGGTGGCATCGTGCATTCGGAACGCACGCCCGACGAGGAACGCGCCGCCGGGCAGAACATGCACGGCATCCAGACGTGGGTCGCGTTGCCCGTAGCGGAAGAGGAATGCGCGCCGTCGTTCGAGCATCATCCGGCCGCGACGCTGCCGCAACTCGAACGCAATGGCGTGACGTTGCGGGTGATCGCCGGCAGCGCGTTCGGCGAAACGGCGCCGACCACCACGTTCTCCCCCACTCTCTATGTCGCGGCGCAATTTTCAGCGAACAGCGCGGTGACGCTCGATACGGAACATGAGGAACGCGGGGTCTACCTGCTGGAAGGCGATCTCTCCATTGACGGAGACGTGCTGCCCGCGGGCCAAATGGCCGTGCTGAAGCCGGGGTTTGCCGCCGATCTGCGCAGCGCGGAAGGCGCTATCGCCATGCTGCTCGGCGGTGCGCCGCTGGACGGTCCGCGCTTCATCGAGTGGAATTTCGTCTCGAGTTCGAGGGAAAAAATCGAGGCCGCAAAACTCGCGTGGAGCGAGCAGCGGATCGGGCAGGTCCCCGGCGAAACGGAGTTTATCCCGTTGCCGCCGCCGCGCCGCTCGGCTAATCCGCCGGAAGCCTGAGGCTTATGAGGTTTATGAGGCTTACGAGCCTCAGGGATTGAAGCCCGAGGCCGCCGCTGAATCAGGCATGCAGCCGGTTGAACTCGGCCGGCTTGCCCCAAGATAATGAGACATCGTTTACGCGTTTCTGGAGGAACACCATGGATACAACACTCGCCACGTTCGAACAGGACGTAATCGCCGCGTCCACGCTTGCGCCGGTGCTCGTCGATTTCTGGGCGCCGTGGTGCGGTCCATGCAAGACGCTCGGCCCGATGCTCGAGCGGCTGGAAGCGGAAGGCGCGGGCAAGTGGAAGCTGGTGAAAGTGAATGTCGATGAAAATCCGGAACTGGCGCAGCATTTTCAGGTACGCAGCATTCCGCACGTCGTCGCGTTCGCAGACGGCCACGCGGTCGACCAGTTCATCGGCGTGCTGCCGGAAGGTCAGCTGCGTGAATTCATCGACAAGCTGGTACCGGACGGCGCGGAAGCCGAGCGCAGTGCCGCGCACGCGGCGTACGCGGCAGGCGACACCGATCTCGCCATTGACCATGTCAAGGCGACGCTGGCACTTGATCCCGGTTATGACGACGCGCGGCTGGACCTGATCGAGTGGCTGCTCGCAGCAGGCCGTACGGACGAAGCGCGCGATGAAGAGAAGCTGTTGTCACCGAAAACCACGCAAGGGATCGATGCGCGCTACAACGCGCTAAAGACCGAACTGGACGCCGCCGATGCCGCGGCCAGCCTTCCACCCGCCGACGCCTTGATCGACGCCGTGAACGCCAATCAGGACGATCTGGAAGCCCGTTTTGCGCTGGCCAACCGTTTGATAGCCGGTCGAGATTACAACGGCGCGCTGGAGCATTTGTTCGCGATCGTGACGCGCGACCGCGCGTTCATGGACGACGTAGGCCGCAAGACCATGCTGTCGGTGTTCGGCCTGGCCGCGCATCAGCCGGAAGTGGTTTCGCAATGGCGCCGCAAATTAAGCGCAGCAATTAACTAACGCATTAATGCCCGGAGCCAAAACCTTTCAAATAGTTTAAATCGATATTTTTGCGAGAAGGCGTTTAGAAAATGGCCGTTTTGAAAACGGCCATTTTTTCGAGTTACGCTCAATGTTCAACCGCGTTTCGCGATTTCCCTCAAGACATATGCGGCAGCGGCGAATCCGAAACTGGCTGTCACGCAGACGCTCGATCCGAATCCAGCGCAGTTTAGTCCAACCGGTCCCATAGCAGTGGGCACCGTTTCTTCCGTGCCGGCCGCTTCGCTAGCGTTCCCCGAAGGTGCTTCGGGGTAGATCAGCGGCTCGTCGGAATAGACCGCACTCACCTTGAACTTCGCTTTTGGCCCACGCGGAAAGCCGTGCAATTTGCGCAGTTGCCCGCGCACCTTCGAGAGCAACGGGTCCTGGATCGTGAGCGCCAGATCGTCGATACGAATCCGCGTCGGATCCAATTGCCCACCCGCCCCGCCAACGGTGATCATTGGCTGTCCATGCTCAACACACCACGCAATTAGCGCCGTTTTCGTACGCACGCTGTCAATTGCATCGATCACGAAATCGAAACCGCCGCCCAGCACAGAATTGAAGTTGGCGGGCTCGATAAAATCTTCGACCTGCTCCACCCGGCACGCCGGGTCGATCAGGTGAATGCGCTCGGCCATTGCGCTCACCTTGGCCTTGCCGTAGTTGCCGTCCAGCGCGTGCACCTGGCGGTTCGTATTGCTTTCGGCCACGTTGTCGAGATCGATCAGCGTCAGGCGACCGATCGCATTGCGCGCCAGCGCTTCGACCGTCCACGAGCCCACGCCGCCAATCCCGATCACTGCCACATGCGCGCGTTCGAACGCCGCGAGCCCGGCCGGACCATACAAGCGCGCCACGCCGCCAAAGCGCCGGGCGCGGTCGGCGGCTTCAAACTCCGGCGTGGCGGGGGTAAGATTTAAAGTGTCGGCGGAGGCAGGAAAAGCGGTCATGATGAGGTGGGCAGCGGGTCGGCAAAACAAGCAAAAACAAAGCAAGAAGGCATCAAGAAAGCATGACAACAGTGCCTCGCGGCACCGGTCCGCACTGACGCTCTATCGCAACGATAGAACCGGAGATCAGCAGGAATTCGCTGAATTGCGTATTCTGCCTTATCGAAGATTGGACGTAAGAAATCATCGGCCAGTTTTTTGAAAGCAAAATGAAAATAACTGCCGAATTGCATCAAATTCTGTCGCCCGGGAACATGATCTAAATCATTGAAGATCAAAGGGACATTGGCGGTAAAGCGCAGAATTTGAAGACCTTGGCTATACTAATGCGATTGAAGCGTTTGCATAAAAAATGATGACCCTCGCCGATCTTAGAAAGAATTATTCCGTCGGATCGTTGGAAACATCCGACGTGGATCCCAATCCAATTCGACAATTCGAAACGTGGTTCGCGCAGGCGCTCGACGCACAATTACCCGAACCCAATACCATGACGCTCGCGACCGTCGACGAGCGTGGCCACCCTTCAGCGCGCATCGTACTGATCAAGGGCGTCGACGACCGAGGGTTCGTTTTTTTCACGAATTACCTCAGCCGCAAGGGTCATGAACTCGCGAGCAACCCCGCCGCGAGCCTACTGTTTTACTGGATTGAACTCGAACGCCAGGTGCGTATCGAGGGCTCCGTCGTCAAGACAAGTCCGGAAGATAGCGATGCGTATTTCGCGTCGCGCCCGCTTGGATCGCGAATAGGCGCGTGGGCGTCGGAGCAGAGTGAAGTGATCGAAAGCCGCGCGGTGCTTGAGGCCCGCGAGCGCGAATTGATTGCAAAATACGGTGACAACCCGCCGCGTCCGCCACATTGGGGCGGCTACCGGCTCGTTCCCGACACCATCGAATTCTGGCAGGGCCGTCCGTCACGGTTGCATGACCGTGTCGTCTATAAACGTGCTGCACCTACGCTTGGCGGTAATGGCCAGCAATGGCAAATCGTCCGCTTATCGCCTTAGCCTTAGCAAGAGTTCGACCTTCGCCGGGTTCCTCGTGAGCCCGCATTGACTGGACCCGCGTTAAAAACGCGTCTCGTTGCGGCGTGTCCGGGAGGGGAAGGGCAACGGACTAAGGGCAAGCGACAAGGCCTCGCGAACAATGTGGAAAACGTGCAGTGCAATCGACCCGGTTTAGCTTCATTTTCATCTGAGCGCGGAGAACGAGCATGTTTTGGGAGAAAAAGCTGACGCAGTGGGTGCAGGACATTCGGGACCGGGCGAACCTGCCCGCCCGGCTGGTACTGTGGGATGGACAGCAACATGACTTCGGAAGTTTCGCGGCACCGCAGGTTACGCTGCATGTGAAGAGCGCGACCGCCCTGCCCTATCTGCTCGAACCGAGTCTCGACAACCTCGGTGAAGCCTATGTGAAGGGCAAGATCGACATCGAAGGCAAGCTGTCGGACATCATCAATATCAGCTACGGGCTGGCCAAGAACACTGTCACGGGCGCGAGCAAGCTGGCGCGCGTGCGGCGCTACTTCACTCATTCGAAGGCGTCGGACAAGAAAGCCATTCAGTACCACTACGATGTATCGAACGAGTTCTACGAGCTGTGGCTCGACAAGAACATGGTCTACTCCTGCGCATATTTCGAGAACGGCGATGAAGACCTCGCGACCGCGCAGATCAAGAAGATCGACCACATCCTCACGAAGATCCAGTTGCAACCGGGCCAGCGCCTGCTCGACATCGGCTGCGGCTGGGGTGCGCTCGTCTTGCGCGCCGCGCAGAAATTCGGTGCGAAATGCGTGGGCGTCACGCTCTCGCAGAACCAGTTCGATCTCGCCACGAAACGCGTGAAGGACGCCGGACTCGAAGGTCAGATCGAGATCCGCCTGCAGGATTATCGCGACATACAAGGCCAGTTCGACCGGATCACCAGCGTCGGCATGTTCGAGCACGTCGGCCGCAAGAACCTGCCCGGTTACTTCACCAAGGTGCGCGAACTGCTGGTCGACGACGGCATTGCCATGAACCACGGCATCACGTCGACCGACTTCAACAGCGGCGAGACGGCGTTGGGCGGCGGCGAGTTCATCGACCGGTACGTGTTCCCGGACGGCGAACTGCCGCACATCGGGCTTGCGCTCCAGGCGCTGCAGGAAGGCGGCCTCGAAGCCGTCGACGTGGAAAGCTTGCGCCGTCATTACGCGCGCACGCTCGACCTCTGGGCGGAAAATTTCGAGGCGAAGGCGGAGCAAGCAAAGGCGCTCGTCGACGATGAAAAATTCCGCATCTGGCGCGTGTATCTGGCGGGTTGTGCGTACGCATTCGAGAACGACGACGTGTCCATTTATCAAATTGTCTGCCGCAAGGCCGGTCGAAGCGCGAAAACGCTGCCGTGGTCGCGCCGGTATATCTACGATAAATCGCTCTGAGTTCAACGCCTGACCTGCCCGCTTCCGATGAACCCGCATCCAGTGACGAACTGGATGCGGGCGTGGAACTGCACGCACAATCCGTGTTGCAGGTCGACCTGTTCGGGGCGGTGGAAGAGCCGGCAACACAGACGAGCAAAGCGGCGACCGAGTCTCTCCCAAAAGCAAAATCACGTGGCGGCGTCTTGCCCGCACTCGCCGTGCCCGACCATCACGCGTTAGCTCTCCGTCTCCCCGACACCGTTCATATTGGCCCGTCGACGTGGTCGTTTCCCGGCTGGCGCGACATCGTCTATGGCGACGAATACTCGTCCGCGAAGCTTTCCCGCGATGGCCTCAACGCGCTCGGCGCGCATCCGCTGCTGCGCTGTGTATCGATAGACCGTTCGTTCTACGGGCCATTATCGGTGGCGGACTATGCGCGCTACGCGAACCAGGTGCCGGCCCATTTCCGCTTCATCGTGAAAGCGCCGGCTTCCGTCACCGATGCCACCGTCCGCGGCGACAAAGGCGCACCCGCCGGCGATAACCCCGCGTTCCTGAACGTGCGCATCGCCATCGATGAATTCGTCCAGCCGTGCATGGCCGGCCTGGGTGAAAAAGCCGGCGCGCTCGTGTTCCAGATTCCGCCGTTGCCGGACGCGCTGATCGTCGATCCAACCGCGTTCCTCGAGCGCCTGTCCGTGTTTCTCAACGCATTGCCATCGCTGCCGGGTGAAAGTTGCTACGCGGTGGAATTGCGTGACGCCATCATGCTGACGCCGCGGTTTATCCGCGTGCTGCGTGATGCGAAGGTGCGATATTGCATCGGCATTCATGCACGCATGCCCGATCCCCGGCGTCAGGCTAAGGCGCTCGCGCTATTGGATGAAGGTGGACTGGGGCCGCTGATCGTGCGCTGGAGTCTGCACGGCGGCTTCAAATACGAGCAGGCGAAAGCGAAGTACGAACCGTTCGATAAACTCGTTGATGAAGACCCCGACACGCACGAAGCACTCGCCGAACTCGCGCTGCGCTACGCGCTCGCAGGGCAGCCGGTGGTGATCGCGGTGAACAACAAGGCGGAGGGTTCGGCGCCGCTAACGTGTTTCAAGATCGCGCAGTATCTGGCGGCAGGGATGCCGCGGGAATAAAAAACGGGCTTCGATTTCGCGAAGCCCGTCTTGCCTTATATGCCGTTCAAGCCCTCAGCGTTTCAGCCGATGCGCGAACTTCTGCCTGAACTTCGCCACCTTTGGCGCGACCACGAACGCGCAATATCCCTGATTCGGATGCTGCTCGAAGTAGTTCTGGTGATAGTCCTCGGCCGGAAAATAATTTCCGTTCAGCGGCGTGACTTCGGTGACGATCTTGCCGTCGAAGACGCCTTCTTTCTGCAATTCATCGATCACTTCCAGCGCGATCTTTCGCTGTTCATCGGAGTGCGTGAAGATCGACGACCGGTACTGCGTGCCAACGTCATTGCCTTGCCGGTTGAGTTGCGTCGGATCGTGGGTCGCAAAGAAAATCTCCAGCACGTTGCGATACCCGATCACCGCCGGATCGAATTCCACCTTGATGACTTCGGCGTGCCCGGTCGTGCCGTCGCAGACCTGCTCGTACGTTGGGTCCTTCTTTTGGCCGCCGGCATAACCCGATTCCACCGACAGCACGCCTTCAACGCCTAAAAAAACCGCTTCGGTACACCAAAAGCACCCGCCGCCAATGGTGGCCGTTTCGCGCTTTGCCTGCTCGTCATGTTGCGTCATGCTGGCTCCTGGTTCGTGTTCCGCGAGACCTGTCAAATGCGTGCGGAAGCGTGTGAATCAACCCTTCCAGCTTACTGGTTTTCGGTTGTCCGCGTTGCCTGTACGGCCTTTAGCACAGAGGCGAACGGGCCGATTCCGATAGAATCGTAACAATCGCCTATCTTCCGATGACTTCGAAAACTTCATCCGGCTTCTTGTATCGCTAATTTATGCCGCCTGGATTTCGCCGATACCGTCGAACCTGAACCCATCCCGATGAAACGCGCTAATCCACCGAATTTCGACGCCAGCTCTTTCCGCGACGCACTTAGCCAGTTTGCCACCGGCGTCACCGTCATCACCACGCGCGCCGAGTCCGGCCAGTTGATCGGCATTACCGCCAGTTCGTTCAACTCTGTTTCGCTCGATCCGCCGCTCGTGCTGTGGAGCCTCGCGACCAAATCCGCGTCGATGTCCGTATTCCAGGCCAATAGCCACTACGTCATCAACGTGCTCGCATCGACGCAAGTCGATCTTTGCAAACGCTTTGCGACGGTCAAGGGTGACCGTTTTGCCGGGGTGTCACATGCCGCGGGCGACACCGGCATGCCGGTGCTCGACGGTGCGCTCGCGTGGTTCGAATGCCACAACCGTAGCCGTTATCAGGAAGGCGATCACGTGATCTTCGTGGGTCAGGTGGAGCGATGCGGCGTGCACGAGAATGCAGCGGAAATTGCCCCGCTGGTGTTTCAGGCGGGGCAATTTCATGGACTTGGATCGCTGTGACGGGCTTGTCCGACTTGTCACGCGCTTGGGTTAAGACACGCTACCGGTTCGGTCGATCAGGGCGACCGGTACGCCCGCTTCGTCCTTCATGGTCTGAAGCACGATGTTCGAGCGGATATCGATCACACCCGGCGCCTTGTAAAGCTTGCTGAGGATGAAGTCGGAGTAGTGCTTGAGATTGTATGCAAGCACGCGCAGCACGTAGTGGGTGTCGCCGGTCACCACAAACGCACCCACCACTTCCGGCCATTCCCGCACGGCGGCCGCGAATTTCTCGTGCCAGTTTTCCTGGTCGTTGCGCATGGAAACATGGACGAACGCCTCCAGTTCCACGCCTAGCCGCTCCCGGTCCAGGCACGCGCGATAGCTCGCGATCACCCCTTCTTCCTCGAGCAGCCGCATGCGGCGCAGACACGCTGACGGCGATAGCGAAATCCGCTCAGCCAGATCAAGGTTGCTGATGCGACCATCTTCTTGCAGCACCGACAAAATACGGCAATCCGTTGCGTCCAGCGAGAACCCGGTCATTTTTTAGTCTCCCTGCGGCTGTTTCATCGAATTATGTTCTAAGAGCCGTGTTTTTGGGATGTTATTTCTAAATCACTTTTTGACCGATTTCGGCTCGATTTCACTATTAAGCGGCTTTATCCGGGCTCAATCAGCGTTCTTTCACGCCAGTCGCGCCGCCAGCGTCCGTAGCTTGGGCGCAACAATATTGCGGAAATAGGCTTCATCCATTGATGATGCCGGGCCGCTGCTGCTCAGCACCAGCCATCGCCCGTTGCGGATATCGCGTAACGGCGCCGCGATTGCGTTCACGTCGGCATGCCAGTCACGAAACGAATAACAGCAGCCATCGCGGGCGTAATCGTCGATAGCCTCTTGCGCCGCCTTCACGAGCCGCGCGCCGTCTTCACCATTTTTCACCGCCGCCGCGCCGAGTTCTTCGAGCAAAGCCGCCCGCTGGTCCGGTTTCTGCACCGCCAGATACGCGCGGCCCATTGAGCTGGTCAGCATGGACAGCCGTGAGCCGGGAGCAAGGCCTAGCGTCAGCGCCGTCTCGCTGCGGATGGTTTCCAGATAGATCATGTCGAGCCCGTCGCGGCATCCCAACGACACCGCCGCCCCAATTTCCCGTGCGAGAACCCGCATGTGCGGACGCGCGAGTTCGAGCGCATCGGCGCCTGCCAGCAAAGCGAATCCCAGCGACAACACGCCTGTGTCGAGCGCGTATTTGCCGGCCGGTTCGTCAAAACGGAGATAACCGAGCGTGGTCAGCGTGTAGGCAAGGCGGTTGACGGTGGCTTTGGGCAGGCCGGTTCTATCGACGAAATCACGATTGCCCAGCAAGGTCTCGCCCGGACGAAACGCTCGCAGCATCTCCAGGCCACGCGCCAGCGCGACGACAAACTTGCGCTCATCGATTCCTTCTGATGAATCGGGAGTTTCGGAAGGCTTCGAAGGCTCGGAATTTCGGATGGAAGTTATTGGCATCGGATGCTAGACTCGGTTCTTATTTGCAAAACATTGTTCCGCTTAGCGGAACATCAGTCAAGTCCTAAGATCAGGAACAGAGGAAACAGGAGATACAACATGGCCGATGACGCCCGTTTTAGCTGGGAAGATCCGTTGCTGCTCGACCAGCAACTCAGCGACGAAGAACGCATGATCCGCGACGCCGCGTACGCTTACGCGCAGGACAAGTTGCAGCCGCGCGTGCTCGACGCGTTCCGCAACGAACACACGGACGTGGCGATCTTCCGTGAGATGGGCGAACTCGGCCTGCTCGGACCCACCATTCCCGAAGAGTACGGCGGTCCCGGCCTCAACTACGTCAGCTATGGCCTGATCGCTCGCGAAGTTGAACGCGTGGATTCGGGCTACCGGTCGATGATGTCAGTGCAATCGTCGCTCGTCATGGTGCCGATCAACGCATTCGGCACCGAAGCGCAAAAGCAAAAATATCTGCCGAAGCTGGCGACGGGCGAGTGGATCGGCTGTTTCGGGCTCACCGAGCCGAACGCCGGTTCCGACCCGGCCAGCATGACAACGCGCGCCAAAAAGGTGGACGGCGGGTTTTCGATCTCCGGCCAGAAAATGTGGATCTCGAATTCACCCATCGCCGATGTGTTCGTCGTGTGGGCAAAGCTGGAAGAGGAAGGCCGCGATCTGATTCGCGGTTTCATCCTGGAAAAAGGCTGGAAGGGCTTGAGCGCACCGGCCATTCACGGCAAGGTTGGCTTGCGGGCATCGATTACCGGTGAGATCGTGATGGACGAGGTCTTCGTCCCGGAAGAAAACCTGATGCCGAACGTGAGCGGCCTCAAAGGCCCGTTCACCTGCCTGAATTCGGCGCGCTACGGTATTGCCTGGGGCGCGCTCGGTGCAGCCGAAGCATGCTGGCACATGGCACGGCAATACACGCTGGATCGCAAGCAATTCGGCCGGCCGCTTGCAGCCAACCAGTTGATTCAAAAGAAACTTGCCGATATGCAAACGGAAATCACCCTTGGGCTGCAAGGCGTTCTGCGTCTGGGCCGCATGAAGGACGAAGGCACGGCGGCCGTCGAAATCACGTCGATCATGAAACGCAATTCGTGCGGCAAGGCGCTTGATATCGCGCGACTGGCGCGCGACATGCTCGGCGGCAACGGTATTTCGGACGAATTTGGCGTGGCGCGCCATTTGGTGAATCTGGAAGTGGTGAACACGTATGAAGGCACACACGACATCCACGCGCTGATCCTCGGACGCGCTCAGACGGGGATTCAGGCGTTTTTCTGAGGTTCGTTGAATCGGGATTCTCTGCGGGTTGCCCGGAAAGCAAAAAGCCAACGCGTTTCATGCGTTGGCTTTTTGCATTTTTACTTGCTCCTTGCTGCTAGTTCCGGCCAGCGCTTACTTGTCCGGCTGCGGCGTGAAGCGCAGGTACGGGCGCACTGCCTTGTAGCCCTTCGGAAATTTGCGCTTGATCTCCTCCGGGTCTTGCAGCGACGGCACGATGATCACATCGTCGCCCTGCTTCCAGTTACCGGGCGTTGCGACCGAATGGCTGTCGGTCAGTTGCAGGGAATCGATCACGCGCAGGACTTCATCGAAGTTCCGGCCGGTGCTCGCCGGGTACGTAATGGTCAGGCGAACCTTCTTCTTTGGATCGATGACAAAAAGCGAGCGCACGGTCAACGTGGCATTCGCGTTCGGATGAATCATGTCGTAGAGCTCGGACACCTTCCGGTCGCCATCGGCCAGGATCGGAAAACCGACACTCGCGGCCTGCGTTTCGTTGATGTCCTTGATCCACTCCTTGTGCGACTCCACGTTATCAACCGACAACGCAATTGCCTTCACATTACGTTTCTCGAACTCGCCCGCGAGCTTCGCGGTCAGGCCGAGTTCCGTGGTGCAGACAGGCGTGAAATTTGCCGGATGTGAAAACAGCACGCCCCAGCTGTCGCCTAGCCATTCGTGAAACTTGATACGGCCAACGCTGGAATCCTGTTCGAAATCGGGCGCCGTGTCGCCTAGACGCAAGCTCATGATGTGTCTCTCCTCGAAGTGATGCGCCGTGTTGTTCGTCACACGGCGCAGGTCTGGTACAGGTTGGTTGCAGGTATCTGGGTCTTGTCCGGCGGGTTTCGGCCCGGGAGTTGGCCCGGGATTCGTCCCGATTTGGTCCCGACTTCGTCCGGCTCAGCCAGACCGATCGGGGTCGTCCCGACGCGTCAGGCCCGGCAAAAAGTCAAAGCATAAGGGACTAGACCTGCACAACGAACAAACTTTCCGTCACATCGTCATGCGTTTTTGTAATTTTTCGGGTTTGACGGAAATTTTCGCCGGCCGGAGTGGCGTCATTCCCTGCACCAATGTGTGCGACGTGCATTTAATGGCCGCTCCTACGCGCTGGTGCGATTCCCTTTTTGACGGTCCCGTGACAAGCTTTGTGACAGCAGGAACAAAACCTGCATGGTTTGATCCAGGGGCCGGATGGACGCCAATAAACGAGCGCTTCTTTGGTACGATTGGCGTTGCCTCACCTGTGTGGAGCCATCAATGTCAGAAATCAATAAGGAGCGATTCATGTCGGATATCAAAACCGTTCTCGCAGACGCTGAAGACCTGTTGAAACAGGCCGCAAGCGCCACGGGCGAGCGTGCATCCGAGTTGCGCGAGACCGCTCTGACCCGCTTGAAACAAGCGAAGGAGAAGGCCGCCGACGTGCAAGTCGTGGTGATCGAAAAAGGCAAGAAAGCTGCTCGTGCTACCGACGACTTCGTTCACGAACGCCCATGGGCATCAATCGGGATTGCTGCAGGTCTGGGCGTCGTCGTTGGATTGTTGATCAATCGTCGCTAATCTTCACCAATCCCAGAGGCCGGTTGGCCCCGGGTTAGCCCATTTGCTTGCCGCTGTTTGCCGGGTATCCCGAGCTAACCTGACTGGTGAAAACCGTGACTGCCTTGGACCGCCGGAGTTTTCCTGACCGGCGTCCAGATTAATAGACCGGCCGGAGCGCGTAGCCGCCCCGGCCGGAAATCTTCGCGCCAAAAATAACGCGCTCCTCGCGCTCAAGCCATGACGACAGAAAGGCAATCTCAGCACGATCCCCAAGGGCCCTTGCGCCGCATCGTCAGCTCCGTGTTCGCCATTTTCGAAACTCGCCTGGAACTGATCGGCATCGATCTCGCTGAGGAAAAGGAGCGGCTGATCGGCGTGCTCTTCCTCGGTCTTGCCGCCATGATGCTCACCATGATGGCGCTCATTACGCTCACCGTGCTGGTCGCGATCGCGTTCTGGGACACGTACCGGTGGCAATCGCTTGCGGGGATCACGGTTGCGTACGCGCTGGTTGCCGTGTTTTGCGCCGTTCGCGCGCGCGCCGGCCTGATCAATGCCCCTAACGTCTTCGACAGCACGATCGCCGAGTTCAAAAAGGACCGCGACACGTTCAAGTGATGCGCGCGAAGGGCTCACCTCATGGCGACGCCCCAGTAGTACGAGTACGACAAAACAGTATTCATCGACGACTTTCCAAGAGCCCGCCACGCCATGAGTCACAACGACGACACCTTCAAAGCTCAGAAGCGAGCGACCGCGCACAAGCTGAGCACACCCCACATGCGCGCATTGCGTAAGGAACTGCTGATCGCGCGGGCGGACGTCGAGCGCATGGAACTCGCGCAGGCCAGCGCCGATCTGCGTTACAAATTCTCGCATTTCAGTGTCCTTAATTTGCTGATGCCGGGGCGCCGCAAACGCGGCCGGGGAGCGGGAGGCAGCGGATTCATGAGCCGGCTTGGCGGACTGAGCGGCCTGTTTAGCGGCGCGGGTGGCCTGGGGCTGTTGCTCAAGCAATATCCCGTCGTGAGCTCTCTTGCTTCGCTGGTGCTCACGAAACCCGTCCGCTCACGGCTGCTAGCGAGCGCGAAACCGATACTCAAGTGGGGCGGTCTTGGCCTGGTCGGGTGGGAAGCGTATCGCGTATGGCAACAGATCAAGTCGAGTCCGGACAAGCCGTCATCCCCCGACGTTGCCGTCGATCCGGACGCCTGACACGCCAGGCCCGGGCATCCGGACTGCACGGTGCGTGGGTTCAATTCGCTCATTTGCCGCTCCAGCACGCCGCCACTTTGGGCGGCGTGAGTTTTTCAACCGACCGATTTGACCTGACGCCCGTCGCGTCCAGCGAATAGATCCCGCACGTGTCGTTCGCGTCGACCGGCTGCGCTTCAATCGAATACCCGCCGTTCTGCTCCGACTCGCCGAGCATACGCAACACGTAGACAGCTGTGCCCAGCGCGGGCGCTTGATCGAAGCCAACGGGCAGCTTGGCAACCGAGTCATTGCTCGACACCGTTCGCGTGCTCTCCACATATTGAGCGGCGCGATAAAGCGCGGTCACCGCATCCAGCCGATGCCCTCTTGCCACCTGTTCCCGATAAACCGGCATGGCGAATGTCGCGATGATCGCCGCCACGCCGAGCGTAATCATCAGTTCGAGCAGCGTGAAGCCCTTGTCTATCTTGTCTATCGTGGTCATGGCGAACCCTCTTGAAACGGCTTTGCGACAATGCGTCGCCAGTGCCGCACGATGCCGTTTTCACCCATTTCAATCTCCTGCTGTAACCACGACTCGTTGTCCGGCATCCGGCCGAAACCGCGGGCGGTAATCAAAATAGCGCCGGCTTGATCGCTGGTCCGCGCCGGCCATGCTTCGATCAGGCATTGGGGCGGTCGTATCGCGTATGGCCACGATGCAAACGGCATCACAGCACTCGCCGATGCACCTTCGAACGAAGCCTTCAGCCGCCATTTATTTGGTTCAGCGGCAAGCGGACCGGTGAGGCTTTTTAGTGCGGGCAGCGAGTCGAGCGCGATGCTGGCGCAGCGGATCAACGCGCTGTCGGCGCTGTGAAACGCCTGCACGCGCTCACCCAAATTGGTGGTTACTCGCGCGCTGACGAGCGCCGCCTCAAGCCATGCGACGGCGGTGACCAGTAACATCGACGACATCAGCAGGACGATCGGCAACGCAATGCCGCGTGAGCGTCTACGTAGGCGGATACCTAAGCGGGTACGTTTGTTCATGACGATGCCACTGCCGGAGTGTTCGGTGAGTTCGCTACATTGCGCAGTGCGATGCGACGCCGGAAAACTTGCCGGATGCGACCGTCCGCGGACACGACCGACGCACCATCGCAATCGGCATAACGCGGGCGAGCCGTCGCGCTCGGACTGTCTCCTCGAACGACCAAACACACATCCACGGCGACGACCAGCGACCAGCGGTCCTGCGAGATCGCCGCTGCCTCAACCGAGAACGATGCATCTTTCAGCCAATAGCCGAACTTGATCCGTTCAATCCCCTCGACCAGCGGCTGCCCGGTGCCGGGCTTGCCGCTTCCTTCGCAATACAACTCCGGCTCGACCGTGGACGAACTCGCCTTCGCGTAATAGCGGTTAACGATCCACTCACCCGCCGATATCTGCCCGAGACAGTCTGTCGGCAAGCCGGACGACGACGGCCACGTCGAGATCGTATCGGCGGCATAGCGGACAACGATGCCGTCGGAACGGCTCGCGAGTGCCTCGCACGCGGGCGCGGCGTCGCTACCAGTTGGGCGGCCTGAGGAGCATCCGAACAACGGCGGCATCCGGTCTGCCTGCCCAGTGCCGGCCGGCACGAAACCCGCCATCTGCACTTGCTGGCCAATCAGGTCGAGGGCGGTGCTTGCTGCGTCGCGCAGGCGCGTTGTTTCCGTTGCATGGTCGTAGGCAGACCGCTGCCCGCGATACAACGAAATTGTCGCGAGAACGATCAGCAAGCCGAGCGCCACGGAGATTGATAGCTCGAGCAACGTATGGCCGCGCTGCAAATATCTGGAAGCGCTCATCGTGCGAACGCCACGGTCACGCAGGCGAGCTTTGCGCCCACGCTCGGCTCCGCACACACAGCTTCACCGTCACTCGATGCCTGCGCTCGCCATTTCACGACTGCAATGTGCAAACCATCGCCACGGCCCAGCACGTCGACATCGCCATCGGGCAACTGCGCCGCGGCTCGCGTACGCCATTGCGTCACGACCGGATCGCGATCTGTATCGCGACGTATTCCCTCTGCAACGGAATCCGCAATCGACGTTGCCAGCTCCCGCGCCATCAGCGAACGTTCGTTGCGAGCCAGCCACATTTGCGAGCCGATAATTCCGAGCGCCGTAATAGCCGTCAGCGACATCGCGATCAGGACTTCGATCAGCGAATCACCCCGTCCAACCTTACGCAATGGACGTGTCATGCCGCCGCCCCACACGCGCCTTGCGTTAACCGGGGCCGGCCGCCGGCCGCGAGCCGGATGCAGCGGCGCCCGCGCGCTCCAAGCGACGCCAACGCGTTGTCGCGCGCACTGAAGTCGAAGCTGCGAAAGCCGCCGATCACCTGGCCCGAGGGCGGCGTGAACGACAACTCACTCCCCGTGCCGCCAATAGCAATGCCGCTCGCCGCTGGCTGCATTCTCAACAGCACGCGCGCGCCGCCTCGCTCGGCGAATAGCGCCCATCCGCATGACCAATCCGTCAAGCCGCCGTCGCAGGCTTTGCTGGCCGCGAGACACGCGTGCGCGACATCGATCCGGCACAAGGTCACGCGTGCGCCGCGCCGGATCGCTTCCGAGCACGCCAGCGTGAGGGTGGACATCATTGTGCGCGCCCGTGCATCAATCTGATCCCGCTTGTGCCAGACGACAACGGACGGCGTAGCGAACGTGGCAACGACAGCGATAACGGCAAGCACGACCGCGAGCTCGACCAGCGTGAAGCCTGATAAACATCTCAAATTCATCTGCATCCCTTATCGATTGAACTGGGCCAACACTCAATCTGAAGAGAATTTTCGATGTCCGCCATTAGCCGATCGGTCGACTATCGGACGTGCAAAAGCCTCGACATACTGTCGAAACGATCACTGGATTCAAGCAAGAAAGGAAAGGAAAATGCAGAAACGCTCAGCGCTTGCGAGGACTGGATTTGCGCGGCGCGGTGCGCCGGAATTCCTCGAGCACGTCTTCGAATTCGGACACGTCTTCGAAGCGTTTGTAGACCGACGCAAAACGCACGTACGCAATGGTGTCCAACTGGCGCAGCTCGTTCATCACGAGTTCGCCCAGACGGTCGCTGCGAACTTCGCGTTCGCCGCTGCCAAGCAACTGGTATTCGATCCGCGCAACGGCGGCGTCAATGGCGTCTGCCGCAACCGGGCGCTTGCGCAGCGCCAGTTGCATGCTCGCCACAATCTTCGCGCGATCGAACTCGGTGCGGCTGCCATCCTTCTTTACTACGGACGGCAACGCGAGTTCCACGCGTTCATAAGTGGTGAAACGCTTGTCGCAAGCGGGGCAACGCCGCCGCCGGCGAATCGCCGCCCCGTCTTCCGACACGCGCGAATCCGCCACTTGCGTGTCCTCGTGCCGGCAGAAGGGGCAGCGCATGGCTTAGCCGTAGACCGGGAATTGCTTGGTCAACGCGGCAACCTTCGCGCGTACGCGCTCGAGGTTGGCTTCGTCTTCCGGCGCGTCCAGCACGTCGGCAAACAGGTTACCCACCTGCTCGGCCTCAGCCACACCGAAACCGCGCGTGGTCATGGCCGGCGAACCGATACGCACGCCGCTGGTGACGAACGGCTTTTCCGGGTCGTTCGGAATCGCGTTCTTGTTCACTGTAATGTGCGCCTTGCCGAGCGCAGCTTCCGCCGCCTTGCCGGTGATGTGCTTCGCCCGCAGGTCGACCAGCATCACGTGGCTTTCGGTACGTCCGGAGACGATCCGCAAACCGCGCTTCACCAGCGTTTCGGCCAGCACGCGTGCGTTGTCCGCGACTTGCTGCTGATAGACCTTGAATTCCGGCGACAACGCTTCCTTGAACGCAACAGCCTTGCCGGCAATCACGTGCATCAGCGGACCACCTTGAATGCCCGGGAAAATGGCCGAGTTGATTTGTTTCTCGTACTCGGCCTTCATCAGGATCACGCCGCCGCGCGGGCCACGCAGGCTCTTGTGGGTCGTGGTCGTGACGAAATCCGCGAACGGCACCGGGTTCGGATAAACACCGGCCGCGATCAGGCCGGCGTAATGCGCCATGTCGACCATGAAATAAGCGCCGACGCTCTTCGCGATCTTCGACAACCGTTCGAAATCGATCTTCAGTGCGAACGCCGATGCGCCCCCAACGATCAACTTCGGCTTGTGCGTTTTAGCCAGCTCTTCGGTCTTGTCGTAGTCAATATCTTCGGCTTCGTTCAGGCCGTAGCTGACCACGTTGAACCACTTGCCCGACATGTTCACCGGCGAGCCGTGCGTGAGGTGGCCGCCTTCGGCCAGGCTCATGCCCATGATGGTGTCGCCAGGCTTGAGCATGGCGAAGAACACACCCTGATTGGCTTGCGAGCCAGAATTCGGCTGCACGTTGGCGGCTTCAGCGCCGAACAGCTGCTTCACACGGTCGATAGCCAGTTGCTCGACAATATCGACGTACTCGCAGCCACCGTAATAGCGCTTGCCCGGGTAACCTTCCGCGTATTTGTTCGTGAGTTGCGAGCCTTGAGCGGCCATGACGGCCGGGCTCGTGTAGTTTTCCGACGCGATCAGCTCGATGTGATCTTCCTGCCGACGGTTTTCCAGCTCGATCGCCGCAAACAATTCCGGATCGACTTGGGCGATAGTACTTTGGGCTTTATCAAACATACGTTTTCCGTTGAATGGATGCCAGTTGACCGGATCGCGCGTGCGCATATGCACCGCGCCGCTGGAGCGCGAAGCACGATGGGTCCCAAGCGAGGCGGAAGAGAGAAGCTCCGTTACGCGAGACGGACAGCCACCGGCAACGCAACGAGCGCGTGCGGATCTCAGCTGCCCAGGCGAACGGCAAAACGACACCCTGCGCTTCACGGTGGGTTAATCCACCTTGGATCCGAAGATCCTTGTCGCCAGTTACGCAGGGCTGGAGCGCCCTAGTTTAATGGGCCGCCTGAGAATAGGCAACTGCCGAAAAGCGCCTTAAACAGGCGCTTCCAAGGCCATAAAGTACCGCCGGCCGCCGCGTGCAAGCGTCGTCCAGGGGCTAAAATTGCATCCCGGGAGCGGAATTTGCGCCAGGTAGCCGGTCTTGTCGGGTCGGATTGAATTGCGCACGACATAAAAACTGGCAACTTGCCGCGTCGCAGCAATGGAAGTACGCTGTCCGGCTTTCCCGCAAGCGCCCGAGCGCCGGGCGCCGCGCGCGAAAACTCCCTTTCCGTAACCTGACAATCAACATTACAACCGGAACCCGCACATGATCGTATTTGTCACTGGCGCTTCCGCCGGCTTCGGCGCAGCCATTGCCCGCACGTTTGTAAAAGGCGGCCATCGCGTGATCGCAACCGCGCGCCGCAAAGACCGCCTGCTGGCGCTATCGCAGGAACTCGGCGACGCGCTGCTGCCCGTCGAACTCGACGTTCGCGACGAATCGGCGATCAAAGCGGCTATCGCAGCGCTCCCGGACGCTTTTTCCCAGATCGACGTGCTCGTCAACAATGCCGGCCTGGCGCTCGGCCTGGAACCGGCACAGCGCGCGAGCCTGGACGACTGGAACAACATGATCGATACCAACTGCAAGGGCCTCGTCACGGTCACGCACGCGTTATTGCCTGGCATGGTCGAACGCAATCGCGGGCACGTGTTCAATCTAAGCTCGATCGCAGCGTCCTACCCCTATCCGGGCGGCAACGTGTACGGCGCGACTAAAGCGTTCGTGCGCCAGTTCAGCCTGAATTTGCGGGCAGACCTGACCGGCACGGCGTTGCGCGTAACCGACATCGAACCCGGGCTGTGTGGCGGCACGGAATTCTCCAACGTCCGCTTCAAGGGCGACGACACGAAAGCCGCCAACGTCTATAAGGACGTGCAACCGCTGACGGCCGAGGACATTGCCGATTCCATTTACTGGATCGCCACGCGACCGGCGCACGTGAATATCAACACGATCGAGTTGATGCCGGTCGCGCAGTCGTTCGGCTCGCTGACCGTGCATCGCGGCTGATCCGAACGAAGTGATTACGCCAGGCGTTCACCTGATAGTTGACGGAAAGCAGCGGCCGCCAGCACGTTTCGACGGTCGCTTTGCAGCTTCCGGTAAAATGCGCGGATGAACATGTCCACCAGCGAGCCTCAACAGGCGAACCGCCTCTTGACCTTCGATTGGCCGCTTCGGGTCTATTACGAAGACACGGACGCCGGCGGCATCGTCTTCTACGCGAACTACCTGAAGTTTTTCGAACGGGCACGCACTGAATGGTTACGGGCGTGCGGCATCGACCAGCGTGTGCTGGCCGAGTCGGACGGCGTATTGTTCGTCGTCAAGCGCACGGCGCTGGAATACTCGGCGCCCGCGCGCCTCGACGATGTCATTCATGTGGTAAGCCGGATCGAGCGTATTGGCCGGGCATCGGTGGATTTCCATCAGGAAGCGTGGCGGGACGGCACCTTGCTGGCTTCAGGCGACATCAAGGTGGCGTCGGTCAGTCTTGGCGCCATCCGCCCGGTCGGGATTCCCGCATCGGTGCTCGACGGATTACGTCGCGGACCGCAAAAATCGGTTGCAGACAACGCGTCAACCATGCCGATGCCGGCACCGTTTAAATCATCTTGTTCAGAAAAACCCATGTAGACAAAGACCCTTTGACTCCATCAAGACCTGAACTGAACTGAATCGAGCCTGCGTGCCATCGGGCGTGCAGGCACAGAAGTACCGAGCATGTGCTCCCAGGACCGGTCTACGCTTTCAGTCGTTTGTCGAAAACCTGACAGTTCCCGGCTAGTGCACTTCGGACGCCCCTTTGGGACGTAACAGCGGACTTTTATGAACACTACACAAGACCTGTCGATCATTTCTCTCGTCATCCATGCCAGCCTGTTGGCGCAGGCCGTCATGGCGCTGTTGCTGCTGCTGTCGGTGCTGTCGTGGACTTACATCATCCGCAAGTGGTTTGCCATTCGGCGCGCACGGAATCAGACCGAGCGCTTCGAACGCGATTTCTGGTCGGGCGGCGACCTGCAGGCGCTTTATCAAAGCGCTGCCAACAACCGCCACACAATTGGCGCGCTGGAACGGATCTTCGAATCGGGCATGCGTGAGTTCCTGAAAGGCAAAGAACGCCGCATGAACGATCCGGCGGCCATCCTCGACGGTTCCCGCCGCGCGATGCGCGCTGCGTTCCAGCGTGAAATGGATGTGCTCGAAGTGAACCTCGCGTTTCTCGCATCGGTGGGTTCGGTCAGTCCGTATATCGGTTTGTTCGGCACGGTCTGGGGGATCATGAATTCGTTCCGCGGCCTCGCTAACGTACAGCAGGCAACGCTTGCGAACGTGGCGCCGGGTATTGCCGAAGCGCTTGTGGCCACGGCAATCGGCCTGTTCGCCGCGATTCCGGCGGTGGTGGCGTATAACCGCTACGCACACGATATCGACCGCCTCGCGATCCGCTTCGAAACGTTTATCGAAGAGTTCTCGAACATCTTGCAGCGTCAGGCTCACTAAGGAGTTCAGAATGGCCGGAGGTCCAATGCGTTCCAGCATGCGCGGCAGTTCACGGCGCGCCATGTCCGACATCAACGTCGTGCCGTACATCGACGTGATGCTCGTGCTGCTCGTCATTTTCATGGTGACCGCGCCGCTCGTCTCGCCTTCCATCATCAACCTGCCGACGGTCGGCAACGCAGCGCCGCAGGAGCAAACGCCCCCGGTCGTGGTGAATATCAAGGCCGACGGCAGCATGACCGTGCGCTACAAGGACGACGGCGGCGCGTCGCAACAGCAGAGCATGACGGAAGGTGACCTCAAGACCTTCGTGCTGAATCGGCAGGAGTCGCATCCCGACCAGCCCGTCGTGATTGCCGCCGACAAGACCGTGAAATATGAAGTCGTCATGAACGTGATGTCCGATATGAAAGCGCGGGGCGTTAAACGAGTCGGATTGTTAGTCAAATCGCAATGATGAATCGGCAGCCCAGCGGGCATCCTGGCGCGCGGACCAGCGCGCGCCCCACCCGTCCGCCGCGTGAACGCGGGACATGGAAGGCGTTCGCGCTCGCCGCGCTAATGCACGTGTTGCTTGGCATCCTCCTGTACCACGGCGTCAACTGGCAAAACAACACCCCGGCTGGCGCCGAGGCAGAGCTGTGGACCGAGATCCCGGATCTGTCGGTGCCTACGCCCCGCCCTGTTCCGCCGCCCGCCCCGCCGATCAAGGTGCAGCCCGCGCCGCCGCCGGCGAGAGATGAGGAAGCTGACATCGCCTTGCAGGAAAAGAAGCGTAAACAGCAGGAAGCGGCGGCGCGTGCCGCGCAACTCGCTGAACAGCAGCGTGCGCAACAACAGGCCGACCAGGAAGCCGAGGCCAAGCGTCAGCAGCAACTCGCGGCACAACAAGCCGCGCAGCAAGCTGCTTTAGCGGCGCAAAAAGCGACCCAGGACAAGCAGAAACAAGCCGATAAGCAAAAGCAGCTTGCTCAGCAGAAGCTCGATCAGCAGAAGACGCAACAGGCTAAAGAGAAGGAAGCTGACGCAGCGAAAGCCGCGGAACAGCAGAAGGAAGCAGAAACGAAGGCGCAGGAGCAGGCGGACGCCAAGGCCAAGGCTCAGGCGGACGCCAAGGCGAAAGCCAAGGCCCAGACCCAGGCCGACGCGCAGGCGAAGGCCAAGCTTGATAAGGAACGCAATGCCCGGCTGGCGGCGTTGCAGGGCCAGGCTGGTGGCGGCACGAGCGAAAGCGGCGACGGACTGGCCAAGAGTGGCACGGGTCACGGCGCGGGCGGGACTGCAACATCGGCGGGCTATGCTGAGAAGGTGCAGCGGCGCGTGCGTCCGAACATCGTGTGGGCGGGGGAAACGGCGGGACTCGAGACCGTGGTCGCGGTACGTATTTCGCCATCGACCGGCACGCTGTTGTCGTCATCGATACAACGCTCGAGCGGCAACGATCAGTGGGATCAGGCTGCGCTGCGCGCTGTTCAGCGCTCCGATCCGATGCCGCTGGACACGAACGGCCAGGCGCCCGGCACGTTTACGATCACATTGCGTCCGGCGGGCGGTTGAACGGACATGGTAAAACGACGGTGCACAATGAACCCCGATGGGAACGAATTGTGCATTCGGCGGTCTGTTCTGCAGCCGCCGGTAGTTTAAAAATCGCTTTTTCTGGAACCAGATACATGAGTTTGATGACGAAGCTTGGCCTGAAAACACTTGTTGCATCCTGCCTGATCGCGGCCGGTACCGCTGCCCACGCGCAGTTGAATGTGCTTGTCACGGGCGTGGGTTCTACCCAATTTCCTATTGCCACCGCGACGTTTGCCAACGAAGCGAATTCGCCGGCGCAGATCAGCGCCATCGTTCGCCAGGATCTGGCGCGCAGCGGCAAGTTTACGAATATTGATGCCGGCTCGTCGCCCGTGTCGGAAACAGATTCCGTCGACCTTGGCAGCTGGAAAGCGAAAGGTGCGGACGCATTTGTCTCCGGCAGCGTGAATAAGTTGCCGAATGGCCAGTACGAAGTGCGCTTCCGTCTCTACGACACGGTCAAGCAGCAAAGCCTGGGTGGCCTGTCGCTCGTCAGTCCGGAAAGCGGTCTGCGGATGAGCGCGCACAAGGTCGCAGACTATATCTACGCAAAATTGCTGGGCGATCGTGGTGTTTTCGCGACGCGCCTCTCATACGTGATCAAGACCGGCGGCCGCTACCAGTTGCAGATTTCCGACTCCGATGGCCAGGACGCACGCATTGCGCTGTCCAGCCCCGAGCCGATCATCTCGCCGGCGTGGTCGCCTGACGGCACCAAGGTCGCGTACGTCTCGTTCGAAAAGAAAAAACCCGTCGTTTATATCCACGACCTGCCGACAGGCAAGCGTGTGATCGTATCGAATCAGAAGGGCAATAACAGTGCACCGGCGTGGTCACCGGACGGCCGCAAGCTTGCGGTTGCCCTGTCGACTACCGGCAACACGCAGATTTTCCAGGTGAACGCGGACGGCAGCGGTTTGCGTCGCCTGACACTGGGCAGCTCGATTGACACCGAGCCGGCTTACTCTCCCGATGGCAACACGATTTATTTTACGAGCGACCGCGGCGGCCAGCCTCAGATCTACAAGATGTCGGCGAACGGCGAAAGCGCCGGCCAAGCAACGCGCGTCACATTCACGGGCAACTACAATACAAGCCCGCGAGTGAGCCCGGACGGCAAGCAGATTGCGTACATTTCGCGTGTTGGCGGCGGCTTCAAGCTGTATTTGCTGGACCTCGCGTCCGGCACGGCGACGGGCCTGACCGACACCACGAATGACGAATCGCCCAGTTTTGCGGCGAATGGTCAGTACATCCTCTACGCCACCCAGGTGAGCGGGCGTGGCGTGTTGGCTGCCGTATCGACCGATGGTCGTACGCGGCAAGTCTTGTCGCTTCAGGGGGGCAGCGTACGCGAGCCGTCCTGGGGCCCGTTCATGCAATAAATTTCGCGCAATAACTTAAGCAGCAACACACAAGGAGAGTAACCATGATGTCTAAAATTCGTATCGGCTTTGCAGTGGCGATGGTCGGTGCATTGGCCGCATGTCATTCAGGCGTCAAGCTGGATGAAGGTGCAAACAAAGGCGCGATCGGCACGCAACCCGACGCGAACGCAGTTCAACAGGTCAACGTCGACCCGCTGAACGATCCGAACAGCCCGCTGGCGAAGCGCAGCATTTACTTCGACTTCGACAGCTACGCTGTTCGTGACGACTATCAGCCGCTGCTGCAACAACACGCGCAGTATCTGAAGAGCCATCCGGACCGTCACGTCCTGATCCAGGGCAACACCGACGAACGCGGCACGAGCGAGTACAACCTGGCGCTGGGCCAGAAGCGTGCTGAAGCTGTGCGTCGCGCGATGTCGCTGCTGGGCGTGGCTGATTCGCAGATGGAAGCCGTGAGTCTGGGCAAGGAAAAGCCGCAGGCAACCGGGCATGACGAGTCGTCGTGGGCGCAGAATCGCCGCGCTGACCTCGCTTATCAACAGTAACGTAACCTGTCACGGGTGAGTCGCCGTATGTTGTATCGCTTCCCCTCGCTGCGCGCGGTCGCAGTTGCTTGTTTGTTAGGTTCGGCCGTGGTCGGCGGGTCGGCGCACGCGGCGTTGTTTGACGACAATGAAGCACGTAAAGCCGTGCTCGATTTGCGCACGAAAACGGACAGTCTGGCTAGCCAGTTGTCCGCCGCTCAGCGCACGATCCTCGATCAATCGAATCGTCTTGACCAGTTGAATCAGCAGGTCGCTACGCTTCGAGGTCAGAATGAGGACTTGGCCAACCAATTGACGACGGTGCAGAAGCAGCAAAAGGACTACTACACCGACCTCGATGGCCGGCTGAAGAAGTTCGAACCGCAGCAGCAGACGGTGGATGGCGTGCAAGGGACGGTGCAGCCCGGCGAGACTGAATCGTTCAACGCGGCATCGACGCAGTTCCGTAACGGCGACTTCAAGAATGCTGCTGCGTCGTTCAAGACGTTTGTCGCCAAGTATCCGGAGAGTCCGTACCAGCCGACCGCGCAATATTGGCTGGGCAACGCGCAGTATGCTCTGCGTGATTACAAGGGATCGACAGCAACCTGGCAAAATCTGGTGAAGAATTTCCCGACGCATCCGCGGGCGGCCGATGCGCTGCTCGCAATCGCGAACAACCAGATCGAGCAGGGTCAGAAAGCCGCCGCGAAAAAGACGTTGGATCAGGTCATCTCGCAGTACGGTGGAACGGAAGCCGCGCAGTCGGCTGAAAGCAAGATGTCGCAAGTGAAGTAAGCGAAGCTGGAATTCGCGCCTCTCGTTGAAAAGGCCCGTAGCGTGGTTGCTACGGGCCTTTTCTTATGCATTTTCTCCGTTCCACGATGCGATGCATTTTTACGCTCCGTTGACAACTTGTGGTCCATGTGACTATAATTTCGGCTCTTTGGGTCGTTAGCTCAGCTGGTAGAGCAGCGGACTTTTAATCCGTTGGTCACAGGTTCGAATCCCGTACGGCCTACCAAAGACATGAAGGGCTCAGCGCAAGCTGAGCCCTTTTCTCGTTGGGGAAGCGGAACTAAGATTCGTGATCTGGGTTCGGGCTACTGCACACTCACAGCGCGCTCGTTGCATCATGATTCGCCGTCAGCGAACCGATTGTTCTTCTATCGTGATGAGCAAGTCGGTCGGCTCCTCCAGCGCGCCATCAATCACGATCGCAGTCTTTTTTGCGGCTCTCAGCGCAATAAAAGCATTCAATCAACGTCGGCGCAATCGTGGTTTGTGCAGCGGTTCTTCCCCGGGAATCGCTCGCAAAAATTCAGTCGCGAGAGTAACGGCATAGTCGAAGGTGGGCGTGTAGTTCAGCGTCTCAATGTCTGAGAACCCCTGACGGATAAACACGTCACGCGAAGCCAACTGATCGAGAAAGGTGTCTCGATGGCGGATCAGGAATTCGCCAGCCGCCAGCAATGCTGCCGGGTCACGCTCAATCACGAGACTGAGGTCGAAGAGATCACGCGCGGTCGCACGATCACCTCGATGCCACATTTTCTTCGCTACGATTTCAGCAGCCGTCTCCGCTTTCACCGGGCGATCGAGCAGGGTCCATTGATCGTATCCGGGGTCGGTCAGATTCAGAGAAACAACGAAGTCGATCTCGCCTTCAGGCAGAAGCAGCTTCACGAATTGCGGATGCTCCTCATACTCAGTCGTGATGTCTGAAGCAACGTCGCTGATGCGCGGATTCACGAAGCCCAGATACTGCGGATCGGGGACAAAATATCGATGTCCTTGCTAAGCCGATGGCCGTATCGCAGCATAAGCGCCGTGCCGCCACCGAAGGTCCAGAAGGGATCAGCCCGGCCGTGTTCAGCGATTTCATCGATAAGCGTGAACGCGTGGCCCAGCAGGCTTAGCCACGGCCCGGCCGGAAGCGAATGAGGCGAATAGGCTGTCGTCATTCCCACACCCTCCGGTAGAGATGCAGCTCTTTTGACCAGGTCGCGAGATTTTTCCAGATCTTCTTTGGCGCGATGCCAGATGATCTGGCCGCCTCCTCAACGGCTTTAACGACGACGGGCACAGGCACTTCGTCAAGAATGACGGATACCTGCGGCTCGTAGCCAGGGGGTATCTTTCCCGTCGCTAGCGCGCGAACGAGTTGGCCTTCCGTCAGTTTTCCCTTGTAGCTCGCATTGGCGCTCACCGATGCTTTGAACAGCCCCTTTTGATCAGGCCGCGGACCTGCCGTCAGTTCGATCCCAAGAACGCTGAGTAACGGAATAAGTTTGTTGATCCCAAGGTCCTTCACCTTACCGGTTTCAAGCTGATTGACCGTGAACCGGGAGAGCCCGCTAAGCTTCGCGAGCTGCGCTTGCGTCAGGTCGAGTTCCGCCCGCCGTTTGGCGACTGACTGACCAATCTCGTAAAGTTGCATGTTTGCCTCTGCGGCGGAACGGGAGAAAACGCGGCACCTCGCATGTAAAGTATATCCTACATATTTCGCGTGAGATTTTTCCGAGATGCGCGCTAGCTGGGTGGACGCCCTGACTCGGGACTTTCACACCGAACCAACGGTAGGGAACAGAACTGCTCTTATCGCACCGGTGCCGCTTGCTCCGCAGCGCTCACAATGGAGGGCGGAACCTTTGAAGATCCGGAGTTTGTATCGAACGCCCGACGCGAAAACGCGCACGCAACGGCGCGCGATGCGGTCTGATACGATTTCTGCAGAACGCAGTCGGGTGTGTCGCACAAGTCGGGGGCAATCACATGCCCGGCCTTCGTTCACCCTGGAGCAAGGAGATTGCTTTGCAGTTCAAATCGGTCATCGACCCGGACACGCGCCGGGCTTATATGGAAACGCAATATCGTGTCCTGGGTGATGCCCCGACGACGCTGCACATAGGCCACGCCAATCCCGATCTCGCCAAACTTCATCGGGCTTTTGGCGTCGACTGCAGCGCGTTTATCACCGCGTCGAATCCGTTCAGCACATTGACCGCTGCAACGGTCAACGCGGTCCGACAAGCTACGCTTGCCGAGCAGCTTGGCCTTATGAAGCTACGCTTCATCGAGGGACTCGGCGAGCATCCGTCGGGAACATGGCCGGGTGAGCCGAGCTTCCTGGTCCTTGGCCTGACACTTAGTGATGCCAAACAACTAGGTACGAACCACGGACAAAACGCGATCGTATGGTGCGACTCCGACACCGTCCCTCAACTGATCCTACTACGATAATTCGTGCGAGCGGCTCAAACTAACCATGAACGAGTCGTCCACGCGCCCATCACGAACCCGCATAGATGTTGCAGAAGCTGTACGGCCCGACACAGGTTTCATGACTCGGGCTGCCGACATTCGCAAAATGCGACGAGCTCACGCTCGAACCCGCCACCACGCCACCATAGGCCGATGTGCCCTGCCTGGATTGCGCGACCTGATTCGTATAAATGCGAGCCACATCGGGATACGACGCGTTGCTGACAAGTTGCGAGCCGTCTTGTTGCGCTTCAACGAGTTGCTGGCGGACTTCCGCGCGGGTCAGGCCTTGAGCCTGGGCGAATGCACTTGAAGATGCGAGTACAGCAGCGGACATCACGAACAGGGCGATCTTTTTCATTTTCGACTCCAGAGTGTTTAACGGGTTGGTACTAGGGCGAACCCATTTTTTTCCCGTCTATTCCGGATAAATCGAAAATAATTTTGCGCGTGGGCGTGGGCGTCGTAGGGCCAGAGTCAATGGCCGTCGCGTGCAATCGCTTCTTCTGTGCGATACGGTGTCGGGGCGTCGTACACGCCTCTACGCCTGCACTCCGCACACCAGCGTCGCGTGGCAATGTCCGCTTGCGCATCCCAGCTATGCCCGAACGCGCATTCCCATCGCAATGGCGTGATGGCATCGACGTAACTCGCCGATAACAACCGTCCACCCCGCTCCTCTGCCAGCGCCTTCAGCCGCGCCGTGTGTTGCTCGCGGCGCTGCGACGCGCAGTTCATGCAGCGCACGTTCTGCGCGGCGCTCAAGCCATCGTCCCATGCATGTCCGCGGCCGCATTGCCAGCCCGCGTCGGCCGTTTCGAGTGTCTCAAACGTTACCGCCCGCTCTGCGCGATGACGCGCCGCAAGCGCCATCAACCCCTCGTACTCAAGCGCGCGTTTTGATTTTTGATGATCCATCAGTATGGCTGCCGATATTGAAACGCCCCGCCGCGCAGCTCAATGCTTGCCACCGCCTAATGCTTCCGATCGCGACGTGGTCGTCACAATACCATCGGGGCCGAAATGCGCATTGAACATAGCGTCGCGGGTCACGCCGCCCTCCTCCCAATGCCAGCTCCACACACGCTCTTTCTTGAGCGGATATTCGGCGATGGTCGTCGGCTTGCCCAGCAAGCGCCGCACTTCGTCCTGCGTCATGCCGGGCCGTACCTTGGCAATGTTCTCCGCCGTCAGGACCTGCGTGACGGCGGTGAACTTGCCGTTTGCATCGATATCGACGAAATAGGTATTCGTGCCCGCCGGGCCGCGCGGATATTCGAGGCGCTTCGAGCCGTCGGTGAAGGTTCGAGCCGTTTCCGGTTCGCCCATCTGGTCGCGAATCTGCGCCTCGGTCGTGACTCCCGGCGTCAGGTCCTTGAGCAGCAAGGTGTCGGGTTTGACGGCGTTGAAAAACGCTTTGAGCTTGTTCATGGCGTCCGCGTTTTGCTGGTCGTTGCAGCCGGCAAGCAGCACAGCGGACACGCACGCGGCAGCGAGCAGGAGCCTTTTCATGTCAGCGTGGCTCCCGTTGCATGCGCCGTGCGTGCCGTGCTCATCACCCGGCCTTCTTCAGGGACGGCACCGGATCCACAGCCTGCCCCGACTTGCGCAGTTCGAAGTGAAGCAACGGCTTGTTGCTCGGCCCCGTCCCCATTTCTGCGATGGTCGCGCCCTGGCGGACGGTATCGCCTTCCTTCACGAGCAGCTTGCCGTTGTGTGCGTACGCGGTCAGGAAGTCGTTGCTGTGCTTCACGATGATCATCTGCCCATAAGCGCGCAGACCGCTGCCCGCATAGACGACTCGGCCCGCCGCCGCGGCTTTCACCGGTTCGCCGAGCTTGCCGCCAATATCGATACCCTTGCTGCCGCCCTCGCCGAACTTCGTGATCACGTCGCCTTCTGCCGGCCACGTGAGCCACGCGCCCTTCGAATTGATCTGAGGCGTGCTGGTGTCAGGCGCGGGACCGTTATTGCTCGCCGTCGCAGGTGCGCCAATGATCGGCGGCCCGGCTTTCGACGCTGCCGCCGACGCCGCAGCCTGTTTGCTCCAGTCGTCGCTGTTGCCGGCCGTGCCGGTGCTGCCCGGTGGCGCCACGCGCAACAACTGGTCGATGTTGACCTGCTTGCTTTCAGGCAGGTTGTTCCACTTGATAAGATCGGACGGACGCTGTTTTTGCGCGCGCGCGATGCCATAAAGCGTATCGCCCGGCTTCACGCGATAAAACCCCGGCCCGGCATCCGCCTGCACCGGCGGCGCGATGGCGACCGGTCCCGCGACTGACCCGGCGCCCGGGGGCGTAGTGGAGATCGACGAAGGCGAGCTCGTGCCGCCCGTCGACTGCTCGACGATGGGCGCGGGCGTCATCGCCGTCGAGCAACCGGCGATGGATACCGCCACGCCAATAGAAACGAGCGCGCTGAGCACTCCCCCGCGGCCGTTGACGGCCCATGCTGAATTATCTGAACGCGATACCGCCATGCTTGCCGTTTTCCCTGACTTCCTGTTATCGATATTTCCGGGCTGCATCCAGGCGCTCAGAACCGCATGCCGGCGCCACATCCGCCGAAAGCCCCGCCGTTCGTTGCACTGCCGCCGCAGCCAAAAATTCCGCAGCCGGCGAGTAGCGCCGTGACACCCAGCACCACCACCGCCAGCCTGAGACGACGCAAGTGACACGCCGCTCCCACTCCACTTCTTGTTCGTTCCAACATCAGCTATAAGACCTCGCCAACCTTCGCCAGCATAAAACATTAACGTTTGTTCACGAAACGCCGGAATCGTTCATCTCGATAATCGAACCACCGAGCCGACAATTCGGCATTCTAACCTTTTACGTTTTGGCGGCGAAGACGCCAGCGGGCCGAGTACCGTGCCCGTGATATACGCGCTTTCAAAGTGCCGGCCCGGCGACTTCGAAAGCGCTTTCGAACCGATCAATCCAACTCTATCCAGCTCAATTACCCGCTTTACGCCGCATGACTTTCCACAATGCGCCCAGCGCAATGGGCACGATCGCCGCGCACACGCCGACCAGCGCGATCACGTTCAGGTACTGGCGAATAAACGGGATATTGCCGAAGAAATAACCGAGCAACACGAGCAGCAATACCCAGATCAGTGCGCCGAGTATGTTGAACAATTGAAAACGCGAGGCTTTCATCGCTGATGCGCCTGCCACGAATGGCGCGAACGTCCGCACGATCGGCACGAAGCGCGCGAGCACGATGGTTTTGCCGCCGTGCCGCGCGTAGAAACCTTGCGTCTTGCGGAGCGCTTCGCGATCGAGGAAACGTTCGAGCACGGGAATGTGGGTATCGAATACCTTGGGGCCAATCGCGCGGCCAATCCAGTAATTCACCGTGTTCCCGAGGATGGCCGCGATCAGCAACAGCACGATCAGCGCGCCGAGATCCATTGATCCGCTTGCCGCGAACGCGCCGCCGATGAACAGCAGCGAATCGCCCGGCAGGAACGGAAACACCACGAGCCCCGTTTCACAGAAAACGATCAGGAACAGCACCGCGTACACCCAGCCGCCGTAATGCTGGATGAAAAAACCGAGCGATTTGTCGATATGGAGAATAAGACTCAGGAATGACAGCAGCGTATCCAAAAGCGGGCCTCGATCAGAATGGAATTAGCAGGAAATTTGGAGCGGCAACGTGCATGCATCGGCACATCGTTGCAAAGACGTTGCGATAAAAACAGTCGCGCCATGATACCGAACTCGACGTCGGAAAATTGGCGGAGCGTGGGTTCATTGGCTGGATTTAACGCTATTCGGGCCTTTTTGCGCCGCTTCGGAACGCGTACAACAGCCCACCTGGCCAACGCGTAGTACGAGACCGGACGGCCGCGAAATCGTTCACCGGCGCGAAGCTTTATAATTTCGGCATGCCCGATCTCATCGATTCATCCGACACGATATCCCACTCCCCCGCCCCCGCCGGGCGCTTGCCGCGCGCCATTCAGCAGTTGCCCGACCAGCTGATCAGCCAGATCGCAGCGGGCGAAGTGGTCGAACGGCCGGCGTCCGTGGTGAAGGAATTGCTCGAAAACGCGCTGGACGCCGGCGCGTCGAGCTTGCGGATCACGCTCGACGAAGGCGGGGTGAAGCGCATCATGATCGTCGACGATGGCTGCGGCATTCCTCCCGCCGAACTTCCTTTGGCGTTGTTGCGCCACGCCACCAGCAAGATCCGCTCGCTTGCCGAGCTGGAAGCCGTGGCGTCGCTTGGGTTTCGCGGAGAAGCGCTGGCGTCGATTGCATCGGTGGCCGAGCTTTTCATCACCAGCCGGACGGCGGCGTGCGCGCATGCGACCCGGATCGACGCCCAGACCGGCGCGATCTCGCCGGCGGCCGGGACTATCGGCACGACAATGGAAGTGCGCGAGCTGTACTTCAACACGCCCGCGCGCCGCAAATTCCTGAAAAGCGAGCAAACCGAACTCGGGCATTGCCTGGAAGTGATCCGGCGCGTCGCGCTGGCAAGGCCGGACATCGCGATATCGGTGATTCATAACGGTAAGGCCGTCGAGCACTGGAACGCGTCGGACCCGTCCACGCGCGTGGCGAAAATTCTCGGCGATGTCTTCGCCACCGCGCATCTGCCGCTCGACGAACGCGCGGGACCACTGGCCGTGTATGGCTGCGCCGGCCTGCCGACGGCGAGCCGCGGCCGCGCCGACCAGCAGTACTTCTTCGTCAATGGCCGCTTCGTGCGCGACAAGCTGCTGACGCACGCCGTACGCGCCGCGTATGAGGATGTGCTGCACGGCAACCGCTATCCGTCGTATGTGCTGTTTCTCGATCTGCCGCCGGAATCCGTCGATGTGAACGTGCATCCGTCGAAGATCGAAGTGCGTTTCCGCGATTCACGCTCGATCCATCAGTACGTGTTTCACGCCGTGCAGCGCGCGTTGGCGCGCAACGCGGGGGCATCGCCGGAAACGACGGCTGGTGGTCATGCCGCGCAACTGGAGCCGACGGGAATCGCATCGTTTAGTGCACGGCCTTATGCGGGCGCAGGCGTGCTTGGCGAATCGTCGCAGAAGGCCGACAACGGCACGAACTGGCTGCGGCAATCGCGGATGACGCAGGGCAATCTGCCGGTAGCGCAGCCGCTGGCGCTGTACGACGCGTTGTTCGGCCGCCGCGACGTGAACGCCGGCATGCCCCAGGGCACGACGCTTGCCGCTGGCGTGGGCACGACAGACGCCTACTCGCCGAACCAGGCCAGCGCGCCGCTCTATGCCTCAATGCCGGGTGCGCCGGATATCGTTGCTGACGAGCAGCCGCTGGGCTTCGCGCTGGGCCAGATTCATGGCATCTACGTGCTGGCGCAGAACGCGCAGGGACTGATCATCGTGGACATGCATGCGGCCCACGAGCGGATCCTGTACGAGCAGTTCAAGAACTCGCTGGCTGACCGGGCAATCGCGGTGCAGCCGCTGCTGATTCCGGTGACGATGACCGTCGATGCTGTTGAAATGGGCGTGGTCGAGGAAGAGCGCGAAGTACTGGACGCGTTGGGATTCGACTTGGCAATTCTGTCGCCGGGTTCGATTGCGATCCGCGCAGTCCCCGCCCTGCTGAAAGATGCCGATTTGCAGTCTCTGGCGCGTGCAGTGATTTCGGATTTGCAGGCGTACGGCGGCTCGCGGGTATTGACCGAGCGCCAGCATGAATTGCTGGGCACGCTGGCCTGCCATCACGCGGTCCGGGCAAACCGTCGGCTGACGCTGGACGAAATGAACGGCCTGTTACGCCAGATGGAAGCCACCGAGCGCGGCGACCAGTGCAATCACGGCCGCCCGACCTGGTTCCAGTTGACGCTCGGCGATCTCGATCGACTTTTCATGCGCGGCCAATGAGCGCGCGGCGTATTGCTTGTTTGCTGGGGCCGACGGCATCGGGGAAGACGGCGGCTGCGCTGGCATTTGCGCAGCGCTTTCCGGTGGAGATTATCAGCGTGGATTCGGCGCTGGTTTATCGCGGAATGGATATTGGTACTGCGAAGCCGACTGCGGAAGAACGCGCACTGGCGCCGCATCATCTGATCGATATCATCGATCCGACTGAAGCTTATTCTGCGGCGCAGTTTCGGAATGACGCTTTGAAGCTGGTGGCGGAGATTGAAGGTCGCGGCCGAATCCCGTTATTGGTCGGCGGCACGATGTTGTATTACATGGCTTTGACGCGCGGATTAAATGATTTGCCGGAAGCGAATCCTGAGATGCGTGCTGACCTCGACGCGGAAGCGGCGCGGGATGGCTGGCCTGCGGTGCATGCGCGGTTGGCTTTAATCGACCCTGAGACAGCGGCCCGGCTTCCGCCCAATGATTCGCAGCGAATCCAGCGCGCGCTGGAAGTGTTCATGCTGACCGGCAGACCCCTCTCTGCCATATTGAAAGATCCGAAAAAGACGCAGGAAAATGCACCTGAATTCGTTCCGGTTGCGCTAGAGCCATCGGATAGAAGCGTGCTGCACAAGCGGATCGAAAAACGGTTTGATCTGATGCTCGAAAGTGGATTGCTGGAAGAAGTAGAACGGCTTCGGGCGCGCGGGGATTTATCGCCGGCGATGCCATCGATGCGATGCGTGGGGTATCGGCAGGCTTGGGAATATCTGGACAGGCAAATCGATTACCCGACGATGCGCAATAAAGGCGTGTTCGCGACGCGGCAGTTATGCAAGCGGCAACTGACGTGGTTGAGGGGGATCGAAGGGCGGCGGGTTGTGGATTGCACGAGCGGAGATGCGATGGAAGCCGCGCTTGAGGAGATTGAGCGCGCAGTTCAAATGTAGCGCTTCGAGTTCAGGAAACATGCACTGCATTCAAGGCCTTGCAGTCCTAGCGAGGAAACGAGGCAAATCGCGCATCAGGGCCGCGCACACGCCCGGTTTTTCCCGGTAACCGGTGAGTTCCTTGTCTTTGTTGTCATCTGATGATAACCTATATATTTGATGACAGACCGAGACCACAGCCTGGACACCCTGCTTGGACACCCTGCTCGAGTTTGACGGCGTGATGTACACCGTCGACGACACCGGGTGTTGTTGGGTGAAATTTGAAGTAGCGCGAATCGACGCAACAACGGAGCGCCCGCACGGGTTGAAGTATTCGCTAACGCTGCATGACGAAAACGGTACTCGCCTGTTGGGATTTGATAACGCACATCCGATCCGGGAGGGTTCAGGCCCGGGTGCCAGAACGCGAATCGAGTACGACCACAAGCACGCCGGCGAGCGCATCCGGTTTTACGATTACATGGATGCCGCGACGTTGCTTGCAGACTTCTGGACCGAAGTCGAAACATTGATGAAGGAAAGGAGCGAGAGCGATGATTAACGAACACATCCTGAAAGTCGGGATTGCCCCGATGGAGCAATTCAAGGCGCGGACGATGGCAATCGCGCGGGGCGAATACAAGCCGTCTCCCGACGAGCCGAAAATCTGGTTTTCGTCGCCTGAGTCGTTCGCACAGGTGCTGTCGGGAAAGAATCAGGCGTTGCTCGCGCTGATCGCCAAGACGAACCCGGCTTCATTGACGGAGCTGGCTGAGACGTCTGGACGGGCTAAGTCCAACCTCTCGCGCACGCTTAAGACAATGGAAAGGTACGGCATTGTGTACTTCGAGAAGGGCGATGGCCGCGAGGTCGCACCACGCGTCAATTATTCAGGCATCAGTCTTGAAATGTCGTTCGCGTAACGCAAAAACCGCACGCGTAGTACCAAGCCCGCGACACGCCAATCGGCATCGCGGGCTTCTTCATTTTGACCACATGACAAAAGCAAAACCATTCGGCGCCGCTCGCTTCCTGACCCGTCGAAGTGAGAGCATAGGGTGTCGGTCGCGGCCAACGGCATGCGCTTATCAGGCTTCAGATTGATGCTGACCGCTGCGTAGAAGCGGAGGCTAATCCAATGCAGGCAGGATGAGCGACCGCTTCGCGGAAAGCGAAGGACCAATGGGTCGCTGCCGGTCGTGCTGATTCGAGACCGGCACTGTTAAGCGTGCGGCAACATCAACTCACCGCACTAATAGCGTCGCGAGTCCGGCGCGCCGCTTTGGCCGCAGCATGGGCAAAATCATCGCCCTTACCGGCATAGATAATCGCGCGCGAAGAATTAATCAGCATCCCGCCTTTACCTGAAGAATCGCGCCCGGCACGGACCGTTGCTTCAACGTCACCGCCTTGAGCGCCAATGCCCGGAATCAAGAGCGGCATCTCCCCAACAATCGAACGGACGACTTCGATCTCACGCGGAAAAGTCGCCCCAACCACCAGTCCCAACTGTCCGCTCGCGTTCCACTTCTCGGCGGCGAGCCGCGCCACGATCTGATAAAGCGGCGTTCCATCGACGTTAAGAAACTGCAGATCCGAGCCACCGGCATTCGACGTGCGGCACAAGACGATCACGCCCTTCCCGTCATGTTCCAGATACGGCTGAACTGAATCGAACCCCATATACGGATTAACCGTGACGGCATCGGCTTTATATCGATCAAACGCTTCGATTGCATATTGCTCGGCGGTGCTGCCGATATCACCGCGTTTGGCATCCAGGATCACCGGCAACCCGGGATGCTCAGCGTGAATATGCGCTATCAGCTGCTCGAGTTGATCCTCGGCACGGTGCGCCGAAAAATACGCGATCTGCGGTTTGAATGAGCAGGCATACGGCGCCGTAGCGTCGACAATGTCGCGGCAAAAGTCGAAGATCGAATCAGCACGTCCGTTCAATGCACCCGGAAACCGTGAAGGTTCCGGGTCAAGCCCGACACAGAGCAAAGACTGGGTCCGCGACCAGGCGGCATTGAGCGATTCGATAAACGACATGGGCATCCGGGGCGAGAGGGCAAATAAGCGATCCGGTATTTTAACGCGGCGCGGCGTTGTTACTGGACGCGCGGCTAAGGACTCACCGCTAACAGCTAACGCATAGCCGCGCTCGCGCCCTCACCCTCGCCCAAGTGATGCGCGCTCAATGACAGCCTCACCGCACCGCCCTCGCCCGCGTCTCGCGCGCCTATGACCACTCACCGCATCGTCGCAGCCGTCTTGCGCGCTTTCTGCCCCGCGGGCTGCTTCGGCCGCCCACGCCGCTTGGCTTCCCCCGACCTTTCGACGGTAAAGCTGAACTCCCGCGTCAGGCTTTCTCCCGGTGCCAGCACCGTCATGCCGTTCGCGGCGCCCCCACCGGGCAGATTCACAGCATTGATCGGGTGATCGACGGGCTCGAAACAAAAGAAATTCTGGCCAGCCGGTGCGTAGAGCACGTAGTAATCGGTATCGGCGCAAATGGTCAGCGACAAGCGCCGCTTCGGCCACATCACGCTCGTGCGCCCGCTCCATCCGGTGAACGCGTTATTCACCATCGCGGCGGGCATGGGGTAAGCCACGCCGAATTGCCACGCCGGCGGCGCCGGAACGTGACGGATCGGCAGGAAATCGTCGCCGCAGAGCCACAAGCCATCGGCTGCGGCGGACAACTCGGTATCGGCTTCGCGGGTCAGGAACGGATGCAATCCCAGCCCGAACGGCAACGCTTCGCGCCCGGTATTTTCGACAAAAAGCGTCACCACGAGCGTCGACGCTTCGAGCGTGAACGACTGGCTCGCCGTGTACGAATACGGCGCGCCATCGCGGCGATCAAGCGTTAAGCGCACATGCGTCGAATTCTCCGACGCCACGTCCCACGCGCCAAGCCAGCCGTCGCCATGCAGCGGCAACGGCTCGCCGGGCCGGTTACACGGCACATCGACACCGCGGCCGAGAAACTGAAACCGCCCGCCGCCGATGCGATTCGAATACGGCAGCAGCGGATAACACGCGAGCTCATTCGGATCCGTAGCCGCGCTCGGCGCGAGGCACGGCCGGAAGATCGGCACGAGCGCGCCATCGCTGCGCCAGTCGAAACGGGTGATGCCGCCGCCGAGAGCCGGCGCGATATCGAGGCGGAGTTGTGCGTTGGCGAGGGTGATGCAACCGTTGACGCCTGGACCGCCCATCGCGACGACCGATGTGGCCGGCCCCGGGCGAATCGGCGGTTCCGTTGCAGCGGCAAGCTTGGAGCGGCGGGTCGGCACTGCTGGCCGGGACGACGCCGGTGGTGGCGTGGAGCTTCCTGCTGAGCGGGCAACGGTCATATGGCTGACTCCGAACGAGAGGCGATCAATCCCGTGGTCCTGGCCTGAGGCTCCAGCGTGCCCGGGAAGCTGCGGGCAGCGCGTCGTGCACGCCGCCTCGTTTTTTGCTTGCAACTTGATACGCAAACCTGCGGCGCGACGCGTGGAGCGCCATGCCTACCTGCTAAGCGCGTGCCTGCTCAGCGCGTCCGGCTATACCCGCGAAACACCGGCTCGGCGATACCCCTTGCCGACGGCGTCGCAATAAACACCGCGCCCGCGTGCGGATCGTCCTGCAACGCGTCCGCGTCCAATCCGACTCGAGCGCTCGTGATATACACCGTGCCGAGTTGCGCGCCACCGAACGCGACGCAGCTCGGCTGCGCCGTCGGCACGTCAATACGCGCCGTTTCCCGGCCATCGGCGTCATAACGCACCACGCGGTTGCCGCCCCACTGCGCGTTCCACAGGCCGCCATCGCGATCAACCGCGGAACCATCCGGCTCGCCGCTTGCGTCCGAAAGCTCAACAAACACGCGCTGGTTGGCAAACGAATCGTAATCACACGCGCGAATCAGGCGCTCCGGGGAATCGCAGTAATACATGCGCGAGCCGTCCGGGCTGAACGCGATGCTGTTCGAAATCGCGCAATCGCCGAGCGGCAAACGCTCGAGCGACAAATCCAGGTTCAACCGATAAAACCCGCCAATCTTCTCCGCCTTCGCCACGTCGTGTTTCGTCCCGAACACAAAACGCCCCTGACGGTCGCATTTACCGTCGTTGATGCGCGTCGGCAGATCGGCTTCCACCGGCATGATCGTTTCGATCGCGCCAGTCTCCAGATCGAAAAACGCCAGCCGCGAAGCAAGACCGAGCAGCAGCACGTCAGCATCGGCGCATAACGCGAAGCATGCAAGCCGTTCCGGCATGTCGAACGAAACGCGGCTGGCATCGCGCGGGTCGTAGCGCCACAAACGCCTGCCTTCAATGTCCGTCCAGTAAAAACGCCCGGTGTCGGCGCACCACGTCGCGCCTTCTCCCAGCGCGCATTTGCTGTCGACCAGCAGATGCGCTTTCATGCCCAGCCCCCGTCGATGACCACTTCCTGCGCGGTCATCATGCTGCTGTCGTCCGATGCCAGGAACAGCGCTGCCCGTGCAAGATGCTCGGGCAGCAATTCCGCATCAATGCACTGGCCCTCTTTGATCGCGCGCTTGCCGGATTCGTCGAGCCACAAGCGGCGTTGTTTTTCCGTCATCACCCAGCCCGGAACGAGCGTATTCACCCGGATATTGAACGGGCCGAGATCCCGCGCGAGGCCATTCGTCATGCCTTGCACGGCCGATTTCGCCGTGACGTAAACCGGAAAATTGCCCTGTTTAAGCATCCAGCTAATCGAGCCGAGATTCACGATCGACCCGCCGCCGAGCTGCTTCATATCGTCGATCACTGCCTGCGCCGCGAAGAACTGATGGCGAACATTCACCGCAATCCCCGCGTCGTAGGACTCCGGCGTCACGTCCTCGATCTTGTGGCGCCGGTCGTTCGCCGCGTTGTTCACCAGCACGCCGATGCGCCCCAGCGTGGTGCGTACATCGGCAATGCCTTTGCGCAACGCGTCGATATTCGTCAGGTCCACGCGCAGGAACATCGGCCGGGATTGCCCGTTGGCCAGATCCGCGCCGAGCTGATCGGCGAGCGCTTCACCGGCGTTAGTATCGATATCGAAGAACGCGACCTTCGCGCCCTGATCGAAGAAATGCTCGACGAACGCGGCGCCAATACCCGTCGCGCCGCCGGTAATCAGCACTACCTTGCCGGCGAGGCTCGGATAGCGTGCGAAGGTTTTATCGACTGAACTAGCCATCTGTCCCTAACCTCTCATTTAGTCGCGTGAATTTAGTCGCGCGAATTTAGTCCCGTGAACCGCGATTCTTCAACTGGTCGAGCAGCACCGCGGCGAGCAGGATCGCGCCGCGCACGAGGTACTGATAGAACGCGTCGATGTTCATCAGGTTCATCACGTTCTCGACCGTACCCATGATCAACACGCCGATCACCACGCCCGAGATGGTGGCGCGGCCACCGAGCAGCGACACGCCGCCGAGTACGCACGCGGAAATCACGTTGAGCTCGAAGCCGTCTGCGGCGTTCGGTTGTCCCGACGTAATCCGCGACGCCAGGATCACCCCGGCCAGCGCGGCCACTGCGCCCTGGATCAGGAAGATCCAGATGCGCGTGCGTTCCACATTGATACCAGCCAACCGTGACGCTTCCGGGTTACCGCCGATCGCGAGCGTATTACGCCCGTACACGGTCTGATTCAGCAGCACGCCGAACACGATGAAACACGCCAGCGTGACCCAGATCGGCAGCGAGACACCGAACATGGTCAAGCCGCCGAGCGCGATAAACGTATCCGACGATACGCCCACCGCCTGCCCATGCGACACGATGAACCCAAGCCCGCGCACCACTTCCATGGTAGCCAGCGTAGTAATCAACGCGTTGATCCGCAAGTACGCAATCACCGCGCCGTTCACAAAGCCGATGGCCGAACCCGCTGCCACCGCCGCGATAATCGCGATAAACGTGTTGCCCGTGGCGTTCAAAACCATCGCGCAGAGCACGCCGGCGAACGCCACCGTGGAGCCGACCGACAAGTCGAAATCGCGCGAGGCGAGGCAGAACATCATCGTGCAAGCGACCATGCCGATCTGCGAAATCGACAACGCCAGGCCGAGCATGTTCTCGATGGAGAAGAAGTGATCGACCGTGAGCGACATCGTGATGAACATCAAGACGAAGATCACGACGAGGCTGTATTCGGTGATCTGCTGCCACCATCTCTGCTTGTCGTTCTTTGCCGGCACCAGCGTGTTGGTAATGTTTTCCCTGACTTCCATGATGTCCTCCATCTCCACTTTTTTACTTCAGGCTGCCTGCGCAGTCGGTTCGGATTGCACAGGCAGCGCAAGATTCAGCACTGATTTTTCGGTCGCGTTCCCGCGCGGCAATTCGCCCGCGATACGCCCTTGCCGCATCACCACGATCCTGTCCGATACGCCCAGCACTTCCGGCAACTCGGACGAAATCATCACGATCGCGCAGCCGCGTTCGGCCAGTTGATAGATCACGTTGTAGATCTCGTGCTTCGCGCCCACGTCAATGCCGCGCGTGGGTTCATCGAGGATCACGACTTTCAGTTCCGGCTCTGCGAGCCAGCGCGACAGAATGGTTTTTTGCTGATTGCCGCCGGAGAGGAAGCGAATTTTCTGCCTGCGGCTCGGCGTCTTGATCTTCAACAACTGGATGAAACGGTCGGCGGTGGCAGCTTCTTTCTTGCGGTCCAGGAACAGCCCGGCGCGCAGGTAATGCCGGCGGCACGAGATATTGATGTTCTCGGACACCGAAGCCATGGCCACGATGCCCTCTTCTTTCCGGTCCTCAGGACACATCACGATGCCGTGCCTGATCGCTTCGCCCGCGCTGCGAACCTTGATCGGCTGGCCATCGAGCATGATCGTGCCGGCCTTCTTATGGTCCGCGCCGTAGACCAGGTGCATCAGTTCGCTGCGCCCCGCGCCCACGAGCCCGAAGAAGCCGACAATCTCGCCCCGGCGCACTTCAAAACTCACCGGTTCACGCAGCGCGTGACCTTCCACATTCTTCACGGCGAAGCGCACATCGCCGAGCTTGCGTGGCTTGTAATCGTAGATATCCGAAATTTCACGCCCGACCATTTCCTGCACGAGCGTATCGCGCGGAACCTCGGCCAGATTCGCGTGCGACGCGATCTTGCGGCCATCGCGGAAAATCGTGCACGTATTGCACAGCTCGTAAATTTCGTCCATGCGGTGCGAGATGTAGATCAGCGCGCGGTTGTCCGCTTTCAACTCGCGCACAAGCTTGAACAGCACTTCCGTCTCGCGATGCGACAGCGACGACGTGGGTTCATCGAGCGCAATCACGCGTGCGTTACGCAGCAGCGCCTTGCAGATTTCCACCATCTGCCGTTGCGCGATGGAAAGCTTCTTGAGCTTCGCGTTCGGGTCGAGATCGACACCCATTTGCAAGAGCCGCTCGCGGACATGCTTCTTCCCTTCGCGCTTATGCACCCAGCCGAACGTGTTCGGCAAGGAACCTAGCAGCAGGTTCTCGGCGACCGTGAGATCGGGCACGTACTGCAACTCCTGGTGAATCACCGCGATACCCGCCGCAATCGATGCGGCCGCGCTAGCGAACTTCACCTCGTTTCCATCGATCAGGACACGCCCGGAATCCGGCTGATATTCACCGCCCAGCACTTTCAGCAAAGTCGATTTGCCCGCGCCGTTCTCGCCCATCAAGCCGTGCACTTCGCCGGCGTTGACGTCGAACGACACGCCGTCGAGCGCGCGCACGCCTGGAAAAACCTTACCGATATTGTCAAAACGCAGCGTCGCTGACACATCGCCTCCTTATGTTTCATGCAGACCGCAGCGCCTCATGTCGGCACGCCGCGGTCCGTGGTGTTGCACTACGGAACAGCCTTACTTCGATGCCAGGCCCATCTTTTCGCGCACTTCGCCTACGTTGTCACGCGTCGCCAACATGCCGGTGGTCAGCGTCACGAGCGGAGGTTCCTTGCCGTCCTTGATCCACGTATACATGAGTTCCGACGTTTCCTCGCCATGACGCTTCGGGCTGATGATCACCGTGCCGTAGAAGCCGGTCGGGTTCGGTTTCTTGAACTCGTTCAACGCCGAATCCGAGCCGCCGATGCCCACGCCAATCATGTTGTCCGCCTTGAAGCCACGGCCTTCTGCAGCACGCACTGCGCCGAGCACGGCCTCGTCGTTCAGGCCGAACGCCACCCAATGCTTGAACTGGGTGTTTTTCGTCAACGCGATGTTCGCTGCGTTGAAGGCGTTTTCGGTATCGGTCTTGGCTTGCGGCGCCATCACGATATTGGCCTTCGGGAAGCCCGATGCAACCAGCGCTTCTACAGCACCAGCGGTGCGGTCATGGGCGGTCGGAAGCTGTTCATACGTCACGTCGATAGCGCCCGTTTCTTCCGGCTTCCAGCCGCGCTTCTTGATCTCGGCAGCAATTCCATCACCGACCTGCTTGCCGATGTTGAACGCCGAAATGCCCATGTAAGGCACAGATTCAATCGGCTTGCCCGAACCGTCGACCAGGCGGTCATCGACCGTCATCATCTTCAGTCCGGCCGCTTTTGCCTTTGCAACAATGCCCGGTCCGAGCTTGACGTCAGGCGTGCAGATCACGAAACCCTGGGCCTTTTGCGCGGCGAGGTTATCGATCGCGCTCATCACCTTTTCACCCGACGGTGCGCCGATCTTCACCAGTGTGAAGCCCTTTTCCTTGGCCGCCGCTTCGGCGAACTTCCATTCGTCCTGGAACCAGGGTTCTTCCGGCTGCTTGACCAGGAAGCCGATCTTGACGTCATCGGCGGCTTGCGCCACCGGCGCCGTGAACAAGGTCGCGCTGGCTGCCGTGGCCGTGGCAACGAGGGTGAGGAACATTCTGCGTTTCATGGTCTGTCTCCTGACTTGATCTGTCTAGTTGGTACGAAGGTATTGGCCGCGTCTTGTTGTAGTGATTTCGCACCACGGCCAGTGCGTCATCCTTTGCTGCTTATCCTGGGCGTTTCCGTCTACCTGTTCAGTCGTGATACAGCGCCGAGCGCCCGCCATCCACCGTGATGCAACTCGCGTTGATAAACGGCGCTTCGTCAGATGCAAGGAACACGGCGGTCATGGCCACTTCCTCCGGCTGGCCGATGCGCTTCATCGGTTGCAGATCGAGCGTTGCCCGTTTCGCTTTGGCCGGATCGGCCTGTTCGTTCCACCAGTCGTGCGTGAGTTGCGTCTCGATGTAACCCGGCGCAATCGCATTCACGCGCACCTGCCGCCCCGCGTATTCGATACCCAACGCCCGCGTCAATCCAATCACGCCGTGCTTCGCCACCGGGTACGGAAAACAACCCGGGATGATCTTGAACGCGTGCGTAGAAGCAATATTCACGATGCTGCCGCGCCCGCGTTCGACCATGCCCGGCAACACGGCGCGGCAACCGTTCCAGACGCCGTCGAGATCAACGGCGAAGCAGCGGCGCCAGTCGTCGTCGGTCATGGTCAGAGGATCACAAAACACGTTGATGCCCGCGTTGTTCACCAGCACGTCGACCGGGCCAAACTTCGCTTCAGCTTCGCTGACCGCGTTCTGCACCGATGCGCTTCGCGTCACGTCGGTTTGCACCGCGAGCACGTTGTCCGCCGATCCGATCCGTGCTGCCGTTTCACGCGCTAATGCAATATCGAGTTCCGCCAACACCACGGCCGCGCCTTCACGAACGAACGCACTGGCAATCGCCGCGCCGATGCCACGCCCGGCGCCGGTGATGACCGCGACCTTGCCTGCGAGCCGGGTCATTTCTTCTGGCCTCGCGCCACGGCTAGTCCATTGATGTACGCCTTCGCGTGCGATGCCGTGGTTGCTGCGGTCTGACCTGGCTTGTAGAGCGCCGAGCCGAGACCAAAGCCATTCGCGCCTGCGGTGAGGAACGGCCCCATGTTGTCCGGCGAGATTCCGCCGACCGGCACGAGCGGCACTTGCGCCGCGATCACCGCGCGCCACGCCTTCACCACGTGCGAGCCAAGCTGCTCGGCGGGGAACATCTTCAGCACGTCCGCCCCGTTCTTCAGCGCGAGAAACGCTTCGTTCGGCGTGGCGACACCCGGTGCGCAGGCAAGTCCTTGCGCTTTCGCGGCGCGGACCACATCGCCATCGCTATGCGGCATCACGATCAACTCGCCGCCAGCCTGTTTCACTTGCGCGACGTAATCCGGATGCAGGACCGTACCCGCCCCGACGATGGCGTCAGCGGGCAGCACCTGACGGATCGCCGCGATGCTGTCGAACGGCTGCGGCGAATTCAACGGCACTTCCATGATCCGGAAACCCGCTTCGTACAACGCGCGGCCGTGGTCAGCGGCGTCCGCCGGCGTCACGCCGCGCAGGATCGCGATCAGCGGACACAGTTCGAACGCAGCGGCGAGGCCGGCGTGTGGCGCGTAGGGCGCGGGAAGGTTGATATCGATTGCCATGGTCCTGCTCCTAATTAGTTGCGCTTGAGCTCGCCGGGATCAGACCGGCCTGCAGCGCGATCCGATGCAAACCGCGCTCGGTCGCATGCGCGACGGTCCGCGCATCGTGGCAACCGAAGCGGGCGAGCGCGTAGCGATATCGTTCGCAAAGCGCATCGTTGCCGATCAGCCTTAATGCCTTGCCCGCGAGCTCTGCTTGCTCACGCGCGAGCACTTCGTTAAGACCGCGTAGTTCGTGGCCGATCAACAGGCCCGAGAGGTAATCCGCTTGTTGCTCCGGCTGCAGTTGCCCGGTCAGTCCCAGCGTTCGGGTGCTGAAAATCGTGGCGAGCAAACCGGCGTCGCCATCGTTTTTGGCGGTATCGACGCCGCGAATAAACGCGTCCAGATCGTGCTTGTCGGTTGCGCGCATCGTGCGGCCGAGGATGGTGTGATCGCGAAGCGCGGCGAAGGTCTCGCCGGTCATGAACGTGTAGAACCGTTCGATCCGTCCCTTCGACACAACCGCCCACTTCGCATGCGTTCCCGGCAAGCCGATCAGTCCGCCGTGCGGTTGCTGGTCGAGCGTGGCGTCGCTGGCGAGCGCACCGAAGATCTGCGTTTCTTCACCGCGCATCACGTTCGGCAACGCGCCATCTTCAAGCACACCCGGAACGATGTGAACGGTGACACCCTTGAGCGTCGTCACGCGCACGATGCCCGCAACCAGCGCGGCGGGATCGGCGGGTGTGGACACGTACGGCGCTTCCAACCAGCCTTGTGCGCTGCCGACCATGCCCGCCGCGAGCACCGGAAGCGATGCATCGTTGGCGAGCCATGCGCCGCAGGTTGCATCGAATACGGCGTCGAAACCGCCTTCCGCTGCGGGCTTCGGCAAATTCATGATGCCCGCCGACGATGCCCGCGTATCCAGCACCGCGCCGCTTGCGTCGAGGAGATAGGCTCTTAGCGCCGTGGTGCCCCAGTCGAGTGCTATCAGAGCCGGCGGCGCTTTTTCGGCGCGGGCAGGTTGCGTCTCGGCCGATGTGTCGATCCGCGTCATCGTTTGATCCTGCGCGTTGTGGGCTGCGGGACACGCCAGCCGAGTTCTTGCGAGATCGCGCGCGCTTCGCGCTGCACGACCGGAATCAGTTCCTCCATGCGCTCGGACGGCATGTAGGGAATCGTGCTCGCCACCGACAGCGCCGCTACGATCGCCCCCGACGCGTCGCGCACCGGCGCCGCGACGCAGCGAATCGACGCTTCGTTTTCCTCGAGATCGAAGGTGAAACCGCCTTGCGAATAACGCGTCATGCGCTGGATGAAGGTATCGATATCCGGCTGGTGATCGGGCTTGAAACTCACCTTCGCGAGCACGCGATGCGACGCTTCCACCAGCTTCTTCCACGTCTCGGGTGGCAGGTCGAGCATCATCGCCTTGCCGATTCCCGTCGATGCCAGCGGCATCCGGTGACCGACCCGCGAGCGCATTTCGAGGCCGCGTGTGCCGGGAATCTTGTCGATGTAGAGGACGTCGTCACCGTCGCGCACGCCGAGGTGGATGGTGTCGTGCGTGTGCTCGGCCAGCACTTGCAGATGCGGACGCGCGACCGCGGTGAGCGGCATTTGTTCGAGCGCGATGGTGCCGAGTTCGATCAGCTTGGGGCCGAGCAAATAACCGCCGCCGACCTGGCGCAGATAGCGCGCCTGCACCAGCGAGCTCACCAGGCGATGCGTCGTGCTGCGCGTCGTCCCGAGCGCCGCGCCGATGCTGCGCAGATCGCGCGCGCCGCCTGCTGCAGCTTCGAGAATCGCGAGGCCGCGCAGCAGGGTTTGCGTGCCGGCTTGCTGCGGCGTGAGATCGAGTAGTGCTGCGGCAGATGCTTGGGCTTCGCTCGGCTCGGCCGCTTCGTTTGCTGCTTCTGCCTCGGGCGCCGCCGTGCTGCCGGCTGTGCGGTCCATCGACAATTCATGCTCGATGATGGGATTCAGGGTCTTGGTCATGGCACTCGATGTTCGCGGCTTGAGAATGATTGAGCGTTCGTTCACGACGCGAGTTATCGGGCCGATGGCACGCAACTTACAACGCGGGGAATCATCGATAAGGAGTGCGAGACACGTGGAAGCGAGTGCAGATGCGAGCGCGCTGATTGCGCTGATGTCGCGGACGTTGGCATGACTTGTCTCCGAGTGCTTTTTTCGTTCCACACGGTGCAAGGGAAAACCCTGGGACGCGTGTGAAGCTGTTTTGGCTGTGATCGGATTTTAGAGCCGGGTGTCTGGATTATTCAATATGTGATTGATGTGTTCACATATTGGGAGTTAGAGCGAAGAGAAAGCATACCGAAACAGGGCAGGCTTCGCAGCCCGACTCCTCCCAATCCATCGGGCGCGGCCGGGCGGATTCCACGCACACATGGTGGCCGTGACTACTTAGTCCTAGGAGTCTGCGCGGCAGATAGAAATTGGGGTGGTGAGCGACTGACATCGAATGCATATGTGTGAGCGCCGCCGATTTTCACCCGGGGACGGCGAGCGATGCGGCCGATTTGATCACGTTTCGATC